>FMEL01000020.1 GCA_900066355.1 uncultured Ruminococcus sp.
AATGGATGCCACCTGTGCAATACAGAATAGCATCCATGTGTTCAGCCTAGTTCATATAAATATGTGTCCAGGATTCTGGGTACATATCATAATTCGGGACAGCCGTTTTATTTACTCTTTTATTCTTCTGTTTCCGATTCTACTTCAAGACCAAGTTCTTCAAGCTGCTGCTCGCTGACTCTGCTTGGTGACTCTGTCATCAGACAGGATGCGTCTTTTACCTTCGGGAAAGCAATCACATCACGGATACTGTCAACTTTTGCCATCAGCATAACAAGACGGTCAAGGCCATAAGCCAGTCCTGCGTGAGGCGGAACTCCATATTTGAATGCATTCAGAAGGAATCCGAACTGTTCGTAAGCAGCTTCTCTTGTGAAGCCTAACATTTCGAACATCTTTTCCTGAATGTCGTTCTGATGGATTCTGACACTTCCTCCGCCAATCTCATTACCATTCAGTACAATATCATATGCTTTTGCACGGATTTTTCCAAGATCTCCACTTTCGATCAGCGGGATATCCTCATCCATCAGCATTGTGAACGGATGATGCATCGCTGTGTAACGGTTTTCTTCTTCATTCCACTCAAGAAGCGGGAATTCTGTTACCCATACAAACCGATATTCATTCTTATCAAGAAGATCCATCTGTTTTGCAAGTTCTACACGGAGGGCTCCAAGTACATCATAAACCACTTTGTTCTTATCTGCTGCAAAAAGAAGCAGGTCTCCCGGCTTACCTTCCATTGCGCCAACAAGTGCATCCATTTCTTCATCTGTCATGAATTTTGCAAAGGAAGATTTGCGTGTACCGTCTTCTGCAATTGCAATGTAAGCAAGACCTTTTGCACCATAACCTTTTGCAAATTCAACCAGCTTGTCAATTTTTTTACGAGGCATGCCACCCTGGCCTTCTGCATTGATACCACGAACACTTCCGCCATTTTCCAATGCACTCTTAAACACAACAAAGTCACAGTCTCTGACAACTTCGCTTACATCATGCAGTTCTATACCGAAACGCATATCCGGTTTGTCGGAACCAAAACGATCCATAGCCTCCTGCCATGTAATTCTCTGAATCGGAAGTTTTACATCTACATCCAGAACTTCTTTGAAAAGATATGCAAGGAATCTTTCGTTTACATCGATAACATCATCTACATCTACAAAAGAAAGTTCCATATCGATCTGAGTAAATTCCGGCTGACGGTCTGCACGGAGATCCTCATCACGGAAGCAGCGTGCGATCTGGATATAACGGTCATAACCGGAGCACATCAGAAGCTGTTTGTAGAGCTGAGGAGACTGCGGAAGTCCGTAGAAAGAACCCGGATGAATTCTGGACGGAACAAGGTAATCTCTCGCACCTTCCGGAGTACTCTTACCAAGCATTGGTGTTTCGATTTCAAGGAAACCTTCCTCTGTGAAGAATTTACGTGTCAGCTGGGCAACTTTGCTCTTCAGCATGATATTTCTCTGTAAATCCGGTCTTCGAAGATCCAGATAACGATATTTCAGACGAATCTCGTCTTTTGTCTTGCTGTTTTCCTCGATCGGGAACGGCGGAACATCTGATTCAGCCAGAATACGTAAAGATTCTGCACGAAGTTCGATTGCACCTGTTGCAAGATTTTCGTTAACTGCTCCTCCACGTTTTTCTACAGTTCCGGTTACAGCAATTACAAATTCGCTGCGGAGTTTGCCTGCTTTTTCGAAACCAGCTTCATCAATATTACCATTTTCAAAAATCAACTGCATGATACCGGAACGGTCACGAAGGTCAACAAAAACGATTCCGCCTTTGTTACGGGCTTTCTGTACCCAACCCATCAGGGTCACTTTACTGCCGACCATTTCCTTTGTCACTTCTGCACATCGGCATGTTCTGTGCAGGCCTTTCATACTTTCAGCCATGATTCTGTCTCCTTTTTTATCTGTTGAAAAATTCCACAAATTCTGTATAACCTTCGGCTGTCATCTGTTCTTTCTGGAATTTTTTATTTTTCTTCATAATAGAAATATTAACCTGAACACCGTTTTTGCGCTCTTCTTCTGCCTGTTTCAGGATAGGAAGAAGCTTGTCTGCCGGCATATTCTTCTCAATCAGGTATGCTTTCTTTGCTCCATTCTCAGGAATCTCATATCCTCTTTCGAGAAGAAGCATAACGATTCGCTCGAATCCGATAGAAAATCCGCATGCAGAAGTATTCTGTCCGGTAAATTTACCGATCATCTCATCATAACGTCCGCCGCCGCCTACGGAACCGCCGAATTCATCCATCGCAATTTCAAAGATCGGTCCTGTATAATAAGACATTCCGCGAACCAGTGTCGGGTCAAAAGAGATCCTGAAATCTGCATTCTTAACAGAATCAACTGCTGTAATGATTGTTTCAAGGTCTTCTGCAACTTTCGGATCCAGAACATCTTTTAATTTTTCTCTGCAGTAGCGTACACCTTCGATGTCAGAAGTAATTTCTTTAAACATACCAAGGTAGGTGTCAATACTATCTTTCTTAAAGCCTTCTTTTTCAAGTTCTTCGGCAACACCCTCCAGACCGATTTTGTCCATCTTGTCCAGAATGATAAATACTGTATCAAAACTTTCTTCCGGAAATCCACTGTACTGAGCCATTGCTTTCAGGATCTTGCGATCATTGATACGGATTGTAAAGTTGTGGAAATCCAGTTTGCCAAGCAGAGTAGTTGTTGCCATAACAAGCTCGATCTCGGCAAGATAAGTAGGCTCACCAAGAATGTCGATATCGCACTGCATAAACTGACGGAAACGTCCTCTCTGCGGACGGTCTGCTCTCCATACATTACCCATCTGGAGTGCCTTAAATGGAGCCGGAAGCTGTCCGGAATTGTTGGAATAATATCTGGAAAGCGGTACAGTCAGGTCATAGCGAAGACCGGAATCTACCAAATCTGCTTCACATTCTGCAGTATCCAGTTTCAGTTTCTCACCACGTTTCAGGATTTTGAAGATCAGTTTTTCATTTTCTCCACCCTGTTTGCTGCTGAGGTTTTCGATGTGCTCCACACATGGAGTCTCGATTGCAGAGAATCCGAACTTTCCGTATGTTTCACGGATCATGTTCATTACATAATTACGGATCTCCATCTCCTTAGGTAAAATGTCTTTCATACCGGTAACCGGTTTTTTCTTTAATGCCATGCTATCCTCCTGTTATTCATTATTATGTACCACTCTCTGAAATGCAAGAAATACTTCCATATCAAAATTCTTGATTTCGTCGATCATCAGTTCTATCACTGTACTTACATCAAACGCCTTGCGATATGGTCTGTCCGAACTGAGTGCCGCATAGACGTCACAGACTCTTAAGATGCGTGCACCAAGCGGAATACTGTCTCCGGAAAGGTTGGACGGATAACCACTGCCATCATAATTTTCATGATGATAAAGAATACTTTGAAGCACGATATCCGAATATCCCTGCTCCTTCAATTCTTCATATCCCAGCGACGAATGCATCCTCACATACTTCAGCTCCTCGATCAGAAGCGGGTCTCTTTCCTGTCCATTGATATAACCGGTAAGTTTCAGCTTGCCGATATCATGAAGCATACCTGCGATTGCCATCTGATAACAGAATGCTTCATCCCGTCCCATCTCAGCTGCTACTGCATACGCAAGATTACTTACAACGACTCCATGATTTAGTTCAGCAGACAGGTCAAATTCCAGGATTCGATCCGTTGACTTTACTGTCTCACTCTGTGCTGTCTCCAACGTATACACCTCCTGCTTTACAGCCATGTATTGATTCCTTTGCGTTTTCGCTCGATCATTTCATCAATACGTTCGATATAATTCGTAACGTCCTTGACATTTTCCACACGTTCGATACGTTTTCCATGATCAAAGACAAGTTTGGAAGAGCCGCCTGCGCCCACAGCAATGATCGGTTGCTTTTCCTCCATAATTAGTATATTGTAAATCCCGGCTTTGTCAACCTTTGCGTAGCCAACATTCTCAAAATTCCCCTTCATATTCTTCTGTCGGTACAAATAATAAGGCCCCATACCCATCTCATAAGCAGTTCTCATGGTCATATCCATGATCTCCTGGTTATTTTCAAAAGTCATCTCCTGATATCTGTCCTTAAAAATATTGAGGCGTGCCGCACGCTTCACTGCAAGAGAATGAACAGTAACACTGTCCGGTGCAAGAACCCTTACTTCCTCCAAAGTATGCTCCACCATCTCACGATCCTCTCCCGGGAGTCCCACGATCAGATCCATGTTGATATTATCAAACCCACACTCGCGCGCAAGAGCAAATGCCTGTTTCGTCTCTTCCACCGTATGACGTCGTCCGATAATATCCAGTGTTTCCTGATTCATGGTCTGCGGATTGACAGAAATTCTCGTAATCGGATAGTTGCGGATCATCTGCAGTTTTTCGCGTGTAATACTGTCCGGTCTTCCGGCCTCTATCGTAAATTCTGCAAGATGCTCACAATCAAAATTCGCTGTAATTTCATCCAGCAGGATTTTCAGCTGATCCGGTTCCAGTGTAGTAGGTGTACCTCCGCCAATATAAACCGTATCCAGCTTTTTGCCTTTTTCATGCATGATCTGCGCGACCGCACGTATCTCTTTGCAGAGAGCATCCAGATATAAATACACTCTGTCCTTCCACTGTTTCAATGGATAGGAACTGAAAGAACAATAAAGGCAGATGCTTGGACAGAACGGAATTCCCACATACAGGCTGTAACCGTTCTCATAGTCTATATCCTTAAGAATCTCTCTTTCTCTGTTCGCAATGGTGATTGCCAGCGCAGTCTTCTGTGGGCTTACCATGTAACGTTCTCTCATCTCCTGCGCAGCTTCTGTATTTTTCATTCCGGACTCGATCAAGCCCATGGCAAGTTTCGCCGGACGGATGCCGGTAAGATTTCCCCACGGAAGAGTTTTGCCCGTCAGTTTTACAAGAAGTTTATATAAAGCAATCTTGACAATATCTTTACGTTCTTTACGTACTGCATGTGCCCGTTCTTTCTGTACACTTGCGTCCTGATTCTCTGCATCTGTACAAGAAACAAGGGCATCCGAAGACTGCCCCTTTATAAATTCTGCACTTGTCACACCTTTGGTTTCCGCATTTTCATAGGAAATCACACAGGCCTCAGCCTGCTTTGTGATTTTGAAAAAAAGGTCACAGGCCTCTTCCTCTTTTTCATAAAAAGAATGTATCTCACTTCCCGGATAAAATGCCCTGATCAGTTCATATATATCATGCTCAAATTCTCTGTCTTCAAACAGAATACCAATCTTAAACAAATGGATTATACCTCTTTTCGTAACCGATTGTGGTGGATGCATCATGCCCCGGATATACCTCTGTGTCATCCGGAAGTGCATCAAGAAGCCTGTGCAGACTTTCTACAATTGCTGCTGTACTTCCTTCCGGAAAATCTGTTCTGCCCACTGAGCCACAAAAAACAGTGTCACCGCTGAAAAGTACTCCCTCGTCTTTCAGATAATAGCAGCAGCTTCCTACAGTATGTCCCGGTGTCTCAATCATCTGTACAGAAAATCCAGCCAGCTCGACCACCTGCAAATCTGTAAGATAAACATCTGCTTTTAATGTATAACTGTCCATATGATATGCAGTCAGATTAATTTTCGGATCCTGAAGCGTTTTTTCTTCTTTCTGACAGGCATAAATCGGGATCTGATATCTGTCGCGAATAGCTTCCGCAGCCAGAATATGGTCAAAATGTCCATGTGTCAGAAGAATTGCTACAGGTTTTCCCTGCATTTCAAGAATCTTCTGTTCGATTTTTTCTGCGTTATCACCCGGATCAATAATCAGCATTTCTCCTGTTTCTTTATTTTTAAGAAAATAACAGTTTGTAAATACACTGCCGACAATGCATTTCTGTAAATCCAGTCTGCCCATATGCTTTCCTTTCTGATAATCAGCCTGTCGTACGTTCTACATCCAGTACACTCTCAACCTGTCGGATCTTTGCAATCAGAGAAGAAAGTTCTTCCTTACTTGAAATCTCAAAACTGATGGAGATCGTTGCTTTTTCCTGTTTACTGGTACGGCTGTTAATGGTTCTCATATCTATCTTTCTCTCGGTAAAAATCTTGGAGAGATCTACCAGAAGTCCGGTACGGTTATTTGCATATACCTGAATCTCTGCCATATACTTCTCGGATTTATTTTCTGCCGGCTGCCACTCCGCCTCAATCAGACGCGCCCGATCCATTTCCGACATATTCAGAACATTGACACAGTCTGTTCGGTGAATGGTGATTCCACGTCCTCTCGTCACAAAGCCAACTATCTCGTCTCCCGGAATTGGACTGCAGCATTTTGAAAATCGAACTGCCACATCATGGATACCTTTTACGACAATACCACCCTTGTTCTTGGTGACATGAAGTTTCTCCTGAGTCTCGCCGGTTGCTTCCAGAACCTGCTCATCTGTCAGATTCTTCTGATTTTCTTTATCATAAGCTTCGATCAGCTTGTTAAAAACCTGACCTTCTTTCAGTCCACCATGTCCTATTGCAGCAAGTACGGAATCCCAGTCACGGAAACCGTATTTGCGCATAACAGATTCCAAAAACTGTGGTTTCGTATAAATTCCGATCTTATATCCCTTTGATTTGGCATACTGGGTAAGCATCTCCTTACCTTTCAGTATGTTATCTTCCTTTAATTCTTTCTTAAACCACTGGTTGATTTTGTTCTTTGCCTGTGTGCTCTTAACAAGCTTCAGCCAGTCACGGCTCGGTCCCTGAGAATTCTGAGAAGTAATGATCTCGATACGGTCTCCGTTTTTGATCTGGTATTCAATCGGCACCAGCTTGCCATTAACACGGGCTCCTACCATACGGTTACCGACTGCGCTGTGTACACTATAGGCAAAATCAATCGGTGTAGAACCATTCGGAAGGTTCTTGACATCTCCCTGTGGAGTAAAACAATATACGCTGTCCGCAAACAGATCAAGGTCATTTTTCAACAGGCTCATGAACTCTCTGTTATCTGACATATCCCGCTGCCATTCCAGAATCTGCCGCAGCCAGTTCAGCTTTTCTTCCTCTCGTTTGTCAACCGGTACTTTACCATCAGAAGATTCCTTATACTTCCAGTGCGCTGCAATACCATACTCTGCTGTTTTGTGCATCTCGAAGGTACGGATCTGAATCTCGAACGGCTGTCCGTTCGGCCCGATCAGTGTAGTATGCAGAGACTGGTACATATTTGGCTTCGGCATGGCAATATAGTCCTTAAAACGTCCCGGAATCGGTTTATACATCTCATGAATCACACCAAGTGCCGCATAACAGTCCTTGACCGTATCAACAAGGATACGAACTGCAAACAAATCATAGATCTGATCGATCGTCTTGTCCTGATTGACCATCTTTTTATAGATGCTGAAGAAATGTTTGATACGTCCGTCAACCTGTGCTTTGATCGCAGCTTCGTCCATATGCTGCTTGACCTGTTTGACAATATTGTTTACAAATTCCTGACGTTCACTCTTTCGCAGAGCCACTTTATTTACAAGATCATAGTATACATCCGGTTTCAGATATTTCAGGGAGAGATCATCCAGTTCGACTTTGATCTTGGAAATACCGAGGCGCATCGCAATCGGCGCATAAATATCCATCGTCTCGCGTGCTTTTTCCTGCTGTTTTTCCGGTCGCATATACTGCAGGGTACGCATGTTGTGAAGTCTGTCTGCAAGCTTGATCAGAATAACACGGATATCCTTTGCCATCGCAAGGAACATCTTACGAAGGTTTTCTGCCTGCAGTTCAACTTTATCTGCTGAGTAGCTCAACTGTCCCAGTTTTGTGACACCATCAACCAGCAGTGCAACCTCTGCACTGAATTCCTTCTCAACTTCTTCCGTGGTCATCCATGTATCTTCCACTGCATCATGAAGAAGACCTGCAACGATTGTTTCCTTATCCAGTTCCAGATCTGCAAGAATGATTGCCACGCAAAGTGGGTGAATGATATATGGTTCCCCGGATTTTCTTTTCTGGTCTTTGTGTGCATCGCTTGCGACTTCATATGCCTTCTGTATCATGGTAATATCTGTAGAAGGATGATATTTCCGGACACTGGTGATCAGCTCCTGATACAGAACTTCAGGGCTCGTAAAATCCTGCATGGTCTTTACTGCGGCATCTGCTTTCCTTACAGATTCCAGCTTTTCCCGCTCTTTCGGGTCAATATTTTTATCGCGCTGTACATTCTCTTTCTTCTCTGTCATTCTCTCCCACCTGCCTGCCGTTGTTTCATCTGATTCTTTCATTCATGCAGCTTATCGCTGCCGGTCCTGTTTGGAATACTTATACTTTATTTACCTTCATATTTGATAACAGAAGCTACATCGTATCCGGCAAGTCTCTCTCTGCCTTTTAATCCGGCAAGTTCCATAAGAAATACAACTTTAACAACTTCTCCGCCAAGCTCCTCAACCAGTTTGATTGCAGCTTCTACGGTTCCACCAGTAGCGATCAAGTCATCTACGATAGCAACTTTCTGTCCCGGTTTGATAGAATCTTTGTGCATCTCAATCGTCGCTGTACCATATTCCAGATCATACTCCTGTGAAACTGTCTCACATGGCAGTTTACCTTTCTTACGAACCGGTACAAATGGTTTGTGAAGATTGTAAGCGATCGGCACACCAAAGATAAAACCTCTGGATTCTGTACCTGCGATCACATCTACCTCTGTGTCCTTCAGGCAGTCCTGCATAGACTGAATTGCAAGCTGCAGACCATCAGCATCCTGCAGAACAGTGGTAATATCTCTGAAAATAATTCCCGGTTCAGGAAAATCCGGGATACTTCTTACATACTCTTCTATTTTTTTCATAACTTGCGTACCTCCGACTGTTTTCTGTAAATCTAGGTTATAAGTATATCACTTTTTTATAGTAGAATCAATGCAAAAACTAAGGCTGCCCATCCTACAGGCAGCCTCACTCTCTTCGTTATAAAATTGTATGTACACTATTGTCTGTATTAATAAAAGCCTTTATACAGCTCGATCTGCTGTTCAGTAACCATAGAAAGTGCTTTCTCGATTGCTTTGTATGTATTCGGACGCTGAGCTTCCAGGCTTCCCGGATTGAGCATATAATCTTTGACAGATTCTGCAAAATACTCTGAAGCATTCTGTGTCACATATGCTTTATTATAACCGGTAACCATACCTTTCTCACTGCTGTAGACAGATGCAAATTTACTTCCTGTGTCCATATTTCCTGCCATGAATGCAAGGAAATGTCCCAGTTCGTGATAAATGGTATCATCCATCTGCTTCATAGTGATCGTACGTGTACGTGCATCAAAATGTCCGGAATAACTTACACTTGAATCAACTTTAACAGTAAATCCCAGCTTTGTGAATGCATTCAGTACTCTGCTGTCCATTCTTGGTGCTACAGAAGCAATATTGCTGACTGTATAACTTGCTGAATCAGCTGTACTTGTATTTGACGTAGATACTGCAGATGTATTCGCAAACGCCTGTGCGCCTGCAGCAACTGTCGTTGTCGTTGTGACCGTTGTCGTAACCTTCTTTGTAACAACTTTCTGTTTGGATTTCTTTGTGTATTTCTCGGTTGTTGCCGTCTTTACAACTTTTTTGGTCTGTACTGTCGTTGTCTTATTTTCTTTCTTGGTCTTTGTGCTTGTTTTCTGCTTTGTCGGAAGTTTCTTAGTGTAAGACTTCTTGGAAGCTTTTTTTAATTTAACTTTTTTCTTTGTGGTCTTGGTACTTGTTTTTTTCTTTGTGGTAACCTTCGGCTTCGATGCCAGAGGAGTATCATCACCTGTAAGTGATGTCTCAATCACCGGATCAGTATAGGATGGAAAGACTACTGCATCCTGTGACTGCCAGTTAATACCAAAACTACCAGCCGCAATAATTACAGCTGCTGCAACACATCCTGCTGCTACTTTCTTCTGTCTGAAGAACTCTTTAATGCTTTTCTTTTTCATGATTATCACACCTCTCAGATATCGACGTATCCAATGCGGTTTTTCCTGTTTGAGCATACAAAAAGACCGCTTAATAAATATTAAACGGCCGCATAAACTAATCCAGTTCTACCATATAAAATACGTCACTAAATCAAAATTTAATGCGGCAACCGGCTGTCATAGTCTCACGACCTTAGACCCATAGCTTTGCGTCCCTGTCTTTCGACAGGTTTGCCTTTATGCTTAGTATACTGATTCTCCCAAATAATGTCAATATTTTTTCTGATTGCATTCTTTTTTTTTACATTTTCTGGTATACTGTTCACAAAACCGTAATTAAAAAAATTCAAAAGGGAGCGGCTTTTTTATGAAAAGATCAGTTTTTATCCGTTCCTTTGCCATATTGTTGATTTTCTGCATATTTTGCAGCATTTTATCCGGATGTGCTCCCGGCAGCAAAAGCTCTTCGTCAGAGCCGCCGGTTTACTCTCCGCTGCGCGTCCTCGTCCCGGAAGCCCCCGGCAGCGATACGCTCGGCTCTTCCCCTCTGACGCTGGATGTTTCAAATATCACACAGGGATATTTCGTAGCACAGTCTGATTCTGCGGATCTTGTCACCAGTCTTCAGATCACAGCTCCTACCGGAGTTCTTTATGCCTATTTTATCGACCCCGGTGAAAATGCTGTTATTCCGTTTACAGAAGGAAACGGAGACTACACGGTTGTCGGATACCAGCAGATTCAGGGAGACCAGTATGCAGCGCTGTACAGTGAAATCCTGACGGTAGAACTGGAAAACGATTTTTTTCCGTTTCTTTATCCAAATCAATATGTAAACTTCTCGCCAGACAGCGAAGCAAGCAAACTTGCACTGTCCATGGTTTCAGAAGATACCACCGATGTAGATGCACTGAAGCAGATTTATAATTATGTAGTTAATAATCTCACGTATGATTATGACAAAGCAGAGACGGTAGAAACCGGATATCTGCCGGATGTGGATGAAACGCTTTCCACCAAAACCGGCATCTGCTTTGATTATGCTGCACTGACTACTGCCATGCTTCGAAGCTGCGATATTCCTTGCAAGCTTCAAATTGGTTATACCGGAGATATCAAACATGCCTGGATTGATGTTTACATCCGTTCCAAAGGCTGGGTAACAGGCGCTGTATCATTCAACGGTGACAGCTGGAGCCTGATGGATCCGACTTTTGATTCCAGTGCAGATTCCGATGACACCGAGGCAATTCAGGATTACATCGGCAACGCAGATAACTATACTGTACAGTTTACACGATAGTGGCAAAAGGAGACCTCTTTATGAAACATAAACTTACCGCACAGGAACTCGGCAGTTTCTGTCGACAGCTCGGAATACTGATTCATTCCGGAATGGGTCCGCTGGAAAGTCTTCATATTCTTCTGGAAGAAAGTGAGGCAGACACAGACCACGAAATTCTTTCTGTTTTACTGTCTTCCATGGAAAAAACAGGGTCCTTATCTCAGGCTGTCACAGATTCAGGATTTTTTCCGAATTCCATGGCTGCTTATATAAAAACCGGCGAACAAACCGGTTGTCTTGACGAAATTCTGGACAGCCTTTCCGGGCACTATGAACAGGAACAGGAAACATCCGGGCAGATTCGAAGCGCAGTCACCTATCCGCTTCTCATGCTCGTCATGATGGGAATCGTTATTATTGTCCTTCTTGTCAAAGTACTTCCGATCTTCCGGCAGGTATTCCAGCAGATGGGAATGGAAATGAACGGATTTTCCAGCCGGCTTCTGAATGCCGGCAATATTATCACCCGTTATTCTGCCTTTTTTCTGATTCTGGCAGTTATCCTGATCGGATGCATCCTGTTTCTTTGTCTTAATAAAAAAGGTCAGCAGATGCTTGCAAAAATCGTCCTGCATCTTCCGGTACTTCGTGATATTCCGGTTGCACTCGACTACAGCCGTATGACACATGGGCTTGCACTCGGCCAGAAAAGCGGACTTGCTCCGGAAACCAGTCTTGCGCTTGCTGAGCAGCTGATTTCTCACCCACTTGTTCTGGAACGTCTCCAAAAGGCTGCCGACCTTCTGAATACCGGCTATGCATTTTCTGACGCTCTGAAAGAATCCGGACTTTTTGGTGGCATGGAAATCCGCCTGATCATAGTTGCATTCCAGTCCGGGACCGCGGATGATGCTTTCGCAGACCTTTCCAGCCGCTATCAGGACAATGCTTCTGCCCTGATCACACGTGTGATTTCTGTTATTGAACCGACTATCGTCATTATTCTCTCGGTTCTGGTAGGTCTGGTCCTGCTTTCTGTTATGATGCCGCTTCTTGGTGTACTTGCAGATATCGCAATGTGAGGTGATCTGTTATGAAGCTTTTTGAAAGCCGTAAAGAAAAATTTTTTAAAACTGTCCTGCTTCTTTTTCCGTTGTTTCTGCTGCTCTGCATCGGTCTCATTTTTTTCATTGCAATTGGGCGCACTTCCGATGCAACGATTCAGAAAGAACAGAGTGCATTGCTGCAGACGCTTGAAAATGGTGCAGTCCGTACTTATGCACTGAAAGGACAGTATCCGGAAAGTCTGGACGAACTTCTGAGTGATTATCATATCACATATGACTCTTCTAAATTTGTGATTGAATATGTTCCCAACGGATCCAACCTTCTTCCTTCTATCAGTGTTATCCCACTTACAGGAACAAATTCTGAAAGGAGGAAGACTTCATCATGAAAAAAACAGCACCGACTTCTCATCCGATATCCGGTCTTTTTTCGCTGTTGCTGTTCGGCCTCTTCGTACTGTTCCTTCTGATCATGCTGTTGTTCTCCGCACAGATTTATCAGCAATCCATCAAAAAGGCTGATTCCGAAACAGATCTTGGCACCGTTTCCTCCTATATCGCCACAAAATTCCGGCAGCACGATGTTCAGGATGGGATTTTTACGGATGAATTAAATGATATTCCGGCTTTATGTTTTCGTGATACCATAAATAATCAGGACTACATCACATACCTTTATCTGGATGACGGCCGCCTGAAAGAGCTTTTTACCGCAGACGGATCTTCTGCACAGGCAAATGCCGGTACCGCGATTGCATCTCTGTCAGACTTTCAGATAGAAGAAAACGCTAATGGCTTTTATCATGTTTTTCTTCAAAGTACCGCCGGAGACATATCTGAATTCTATCTGCACAGCTGTGCAGCTTAAAAGGAGCTAACATGAAACAAATACATTCACATTCCAAAAACAGTCTTTTTTTGATGGAAATGATTTTTGTCCTCCTTTTTCTTTCACTTTCCAGTGCTGCATGCATCCGTATTTTCGCAGCCGCCGAGGAAAACCATGTACACACGGTTGAAAACAGACAGATACAGGCGCACACGGTTTCTGTCTGTGAGATTATGGAGGGAAGTGATGGAAATGCAGACAGTTTTGTCAAATATCTTCCCGGAGGTATCTCAGACAGTTCTTCCGTAAACTGGTACTATGACCGCAGCTGGAACATCTGCGATAAACAGAATGCTTCCTATCGAATGTTTCTTGAACTGTCCCCTTCCCGATACGAAAAGGCAGGAATGCTTTTCTTCTACCGGATGGATGCAGATCATGCCCTGCTTCATTCCACGGAACTTCGTTTTCCATCCATCCAGTCTGCTCTTAAGGAGGAAGAATCATGAAACACGACCGAACATTTTTTGCAGCAACCGGTATTCCGTCGCTGTTTCTTATTTTTTCCGTACTTTGTCTCGCGGTACTGTCTCTTCTTACACTCGGGAAATCACGGGATGAACTGCAGGCCGCCAATTTTGCTATCCAACAAACCGCCCTTTATTACAAGACATGCGAAACAGCCACAGGAACTGTCACAGCAATTCAAAAGCAGCTTGCTTCTGATTACAGTCAGGTTTCTGATCCAGATGCCTACTTTTCACTTGCCGGCCAGATTCCTGATGAAATTGACGGTCTCGCATACGATTCTTCTGCGAATGTTATTTCATTCTCGGAAGCGTTATCTGATACACAGGAGTTATCTGTAAAATTAAAAGTCCTGTACCCATCTTCGGACACAGAACCTTTTATTGAAATATTACAATGGAAAACAGGCAATACAGCATCATGGACACCCGACACCCATCAGCCTGTATACAAAGGAGCTCAATCATGACAAACGAACAAACACTGGAATTTCTTACAACTGCTGCAAACCAGCATGCGTCTGATATCTTTATTATTGCCGGTCGTCCACTATCCATTAAAGTGGACGGTCATCTTACTGATTATGGAGAACGTTTGATGCCGGATGATACAAAACAGATTCTCGAATGCATTTATCAGATGGCAAATAACCGCGACATCAATCATCTTCTGAATACCGGGGATGACGATTTTTCTTTTTCTGTCCCCGGTCTTTCCAGATTCAGGATCAACGCCTATAAACAGCGTGGTTCACTGGCCGCTGTTATACGTGTGATTGCATTTCAGTTACCGGATCCGTCAGAACTCTCTATCCCGGATGATGTTATGCAGACTGCTGATTATACAAAGGGTATGGTTCTTGTGACTGGTTCTGCCGGAAGTGGAAAATCAACTACTATGGCATGCCTGATCGACCGCATTAATCATTCCAGAGAGGGGCATATCATCACTCTGGAAGATCCACTCGAATATCTGCATCGACACAACCGCTGTATTGTCAGTCAGCGTGAGATCTGCACAGATACTGCAAACTATCTGACATCTCTTCGCGCCACTCTGCGTCAGAGTCCGGATGTTATTTTACTGGGTGAAATGAGGGACCATGAAACGATTCAGACGGCAATGACCGCTGCCGAGACCGGTCATCTTGTACTTTCCAGTCTGCATACGCTTGGCGCCGCCAACTCCATCAGCCGTATCATAGATGTTTTTGAACCGGCACAGCAGCATCAGATTATTGTACAGCTTTCCATGGTTCTGCAGGCAGTCATTTCCCAGCAGCTGATTCCTGATGTAAATGGAAAGGTTATTCCTGTGTTTGAAGTCATGCGCCTTACACCTGCGATCCGTAATATGATCCGTGACAATAAACTACATCAGATTGAAGGAGTCATTGCTTCTTCCTCTCAGGATCAGATGCGTTCCATGGATCACAGCCTTATAGAGCTGTATAAACAAGGGCGGATTCATAAGGATACCGCAATCAAATATGCGCTGAATCCTGATATGATCCGCCACAAGCTTGTATAAACTATATATTAACAATAATTTCTGATCACAATCTGTAACGTTCTTCTGCCCTGATATTCATTGATTTCAGGGTAGTACGTTACAGATATAGTATCATGTACAGAAACAAATTCTGCAAATTCATCGACTTCACCAAAAAACACCGCATCTTTCCAGACTCCATCTGCATCTGTCAATGTCATTTTGGCAACATTTCTGTTTTTCCCAAAGATTCTTAATTTTGAAACGCGCAGATTTTTCTGAGCAAATAACGGTTTTGTATTTCCCTTTCCAAACGGTTCCAGAACTTTGAGTTCTTCGGTAAGTGTTTCTGTCAGGTAAGAAATCGGCATCGGCACATCAATCATAACTTTTGGCATCAGATCATACTCACTCAATGTACAGTTTTCATTAAGTTTCTTCCTGAATCGTTCAATGTTTTCTTCCGCCATTGAAAGCCCTGCTGCCATCGGATGTCCGCCAAACTGAATCAGAAGATCCCGGCATTTAACAAGTTCCTCGTACATTGAATACGCTTCTATTGAACGTCCACTTCCCTTAACACCATTCTCTGCTTTTGTCAGTACAAAGACCGGTTTATGGTACAGTTCCCGGATACGTCCGGCAATGATCCCTGCCAGACTTTCGTGACATTCAGGAAGATAAACAACAAGTACTCTGTCTTTATTTATACTTTCCGTCTCAATCTCATTTATCGCCTGTTCTTTTCCCTGTTCCGTCATTGCCTTCCTGCTCTGATTCAGATCATAAAGATCACCGGCAAGTTTAGCTGCTTTCTGCCTGTCTTCTGTACACAAAAGCGCCAGCGCTCTTGTCGCCGTATCAAGACGTCCACTTGCATTGATGCATGGTCCGAGTACAAATCCCACATGATAGGCTGTGATTTCTGCTCTTTCCAGATTATTTACCCGGATCAATGCCTGCAGGCCCGGTCTGGTCGTTTCAGATAACCGCCTCAGGCCATGCTTTACAATGATCCTGTTTTCTCCCTGCAGATCCATCACATCACCAACTGTTGCAATTGCTGCCAGTTCTGTAAAGTCCAATATCTCGGACTTATCAATGCCAGCCTTTTCATACAGTGCCCATATCAGTTTCCATGCTACAACCGCGCCGCAAATATTTTTATTAGGGTATGAGCAATCCTGCTGCTTCGGGTTAATCACTGCATTCGCACATGGTATGATCCATTCACGTCCGTTTTCACTATCCCGGAACGGAACGTCATGATGATCCGTCAAAACCACAGTCATCCCTCTGCGTCTGGCATCTGCGATCTCGCCAGCTGCTGCAATACCATTATCACAGGTCACGATGGTATCAATTTCATCTTCCGCCGCCTGATCGATCAACTGCTCATGAAGTCCATATCCGTCTTTGATTCTGTCAGGAATACATGTATCAGCCTGTGCCCCCAGTCGTTTCAGACCTTTCAGCAGAATACAGGTCGCCGTCACGCCATCAATATCGTAATCACCAATGATACGGATTTTTTTATTTTCTGCAATTTTCATTCTCAGAATTTCCACAGCTTTATCCATATCTTTCATAAACCATGGTGATGGAAGTTCTTCAAGTGTTCCATGAAGATACGACTGTATTGCCTCATCTCCGTCTACATCACGGTTTCGAATCAGCCGGGCAATCACAGGATCAATTCCGAATTTCCTGCCAATCTCCTGAAAATCCGCCTTTTTGGCATATACCATCCATTTTTCCATATATTCTCCTCTGCACACTTTGGAGTATGCATATTTCTTTTCTCCAGATAGAATAAGTCCCGGGACAAATGTCTGTCCCGGGAACCTGATCTCTTTTATTTCATTATTCGGACTTTTCTTCGCCGGAAGCATTTTCTTTTGCTGCTGCTTCCTGAGCTGCAAGTCTTTCCGCTACTCTTTTACGATTTTTCTTCTTTGGCTGTGTCGGATCCTTTTTGGCCGGCTGGCTGTTCTGCTTACCAGAGTTATTCTGTTTTGCAGAGGAAGCAGCTGTCTTTGCTGCAACTGTTGCCTGTGGAACCGGTTTTCTGTAATAACGTTTCATTACCAGCCACAAAGCACCTGTGATGCAGACAGAAGAATATGCACCGCAGATAACACCTACCATAAGAGGGGCTGCAAATTCACGGATGGAAGATACACCCAGAATGTACAGAACTGCCACCATAACAAATGTGGTAAAGGAAGTGTACATACTTCTTGTAAGTGTCTGTGTGATACTTTCATTAACGATCTCATCAAGTTTGGCTCTGCTGCCCTTCATATTCTCACGGATACGGTCGAAGATGACGATCGTCGCGTTGATAGAATAACCTACAATCGTAAGCATGCAGGCGATGAAGGTATTACCTACGGAAATTCTGGAGATTCCATAGAATGCAAATACAACCAAAACGTCATGCAGTAATGCAAGTACCGCACTGCTTGCAAAACGGATATCCTTGAAACGGAACCAGATATAAACAAGCATACAGAGTGTAGCAACAATTACAGCAACAACCGCATCTCTTCTCATTTCAGAACTTACTGTGGAAGAAATACTTTCTGTCGTGATCAGAGATTCATCTACGTCGAACTTGTCAACCAGTGCCTGATCCAGTTTTTCACGTTCTGCCTGAGAAAGAGTACGTGTTTTTATCACTACCTGATTTGTTCCGACAACCTTTGTAGGCTGTACGTTCTTATCTCCGGTAACTTCCTCTACAACAGGAGTTACTTCAGAATCAATCTGCTTGATATCCATATCTTCGTTGAATGTTACAGTTGTTGCTGTACCACCGGAGAAATCAAGCGCATAGTTTAATGCTGTTCCATCTGTATTATGATGAATAAGCATTGCAACCGGGCCGCTCAGAATCAGAACGATGGAAATAATAAAGAATACTTTACGCTTACCAACGATGTTGAATATTTTACGCTGTTTTGCACGGCCGTATAATTTTTCATCGTGGAAGCCAACTGCATAAAATGCATTCATTACAAATCTGGAAACAACCAGAGCTGTGAACATGGAAACAACGATACCAAGTGCCAGTGTATAAGCAAAACCCTTAACAGTACCGGAACCAAGCCACATCAGTACCAGTGATGCGATCAGGGTTGTAATGTTTCCATCGAAGATTGCACTGAACGCTTTGGAAAATCCAGCCTTGATAGAAGCTCTTACAGAATTTCCTGCTGCAATTTCTTCCTGAATACGAGCATAAATAATAACATTCGCATCGACCGCCATACCAATACCAAGAATGATACCTGCGATACCCGGAAGAGTCAGTGTAATGTCAAATGCATTTAAGGTGATCAATACGATTGCCGTGTACAGAATCAGTGCCACACCGGCAACGACACCCGGCAGACGGTACATAATGATCATAAAGATAATTACGATGATCAGACCAATCAGACCTGCCATTACACTTGTGGAAATTGCTTCTTCACCAAGCTGTGCAGCCACCACACTGGAACGAAGTTCTTCAAGCTCGATGCTCAGGGAACCGATACGGATATAGGAAGCAAGGTTCTGTGCTTCTTCTACATCAACCATACCTGTGATCTGTGCCTGTCCACCTGTGATTGCTTCATTTACCTTCGGTGCACTTAAAATCTGGTTATCATAAACGATTGCGATCTGTTTGCCGACGTTTGCCTTTGTTGCATCTGCAAATTTTGTCTTACCTTCATCGGTAAGTGTCAGACTTACGGCATATTCTCTGGAGCTGTTTTTGTCAGACTGGAATGCACCACCCTGTGCATCCTTTACGTCTGTACCTTCCAGAACAACAGATCCAGCTTCACGGATCTCGTCAAGACTTCTTGCAAGTGCATAACCGCTTCCTGTGCTGGTAAAGTTTGCATTACCGTCGTTATCCTCTGCTGTGATAAAACACAGAGAACCAGGTTTACCAAGGTCATTCAGAATTGCATCTGCATCTGTGACACCCGGGATCTCAACAGCGATACGGTCGTTTCCTTCTTTGTACACCTGCGCTTCAGTACTGTACTGTTCCACACGCTTCTGGAGCTTATATACAGTATCTGACATGTCTTCAGCACTCGGGTTACTGTCTTTTGCCTGATAAGTGATACTGACACCACCAGACAGATCCAAACCGGTCTTGATATTCTTTGCAGAACCGGTTCCGGTAGGTCCGATGCCTACTCCGGCCGTGTAACACAGAAAGACTGTGATAATGGCGGTCAGAAGCAGTACAACGATTGCTCTGTTTTTCTTCATTGTTCTTTCCCTTCTTATATTATTTTATTCCGCTAACGCGGCCTTTATCATGATTGCGCACTCCACTCTCTTACGCTGAAGTTCGCATCCGATACCATAATTGCCATTAATATCTTTCTGGAAATGATATGCATTGGCAGCGCAGCCACCACTGCAATAAAATCTTGCGAAACAGTCCTTACATGCTTCTTTTGTGTAAACATTGCATTTACCAAACTGATCACGGATCTCCGGTCTGGTGATTCCCTCATCTACATTTCCCATAAGGAACTGTTCTTCGCCAACAAACTGATGACACGGATAAAAATCACCCCACGGTGTCACAGCCAGATACTCGGTACCTGAGCCACATCCGGACAGACGTTTGTAAACACATGGACCGCCTGTAAGGTCAATCATAAAGTGGAAGAAATTGAAGCCCTTTCCGGCTTTTTCTCTGGCGATCATTTCTTTTGCCAGTGCATCATATTCTTCCTTGATCTGTGGAATGTCTTCTTCTCTAATCGCATACTCCTCTGTATCAGCAGCTACAACCGGCTCTACAGAGATCTGCTTGAATCCGAGATCTGCAAGATGCAGAACATCCTTTGAAAAATCAAGATTGTGGTGGGTAAAGGTACCACGCACATAATACTTGTCCTGGTTTCTGGATTCTGCAAATTTCTGGAATTTCGGAATGATCAGATCATAGCTTCCTGCACCTTTACGGAATGGTCTCATATAGTCATGAACCTCTTTACGTCCATCCACACTGAGAACAACATTTCCCATTTCTTTGTTGCAGAATTCCATAACTTCGTCATTGAGAAGTACACCGTTTGTTGTCAGTGTAAAACGGAATTTCTTATTATGCAGCTTCTCCTGTTCTCTTCCGTATGCCACCAGATCCTTGACAACCTGCCAGTTCATCAGGGGCTCTCCTCCGAAGAAATCGACTTCCAGATTCTTTCTTGAACCGGAATTCGCAATCAGGAAATCAAGTGCTTTCTTTCCTACTTCAAAAGACATCAGCGCTCTTCTTCCATGATATTCACCTTCCTCGGCAAAACAGTATCGACAGGCCAGATTACAGTCATGGGCAATATGCAGGCACAGTGCTTTGACTACTGTCTGTCGATTTTCAGTAAATTCTTCTATTATATTTTCATATACATCTCTGGTAAACAGCATACCCTGCTCTTTCAGCTTCCCACATTCGGAAACAGAAGTACGGATATCAGCCTCCGGATACTGATCCTTCAGTCTGTCTACGATCTCCTGCTCTGACAGTCCCTCCTCCATAAAGGGAAGTACTTCATATGTCACAAGATCTACCAGATGAATGCATCCACTGTTAATATCCAGAACAATGTTGTAACCGTTACTCTGGTATCTATGTATCAGACTCATCTTTCTGAAAATCCTTTCCTGTATCTTTTTCTTTACGTTATCAGAACATTACGAAGTAGTTTCCTGTAACGTAAGAATAAGCAGCGGATTTCACTCCGCTGCTTAACTGATTGTTCTGAACCTGCTTATTTGTTCTCGCAGCTCTGATTTCCTACAGTACAGGAAGTTTTGCATGCTGACTGGCAAGATGTCTGACACTCACCGCAGCCGCCTTTTTTCACTGTGTTCTGCAGATTTTTTGTATTTAATGTTTTGATATGTTCCATTATATATCCCTCCTTATGTATAATTATCTGGAGACAGTATAGCATAAAATCGCCCTAAATAAAAGCCTTTTTTTCACGAGAGCATACCACCCAGCGTGCCGCCTCCCAGACACATAAAAAACGTCGTAATAGCATGCTGTGCACTCATATCCCATCGCCTTTGCACCGCAAATGAAACAATCATAAGCAGTACAAAATAACACAGTCCTACCAGAAAGCCCCACTTGTATTTATTTTGCCGCATGAGTTTTCCGGACAAAAAGCCGCCCGCCAGACAGGAAACCACATAAATCACCAGTATCCCCACTGTCACGATTCCCTGCCCGATATCGAGTTTAAATACCATCAGCGCAAGAAGCAGAAGACATATCCCCGATAATGCATATGCCAGAAGTAAAGATCTCAAAATTGTTTTTATCTGCATAAAAAGCCCTCCCATACTGAAATATATGGAGGGCTTTTTATGCATATGTACAAAATCCGAAATTTACTTTCTCTTCTTAAGGTATACAAGCACTGCAACGATTACTGCTGCCGCGATTCCGATAATTACAAATGGAAGAATCGGTGTGCTGTCTCCTGTAGATACAGCCTTCACAGAACTACTTCCATTCTGCGTGCCCTGGTCTGAAGTCGAAGTATCTGTAGCGTTCTGATTACTCTGATCAGAAGACGACTGCACAGATGTTCCCGATGTACTGCTATTCGCAGAGGTCGTTGTAGATGATGAAGTTGCACTCGTCGGGCTTACTGTCGCAGAACTTTTGGTTGTCGTTCCGGAAGAATAGCTTCCATCTTCAATTTCTTCACCTACCAGCGTCTTACTTCCGGCGATTCCAAACGGGCTGAATGAATGTGTGCTGAACACCATTGTGCTTCCATCCACACTTGGAACGATCTTCTCCATCGCACCGCTGTCCAGAAGATGCTCGATGGTATAGTCATATCCTGCTTTGACCGGAACAGTCACACTGATATATTCCCCATCCGGGATTTCATATTCTGTATTATTTTTCAGATCCCAAAGCTCAAATTCGTAGGCTTTAAACAGATTTGCCTCTGCTTCATTACTGAATTCATAGTTCTCGCCACTTGCTGCACGGAACTGTACATACCACGGAAGGTTGATTCCCGATACAGAAATACCGTTGCAGGTATGGTTTGTTGCTGCAAGTTCGATTTTTTCTTCATCGGACGGTTCTTCATCTGTCACTGTCTGTGCACGCTCATCCGGAGTAATTTTCTTCTCAGTACCGTCAAAAATATTGTCTTTATCGGACTCCGGTGCTTCGGTAATTTCCGGTGTTTCCGTGGTATCTGGTGTGTCTGTAACATCTGGTGTAGCTGTAACATCCGGTGTCTCTGTAGTTTCTGGTGCTCCCGTCACTTCCGGATTCTCTGCATCATCCGGTGCAACTGTAACTTCTGGTGTTTCTATCGCATCTGCGGAATCTTTTTTTTCAGTGTCAGTTGAAACGTCTTTATTGTCAGGTGTTTCTGCTGTATCCTGAACCTTGTCCGCTGTATCATCTGTATCTGGTGTATCCTGATCTTTTGCCTCTGATTCGTCTTTTACATCACCATTATCTGATATTTCTGTACTTCCCGGTGTCTCTGTCGTCGTATCTTCACCGTTTTCTCCTGTATTTCCATTCTCCTGTGTTTCCTGAGAATCCTGATTCTCATAAGCGTTATCTGTATAATCTGTATCTTTGCTGAAACTGCTGACAACTACCGTCACGCTACTGTAAATCGCATCCGACTGACCATCCCATCCGGAAAACTTCGCAAGATCTGCTGTATTGTACGGGTGAAAAACCACATCATAAGACTGTACTCGCTTAGATGGAACGCTCGAACTGTCCACCCATGACAATGTACCATAATCACTCTTCGGAAGAGAAATTTCAGAAAGAGGAACCGGCTGTTCTACTGTAACATTATCAGGAATCAGGCTGCTGACCTCAACTTCCGTCGTACTTCCTGCCATAACCGGAACATAAGTAAACTGACCTGTTATAAGTGTCGCTGTAAGTGCCGCTACAGCAAAAAACTGCATATTCTTCCTCTTTTTCATCATAATCTATACACCTCAATCTATTTAAACATGAATTAACGTCTGCTTTAGTCTATTTATAATGGATGTTTTTACTTTTTTATGAAATACATCCTCAATCAATATATCGTATTTTTATCTTTTCGTAAACCTTTTGTAACAAAATCTTTTATTTTACGACACAGACATTATAGCACAGTTCTACTTTTTTCGACACCCCAAAATTATTTTTTTTATTTTTTGCCCCGTATGTCTCGAAATATTGCCTGTAAACAGTAACGATTACATCATTAATGCGAATTGCGTGACGATTCTCTGTACTTCTCCCAAAACAGATTGAATGCCTTCCTCGGAGTTCATCCAATTTTCTTTCGTAACTCCATCAACACAACATGGGCATACCCGAAATTTTACTTCCGGATATGCCCTCTGATAATACATCAGTGCTCTTCTCGCATGATAATTTTTGCAGCATAACAGTGCTTTTTTTATTTCTATTCCCGTTTTGTCCGTAACTTCGCGGGATAATCTGGCATTTTCCCATGTGAAGGTTGCCTGATTTTCCTTAAGAATTACTTCGTCCGGAACATGATTTTTTATTAAAACATCTTTTAAAAAATCCCATTCCGTCCGGTACTTGCCGTTATATCGTTCCTGGCCCGACAACACTCCGCCAAATTTGCCGACAGTGATACTGTATTTTCCACTTGGAAGGACAAATGGCGCATATTTTTTCCTATATAAGGCTGCAGCCTTTTCCGCCATCTGTGAATAACCATTCCCCGGAATAAAAATGATATCCGCTTTTTCCGGTTCATCTTCAGCAAAAATAAATTCACTGATCTGCTCTATAAATCTGTGGTACATATAGTCTTTCTCCTTTGTGTGATATTTATTTTGTTACAATTACTGTACTGTAGCCGTCATCCCGCAGCCGCTGCTCCATATTAATGGCATTGCCAATCTGCTGAAAAGCACCTACCTGAACTTTGTACAGATCATTTTCATATAGAAGAAACGCCGGATAGCCCTGATCATTCAGCTGATACAGCATACGGTCTGCATTTTCCCTGTTGCGGTACGCACCGGTCTGCACCCGATAATAAACCGGCGCCTCTATTGTTTCTTCTGAAAGCGTTCCGAGAATCGCTCCGGCTATAGCTTCGGCAATCTCATTTTTCTTTTCGTCGTATAATTTGTTGTCTTCATCAGAATTCAGAAAACCGGTTTCAATCAGAAGCGCCGGCATCCGTGTACGCCGAAGCACTACAAGTCCCGGTCGCTCCTTTACTCCTATTTCCCGAAATCCAAGTTCTCCAAGCGCACCAACGATATTCTGCGCCATCTCATATTTTATTCCGCTTTTATCATATACAAGGACTTCCACACCCTGATATTGATTATCTTCCGGACTGCTGTTCCGGTGAAACGAAATAAAATAATCAGCGCCCGACTGATTTGCAATGCGCGCCTTCTCAAATGGAGTCTGATAGACATCTTCGGTTCTAGTATATACCACATCCACACCGTTGTCTTCAAGGATTTTGCCGACAGCAAGCGTCAGAGCAAGATTATCATCCTTTTCTTTTCTTTCCTTATATATAGCTCCCGGATCTGTACCCCCGTGCCCGGCATCCAATACGATCTTATATGCCACTTCTGCTCTCCTGACCACTTTTTAATTAGTATATGCAGACGGCGTAAAAATTTTCCCTGCGTGTAAGATCCGGGAGGATCTATAAATATGCCAATCAATAGTATGTAAACTGTCCTGTCTCATGGTTATAATGGTACACATAATATGTCAGAAAATCTTCGTCCGGAGTCGTGTCGCGCACTGTATCTGCCAAAACTCTTTTCAGATCTTTAGGATCCGCTGTTTTTTCACTGTGGATCATCACCTCGTGAATACTTGTAAATACCATATAAAATCCGCCATCCAGCAAATCACTCAGGCGCTGCGCCACACCCGGCAGGAACACCGCAACAGCTCCATTAGTACGCGTTGCAGTACTCAGACAATTCCCGATTGCACTCTTCTTTAACGGCTCGTCAAATAACAGATTCATGAAATTTTCGCCTTCATAATCCATATTGCAGATCAGTTTTTCCCAGCAATAGATCCTCGGTGGTGAAATAAAATATGTATTGAGCAACGCATCATTAAACGCCATCTGTTCATCTTTATCCCACTTTTCAAAAATATGCTGTTTAATCTTTACACTGGTACTGCATCCATCCAATTCTCCCATTCGGGCATAAAGAACCAGAGCAATGTCCCCGATTGTACGGAAAATTGCGTCGTCTAACTCAGCTCTGTTTTTCTCGACATTCAGAAGACGGATAAACAGATCATCTTTAATCTTTTCATAATCTTCCAGGTCTTTGCTCTTTTCAAAACATTCTGATCTGACAATAGCATCCAGCCGATGCATGATCTCCTGCACAATCCGCTCCATCGTGGCGCCATTCTGATGCCATTCATATAGATCTGCCACATAAAGTGCACAGACTTCATACACACCCTCCCGCTGCCGATTCTTCAAAAGCAGGCGGTCTCCATCTGTAGGCGGATATTCCTCTGCTGTCTTGTAACAGATCATCTCCTCCTGGTATCCCGTCGCTTTAAGAAGTCTTTCACGAAGGTTGTTTACAAAAGTCTCATAATTCTTTTCCATATAGATTTCCTCTTCTTTCTGAATATTCGGGCGACATGCCCATGAAGTATAGATTGGAATAAAAAGAGGAAGCAGACGCTCCCTCTAAGAGTTGCTATGCATTGAGCATACAGCATATTTGACTTTCTGTAAACAAAATTCGTTCGACATATTCCGCGCTCTGCATAGGTTTCACGCAAAAGCTCGACAAGCCATTGTCTGAAAGTGTTGTTTTTACAGCTTTCCTTCCTGTTCAAGAAATGTCAGAAAACCTTCGCATCCTCTGACAATATCAAAATAGGTCGTGGTAAAATCACCGGTATACCACGGATCCGCAATATCTCCATGACGCTCGGCATAATCCAACAGAAGACTTACCTTTCCCTCCTGATCACTGCCGAGAATTCGAAGCATATTTCTGCGGTTCCGCTCTTCCATACCGATCAGATAATCATATTTATCATAATCGGCTTTCTGAAGCTGTACTGCACGTTTTCCCTCACATGATATTCCATATTTTGCAAGTTCCCGCTTCGCCAGCGGATACACCGGATTACCGATTCCATTCCAGATTTCCTCCGTGCTCGTCGCCGCAGAAGCGACGTAAAATTTGTCGGCCATGCCGCGACGAGCAAGCATATCCTTAAAGATAAATTCGGCCATGGGTGAACGGCATACTTTCGTGAACATATAACAGAAAATCCTTTCCCGCTATTATAGCTCCTGCCACAATATCCAACTCTATTATAATATCACCATTTTCTAATACAGTAATCCTTTTTGTATGTTCAATTAAAAAATCCACCTTACTATCTTCAAATTGTAATGAGGCTATGTAAGCGTCAATCTCCTGATCTATGTTTTCAATTACTTCCTCAATATCTTTAATATCTTCGTTCTCTTCTACCGGGATCAGGAGTTTTTCCTTTTCCTTAATCTTTTCGTCAATCTCTTCATATTTTAACTTGTAATCTTTTTTTGAAATCATATCCTCCAGATATGCCTCTAAGAGTTTAGACTTCTTTCCCTCCAGAGTATCAATATCTTTCTGTATTTTTTCGTTTACTGATTTATCACTAAGTGTAGCCTTTAATTCATTAAGCCACAAAACCATATCATGTTTAACAACTTCCCTATTCACTTCCAACTTATCCGTAAGCCGCTTATAAATCTTTTTTATGGCTACTGTTGTTATATTGCTACCTTTACATACAATATCACCTTTTGTTAGTTTAGATGAGCATATCCAGTTTACATAGCCCCTTGAAGTATGCTTATAGAGTTTTCGACCACACTTACCACAAAAAATTTTGCCACTAAGAGGATTAGAATAAGCATTTACTCCCCTTTTCTTTCCTGTCTTTGCTTTGAGTCTCCTCTGTACTTCACCAAACATCTCTTCTGATACATAAGCAAGCTCAGGAGCTGGTATTCTAACTAATTCTTCCTCTGATCTTTTTACAATCTTCTTTTTATCAAAGTCGTGATGATATTTCCCCATCACTATAACACCTTTGGCTTTCTCATTTTTAAGGATTCTACTAATACTTTCAGAGGTAAACGGCTTTCCCACACTATTCGTATAACCATGTTCATTTACCCAGTCTCTTACTTTTCTTATACTGTCATACTCAAGATAGAGCTCAAAAATCTTTTTCCCCAACTCAGCCTCTTTCTCATCTTTCACCCATTTACCATTTACGATTTTAAAGGCTAAAGATTTACCATTACCCATTGCCGCTATTTCCTCTCCAGCAAGAGCTTTCTCAACTCTTCTCCTGTTAGCATTATTCAGTTTCTTACTCAGATTTCTACTGTACTCCTCGGCAATGATAGCTTTTATTCCTGTTATAAGAGCATCCTCTGACGGGATGAAAAATTTGTTGTCCAGATACATAAATAGTTTTAGGTTATTCTTAACCAAATTGTCTACGAAGAGATACCAGTCTAAAGTATTTCTCTGGAGCCTGTCCTGATCCTTACATACTACAATATCAAATTTGCCCTCTGTCATATCAGCTAAGAGATGTTTGTATGCACTTCTTCTTTTTGTAGTAGTACCAGTTTTACCCTCATCTATGTACTCTCCTACCAGTATCCAACCATTGTTGCTTATTACATCCCTGTTTTCTTGTATCTGTTTCTCCAGAGCGTTGAGCTGTCTCTCCTCCTCTGTAGATACCCTTGCATAAAATACCGCTCTTAATTTCTCCTGTACCATCCTGTTTTCCTCCTGTTCTTTGCCTATTACTCAGTTTATAAGTAATAACCGTATTACCTCAGGAAATTAGACAGTATTTAACTTTTCTCATTCCTCAATTTATTACCATTTTGAGGATAAAGCTTGTAACGCTGTATTTTCCCCATACAGCCATTTTATATTTTAGTCTTATAATTTACCATTAAAGTATATTTACCCTTAAATAGGCTATAATATGGCTCTCTCATATATATTTAACATATATCAATCTCATCACTATGACCATCCCACTGTAATAGTTCTTCCCATGCTATACCTCTCCTGATACATTCCCGGTACATCTTAGCAATACCCCCATATTTCTCAGGATCAGCCTCTATTGGCATACCTGTAGTAAAACCAAAAGCCTCCCCTCCTACTTCACGGTTATAATCTAAGTAACTTGCCCCTATACTCTGTGGATCAGTACCAGAGAGCTCCTGTAGCATCTTCTTATCACTCTTTTCTAAAGAATCCTTAAGGTTGAACCCCACCAGCTCCCCGGCTATATGAACCGGTGTATACTCCCTATTATGCCTGTCTCTCCATTTCTGACTCTTTGCATCCCAGATCACCCTCCTCCTACTGGAGAGTGTATAGCTTTCTCTCTCATATTGTTCCTTAGTCTCAGGATCCACTATAAGCTCAATAAAACACTTTACCACCCTGTACATGATCTCACTCTCCTTTCCCAGCCTTTGCCCTGAGTATATCCCCTTATTATCTAATCTGTAAATAAAAAAATGCCTCCAGAGATCTTACTTACACTTCTCTGGAGGCTTACCTCTTCATACTAAAACAACTGGAGCATTCAGTAATCTGATACACATTTGCTCTCTGATTATTGGTGATACCTTTACCTGATAAATAGCAGATATTACCGCACTGATACTAACCATCTCCCGGCTATCTTCTGGCTTATGCTTCTTATATACCTCAGTACATTCATGGTCTAAATGGAAGCCTTTAAGGCTCCTGTATACTCCCAGAATGTCTTTATAATCGAAATATACAATACCATTTACCTCTTTAATTAACACAGGATTCTTTCCCTCTACAGGAGCTACATAACAGCTCCCATCCTGAGGGATCTTAAGTTTTTTATAACTCATGCCAGTTTCCTCCTGTCCTTATTCCCCTCTTTTGTAAAGTCCATGTATTCTAAAGGGATTTTATAGAGCAAACTTAGCTTTAACCCTAAAACCATCTCCGGGGAGGAAATACCTTTCTCCCAGTTTATTACTGTCATTTCACTAACCCCTATAGCCTGAGCCACATCTTTAATTAACATTCCAGCTTGAACTCTGCACGCTTTTAATCTCATCTTCATTTGTCTTTTCTTCCCTCCATCTTTCCGATCTGATAAGCAATATTGATAAGAAAACTATCTGAGTATGTTGATTCTCCTGTAAAATATGGAGCATACCATTTACTCAGTCCCATAACAATCTGATAGTCTTCCTCTGACAGGCTTTCTTTAAATGCCTTATCCATCTTTTTAGTGATCCATTCTCTACGTCTGTTTTCTTTCATTTCCTGTAACCTCCTGTTTGATCCTGTTATTGTGTATCTGTAATATAATAACTAAATGGATCAGCAGATTTAGGCATATAATTAGAAAACTCTGCACTTTCTTTTTATCCGGTGCATTCCTATAATCCTCAGATACTCCTCAGCCTCTTTCACCGCCACTTTTGCCTCTGGTTCCAGTTCTCCCGGCTGGATCTGCTCTGATAATTTCTGGATCTTATTCTCCTCTCTGTGATATTGTGCCTCTGAGATCTGATAAGGCATATTCTGCCGCCAGTAATATACTACTAACGTAGATAAGCCCTGTAACACTTTTCGATTCTCAGATAATAACTCATGTCTTGCACATCCCATCAGCCTCTCTTTGAATTTATTAAAAAGAATATCCTCTCTACTACTTACAACCATTACTAAAGCCCTCCATTTCTACTGAAAACACTGCATAAAAGCCCACAGTTTCTCCTCTTTGCCTCCCTGTCAGCTCACATTTTTCTTTCCTATTATAATTAAACAAAACTTTCGTTTATCTCAATTCAAAAATTCTTTTACTGTAGTAAACTATCTATAATCGTTTTGAAAACAGGTATACACTCTGGATGTTCTTCAATAAATGCATAAATAGCCTCTTTATCTTCCTCCTCACTACATACTGGTTGACATCCTTTCTTTTCTCTATATAATTCCATTACATCAAGATTAGAAAACAACTTTTCCCCGGATTCTGATATTTTTTCTGGTTTTAATTTTCCCTCACTGATATATCTCTTTACTGTTCTAAGAGAAACCTCCATGTATGCCGCTACATCCCGGATATTCCATAATTCTGTCCCGTTCTCAATAATCTGATCCAGCTCCTCCTCATCAATTCTGGAGAAATAATCCAGTCCATCTAATATATCTTTTTCTGCCATAATGCCAACCTCCTGAAAAGCAATTTTTAATTCTAACTGTCTATCATACTGTTCTTTGAAATATCTAACCATATAATCCCTTGTCCCGTATATTGCTGGATATTTCTTTCTTATCAGACATTTTTCCAGACTGAGTAACTCTATCCAGATCCGCTCTCTCCCGGTTTTTCTATATTTTTTCTTAACCGTTTTTAGCTCTCCTTTTTTGATATAGTTCCATACAGTTCTCTCAGTCACACCTAATGCTCTTGCTGTTTCGCCTACTGAAAAATAGTGTTTCATAAGCAATTACCATACAAATAACTGAGGTAAGTATTCTCTGGTTCTATCCCTGACCGTGATCCACGTTCTTTTGCCATTAATTTTTTCTGTATAATCCATATTTTCCGCTACCTCATCCATTTTCATTAAAAAACTTTTTCTTTCTTCCCCGGCTACTTCATACGCCTGAAATAACAGCTCTAATATTTTCCGTACATTTTTACCATTGTTAGACTCTCTGATCTTTTTTCCCGGAAACATATCTACCATGAAGTAGTCAATATACTCCTCACCAATAATTATTTTTTGAGGAATATGATATTGTATGATTTTACAATTATTCTTCATGGTTTTACCACCTTTGCAAGAATCACATAAGTAGTATTATCATTGCATTTCATGACAGCTACTAAGTCTCCCTTTTTTAGCCCGGTCTTTCTTACAGCCGGATTAGTGGTTTTAAAACTTCCGTCATAATGTCCGAAAGTTACATCTGATACATAAGGAACTTTCAGAGGAAATTGATATCCAGCCATAAGATAATCAGCTATATAGATATCATCTTTCTCAAGAATTAATCCATCAATTTCTACTGATGTAGCACTAACCATAGTTCCAATCAAAAGAGTCTCCGGGTTATCTTTTGAGCCCTCCTCTCTCATAACACCCATAAACTCAGCATAAAACTGATCTGTCTTAGACATTTATATACCTCCTTATTTCCGGGGAAAGAGCTATACTTTCTCTTTCCCCAATTTCTTTTATGCCATGGTCATTTGCACCTTTCTTAGCTTTCTTACAAACTCCTCTATGAGAGTATCCATATCAGCCGGATTATTAATCACAGGATCATTGATATTTACCACAATATCATTATTTTCCTTGGTCTGCTTTGTTTCCTGTTTGGTAAGGAGTTTCTCTCCCTCATGAGCCAGAATAGGAGTACCGTCCTCACGGATCTCTCCTGTACCCATTGCTCTACTAACCATTCTCACTCCCCTTGTGGAGCGTTCATACTGGTTAGCTTCGTTCTTAGTCAGGAGTTTCTCACCCTCATGAGCCATGATAGGATAGTTGTCATAAGGTACACGGTCTACACCCATTGCTCTACTTGCTCCACCAACACCCTTAGGCATACTTGCCGCCGCACTTGCCGCACGACTTACAGCCGCCGCTATACTTGCCGCCGCACTGTTTACAGCCGCCGCCGCTGAGTTTGCTGATCCGGCTATACTTCCCATTGCTGAGGAGAATGAGCCAGCCAGTGAGGATAACGCTCCTCTAATAGCACCACTGTAGGAAGAGATACCACTATAAGCACTTGCAAAGGCACTCAATGTAGAACTCCAGCCGGATACAGTAGTTGCTACAATGCTACTCATACCTGAGGACATTCCAGAGCTTAACGCTGTAAGAGCTGTCTGGATAGCTGTCATAGCTGTTGTAAGAGCTGTCTGAGCTGTTGTGAATGTCTGTGTAATTCCATTCCACCCTGAGGTTAAACTTGAGTTAAGAGTGGTAATGCCAGTAGTTAATGTGGTAAATACCTTATTAACTCCCGTCCACCCTGTAGTTACTGTTGTTGAGATCTGAGTAAACGCTGTTGTGAACGCTGTACTCAACTCTGTGAGAGCTGTAGTTACTGTACTGTTAGTAGTACCGATACCCTCAGCTCCAGTGTTATAGGCTTCTGAGATAGAAGTCCATGCACTCTGTACTTGAGGAGCAACTTCATTCATCTGATCGAAAGCTGTCTGATAAGAGGCTACACTTGCCTCAGCCGTAGGAGCTGAGTTACCAACCTCCTCAGATCCACCAGAGAAGAAATCACAAATATTTCCCCACGCATCTCCAATAAATGAACCGACACTTTCAAGAGCACTTGTTACCGTCTGACCGATACCATCAAGAACTGATCCAACTCCCTCAAGAGCTGTAGAAAGCAATTCTTTTCCAGTATCGAAAGCACCAGAGATAGTAGTCCATGCTCCCTCTACAATAGGAGCTACAGCATCCAGAGCCCCGGAGAATGTCTCTCCAATACCTCCCAGTACAGTACCTATACCAGATACCGCCGTGGAGATAGCTGAGCTTGCTGTATCAAAAGCTCCAGTAATAGCCGACCACGCTCCCTCAGTAATTCCCTGAGCCCCCTCAAGTCCACTTGAGAAGAATCCAGAAATCCCTGAGATTACTCCAGAGATTGTACTTACTACTCCAGAGATTACACCGCTTGCTGTCTCAAAGGCTGACTGTATAGCTCCCCAGACTGTTGATACAACACCTGAGATAGCTGAGAACACACCAGAGAACACTCCAGACAGTGTAGAGATCACTGATCCTACCGTACTTGATGAGGTTGATACCCCATCTGATCCGCTTGAGAAGAATCCCGTAATAGCCGACCATACAGAGGATACAATAGATCCGATAGTTGAAAAGATACCTGAGAAAATTCCATACAGAGTAGAAATCACTCCAGATATCACACCTACCACGCCGCCGATAATACTACCAGCCACGCTAAAAGCTGTTTGGATCACATTCCAAACTGTTGATACAATAGGTGCTATAAAACTGAATACAGAGGAGAAAACACTCTGTAACACTGACAGCACACCACTGATAAAATCAATCACTGTTGAGATCACTGTACCAGCCACACTAAAGGCGGTACTGATAATACTCCACACTGTAGGTAAGTATGGAGCTAAGAAACTAAATACTGACTGTACCCCACTCCACAATACCTGTAGAACTGGTACGATTATACCGACTACCTGACTAATCAAGTTTCCGGCACTCTCAAACGCTGGTTTTATTCCCTCCCATGCTGATTGAATGTAAGGAGCCATCTGATCGAAAATCTGAACAAAGTAATCCTTTAACCATCCAATAGCTGAGCCTATAGCTTCTGAGGCTGATAACAGGAAAGATCCAGCACTCTCAAACGCTGAGGAGATCATACTCCAAGCATCTGATACTACAGGAGCAATAGCTCCCATCACACTCTCCACTACACTCAGAATAGCATCCAGAGCCGGAGAGATCACATTTCCAGCCGCCTCAAACACCGTACCTATAAAAGATACCGCTGTTGAAATCACAGGAGCTGTAGCCCCTATAACACTGGAAATAAGCCCCATATGATTACTAATAGTTTCATAAATTCTCTTAACAACATTCTGTATTTTTACAAAAGCACTCGAAACAGGAGCCGCTATATTCTGAATAACACTATTCAGACTATTTACAACACCTACAACTATAGGCTGAACAGATATAAAGGTTTCTTTCCAAGCATCCATAATAGGAATAAATCCATTTACTACTGCTGTAATTGCATTAGTTATTCCGGGAAGTACACTAACAATTGTACCTACAGCCGCTACTGCACATTCTTTCAAACCATTAAAAGCTGTTTGCACCATATTAAAACTTGCTGAGGCAAGGGATGCAAAAGAACTGATAATAGGATTATCCATATTAAGCTCTGTTTTTTGTGTGGTTTGTGGCACCTGATTTTCTGAGGAATTATTTTTCCTCTTTTCTGTGACTGTTGTTGGAACCTGTATTGTCTGACCTGTAAAGATCTTGTTAGGATCCGGGATGTTATTGTATGCCGCAAGATCTTGATATGTGGTTTTATACTGTTTGGCAATGGCTGAGAGTGTGTCTCCACTCTGCACCGTATAACCTACATACTTAGATACCTGTGAGGCTACTTCTCCTACCCCTGAGCCAGCCTGTTTAACTGATGAAGCTACATTACTCACAGATGTAGTTACCTTTTTCATGGAATCCGGTAAGAGATCCATTAAGCCACTTGATAGGCTCTTTACTATAGAGGCTCCAGCCGCCTTAACCTTAGGAGCTCCTGTCTCAATAGCTGTAGCAATGGCTGTAGGTAACGCTGAGAAAATGTTACCAATCATAGGAATAGCATTATCAAATGCAAAGGTAACAGCACTCCCAACTAACTGAGACATTGAAGTTTTTACATCTCCTCCAATGGCTAAATTACCTAAGAGATTTTGAGCCGCCGCTTTCATGGAGTTAAATGATCCACTGAAAGTAGTAGCCGCCTCTTTTGCTGTTGTACCAGCAATATCAAGATTTTCCTGAATTGCATGAACCGCATTATAAACGTCTGACAGGTTACTAATATCGTACTTCTGCCCCGTGAGCTTCTCAGCATCAGAAAGGAGTCTTTCCATTTCCGTCTTAGTACCGCCATATCCTAACTTTAAGTTATCCAGCATGGTATAATTCTGTTTTGCAAAACCCTGATAAGCGTTCTGGATATCTTCCATACTGGTTCCCATCTTATTAGCATTATCTGACATATCAACTACAGCCATGTCAGCCACCTGAGCCGCCTTTTGAGTATCTCCACCCAAACTCTGCAACAATGAGGCTGAGAAAGCTGTTACTGTTTCCATGTAGTTATTTGCTGATAATCCGGCTGTCTGAAAGGCGGCATCTGCATTTTTCTTTACAATGTCTGCACTGTCCTTAAACAGTGTTTCAACACCACCTATACTCTGCTCAAGTTTTGAACCCTCTAACAGGGAACCAGTCATAACAGCGGATACCGCTATAGTAGCCCCTTTAGCTAAAGTCTTGAGCATTCCTCCAATCTTACCCAAGACAGCACTCGCCATATCTTTGACTTTTACCAAAGGAGACGCTACTTTCTTTCCTAAAGCGGAAAGTTTCCCTCCAATGTTACTGATAATCCCAGATGCGGTATCTTTCATCCTGATAAAGGGACTTGCTACCATATGCCCTAAGGCTTTCATTTTATTTGTAACACCAGATATAACCCGAGTAGCAGTATCTTTTACCCGGATTACTGGAGAAAGAGCCATATTTTTTAAGGCTGTGGCTTTAGCTTTTACCTTACTTAAAATGGCTGAGGCTTTATCTCTGGCATTTATAACCAATGGTTGAATCATCATGTTTTTTACTGCATTAAAATAAGATTTAATCTTATTAATTCCTACTGTTGCCCTATCTTTTAATGTTACAATCGGTGCAATCACTCTATTTCTAAGACTTTCAATATTATATTTTATCTGGCTAATTTTAGGAGTAACTGTATCATTTAACCTCACTACAGGAGATACTACTCTATTTTTCAGAGCATCCAATTTCTCTTTAATAGCACTTACTCTTTGCTGAGCCACTTGATCATTAACTTCTATTTTAGCCTGTACAGGAGCCTTTAATTTATTAACAGCCTCTTTTACTTTATCTGCCTCTTTTTTAGCCGCTGATCCATCCATATTAATCTTATGCTTAGCTTGTGATACCTTATCCAACGCCGCTCTGGTTTCTTCGACCTGTTTTTGTAATTGTTTTTGTGCCGCTATATTTCTCTGAATCGTTGCTACCATTTGATCCTTTAAAGATAGCTTTGCACCAAATTCCATCAATTTTCTCACCTCCAATAAAAAAAAAAATCCAGCCTCTGATTCTCTCAGAAACTGGATCTAACTATATTTTATTCTGCTCCGAGCATTTCTCTCATATTCTGCTCCATAAAGCTCTCTATAAGAGTTTTCATACGAGGCTCCGCCTGTTTCATTCCTTTTTCAAGAAAATATTCTCCCGCAACATATCGTTCTTTTAATAAAGCCCCCCTTATTCCACCTTTTTTTCCTTTATACTTTTCTCCATACTTCTCTATAATCTTACCTTTAGTTAATCCTTTTCCATTTACAGAGATATATTGTATAGGCAAAAACCGCTCATGCTGTGCATGACCGTCATTTACATATAGAGCATATTCTACATTAGTACCTACCTCAGCCTCATCAGGAGTAACCACTCCTACCTGAAAGCTACTTACAAGTCTTGAGGTATCTACCGGGATAAAACGCGAAATCTCCGCTAAACAGATGTTAGCCAATTTTTGCATAAGCACCAATTTCTTACTCTCCCATCTATTAACTACCTTTTCACATCTCTCTGTAAACTCTTTCCATCCCTCAATTTCAAATGTTGCTCCCATAATAAGCTCCTTTACCCTATACTCTGGAGACATTCGATCTGACGTTTTACCTCCTGTTGAACCAGTTTATTAAACTCTCGTTTAATATCAATAACTCGCTTTTTAAGTTCCTGTTTTATTGCTTCTGGATTTTTAAGGATTAAGAGATCTTCATAAGGGATCATATCTCTAAATCTACTATCTAATTCGTTTTCAGCAACCAGATCTACAATATCCAGTCTGGCTCCTCTTATCAATAGTTCATGGTCCTTAATCTCTCGCTCCTTACGTCTTTCTGCCTCTTCAATCTGTTTGAGTTTTTCTGTGCGAGCTAAAGACTCTGCCGCCTCTCTGCTTCTTTTATTTTCCCATTTTTTACGGGCTCCGGCAATTCTCTGATCTACCCTTTTTTCAAAATCAGCCTCCAACTCAGCAGTTACTTTCTCTCTGACTTCTTTCTCTGTTGGCATAGTATTTTCAATATCACTCATAGTACAGTTCTCCTCCTCACAATCTACTCCTTTACTTCTGTAAATTCTGCATCTACTCTCTGATTGATAAATTCTCTAAGAATTTTAATCTCCTCAGAATCTGAGGTAATGTAACGGTTCTGATTTTCTCCCCGATTGAATACAAAAGTTTTTCCCTCTACTGACGTACACCCTTTATATATTGCCGGATATAACTTAGTAAGAGGCGTTCTGCACTCAAATACAACTCCCTCAGGATCTGCTGGTACATTTCCCTCTGCATTCAATTCTACAATAAGATAATCACCTCTCTGAGCAATATAAGTTCTCATACCCTCAATAGCATCCTCACGGTCTAAAGTGAGCTGGTTGTGTTTTTCTCCCTCACAAAAACAGTAAGAGTTATTTACCATCTCAGGATCAGGAAGTTTCTGTAATGCTTCCCACTCTGCCTGAGAACCTAACCATTTACCATTAACATCATATGATGTAATTACTACTCCTACATGAAAAAGCTCCTCATGTGCTACCTGTAAATATGGCTGTTTACTCCGAAATATTACTTTCATCTGTCTGCTCCTCACTTTCTGTAGTTTTCTCCTCAGTTTCTTTTGATTCTTCCTCTGTTTTTACTGGATCTGGTTCAGCAAGTCCCATTTCTTCTAAGAGACCACTCTTTTCCAAATCCTTTACACGATTTCTTTCCCGAACTTCCTGAATCAGATCCTTATTCTGTTCTTTATAGTCAGATTTTGCTACTTCAATAGCATTTTTCTCAGCTTTTGCCTGTGCTAACTCCTCTTTTAATTCCATATATTTTTTATGAGCTTCAATCTCTTTCGGATCAGTAGCTCCAGATCTAATAAGATTTCGCTGTTTCATATTTTCTACATAAATCTCTACACGCTCCTCATTCCATCCAAAAGTTTTATTACCAGCTTTTCTATAAGGAGCTAAAAACTCCTCAGTAAGTGAGTTTAATCTTTCCTCTATTTCCTGAATATAGTTATTTACACGGCGCTCCTCTGTCATAATATCACTAATAGATTTTCCAAGATATTTAGACGCCGCATATTTTCCGGTAAAAGTCTTCTCCTGTAAATCTAATAAAGTCTCAATTTTATTAGTAAGACTCTCTTTTATCTTTTGAGCTGATGTTTTTTCCATCTGCTGTAATTTCTGAGACGCTTCTGTCTCTGGCTTAACTACTGTCTGTTCTAATAGTCCATCAAATTTTCCTGAAAGCATCTCCTTAACCTCATCATTAGGAGTTACAAATCTCCTTGTTTTTTTATTGTCACTCATTTACTTCTCCCTCACTTTCATTTCTTATGTATCTCGCCACGCTGGCTACAGTTATGTAACGTTCCCTGCCTTTTTTAGTCTTTTTTATAACTCTCTCCAGTGTTCCATTTTTAAGGTATCTCTGTATTGTTCGTGAAGATTTTCCAATCTGTTCTGCACACTCTTCCATTGTAAAAAGTGTTTTCATAACTGAGCACCTCTTTCCTTTGTTTTGTCAAAAACCTTATTATCAATGGCAATAAGTTATTTATTTTTGTCATTATGTTCTCATAATATAGTGTACTTATTTCCCGGAAAGTAAGCCTTTTTTTTAATTTTTTTTTATTTTCTTTTTCTGATAATTGCATAAATATTCATCATATATATTAATTCTATTCATTTTCTGTGTATTTCTATTTACTAAACAATGTAATTGATAAAGAAAATCTCTTTTTTAGGAAATTTAGGCATAGATCTCCTAAGAAAAAGGAGGGGAACCATGCCTAAAAGAATCTCTTTTTTGAGGTTTCTTAGTACCCTACATAGTTTAGCATCTCAGCTAAATATTACAGCCACTCCAGATAAGGAGCGTGACACATTTCCATCCATGCTTTACTGTAACAATCTCTCTTTGGAAACTTCCATAGCCCAACTTCTTTCGTTTTATATCGGTTTTCAAGTTGTATGAGATCCGATTGAGGAGGAGCCGGAGTAGGGTGCCCCAAATTCTCCCCCTGTAGATTTATTATTTAGGCTCTACAGCACCACGGTTTTATAAAGCGGTTACGCTGTCCGCTTACCGTTATTCAATTAAAAAAGGAGCCTCTAAGACTGTTTATAATCTTATAGCTCCTGTGTTATCCTTTATTATCCTGTAACAGAAAAAGAGAGCTAAGGTAAAGATTACTCAGTACCTTAGCTCTCTTGAAATATACAGTAAAAGAAATAATTTAGGATTTCTCTTTTAAGCTAATTTTATTGACTTCTGAAAGCCCACCCTTTATAATAATTGGTGAAAAATCAGTTGCCTCTGGTGGTGTAGAGTATCTCGTTTACCCTATATCCTTACTCATTGCTGGTAACACTGAGTAAGAACTGATAGCACCCTAACCGGGTGCTTTTTTTCTGTTGTTATTTACACTACTATTTCTATCAAAAATTGTCAAGACATTTTTTTCACACTATAATAACTGAAAGCTGGTAAGATTTTTAGACAAAAAAAAGAAAAGTTTTTATAAGACTGAGAAAAGGGGCTCTGCCCTCTTTCCGTAGGAAAGATTTTTTTTATTTGAGTATTTATTTATATTAGTATTTTATTTGTAGTGGATTTCCCGTAAACGGAAAAACCGTATACGGAAAACCCGTAAACGGTGAAAAAAGGAAGATCTATAAAAGATCTTCCTGAATTTCTCACTATTATTTAATCACAATATTGTCTGTATCTATGTAATCTGAAAATCCATCACCCTTGATTATATGGAATTTTGTCTCTATATTTTCTACATCATCCATAGGATTTTCCTCAGCATCTTCCCCAAAGACTGTAAAACCGTCCTTAGCTTTCTTTCCCGGAGCAACCTCTATAGAACACATAGGATCTATCATAATCCCGTTAATGGATGTATCTCTAACCTGTACCGTGAGTTTCTGATCTGAGGTATTTTCTATCACAAAATTAACCTTGTATCCCAGATTACTCTCTTTCATTCCATCATAGGTAATAGTTAAGAGATCATCCTGATATAATACCTCACTCTCAGCATCTTCCCCTTTCAATTCCTTTAGCTCTGCCTGTAATTCTGCAATCTGAGCCTCAATCTCTGCAATTCTTTTTGAGTTATCTTCCTGAGCCATTACCGTAGTACCAAAAGGCACACTTAACGCTACTGATAACATTACAGCTAAAATTTTCTTACTCATAGATTATACCTCCTGTATATCCCTCAATATATTCCTCATTATACTATTTTTCTTTTGCAACATCAATCACAAAACGAGCCCACGCCCTACTATCATCCTCCCCATACATCCTGTATATACAGTCCTGATAGGGTACTCTCCAGTATTCTCTCCCGGCTCCCTCAGCGGTCAGCCCACGTCTCTCATACTTTCTCTCTATGTTCTGTAAGTGGTGTCTAAATTGATGTAAGAAACTCTCAAGATCAGGCTCAGTAAGATAGATCTCTCCTGTAGCCTGTACATAGTTATCATCTCTTACCCAGACTGTTATAACCGGGATTGATACTTGATAGAGGTCTGAGAGATCTGTATTAAGCTCTCTCAGTGCCTCTAAAACGTCCAATTCATCATTTATGGTAATTATCTTGTCCAAATACTTTTTAACCGCTGTAGGAGCCTCTGAGGCGGTATACAGATTCTTGTACAAGTTCACTCTATCCTGTATATTCACTCAACCACCTCTGAAAAACTGTTTAATGCACCTCTAAGGCTTTCCATACCTTGTGATGGATTATAGTGCGTTCTGAATACCAGATCATCCTGTACATTTCCTACTGTAAATCCATTTAAAGCATAATACTTAACAAATCCTTTTACAATCTGTGAGTTTGTCAGATTTCCATGTGCTAAATCAAATAGCCAGATTTTATGATCCTCTGTTGCTCTGTTCAATGCTTAATCCCCCTTTATGCACAAATACCAGCCGCTATAAGTTTCTTTCCAATACGTTTTACATAACTATGTACAGATGGAGTTTTTACTCCCAATTTCCGGGCAATATCCGGTTTAGATTTTCCCATAAGTAAAAGGTTGATAACTACTCTTTCATTATCCGATAATTCTAAACTGTCCAGTAACATTTTCATCTCTACCATGCTGTAATCTTCACACTCTACAGAAAACTCAGAAGATCCGGCACTGTCTCCCTCTTCCTCATATTCTGAGTGAGTATTAATCTGTTCATAACTATGCACAAAACAACCGGGATTTCTTTTCTGACAATTAGCCATTGAAAATAGTGTATTGTAATTTCTCTTGAGGCATCCACAAAGGTATGTAGTAAAGCTACACTCTCTTGTATCATCAAAGGTCTGGATAGCGTCCCATAAAACGAGATCACCCTCACTAACCAGATCTTCCAGCTCAGCTCCTATAATGGATCTGGAGTAACTTCTTGCGAATACATAAATAAGACCTTTTGTTTTTTCCATGATTTCTGCAAATACGCTTTCGTTTTTGTCCTGTTTGTACTGAGCTACCAGCTCATCAACTGCATAATCATTGTAATTTTTCTTCATTTCCTGTGTCCTCCTGTTTCAATCCTTATGTATATGTTTAACATATACCTCATTCTTAATATAGTATATGTTAAACATATATGTCAAGGTTTATTCCTCACTTATTCCTCATTTTTCTTTCAAAACACAAGAAATGTATGTTATAATCTCCTCAAATAGTGAGGAGATACTTATATATGGGAGCTAAATATACTGAAGCTCAGAAAAGAGCTACCGCAAAATATCAGAAAGAAAATACCAGCCTTATAGGTATTAGAGTATCAAAAGAAAAGAAAGAGCTATATCAGGCTCACGCCACTAATGCTGGAATGAGCCTTAGTTCTTATATTATTAACGCTATAGAGGAGCAAATAAAAAAAGAGGAATGATCCAATTACGGTCATTCCTCTTTATACTTTAATCTTTAATTATCAAATGCTCCATGCTCTGTCAGATATTTTAAAAATCCCTGACAGCCCTCAATTACATCATCATACGTCTTGTCAAAATCACCTGTATACCATGGATCAGCTATATCTCTTCCTGATCCAGCAAATGACAGGAATTTATACACCTTTCCCTCAGGATCTCCCTTTAACATCCTATTAAGATTTCGTATATTGGCGGTATCCATACCAATAATATAATCAAACTTATCATAATCAGCCAGAGTGATCTGCTTAGCTCTATGAGGTACTAAAGGAATCCCCATTTCCCTTAGTTTGTTTACTGTCCCTCTATGCGGAGGATTACCAATTTCCTCCCGGCTTGTTGCAAAACTGTCTATCACAAACTGATCTGCTAAGCCCTTAGCCTTTACCTTATAGGTAAAGACACTTTCACTTAAAGTCGATCGACAAATATTTCCATGACAACAAAAAGCTACTCTTATCATTGTTTTCTCCTATCCTTACGCAATTTTTAAATACACATTTCTCTCTGTTATTTGTTCACAATAGTGCAGATATTGCCGTGGCAGATGAATAGTATTTTTATCATTGTTGCATAACCTCGCATTTCTTAGTTTTTCTTGGTTTTTCGGGCTTTGTAAGCCTTTGTAAATTTTTGCTTTCTGGCATAACTTTGTTTATATTCGCATAATATCGTCCGCAAAAGGTGTAAAATAAGGTGTATGTTTTTCTATTTTACACCTTGCTGTTTTCAATTAGAAATCGTAATTACACAACCTGAATCCGGGCAACTTCTTCCCTGGCATCCTCAAGATTTACATGCGTATATGTATTCAGCGTTACGCTGATATCTGAGTGGCCCATCAAATATTGCAATGCTTTTGGATTCATTCCGGATTTTGCCATGTTTGAGCAATAGGTGTGCCGACATACATGCGGTGTGATAACATTCATCTGCACTTTGTATGTGTCATTATACTTCTGAATAATATGTTGAAAGTAATGCTCCCAGTGCAGAGAATAACAAATACTTCCGTTTTTATCAAAGTATAAGAATCCACATTTTCCATCTACCATAGGTTCTGCTTTGGGCGGGTTCCGTTTTTCTATTATTTTCCGAAAGCATTCCTCTACATCCGCAGTCATAGGTATCTTTCTCGTTCCACTGGTTGTTTTAGTCTCTTGAATATAATATCCGATTTTTGACTTTTTCTGCAATTGATGATCGATGTTGATCGTATGCTCCTCAAAATCAATATCAGAAATCGTTAAACCACAAAATTCCGAGATGCGAAGGCCGGTTTTAAATAATATGTAAATCCCCTCATAATACCTGCAAAAATAAGGGTCTTCCTTCACAAATCGTAGAAACTTACGTTCCTCCGCTCTGCTAATTGCCTCTCTTGTCACACTGTCATTCACAACCACTTCCATTAGCTGAAACTGAAATGGATTTTTCCTGACCAGGTCATCATCCACTGCCAATTGAAATGCCGGACGAAGGACTCCTCGGATCGAATGGATGGAACTATAGCTTTTCTTTTCTACCTGCTGAAGATGTATCAGCCAACATTTTGCATCCGAAATCCGAACCGTATCAATCCTTCTTTTTCCAAATGGATCTTTCTTCAATAAATTGATAACTGTTCCGTATCCTGCAACTGTAGTAGGTCTGACACCGTTTTTTGTTGATGTATACTTTTCAACCAGTTCCAGTACCGTCATATTTCCGCCATTTGTTGCAATCTGCTCGAAATGATCCGCCTGGATTTTCTTCTCCATCTCTCGAAGCGACAAAATACGGTGCTTTCCTTTCGGAGTTGCATCGTTATGGTCTAAGCGCCAGCTATATACGCAGCGCTCCTTTCCCATCTCATCGACATACTTAAATCGATATCTGCCATCAGATAACTGTATTTCTCCATTGTGTAATATACGTCCTCTATGATCTCTCCTTTTTTCACTCATAATTTTTTAGTCTCCTTCATCAAATGTTCATTTAACTTGGAAGACCGTCTCGGTTTATTCATTATACCACAAGACCTTCTCTTCGCTAAGATAAAATGAACATTATTTTCATTACTATTTCTTCTATTCTGTCACTTAAACTGTACTGGCTGTGTCCAGATAATCTTCAAATAATTTTCTTTTGAACCGGATATGCGAACCAACTTCCAAAATAAAATCTGCTCCTTCATTTTCACCTGCAATCTGTCTTAATCTCTTTTCTCCGATTCCGTAATATTCAGCTGCTTCGGAAACATTTAAAGAATATTTCTTCCAAACAGGTATTGTTTTTTCTGTATGATTCATTCGCATTCCTCCTTCCCTCTGTTGGTATTCAACAAGGTTTTCGCTTTCTCCATTTTCATACTTGCAATCGCTTCTCTCTTACTTGTGCCTCCAACATACATAGGCGTACACATTTCTAAAATACGGTCATAGATACGTCTTTTATCTAACATGGTCTCGTTTTTTATTTCTTTCAGCGGAAGATTGGTCGTAATGATCAAAGGTCGTCCCGAACGGATCCTGCGGTCTATGACGCTAAAAATAATTCCTAACGCATATTCTGAATTTCGTTCCACCCCAAGATCATCAATAATCAAAAGCTGATATGAAGCCAATGCATTGATATATTCCGTTTTGTCTGCCAGTGGAAATATATCATCGATAATGGTATTGAAATTTGTCATCTTTACTGTTACTTCCTGCTTTAGAAGTTCATTGGCAATACACCCGGCAATATAACTTTTCCCGGTACCAACCGGTCCCCAGAACAAACAGCCTATATGGTTTCTTTTCATTTCATCCCAGTTATCAACATAGCTTTTAGCCTTATGCATTACAGCATCTGACATATCCGCATTTTCAAATGTCCACTCTTCCATTCTGCTCTCGTCAAAACAGATGCTCGTATTTCTACTGACTAATTCTCGGTGTTCTTTGTCTTTAAAATATTTTTGTTCTTCTTCATATGCTTTTCTGTCACAGGCACATTGCCTGGAATGTTTCTTCATCCCCATAAATCCACCCTCTGGGAGAAAAGCTTCTTTCGCTTCCCCACAGACTTTGCAGTATCGCAAACCATCACTGCCTACACACACGGTATCTTCTTCTCTCATCACAAACTCTCTCCTTCCCCATAGCAATAATTTACTTCATAATATTTATTTCTTTTATATTTCTCAGTTACTTTACTAGGTGCCACATTTCCGGCTTCTGCACAGCCATTTTTACAGCTAGATGATGGTTGTTTTTCCAACTCTGTTGTAGCTATCTTTTCAACCGCCTTATTATCATCCAGTTGTAAACCAATCTCATCCGATGGAATTTTTACATATAAATGATTAGGTTTTGAAAATCCACCGGATCTGCGAACCAATAGTCCCACATCATCCAATTCCTTCAATGCTGTTTTTACAGAAGATTTGCATTTGTCGATTTGAACAGACAATTCCTCTATTGGAAATATCAGATAAACATTTCCATACTTGTCTATCCAGCTATTCTTTCTCGATATCCGTGCCCGGTCATACAAAATCATATAAAGAAATTTTGCAGTTTGGGAAATGCGCAGTTTGAGCAAAAACTTCGGAAACTGGAAGTACTGAAGCATCTGCTCTGACTCCTTCATGTATTCATATTTCATTCTTTTCTCGCCTCGTTTCTGTTTCTAACTGTTGTAAAAATCATTTTTATGCCGGCTCAAAAAATGTCCTTACACATATTCAAAAGATGAAGGGCATAAATACAGGCTCTTGATGAAAATTTTTTATTTTTCCTGCAAAAAATACCCTTTCATTAATACGAAACGCTGAGAGGCATTTTTACAGCCCCCTGAGGAAAACTTTTTTATTTTTTCTGTTAATTAAATATTTGAAAATAAAAAAACACTCACCTATCCAGGTGAATGCCTTATCAAAATTTTCTTATTTTGTTGTCTATGACGCTTACTCAGAAACGCTTGCGTATCTGCTAAAATGTAATTGCCTGCAATTATATTTTCACGTGGGTATGGGGACGTAATCCCCATCAAGTCCGCTACTCGTAAGTAATACAAAATTGTCAAAATGACAATACTGTATTACACGGGTGGATCTTGCTCTGGTATTTTCTCCTCATCAAATCGGTTTGTGATATTTGGATGCTACTCTAAAAATATTATGATGTTCACTAATCATTATGAACTCTTGTCTTTTAAGCATATCTTTATTAGATTTATATGTCATTTTATGATAGAATTAATTTTGAAGAGGAGGTATTATTATGGACTATTTATCGGCAGCAAAAATGAGATATTATTCAAAAGATAACTCTGAAAACATCATAAAAAATTTAAACAAGAAACTTTCTGCTAATATTTCAGCATAGTAATGTCATAGAAAAAGTATCATTTCAGTAGTAAAATACTGGCTAAAAGCAGACAGTATTTGGAGAGTACCGTTTAGACATCCGGAGGTAACATAATGGGTAAGAACACGACAAATGATATGACGCAGGGAAACTGCATGCGTTTACTGGTACAGTTTTTTCTGCCGATCCTGGCAGGAAATCTGTTTCAGCAGTTATACAGCTTTGCAGACTCTATGGTGGTGGGAAAAGGAATTGGCGATACGGCACTTGCAGCAGTCGGAAATACCGGTTCCGTACATTTTCTGATCATTGGTTTCGCAATTGGGCTGACAGGAGGATTGGGAATCTGTATTTCTCAGTCTTTTGGAAGTGGCAATTATGAAAAACTTCGTAAGGAGCTGGCAATGTCTGTCTGGATCTGTCTGGCTATTGGAATTGTGATCACAGTGGTAAGTCTGGCCTTCATGCGGCAATTATTTACCTTTCTCCATACACCGGAAGATCTGATGACGGAAACACTGCAATATTTCGGAACAATTCTTGCGGGAACCACCATTACAATTTTTAATAATTTTGCCATGACACTTCTGCGTTCCGTCGGAAACAGCCGGATGCCTCTGGTTGCAATGATAATTTCCGCCGTTGCTAATGTTCTGATGGATCTGTTATTCGTTTTTCCGCTGCATATGGGTGTTTTTGGCGCAGCGTTAGCCACTGTTCTGGCACAGGTTCTGTCTGCGCTTTACTGCTGTTACTACATAGGAAGGGAAAAAAATCTGATCCCAAAAAAAACGGACTGGAAACCACAGAGTGTAATCATCAAAAGACTGACATTGAAAGGTCTGCCTGTTGCCGTTATGAATTCTGTCACTGCAGTGGGTGGAATGGTATTGCAGACATTTGTCAACAATATGGGAACAAGCTATGTGGCTGCCTATGCGGCATGCACCAAGATCCTCAGTCTTTTTGAACAGCCGGCAAATACAGTGGGCCTGGCACTTCTTACTTTTGTGGGACAGAATTATGGTGCCGGAAAAAAGGAGCGGATACGTACCGGTATCCGGGAAGGAGTTATCCTGACGATCCTGATAAATATTCCACTGGCTTTGATGTTGCTGTGTATTCCTGAGTTTCTGACTTCTTTCATGTTGAATGATGCGTCGATTATTTCTTACACAAGAGATTTTCTGGCGGTTACAGGCATCTGTCTGTTTCCTCTGGGATGGCTGTTTGTGTTCCGCAACGGGTGTCAGGGCATGGGACATACGTTTGTTCCGATGCTTTCAGGAGTCCTGGAAGTGTCTCTTCGAGTGGTCATGGTAAAGCTGCTGACTCCATATCTGGCTTTTCGTGGTGTTGCTCTGGCAGAAGTATCTGCCTGGATCGGCGCCTGGATCATGTTGATGATCACTTACTGGATCTATCAGGAAAGAACGGATTCTTTTCGGTAAGTCTGAGGAGAACATCCTACCTTGGTGCGAAACTGTCGATTGAAATTTGAAAGGTTATGAAATCCGGTATCGAAAGCAATGTCGGAGATACTGCGATCCGTATTGCGCAGAAGGTCGCATGCTGATCGGATACGTACCTGATTCAGATATTCAATGGCTCCGAGACCGAAATTCTGTTTGAAACAGCTCATAAAGTAACTGCTGCTCATATGAGCGATCTTTGCCAGCTGCTCTATGGTGACAGATTCAGAATGATGTTTCTGTATATAAGTGAGAACAGGCCGAAGTGTTTCGGTCATCCGGGATTCTGTCGAAACCGTGTGTTCGGTGCAGAGTCCCGGTGTCGATGCCAGCAGATAAAATAAGCGAAGCAGTTCGCTTTTCAGTAACAGATCAGACGTTGCAAGATTTTTGTGTGCACACTGCATAATAGTCCGGACCGAATCATGGAGTTCATGATACCCCGGGGGTTCCTGAGATACAGGGACCAGAACTATTCGTCTGGAAGAAAAGATCGGCAGCAGAATATCTGTATAACAACGGTCATCGTAACTTCCCACCAGCATATTCTGATGAAAAACAATGGTATCATAAAAAAAGAGCTGTGCTCATCCGACATGATAGCATGAAGGACGTTGGGCTGGATCAGAAAGATGTCTCCCGGTTTGGCAGAGATGGTCTGATCCTCGTATTTGAAAAAACCATTTGGGAGTATCCCAATCCATCAGATCAGGAATACCACGAAATTTGTTTCTTACAAAGAGATCAAACCACTTATGGCAGATCTGAAGCGTGTATATGCAGCTCCTACAGAAGAAGTTGCATTGGCAGAACTAGACAGCTTTGGCGAAAAATGGAGTGAGAAATACCCTAAGATTGCAAAGTCATGGAAAGATAACTGGGCAAATCTTTCAACGTATTTTAAGTATCCGGAAGCTGTCAGACGTCTGATCTATACCACGAACACGATTGAAGGATTTAACCGCCAGCTCCGAAAAGTCACCAAATCCAAGACGGTATTTCCATCCGATGACAGTCTCCTGAAAATGCTGTATCTGGCCATGATAGATATCACCAAGAAATGGACGGGACACCGTCAGGATTGGGGACAGATCCATTCTCAGCTGGAAATTTTCTTCGAAGAAAGATTGGAAAGGTTATAAGCAGAATGCATGCTAGGCAGGGCTGGCACAGCCAGTCCTGCTTGACATGCCCTAAAACTGCATTATAATACAAACAAGGACAGAACCCTGAAAAACAGGTTCTGTCCTCGATAACTAATGACATATCTTATATCAGTTTTTTCTGTTTACACAAAACTTGAAACGCTCTCTTTCAGGTAGCACTCTTTACCTTTTATTCCAAATTCTTATTCATTACATCACACATATTTACTAATTATTTACTTAATACCACTTCCAGCATTCTAAATTTATCGCTTACATTTTGTTTCCATTTAGCTGTGTGATCAATTTTCCCTATTACTTTATTTTCATAAAAAAGCTCTTTCTTTGTTTTTTGACTTAAAATCTCCCAATTCTCTTTAGGAATGATGTAGGTTGCATTTCCGTAAATTGCAGATTCTAATACACAACACTTTGAGAATATGAACGCATAATAACCTTTAAAACCGTTAATACCTTCTACTATTTTTTCTGAATTATATTTTTCCATATATTCTAATCTAAAAATATCATACGTATCTGTTTTTTCCCCACGTTCTCCTAATTGCTTTTTAATGTGTCTACTTGGCATTTCACCAGGAGGGAGCATTTCCCAGTTGCATCTCTGTCTTTTTGATGAATAATCTAACTGAATTTCTCCATCAAAAATATAACACACACCATATATTTCCAGCAGGATGTTAATTGCTTCTTTCAAGTAATTAGCTCTTATTTCATCAGTTAGAACAACTATAACATATAGTTGTCCATCTTTGCTTTTAAACAACTGTAATTCTATTCCGTAAGGTGGCACTTCTACCTGCGGCCAACATGGTCTATAGATATCAACTGCTACCTCAGAAGCGTTGGTATTTCCAAAAGGATGCACCCAATTTGTTGACACATATCGGCGTTCTTTAGGTTTTGACTTATCTGCATAAGAATATCCATATGCATTCCTTCTACACTGTGCTCCAAATATTCCAGAAGGTAATACTACATCTCCATTTTTAATTAACCCGACCTTCTTTGCTTCATCGCAGATTACAGGAATTCCTATTTGTATCTTATCTATATCGTATTCTTTTGGTATACATACTCTTCTAATTCTTTTGCCTTTAATACAATGTTGTGCCATTTCAATTTCTCCTATTCATTTTACATAATCAATTTCATATAAGTTTCAAATAAAATAAAGCCTTTTAAAGACATGCTTAGGTCCATATTAGTCATTAATGACATTTAGCTTTGTGATTAGCTAATGTAGTTCCAGCTTTGCTTTTCGACTGTTTACTAGACGATTTACTAGCAAGAGTCTTACCCGCTTTTCCTACTTTTCCACCGTGGTGTACTGCCATATCGCTATACCTCCTTTGCAAAATCTCCTTGCAGAAGAAGGCTTTCTTTGGTATTATTAGTTTGCGAGAAAAATAAGTCCAAAGACCTTCTTTGGCAAGGGAATTAGTCAGAGTTAATCTCTGGCTTTTTCTATGTAAAGAGCAATGCTCTTACATACTATTATTTAATTTTTTCTACTCCAAGAGCCTTATATAATGGATTCAGCTGTTCTTTCACTGCGTTTGCAATTTTTTCAATATTCAAGCGTTCTATCATACCATTGCTCTGTATTCCTTTATAATAAACTTTATTGGCTTGCTTGTACAAACGCTGGAGCTTATCGTATCCATTCTTTCCTGATACTTTTGTATTTTTACCCAGCCTCAAGAATCCTAAAATTCCTTCTATATCATATAAAAACCAGTCTTCAATTGACCTCTTTGCCTGTACGTGAATAACTTTAGCAGCTCCACTATTTGCAAGATCTTTCTTTACTTTATCCCACTTTATCGGTGGTTTTGGTGCAAAATCAAATACATCCGTATCACTACATAAAACAATTGTGAACTCACAGTCATCCCCATATTTAGGCTTGATTTCTTTTGTGAATTTTCTGAGAGCAATACTTTTAAAACCACCTACACCTCTAACATTTCTGTATTCAATATTAGTATCGAATCTTCCCGCAGGGTGTAGCTTTCTGGCATTTGCGACTACTTGTTTGTAAAATTCGACCTCAGTATCTCCCTCTACAAAAAGTACAAGACATTTACTCATCGACATCACACTCCAAATAATCGCTTATGTTACTCTCTGAATCGGCAAGCATTGAGAACAGATAGTCTCCCATGCTCATATTAAATCCAGCTGCATCATTCTCCAACTGTTTCTGACCTGATTTTTTAAAAGCAAAGAACTCGGCCACGCCGGGCTTTCTATTCATACCAACATGAATCCAAGAAGGTTTTAAATAGCTGATAATATATGGCGAATGACTAGTAATAATTACCTTACAATCATCTAACAACTGACTTATAATTTGTATATATGCTTGAAATAGTCCGGGATGAACAGAGTTCTCAGGCTCTTCGATCGCTATCAATGAGATATTGCTTACACTAGATACAATTATCTTGGTCAGTATCATAAATACTCTCTTTGCTCCATCTGACATCATTGAAAAGTTAACTGGGTTCGCTAAGTTTTTATCTTTAACAAATAATACATAGATAGAATTCGTAAATACAAATGGCGCATCGTCAGGAAACTGGTCACTTTCATCTGCATTGATTTTGAAATTCTTTACAATAACATCCTCAATGTCTGGAAATAACTGAAAATACACATCTTTCAACAATTCAAATTTATCTGGATTCTGTTTCTTCAAATTGAAGATAATACGTGGGAGATTATCAGCGTTAATCATCTCATTTTCAAATCCCTTACGAATAATTGGGTCTGGCTGATAAAAACTCTTTGCATCCAGATTATTTTCCATATATATCTTCATTCCATTTAGCTTTGTAATAATCTCTGCATAATATAACTCATCGTAGGCTCTTAGTTTATTTGCAACAAGCTCTGCAGAATCAACTTTTATCTTTGACGAGCATCGTCCTGTCTCAGAACTCTTATATAATGCTGTGTCCAGTGTTCTATTGATTAATTGAGTATACTTCTGTCCTTTCTCGTTAAGCTTAACTTTTAGAAACTCAGAAACAATTCCCGGCTCCATATCCTCACTGTTTTTCCATACAAATTCAAAGCCATACTGGACGATGTACTCCTGACCATGAATATCAGTAGACACCTCCATCTCATACTTATAATTTTTTCCAATCATATTACAATTAATTGGAATTAAATTAGAATTTGCCATCATTTCCTTTTTATCTTCAATTGTAGCTTTAATAAATGCTAACCCAAAATCAATGCCGGAAAGCACATTTGACTTACCAAAATTATTAAGTGCAACAAGAGCAGTAATATTATCAAAAGAGATTTTTACGTTTGATAAATTTTTGAAGCCATCAATCAAAACAGCTTGAATCTTCATACTGACACATCCTTTTTCTTTTATTGTACTCATAATGTATCACCTCGTTTAATAAAATGCAAGTATTTTTTGCGTATTTTTTATATTAATATTATTATATGCAATATGTTTCAAAATATAAGCAATTTTAATTTTCTTTTTTTTGCAAATCTTACTCTCGTTTTACTCACCTTTTACTCAACAAGGTTCAATTATCATTCTGCCGATTCCAGAGAAATTTCTGCAAATTCCTCATCGGTCATGTTCTGGAGCTTACCTAATACCTGCTCTCCAAGCTCCTCCATATCGCTGTCCTCTATGTGCGGCATTACCTGTCTGATCTGCCTAATCATATTCATCCTGTCCTGTGTCTCAAACACACACATGAAATTGATTTCTTCTACTGTGAATTTACTCATCTTCTTACATCTCCCTCTGTGATTTTTTCTCGGTTTCCTTTTCCGGTGAAGTACGCTCCATCTTATCTCTCTGCTCTATGACCGCCCTTTTCTCCGCCATCTTCTCCTTTATGGAAATTCTGCCTTTGGTCTGCTCCTGTTCCTTTTTCTCGGCTCCATTATTCAGAACATTATCAATCATGTTGTAATTCTGTTCGGTTAGTTCCTCCACCTTTGCGAGTGGCTTGTATTCTGCCAGCTTGTCAAGCAACTCCTTTGCCCTTCTCGCAGTCTGAACCGCTTCGCTGTTATCAATCTCCACACCCTGCCCGAAAATGTCCGTAATGCCCTCTCTGACACCTTCAGAAATGACAGCATTGAGAAAGTCATTCAGATACCCGGTATTTGCAAGAGTATCTTTCGGAACAGATACCGCATAACGCTCCTCATCCGCACGAAGCTCATGGACACAGATGCCAAGTCCCTCTGCAATCTTGCACATAACACCAAGTTCTGGCTCCTTAACCCCTGCCATAATGTCAAGAATTGTTCTCTCCGGCACACCGGAAATTCTAGCAAGCTCCGAAATCCCGATTTCTTCCTCTTTCATCACATTTAATAACTTATCTCCTGTTGTATACATATCCCACTCCTCCTATATTACCGCTTCCTTTTTCTTTTCCGGTGCAGAATGCTCCTTTCCGGCATTCATCTTAATAACGGCATCCTTCTTCTCCGCAAGTTTCTCCTTTACTGAAACACGCTCATGACGGTTATCTCTTTTTTCCTCTTTCTGCTTGGCACGTTCCTCTGCCCGGTCACTGCGGAACAGTTCATGTTCTTTGGCATCATACTCATATACATGATCCGAAAGACGTTCTCCCGGCGCCACCTGTGTCTGATTTACCTCCTGTACCATTTGCTCAAGTTCTTTAAACTCCATTCCCGCATCTTTCGGTATAATCAGCGTTTCATGGATTGAAGAAGGCAGCATGTAAAAATCTCCTACCTTCTCAGCGATCTCCTGTCTGATATCATCGTTTAATATTGCAGCCGCACCATTTACTTTTGTATCATTTGTCAGCACAAACATGGTATCGGGAATATCCGGCATCATCTGCATTGCCATTTCTTTTGCTTCATCCATACCCACATTTTGTTCTCTTGCAATATCAACTGCAATCATCTCCGCAACCGTCTCATTCATTCCTTTGAAACTATGTGGCTGCAAAGTATCCATATTCTGTAACGCCTGGTCATGCAGTTCTTCAAGTGTGATTCCATATCCATCCATCAGATTATCTGTAATGGTAATGGTCGCAGTTCCTTCTCCTGTTTTATCCATTAAAATCTGATACACAACTGCTAAATTTTCCAGCTTGGAATACGGTTTATCCTGAAGGAACTGTTGATTTGCTTCCTCGTTGATCAGCTTACATACAATTTTTCCCTTAATCTTGTCAAAATCGGTAACTGCCGATACATCTATATCATGATCTATATCATGATCTATATAATGTGACTGATAAACACTTGCAATCTGAGCTAATACATCATCCAATTCAGCTCCATCCTGTATCTCCTCAAAATATGGATTCAGATAAATGGTAGGTGAAATATTACTTTCTTCTGTTCTTACCATCAGACCGTCTAGAACACAGTCATTATTCTTTACAATCTGATTGACCTCAACTGCAGCATCTGCAAACTTTTCAGGAAGAAAATCCTGTATCTGTTCTTTTACCTGTTCTACAAAATCTCTGTACTCCATTACTTTTTCTCTCCCTTCTTGGTGTCATTCTGTGATTTCTCTGTCAGCTTTGATACTGTGGCACCATACATTTTGTACCTTTTCATCATGTTTCTCTGGCTTGTTACATTGATTTCTTTTTCTAACTGCTTCATTCTGGCTTTCCTCCCTACTCTGATTTTCTTCCAAATGAAAATGTATCTTCTTTTTCCTTTTTTGGGGCAAATCTGCCCTTGACTTCCAAAAGCCTTTTTTCCATGATGGAAAACATGACTTCCACCTGCTCCTGTGTGTACTCGTAATTGGTGCGGTTGGAAAGGTTCTCAAGCCTGCCGATTGCATAAATGACCTTGTTCACACGATACTCCCCAAGACGGACAAATTTGTCCGCCTTGCTCTCATTGTCCTGTCTGCTTTACCGCATAAGGGTTAACCATAACCAGGAGGATGCCCTCATCCTCAAGATAAGCGCCAAGGTCAAACCAGTAATGACCTGTCGGCTCGATACCTACGATTGCATCCAGCTTCTTATACTTGTCCTGTAAATGCTGCATCCATGCTTTGAAAGATTCAAATCCTTCTCTGCTGTTGCTGAACGGAAAGACTTTTCCAAGCTCAATGCCTCTCCAGTCAAATGCCCTGGCGTGCTGTGTCGTGCTTCCGATATCGATTCCAACTACCAAAGTTGATTCTTTTACTTGATTGATTTTTTCATTCTGCTTATAATTCATTTGTGGGTGTCTCCTTTGAACAATGATTCTTATTAACCGCCAAGTTAACAATCATTATTCTATGGGTGGCACTCATTTTTTGCAAACCGGTTATTTGTTACTTAACAGGAATGCTCCTTTTTGAAAATAAAAAGGACTCTACTAATTGTTTTTCACAACTAATAAAGTCCTAAGTTTCATATTCATTTCTAAATTCGTGCTAGGGATTTCTTACTAATTTTCTGTTCTTAGTAAATTCTTAGTAAATTGCTCCCTCAGAGTCCAAAACATACTATAAATTCAAGGTTTTCAGCGTTTTCGAAAAATACTGCCGTGGCAAAGCAACATGACAAACAATTTAAACTTGATGCAGTCCAGTACTATCAGGATCACAAAGATCTCGGAGTACGTGGATGTGCAGAAAATCTTGGCATCGGATACAGCACATTAACAAAATGGCTGAAAGACTTCCGGGAATCAGGTGATATTCCTGTTCGTGGTTCTGGTAGTTATGCATCTGATGAGCAGAAGGAAATTGCCCGTCTCAGACGTGAATTACGTGATGCCCAAGATGCACTTGATGTGTTAAAAAAAGCAATCAACATTCTGGGAAAATGACGGAAGCCATTTATCTTGAAGTGTCTGAGAAGACGGAAGCTGCCCAAAAGGCTGGACGCCGGGTTTCCATCTCCGGAATGTTGAAATTTTTAGGTGTCTCTCGCTCAGGATATCTTGCATGGCTCCACCACGTATCTTCTGATACAGAAAAACGTCGTAAAGTTGTAAAAGCAAAAATACAGGATATTTATGATGATTCCAAGCAGAACTACGGTGCTCCGAAAATCACTGTAGAACTTCGAAAAACTGGTGAAGTCATTTTGGAAGGGAGTATCCCAAATTTTTTATTTTTGCGCAAAAATAGCTATAAGACTCCATTTTTTGAAATCTTATAGCTTTGCTATTGATAATATTGAGTTACTATTAGTTTTAATAATTAGAATTATTTTATCAACTTATAAATTTTTTCCAAGTTCATATGCCTTCTTCATTATATCCACATGATCCTCAGCTGTATTTGCTGCATCAATTCCACCGCCACCGACCATGCCTTTTAAGGAAGCCTTTTCAAAACAATCTACCCAGCCTTGCAGCCCATTATAGGCTTTCTCAAATGCACTTTCCTCATTCTCTGCCGCAGTTGCAATCATATAAATATCTCTGAATAAATAATCTGCCGAATATAAAGGATTCAATCTATCAAGAAGTGTTTTCATCTGACCGCACATCTCATAATAATAAATTGGGGTTGCATAGACAATAACTTCTGCATTCTTTACCTTTGCCATAATATCTGCAATATCATCCTTCTGTACACACATCCCAGTCCTCTGGCAGGATAGACAACCGATACAATATTTTATATCTTTTCCTTTCAAAGAAAGAAGTTCCACATCATGCCCCGCTTCTTTTGCTCCCTTTGCACACTCATTTGCAAGTATATCAGAATTGCTCCCTCCTCGAAGACTTGTCGATATGATCAATACTTTTTTTACCATAATTAACCAACTCCGTTTTCTTCAAAAAATTTCTGGATTTTATCAAATGGGATTACATCCAGATTATCGTAAAGATCTGTATGAACCGCCTCTGGAATTGTTAGCAACTCTTTATTGGATGTGTACTTGCTGTCCTTAATCATATTTTCATAAGCATCTTTTCCAAAATAATAGCTGTGTGCTTTTTCTCCGTGAACAATGAGGACTGCACTTCTGATTTCATTACTGTACTTTAATATTGGCTGATTCATAAATGACATACATCCAATACTGTTCCAGCCATCATTGGAATTCAGGCTTCTTTTATGATAACATCTGCCTTTATAATACTCACTGTAATCTTTTACAAAGAAAGGGGCATCCTCTGGAACCGGAAGAGAAACACAACCACCAGCTCTGGAATATTCACCTTTACAGTATTCTTGTGTTCTGAGGGTATTCAGCGACTGCTTCTTCGCATAACGTGCTTCTTCACTGTCTTCAGAATCAAAGTACCCATTCGCATTTACCCTTGTCATATCATACATGGTAGATGCAACCGTTGCTTTTATTCTTGTATCGAGTGCAGCTGCGTTAAGAGCCATCCCACCCCAGCCACAGATTCCAATGATTCCTATTCTATCTTGATCTACCTCTTCCCGAACAGAAAGGAAATCAACAGCAGCCATGAAATCTTCTGTATTAATATCCGGAGAAGCCATGTATCTTGGATTGCCTCCACTTTCTCCCGTAAAAGAAGGATCAAACGCAATAGTAAGGTATCCTTTTTCAGCCATCGTCTGCGCATACAGTCCGGAACACTGTTCTTTGACTGCACCAAATGGTCCACTTACAGCAATCGCTGGATATTTCCCAGATGCATTTTTTGGCTTATACAGATCTGCAGCAAGTGTGATTCCATAACGATTTATAAATGTCACTTTCTCATGATCTACTTTTTCACTTTTTGGAAAAGTTTTATCCCATTCAGATACTAGTTTTAATTCTTCTGCTTTCAACATAAATATAACCTCCATATGCAAATTGTCTTATAATTCAAGAATGCCTCGGCATTCTTGCTGCGAGGTGCGCGTCATGCAATTGCATGACATACTTCTACAGCGCACCTCTGCAATCCTGCCGGAGGCTATATCAGCTGGGGGATTGACTCCCAGCTGATATACTTTTTTCAACCTTCCTATTTTAGTTTTCTATATTCTTCATCACTTACTGGTTCACGCCATTCATTGGAACTATTTTCGCCCGGAACTTCTATTGCCAGATGTGAAAACCATTCATCCGGTGCTGCGCCATGCCAGTGCTTAACACCTGTAGGAATATTGATGCAGTCACCTGGCTTCATTTCTATAGCTTCTTTATATTCTTCCTGATAATATCCTCTTCCGGCAACGCATACCAGAATCTGTCCGCCTCCACTTTTTGCATGATGGATATGCCAGTTATTTCTGCATTAAACTGGACTACCTCTCCGCAATCCCTTGTAGTTGCTGGCTTTAACGGCATACACATCTGTGCTTTGTGCGAATCTGTCCTGACGAGCAGTTTCTGCCAGGTTATTTTTCTGTTTCTTCCTCGTTCCAAACCTCTTTTGCAAGGTTGAATACTGCCCAGCCCTTTGGCCATCCTGCATAGAATGCGGCATGTGTGATCACTGCCGCAATCTCTTTTTGTGTCACACCATGATTTTTTGCATTTTGAAGATGATATTTTAAAGAAGAATCCGTAATTCCGGAAGCCATCAGAGCAACCACTGTGATAATGCTTCTTGTTTTTATGTCGATATCCTGGTTATTCCAGTTTTCACCGAAAAGTACATCATCGTTAAAATGTGCAAACTCCGGTGCAAATTCACCAAGTGCATTTTTTCCTGCTGTCTGTACTATTTTTTCCATATTCTGTATACCTCCATAGCACTGTTATTTATAAAGATTTTACCCACTCACTGATTTCCTGTTTTGTTCCACGATTTAACAGACTGCCTTCTGTGATCACCGCATCTGGTGCGGATATCTGCAATTCCTTTACAGTATTACCAAATCCACTTCCACCGGATGTTGCAAAAAGCACGATCTTTTTGCCGCTGAAATCATAAGTTTCCAAAAATGTATTGATGATTGTCGGAGCCACATACCACCAGATTGGGAATCCCAGAAGGATCTCGTCATAAGAACTCATATCCATCTCTTTTTTCATAATCGCCGGTCTATATTTTTTATCACTCATTTCCACACTGCTTCTGGATTTTTTATTCATCCAGTCAAGATCAAGCTTTGTATATGGAACTTTCGGCTCAATCTCAAACAAATCCGCTTTTGCTTCCTCTGCGATCATCTGTGCTACTTTTTTTGTTGTTCCGCTTGCACTGAAAAATGCCACTAATTTTTTACTCATAATAAAAAGCCCCTTTCTGAACCGACCCCCAGAAGTTAGACCAAAAAATCTAACTATTGGAGGTCGGTTTTCTTATGGCAAAATATAACTTTGAGCTTAAG
>FMEL01000016.1:0-86497 GCA_900066355.1 uncultured Ruminococcus sp.
AACACATAATAATTTAAATTCGTAACTATAACGCATAAAAATACCCTCCTTACTGGTTTGTCCAGTAAAGAGGGTACATATCATTACGGGGCAGCCGTTTTGTGATACGTGATCATTCTGCTGTTTCTTCATTTACCGGAGAACTGCTCAAAGTTCCGAAGATGGCATTTCCGATGGTTGTATTACTGTCATCAAGTTTCCATGAAACTCCATCATTGGTCAGATGGAAGTCAGCAGTGGAAGTAATCGTTGCAGCATTGTTTTCAATATCATTGAGAAGCATCTCAAGAGTTTTCAGATAGCGCTTTTCGGAACCGTCGATCACTGCGTCGGCAGAACTTAAATAAGCATCCTGTTCCTCACTGAAAGTATTGAGAATTGTGGAACTGTCAAAAGTCGTGATTTCCGTGCTGATGGTTGCAGTATATCCCTGCTCTTCGCAACTTGTGATTTTGAAATCAAAATTTTGGTGTACCTGTTCAACAAGTGCAGAAGCAATGGAATTCTTGTCAGAATCGGAAGTGTTGAGCAGACTTTCAATGCCCAGATAATCTCCCATCTGTTCGGTATTCATGGATTTCAGGGTGTTTAGATAAATGGTTAATGTTTCTTCGGGTGAGAGCAGATTGTTATCAGAGAGATAACTTATAAGACCGCCGACAAGATCGTTTTCGAGGGAATGTGATTTCTGAATTTCCCATTCATCATGATCAGCCCCGGTATTTCGGAGCGTCATGGTACAGTCTCGTGTCACCGTTTCGTATTTATTTTTTTTAAGCAGACTGTCTAAGAGGACATAACGTTCTTCGAGGGAATCTGTTGTCTCTTCTGTTGCAGAGGTATCAGATGCGGCCGCTTTTAAAATGGCAGTTTCAAGAGATGCCTGCGCATAATCTTCGGCAAGTGTCCTGGCATCCAGTGTAGAAAGCTGCAGGGAAACGCTGGCTTCTTTTTTATCGTTGTCGACATCAACATTCTGGATTTTATAATCAAAATCCTGGAAAAAGAGAGAAAAAACTTCTTTAACTTCTTTGGATAATTCGATTTCCTGTGTCGTGTCAGGAAAAAGCTCTTTGTAGGATACGTATTTCTGGGTTGTAGCAGAATCCAGATTTTTCAGCAGATCCAGTTCATTGGTGATTACTGCCTCTACATCTGTTTTATCTACGTGGGAACAGCCGGTCAGAAGTGTGACAGACATAAAGATAAACAGAAGAAAAGGCATCAGACCTTTTGCGATCTTCATAGGTATCTTTCCTTTCAAAAATAATCCCTTACATTTTAGCAGATAAACGCATAAAAGTCAAAAAACGGTAAATTTACGTCGGGTTTCGAAATAATTCGTGAAAAAAATGTGAAACAGTGACGGATTTTTCACAGCTCTTTTCTTTTATTTCAGAATCTGCTATGATAATTAAGTTAAAAAATACCTTTTACAGGGTTAGAAAAGAAAATTGCTATGATATAGGAATTAAAAGTACCTTTTACGAAGTTAGGAGGAACACAGGTTTATGAAAAAACGTATATTGATCCTTCTTGGGATATTGATAATTGGCGGCGGAGCAGCAGGAGTATGCTGGAAGACGGGAATCATTGGAAACCATCAGCAGACCAGCGGTGACGCAGTCTATGTAACGAAGATCAGTGATCTGACGGATCAGGCATCCGGAGTATCCAACCGTTATGCGGGCGTTGTTGAACCGCAGGAGACCGTATCGGTTGAACTGGAAAGCGGCAGGACGGTTAAGGAAGTTAAGGTCAAGACCGGTGATCAGGTCAAAAAAGGACAGCTTCTTTTTGAATATGATCTGAGCAGTATTCAGGAAAGTCTGGAGGAAGCGCAGCTTGATCTGGACAGACTCAAAAATGAAGCAAGCAGTCTGACAGAACAGATTGCAACCCTGGAAAAAGAAAAGAAGCAGGCAACGCAGGACAATCAGCTTTCTTATACAATTGAGATTGAGACAAACAAAATGAATCTCAAAAAGAATGAATACAGCCAAAAAAGTAAACAGGCTGAAATTGACAAGCTGCAGAGTGCAACGGGGAATACGGAGGTACGAAGCAGTATTGACGGCGTGATTCAGAAGATTGATACTTCAAAGCTGGCTTCGGATGATAATAGTAGTGTGGATGACAGCTCAGATGATTCAGATACAGCTTCTTATTCGGGTGACAGCAGCAGTGGAAATGCTTTTATTACGATTCTGAGCACAGGTGCATATCGTATCAAAGGCACTGTCAATGAAATGAATGTCCAGAATATCATTGAAGGAGATCCGGTCATTATCCGTTCCCGTGTGGATAGCAGCCAGACATGGAAGGGAACTATGGGGACAATTGACCGCGAAAGTGCAACTAGCAGTAGCAATAATTCAAATTCTGGAATGATGGATAGCAGCGGAGATTCGCAGACGAGTACCAGTACATATCCGTTTTATGTGAACCTGGATTCTTCTGATGGATTGATGCTTGGACAGCATGTCTACATAGAAATGGACGAGGGGCAGGATACGCAGAAAGTTGGGGTCTGGATCAGCGAAGCCTATATTGTAGATGCAGATACAGGCAGTCCGTATGTCTGGGCCGCCAATAAAAATGGCAAACTCGAAAAACGAAGTGTAATTCTTGGACAATATGATGAGGAACTTGGCGAATATGAGATTGCAGATGGACTTACAAAAGACGACAGTATTGCATTCCCTTCGGATGTCCTTGAAGAGGGTATGGCTACAACGACGAATATTGATGAAGCAATGGATACCGGTTCTGTAGATATGCAGCCGGTGGATGAACTTGGGGCTGATAATCTTGACAGTGAAGATGCAGATGCCATTGAGGATTCTTCTGATTCTGAAGATGACTGGAATGCGGATGACTGGAGCATCGATGATGAAGATGAGGATTTCGAAGATGAATATGAGTCAGACGGTGACAGCACAGTGATTGATGACCCGGATGCGATGGGAGATCAGATTTCGGATGATACCTCCGATGATGAAAGTATGATGGATGAAAATCTCATATCGGATCAGGAGGATATGGAGGATTCGGAATGATTCTTGAATTAAAAGGCATATATAAAAACTATCAGCAGGGCAAAATGAGCGTGCCGGTACTCAAAGATGTCAATTTCTCCATGGAAGAGGGCGAATATGTGGCAATCATGGGTCCTTCAGGTTCCGGAAAAACAACGCTGATGAATATCATTGGCTGTCTGGATAAACCGACAGAAGGAAGTTTTTCACTTGATGGACAGGATATTCTGACCTGTTCCGAGAATGATATGTCAGATCTGAGATTAAATAAGATCGGATTTGTATTTCAGAGTTTTCATCTGCTCCCGAGACAGTCGGCGCTGGCAAATGTAGAATTACCATTGAACTATGCAAAAGTACCCAAAAAAGAACGAAGAGAACGTGCATTAAAAGCACTGGAACGTGTCGGTCTGGCAGATCGTGTTGATTTTCTGCCAAATCAGCTTTCTGGTGGTCAGATGCAGAGAGTGGCGATTGCCAGGGCAATCGTGAATAATCCGAAGCTTTTACTTGCGGATGAACCGACCGGTGCTCTTGACAGTAAATCAGGTGCACAGGTTATGGAGCTTTTCCAAAGGCTGAATGATGAGGGGGTAACGGTACTGATGATCACCCATGATGCGGATATCGCAGCACATGCAAAGCGTGTGGTAACGATACGTGATGGTGAGCTGAAGGAAAAAGAGGTGAAGTAATAGAATGAAAAAAAGAATTATTATAGGCATTCTGATTGCAGCTCTCGTTGCTGGTGGTTCAGCAGGAGGCGCAACCTATTATAAAAAGTCTCATCAAAAAACAGTTTCTGTTGTAAGCGTGGACAATCTGGCAGGACAGTATTATATGGATGACACGAATCTTGACGGAAATATCGTGACAAGTGCGATTCAGAATATTACCGTAGATAAAGATATGATCATCCAGGAAGTTTATGTATCAAAGGGTGATGAGGTAAAAAAAGATGATAAACTGATTTCCTTCGATATGACTCTGGTTCAGATGGAACTGAATATTGCAAAACTGAAACAACAGCAGCAGGAACAGGAACTGAATAAGGCCACCAATCGACTGAACAGTCTGAAAAATGGTGGCGCAATCGAAGAAAGTGATGCAGATACTTCAGATACTTCTTCAGATTCTGATACAGATACAGACAGCGGAATGGATGGAAGTGACAGTTCTGATGATGGAGATGAAATAGCCTCCGTATCCGGTAATGTCAACGGAGTATATCTGGCAGCTGTTATGAATCCAATTCTGGCAGCGGCTGTAAATACAGGAGATATTTCTGAGGCAGCTGTTTATCAGGAAGAAGATTCTGTAGAAAGTGATGTTGCAAAGGATGATGACGCTGATACTCAGACTGGTGATCCCGGCAGTACTGCGGAGGGTGACGGGGCTGATGCAAATGCCGGAGGAGACTCTGGTGACGGAAATAATACCGGCGACAATACCGGAGGCAACAGCAATACAGGTGGTAACAATGGAAATACAGGCGGAAACAGTGGTTCCGGCAGTGGCGACAGTTCCGGTGACAATAATAATGGCGATCAGATAGATATTATAGATGGTGATGATTCCGGTAACTCCGGGGACAATGCGGATGATGATTTCAGTGACAGCTCAGATGAGCAGATCGATATCTTGGATACCGACGAAGATGTGAACCAGGATACCTCAGGTCTGACCGATGGTAATCCGATGTTTTATCAGGTACTTGATGGTGATTCAAAACCGCTTAGCGGAAAAGGGACCAAAAAGCATCCATATGTATTCCTTTGCAGTTCGGCCAAAGGTTATGTTGTTGTGCAGGGTTCTTTCTTAAATAAAATGGCAGCCTTTGATGCGAACGGCAACAAAGAAGATGGTAAGAAAGGATACTGGTATCAGCTGGAATTTCATCAGAATGATACAGTCGAAGATCTTGCAGATCGTAAGAAATCCTGCACCGGATATTATCTGGTTGACGGAAGTCTTCTTGAAAAAATGGTTCCGGACTATTCTGAAGTGGAGTTTACACTGGCAGATGCATCTCATTATGATCACGATTCGGATGATGATAACGGAGGTGATGACGGAGATTATGACGGAGACCAGGGCGATGGTGGTAATGCTTCTATCTCGCGTGAGGATGCGATCAAGATACAGCAGAATAAAGTAGAAAGCCTGAAACTGGACATACGTGAGAGTAAGCTTAATATCGAAAAACTTGAGAAAAAAGTCAAAAAAGAAGTCATTTACAGTAAACTGGATGGAACAGTTGCAAAAGTCGGTGATCCTGCTACGACAGCATCAGATGGCAGTGATTTTATGACGATAAAGAGCAAAGAGGGATTTTATGTAAAGGGCACGGTCAGCGAACTGATGCTGGATCAGATCAAAGAGGGAACAATTCTGAACTGTTCCGGACAGAGCGGTGACTTCGAGGCAGAAGTGGTTGATGTTTCGGAATATCCGGTTTCCGGAGACAATTATTCCGGAAATGGGAATCCAAATGTTTCTTATTATTCCTATACAGCAACTATTCCGGATAAATCAGTGAAAGTGTCCGATGACGATTACTGGCTTACGATTACGCTTCAAAGTGATACGCAGAGTAAAGGAATCGTCCTGGATCGAGCATTTGTACGTTCCGAAAACGGAAACAGTTATGTTTATAAGGATGACAACGGCGTGCTCAAGAAACAGAAGCTGATCGTTGGCGGAAATGTAAACGGAGGATACAGTGTGCTGGTTACGGGCGGAATCACACGTGATGACAAGATTGCATTCCCTTATGGAGATACAGTCAAAGAAGGTGCCAAAACGCAGGAAGTTTCCGTAGATGAGCTTTATGGTTATTAGGAGGATGGTATTTTATGCTTGAAAATATGAGAATATCGATTCAGGGCATCTGGTCCCATAAAATGCGGTCCTTTCTGACAATGCTTGGAATCATTATCGGTATCGCATCAATTATTGCAATTGTTTCGACAATCAAGGGAACGAGTGAACAGATCAAAGAAGACCTGATCGGGGCCGGAAACAACACAGTTTCTGTCAGTCTGAATTATGGTGACAGTGAATATGATCCGGAGTATGGAATGTCGGACGGTACTGCACCGCCACTGCTTTCTGATCAGCAAAAAGAAGATATCAAAAATCTTGATCATGTGCAGAATGCAACCTTTTTTTACAGCCGTACTTATTCAAGCAGTGTATATTATGAGAACACAAGTTTTCAGGGCGGAAGTATATATGGAATTGATGCCAATTATTTGAGCACCTGTGGATATATGGTGCAGTCCGGCAGAGGATTTGTACAAAAAGATTATGACAATATGCGTAAAGTTGCACTTGTAGACAGTAATGCGGCGGATAATCTGTTTTCAGGAGAGAATCCTGTCGGCAAGACCATTGAAATCGGTTCCGAACCGTTTACGGTTATCGGTGTTGTGCAGCAGAGCGATAATTACCAGCCGAATATCAAGACAATCGATGAGTTTAATGAATATTATCAGATGATCATGGGAACGGTCATGATCCCAAATAAATGCTGGCCGATGGCATTCCAGTTTGATGAACCGGAGAATGCAGTAGTAAAAGCAGATTCCACAGACAATATGAGTTCAGTAGGAAGTGCGGCAGCAGATGTGATGAATCAGGGAATTGATACGAATTCCTCGAAGTACAAATACAAAGCAGATGACATTATGCAGCAGGTACGTAATATGCAGAAACTCAGTGAGAGTACCAATACACAGCTGATCTGGATCGCCAGTATTTCACTTCTGGTAGGTGGCATCGGAGTTATGAATATCATGCTTGTTTCTGTTACGGAACGAACCAGTGAGATCGGCCTGAAGAAAGCTATCGGTGCAAGAAAGAAAGTGATCTTGTACCAGTTTCTGACAGAAGCGGCCATGCTGACAAGTATTGGGGGAATCATAGGAGTGGTTGTAGGTATTATATTGTCAAAGGTTGTATCCCAGCTTTCAGGAGCTCCGACAGCAATCAGCATTCCTGCAATCATTGGTTCTGTACTGTTTTCCATGCTGATCGGTGTTGTTTTTGGATTACTGCCATCTGTAAAAGCAGCAGATCTGAATCCAATCGATGCTTTGAGAAGCGAATAAATTTTTATTTGAGTTACTGCTGGATGTATGATAAACTAAAGACAGTATGCAATATTTCGGATATGTATATCTGATAAATGAAAAAATACATAGGGAGATGCAGTATGGGAAAAATTGCAATTGTAACAGACAGTAACAGTGGCATTACTCAGGATGAGGGCAGAGAACTCGGTGTTTCTGTCCTGCCGATGCCTTTTTATATTAATGATGTGATGTATCTGGAAGGAATAACCCTTTCACAGGAAGCGTTTTATGAGCGCCTGAAAAACGACGAGACGATTTCCACTTCTCAGCCAAGTCCGGCAGAGGTATGTGGATTATGGGACAATCTTCTGAAAGAATATGATGAAGTTGTTCATATCCCGATGTCAAGCGGACTGAGTGCGTCATGTGACACAGCAACGATGCTTGCACGTGACTATGACGGTAAGGTTGAGGTAGTCAATAACCAGCGAATTTCTGTTACGCAGCGCCAGTCAGTACTGGATGCACTGGTACTTCGTGATGCCGGTAAATCTGCTGCAGAGATCAAGGCAAAACTTGAAGAAGAAAAAATGGAATCCAGCATCTATATTACACTTGAAACACTGAAATATCTGAAAAAGGGTGGAAGAATCACACCGGCTGCAGCGGCAATCGGTACAGTACTGAATCTGAAACCGGTTCTTCAGATTCAGGGAGAAAAGCTGGATGCTTACGCAAAAGTCCGTGGCAAAAAGCAGGCAAAGAGAATTATGATGAAGGCAATGCAGGAAGACTGGAACACACGCTTTAAGCAGTATGTGGAATCCGGCGAGATGTGTCTGCAGATTGCTTATGCAGGTAATAAAGAAGAAGCCGAAGAATTCAAAAAAGAAGTAGAGGCGGCATTCCCGGGAATGGACATCCACATGGATCCGCTGTCACTCAGTGTAGCCTGCCATATTGGTCATGGAGCGCTTGCGGTTGCATGCTCCAAAAAAGTCACAGTATAAATAAGGAGTCGCGAATAAAATGAAAAAGCTTATGGAATTAATGGCAGAGGAACTTGCTTCTGCTTTTGAAAAAGCCGGATATGATCCGGAATACGGCAAGGTGACGGTTTCCAACAGACCGGATCTTTGCGAATATCAGTGCAATGGAGCAATGGCTGGTGCCAAAGCGTATAAGAAAGCTCCGTTTATGATTGCAGATGATGTGGTTGCTTTTCTGAAAGACAGCAATATTTTTTCTGTAGCAGAGGTTGTAAAACCCGGATTTATCAATTTGCGCGTAAAGGAAGAATTTCTTGCTGAATATCTTTGTGAGATGGCAGCAGATCCGAAATACTCTGTAAATACAGCAGAGCAGCCAAAGACGATCATCATCGACTACGGCGGACCGAATGTTGCAAAGCCACTTCATGTAGGGCATCTTCGTTCTGCAATCATCGGTGAGAGCATCAAACGTATCGGACGTTTTGTAGGTCATAAAGTGATCGGTGACGTACATCTTGGCGACTGGGGTCTCCAGATGGGACTGATCATTACTGAGCTGAAACACCGCAAACCGGAACTTGTATATTTTGATGACAGTTTTGAGGGAGAATATCCGGAAGAAGCACCGTTTACCATCAGCGAGCTGGAAGAAATCTATCCATGCGCAAGCGGCAAATCAAAAGTAGACGAAGAGTACCGTAATGAAGCTCTTGAGGCAACACATCAGCTTCAGCAGGGCAAACGTGGATATATGGCACTGTGGAACCATATTATGCAGGTTTCCGTGACAGACCTTAAGAGAAACTACAACAACCTGAATGTATCTTTCGACCTCTGGAAGAAAGAATCCGATGCACAGCCGTACATTCCGGATATGGTGCAGCAGATGAAAGACCAGGGATTTGCTTATGAAGACCAGGGCGCGCTGGTTGTAGATGTAAAAGAAGAAAGTGATACGAAAGAGATTCCTCCGTGTATGCTTCTGAAATCTGACGGAGCTTCCCTTTATACGACTACTGATCTTGCAACGATCGTAGAACGTGTAAAACTTTTTGATCCGGATGAGATCCTTTATGTAGTGGATAAACGTCAGGAACTGCATTTCATTCAGGTATTCCGCTGCGCAAGGAAGACAGGTCTTGTAAAACCGGAGACAGAGCTTTCCTTCCTTGGTTTTGGTACCATGAATGGCAAAGATGGCAAACCATTTAAGACACGAGACGGCGGTGTTATGCGTCTGGAAAATCTCATTGCAGATATCGATGAAGAAATGTTCCACAAGATCGTTGAGAACCGCAGTGTCAAGGACCAGGATGCAAAAGAAACAGCAGAAATCGTCGGACTTTCCGCAATCAAATATGGAGACCTTTCCAATCAGGCTACAAAGGATTACGTATTTGATATTGACAGGTTTACTTCTTTTGAGGGAAATACCGGTCCGTATATTCTCTATACGATCGTGCGTATCAAATCTATTCTGAACCGTTACAAAGAAGAAGGCGGCAATCTGGATGCAGGTGAAATCCTTCCGGCAGTAAATGCAAGCCAGAAAAATCTGATGCTGGAGCTTACCAGATTCGGAAATACGATTGAAAATGCATTCGAAGAAAAAGCACCGCACAAGATCTGTGCATACATTTATGAAGTATCCAATGCATTCAATAGTTTCTACCATGAAACAAAGATTCTCAGCGAGGAAGATCAGGCTCAGAAAGAATCTTTCCTGAAACTCCTCGGACTGACCAAAGATATCCTTGAAACAAGCATCGATCTTCTTGGATTCTCCGCACCGGATCGTATGTAAGATTATTATTGTAAATAAAATAAGTCAAACAGATATCCTCCATGTGTTTACGCATGTGGAGGATTTTTTATACTTTTTTTAGAAATAAAAAGTACAGTTTGTGCTATAATATGATTTATAAATCTATGAATTTCTGATTTCATTGTCGGTGTTCTCCGACGGATCTTCACAAAAGAGAACGAGAATAAAATGCGGGAGGAGCGATTTCTATCGAATTGACAGGAATCATTTTAAAAGGCAGATACTGTATTGTTGACCAGATAGGAAGTGGCGGTGAAGGCCGGATGTATCTGGCACGTGATCTGGAACTGGGGATTTTCCGTGCTGTAAAAGAACTTCCGATCTCGAATCGGCGGGAGGCGGGACTTTTACGCCTGTTGGAACATCCGGTACTGCCAAAGATGATCGACTATGCAGAGCGAGAGGGATTTTGCTATATCATTATGGAGTATATTCAGGGAAAATCGCTTGCACAGCTGTTAAAAGAGGGCAAAGTGTTTTCACTGGAAGAAGTTTTGCAGATCGGAGATACAGTACTAAATGTATTGGATTATCTTCATTCAAGAAAACCGGCCGTTTTTTATGGTGATCTGAAGCCGGATAATCTGATGATGACATCGGCAGGTACGCTGTATCTGGTCGATTTTGGCAGTGCTGTTTTTGAATATCAGCGGCATAGTTACAGGACAGAATGTAAGGGGACGCGAGGTTTTGCAGCTCCTGAGCAGTATCATGGTGTGATTGACCAGGCAAGTGATTTTTACTGTCTTGGTAAGACACTGGAATGTCTGTGCGGAAGAGGGAAATGGAGATATATTTTGCGATGCCCGTATTTCGGAAAGTTTATCTTTAAATGCTGTCGCCCGGAAGCAGGAAAACGATGGAAGAATGCGGCAGAAGCAAGCGAGTTTCTTAATAATATCCATCCTTTGAAGCTAAGGCTCCGTTCTGTTCTGGTGCCTTTGGCGGCGGCTGTCCTGATGCTGGCGGTTGTGGTGAGCAGTGGAGTTCCTATGCAGAAAACATTACCGGAACTTTCGAAGGTATTGACGGTGATTACAAAGGAATATTATGGATTTGCGTATCAGTCAGGGAATCCTGTACTTCAGGCAAGGGTGTATGCGCAGGCAGAAGCCGGATTTCAGAGATTATTAAAGCAATACCATAGTCCAGAAGACCAGATTCGGATTCTTGAATTACTGGCATACAACGGGGAGCTGGCAGATCATGCAGACCGTGCGGAATTGTATTATCGTCAGCTACTGACATATGAACCTGAGTATGAAAGAGGATATCTGGAATATGGAAGGTTCCTGTGCAGACAGGCACGATATCAGGAAAGCCGTGCTGTTTATCGGCAATGGCAGAATAATATTTCTGCAGATCAGAGGAATAAGGAGGAAGTGCGCTCAGATGAGTGGAAAAAATGGAAAAAAGAAATTCTTCCTGTTATTGGCAGGAATACTTCTGGTTCTTAACAGCATAAGTTCCGGCGTGTATGCGATGGAACTTGGTGGATTTGATGTGATGACAGGTGTCGATGATGTGGATGACTGGTCAGACTGGGATGAAGACGGGACAGATGGAGGAATCGAGGATGAATCGTCGGGCAATGTGGACAGTGAAAGCGGGGATACTTATGGAGAAACAGAGACTACAGGATGGGAAGGATCGTTTGACCGGGAAACTGAAAGCAGGCAGGAAGAGCCGGCCGGGACGGAGAACCGGGCAAATGCAGCAAATACAGAAGTGATGAATCAGGCAGATACAGGTGGCGGTGTGAGGACCGATCAGATACAGGCAGGAAGTTTAGATTCGATGGATACGGACGGATATGGACAGACAGATACCATAAGTGCAGAAATTAATAATCAGGCGGTGGCAGAAGTACCGACTGATACACCGTTTCCCATGCCATCTCCGACGATAACACCCACAGCTATACCGACACCTGTGCCTACGGAGGTGCCGGAATCCGAAGTTGATAAAGTGACCGAGTTTCATGAAGAATATCGAATTCCACCTGCGGAATGTCTGAAAAAGATGAAGCTGTTTTACTGGAAGGAAACTGTGCGGGGAAGAGAGAAAATGGAAATTAAGCTGAACCACAGAGTGGTGGCTGCTGTCATATCTCTCCGAATCAATGGTCAGGAAATATCCCGGACAACGGATTCAGGAAATATTTGTATTGTGCAGCTGCAGGAGGATAATGAAAATCTGATAGAGCTGGCAGCGATGGTTCCGTCAGATTTATCGTGGACGGAAATCAAAAAGGATGCTATACTGTCGTATAATGTTTTTTGACATGCATAAGAAAGCAAAATGATTTTTGGACACGAAATTTGGAGGAACCATGTATAAGGCAATTTTATTTGATCTGGATGGGACGCTGACAGAATCCGGGGAAGGGATTACGAAATGTGTGCAGTATGCACTGGAAAAACTCGGAAAACCGGAAGAGAATCTGAAGAAACTGGAAGTATTTATCGGTCCGCCGCTTAAAGAACAGTTTATGAAATATGCAGGACTGGATGAAGAAACTGCAGTGAAGGCAGTAAAATACTACCGTGAACGTTATTCAAATGTGGGGATATTTGAGAATAAACCATATCCGGGTGTAGAGAATATGCTGCAGGAATTAAAACGCAAGAAATATATCCTGGCGGTTGCATCATCGAAACCGGAAGATTATGTGAAACAGATTCTGGATCATTTTCATTTGACGGAATATTTTGATGAAATCGTCGGAAGTGAAATGAATGGTGCCAGAACCAATAAAACCGAAGTTATTGAAGAAGCACTGGAACGCATCGGAATGAAGAAACATCGGGAGCAGGTGGTCATGGTCGGTGATAAAGAGCATGATGTACTTGGAGCCCGTGAAGCCGGACTGGACTGTGTGGCGGTTTCTTATGGATATGGGACAACGGAAGAACTTCAAGAGGCGGATCCGTTGCAGACAGTAGCTTCCGCAGATGAATTACTGGATTTTTTCGGCTGAGCCCCCGACGCAGGCAGTCATATATCAGACAGATCTGGCGTATAGCTTATCCCTGTGGGATTCATTTTATGATTTCGCAGATTATCGGATATATTGCACTCTGGCTGATTACACGCTCCGGCGGGGGGATGGATGTATATTATGAGCAGGTGGTACTGCTTACCGGGCTGACAGGAATACTTTCTATGATTCCGTGTCTCTGGTTTTACAGCCGGGACCGCATAGCAAGGAAACATGGAGGACTTGTTCTGCCGCAGAAACCCTGGAAACTTGATCTGCCGGAAATAATCCTGTTTTTGGGAATGGGGGCAGCTTTTTCACAGTATGCAAATATGCTTGTCGGAATGCTGCAGTCTGTACTGAATTATCAGGAATATCAGGAGACAATGGATCAGATGACTGCCGGAAAGAGTATGTGGTTTTTACTCATATGTATGGGTGTTATAGCGCCTCTGGCAGAGGAAATCGTATTTCGCTGGCTGATCTATTTGCGACTCCGGGATTATATGAGAATGGGCTTTGCCATGGTGATTTCAGGAATGATCTTTGGTATTTATCATGGGAATCTGGTACAGGCAGTTTATGCAGGAATTCTTGGAATGGTATTTGCATATTTTCTGGAAATCAGCGGTTGTCTGTGGAGCAGCGTACTTTTGCATATGGGGGCAAATATCTGGTCGCTTGTATCTCCGGATCTTGTGAGCTGGATGCTGCAGAAGAATCCGATGTATATTCTGATCATATTGTCTGCCCTGATACTTACCCTGCTCTACGGGATCTCTTATTTCCGGACAAGAATGCATGGACGGACAAAACGTGTTTTATAAATTAAGAACAGGATTTTGTTTCTAATAAAAAATGAACAGGAATTATACAAAAGAAAAGCTTTCAGGTTAAAAGAAACCTGGGAGCTTTTTGCTTTACAGGAAAGTACCTGGTAGTATTTACGATTTTAGAATTATTTTATATTTATTTTATAGATGTCTGATTGCTTTGAGCAGATAAATATGATACTCTAAGTGTATTAAAACAATTAATACACTATATACACATGAAACATATACAAAGTGGAAAGGAGGGGCGGATGATCATTTTAGATTATCAGGACAGACGTCCAATCTATGAGCAGATTACGGAAAGATTCCGAACCCTGATTTATCAGGGAGCTTTACCGGCAGGTTCGAGGCTTCCTTCCGTACGTCAGCTTGCGATGGAACTGTCTATCAATCCCAATACAATCCAGAGAGCATATATGACACTGGAGCAGGAGGGGCTGATCTATCCAGTCAGGGGAAAAGGCAATTTTGTTGCGGAGACCACACGGATACAGGAAAAGAGCAGGGGAGATTTTCGAAAGGAATTTCTGGAACTGGTAAAAAAAGGACTACAGACGGGAGTTACGGAAGAAGAGATGCTTTCGCTGGTGCGAAAGAGCTGTGAGGAGGAACAGAGATGATAGAGATAAAAGAATGCAGCAAGTCTTTTGGGACACTACAGGCAGTCAGCAAAGTTTCGCTGGATATCGGAGAAAGAGAAGTGTTCGGGCTGGTTGGAAGCAATGGCGCAGGAAAGAGTACACTTCTTCGGATGGCAGCAGGGATACTGAGACCGGACGAAGGCGAGATAAGGATTGATGATATTTCTGTTTTCGATAATGAAGATGCGAAAAAGCAGATTTTTTATATTTCGGATGACTGCTATTTTCCTGCAAACTATACCGCAGCGGATATGGCTTCGTTTTACCGTCTGTACTATCCGGGATTTGAACGTCAGCGTTTTTCGAAACTGATGCGTCAGTTTCAACTTGATGAAAGTCAGAAGGTCAGTAGTTTTTCAAAGGGCATGAAGAAACAGCTGATGACGCTGATTGGCATCTGTGTGGGGACAAAATATCTTCTATGTGATGAGACATTTGACGGACTGGATCCGGTGGTACGTCAGGGAGTAAAAAGTCTTTTTGCCGCTGAGATCATGAGCAGAGATTTTTCACCGGTTCTGGCGTCTCACAATTTAAGAGAACTGGAAGATATCTGTGATCATGTGGGCCTTTTATATAAGGGAGGTATGCTTCTGAGCAGAAATCTGGAAGATATGAAATTCCATATTCACAAGATACAGTGTGTATTTACTGATAAGAAGCAGGAAGACGCGCTGAAAAAAGAACTTGATGTGTTGAAAGTGGATCATCAGGGCTCACTTGTAATGATCACAGCACGAGGCACAAGGACAGAGATCATGGCAAAAATTCAGGAAAAGAATCCATTGTTCTGTGAAGTGCTTCCACTGACTCTGGAAGAAATATTTATCAGTGAAACGGAGGTGGCTGGCTATGAAATCCAGAATATTTTCTTCTAAACATCTGAAAACAATATCCAAAGGACAGAGCTGGATACCGGCATTTATTACACTTGGATTTCTTCTGGCATTTCCGGTGACTGGTATGGTAAAGCTGAGTTCCTGGAGGGATCTGCAATACTCAGATTTACAAATTCAGATTTTGTATAACAATTTGTGGAAAGATGGTTTTGTGCTGTCGGGTCTGATCATTGCATCCATAGCGGCTTTCATAAACAGTGTGAACGGATTCATTTATCTGTATTCTGGTAAAAAAACAGATTTTTATCATGGACTTCCGATAAAAAGAGTAGAACTGTTTCTGGAAAGAGTAGTTTCAGGACTGGTATATTATCTGATACCGTATATCATCACAGAGTTTCTGATGATCTGTATTGGAGCAGCACGAGGATTTTTCAGCCTGAATATTATGGGGATGGCAGTCAGGATGCTTTTCCTGCATCTCATCATCTACCTGGTGATCTATTTCAGTATTGTGCTGGTAATCAGTGTGACGGGAAATATGCTGATGGGTATTCTGTGTCTGGGAGGTATGTACCTGTATGGGATTGTACTCAATTTGCTCCTTGTAGCCTATGGACGGTCATTTTGGCATACCTTCTTCTCAGAATATCAGTATGGTGGCTTTAATACACTCCTGCACACTGCATCTCCGGGAACGCTGATCCTCAGTATGGTTAGTGCCTATGCGGAGGGAAAGGCAGGAAAATTACTTATAGCAGTCATTATCCTTGGTGTTGTACTTGGAGTTATGGCATGGGCTGCATATAAGAAAAGACCATCAGAATCGGCTGGAAAATCCATGGTTTATCCGTGGGTTTCAATCATAGTAAAATTTATGATAGTGGTACCGGGCGGCCTTGCAGTTGGCTGGATATTCTATTCGCTTACTACCGGAAAAGTCAGAATTCTCTGGTGGATTTTCGGAATGATTCTTGGAACAGTCGTAATACACGGGTTGTTAGAAACAATATATCAGATGAGTTTTCAGGGATTTTTTGCAAAAAAATTACAGCTGGTAATTGCAGGAGTACTTGTAGCAGCTTGTGCGCTTATCTTTCAGAAAGACCTGCTGCATTTTGACAGCTATATTCCGAAACAGGAAGATATTGCATCCATGAATCTCAACATGATGTCTTTTGATCAGGACTATTATGAGAATGTCCAAAAGACAAAAGATGGAGACTATGAAATAACAGATGCAAATAGCTGGGCTGAGTCTGCTATGGCATTTACCGGTAAAAATGGTATAGGCGACCAGACTTATAAAGCTCTTCAGGATATCGTTGCCGGCAATCCGAAAAGTGAGGCAATCGACGGAGATTATACATATTATACAAGTATAAAATACACACTTAAATCTGGAAAAGAAATCTATCGAAAATACTGTATAGAGACGGAAAACTTAAGTGCTCTTGTAAAAGGATTATATGAGGAAGAAAATCTGAAAGAACAGAAATTTGGTTTCCTTGATCTTGATCAGAAATATCTGAAAAATATTGGACTGAATGATGCAAGCGGAAATGGATTCAGTATCTTCCAGAATGATCCTGATAAAATAAAGCAACTCCTTGAAGCGATGAAGAAGGATGTCGATGCTGCAACAGCAGAAGATTTTATGCAGACACCTGAGGTGAAAATTGATTTTGCTTATCAGCTTCCTGGTAAACAGAATGTGAATAATATGATACCAGGAAATACGAATACAGATGTGCAGTATGCAGAATGGATCGTTGGTATATATCCTTCATTTAAAAATACTCTTGCAATTCTTAAGGAAACAGGTTATCCTCTGACGGTAGAAGATCTGGATATTGAAAAGATCATGCTGAACTATTTTAATGATGAGGATGGACAGCAGGAAGATGTGGCTTATGAAAATCCAGAAGAAATAAAAGCTCTGAAAGAGGCATTGACTGTAAGATACAATGGATATGCTGACAAAGATTCAGAAATCTATCAGAATATTTATGTATCAGTGTTTACAGATAAAGGCGAGGCTGTGAATACATATGGACTGAAGACAGAAAAACTTCCTGATTTCGTAAAAGAAAAGATTACAGAGCTGGGAATCATACAGAGTAGTATGCAGGTGGATGCACCGGTGACAAAAGAAGAGACAGTGTATACAGATGATGAGGAAGATGTGGTAACACAGGCAATTATCGGAGGGGCAGATGCACCTTCAGAAATATATCTGGATAGTACTGTTGAATCAGAATAAGGAGTATATATGGCAAAGGCAGTGAGGCTGGATAAGTTTCTCGCAGATGCGGGAAAGGGAACCAGAAGTGAAGTGAAAAAATTCATACAGAAAGGGCAGGTTCAGGTGAACGGTGTACCGGCGAAGAAACCGGAGATGAAAGTCGATCCGGAGAATGATGTGGTTGTGCTTTCGGGGGAAACTGTTGGTGTGGCACCGGAATTTGTCTATTATCTTCTGAACAAACCTGCCGGCTGCGTCAGTGCCACAGAAGATTGCAATGACAGAACAGTTATGGAATATGTACCATCTGACAGGAAGGGGCTTTTTCCGGTAGGAAGACTTGACAAAGATACCGAAGGATTACTTCTTATTACGGATGACGGTATGCTGGCACATGAGCTTCTTGCACCGGGAAAACATGTGGACAAAACATATTTTGTCCGCGTGGAGGGAAAGCTTACGGTGGAAAATATTCGTAATCTCGAAAATGGTGTGGATATCGGCGAAGAAAAACTGACCATGCCTGCGAAGGTTGAGATAGTTGGCGGGAGCTGGGAAGGTGCCGGTGGTATGCAGCCTGGTCGTGTGCGCATAGAAAATCTGCCGGAAGTGTATACAGAATTGCATCTGACAATTCACGAAGGCAAGTTTCATCAGGTCAAGAGGATGATGGCAGCAGTCGGAAACCCAGTCATCTACCTCAAGAGAATCTCCATGGGTCCGCTTACCCTCCCCGACAATCTCAAGAAAGGTGAGTGCCGTCCCCTGACTGAGGAAGAACTTTTACGGTTGAAGGGATAGCGTTATCGCCACTAAATGTGTTTGCTGTGTTTTTAATTGCATTTTGCCGGTATCAGTATGATGCAGTTACCGATTAGTTCGTCAGACCGTTGCTCTGGTCTGCGAGGCAATATGTGAACGGCATCGTGCGTGAACATGGTAAAATCCAGCAAAAATATACCGAAAACTGCGAAAACCCTCTTTACACGGAGGGTTTTCCTATGCTATACTCTAGGAGTTGCAATGTGCGCACTGACGCACAAATAAAAAGTCACGTACAGAGATTCCGATGGATGGTGCCCTTACGGTGTGAGGTTGGGTCCGGATAGAAAATGATCTGTACGGAAGAATTTAACCAAAAAGGAGAACAAACATGAGCGTTATTTCAATGAAACAGCTTTTGGAAGCAGGTGTTCATTTCGGACATCAGACAAGAAGATGGAACCCTAAAATGGCTCCGTACATCTACACAGAAAGAAACGGTATCTACATCATCGACCTTCAGCAGTCTGTAGGTATGGTAGACGATGCTTACAATGCAGTAGCTGACATCGTAGCTAATGGCGGCAACATCCTTTTCGTTGGAACTAAGAAACAGGCTCAGGATGCTATCAAAGCAGAAGCAGAGCGTTGCGGACAGTTCTATGTAAACGAAAGATGGCTTGGTGGTATGCTTACAAACTTCAAGACAATCCAGAGCCGTATTGCAAGACTGAAACAGATCGAAGCTATGGAAGCTGATGGAACTTTCGAAGTACTTCCAAAGAAAGAAGTTATTGAATTAAGAAAAGAACTTGCTAAACTGCAGAAAAACCTTGGCGGTATCAAAGAGATGAAACGTCTTCCGGACGCAATCTTCATCGTTGATCCTAAGAAAGAAAGAATCTGCGTTCAGGAAGCTCATACATTAGGTATTCCGCTTATCGGTATCTGCGATACAAACTGTGATCCGGAAGAACTTGATTATGTAATCCCGGGTAACGATGATGCTATCCGTGCCGTAAAACTGATCGTTTCCAAAATGGCAGATGCTGTTATCGAAGCAAATCAGGGAACAACAGAAGCTGAAGAAGCAGAAGTTGAAGAAGCTACAGAGGAATAATTGATTTAATTCCAGGAGGAGAATACAATGGCTATTACAGCAGCTCAGGTAAAAGAATTAAGAGAAATGACCGGTGCCGGAATGATGGATTGTAAGAAAGCTCTTACAGCTACAGAAGGCGATATGGACAAAGCAGTAGAATTCCTGCGTGAAAAAGGTCTTGCTACAGCTCAGAAGAAAGCAGGCCGTGTTGCAGCAGAAGGTCTTTGCAAGACACTCGTTGCTGATGACGCTAAGAACGCAGTTGTTGTAGAAGTTAACTCTGAGACAGACTTCGTTGCTAAAAACGAAAAATTCCAGAACTATGTTGCAGATGTTGCAGCACAGGCACTTACTACTTCCGCAGCAGATATCGATGCTTTCCTTGCAGAGCCATGGGCACTTGATACAACTAAGACTGTAAAAGAAGCTCTTGCAGCTCAGGTTGCAGTTATCGGCGAGAACATGAACATCAGAAGATTCGCTCAGGTAAAAGAAGACAATGGTTTCGTTGCTTCCTATACACATATGGGTGGAAAAATCGGCGTTCTTGTAGACGTTGAGACAGATGTTGTTAACGATGCAGTTCAAGAAATGGCTAGAAACGTAGCAATGCAGATCGCAGCTCTGAAACCGCAGTACACAAGCGACAGCGAAGTAAGTGCTGAATACATCGAACATGAAAAAGAAATCCTTCTTGCTCAGATCCAGAACGATCCAAAAGAATCCCAGAAACCGGAAAAGGTTATCCAGGGTATGATCACTGGACGTATCAAGAAAGAACTCAAAGAAATCTGCCTTCTTGACCAGGTATACGTTAAAGCAGAAGACGGAAAACAGTCCGTTGGTAAATACGTAGAAGAAGTTGCAAAAGCAAACGGCGCTAAGATCACAATCAAAGGTTTCGTTCGTTACGAGACAGGTGATGGTATCGAAAAACGTCAGGATGATTTTGCAGCAGAAGTTGCAGCTCAGGTTGCAGGTAAATAATCTGTAAAGCTCAGATTTATCTTTTAATTTAACTATTAAAGGGCCGGAAAGTCTTATGAACACTCTGTTTCAGAGCAGAATAAGCTTTTGGGCCTTTTTATGTACTGGAAACAAAAACAAGCAGACAAAATATCTTGTGATTTTGTTTGTTTTGATAGATAATATATTTAATGTTGTTGCGTTTGCTTTTACAGAGCTGTTTGGTAAGTAGGGCAGGCGAAAACATTTAAAGTTATTTAGAGTGTTGAGGAAGACGTCTGATTTAAGGGAGAGGAAACAAATGAAAGTTCTGGAAATCATATCACCAGTACTGGTAATGATCATTCTTGGTATTTTATGCCGGAAATGGAAATTGCTGAACAAGAACGGCATCGACAGCATGAAAGCACTGGTTACAAATATCATGCTTCCTGTGGCAATCTTTCATGCACTGGCGACATCGGATTATGGAGCAGAAACGGCAAAGCTGGTCGGGATCATGTTCATCATGTTGGTTGTATCTTTTGGCATCGGATTTCTTATGAAGCCGCTTATGACAGAAAATTACCGCAAGTATCTGCCATTTATGGTCAGTGTGTATGAGGGCGGCTCGATGGCATATCCTCTGTACACAAGTCTCTGTGGACAGGATAACCTGTCACAGATCGCAGTTCTTGATATTGCGGGACTGCTTTTTGGATTCAGTATTTATATGGGAATGCTTGGCCAGACCGAGAACGGTGAGAAGATTAATGTAAAGAATCTTGCAGTAAGTGCAGTAAAAACACCGGCATTTATCGCAAGTGTTCTGGGAATCATTGCGGGATTGACAGGCGTGATCAAACTTCTGCTTGCAAGCCCGGCAGGCGGGATTTATACAAGCGTCGAGAGTATTCTGACTACAGCTTTGACGGCAATCATTCTGATTGTAGTAGGTTTCAGCATGGAACTGACACAGGAACTTTTTGGACCGTGTGTTCGGACGATCGTGATGCGTATTGTGCTGCAGGCAGTTATGATCGTGTGTGTCCTTCTGGCGGTACATAGTTTTATCGGAAGTAATAAATTACTGGACCTGGCAGTGATTACCTATATGTCCGCACCGGCTACGTTCAGTATGCAGACTTTCCTTAAGCGTGAAGACGGAAGCGCATATGTATCTACGACAAATTCGCTGTATTGTATTGTGTCGGTCGTGGTGTATATGATCCTTGCGTTTTTTACATATTAAAATAGAGAATAATTATAAACAAGCGCCATACGGAGCAGAAAACCGTATGGCGCTTGTTGGATGTATTGTATATAGTGAAAAGATGAGCTAAATATTACCGGCAAATGGAAGGAATTGCAATACCGAACTCAGGCAGAATGGGTCATGCCGGAATCAGCAAAACTGCGTACATCAGAAAAAGAAGAACGTCTCAAAGAATACCGCCTGCAGATGGCATGCACTATGCTGAAAAACACCTCTGAGACGATTATGACAGTTTCCCAGAACTGCGGGTTTCACTCTGCCAGCTATTTCGGCAAAGTTTTTCGCAGTCAGATGGGATGTACGCCGTATGAATTTAAGAATAAGATCGGAACCGGAAACCTTTGACTAAACTCTCAGCGACATATATAAACAGTATCGGATCATGTTTGTCGATTGACAACAAAAGCATGGCTTGCTACACTGAAATCATACTGGCAAAATTGCAGAAATCAGAGGAAGATACAATGAATTATAAAAGTGTAAAAATATCAGAAGATGCGAGAATTGCAAAACAGTCGGCAATCATGGGTGATGTGACGATTGGGCGTGACAGTTGTGTGCTTTCTTTTGCTGTGATCCGTGGGGATGAAGCTCCGGTTGTGATTGGGGAAGAGTCAAATATTCAGGAAAACTGTACGGTTCATGTGAGCCGTAACATGCCGGTTTGTATCGGAAATAATGTTACAGTGGGACATAATGCAGTGATTCATGGCTGTACGATTGGGGACAGAACGCTGATTGGAATGGGGGCAGTGATACTTGACGGTGCAAAGATTGGAAATGACTGTATTATAGGAGCAGGAAGTCTTGTGACGAAGAATACTGTGATACCAGATGGCTCTCTTGTGATGGGAAGTCCGGCAAAAATCAGACGGAACCTTACCTGGGAAGAAAAACTGGGGATTCTTGAGAACAGCAAAGAGTATGTTTCCGTGGCCAGAGAGATGCAGGAGCAGGGAGTATTATAAATTGCTGTGAACGGAGTGTACAGTAACTATTATAATTTATAGAGAGCGAGGATAAATACATGTCCTGTACAATAAGAAAAGCTACACCGTGGGATCTTCCGAGAATCCGGGAAATCTACGAGGTGGCAAGACAGTTTATGAGAAAAAACGGCAACCATTCACAGTGGGGGAAAGGTGACGAACCAGAAGCTCTGATAGAGGAAGATATCTGTCAGGGAAATTTGTATGTACTGGAGGAAGCGGACATTCATGCAGTATTCGCCTTTATTATAGGAGAAGATCCGACCTATCAGGAGATAGAAGAAGGAAACTGGAAGTCAGAGGAACCTTATGCTGCCGTGCATCGTGTAGCCAGCGACGGAACAGTGCAGGGCGTTCTTGGTCATGTCATGGATTACTGCAGCGCACAAGTGCCGCATATTCGGATCGATACACATACGGATAACAAAGTAATGCAGCACGTATTGGAAAAATACGGTTTTGTAAGCTGCGGCATCGTACATGTCCCGGATGGAAGCCCGCGTATTGCATACGAACTGCTCCCATAATATGTTCTTTGATAAAAACTTGCATTATCCTGTGGAAAGGAACATAATGTCAAAGTCGGCATGACCGCCGGTAAAGTTTGGAAATGAATTATGGGGGAGTTGAGTGAAAAATGGAACAGCAACAGCATATGTTTTCTAATCGCATGATCTGCAGTCTTCTGATTCCGGTCGTGTTGGAACAGCTGCTTAATTCCATCATGGGAACTGCGGATACCATGATGGTAAGTAATGTCGGTTCGGCGGCAATCTCAGCGGTATCGCTGGTAGATTCGATCAACGTGCTCGTCATTCAGGCATTCTCCGCACTGGCGGCAGGCGGTGCGATCATCTGTGCACAGTACATAGGACAGAGAAGTAAAGAAAAAGCAAACGAATCTGCAAGACAGGTGTTGTTTATCATAACAGCTATTTCGGTAGCGGTGAGTCTGATCTGTCTTGTTTTCCAGAAACCACTCCTGAGGCTGATCTTCGGATCGGTAGAACCGGCGGTCATGCGTGCTTCGGAAACATATTTCTTCTATACAGCTCTGTCGTTCCCGTTCATCGCAGCTTATGATTCAGCAGCTTCTATTTTCAGGGCGCAGGATAATACAAAAGGACCGATGATCATTTCGATGATTTCCAATGTCATGAATATTGCGGGAAATGCAGTGATGATCTGGGTATTTCATATGGGAGTTGCAGGTGCGGCGCTTTCTACATTGATTTCCCGTATTTTCTGTGCAGTTGTTGTTATAATCCAGCTTCGAAAGGAAAAAGAAGGTCAGGAGATTGTTGTACGTGATTATTTCGAGATCCGTCCGGACTGGAGTATGATCAGACGTATTCTCGGACTCGGTATTCCGTCAGGCATCGAAAACAGTATGTTTCAGCTTGGGAAGCTTGCAATTCAGTCAACAGTTTCCACGCTTGGAACTACCGCAATCGCAGCACAGGCAATGACAAATATCCTGGAAAATCTAAATGGTATTGCAGCAATCGGAGTCGGAGTCGGTCTGATGACGATCGTCGGTCAGTGTCTTGGTGCCGGAAGACAGGATGAAGCAGTTTATTACATAAAAAAACTCTGCGTGATCGCAGAAGTGATTATCATCATAAGCTGTCTTGGTGTATTTGCACTGACGAAACCAATCACAATCCTTGGTGGTATGGAAAAAGCAAGTGCAGATATGTGTTTTCATATGGTGATGTGGATCACAATTGTAAAGCCGCTTGTATGGATCATGGCATTCATACCTGGATATGGACTTCGTGCAGCGGGAGATGTGAAATTTTCCATGATCGTTTCCTGCTGTACGATGTGGGCGTGCAGATTCTGCCTCTGTGTATTTCTGATCAGAGTCATGGGATTCGGTCCGATGGGTGTCTGGATCGGAATGTTTGCAGACTGGACACTTCGCGGAATTATTTTTACGTGGAGATTTCACAGCCGGAAGTGGTTACAGCATAAAGTCATCTAAATATACATTTTCTATTCACATATTTTGTGGTAAAATAGAGAGAAAATGAATAGTTATACATAGAAAGGAATTCTTATTATGGAAAAGGGAAAAATTTTTAAATTTCATAATGACCTTGATACAGACCAGATCATTGCATCCCAGTATTTACTTCTGCCGAATCTGGATGAAATGAAAGGGCACGCATTTGAATCATTAGATCCTGATTTTGCAAAGAAAGTAAAACCCGGAGATTTCGTAATAGGCGGAGAAAACTTCGGCTGTGGTTCGTCCAGAGAGCAGGCACCGGGTGTCCTGAAAGCACTTGGTGTACAGGCTGTCATTGCAAAATCTTTTGCGAGAATTTTCTTCAGAAATGCAATCAATATCGGTCTTCCGGCAATTGTCTGTAAAGATCTTCCGGATAATGTAGCAACCGGAGATACTATGGAACTCCATATGTCTGACGGAACAGCAGTTGCAAACGGTAAGACTTATACCTGTACAAAACTCCCGGAATATATGCAGGGAATTCTGAATCAGGGCGGTCTGATCGCTTCGCTGAACAAGGAGGAGAAATAACCATGGGAATGACAATCGCAGAAAAAATTATTGCAGCGGCAGCCGGAGTGGAGAGCGTAAAGCCAGGAGATATCCATACCGTACAGCTTGACCGTCTGATGAGTAACGACGGAACGACACATCTGACTGTTGATATGTATAACAATAAATTAAAAAATCCGCACATTGCAGATACAAAGAAACTTGTATTTATCGTGGACCATAACGTACCGTCTGACTGCCCGAAAACAGCAGCGTCTCAGAAGAAAATGAGAGATTTTGCAAAAGCAAACAACATTGATTTCTGGGAAGGTAAAGGTGTCTGCCATCAGGTCATGATTGAAAATTATGTGCGTCCGGGCGAACTGATCTTTGGTGCAGACAGCCATACATGTTCCTACGGTGCACTCGGTGCATTTGGTACCGGTGTCGGATGTACAGACTTCCTCTATGGAATGGTGACAGGTACTTCCTGGGTACTTGTTCCGGAATCTGTAAAATTCAATCTGACAGGAAAACTTCCGGAAGGTGTGACCGCACGTGACCTGATCCTTACGATCATTGGCGAAGTTGGTGCAAATGGATGTAACTATCAGGTAATGGAATTTACCGGAGAAGGTGCAAAGACATTGAGTATCAGTGACCGTATGACACTTTGCAACATGGCAGTAGAAGCCGGTGCAAAGACCGGTATCTTTGAAGCTGATGAGAAAGCCATGGAATATCTGAAAGAGCATGGACGTGAGCCAAAAGCCGTTTTCCACAGCGATCCAGATGCAAAATATGTAAGAGAATACACATTTGATCTGAGCAAAGTCCGTCCGGTAGTTGCCAGACCGGATTTTGTAGACAATGTTGTTCCGGCAGAAGAAGCATGTGGCATCGAGATCAACGAAGCATTCCTTGGTTCCTGTAACAATGGACGTATCGAGGACCTGCGTGTGGGTGCCGAGATCATCAAAGGAAAGAAAGTATCAGATAAAGTACGTTTCCTTGTTGTTCCGGCAAGCCAGACCATTTACCGTCAGGCATTAAAAGAAGGACTGATTGACATCTTTATGGAAGCCGGCGCAATCGTTATGAACCCGAACTGCAGTGTATGCTGGGGAAGCTGCCAGGGAGTGATCGGAGAAAACGAAGTTCTGATTAGTACCGGAACACGTAACTTCAAGGGACGTGCAGGACATCCGAGCTCCAAAGTATATCTCGGATCAGCAGCAACTGTTACAGCTTCGGCAATCGCAGGAAAGATCGCGCTGCCGTCTGAAATCTGAGAAGCATAAAGGCAGAGTACAAACAACGAATACATATTCAGTGAGGGAACATAGATTATGGAAAAGTTTACAGGTAAAGTCTGGGTGCTTGGCGATGACATTGATACGGATATCATCATCCCGACCGAGTATCTGGCACTCAAAACAATCGACGATATGAAACAATATGGATTCAGCCCGCTTCGCCCGGAACTGGCTGGTCAGATCCAGAAAGGCGACATCATTGTTGCCGGCAAAAACTTTGGCTGCGGTTCATCCAGAGAGCAGGCACCGGAGATCATCAAAGCGCTGGGAATCCAGTGTGTCATCGCGAAATCTTTTGCCAGAATTTTCTTCAGAAACTCTATCAACAACGGTCTTCTTCTGATTGAACAGCCGGATCTTCATACAGATGTCAAAGAAGGAGATTCCGTGACTGTTATTATGAATGAGCATGTGGACTACAACGGAAAACAGTACCCGATCGCTTCTCTGCCGGAGAATCTGATGAGCATCATTCAGGCAGGCGGACTTGTAAAAGCCATGCGTAAACTGAACGGACTGGACTAAGGAGGGAGATCAGATGGGCGAAACAGTTATTGAAAAGATTATCAGAAACAATGTGGGCCATGCCGTAACCCCGGGTGATATCGTCACAGTCAATGTCGACAGAGTGATGATCCACGATATTTTTATCCCGTTTGTTGCAGAGAAATTTGAAGAAATGGGATTTCAGAAATTATGGGATCCGGACAAAGTAGTCCTGATCTATGACCACCTTGTTCCGGCAAGCCAGCTTGATGATACCAGACATTTCCACACAGGAGATGCTTTTGCAGAAAAATATGGCATGAAAAACGTACATAGAAGTGACGGAATCTGCCATCAGTTAATGACAGAGGCCGGCTATGTGAAACCGGGCAATATCGTATTTGGTACAGACAGCCATACGACTACTTACGGATGTGTCGGCGCTTTTTCTTCCGGTATCGGTTATACCGAGATGGCAAGTATCCTCGGAACAGGGACTATGTGGATCAAAGTTCCGGAAACGATCAAAGTTGTGATCGACGGAGAACTTCCGGAAAATGTCATGTCAAAAGATGTGATCCTGCGTCTGATCGGGGATCTCGGTGCGGACGGAGCTACATATCGTGCACTGGAATTTACAGGAAGTGCAGTGAAGAATATGTCTGTGGCTAGCCGCATGACAATTGCCAACATGGCAATTGAGGCAGGCGCAAAATGTGCGCTCTTTACTCCTGATGAAAAGACGGCAGAGTACTGCGAGATTGAGCTGAACGATTTCCAGAAGAGTCTTGTCGGAGATGAGGATGCCACATATCTTAATATTGTGACCTATCGTGCAGAAGATCTGGTTCCGGTTATGGCATGCCCGTCTCAGGTAGATAAGATCCGTGATGTCAGCACACTGGAAGGAACTGAGATCGATCAGGTATTTATCGGTTCCTGTACAAACGGACGTCTGGAAGACCTTGCAGCAGCAGCGGAAGTTCTGAAAGGCAAAAAAGTTGCAGATTATGTAAAACTGATCGTAACACCGGCAAGCCGTAAGATCTACAGACAGGCAATCGAGCTGGGTATTCTGGATACTCTGGCTGAGGCAGGGGCGATGATCACACATCCGGGATGCGGACTGTGCTGTGGACGTGCAGGTGGTATACTGACAGACGGAGAGCGCGTTGTGGCAACAAACAACCGTAATTTTCTCGGCCGTATGGGAACATCCAAAGTAGAAATTTATCTGGCATCTCCGAAGACTGCGGCAGCATGTGCGGTGGCAGGAAAGATTGTCAGCCCGAAATAAAATACATTTAATTAACAAAAAATTTCAAGAGGGAAGAAAAAAATTTCCCTCTTGACATCTTAATGATTTAGCACTATAGTATAACGCAGTGACAGCAATAACGAGGAGAAGTTTGCAGGAAAGAGGCCAGGGCCCACCGAAGGAGTAAAACTCTCAGGTATCCGTGTTATCGGACAGAAACTGTAAATGGATCGTTTCTCTGGAGACACCTGTTTCAGTACAGGGGCCGAAGGTGCAAGCGACGCGTAAGCGTCTTGAATCTCTCAGGCAAAAGGACAGAGGATGCTTTTTTATAATTACATCCTGGAAGTTTATTCTTTTAGCAGTTCTTTTTTTTAGTCTGAGTTTCAGAGATTCTTATTATTATCCTTTTATCAGAGATTGATTCTTTTTATGAAGTCCCCTTGTTTATGATGCTGAAAAATATATACGTAAGGAGAACTTTTTGAGATGTGGGAAGCAATCAATAATTTCTTAGTTGCAGTGGATAACAAAGTCTGGGGAGTGCCGCTTATGGTATTGATCATAGCCGGTGGTGTCCTTCTTACCAGCAGACTTGGGTTTCTTCAGGTGCGTCGTCTTCCGCTGGCTCTGAAATGGATGTTTAAGAATGAAGAAGAAGGAGACGGAGAAATCTCCAGTTTTGCAGCTTTATGTACAGCACTGAGTGCAACAATCGGTACCGGTAATATCGTCGGTGTGGCAACAGCAGTCTGTGCCGGAGGTCCGGGAGCATTGTTTTGGATGATCGTAGCAGCATTCTTCGGAATGGCAACGAAATATTCAGAAGGACTTCTGGCAGTTAAGTATCGTGTGGTTGCCGAGGATGGACACAGCCTTGGCGGACCATTCTACTATATCGAAAAAGGTATGGGAAGCAAATGGAAATGGCTTGCAAAGATCTTTGCATTCTTTGGTGTATGTGTTGGTCTCTTTGGTATAGGTACTTTCAGCCAGGTAAATGGTATTTCCAGTGCGGTACAGAACTTCTTTGATCCAAATAAAACAAACTGTATCAATATCCCGTTTTTGGGACAGTATTCTGTGGCTGTTGTTGTTTCTTCTCTGATTCTTGCATTCTGTGTGGCAGCAATCCTGATCGGAGGTTTGAAGCGAATTGCAACAGTCAGCCAGATTATTGTACCATTTATGGCAGTAATCTATATTGTGCTCAGTGTTGCTCTGATCATCTGCAACATTACAGAGATCCCGGCAGCAATCGTAACTGTTGTAAAAGCAGCGTTTAACCCGAGCGCAGTGACAGGTGGTGTGGTTGGATCCATGATCGTGGCAATGCAGAAAGGTGTCGCACGAGGAATTTTCTCTAACGAGGCAGGTCTTGGTAGTGCACCGATCGCAGCAGCAGCAGCTCAGACAAAAGAGCCGGTACGCCAGGGTCTGGTAAGTATGACAGGTACTTTTATTGATACGATCATTATCTGTACAATGACAGGTCTGTCTATTGTCCTGACAGGCGCATGGCAGGTAGAAGGTATTGAAGGTGTACAGGTTACTACATATGCATTCCAGCACGGACTTCCGCTTCCGGCGAAATTTACAGCATTTATACTGATGCTCTGTCTTGTATTCTTTGCATTTACCACCATTCTCGGATGGGATTACTACAGTGAACGTTGTCTGGAATATCTGACAAACGGACACCAGAAAAAAATCATTGTATACCGTTGGTTATACATTCTCGCAGTATTTATCGGACCTTACATGACAGTAAGTGCTGTATGGACCATCGCAGATATCTTCAATGGTCTGATGGCAATTCCGAATATGATCGCACTGTTTGTATTGAGTGGAGTCGTAGTAAAAGAAACAAAAGCGTTTTTTAACGCAAAGAAACACAAAATGTAAAACTTTGAAATGAATAATTCCTTCTGTTTTTCATAAAACAGACATTAGAAATGTCGAGAAAAACAGGAGGAATTTTTTGTGCGATTGAGCAAAAGTACTGTCTGAAATGGTAGTGCTTTTGTATTTAACAGGAAAACATCTGATTTTCGTACAAAAACAGTGCTTGACAAAAAATGAGGAATCCTGTAATATAGATAAGGATTATGATTAACAATACATATGTTGAACATTTTTCCAACTGCCGTAATGAATGGAAGTGACAGGATTCGTCATGATACCTTCTGCGACAGCTTTTTTTATGCAATAGGGATGCCCTGCTGCAAATGGATGAGGGATATAAACAAATGGGAAGAAGCGATACTCACAAGGAGGAAGATGCATGAACTATGATGTGATCATTATCGGTGCCGGCCCGGGAGGAATTTTTGCGGCATACGAGTTGATGAAAGAAAAACCGGATTACAAAGTGGCAGTTTTTGAAGAGGGATATTCTCTCGAAAAAAGAAAATGCCCGATCGACGGCAAAAAGATTAAAAACTGTATCAACTGTAAGAGATGTTCGATCATGTGCGGTTTCGGCGGCGCTGGTGCATTCTCTGATGGAAAATATAATATCACCAATGATTTTGGCGGAACACTGTATGAACATATCGGCAAGAGCGAAGCTATTGAGCTGATGAAATACGTAGACGATATCAATATGGAATACGGCGGAGAGGGAACAAAGCTTTATTCTACAGCAGGAACCAAATTTAAAAAACTCTGCCTGCAGAACAAACTGAATCTTCTGGATGCGTCCGTACGCCATCTCGGAACAGATATTAACTATATTGTTCTTGAGAATCTGTACAATGCGATGAAAGATCATGTGGATTTTTATTTCGATACGCCGGTTGAAAAACTGGAGGTTCTCGAAGAGGGATATCGTGTGATCTGCGCAAAAGGTTCTTACGAGTGTAAGAAATGTATTGTTTCTGTCGGAAGAAGCGGAAGTAAATGGATGGAAACTGTCTGTAAGGAACTTAACATTCCTACCAAATCCAACCGTGTGGACCTCGGTGTCCGTGTAGAGCTTCCGGCAGTTATTTTCTCACATCTGACAGATGAGCTTTATGAAAGCAAGATCGTTTACCGCACAGAGAAATTTGAAGATAATGTACGTACATTCTGTATGAACCCGAATGGAATCGTTGTAAATGAAAATACCAACGGAATCATTACTGTAAACGGTCACAGCTATGAAGGCGACGAGAAGAAGACCGAGAATACCAACTTTGCCCTTCTTGTTTCCAAACATTTCTCTGAGCCGTTCAAAGACAGCAACGGATACGGTGAAAGCATTGCAAGGCTTTCGAACATGCTTGGCGGTGGTGTCATTGTACAGCGTTTCGGTGACCTTGTACGTGGACGTAGAAGTACCGTAAAACGTGTGGAAGAAGGACTGGTAAGACCTACACTTACTGCAACACCTGGTGACTTAAGTCTTGTACTTCCGAAACGTATTTTGGATGGTATTATTGAAATGATCTATGCCCTGGATAAAGTAGCTCCGGGAACTGCCAATGACGATACTCTGCTGTATGGTGTGGAGGTTAAATTCTACAATATGGAAGTTGAGATTGACGATAATCTTGAGAGCTGCTATAAAGGTCTGTATGTGATCGGCGACGGAAGCGGTGTTACCCATTCCCTGTCCCACGCATCTGCAAGTGGTATCTACGTAGCAAGACATATCGCAGAACAGAACTAAATATAACTTAAGACGAAAGAAAAGCCCATGAACTGTAAAATAACAGTTTGTGGGCTTTTTATGTCGGGCTCATTTCTTGGAGGAACGCAAGGGGCAAATAACTAAAATGACCAGGGCAGAATAATAAACAAAACAACATAGAAACAGCTGAAAGTCTGAAAGAATATGAGGTAAAACAGCCCATTCCTTTCAGACTTTTTTTAGTATCTGTGACACAATTCTCCTAAAATGCAAAAACGAAATATAAACGAAACTATAAATGATAAAAACGAAATAAATGTGTTGACAAATAATCTTATGGCGGCGCAGGCATTGGCCAAAAATAAAAGGGCGAATGTCGTAGTGACGGGAGGAAACATGATTAACAGTCATTTGTATGTAGCCGGTGAAATGTTTATGCGAAACCTTGATAATCTATATATTTCAACAGCATTTTTAGGTGTTGGAGGAGCAGATATGCATGCCGGCTACACGGTGAATTATTCAACGGAGCTGACTGTGTTTGAGACAATACAGAAACTGACAGATAATCTCATAATTGTTGTGGATTCCACCAAATTTGACCGGACAACATTTTTGTCTCTGGGAAAACTGGAGTATGTCTGCTGAAGCAGACTGCAGGTGGCTTTCTCAGAAAAATTCTGTTATAATAAATGCAGAATAATCATATGGAGGCTTTTGTACTATGCATACAATTGAAAATGAAGAACTCCGTGTAATGATCAGTGATCACGGGGCAGAACTGTCGGGGATCTTTGATAAAAAAAACAATCGTGAGGTTCTCTGGAATGCAGACCCGAAATATTGGAAACGCCACGCGCCGGTACTTTTTCCGAATGTCGGACGTCTTTATAAGGACACCTGCCTGATCGGAGGAGAGACTTACACATCCGGACAGCATGGATTTGCCCGTGATATGGAATTTATCTGTGTTGAAGAAACAGAAAATTCTGTGACACACTTACTGGAAGCAACAGATGCAACGAAGAAAGCATGGCCGTATGAATTTCAGCTTTACATCACCCATACATTAAACGGACGTGATCTGACTGTGACATGGAAGGTTGTAAATAAAGATCAGGAGACCATGTATTTTACGATCGGTGCACATCCGGCATTTAATGTTCCAGTACTCCAGGATACTGTTCAGAGCCGGTACCATCTGACATTCAGCGGACAGAAAGAACTTACTTATTGTCTGCTACATCCGGAATATGCGACGGCAATGCCGGATCAACCGCATACGCTTCCTCTGGAAAACGGCACCTGTCTGATCGTTGAGCATATGTTCGATGAAGGTGCACTGATCTTTGATGACGGACAGATCACAAAAGCCGGAATTACGCTGCCGGACGGTACTCCGTATGTGGAGATTTCCTGTGAAGGATTTCCGAACTTTGGTATCTGGTCTGCAATCGGAGCTCCGTTTGTATGTCTTGAGCCATGGATGGGACGCTGCGATAACACCGGTTATGATAAAGAACTGTCTCAGAAACCGAATATTAATACACTGAAACCGAAAGAAGTATTTGACAAATCCTATGTGATTTCTGTTAAATAAACAAAAAGTATATGAGGAGATAGGAAAATGAAAAGAAAATGGAAACAGATTTTGTGTGGAACTCTGGTGGGACTTCTGGTGGCTACAGCAGCTCCGGCAGCTTTTGCGGGAAATGGATATGTGACAGAAGTTGAGGCGGCATCAAAGAAAGCAAAGCCAAAACTGAATAAAACTAAAATCAGTGTAAAAACAGGCAAGACATACACACTGAAGGTAAATGGCACAACACGGATGCCGAAATGGAAATCCAGCAACAAAAAAGTTGCTACGGTCAGCAAGACAGGCAAAGTTACTGCAAAGAAGGCTGGAACAGCGAAGATTACGGCAACGATCGGTAAAACCAGACTGACCTGTACCGTTAAGGTAAAAAAGGCATCCACAGGTTCTTCAAAATATACAAAGAATTATACGAAGGTAAAGAAGTATCTGAATAAGAAAGGCAAGGTCGACAGTGACGGAACAAGATATATTGAGAAGAAAATTGACGCACATACGACTGCAATTCTGGGATATGACCCAAAAACAAATAAACTGGATATAGGGCTGGCAATCATTGATAAAAAAGCAGATGTTTCATCAGCAGTAGATGTCCTTGTAAACTGTTCAAAATCAGCTACCGCAGAAGCGATATCTGCAATCTTCGGGGATGGAAATGAAATTTATGCAACTGCAAAGTTCAATGCAAACAGCTATACAGGAAAGAAAGATGTAACTTTCCGTAAGCTCAGTGGAAGTAAGGCTCCGAAGAGCATTCAGAAAGCTTCTAATGCGACACTTCAGGCAGCGATTGCAGGTGCAAATTACATTTTAAGTTCAAAACTGCATATGACAGTAAAAGACCTCGGATTTACAGCTTACCAATAAGAAACACAAGTAAATAAAACAAAAGAAAAGCCGGAGCATTATCAAAATTGTATTGATAACGTTCCGGCTTTGGTCGTGCAGTAAATCGATTATGTAATTATTTGTTTTCGTCAATTTTCAGACGACCTTTTAATGCAACACAGCATGCAAGGTCTCCGATAACATTGACACAGGTTGCACCCATGTCACAGAGAGTATTGATACTGATGTAAACGCCCATAACACCTGCAGGAAGTCCTGCCATAGTTGCAAGCGCTGCAAAAGATGCGATTGCACCTCCGGGTACGCCAGGTGTTCCGACAGAGAGAAGTACGTTTGCAAGAAGTACGATCACCATCATGGAAACGCTGACGTTGATTCCGCATGCATTAGCGAAGAACATGATCATGAAGGACATCAGGATGGATACGGCATCCATGTTTACTGTTGCACCGAGAGGGATTGCAATACTGGTGATCTTGTTGGAAACACCCATGCCTTCCTCCATACACTGTTTACTGATCGGAATTGTGGCAGAACTGGAACATGTTCCGAAAGCATTCAGTGCAGCCGGCATAATTGTTTTGAAAAATTTGACAGGGCTTTCTTTGCCAATTACTTTTACTGCAATTCCGTACACAACAAAGGCGAAAATGAAGAATGCAAGATACAGGATGATCAGCTGGGTTGCCAGTGAGATGATCGTCTCAGTACCGTTTGCTTCAACAACAGGAACGATCGTACAGAAAACACCGATCGGTGTGAAGTACATGATCATGCTGATGATCTTTAAACAGACTTCGTTGAGGGAATCAATTACATTCAGAAGCGGCTGTCCTTTTTCGCCGACAGAGATCAGGGTGAATCCGATGATTACTGCAAAGACAAGAACCTGGAGCATATTTCCCTGAGCAAATGCACTTACCGGGTTGGATGGAATCAGATTTTTGACAGTATCCAGAATATTGCTCATATCCGTAGCGGCGATATCTGATGTTGCCATCTCGAAAGATACGCCTTCGCCGAGATGAATCAGTCGCGGAATGATCAGTCCGGCAAGACTTGCGAGAGCTGTTGTGCAAAGGAAAAAAACCATAGCGGAGCCGGTGATCTTACCGGTCGTACGGATATTTCCGATGCTGCAGATACCCATAACAACAGAACAGAATACAAGTGGAAAGATCATCATGTTCAGGGCATTCATGTAAATGCCTCCAAGAAGACTGGTTACGGTCAGAACCGGAGCGAAGCGGTCGGCCAGAAACAGTCCGGTCAGAATACCGAGAAGCAGACCGATAAAGATCGCACCGGTGATATGCTTCTGATACCATGCGTAAAATTTTTTCATTTTATCCCTCCTCATAAATGATATGTTTTGATCATAAGTCTCCAAAACATAAAAAATATAGCAAAAATTATAGCATGTGCGTATGACAGGTGTCAAGAAAACCTATATAGCAAAGGGGCAGGTGCTTTTGGAAAAATTTATTTAATTTCGTGGGAAAGTATGCTATAGTTACAGATAGGTTTTTGCGATGGTGTCGCAGCAATTGTGACAGAAATACAAGAGAGAAGGCAGACTGGGGGAATAGACGGTGAAGCAGACTGTATTATATAAAAAGGAACTGGAATATTTTTTTGTGGAAGAATCTTATGGTGGCAATCAGGATCTTTTTCCGGATGTGACTATGCGTGATGGAGGATGCGGTGCAATCGCAGCCTGTGAGAGCTGTATTTATTTTGCAAGAACAAATGATATGAGAAATCTTTATCCACATCCGATTCAGGAGATAAGCTGGAATGAGTATCATGAGTTTGCTTACATTATGAAACATTATCTCTGTCCGAGACCAAACGGAATTGATACGCTGGAACTTTTTATGGAGGGCTTCGGGGAATATCTGAAAGATATGAATGACACACGGCTTCAGATGGAAGGCTTTCATGGGACACATACATATGAGGAGGCTGTTCGGGCAGTAAAAGTGCAGATAGATGCAGCCTGTCCGATTCCGTATCTGATGCTGAAACATAAAAATGAAAAGGGTCCTCTCGAAGATTATATCTGGCATTGGTTTATTCTGGCAGGATATGAGGAAACAGGGAATGATCTTCTGGTAAAAGCCGTTTCTTATGGAGAATACAAGTGGTTTTCTTTAAAAGAAATGTGGGATACCGGATATGACAAAAAAGGTGGAATGATTTTGTATCATATATAGAACAGTCGGGAGGATGTGTACAGCATGCTCCCTTGCTTTTAGGAGGTGCGAAGTTGGAAACCAGAGAAATACTGACAAGATTTAAGAATGGAGAACTTTCTATCGAGGAAGCAGAACATTATTTTCGTAAAGAGCCGTTCGAAGAGATGGATGATTATGCAAAGCTGGATTCGCACAGAGAAATCAGAAACGGATTTCCGGAAGTGATCTTTTGCAGCGGGAAGGCAGATCAGCATTTTGTGCATATTTTCCAGAAACTGTATGAAGACAATGGAGAGGTGTTTGGAACGAGAGCGTCCAGACATCAGTATGAACTTGTAAAAGATCTTCTTCCGAATGTAGAATACGATGAGCTGTCTCATATTATCAAAATAGAGAAAAAAGATAAAGAGCATATCGGTAAGATCGCGATATGTACGGCAGGGACAGCCGATATTGCGGTGGCAGAGGAGGCGGCTCAGACAGCTGAATATTTCGGCTCACATGTGGACAGAGTTTTTGACATCGGAGTCAGCGGTATTCACAGACTCTTTTCCAGGCTGGAAGTAATCCAGGATGCTAACTGTGTGATTGCAGTTGCCGGTATGGAAGGGGCGCTTGCAAGCGTGCTTGGCGGACTTGTGGATAAACCGGTGATCGCAGTACCGACATCGGTCGGATATGGTGCAAGCATGAACGGATTGTCGGCACTTCTGACAATGATCAATTCCTGTGCAAACGGAATTGCAGTTGTAAATATTGACAATGGATATGGTGCCGGATACATTGCGACACAGATCAACCGTCTGGCATCCAGAGAATATAATGCAAAATAAAACAGAACAGGTGAATATATGGGAAAAACATTATACTTAGAATGTTATTCGGGAATCAGTGGTGATATGACAGTTGCGGCTCTTCTCGATCTGGGGGCAGACAGAGGAGTGCTGGACAAAGCACTATACAGCCTTCCGGTGAGCGGATTTCGTACCAAAATTTCAAGAGTCAAGAAATCAGGGCTTGATGCCTGTGATTTCAATGTGATTCTGGAACATGACAATCACGACCATGATATGGAATATCTGCATGGACATGAACACGAGATGGAACATCATTATAATCACGAACATACGCATTCAGCAGAATATCACTATCATGATCACGAACACACACATGCAGCAGAGCATCCTGATCATGAACATACACATGAACACAGCCATGAGCATTCCCATACACATGAATATTCACATCCGCATGAGCATCGTGGAATGCGGGAGATCACAGAAATTATTCAGGGATCAGAAATGACAGACAGAGCCAAAAAGATGGCGCTGCATGTGTTTGATATTCTTGCACATGCGGAATCAAAGGCTCATGGTGTAAATGTAGAGGAAGTTCATTTTCATGAAGTAGGTGCCATTGATTCTATCGTGGATATCGCTGCGATTGCAGTCTGCATGGATAATCTGGATATTACTGATGTGATCGTACCGGTTTTATATGAGGGAACCGGATTTATCCGCTGTCAGCATGGACAGATTCCGGTACCGGTACCGGCAGTTGCACACATTGCAGAGGATCATCATCTGAAACTGAAAATCACTGATATACAGGGAGAACTGGTGACACCGACAGGTGCAGCTGTAGTGGCAGCTTTCCGCACATCTGAAAAACTACCGGAAGATTTTTTGATATTAAAGAGTGGACTTGGTGCGGGAAAAAGAGAATATCGCTGTCCTGGAATTCTTCGTGCCATGCTGATTCAGACAGAACCGGCGGATGCAAAAATGACAGATATGATCTGGAAACTGGAGACGGATATCGATGACTGCAGCGGCGAGGTTATGGGACATGTGCTGAAACTTCTTATGGAAAACGGGGCAAGAGAAGCACATTATATGCCGATTTATACAAAGAAAAACAGACCTGCATATACACTGACGGTAATTTGCAAAGAGGAGGACAGGGAAAATCTGGAAAACCTGATTTTTGCAGAGACGACAACAATTGGTATCCGCAGAGCAGAAATGCAGCGTACGATCCTGAAAAGAGAAATCAGCACATTTAAAACACCTCTTGGTCAGGCAAAAGCCAAAATATGTACCCTGCCGGACGGACAGATAAGATGTTATCCGGAATATGAAAGTGCGGAAGAACTGGCCTCACGAAACCAGATCAGTTTTCGCGAGGCATATGACAGTATCAGGAGTTATTGGACAACAGAAAGGTGAGACAGAACGATGAAAACAGGACTTGTTTTGGAAGGCGGCGCAATGCGCGGAATTTACACAGCCGGTGTACTGGATGTTTTTTTGGAGCATGGAATACATTTTGACGGAGTGATCGGTGTTTCTGCGGGAGCACTGCATGGCTGTTCATTTGTATCCGAACAAAAAGGAAGAAGTCTTCGTTATATCAAAAAATACCGGAATGACAAACACTTTATGAGCTGGTGGAGCTTTCTGCACACAGGAGAAGTGGTAGGAAAGCAGTTTTGTTATCATGACATTCCGGAGCGGCTTGATCCATTTGATTATGAAGCGTTTGTGAAATCTGATACAGATTTTTATGCGACCTGTACAAATGTTGAGACAGGCAAAGCGGAATATATTAAAATCACAGATATGTTGAGCCAGATCGATGCCATGCGCGCGTCTGCTTCGATGCCATATGTTTCAAAAATCGTGGATTATAACGGGATGAAACTTCTTGACGGAGGCTGTGCGGACAGTATTCCGGTTGAAGCATTTTACAAGATGGGTTATGAACGTCTTGTGGTTGTACTTACAAGAGAAGCCGGATTTGTAAAAAAACCTGAGAATGCAAAAATGGCAGAAATCCGCTATCATAAATATCCGGAGTTTGTACAGGCACTTCAGAACAGACATGTAGTCTATAACCACAGTCTGGAAGTCCTGAAAGAAATGGAACGGGCAGGCCAGGCATTTGTGATCCAGCCGGATAAAAAACTGGATATCAGTCGTATGGAAAATGATATTGAAGTGATCCAGCAGGTGTATGATCTGGGAGGAAAAGATGCGCGTATCCGCATGAAAGCATTGAAAGACTGGATGAAACAGTAACCGAAACTGAATAAGAGTGGGCCGAAATATAAAATTCAGTTGCACATCATGCTGGTATTCTGATATAATGATTGACATAAATAAAGAACGAAATAAAAAAGTACAAGGGTGTACAGCGCGCAGGTTGCGTGAGGTATGCCCTTGCGCTTTTTCGTTGAAAAGTGAGGGAGGAAATAATATGGATGCAATAACAAACCTGATCAATCAGATCGATACCTGGGTGTGGGGCTGGTGGATGATTCTTCTGCTTCTTGGTACACACATTTTTATGACAATCCGAACCGGGGTGATTCAGCGAAAGATCGGAACAGCAATCAAACTGTCTGTTACGAAGGATCCGGATGGAGAAGGCGAAGTCAGCCAGTTTGGAGCACTGACAACGGCACTGGCATCTACGATCGGAACCGGAAACATCATTGGTGTGGGAACGGCAATAGCCCTCGGTGGTCCCGGAGCAGTTCTGTGGTGCTGGCTTACCGGTGTATTCGGTATTGCGACAAAATACAGTGAATCACTGATCGCAGTTAAATATCGTGTCAAAACAAAAGACGGTCGTATGCAGGGCGGTGCAATGTATGCACTTGAGCGTGGACTTCATATGAAATGGCTCGGATTGATCTTTGCCATTTTTGGCGGCTTTGCATCTTTTGGAATCGGCTGTGCGACGCAGGTGAATGCAATTGCAACGGTCTGTCAGGAAAATCTTCACATTCCTCCGGCAGCGGTAGGAATTGCAGTAGCTGTACTGACTGCATTGGTTATTTTCGGAGGAATCAAAGCAATCGCAAATGTCTGTGAAAAACTGGTTCCGTTTATGGCTGCATTTTATGTGGTTGGCTGTTTTATCATTCTGTGCATCAACTATGATTTTATCATACCGGCAGTAGTGACGATCTGTAAGATGGCTTTTACACCCGGCGCAGCAGCAGGTGGTCTGGTAGGACGCGGAATTATGATGGCAATGCAGTATGGAATTGCAAGAGGTCTTTTTTCAAACGAGTCCGGTATGGGCTCGGCACCGATCGCAGCGGCAGCAGCACAGACGAGAAATCCGGTCCGTCAGGCTCTGGTTTCCAGTACCGGTACATTCTGGGATACCGTTGTTGTATGTCTGATGACAGGACTGGTACTTGTCACCAGTATCATGAAAAATCCGGCAATCGATATGGGACAGATCACAAATGGTGGTGTCCTGACTACGCTGGCATTTCAGCAGATTCCGGTTCTCGGACCGGTCATCCTCGTGGTTGGCATTATTTCCTTTGCATATTCTACTGTACTTGGATGGGCATATTACGGAGAACGCTGTGTGGAATATTTTGCCGGAAGAAAAGGCCTTGTGCCATATCGTGTCCTTTACATAGCGGTAGCTGTGATCGCACCGGTTATTTCATTGAACCTTGTCTGGACGATCGCGGATATTCTGAATGCACTGATGGCACTTCCGAACCTTGTGGCGGTATTGCTTCTGTCGAATGTGATTGTGGCGGAGACGAAAAAATATATCAATAATCTGGATGCCAAAGACGATACCGAGATTGAAATTATTGACCGCTGAAAGATTAAGCGCTAATATAATAATGCAACAGCCAAAACAGTCTGTGTGAAGCAGGCTGTTTTTGTTGCAAAAATAACAGATAAGAAACAGGAGAAAAGAATGGCAGAAGAGCACGGAATGAAAGTGATTGCAAGAATCCACAATGATTTCCCGACAAAGTTTGGGATTCCTCATCAGAGTAACCGGCTGGATGCATTGAAGGCAACAATCGTATTTGAGCCGGAATACCGGGTGCCGGAAGCATTTCGCGGACTGGAAGAATATGATTATATCTGGCTGATCTGGCAGTTTTCTGAGACAGTGCGAGAGAGCTGGTCGCCGACTGTACGACCGCCGAGACTTGGTGGGAATACACGCATGGGAGTGTTTTCCACGAGATCACCGTTTCGTCCGAACAGCCTTGGACTGTCTTCTGTGCGTCTTGAAAAAATAGAACTTCATCCGGAACTGGGACCGGTTCTTCATATTTCAGGTGCGGATCTTATGAACGGTACGCCGATCTATGATATTAAACCATATCTTCCTTACGCAGACAGCCATCCGGAAGTGAGAGGCGGTTTTACGGACAAGATCGAAGATTATCGGCTTGAAGTGGAATTTCCGGAAACACTGATAGAGAAAGTGCCGGCAGAGCAGAGAGAAGCTTTGGTGGAAGTACTTGCCAACGATCCGCGTCCCCGCTATCAGAACAAACCGGATAAGATTTACGGGCTGGCATATGGCAGTCATGATATCCATTTTACGGTGAAGGATAAGACTCTTAAGGTTTGTGATGTGACAGAATTAAAAGAATCCTTTGACAAACAAAACAATATATGATAGTATTTCTATATGTAGTTAGCAAAAACTAACAGATAAGAACATTAAGCGGAACTATGCGTCCGCTTTACTTTTAAAACGCGAGTTAGTCAAAGATAACAAAAGGAGAGTGAATCTATGAGTATCGTAATCGTAGGCGGAAATGAACGTATGGTATGTCAGTATGAGGATATCTGCAAAGGATATGGATGTAAGGCAAAAGTATTTGCAAAAGAAAAAGGAGCCATGAAGAAAAAAATCGGTGCACCGGATCTTCTGATTTTGTTTACAAGTACGGTTTCTCATAAAATGGTGAACTGTGCAGTGGAGGAAGCAAAGAAAAAATCCATACCGGTATGCAGATGTCACACAAGCAGCGCATCTGCTCTTGAGAACATTCTCCGCGAATATTGTGCATAAAAAGCGAATTTTTATGTAATATTATAAAGAAACACTTGCAAAACCCTGAGGTTTTCAATAAAATAAGAGACAGATTTTCTGACTGAAAAGAGAAAACAGAAGGGTGATAAGTATTATTATGAAAAAAGTGGTAAAATTTGGAGGAAGCTCTCTGGCCAATGCAGAACAGTTTCAGAAGGTCGGAGATATCATCAGAAGCGATGAGAGCAGACGTTATGTGGTACCGTCCGCACCGGGAAAGAGATTTTCCGCAGACACCAAAGTAACTGATCTTCTGTATACATGCTATGGCAAAGCAGAAGCAGGAGAGGATTTCACAGATGTCCTTACGGAAATTAAGGGACGTTTTTATGAGATCATCAAAGGCTTGAATCTTGACCTGTCTCTTGAGGAGGAGTTCAGACAGATTGAAGCAGATTTTAAGGCACATGCAGGCAATGAATATGCAGCATCCCGTGGAGAATTCCTGAACGGTAAAGTAATGGCTGCATATCTCGGATATGAATTTATTGATTCTGCAACCGTGATCCGATTTGACAAAAACGGAAATTTCGATGCAGACAAAACAGATAAACTTTTAAGTAAGCGTCTCCAGAAGTGCGAGAGAGCAGTTGTTCCGGGATTCTATGGTGGTATGGAAGATGGAACTGTAAAGACATTCTCACGTGGCGGATCTGATGTTACCGGTTCGCTGGTAGCGAAGGCAATCCATGCAGACATTTACGAAAACTGGACAGACGTTTCCGGATTCCTTGTCACAGATCCGAGAATCGTCGATAATCCGGCAGTGATCGAGACGATCACATACAGAGAACTTCGTGAGCTTTCTTATATGGGTGCGACTGTTCTTCATGAAGATGCGATTTTCCCGGTTCGTAAGGAAGGCATTCCAATCAACATCCGTAATACAAACCGTCCGGAAGATAAGGGAACCTTTATCGTAGAAAGCACCTGCCGCAAACCGAAATATGTGATTACAGGTATTGCAGGTAAGAAGGGCTTCTGTTCCATTAATATTGAAAAATCCATGATGAACAGTGAAATCGGTTTCGGAAGAAAGGTTCTTCAGGTATTTGAAGATCAGGGAATCAGCTTTGAGCATGTTCCGTCAGGAATCGACACAATGACTGTTTACGTTCATCAGGATGAATTCGAAGAAAAAGAGCAGCAGGTAATTGCAGGCATTCACAGAGCAGTGCAGCCTGATTTCGTAGAGATGGAATCTGATCTGGCGCTGATCGCAGTTGTTGGCCGTGGTATGAAGTCCCAGAGAGGAACTGCAGGCCGTGTATTTTCTGCACTGGCACATGCACATGTCAATGTAAAAATGATCGATCAGGGCTCCAGTGAGCTAAATATCATCATTGGTGTGGAAAACAGAGATTTCGAAACTGCTGTAAAAGCAATTTACGATATTTTTGTCCTGACACAGATGTAAGCAGGTAATATTTTTCAGATCTGATTCAGGAGGATAAAGTACATGGTTGAAAGACATATCAGATTAAATGAAACAGAAGACGTAAAAGAATTTGTGAATGAAGCCGCCAAATGTGATTTTGATATTGACATATCCTATAACAGAATTATCATTGATGCAAAATCCATTTTAGGTATTCTGAGCATGGATCTTACAAGGGAACTGACAGTAAGATGCTACGGAGAGAGCAAGAGATTCAATGAAGTAATTGCAAAATTTGCTGTAGCATAGGTGAAAATGCGTGGGCGCATATTCCGGAAACGGGTATGCGCCTTTTTACATTGCAGAGCGGGGAGGCAGAAACAGCATGGGAAAACCGATCGTTCGTATTTCGGTTCGAAATCTTGTAGAATTTATATTACGAAATGGTGATCTGGTGAGCGGAAGCGGCACTTCGGATAAAGAAGCCATGCTGAAAGGAAGCAGGCTTCACCGTAAGATACAGAAGCAGATGGGAAGCCACTACCAGCCCGAAGTTTCTCTGAAAAAAGATACAGAGTATGATGATCTGATTCTTCGCGTAGAAGGCAGGGCAGACGGGATTTTTTTGCAGGATGAGCAATTTTGTATTGATGAGATCAAGGGTGTTTATAAGAAACTTGAACTTATGGAAGAACCGGTACTGGTGCATCGTGCGCAGGCACTTTGCTATGCATGGATCTATCTGGATGCGCATGACCTGGAGAAAATAGACATACAGATGACGTATGCGCACCTTGATACCGAAGTGATCAAACGGTTTCGGGAGACACTTACCAGAGCAGAACTGAAACAATGGTATGAAGAACTTACTGACAGTTATCATAAATGGCTGGCATATCAGATCGAATGGCGCAAAAAACGAAATGAATCAATGGAAAACCTGGAATTTCCCTTTGCATACCGTAAGGGACAGAGGGAGATGGTATCTGGAATTTATCATGCTATTTCAAAGAAAGAGCAGATTTTTATCCAGGCTCCGACCGGTGTCGGAAAGACTATGTCCGCTGTCTTTCCGGCAGTACGCGCAATCGGGCAGGGAATGGCTGAGACGGTCTTTTATCTGACGGCAAGGACGATCACAAGGACAGTAGCACAGGATGCTTTTGAAATATTACGGGACAGAGGTCTTCTGTTTAAAGTTATTACGATCACGGCAAAAGAAAAACTCTGCTTCTGCGACAAGCCGGAATGTGATCCGGAAAAATGTCCTTATGCGAAAGGACATTATGACCGGATCAACGATGCAGTCTATGAACTCTGGACAACGGAACAGTCATTTGACAGGGAAACACTTCTTCGTCATGCGCAGAAGTGGCAGGTCTGTCCATTTGAAATGAGCCTTGATCTGGCAATCTGGATGGATGGTGTGATTTGCGACTACAATTATGTATTTGATCCGAATGTCTGTCTGAAACGTTTCTTCGGGGAAAATGTGTCAGGAAACTATCTTTTCCTGATCGATGAGGCACATAATCTGGTGGATCGGGGAAGAGAGATGTACAGTGCGTCCATCTGTCTGAATGACGTGATCGAGACCAGAAAATTTGTGAAACCCTACAGTCAGAAATTATGGAAAAAACTCGGAAAAGTAAAAAAACAGATGGAAGAGCTGAGGCAGAATTGCGGTGAATGGAAAGTAGAAGAAAATGCCGGAGTACTGCCGATCAGTCTCTTAAGTGTGCAGGGGGAATTGGATCAGTTTCTTGAAGAATCACCAGCGCAGGAAGTGGTAGACGGAATCCTCGATTTCTATTTTGAAGTAAGAGATTTTTTGAATATTTCGGAGCTGGTGGATGACAATTATGTGGTCTATACGGCATTTGATGAAAACGGAAGATTTTATATGAAACTGTTTTGCGTCAATCCTGCGGAAAATCTGCAGAAATGTCTGGATAAAGGTAACAGTACGGTGTTTTTTTCGGCAACACTGCTTCCGTTACAGTATTATCGGAAGATGCTGAGTACAAGAAGTGAAAACTTCGGTATGTATGTGGAATCACCGTTTGAACAGAAAAAGAGGTGCCTTATGATTTGCCGGGATGTCAGCAGTAAGTATACCCGAAGAGGCTATGAGGAATACAGAAAGATTGCAGAATATATTGCGAGGATGAGCTGGCAGAAGAAGGGAAATTACATGGTATTTTTCCCGTCTTACCGTCTGATGGAAGATGTTTATCAGGTTTATCAGGATGAATTTTCTGTTTCCTGGGTGCGCTGCATCAGCCAGCATGCTTCAATGACGGAACTGGAGCGTGAGGAGTTCCTGGAGGAGTTCACAAAGGAAACTGAAGAAACACTGGTAGGATTCTGTGTTATGGGCGGTATTTTTTCGGAAGGAATCGATCTGATCGGTGATCGGCTGATTGGAGCCGCGGTTGTGGGAACCGGACTTCCACAGGTAAATTGTGAACGGGAGATTTTGAAAGGGTATTACGACGAAAAAGGCGAGCAGGGATTTGATTATGCCTATCGCTATCCCGGGATGAATAAAGTCCTGCAGGCGGCAGGCCGTGTGATACGTACAAAAGAGGATACGGGAGCAATTCTTCTTATGGATGAACGATTCCTGAACCGGGATTATCGGAATCTTTTCCCCCGTGAATGGAATGATGCCTGCACATGTACACTTGGGAATGTGGAAAAACACCTGCAGGCGTTCTGGGATGTTTCAGAAGAAAATGACATAATATGTTAGCTTGACATAAAGAAAATATCAGGTATACTATGGACAATTACTATTTGAGCTATAGATAAGGAGAACCAGATGAAAACCGGAAACCGTTTGAAAAAATGGAAAATTTTGGCAGCAGGGTTTGTATTTATGACGACGGCATCTGCAGCGACTGCACCGGTGGCGGCAGGCAGCCTTCTTTCTGTGACCGGGGAATCCCAGATACGCCCGATCGAAGACGGATCAGGAAAATATATTTTAAAAAGTGACGGGTTTTACTGTCTGAAAGAAGATGGAAGTAAAGATACTGCTCCAGCAGTGCACTATTTTGATCATGTGAATATCGATGGAACAATACTGGACGGATTTTATTACCATGATGAGACTGGATGTTTTCAGGCAGGAAGTTCCCACATGGTAAAAATCACGAAGCTTTCCTGTGCAAAAAGTACCGATGAAGATGCAGAGACGGTGGATTTTGACGGCTATTATATGGTCAATAACCTTGGAAAACTGACAGCAGCTCCACAGGTTCGGTATATCAGCAATTACGTGATCGATAATACAACATATGACGGATATTATTATTTTGATGAAAATGGAAAGATGGTGACGGAAACAGGGACACATGAGCTGGAAATGGCATCGAACGGACAGATTTTTTCCGGAACGTATTATTTTGGCGGACCAAACGGTGCACTGCTTCAGGAAGCCGGAGTAACTGAAGATGGTTTTCCGGTGGATGCGACAGGTAAGGTGACCGCTCTTGATGATCTCGGGATGGACACGCTGGAACCGCAGCTTACATCCATGTTGAGCGGATATGATGGTACGTGGAGTGTTTATGTTAAGGATCTTGACACGGATGAAGAAATTATACTGAATGATACACAGATTTATTCTGCAAGTCTCATCAAAGCTTTTGTGATGGCGAAAACATATGAGGACATGGATACTGTTCTGAAACACGAAGCAGCCCTGATGAAAACGGACAAAGACAGCGCAAAGGTGAAGGATAAGGTAGATACCCTTCTGTGGAACATGATCACGGTCAGTGACAATGAATCCTGTAATGAACTTGGAAGGCTTCAGTCTGAAAAACATGATTTTCTGGACGGAGCAGAGCTTGTAAACAAATATCTGGAAAAAGAAGGCTACACAGAAACTACCTATCAAAATACGCTACATCCTTCATCATCCCAGAAGCTCAGCCTTGGCGGACATAATATGACGACTGTGAAGGATTGTGGAAAACTGCTCGAACGGATTTACAAAGGGGAATGCGTCAGCAGGGAAGCTTCGGAGGAAATGCTGAATCTGCTTTCAAATCAGGAAAATACAACAAAGATCCCGGAGGGGGTTCCGGCTGATGTGAAGACTGCGAACAAAACAGGAGAGACCGATGAGGATCAGCATGATATTGCAATTGTCTACGGGCCGAAGACGACTTATATTTTGTGTGTGATGTCCGAAGACAGTGCGAATGCGATCGCAAATATCCGGTCAATCTCAAAAGTTGTTTATAATTATTTGAATCTGTAGGTAGCTATCGGGGCTGTCTGCGTTGATTTTTTATACAGAATCATGTATAATAACGGATTGTATAAAATAGGTTTTTTGTATGTTGCCCTGAGAAAACACGGCAGCATCACATATTAAATGCAGGAGGAGAGAAATAAATGCGAGTCGATACGGATGACTTTGCCCGACCTCGTGGGTGCGGGAAGAATCACCTTGTAGAAGTGGAGAAAATTTTAATTGAACCGGGAGCGGTAAATGCCCTTGAAGAAGCAATGTCAGAAGGCTTTCTGAAGGAATACATATCCCCGCTTCTGATCTGTGACACAAATACCTGTAAGGCAACAGAAGAAATCATGGAAGATATTTACGACCGATGTCAGGTCCTTGTGCTGGATGCGGATGATCTTAAGGCCGATCGGCATGCAGTAGAGATCGTCGAGAATTATATGGATGAGGACATTGATCTGATCCTCGCGGTAGGCGCTGGTACGATCCATGACATCAGCCGTTATGTGGCTTCTCAGTACAAAATTCCTTTTGTATCTGTGCCGACAGCAGCAAGTGGTGACGGATTCGTATCTACGACGGCAGTTATGACTTTTAACGGAATAGAGGAAGAAGTGCCGGCAGCAGTGCCTGTAGCGCTGTATGCAGACACGGATATATTTGCAAAAGCACCGGCCGGGCTTAATGCCGCCGGAGCAGCAGAACTTTCGGATGAAAAAATATCCCTGTCCCTCATCGAAGAGGGGAATCCGGAAGCCTGTGAAAAACTGATGTATGCACTGATTAAATCCGGGTTTTCCGGTCAGGCAGAAGGAGAATGATATGAGAGTTGGAATGGGATATGACGTACACAAACTGACAGAAGGAAGGAAGCTGATTCTCGGCGGAGTAGATATTCCGTGGGAGAAGGGCCTTCTGGGACATTCGGATGCAGATGTACTGATCCATGCAGTGATGGATGCCCTGCTTGGTGCTGCTGCACTTGGCGATATCGGGAAACACTTTCCGGACACAGATCCGGCATATAAAGGAATCTCAAGTGTGAAACTTCTGGTGCATGTGGCTGGTCTTTTGCGCGAACATGGCTACGAAGTCGGAAACATCGATGCAACGATCATTGCCCAGAAACCAAAGATGGCACCGCATATCCCGCAGATGCGTAAAAATATGGCGGAGGCACTTGGCATTACGGAATCAAAGATCAATGTAAAAGCAACGACAGAAGAGGGACTTGGGTTTACCGGAAGCGGAGAGGGCATTTCTTCTCAGGCTATCTGCCTGCTTACAGAAATAAAGAACTGATTCAGCTTAAAATAATATCGGAGGAAAGAGATATGAAGCTTTTTAATACAATGTCACGCAGAAAAGAAGAATTCGTACCGCTGGAAGAAGGAAAGGTGCGGATGTATGTATGCGGACCGACAGTATACAACCTGATCCACATCGGAAATGCGAGACCGATGATCATTTTTGACACCGTACGCCGCTATCTGGAATACAAAGGTTACGAAGTAAATTATGTATCCAACTTCACAGACGTTGATGACAAGATCATCAAAAAGGCAATCGAAGAAGGTGTAAGCTCTGAAGAAATCTCACAGCGTTACATCGCAGAATGCAAGAAGGATATGGCCGGCATGAATGTAAAACCGGCAACCACACATCCGCTGGCAACACAGGAAATCGACGGAATGATCGATATGATCCAGACACTGATCGACAAAGGATATGCTTATCCGGTTGCTGATGGTACCGTATATTTCCGTGTAAAGAAATTCAAAGAATACGGCAAACTTTCTCATAAAAATCTGGATGATCTGCAGTCCGGTTTCCGTTCTCTGCAGGTATCCGGCGAAGACCAGAAAGAAGATCCGCTGGATTTCGTACTCTGGAAACCGAAAAAAGAAGGAGAACCATTCTGGAAATCTCCATGGTGCGACGGAAGACCGGGATGGCACATCGAGTGCTCCGTTATGTCAAAGAAATACCTCGGAGAAGAAATCGATATCCATGCAGGTGGCGAAGATCTTGTTTTTCCACATCATGAAAATGAAATCGCACAGAGCGAATGCTGCAATGGAGTTCCTTTTGCAAAATACTGGATGCACAATGCATTCCTGAACATTGACAACCGTAAGATGTCAAAATCTCTCGGAAATTTCCGTACCGTTCGTCAGATCGGAGAGCAGTACGATCTGCAGGTGCTTCGTTTCTTTATGCTGAATGCTCATTACAGAAGTCCGCTTAATTTCAGTGCAGACCTGATGGAATCTTCTAAGAATGCACTGGAGCGAATTACGGATGCGGCTGCAAGACTTTGTGACCGTCAGACAGCAGCTTCTGTACAGAAAGCATCCGAGGATGAAAAGAAGATGATGCAGGAAGAAGCTGCATTTGTAACGAAATTTGAAGAAGCAATGGATGATGACTTCAATACAGCAGATGCACTTGCCGCAGTATTTGAACTGGTTAAATTCGGCAATACAAATGTACAGGAAGGAAGCTCCGCGGAGTTTGCTGCACACACTCTTGAAGTGATGACAAAACTTTGTGATGTTCTCGGCCTGATCCTTGACAAAAAGGAAGAGATCCTTGATGAAGAGATCGAGAATCTGATCACAGAACGTCAGGCAGCCAGAAAGGCAAAAGATTTCGCGAGGGCAGATGAGATCAGAGGATTACTTCTTGACAAAGGAATCGAGCTGAAAGATACTCGTGAGGGTGTAAAATGGAAACGAATCTGATACAGCTGAAAGAATTGTTTCATCTGGAAGACCAGGATCTGCGGAGTTATTCTCCGCTGACTCTGGCATACATCGGAGATGGAGTTTATGAACTGATCATCCGGACGATCCTGGTTAAGAAAGGCAACTGTCCGGTGAATCGTCTGCATAAGAAAGCAAGCAGTCTGGTGAAAGCCGGTGCACAGTCTGCAATCATGGAAGTGATCGAGGAGAAACTGACACCGGAGGAGCTGAGTGTTTACCGCAGGGGCAGGAATGCACATTCTCCGACTATGGCAAAACATGCAACAATGGCAGATTACCGTCGTGCGACCGGTTTTGAGGCATTGATGGGATATTTATATTTAAAAGAGGACTACACACGGATGCTCACTTTGGTCCGTATGGGAATCGGAGAGGATATTTTATGAGTGAACAGATAGAAGGACGCAACGCGGTACTGGAAGCTTTCCGTTCCGGAAAATGCGTGGACAAGCTTTTTATCCTTGACGGATGTCAGGATGGACCGGTGCGTACGATTGCAAGAGAAGCGCGCAAGACCGATACGATCATCAACTATGTGTCAAAAGAACGCCTGGATCAGCTCAGTGAGACAAGAGCACATCAGGGTGTGATCGCGCAGGTTGCAGCTTATGAGTACAGTACGGTGGAAGAGATTCTTGCCAGAGCAGAAGAAAAGGGTGAACCGCCATTTTTGATTCTTCTGGACAATGTAGAAGATCCGCACAATCTCGGCGCAATCATCCGTACAGCGAATCTTGCCGGAGCGCATGGCGTTATCATACCGAAGAGACGTGCAGTAGGACTGACATCTACTGTAGCGAAAACTTCCGCAGGTGCGATCAACTATACACCGGTTGCAAAAGTAACAAATATTGTAAGAACGATTGAAGAACTGAAAGAAAAAGGAATCTGGTTTGTCTGCGCAGATATGGGTGGAGAGACCATGTATGATCTGGATCTGACAGGACCGATGGGACTTGTGATCGGAAATGAGGGAGAAGGTGTCAGCCGTCTGGTACGTGAAGCATGTGATTTCACAGCATCCATACCGATGAAGGGAGATATTGATTCTCTGAATGCTTCTGTGGCAGCAGGAGTTCTTGCCTATGAAATCGTAAGACAGAGACTGGTAAAAAGCAGCAAATAAAAGGGGAAACAGAATGAGCCGTTACAATCAGTACAGCGACGAAGAACTGATTTTCAGACTGCGACAGGGAGAGACGGAAATATCGGATTATCTGATGGAAAAATACAAGGAGTTTGTCCGCAAAAAGGCAAGAGCCATGTTTTTGATCGGAGGAGAGACAGACGACCTGATCCAGGAGGGAATGATCGGACTTTTTAAGGCAATCCAGAATTACCAGCCGGATAGGGAAGCGTCTTTTCAGACATTTGCAGGTTTGTGTATTGACCGGCAGCTTTACAGTGCGGTACAGAATTCAAACAGGCAGAAACATCTTCCACTGAATACGTATATTTCGCTCAGTAATGAGGAAGAATCTGTGCATCTGGAAGGCTCGTGGGATTCCCGCACAGAAGACCCGGAATCCATTGTGATCGATCAGGAAAGTACGAGAAATCTGGAACAGGAGATCAGCAAGGTCTTAAGCCCGATGGAAAACAAAGTACTGAATTACTATATGAAGGGATACGGTTACGTAAAGATTGCGGAGATCATGGGCAAAACACCGAAATCCATCGACAATGCGCTGCAGCGTATCCGAGGTAAGATTCGCAATTTTTCTCTTCCTTTTTTGATACAAAAGTAGTAAAATAACACTAACATTATTCAGAGTATCGGATAGATGGTTTCTGTATATGAAAGGAGATACGAAATTATGGCAAAGATTAATAAATATTGGGGATTTGTAGCAGTCGGAGCAGTTGCCGCCGCAGCAGCAGGAGCAATCGCGGCACTTGCATTCCGCAAAGACCCGCTGGATGATTTCGAGGATTTTGATGAAGATTTCGAGGATGAGACCGAAGAAGAAACATCAAAGCCTGAAGAAAAGAAAGAAACATCAGAAGCTTTTGAAGCATGGGATGAGACTGAAGATGCTGTAGAAAAGGCTGTAGAAGAAACTGCTGAAACAGCAGATGCCGAGCACGCAGTAGAAGAAGCAATCAAAGAAGAGAAAGAAGAACAGGAAGAAGAATAAATCTGAATCCGGTTCAGTTTAATAATAAGAACTATGAAGATAACAAGAGGCAGGTCGATTGACCTGCCTCTTGTTTGTTGCATCATTCATTTCCGAAAGAATTATTTCGGAAGACGGAAAGAACTCTTAAGGGATACAATACGGTTAAATACCGGTGCACCTTCTTTGGAATCATGGATATCTGCACAATAGAATCCGTTTCTTACGAATTGATAGCTGTCGTAGCCTTTGGCTTCCATAAGTGCCGGCTCTACGTAAGCGGTAACGGTTGTAAGGGAGTTCGGATTTACGTTCAGGGATCCATCTTCTTTATTGTATACGCCTTTTTCTTCATCTACGATGTTTTCATAAAGACGTACGGTTGCCTCTTTTGCGTTGGTAGCTTCTACCCAGTGAATTGTACCTTTTACTTTACGTCCGTCCGGAGCGTTACCGCCTTTGGTAGCCGGATCGTAAGTACAGTGTACAACACGTACAGTGCCGTCATCATCTGCTTCATAACCGGTACAGGTGACAAAGTATGCGTTCATCAGACGAACTTCTGTACCGAGGAAAAGTCTCTTGTATTTACGCGGCGGGTCGATCATGAAATCGTCGCGTTCGATATAAAGTTCACCACTGAATGGAATCTTACGGGTTCCGAGAGCTTCGTTTTCCATGTTGTTCGGAGCATCCAGGTATTCTACCTGTCCTTCCGGATAATTGTCGATTACGAGTTTGACCGGATCCATGACTGCCATCATACGAGGACGTTTTAATTTGAGGTCTTCACGAATGCAGTACTCAAGCATTGCATAGTCTACAGAGCTGTTGGCTTTGGAGACACCGCAGAGATCTACAAACATTTTGATGGATTCCGGTGTGAAACCACGTCTGCGCAGTGCGGCGATGGAAACAAGACGAGGATCATCCCATCCGTCTACGATGCCGTCTTCGACCAGTTTCTTGATGTAACGCTTACCTGTTACGACATTTGTAAGGTAAAGCTTTGCAAATTCAATCTGTTTCGGTGGCTGCGGATATTCGAGTTCACGTACTACCCAGTCATACAGCGGGCGGTGATCTTCAAATTCGAGTGTACAGATAGAATGTGTGATACCTTCGATCGCATCTTCGATCGGATGAGCGAAGTCATACATCGGGTAGATGCACCATGTATCGCCGGTTCTGTGGTGAGTCATATGAGCAACACGATAGATGACCGGGTCACGCATGTTCATATTCGGAGATGCCATGTCGATCTTTGCACGGAGAACCTTTTCTCCATCAGCATATTTGCCCTCTTTCATTTCTTCAAAAAGCTGAAGGTTTTCTTCTACAGAACGGTTGCGGTACGGGCTTTCTTTACCAGGCTCTGTCAGAGTGCCACGATACTGGCGGATCTCGTCGGCGGTCAGGTCACAGACATAAGCCTTGCCTTTTTTGATCAGCTTGATTGCAGCTTCATACATCTGACCGAAATAATCGGAAGCGAAGAAAAGTCTGTCCTCCCAGTCAGCACCGAGCCATTTGATATCTGCTTTGATGGATTCTACAAATTCACTTTTTTCTTTTGTAGGGTTGGTATCATCAAAACGCATATTAAACTTGCCGTTGTATTCTTTGGCAAGTCCGTAATTTAAAAGAATGGATTTGGCATGTCCGATATGGAGGTATCCATTAGGTTCCGGTGGAAAGCGGGTGTGGACGGTGTCATAAACGCCATCAGCCAGATCCTTGTCAATGATGTTTTCAATAAAATTTTTAGAAACGGTTTCGTTATCCATCTCTTTCCCTCCTGAATGGTTCTTTAAAGGTTAATCATATCATAAAAATGTGGAATTTAAAAGATTTCCTGCGAAAAATATAGAAAAGAAAAAATATTTTTATAAAAAAGAAAAGCATTTGTGGAAGAAAGTATTTTTATATGGCGTTTTATATGAATATTGGTTGACAATGTGTGGGAAGGCATAATTGGTATATAAAATATGCTTTTTTACCGTGACAGCCGCAGGCAAAGGCATTTATGGTAAGAAATCAAAGGTTATTACCATTACAATCAAATAAAAACACTCAATAAAAAAATGACGCAGATCTCGATGGAAAGAGATTTGCGTCATTTTTTATGAAAAGGGCAAAAAAATAAAGCTGCTGACGGGAATCGAACCCGTGACCTCCGCCTTACCAAGGCGACGCTCTACCGACTGAGCCACAGCAGCATTTACATATTTGAGGGCAATTTACCGCTCACAGTTGATAATAATAGCAGAAAAACAATATACTGTCAACAGGTAATTTCAAAATTTATTCTATGTATTTGGCATAAATATGTTCTAATTATGAAAAATGTTTTTCGCGGTTGCACGATTTTGAGAGACAGGGTATACTGTTACCGAAGTAAAACGAAGAAAAGGAAGAGCTTTATGAGAAAAATCATACTTGCATCTGCGTCACCGAGGCGGCGTGAACTGCTTGCGGCGGCAGGTGTTATTTTTCAGATATGTGTAGCAGAAGGCGAAGAAAAGATTACAGCAGATAGTCCGGATGAGATCGTCTGTGAATTATCTGCCCAGAAGGCTGAGGAGATCGCTTCGAAGGTTGAACTGGAAGAGGGGACAGTGATTATTGGAGCAGATACGATTGTTTCTTATAAGAATGAAATCTTAGGAAAGCCGTCCGATGAGCAGGCTGCATTTGAAATGTTGAAAATGCTGCAGGGAAATACCCACCAGGTTTATACCGGTGTGACAGTTCTGGTCAAAAAGAATGGAAAATGGGAGAAATATTCTTTTGCAGAATGTACGGATGTTACTTTTTATCCTGTGACAGATGAAGAAATCCATGCATATATAAAGAGTGGGGAACCGATGGATAAAGCCGGAAGTTACGGAATTCAGGGAAGCTTTGGCATCTATGTAAAGGAAATTCATGGTGAGTATACGAATGTAGTCGGCCTTCCGGTCGGAAGACTCTTTTATGAATTGAAGAAACTGGGGATTGAGTTAAGAGGATAAACAGATGATAAAAGCATGTATTTTTGATCTTGACGGTACACTTGCAAATACGTTGGAATCTATGGCATATGTGGCCAATGAGATTCTGGAAAAACTGGAACTTACACCGCAGCCGGTGGAAAACTTTAAATATTACAGCGGCGAAGGTGCGGATATGCTGATCAGACGTTGCCTGAAAGATGCAGGTGATCCGGAACTGATGCATTATGAGGAATGCCGCAGCCTCTACAGAGAGAAATTTGATGCAGATCCACTCTATAAAGTGGTTCCATATGATGGGATTATGGAGACATTGAAAGAACTGAAAAATCGCGGGATGAAGCTGGCCGTCTGCTCCAACAAGCCACATGTGGCAGCGGTGAAAGTAATTGCGCAGATGTTTGACGGATATTTTGACCTGGTGATCGGACAGAGCGATGCGATACGCCGAAAACCGGCACCGGATGGCCCGTTAAAGGCAGCACAGGAATTTGGAGTGACACCGTCAGAATGTATGTATGTGGGAGATACCAAAACAGACATGGAAACCGGAAATGCAGCCAAGATGCATACAGTAGGTGTACTCTGGGGATTCCGCGACCGCCGGGAGCTTGAAAGTAACGGCGCAGAAGTAATTGCAGAAAAACCGCAGGATTTACTGAAGATATGTGAGGAATGGAAAAATGATTAAGTTGGTTGCAAGTGATCTGGATGGAACGTTATTAATGAAAGGTGCGCAGAGCCTTCCGGAGGATATTTTTCCGCTGATCAGACAGTTAAAAGATCTGGGGATTCTTTTTATAGCGGCAAGCGGACGCCAGTATGCCAACATGAAAAAAATGTTTGCTCCGGTAGCAGATGATATGGCTTTTATCTGTGAAAATGGTGGGCTGGCAGTTTATCATGAAAATGTAATGTATCAGAATTATTTTGATCAGAATCTGGTCAGAGAAATTGCAGAGTGTATTTATAACAGAGAAGGGTCTGAATTTACCTGTTCTACAAAAGATTTCTATTATATAAAACCAAAGACAGAGCATTTCAGGAATCATATGATCAATGTAGTGGGAAATGTCTGCAAAGAAATTCAGAGCTTTGAAGAAATAAAGGAGCCATGCATGAAGCTTGCTGTGTATGAGCAGGGTGGACTGCAGGAAGACACGATTTACTACTGGAGAGAAAGATTTGGTGACAGGTGTACAGTTGTAACATCAGGAACTGCATGGGTGGATTTTATTCCTTTTACAACAAATAAGGCAAGAGGACTGGCAGAATACCAGAAAATTCTGAATATCAAACCAGAAGAGTGCATTACATTCGGGGATGAATACAATGATATCGATATGCTGAAATCAGTTCCGTATGGCTTCGCGATGGCACATGCAAAATCGGGTGTAAAAGAAGTGGCAGCATATGAAACGGACAGAGTACAGACAATATTGAAAAAGCTGATCAAAGCAAAAGGAAATATAGAGGAGGTGCTGAAAGAATGTATTCAGAAGAAGCAGTAGAAGTTTTTCTCAAAGATCAGAGCAGACTTTATGATGAACCGGTCGCAGAGACACCGGAGGAAGCGCAGGAATTTCTTGAAGACTGTATGGCGGTAGAAGTGGAAAATATCAAAGAAGTCAGAGCGTATCTGGATGAGGCAGGTGCTGATGTCAGTGGAATGACTGATGAGGATCTGGAAGAAGCGTGTGAGGTATTTACACTGCCATCCGGTGGATATCTGATTGTAGAGGCCTGAGAACTGGAAACCGAAAGAAAAGTTGCGGAAATATCCCTGTCCGGCAATGAACGGATGGGGATATTTTTTGTGTCTGAAGGACAAAATGGTGGCAAAGCATATATACGGGAAATCGTAAAATACAAATTACATCCGTAAAAAATGCTGTGCTATAATTTCTGACAGAAGAAGGGCAGAATGCCCACGTAAATAATATAAGACGTAATTTCAGATCGCTTATAAAAAGAGACTAAAAGGAGGGTGTGTTATGCGGAAAGAGAGAATTCTTGCAGTTATTATGTCAGTGCTTATGGCATTATCCATGCTTCCCATAACCGTATTTGCGGCAGAGACGACAACTCTGAACGGCAAACTGAAGATTCAGGGAATCGCAGCAGAAGGAAAGACTCTGAGCGCAGATTTTAAGAATGTAGATACGGAGGGACTGACAGAAGATGATGTCACATATCTCTGGTCGAGAAAGACATTTGATGATGAAGCCGCAGAAAATGCAGGTGAAACGCCACAGCTGAAAGAGCTTGGTAAAGAGAAGACTTATACAGTGACAAAGGAAGACATCGGTTCAAAGATTGTGCTGACAATTACCGGAAAAGAAGAAAAAGGTTATAGCGGCACACTGACAGTAACTTCTGATGAAGTGGTTGATGCTGAGAGCGGAGCTGCACTTGAAACGGCAGCAGAGGCGCAGACAGAGGATGCTTCCGAAGAAACAGGAGAAGATCAGACAACTGATGAGGAGAACACCAACGATCACCAGGACAATGCAGATAGCACTGAGGATACGGAAGCTGCGGGCGCAGAAACGGTAGATGAGATACCACCGGCGACTTCTGATGCTCAGCAGACAGAGCCGCAGGAAGAGCAGTCGGAGCAGACTGGCGAGACACAGGAAGTGCCGGCAGAGGATACGCTTGTAAAGGATGGCCAGATGGAAGATGATCAATCGGTGCAGGCAGATGCTTCTATTGCGGGAGAAGATAAGGCCGGTACAGAAGCCGTAGGTGGGATTCCACCGGCAACTTCCGATGATACCTATCCAGCAGAGAATGAAAATAACGGGACAACAGAAGATCCATCAAACGAAGATCCATCGAATGAAGATCCATCAAACGAAGATCCGTCAAACGAAGATCCGTCAAATGAGAATCCAAGTCAGGTAACCGCAGATCAGATCAAAATCGGAGAAAATGACAGTCTTACACCGACGTTCTCTTTTGTACAGGACTATACGACAGATGATGCTACAGCAGCGCAGAAGACAATAACATTTACAAATAACAGTAGTGATACAGCAGTGGATCTTTCTGTTACTGCATCAGGTGATGCGAATCAGGCAGCTATGGCGGTTTGGGCTGAGCAGACAGACGCGCAGACGAACACAGTTACAGTGAATCCGGGTGCATCAGCAACGCTTACAATTACACCGGTAACCGGACTTGACGCCAATGCGAATCCATATCAGCAGACATTTACGGTCAATAATGTCAATGATCCGGCAGCGATGATGGAGATAGCTACAATCACCGCTACTGTGACGGTACAGGGTATTTCACATGACCTTACCCCGAATCCGAATGAGACTCTGGACTTTGCGACTGCAAAGAATGGCTATTCTGCAGTTGACGCGAAGACGATCACATATACAAATAACGGAAATATACCAGAGACAGTAATTATGCCGGTGAGTCAGAGTGGAAATTATGAGATCACTACAGAAGATTCTCTGAAACTGGCACCGAATGGGGAAGGCAGAATTACATTTTCCGTACGTCCTAAGGCAGGTCTGGCAGTCGGCAGTTATACAGAAACGATTAAAGTAGCAACAGAAAGCGGATTTGAAGCAACAACTCCGATTTCTGTAGCGTTTCAGGTGATCAAAGATACCGCGACCCTTACGAAGATTCAGCAGCCATCGGCTGTCAGCGGACTTCCGAACGGAACCAAGAAAAGTGCTTCTTCATTGAAGCTTCCATCCGCAGTTGTGATTGAAACGACCGCAGGTAATATGAAAGCGGCTGTTTCCTGGAATGTAAAGGGAGCATCCTACAGACAGTCCGCGACAGATGAACAGAACTTCAGCGTATCAGGAACGCTTACTCTTCCGGACGGTGTGGATAATGATAACAATCTGAATCTGGCGACATCCATAGATGTCAATGTAAAGGCATACAGTCCGAAGATTGCTTCTGCCGAAAATAATACAATCACCGGAATCGATTACAATGGTGTATATACGACTCAGTCAAAGATTTCCTTTACAGCAGTAGGTGCAGGAATGGATAATACATCTCCGCGTAAAGGAGACACACGTTATAAACCGAAGTCATGGACTGTACTCAATAATACTCTGGGATGGGATGCGGCACCGTATACAGCATCTTTTGGTTTGGCAAAGAGTGGAGACTACACATTAAAAGTTAATTTTGAGCAGCAGAAGTACGATGGCAATTCCTGGCAGCCGACCAATACAACAGATACACGTCAGGTATCATTTTCCATCACAAAGGCTAATGTGACAGCTCCGGGAGCTGATCTGACACCGGCAATCAGCAAGACTGGCGCCGTGAAGACAGGAGATAGTACGCAGATTCTTCCATTTATATGTATTCTGATTATTGCGGCCGGAGCAATCGGCGGAGTAGTATTTTACAAAAAGAAAAATAAAAACAAATAAATAAAAAGTTTTTTGTTAGCACTCATTTTGAATGAGTGCTAATTTTTTCTTGACTTTTGGAAAAAAGGGGATTAGTATATAAAAAGATGAAAAAACGAATTTAAGGAGTGTGGATAATATGGCTGAAAAGCATGGAAATTTATCAATCAACAGTGAGAATATTTTCCCGATCATTAAGAAATGGCTGTATTCTGACCATGACATTTTTGTTCGAGAACTTGTATCCAATGGCTGTGATGCAATCACCAAATTAAAAAAACTGGAAGTAATGGGCGAATATACATTTGCAGATGATTACAAACCTGCAGTGCAGGTTGTAGTTGATTCAGATGCCAAGACCCTGAAATTCATTGATAATGGTATTGGTATGACTTCCGATGAGGTAGAAGAATACATTACACAGATTGCATTTTCCGGAGCAACAGAGTTCCTTGAAAAATATAAAGATAAGACAACAGATGACCAGATGATCGGTCATTTTGGTCTCGGTTTCTATTCCGCTTTCATGGTGGCCGATGAAGTACACATTGATACACTTTCTTTCAAAGAAGGTGCGACACCAGTTCACTGGACCTGCGACGGTGGTACAGAATATGATATGAAAGATGGCGACCGCACAACAGTCGGAACTGAGATCACACTGTTTCTGAATGATGAAAGCTTGGAATTCTGTAATGAATACCGTATGCGTGAGGTTATCGAGAAATATTGTTCTTTCATGCCGGTAAATATTTATCTTTCCAAAGCAAATGCAGAGCAGGAATACGAAACAATCGATGAAGCGGATCTGAAGGATGATGATGTTGTTGTTGAGCATATCCATGAAGATGCAAAGACAGAAGAGAAAGAAAACGACAAAGGCGAGAAAGAAGTTGTTGAAGTTTCTCCTGCAAGAGACCGTGTAAAGATTAACAAACGTCCGGTTTCCTTAAGCGATCCGAACCCGTTGTGGATGAAACATCCAAATGAATGCTCTGATGAAGATTATAAAGAATTTTATCGTAAAGTATTTATGGATTATAAGGAGCCACTGTTCTGGATTCATCTGAACATGGACTATCCGTTTAACCTGAAAGGTATTCTGTATTTCCCGAAGATCAATACAGAATATGATTCCATTGAAGGAACCATCAAACTATATAACAATCAGGTATTTATCGCAGACAACATCAAAGAAGTAATTCCGGAATTTCTGCTTCTTCTGAAAGGTGTGATCGATTGTCCGGATCTGCCGCTGAATGTTTCCAGAAGTGCACTTCAGAATGATGGGTTTGTTCAGAAGATTTCCGAATACATTTCCAAGAAGGTTGCTGACAAGCTGACCGGTATGTGCAAGACCGACCGCGAATCTTATGAGAAATACTGGGATGATATCAGCCCGTTTATCAAATTCGGCTGTATCAAAGACAGCAAGTTTGCTGAGAAACTGCATGATTATATCCTCTTTAAAGATATCGACAACAAGTATCTGACACTGAAAGACTGCATCGAACAGAATAAGAAAGCAGACACAGAAGAAAAGGCTGAAGATACAGAAAAAACAGAAGATACAGAGAAGAAGGACGAAAATAAAGAACCGGAAAAGACAACGATCTTCTATGTAACAGATGCTGTACAGCAGAGCCAGTACATCAACATGTTCAGAGAAGCAGGAAAGAATGCAGTGATTCTTTCTCATAACATTGATACAACATTTATTTCTCATCTGGAGCAGAAGGATCAGACAATTCAGTTCAAGAGAATTGATGCTGATGTAACGGAAGAACTGAAAGGTGAGGGTGCGGCTGACGAAGAAACAGCAAAAGCTCTGACAGAGCTTTTCCGTAAGAGTCTTAATATGGACAAGCTTGAAGTGAAGGTTGAAAACCTGAAAAATGAATCAGTTGCTGCAATGATGACACTTTCTGAAGAAAGCCGTCGTATGCAGGATATGATGAAAATGTACAATATGTATGGCATGGATCCGGGTATGTTTGGCGGTCAGGAGACGCTGGTGCTGAATATAAGTCATCCGCTTGTTAAATATCTTGCCGAGAATCAGGAATCTGCTCATGCAGAAATGATCTGCCAGCAGCTTTATGATCTGGCAATGCTGAGCCACAAACAGCTTTCACCAGATGAAATGACAAAATTTGTACAGAGAAGCAATGAAATTCTGATGCTTCTTACAAAATAAAAACATCAGATATATGCGTAATTTATAAAAATAAGAAACATGTAAGCAAAGATTATTATAAAGTTCCCAAATGCGGTCTTGAGACTGGATTTGGGAACTTTTTTTCAACAAACAAATTAATTCTTGACAACAAAAGACAAATCGAATATGCTGATGCGTACATGGTTCTTAAAACAAAAAATTTTGGTTGAAAAAAAATAAGGTTCTCTCTGAAAATGTCGTTTTTTCTCGAACTAGAACGAGTTTGGTAGGCAAAAGAAAAATAAAAAGATTTTGTCGTATAATAATGACAAAACAGGAAAAAGCGGAGGGAGAGCACATGAGAAAAGTATATAGATTGATCAGGCAATTGGGTATGACTTCAAAATATAAAGGCTATTATTATGTGGCAGAAGCAGTAATGATGTCTATGGAGCTTCAGGATTATCCGATTAAGATTACAAAAGATATTTATCCACATCTGGCTAAGAAGTTTAAATCAACACCGGTCAATATAGAACATGACATTCGTACAGTGATCAACGTCTGCTGGACAGCAAATAAGGAAACAATGGATCGGATAGCCGGTTATCCACTGAGATACAGGCCGACAAACAGTGAGTTTGTAGATATGCTGGCATATTATCTGTTGCAGACTGAATATGAAGAGGAAGAAGAACAAAATCCCCTGATGGGCAATCAGCAATTTAAAGCCTGTCAAAATTTATCTGGCGGGCTCTGAAATAATCCGTAATAAAGGAATCCCAGATAAATTCCGGCGATTTGTCGGGAAGAAAGCCGTCCGAGGAAATTCCGGATGTACAGAATAATTCATGGTTTTTGTACTGTAGATTCAGATTTAGTCCACGGATGGCAGGAACAGTAATTACATCAGAAAATGCAGGAAGAATCTGCGTTAACTGCCTGGGGCTTAACTGAAAAGTAATTCGAAAATGCAGGGGTGGAAGTTTGCCTCGAATAATAGAGTAGCAATAAGATTTCAATTCTTTCCATGGACAGTAAGGAGCACTCTGATCGGCGAGCTGTTTACTGTCACTGTCAAAAAAATCTCTGTGAAGCTTACCATCGATCGTGAAACTGCAAAATGTTGTAATCGAAGCTTCAACAAGAGAAAAATCGTCGAAGGTCTGGCCAATCAGAAGCTGATTCATAAAATTTTTAACGTCATTTATTTTGAGTACAAGCATTTTTTTACTCTCCTGAATTAATGTAGCTTCTATTATAGATCAGAAAGAAAAAAAAGAATAGAGTTTTTCGAAAAAGTCTTTTCAAATATGTGGCTATATGTTAATATAGATGTGGTATTCGATACTACATATTATGGAAAAGAGGACGATATATTTGAGCTATAAAGTTGTTATAGATAGTTGTGGGGAATTACTTGATGAATGGAAGCAGGATCCACGCTTTGAATCAGTCGCTTTGACATTGAGCGTAGATGGCGTAAATATTATAGATGATGAAACATTTGATCAGGCCGATTTTTTGAAAAGGGTTGCAGAGTGCCCGGAATGTCCGAAATCTGCATGCCCTTCACCTGAGCGCTATATGCGTGCATTCGACTGTGAGGCAGAACATGTATATGCGGTAACTCTTTCAGCAGAACTGAGTGGATCTTACAACAGCGCTGTTCTTGGCAAAAATCTTCTGCAGGAGGATCATCCGGACAGACAGATTCACATCTTTAATTCGAAATCTGCATCAGTAGGTCAGACTCTGATCGCAATGAAAATTCAGGAGTGCGAAGAAGCGGGGCTTCCATTTGAACAGGTTATTGAGACGGTTGATGCGTATATTGAGCAGCAGCATACCTTTTTTGTGCTGGACAATCTGGAGACACTTCGTAAAAACGGAAGACTCAGCAAGGTGAAAGCGCTTGTGGCAAGTGCACTCAAGATCAAACCGGTCATGGGATCTACAGAAGAAGGTGCAATCTGTCAGCTTGATCAGGCAAGAGGAATGAACAAAGCACTGGTTAAGATGGCACAGGCAATCGTGGAGAAGACTGCTGACAGCGGACAGAAGACTCTTGCAATTTCTCATTGCAATTGTCATGAAAGAGCAATTTTGTTAAAGAATGCGCTGGAAGAGCGGATGCCGATAAAAAAGATTGTGATTCTGGATACCGCAGGTGTCAGCAGCATGTATGCGAATGATGGCGGTGTGATCGTAGCGGTGTGAAGATCCTGTGAACAACGACTGTATAAGCGGTAAAGATGCTTCACTTTTTAATGATAGTGTGATATAATGACAAAAGCATGAGCTTATACAGCAAAGGAGATTCTTGATATGAGTCAGAAGAAAGTAGATAACTACAGAGCAGGCAAGTATGGACGTTCCAAAGCCGCCAGAAAGGAAAGAATCATCGACAAACTGGAAATCCTTGCATGGATTGCCATCTGCGTTGCGATGGTTGGCTGGATCGGATTTTCTGCCTACACTAAAATTGAAGCAAAAGAAGCATCTACCGTGACAGAGACAGTTATGGATACTTCAGCAATCGACAATTATGTTTCAGGCCTTTCGTCTGATGCAGAGTAAATGAGATAATAAAAAACCCCGGGAACTCCCGGGGCTTTTTATTTGAAGGTTATGAAACCTGAAGTATCAGATGTTAATTATAATTTTGTAACGTTAGCAGCCTGCATTCCGCGAGCGCCTTCTGTTAAATCATAAGTTACTGCCTGTCCTTCGTCCAGTGATTTGAATCCTTCACCATTGATTGCAGAAAAATGTACGAATACGTCAGCGCCATCCTCTCCTGTGATGAAACCATAGCCTTTTTCTGCGTTGAACCATTTTACAGTTCCTTTGTTCATGATGTTACCTCCATAAAAATAAAAAGTTAAATGTCCATCTGACGAAAAAATCACCAGATTTTAGAGACTATATCGTTGGGTAATATATAATCTCTAAAAACTAGTGATTTTATATTAAGGTACTTTTCGTCTATGAATGAATTATAGACCGAGGGTATGAAAATGTCAAGGTCAATATGTAAAAAACACTTTATTAAATCGTCCTTTTCGTGTATGATATTGGTGATAATGTATATAAAACTATAGAATATAAATCATCAGGAGGAAGCAGTTATGATTAACAAGCTTATTGAAAAAATCCGTAAAACCAATGCACCGATCGTTGTAGGACTTGATCCGATGCTGAACTATATTCCGAAACATATTCAGGAAAAGGCATTTGTGGAGTTTGGTGAGACTCTGGAAGGAGCAGCAGAAGCAATCTGGCAGTTCAATAAAGGAATCGTTGATGCAACATATGATCTTATTCCTGCTGTGAAGCCGCAGATTGCCATGTATGAACAGTTTGGAATCCCGGGGTTACAGGCATACAAAAAGACCGTAGATTACTGCAAATCCAAAGATCTTGTTGTGATCGGAGATATCAAACGTGGTGATATCGGTTCTACATCCGCAGCATATGCAGTCGGACATCTCGGACATGTACAGGTTGGTTCTAAGAAATATGCAGGATTCGATGAGGACTTTGCAACGGTGAATCCATATCTCGGATCAGATGGCGTAAAACCGTTTATTGATGTCTGCAAAGAAGAAAATAAAGGCTTGTTTATTCTTGTTAAGACATCTAATCCATCCAGTGGAGAATTCCAGGATCGCCTGATCGATGGACGTCCGTTGTATGAATGGGTTGGCGAAAAGGTTGCTGACTGGGGCAAAGACCACATGGGCAAAGAATACAGTTATATTGGCGCTGTAGTCGGTGCTACCTATCCGGAAATGGGCAAAGTACTTCGTAAACTGATGCCAAAGACTTTTATCCTTGTACCGGGATATGGTGCACAGGGTGGAAAAGGTGCAGATCTCGTTCACTTCTTTAATGAAGACGGACTTGGTGCAATCGTAAACTCTTCCAGAGGAATCATTGCTGCATACAAACAGGAAGCTTACGCAGAATTCGGAGAGCTCAATTATGCAGATGCATCCCGTAAGGCAGTAGAAGTGATGATTGCGGACATTGACGGCGCATTACAGAACCGCTAATGTGGGCAGGAGGAGACAGATGAGTACAAAGACTAAAGAAAATCTGACTGTTGTCAGTCAGGAAGAAATAGGTAAAGATATTTTCAGCCTTTGGCTGCAGACTGATCAGATGGCACAGTATGCACGTCCGGGACAGTTTCTTTCTTTATATACAGGAAATGCCGGTAAATTACTTCCGAGACCGATCAGTATCTGTGAGATTGACAAAGAAACCAGCCGGATTCGTCTGGTTTACCGTGTGACCGGTAAAAATACCGGTACAGAAGCCTTTTCAAAGATGCAGCCAGGGGACAAGATCGAAGCACTTGGACCACTCGGAAATGGTTTTCCGCTCGAAGAAGCAGAGGGCAAAAAAGTCTTTCTGATCGGCGGTGGTATCGGTATTCCGCCAATGCTGGAGACTGCAAAACAGTTAAATGCACAGAAAACAGCTGTTCTCGGTTACAGAGATGAACTGTTTTTGAATGAAGAATTTGCCAAATATGCAGATGTTTATGTGGCAACAGAAGACGGAAGCTCAGGAACAAAGGGCAATGTGCTGAATGCAATTCAGGAAAAAACACTGGAAGCAGATGTGATCTTTGCCTGCGGCCCGACTCCGATGCTTCGCGCACTGAAGGAATATGCGGCAGCAAATCATATTACCTGCTGGATTTCTATGGAAGAAAGAATGGCATGCGGAATCGGTGCCTGTCTGGCATGTGTCTGCAAATCAAAAGATATCGATGCACATTCCCAGGTACATAACAAACGTGTCTGCAAAGACGGACCGGTATTCTTAAGTACGGAGGTGGAGTTATGATAAATACAAAAGTAACTCTTGCGGGAGTAGAGTTAAAAAATCCTGTAATGACCGCTTCCGGTACATTTGGTTCCGGAGCTGAATACAGTGAATTTGTAGATCTGAACAAACTTGGCGGTGTTGTGACAAAAGGCGTTGCAAACGTGCCGTGGCCGGGAAATCCGACACCGAGAGTGACAGAGACTGCCAGTGGTATGTTGAATGCAATTGGACTTCAGAACCCGGGAATTGATCTTTTCTGCAAAAGAGACATTCCATTTCTGAAACAATATGATACAAAGATCATCGTCAATGTATGTGGAAAAAGTACCGAGGATTACTGCGAAGTAGTGGAAAGACTGGCAGATGAACCGGTAGATCTTCTGGAGATCAATGTATCCTGCCCGAATGTTAAGGAAGGCGGCATTGCTTTTGGGCAGAATCCGCATGCGCTTGAGGCAATCACAAAAGAAGTTAAGAAATATGCAAAACAGCCGATCATTATGAAGTTGAGTCCGAATGTAACAGATATTACAGAGATGGCGAAGGCAGCAGAGGCAGGCGGCTCAGATATTTTATCGCTGATAAATACGCTGACAGGTATGAAAATTGATATTTACAGAAGGACATTTGCACTTGCAAACAAGACAGGCGGCATGTCCGGTCCGGCAGTAAAGCCGGTTGCTGTCCGCATGGTTTACCAGGTAGCACAGGCAGTGAAGCTTCCAATCATCGGAATGGGCGGCATTGCAACTGCAGAAGATGCACTTGAGTTTATTATGGCAGGTGCGACGGCTGTTTCTGTAGGCACTGCGAATTTCTTTAATCCTTATGCAACTGTTGAAATTGCAGAAGGAATTGAGAAGTTTATGGCACAGCAGAAGGTTGAAGATATCAATCAGCTTATTGGTATCGTGAAATAATAAGCACAAATATATAAGGAATGACAGCAGGAGGCGCACAGATGAAAAAGATTCGTATATTTTTGCTGATATTGGCAGCGATGTTGGCAGTGCAGATGTACGAGCCAGTGACTAGCTGCGATGTTTATGCAGCAGCCCAAAAAACTACTAAAAAATCTACAGCAAAGAAAAAAACTAAGAAAAAGAAGAATGGTTTTTATAAGGAAGCATCAAAGAAATACTGTTATTACAAAAATGGCAAAAAAATCAAGAATCAGTGGAAAACCGTTAAAGGCAAAAAATACTATTTCGGCAAAGATGGATACGCACTGAGGGGAAGAAGATTGGTAAAGGGTGTCCGTTATCTGTTTCGCAAAGACGGAAGTCTTTACACAAGAAAATCCGCCGGATTTGTAACTTACCGCAATGAGAAATATTATCTCTACAAAAACGGGGCACTTCGTATCGGATGGTTCAAAGTGGGGAGATATACATATTATGCAGATGAATATGGGGTTCTGAAACATGATACAACCTATGCCGGGCTGAGTTTTAACAGTAATGGACAGACGAAGGCTAATAAGGCCGCACAGTTAAAAGTAACTGCCCGTAATATTATTAACAGAGTAACAAATTCAAAGATGTCAAAAGGACAGAAACTGAGAGCCTGCTATAATTATCTGGCATACGGCAATCATTTCTATTATTATGTATGGGCAGACCCGGATCTTAATGCAGATAAATGGTGGATTGGCTGTGCACAGAAAATGTTTGATCAGAGCAGAGGAAACTGCTATGGTTTTGCCTGTACATTTGCTGCACTTGCGAAGGAACTTGGTTATAAACCATATGTGATCTGCGGCAGGGTTCCGGGAAGCAGAGACCATGCGGCAGATGGTTATACAAGACATGGCTGGGTTATGATTAACGGAAAACATTATGATGCCGAGGGCGCTTTTGCAGGATGGGGCGGATGCTTTGGTACCAGTGACTTTACGACAGCTTATCAGGTACAGAAGATCGTACAGTTTAAATATTGATATAAGAAGATCAAAAAAGAGAGGGATTTGAATGAAAAAGAAAAAATATGGTTTGATGATTTTGCTGGCATTGTTTTGCTGCATTTTGTTTTCGGCTTCTGCGCAGGCTGCAGGCGCGAAAAACAAATTTGTAAAGGCTTCCAACGGAAATGTCTATTATTACAATGCACAGGGAAAGAAAGCGAAAGGGCTTGTGACAGTCAATGGAAAAAAATACTATTTTGCATCAAACGGAGTTCAGAGAACCGGTTGGCGCTGTGTAAAGAAAAAATACTATTTCTTCAGACAGGCAGGCGGTGCCGGCGGATACATGAAGAAATCTACGAAGGTAAATGGCATCCGTCTGAAAAAGAACGGTACAGCCTCGTATAATAAACAGCAGCTTCGTAAACTGAAACTGATGGTTCTCGCCAGTTCAGAAGTGGACAGATGTACAAATAACAAAATGACAAAAGCACAGAAGCTTAAGGCTGCTTTCAGGCGAGCTGTATCATATGGATACGGTGCAGATACAAAATTTTACAGTGGTTCTGACTGGGATATTCATTATGGGGAGATCATGCTTTACAGAAAAAAGGCAGACTGCTTCGGATTTGGCGCAGCGTTTGCGTATCTTGCAAATGCAGTAGGATATAAAGCGTATGCGGTATCATCCGGTGGACACGGCTGGGCTGAAGTCAATGGCAGAGTGTATGACCCTGACTGGGCAAAAGTGACCGGAAAAATAAAACTGTATGGCGGAATGAATTATAATGTGACAGGACCGGGAATCCCACGGTACAAGGGCAACCGGTTATATGTAAAGAAAATATAAGTACGATAAAGAGCATTCCTGCGGAAGTTGTTATTTTCGCAGGAATGTGTTAAAATTTGTAGATCTGAACAAACTTGGCGGTGTTGTGACAAAAGGCGTTGCAAACGTGCCGTGGCCGGGAAATCCGGCACCGAGAGTGACAGAGACTGCCAGTGGTATGTTGAATGCAATTGGACTTCAGAACCCGGGAATTGATCTTTTCTGCAAAAGAGACATTCCATTTCTGAAACAATATGATACAAAGATCATCGTCAATGTATGTGGAAAAAGTACCGAGGATTACTGCGAAGTAGTGGAAAGACTGGCAGATGAGCCGGCTGTTTCTGTAGGCACTGCGAATTTCTTTAATCCTTATGCAACTGTTGAAATTGCAGAAGAAATAGAGAAGTTTATGGTACAGCAGAAGGTTGAAGATATTAGCCAGATTATTGGGATTGTGAAGTAAATAAAAACAGACGAAAAATAAGAGAAGTGAGAAGTATATAAGACAGCAGGCAAAGCGGAAAAGCTTTTTCTGCTGTCTTGTAATGAGAAAGGAAATAGATTGAGCAAAGACAGGACAAATAATATGACAGTCGGAAACCCGGTAAGACTGATTATTCAGTTCATGATACCGATGTTTCTCGGCAATGTTTTTCAGCAGTTTTATAATATAGTAGATTCTATTGTTGCGGGGCAGTTTATTGGAGTAGATGCACTTGCGGCAATTGGAAGTACCGGATCTTTGATGTTTTTTGTGACGGGGTGGCTGAATGGCCTGAGCAGTGGTTTTGCTATTATCGTTGCGCAGAGATTTGGCGCAAAAAAATACGAAGATATGAGACATTTTGTGGCAATGTCAATCTATCTGATGATGGGGTTTGCGGTGGCAATGACCATTGGATTTCTTGTGTTTAATATTCCAATCTTACGATTGATGAATTCACCAGCAGAACTTATGGATGATGTTGCCGGATATATGGGAATTATTTATGCGGGACTTCTTGTAACTGCAGCGTATAATACTTTGGCTGCATTTTTACGTGCCCTTGGTGATTCTAAATCTCCGTTGTATTTTCTGATTATTTCAGCAGGAATCAACGTTGTACTTGATGTTGTATTGATTCGTTTTGCCGGAATGGGGGTAGACGGCTGTGCATATGCGACAGTCATCGCGCAGGCCGTTTCTGCAATTTGTTGTCTCATATATATTATAAAGCGTTATCCGATTCTTCACCTGAAAAAGGAAAATTTCAGACTTCAACAGGGCAGTTTTGGAAGACTTCTTTCACTTGGAATACCAATGGGACTGCAGTTTTCTATTACTGCAATTGGTACGATTATTGTGCAGAGTGCGGTAAATATTTATGGAGCAACATATATGGCCGGTTTTTCGGCTGCAGGTAAGATACAGAATATCATTGGCATGGTTGCTGTTTCCATGGGAGCTACTATTGCAACTTATGTCGGTCAGAATCGTGGTGCAGGTCGGATGGATCGTGTAAAACAGGGAGTAAAATATTCCTGGATCATGCTTCTGATCTGGAGTGGGATTGAAATGTTATTGGTTTACTTGGGCGGAAAATATTTTACGTATCTCTTTATCAGCCCATCACAGACAGACGTTATACAGGTTTCTGTAACATATTTCCGTACAGTTTTCTGGGCATATCCGTTTCTGTGTACAATTTTTGTCTTTCGAAATGCTCTTCAGGGAATGGGGTATGGATTAGTTCCTATGCTCGGAGGTGTATTTGAACTGGTAGCAAGGGCAACAATCGTGTTATTGGTTGCAGGAAGGACCAGTTTTGCCGGAGTTTGTCTTGCGGATCCGATGGCATGGATCGCTGCGCTTATCCCGCTGATTCCGTACTATTTTTATGTTATGAAATATAGACAAAATCAGTCTTATAATATAAAATAATTATAGTTACATTGAAAGGACAGGAGAAAACACGACGAAGAATATCAAAAATGAGTGGAGGATTCATATGAAAAAGAAAAAAGGTTGTATTTTTTATTGTTGATGGCAGAGTGTATGACCCTGACTGGGCAAAAGTGACCGGAAAAATAGAACTGTATGGCGGAATGAATTATAATGTGACAGGACCGGGAATTCCACGGTACAAGGGCAACCGGTTATATGTAAAGAAAATATAAGTACGATAAAGAGCATTCCTGCGGAAGTTGTTATTTTCGCAGGAATGTGTTAAAATGAGCCAATATGGGAGGATAAAATTATGGAACAGTACAAACAGGAATTTATTGAATTTATGGTTGACAGCCAGGTACTTAAATTTGGCGAATTTACATTGAAAAGCGGAAGAAAATCTCCGTTCTTTATGAATGCCGGCGGATATGTGACCGGTTCTCAGTTAAAAAAACTTGGTGAATATTATGCAAAAGCAATCCACGCAAAATATGGCGAGGATTTTGATGTACTTTTCGGACCGGCATATAAGGGTATTCCACTCAGCGTTGTAACTGCGATCGCATTCAGTGAACTGTACGGAAAAGAAATTCGTTACTGCTCTGACCGCAAAGAAGAAAAAGATCACGGTGCAGATAAGGGAAGTTTCCTTGGAAGCAAGCTGAAAGACGGCGACCGCGTTGTCATGATCGAGGATGTTACTACATCCGGTAAGTCCATGGAAGAAACCGTTCCGAAGGTAAAAGGTGCCGCTGATGTCGAGATTGTCGGCCTGATGGTATCTCTTGACCGTATGGAAGTAGGCAAGGGCGGTGTGAAATGTGCACTTGATGAAGTGCATGATCTCTACGGATTTGAGACAAACGCGATCGTTACTATGGCAGAGGTCATTGAACATCTGTACAACAAAGAATACAAAGGACAGATCATCATCGATGATGAACTCAAGAAGGCAATTGATGCATATTACAGCCAGTATGGGGCAAAATAATACGATCTGATCCGGTAAAATCATAGATTCAGTATATGAGGAGGCTTGACCATGAACGAAAAAATATATAAAACGATGAGCAGAACAGGAGCATGCAGCATTGCAGTAGGAATCGTTACACTGGTTACCGGTATTACTGCAGGTGTTTTGATGATCGTCAGTGGAAGCAGACTGTTAAAAAGAAAATCAGAGATTCTGATCTGATGCCGGGCAGGGAGAAACATTGAAAGACAGTACAAAACGTAAAATAAAGCATATTGGTGTCATGCTTTTTCTTCTGTATGTGCTGCTGCTTGTGTATTTTCTGTTTTTTTTCGAGGAATACGGAAGAGTGGCTGCAGAAGAAAGAGTGTATCGATATAATCTGATCCCGTTTCTGGAGATCCGCAGATTCTGGATATACAGAGAACAGCTTGGTGTGCTGGCGGTATTTTCCAACATATTTGGAAATGTGATCGGATATATTCCATATGGATTTATACTTCCGGTTATTGCACATAAATGCCGTAGCGGATTTTTTATTATATTGTCAGGATTTTCACTGAGTCTTGTGGTCGAGGTAGTACAGCTTGTTACAAAGGTTGGATGTTTTGACGTGGATGATCTGATATTAAATACGCTTGGGGCGGCAATCGGTTATGGGATGTTTGCTGTCTGTAATTACCTGAGGAGAAGACACTATGGCGAGAAGATATAGATATGCAATCATAAAGAAGAAAGAAGCAAAAAAAGGGAAGCTGTCAGTGGGACTGGCAATTGCTTCCCTGCTTCTGTTTGGGGCGGCTGTTGGCACTGCTTATGTACTCGAAGGCAGTTACGGATTTATTGTAGGAGGAATCTGCCTTTTTGCCACACTGCTTTCGGTATATGGATTCCTGATGGGAATCGCAAGTTTTTCAGAAGAAAACTGTAACCACCGTACCAGCATTGTCGGAACGATCCTGAACGGAGTTTTTCTGGTAGGCTGGCTGCTCTTTTTTTTGATGGGAGTTTAAAATATGATGGAACGATTAGAAAAACAGATGGAATTTATTCTGGAAGTGGATAAAGTAAAGAAAATTGTCCGACAGACGTATCTGTCAGATGCAAGCCGTAAGGAGAATGATGCAGAACATTCGTGGCATCTTGCACTGATGGCGGTTCTGCTGAAAGAATATTCGAATGAGGAGGTCGATCTTGCGAAGGTTATTCCGATGGTGCTGATTCACGATCTTGTGGAAATCGATGCAGGGGACACCTACGCATACGATGAAGCAGGAGCGAAGACGAAGCGGGAACGTGAAACGAAAGCAGCTGACCGAATCTTTGGATTGCTTCCGAGCGATCAGGGAACATGGCTTCGGGAACTCTGGGAGGAATTTGAAGCATACGAAACAGCGGAGGCGAAATTTGCCCATGTTCTGGACAATGCACAGCCACTTCTTCTCAATGATGCATCAAACGGACGAAGCTGGGCAGAACATGGTGTGCACAAAAGCCAGATATACAAAAGAAATGAGCATACTTCTGAGGGTTCGAGGGAAATCTGGGAGTATATGAAAAAGCTGGTAGATAAGCATATTCAGCTTGGACATGTGATTGATGACTGAGAATAAAGGAGAAAATAAATTGGACGAATTGCTGAAAGAGAGATATGAACTCGCAAAAGGCAGACTTTCGGAAATCTGTACAGAAACAGTGGTGGAAGAGAAATTTCTGGACTTTTTTCACAAAGAGGCTGCTTTTCTTTTAAAGACAGGTACGATTCTGGAAAGCGACCAGAAAGATTTTTCCATGGAGGAACTGCAGAGTGAAAATCGTGTCCTTTATGAGGAACTCTTCCCGGAAAATTACGGACAATGCTATGGAAATCCTGCATATGCAGCCCGGGAACTTGGAGAATACGGGAAAGCCTTTTCTTTTCTTTATACAGAACTGAGAGGCACGATTGCCTATGCATATGAAAAAAAATACTGGGATTATACCGTTGCGGCAGAATTATTTCTGGAAATATATGCTGCATTTGAAGGTGAAGAAAAGCCCTCTGTAAAAAGTACAGAGGATATTTTGCGCTCCTATGTCAATGATTATTGCCAGGATATGATGGAACAACGAATCGCAGAGGGTGTAGATACGTCACTTGATTTTGCTGTACGCATTATTATGGATTCTGACCTTACCGATTTGCGTTACCTGTATCAGTATGGAGAATATATTTCTGTAAATGAGACAGGAGTGGCAGAGTTTTTGAACAGACTCTCCGAAGAACAGATCAACAATATGGCAAGAACTTATACAGAGGGATACCGCATTGGATTTATCAATGGAAGAAAAGATATCACGAAAAAAAAATCAGTCAATATCCGATATAATCTCGGCTTCGAGAGAATGGTCCGTGCAGCAATCATTCAGTTCCGTGAGATGGGACTGGAACCGGTGATATACCGTCATGCAACACATGCAGTCAATAAGAGAGGTACTGCTCGCATTGGCTTTACCGGCGGAAATCCGAATCCACAGTTTGACTATGATCACAGACAGGATCAGGCTCTGTTTATGGACAGCGATTTTGTACAGCGCAAACTGCGCTCCATGCAGAATGCCTATGAGACGTATAAGAATCAGGCGGCTGTACATGGAGGACCGGCATGCATTGAAACATTTGGTGAAGAACCGTTTTCACCTGTAACGACACCGGAAGCATGGACTTTGACGGAAGTGCAGCAGAAACTGCAGGTAGAACTTGACAATGAATCCGGACAGATTGTGAACCGCTATATCAAAGGCGATGAGAGAAGCTTTACGATCATTGCTTATCCGGTACCGGAGATTGGAGCGGATTTCCCGGAGATTTTTGCGGAGATTGTAAAGATCAATACACTGGATTATAAACTGTACGAACGGATCCAGCAGACGATCATAGAGACTCTGGACACCTGTCAGTGGGTAGAAATCAAGGGCAAAGATGACAATGAAACAGATCTGATCATTCATCTGCATGAACTTGAAGATATCAAAAAACAGACAAATTTTGAAAACTGTGTGGCAGATGTGAATATTCCGGTGGGGGAAGTGTTTACGTCCCCTGTTCTCGCAGGAACCGGCGGAATCCTTCATGTAAAGAAGGTTTATCTGAACGGACTGCAGTTTAAAGACCTGAAACTTGTGTTTGACTGTGGTCAGGTGATCGATTATTCCTGTGCGAATTTTGAAACGGAAGAAGAAAACCGTGCTTATATTGAGGATAATATTCTTCATCATCATCCGAAGATTCCGATGGGGGAATTTGCAATCGGCACAAACACAACTGCATATATGGCAGCCGAAAAGTACGGTATTGCCGACAAACTTCCGATCCTGATCGCAGAAAAAATGGGTCCGCATTTTGCTGTGGGAGATACCTGTTACAGTTGGGCGGAGGATACACCGGTGTTCAATCCGGACGGAAGAGAGATTATCGCGAGAGACAATGAAATTTCCATTCTGCGAAAAGAAGACATCAGTCTGGCGTATTATGGATGCCATACAGATATCACGATTCCTTATGAAGAGTTGGGAAGTATCCGTGTGATTGACGAAGATGGAGAAGGTGTTTCTATTATTGAAAACGGTCGTTTTGTTCTTCAGGGAACCGAAGAACTGAATATTCCTTTTGACCGGTAAAGACAGATTTTTTCTGGCGGGTGAACTTATTATACAAAAAGAGTTTGCTCGCCAAAATATTTCTTTTCTGTAATTTTGTTGACACAATTTTAGAATCTTAGTAGAATCAACCTGAGATGTAAGAAAAAACGAGGAGGCCACCAACCAATGAAAAAAGTAGGAATTGTAATGGGAAGCGACTCAGATATGCCGGTTATGAGTAAGGCAGCGGCAATTCTTGACAAGCTGGGCGTTGAATACGAAATGAAAATTATTTCTGCACACAGAGAACCGGATGTGTTCTTTGAATATGCAAAAACAGCAGAAGAAAAGGGATTCAAGGTAATTATTGCAGGAGCGGGGATGGCAGCACATCTTCCGGGAATGTGCGCGGCAATCTTTCCGATGCCGGTAATCGGTATTCCGATGCATACCACTTCTCTTGGAGGAAGAGATTCTCTGTATTCAATCGTACAGATGCCGTCAGGTATTCCGGTAGCAACTGTAGCTATCAACGGCGGTGCAAATGCAGGACTTCTTGCAGCGAAGATCCTTGCAACATCAGATCCGGAACTTCTTGACAGACTGAAAGCATACAGTCAGGAACTGAAAGAACAGGTTGAGGCAAAAGATGCCAGATTACAGGAAGTCGGATATCAGGCTTATTAATTAAAAAGGTGGAGGACCAGAAGAGTATGGATTACAAAAAAGCAGGTGTGGATATTGAAGCAGGCTACAGATCAGTAGAGTTAATGAAGAAACATATTGCAAAGACCATGAGACCGGAAGTTCTGGGAGGAATCGGCGGATTCTCCGGTGCATTTTCCATGAATGCATTTAAAGATATGGAGGAACCGACACTGGTATCCGGAACAGACGGATGCGGTACGAAAGTAAAACTTGCCATGATCATGGACAAGCATGACACCATCGGTATTGATGCGGTAGCTATGTGCGTGAATGATATTGCATGTGCAGGTGCTGAACCGTTATTTTTCTTAGACTATATTGCATGTGGAAAAAACTATCCGGAAAAAATCGCTGAGATCGTAAGCGGTGTGGCTGAGGGATGTGTACAGTCCGGAGCAGCTCTGATCGGTGGTGAGACCGCAGAACATCCGGGACTTATGCCGGAAGATGAATATGATCTGGCTGGATTTGCTGTAGGGGTGATTGACAAGAAAGACCTTCTTACCGGCAAAGAACTGAAGGCAGGAGATGTCCTGATCGGTATGGCATCTACAGGTGTTCACAGCAATGGATTTTCACTTGTCCGTAAAGTTTTTGAGATGACAAAAGAATCTCTGGATACATATTATGAAGAACTGGGAACAACTCTTGGCGAGGCACTGATCGCTCCGACAAGAATCTATGTGAAAGCACTTAAGAGCATCAAGGATGCAGGTGTACGCATTCATGCATGCAGTCATATCACAGGCGGCGGATTTTATGAAAATGTTCCGCGTATGCTGAATGAGGGAACAAGAGCCATTATTGAAAAAGACAGCTATCCGGTACTTCCGATTTTTGACCTCCTTGCAAAGAAGGGTAACATCGAAGAAAAAATGATGTATAATACATTTAACATGGGCCTTGGTATGGTTCTGGCAGTAGACCCGTCGGATGTTGACAAGACTATGGCAGCTATTCGTGAAGCAGGCGATACACCATATGTTGTAGGCCGTATTGAGAACGGAGAAAAGGGAGTAACCTTATGTTAAGAGTCGGGGTTCTGGTATCAGGAGGAGGAACGAATCTGCAGGCAATCATGGATGCTGTTGACAGCGGAAAGATCACCAATGCAGAAATCAGTCTGGTAGTCAGCAACAATCCAGGTGCATATGCATTAAATCGCGCAGAGAGCCGGGGCATCCCGGCTAAGTGCATTTCTCCGAAAACCTTCGAAAACAGAGAAGAATTTCATAAAGCACTTTTACTGGAATTACAGGAAAATAAAATCGACCTTGTGGTGCTGGCAGGTTTCCTTGTTGCCATTCCACCGATGATCGTGGAGGCTTATCCCAGCAGGATCATCAACATTCATCCATCCCTGATTCCGTCTTTTTGTGGCGTGGGATTTTATGGACTGCATGTGCATGAAGGTGTGCTTGCAAGAGGAGTAAAAGTCACGGGGGCAACCGTTCATTTTGTGGATACCGGGACAGATACAGGTCCGATCATTCTTCAGAAGGCAGTAGAAGTACGTCAGGGAGATACACCTGAGGTGCTTCAACGTCGTGTCATGGAAGAAGCGGAGTGGAAGATTCTTCCAAAAGCAATCGATCTGATTGCAAATAATAAGGTGTCCGTACAGAATGGAAAAGTTTGTATTGAAAATGAATAAGGTCTTTGCTAAAGGAGGCAGATGAAACTCATGAAAGTATTGATTGTTGGAAGTGGTGGAAGAGAACATGCAATCGCATGGAGTGTTGCAAAAAGCCCGAAGGTTGACAAAATTTACTGTGCACCGGGAAATGCCGGAATTTCTGAATATGCAGAGTGTGTGCCGATTGGTGCTATGGAATTTGAAAAACTTGCTGATTTTGCAGGAGAACATGATGTAGATCTGACGATTATCGGTATGGATGATCCACTGGTGGGTGGAGTTGTAGATGTCTTTGAGGCGCGCGGACTGAAAGTATTCGGACCGCGTAAAAATGCTGCAATTCTGGAAGGCTCCAAGGCATTTTCAAAAGATCTGATGAAAAAGTACGGAATTCCGACAGCCGGATATGAAAATTTTGATGATCCGCAGAAAGCGTTGGAATATTTACATACACAGGCAAAATTTCCGATCGTCCTCAAGGCAGATGGTCTTGCGCTCGGAAAAGGCGTTCTGATCTGTAATACACTGGAAGAGGCAGAAGCTGGTGTCAAAGAAATCATGGAAGATAAAAAATTCGGCAGTGCCGGAAATACGATGGTCATTGAAGAATTTATGACCGGACGTGAAGTATCGGTGCTTTCCTTTGTTGACGGCAAGACAATCCGTACCATGACATCCGCGCAGGATCATAAGCGTGCAATGGATGGAGATAAGGGATTAAATACCGGAGGCATGGGAACTTTTTCACCGAGTCCGTTCTATACAGAAGAAGTAGATGAATTCTGCAAAAAGCACATTTATCAGGCAACTGTTGATGCTATGGCAGCAGAAGGCCGTCCGTTTGTCGGTATTATTTTCTTTGGCCTGATGCTTACTGCAGAAGGCCCTAAAGTGCTGGAATACAATGCCAGGTTTGGAGACCCAGAAGCGCAGGTCGTACTTCCTAGAATGAAGAACGATATTATTGAAGTTATGGAAGCATGTGTTAATGGAAAACTGGATCAGGTGGATTTAGAGTTTGAAGACAACGCGGCAGTCTGCGTTGTTCTGGCAAGTGAAGGTTATCCGATAAAATATGAAAAAGGCATTCCGATGTATGGCTTCGAAAATTTCAAAGACAAAGACGGATATTACTGTTTCCACGCAGGCACGAAATTTCAGGATGAACAGATCGTGACAAACGGCGGTCGTGTGCTTGGAATCACGGCCAAAGGAAAGACTCTGAAAGAAGCAAGAAAGAATGCATATGCGGCAACGGAATGGATCCAGTTTGCAAATAAATATATGCGTCATGACATTGGAAAAGCCATTGATGAAGCGTAAGAATCGCATAAGACGGAGTTGAGTAGGAATCAGGATAGAAAAATCACCAAAAAGATGTGCCATTTTTCGTGAAATATGGTATAATTGATATATATCATGTAGAAGCGATAAATGAAAGGAAAACAAAATGGGTATTAGTGTAGAAGATGCAGTGAAGGAACTTCAGGCAAGGGAGACAGTATTTGTGGCTTATTCACAGGTGACGAAGCTTCCTTATGTGACCTGCGGAGAAGAATCATATAATGATCAGGTGTGGCTTTTTGCAGAAGAAGAGACATTAAAAGAATTCGGCAAGAAAAAATTAGAAGATAAAGTTCTTCTGATGGGAATGCGCTATGAGAAAAAAGATTTTCCGAGAATGTACGGACTTCTGTTTTCAATTGATGCAAACACAGTAATCTGGAATAACGGAACAGATGAGATTGAAATTGATCTGGAAAAAATTGTTCGCAGACCGGATCTCAGTAAGATGGAACCGGCAAAACGTCCGGTACTGAATCCGGCATTACAGCTTTCTGGTATTTATTTCATGCAGGAACTTCGCCGTCCTGTTGAAAAAGAGGAACACAAGAACTTAAGAGCACTGGAAGAAGAGCTGATTGCAAACATTAAGAAGTCTCAGTTTCTTGTTGCAATGGAACGTAATGAAGAAGAGCCGAAAAAGATCAATATTCCATATCTGAAGAACAAGGACGGACAGATTTTGCAGCCGGTATTTTCGGATATCATGGAATTTGAAAAATTTGCAAGAGGCAAAAAGCTTCGTCTTGCGAAGATTCCGTTTGATAAACTTCCTACGATTCTGATTGAGCAGGCAGAAGCACTGGTGATCAATCCGATGGGATTTAATCTGATCCTTAACAGAGATCAGCTCAAAAAAATCAACGGATAAAATATATGATATGTTTTCAGGACAGGCAGCCATAAGGCTGTCTGTTTTTGTACTTGCAAAATTTTAATTTTGTGCTACCATATGTATAACATGAAAACTGTGAGGGCTGTTATGTAGTGTGGCAGTTTTCATATAGGAAAACAACAGGAGGTCGGGAATGTGGTCATAGAAATCGATTTTAACAGTGACGAGGCGATTTATGTACAGCTTATGAATCAGATCATCCTTGGAATCGCAACTTCCAGACTGCAGGAGGGGGATCCCCTTCCTTCCGTTCGACAGCTTGCAGATACGATCGGAATCAATATGCACACGGTAAATAAAGCATATTCTCTGCTGAGGCAGGAGGGATTTGTAACGATCGACCGCAGACGTGGAGCAATCATAGCAGTCGATGAAAATAAAATCAAAGCCATGGAAGAAATGAAGGAAAATCTTATTGTTGCACTTGCAAAAGGATGCTGCAGAAATGTCAGCAGAGAAGAAGTACATGGTCTGATTGATGAAATTTATGATGAATATGGAATTGATTAGAATCGTCTGAAAATATGCGAAGACAGCAGTCCCGTTTCATGCGGGCAGACAGGAGGAACGAACTATGCAGGACAGATTTACCAGACAGGCGTTGCAGGCATTGAAACTGGCAAAAGCCACCGCACAGTCATGGAAACATTCATATATAGGCACAGAACATATACTTGCCGGATTACTGAAGGAGAAAGAAGGCACTGCCGGAAGGATTCTGGAAGAATTTGGTGTTGAAGAAGAGGCGCTTGAGCAGCTGATCAATAAGCTGATCGCTCCATCATCGGAAATATTGGTGGCAGAGCGGACACCGGTATACAGTCCGCGGGCACGTAAGCTGGTTGAACTTGCAGTTCATGAAGCAGAAAATCAGCAGGAAAATGAAGCAGGTACAGAGCATCTTTTACTTGCAATGCTGAAAGAAACCGATTGCGTAGCGACCAGACTTTTATATACGATGGGTGTCAATATCCAGAAATTATATACGGCACTTTTAAATGCAATGGGAATCGAGAATCCGGCGCTGGCAGAAGAACTTCAAAATACAAAAGCGAAGGGGCAGAAGGGATCGGCAACACCGACACTGGACCAGTACAGCCGTGATCTGACTGTGATGGCATCAGAGGGAAGACTGGATCCGGTGGTCGGCCGCGATAAAGAAATCATAAGACTTATCCAGATACTCAGTCGCAGAAGTAAGAACAATCCGTGTCTGGTTGGAGAACCGGGAGTAGGTAAGACTGCAATCGTAGAAGGTCTTGCGCAGAAAATCGTGAACGGAATGGTTCCGGATTCTGTAAAAGACAAGCGTGTAGTCGTGCTTGATATGTCCGGTATGGTGGCAGGAAGCAAGTACCGTGGCGAATTTGAAGAACGAATCCGTAATGTGATTGATGAAGTACGTGCAAATAAGGGTATTCTTTTATTTATCGATGAACTTCATACGATCATCGGAGCCGGTGGTGCGGAGGGAGCACTGGACGCATCCAATATTTTGAAACCATCTCTGTCCAGAGGAGAAATCCAGCTTATCGGAGCAACGACGCAGGAAGAATATCGCAGGTATATTGAAAAGGATGCTGCGCTGGAACGGCGTTTTCAGCCGGTTACGGTGGAGGAACCGACGGAGCAGGAGACGCTGGAGATTCTGAAAGGGCTTCGCCCATATTATGAAAAACATCATGGTGTGACGATTGAGGATGAAGCGTTGGAAGCAGCGGTAAAAATGTCTGTCCGTTATATCAACGATCGTTTTTTGCCGGATAAAGCAATTGACATAATTGATGAAGCAGCGTCCAAAGTTCAGCTTGGCGGCTATCGTTCCGTGCCGGAAATCGATCAGTTTGAGGCTGAAATACGAGAAATTTTGCAGCAGAAAGAACTGGCGATCAAAAAAGCAGATCTTTCCATGGCGAAAGAGCTTCAGCAGCGTCAGAATGAAATAGAAGAACAGATTCAGTCCTGTAAAGCTAAAGAAGAACGTAGAAATAAGCGCAAACATCTGACAGTGACCGAAAATTCTGTGGCAGATATTGTTTCAGACTGGACAAAGATTCCGGTTAAGAAACTGACCGATGGGGAGACAAAACGCCTTGCTGCACTTGAAAAAGAACTTCACAAACGTGTGATCGGTCAGGATGAGGCAGTGAAAGCTGTTGCGCAGGCAGTTAAGCGAGGAAGAGTAGGTCTGAAAGATCCACACCGTCCGATTGGTTCATTTCTGTTCCTCGGACCAACGGGTGTCGGTAAGACAGAACTTTCCAAAGCACTGGCAGAAGCGGTGTTTGGCAGTGACCAGGCAATGATCCGTGTGGATATGTCGGAATATATGGAGAAACACAGTGTGTCCAAACTGATCGGATCTCCTCCGGGATATGTTGGTTATGACGAAGGCGGACAGCTCAGTGAAAAGGTGCGCAGAAATCCATACAGTGTTCTCCTTTTTGATGAGATTGAGAAAGCGCACCCGGATGTATTTAACATTCTGCTTCAGGTACTCGATGACGGACATATTACCGATGCGCATGGACGAAAAGTTGATTTTAAACAGACAATCATCATCATGACGTCAAATGTGGGCGCACAGGCAATCATTGAGCCGAAAAAACTCGGATTTATGTCAGAAAAAGATGACAGGCAGGATTATGAGCGAATGAAATCCGGAGTCATGGAAGAAGTAAGGCGTCTTTTTAAACCGGAATTTCTGAACCGAATTGATGAGATAATGGTTTTCCATCCGCTGAAGAAGCCGGAAATCAAAAAGATTGTGAATATTCTTCTTAAGAACCTCGAGAAACGTTGTGAGGAACAACTTGGAATTGAGCTTAAGATTTCAGAATCCGTCAAAGACTATCTTACAGAATCAGGATTTGACAGTAAATACGGTGCACGTCCGCTTAGAAGAGCAATACAGAACAGGCTGGAAGATCCGATGGCAAATAAGATCCTGGATGGCGGGATAAAGACAGGAGATACTGTAAAGATTCAGCTCCTGAAAAAAGAAATTCATTTTGTCCCGGTCAGAGAAGAAAAAGAGACAAAAGCCAAATCTAAAAAAGATGTTAAATCTTGACCGTAATACTGGTCAAAAAAAGTGCGAAATGTTATAATAACATAACCGAAATATCTGTGACAGTTGGAACATTGTCACAACGAAATACAGATATCTAAGGACTAAAACACAACAGAAAGTCTTAGGGAGGACATAAGATCATGGCAGTAGTAAAAGAACTGATCCGTACAGAAGAAAATGGAGGAATCAGCTTTGGCAATTATGAGTTGCCGGCAAAATCAAAAGTATCTGATTTTCCATATCAGGGAGATGTTTATAAAGTTAAGACATTTAAAGAGATCACCAAACTGGAACGTAATGGAATGTTTGTATATGAGTCCGTACCGGGAACAGCCGTATTTTCTTTGAAACAGGATGGTTCCAGCATGGAATTTGAAGTAGAAGGTGCTGAGGATGCACAGATCACTGTTGAAATGGAAGCAGATACAGAGTACAGCGTTTCCATCAACGGAGAAGATGCCGGAAAGATGCAGACAAATCTTGGCGGCAAGCTTTCTTTCAGCGTAGAGCTGGGCGGAGATGCAGCGGTAGCAGTTAAGGTTGAAAAATGCTAAAAAATAAAAAGATCGTTTATTTTTGTCAGGAATGTGGATATGAATCGTCCAAATGGATGGGACAGTGTCCGGGCTGCCGGGCATGGAACACATTTGTAGAGGAAACAGTTTCCACAAAGAAGACTTCTTCTGTGGGCGGAGGTCTGCAGAGTGGTTCAAGAAGAGCCGAGCCGGTGGTACTGAAAGATATTCGTCTTTCAGAAGATGAACGGCGGCTGACAAAGATAGGAGAGCTTGACAGAGTGCTCGGGGGCGGTATCGTTCCCGGCTCTCTTGTATTAGTGGGTGGAGATCCGGGAATTGGGAAATCCACCCTTCTTTTACAGGTGTGCAGAAATCTTGCATTGTCAGGCAATTCTGTTTTATATATTTCCGGTGAGGAATCACTGCGTCAGATCAAGCTGCGTGCGGAAAGAATCGGAGAGTTTAATGAAAACCTTCAATTACTGTGTGAGACAAATCTGGAAACCATAAGAGAAGTCATTGAGCGTAAGAAACCGGATATGGTTGTGATCGATTCTATTCAGACAATGTTTCATGAGGATATCAGCTCTGCACCGGGCAGTGTTTCACAGGTAAGAGAATCTACCAATGTTCTGATGCAGATTGCAAAGGGACAGGGCGTATCTATTTTTATTGTCGGACATGTGACAAAAGAGGGAAATGTGGCTGGCCCAAGAGTATTGGAGCATATGGTGGATACAGTGCTCTATTTTGAAGGAGATCGTCATGCGTCGTATCGTATTTTGCGTGCAGTAAAGAATCGTTTTGGATCAACGAATGAGATTGGTGTTTTTGAAATGCGTAATACAGGACTGGAAGAAGTCATAAATCCATCAGAGTTTATGTTGAATGGAAAACCAAACGGGACATCCGGTTCAATCGTGGCATGTTCTATGGAGGGAACGCGGCCGATTCTTGTTGAGATTCAGGCTCTGGTGTGTCAGAGTAATTTCGGGATACCAAGAAGAACTGCGGTAGGTACGGACTTTAACCGTGTGAATCTTCTGATGGCAGTGCTCGAGAAAAAAGTCGGAATCCATCTTGCTTCGTGTGATGCTTATGTAAATATTGCCGGTGGTATGAAGATGACAGAACCTGCGATTGACCTGGGAATTTCTCTTGCAGTCGTATCAAGCTGTAAAGATATCATCATTCCGGACTCTGTGATTGCGTTTGGAGAAGTCGGACTCAGCGGCGAGGTGCGTGCTGTCAGTATGGCAGGGCAGCGTGTTGCAGAAGCGAAAAAACTGGGCTTTGATACCGTAATCTTGCCGGAAGTCTGCAAATCATCCGTGGGAAAGGCAGCAGGTGTGAATCTGATCTACGTATCCTGGATTCAGGATGCAATTCGATTCATTATGAAGAACAATTAAAAAATTGAAAAAAATTGTAAAAATATTCAAAAAGGTGTTGACAGCCCGGTTGGAAAGTGTTATTCTAACTGAGCTGTCACGAAGAATTGTTTCTTCTGAACAAACAATTTGAAAAGTTTTGAAAAAAGCGAAAAAAGTTGTTGACAAAGAAATGAAGATGTGATAGAGTAAACAAGTCGCCTGAGAGCGACGCACAGACATCAAAAAAGCTTCGAAAAAACTTAAAAAAGTGCTTGACAAGCTCAGATGAATGTGATAAAGTAAACGAGTTGTCTGAGAGACGACAAGTTAAGAACCTTGATAACTAAACAGTGAAACACATACGATTCTCGAAAATTTACAATGAACACTTAACGAACACAAGTGAAAACGAAGTGTGAGTTTAGTGAGAATGCGGTTCGAAGGAACTTGATGAAAACGAGCGCAAGCGAAGTTTGAATCTAGTGAATCGAACTTCATTGTTTCTTTTTAAAGAACAAAACCTTAAAA
>FMEL01000016.1:86504-86808 GCA_900066355.1 uncultured Ruminococcus sp.
AGTTAAGAACCTTGATAACTAAACAGTGAAACACATACGATTCTCGAAAATTCTTTAACGAATCATCATTCAATAGAATGAACTTTTAAAAACAGTAATGACGAGAGATAACTAAGCTAGTTGGTTGTCTTGAGTACATCAAACACTTTATCAGAGAGTTTGATCCTGGCTCAGGATGAACGCTGGCGGCGTGCTTAACACATGCAAGTCGAACGGGAAGCCTTTTATTGAAGCTTCGGCAGATTTAGCTGGTTTCTAGTGGCGGACGGGTGAGTAACGCGTGGGTAACCTGCCCTATACAGGG
>FMEL01000002.1 GCA_900066355.1 uncultured Ruminococcus sp.
AAATCAACACATAATAATTTAAATTCGTAACTATAACGCATAAAAATACCCTCCTTACTGGTTTGTCCAGTAAAGAGGGTACATATCAAATTGCTCCCAGCGTTTTTGGTTGGTTTTATTTTGGACAGTTTTTTGCATTCAGCACCAGCTGCTTGCGGAACTGTGAAGGGGACATGCCACACTGTTTTCGGAAAAATCGGCTGAAATATAATGGATTTTCGTACCCGACCAGGTTGGCTATTTCTGTGATATTATAATTGGTCGTTTCCAGAAGCATTTTTGCATTGGTAAGCCTCAGAGACTGCACGTATTGAGCAGGTGTAGTATTGGCATACTGACGGAAGTTCTGGATGAACCAGCTGATACTCATATTGTGGGAAACAGCATAGTCCTCAATACTTATAGGTTTATTATAATGCATCCGAAAGTACTGTGCAGCCTGTTCCATATCGTTCATGTTCTGAAGGTTCTTTTTACGTGGCTTTTGCAGTGCTATTCTATGGAGGCTGATCAGGAGAATCATGAAATAATTTATCAGCATCTCCTCGTAATCAATTCGCTGCAGATTCAGTTCCTCGATCATAGACATAAATAGATTTTTGTACTCAATGGAGATACCGGTATAAATAATGCGGGTATCGTCGGCAATCCCATATCTTCTTAGAAAGTTCTTTACATTATTTACAGTAAAGTGAACCCAGTAAACTTCGGTCTGATCCGCTCCATAATAATAGCGTTGTTCCTCACGTGGACGGTAGAGTACCATATTGCCGGCTTCTACAACAGTAGGTTTTCCATCAAAATAAAATGTGCCCGTCCGGATGCGATGTAAAGAAGCTGATAATCAAGCCGGTCTTTCGGGCGGTGGGTAGGAAGCTTTTCTACGGTGTATAGATGATAAGTACCGCAGCTTCCAATAAACAGGGGATGTTTTTTATCCATAAAATCAACCCTGGATTTGTGATAGTATGCTGATAATGTATACAAGTAATGTCCTCTTTGCCATATTGCACAAAACACAACAATATGAATTGTGCAATTTTACGATTCTACAAAATATTGGTAAAAAATAGTTGGCTATTATGTAAAAGTATAACATTTTGTGCATGTTTTGGCGAATGTTGTTTATGTATTTTTTTATAATAAAAAAGTATAATGATAGTACGACAAAAGCAAAATATCTGGGATTTGCTTTTTATTATCAATTTCAGGAAAAGAAATATAGGATGAAAGTTCCGAAAAAGTCATTGGATAAAGTAATGAAGAAAGTCAGGAAACTTACGAGCCGCAAGTGGAGCGTGAGTAATTCATACAAAGCGAAAAAGATAGCAGAGGTAGTAAGAGGATGGATTAATTACTTTAAAATTGGCTCAATTCTTACAGTAAGCCGAAAACTTGATACAGTAATCAGGTATAGATTCAGGATGTGCATATGGAAACACTGGAAAAATCCAAAAACCAGATATAAAAATTTGGTAAAACTGGGTATTAGTAAAAAGAATGCAAGGTGTGCGGCGGGATTTCATGGATATGCCCGAGTGTGCCGTACAAAAACTGTTTGTTATGCGATGTCAAATGCACGTTTGAAGAAATTTGGTTTACTCTCAGCCGAGGAATATCTTTGTAAAGCGAGATGTCAAGTTAACTGAACCGCCGGATGCGGAACCGCATGTCCGGTGGTGTGAGAGGTCGGCGGCATTTATCCCAACATGTTGTGTGCACACCCTCCGTTCCAGATCGATGGGAATTTTGGCTTTGCAGCTGCAGTTGCAGAGATGCTTATCCAGAGCAGGAAAGGGCATTTCCTGTTGCTTCCGGCACTTCCGGATGAGTGGAAAGACGGAAAAGTCCGGGGAATGAAGGCACAGGGTGACATCACAGTTGATTTTGAATGGAGAGAGGGCAGGATACACAGGGTTCGCCTCTGCTCTTCCCGTGAGCAGAAAGTAACGCTGGAATGTAATGGAATTTCAAAAACAATATTTTTAAGACCTGATGTGACAGAGAATATGATTTTTGGTTGATCTGTCCCGAGGGCCTGGAAATCATAGACAGTGGTAAGTAATGGGGTACAATAAAATATAGCCAATCGATTTTGCCAGAAACTATTGATATTTCTTAGGGTATCGCATATAATATAGTTAAACCAAAAGGTTTCGTGTAGCGGCACGTAAAAGCTGTACTGTGCCCGGGCAGGGTAATTACTGGGACTATTTGATACTCGGAAGGGTATTACGCCCACACCAGGGAGATACGGTGAGTCCGCGCCGGGGACTTAATGATACCGGCGACATTTTAGACGTTCGGAAGGATGTCGCGGCTGACAGCCAGCATAAAACCGCTTTTTAAGATTATGGGCACTGGATAACAAAAAGTTGTCCGGTGCTGTTTTTATATTATAGTGATGATTGGGAAAAGATAGATGGGAAAACAACAGGATAGAGAGAAAATCGTACAGGAGATTAAAATAGCTGCCGATCTGTATAGGAAGCATTTAGTAGGTAAAAGATTTCTATATGTATTTGAAGGCAGATATTTTTTACACCGCAGCACCCTTTTTCATTGTGTAAGCGTAAAATTAAGCATATCGGACAGATTGCAATGCTGGCTGGCTCAGAAGGCTTTATGTTGGAAGAGATTGTTACAGATACGAGAACTTATAAGTTTGGCACAACAGATCTTAATTTTACTCTATGCTTAAATAAAGAGTATGATGATCAGGGACAGCAAAAAGGCGATTGCTTTGTAGTAGAATCACTGCGAGATGAAGATTGTTTTTCTAAAAGTACAACAGCATATACAGTAACTCATATTTTCTCAGCACCGAATGATGCGAAAAAATATACAACTTTACTGTTTATGGATGAAAATGCAATGATAGACAGTCTTCCGGATGAAATTAAAAACATGCTGGATCAAACTTTATTACATAAATAAAAATGGAGAGTCTTAGTTGGCGATTCAATTAATCTATCCTGAGGGTATGAGAATTATTGACAGCCGTATCATGTAAAACGCACATGGTACGGCTGTTTTTATACCCTAATAGGACCTGATGATCATAAAATTTGAACGATTTCGGGGGTGTTTTTATCTGAGATAATTTTTTTAAAAATATTTGCAACCTTTTTAGGGATTCGCACGTCTAATAAGTAGAAGCACATAAATGAAGCTTCTATAGTATACTCTGAATGACTGGTCTGAGATAGGAGAATTGGAACTATAATGAATGAAGTTTTGATACGAAAAGCGAAGAAAGGCGACAAGGATGCTTTCTGCCGACTTATGGATGAGAATGTACAGAGTATGTATAAGATTGCGGCAGCATATCTGAAAAATGATGAAGATGTTGCAGATGCAATACAAGATACGATCCTTTCCTGCTATGAAAATCTAAGAAGTCTAAGAAAGAACAGATACTTTAAAACATGGCTGATACGCATCCTGATCAATAAATGTAAAGATGTCATGCAAAAGAATAAACTGGTTACTTTTATGGATCGAATTCCAGAAACACCTTTTCATGAAGAATATGAGACAATAGAATGCTTACAGGCATTAGAACCATTGGATAGTAAATATCGTTTGGTTGTTATTCTCTACTACATGGAGGAATTTAATATCCGGGAAATCAGTAATATCCTGGATTTGCCAGAAAACACAGTGAAATCCCGCCTTCATCGTGGAAGAAAAAAAATCGCAGAGATATATGGGTATAAAATTAAGGAGGAACGTGCCTAATGATGATTCTAAATAATAATGAGAAAGATTTCCAGAAAAAAATGCAACAGGATACAGAGATTCCGGCGATTGTACATGAACATATCAATCAGGCATATCATTTGATTGAGAATAATACGGTTACTCAGAAAAAAGCACCAAGGGATCCATTCCACTGGATGAAAATCGGAGGCAGGGTAGCAGGAGGTATGGCAGCGGTACTGGCAGTCGGATTTATATTCTGTGCAACCAATCCAGTAATGGCAAAGAATATCCCGGTTGTAGGAGGGCTTTTTGAAATCTTGCAGGATAATGTAAGTTTCTTTGGCGATTTTTCAGATTATGCAACAACCTTGGAATCCGTTGATGGAACAACGGCAGATGGCAGTGAAGCAGATGGGGACAAGACAGGTAATGCCACTAGTGAGAATGCCTACATTAAAACAGCAGATGGGCTGACAATTACATGTTCTGAGGTATATGCCAACAGCCAGGCGGTCTATATAACTATGCAGTTTAAGAGTGATAAGCCATTTCCAGAAACGTCAACCAGGGCGGAAAGTGGAACACCAGTCATTGATCTGGATATGACTGGCGGTGTGGACTTTGATTCAGAAGCTAGTCCGGTGATCGACGGTCAGGTGGAAGGACAGTTTCTGGATGACAACACCTATGCATGCATTTTCCGTTATGATCTTGCTCAGGCGGCAAAAGACTATACGGAATATAATGAGAAATACAATGAAATGACACAGCAGGTAATGGATGAGATGGGAATAACTCAGGCGGACTTAGATGATCAGACGGATGAAGGTTATGCGCTGCTGGAAGAGTTTATCAATAAAGTATCTGAGCGTGGTGGAGCATATCAGAAATATATTAAAGATATTGAGATTCCGGATACTTTTAATCTGCATCTGGATATCACGAAGGTAAGAGGGCTGGAAGCAGACTATGAGTGGTCAGAAGCGGATGATGAAAACTATGGAAGGGATGCCGGCTACTACAAATATGAAGGTGACTGGAGTTTCGATATCCCGGTTACAGTAGATGATTCCCGGACAGAAGTATTGGAACTGAATGATACAAACGATGCTGGTATCGGACTCAAATCCGTAATTCGTTCTCCGTATGAACTGACGGTAAATGAACTTTATAAGGAAGGATCCAACAGTGACTGCTTCATGGTAGCCCTTGATGCCAACGGAAACACACTTCCATATAATGAGTCTACTGGAAACTGTAATAACTTCGCAATTCAGGACAGGGATATTTCGACAGTAGATATTTATTTCCTGGATTATATCCAGTATATGGATGAATTGAAGGGGCAGCAGAATTTTGATAATCCTACGAAAGAAGACGGACAGAAATGGAAAAAACTTCTGGAGGAAAATGCAAAGTACCATAAGACATTACATTTTGATAGTGACAATGCAAAAAACTAATTGATTCAAAGAAAGATAAATAAGACATGAGACCAAAAGAAGTGATAGGGCAATCAATGAGAACCGCAAAATCGGCAAGACCAGGTTCAGTTGTTTATGTGCCGATGGATAAATCGGAATTCAGATCCATTATATTTTCAGAAAAGAAGAAAAATAAAATTAAGAAAATTGTAATATTGATTATATTGATGATTTTTGTTATAGGCTGTTGTATATATGCAGGTATATCTTATTATTACTCATATCACTTCTTTTATGGGACGACCATCAATGGCATTGACAGTTCAAATAAGACAGCTTATGAGGTTGAGCAGGAGATTGCTGGGAAAAAGGATAACTATACTATTCAGGTAAGGGCAAGAATGCAGGACCCGCAGGCCATTACAGGAAAAGACATTGATTATAAATACGTATCCAGCGGTGCGGTTCTCCAGCTGCTGAAAACTCAGAAATCATGGGAATGGATTGGCGGTCTTTTTGAAACAAAAAACTATATGGTTCAGGAAGAGACTTCTTTCAGCCGGGAGAAACTGGAAGAACAGGTAAATTCATTAAATTGTGCGAAAAAAGAGAATCAGATAGCACCGGAAAATGCGTATGTAAGTTTTGTTAACTCAGAATTCACTATTGTGCCAGAAACGGAAGGCAACGAATTAAATACCAAAGAAGCTTATCAGATGATATGCAGGGCAATCGATAACGATGCGGCAGAGGTAAATCTGGAAAGTGATCCAAAGGCTTATAAGAAAGCAGATGTGACGAAAGAAAGTTCAGAACTTCAGAATATGGTAAATACATATAAGAACCTGACAAAAGCAAATATCACATATACATTTGGAGACGAAACGGTAACACTCGATGGGAATACCATCAAAAACTGGCTGCAGTTTGACGAGAAAGGGCAGCTGCTCCAGAATGATGAAGCCTTCCGGCAGCATGTAGTGGATTATGTGGCACAGCTTGCAGCAGATCATGATACAGTTGGCACTGAAAGACAATTTCAGACCACAAGCGGAAGGACAGTGTATGTATATGGCTCAGCCTATGGATGGAAGATTGATCAGGACAAGGAAGTAGCACAGCTCATGCAGGAAATTCAGTCAGGAACCCAGACAACCAGGGAACCGGTATATTCTATGAGGGCAAATGCACACGGGATCAATGATCTCGGAAATACATATATAGAGGTAGATCTTACAGAGCAGTATATGTGGTATTATCAGAATGGAAATATTATTTTCCAATCAGAAATCGTATCCGGACTGCCAAGCGATCCGGATAGAAAAACACCCCCTGGAATATTCACACTGAATTCAAAGAGCAGTCCGTCCGTGCTGCGAGGTGAAATGACAGCAAATGGAACATATTCTTATGAACAGCCGGTAACGTACTGGATGCCATTCAATGGAGGAATTGGCTTTCATGATGCAGACTGGCAGCCGTACTTTGGCGGTGACAGATATCTTACAGGTGGTTCTCATGGCTGCATCAATCTTCCACCAGAGAATGCCGGACAGCTTTATAGTCTTATTCAGTATGATGTCCCGATAATTTGTTTTTACTAATTCTATATTTAAGATGTACAGGACAGGAGCTAAGTTGTAATGCAGCTGGCTCCTGTTTTTCATTGTCAACAGTATCAGCCTGACGCATGATCACCATTTCGGTAATCCAGAACAAAGCAGACTTGATGTGGAAGTGGAAGAGCGATTGGTAAAAGCTAGCAATCTCTTCCTTTCACAAAGAGTGAAGAAGAGAAGGCACATTAATGGGATTGACGTATCAATACTGGAACCATATAATGGGTACAAAGAAAAATTTATTTATGGAAATAAACACATTGACAGAGCATGCAAAAGTGCTGTGATTAAAGTTTAAAAAGAATCCTTATGAACATCATAAGTAATGCTGTCAAGTATAATAAAGAAAAAGGAGAGATACTGCTCAGCTATTATGAAACACAGGTGGATGACAGGCATATACTGTTTGAGTTTCACTGCAAGGATACCGGAGTTGGAATGAGTAAAGAATTTCAGAACCATATTTTTGAGCCATTTACTCAGGAAACAGGCGGTGCAAGATCTGTTTATGGAGGAACAGGTCTTGGTATGCCAATTACAAAAAAACTAATAGAGAAAATGGGCGGTACGATTAAATTTGAAAGCGAGAAAAATGTAGGAACTACATTCATGGTACAGCTTCCATTCCTTATTTCTGCTGATATGAAGCAGGCAGAAAGCCAGGAAGATGATGTATCAATTGAAGGCATGAAAATCCTTTTGGCCGAAGATAATGAATTGAATATGGAAATTGCGGAATTTCTTTTGACAAATGCAGGAGCAGAAATTATAAAGGCTTCAAACGGCAAGGAAGCTGTTGAAGCATTTGCAAAATCAGGTGTTGGTGAGATCAATGTAATTCTGATGGATATTATGATGCCAGTTATGGATGGCCTGGAAGCTACCAGCGAAATACGTACAATGAACAGAAGTGATGCATCTGCTGTTGTGATTATAGCTATGACCGCCAATGCTTTTACAGAAGATAAGACTAAAGCACTGAAGTCTGGAATGGACGATTATCTTACCAAACCACTGGAGTCAGAAAAACTGATTCGTGCCTTAAGTAGATACAAACACAATTAACAGTAACGTTCTTATTTCAGCCATAGAAACAGGGTGTGGTACGAAATATTATGCGTAAATTTATAAAATGGAACAGTAATCCAGACAAAGAGGGGGCATATCAATTGGACAATGATATGCCCCTCTGCCGATGTTTGTTAACTGATGCATTTTGTTTATATATTCCCTTATTTTGTACATGGACTCTTTTATATGGAAGGTGTATAGTGGATGAAAACTATATGATAAAGATTATGGAGGCATAAGATCATGGCTAACTTGATAAATTTTGTTACACTGTTGAATGGAAAATTTGATAATAAGGATCAATTTGAGAAAATAAGTAAGACAAATCCACAGTATCCATATGCAAAGCATATCAATACAATATGTAATTCCAAAATTGCAAATCTCCCAAATGGTTTCGAAGGCATATTTATGATTGAAGAGAGCTATTATTCTGTACAGGGAACTACCCGCTCTTCTTCACATTTGTTTCTTTTCATGGAAGAAAGCAATTCAATAAAACTTATTTCTTATGAGATACCGGAAGGATATGATAAAAAGAATTTTACTTACAAAATGTTCAAAGGTGCCGACTATGATCAGCTAAAGTGTTCTGCAAAATTTACTCCTGCATTTTTCAGAAAATCAGGTGATACATGGGAAGGCGGAAGTGTAAGTATGTTTTCTCCCGTATTGAAATTTTCTCTGCATGAAAAGTTCACTGAAAATCAATTGGAAGTATCAGAGTCCATGGAAGTAAATGGGAAAAGAACTTTTGGTTATGATGAGCCGATTATTTACAAACGGATAAAATAGAACATTGACAGGGGATGCTCTGCCAAAAAGATTGATTTGTTAAGAAGAGCAGGATTCCTAAAGAAAGAGATTCATATCATCTGTCGGGAAATATCTCATTATTACCGCGCACTTAATTATGCCATACATCATATGGAAGAGGATGAATTTCAATATCAAGAGCATGTCTGTTTTGAAAGAAACGGTCTTATGCTGGATTGTTCCAGAAATGCTGTATTTACAGTTGAAAAGGTGAAATTCCTGATCAGGACACTGGCAAAACTTGGAATGAATGTACTTATGCTTTATACAGAAGATACCTATGAAGTAGAGGGGCAGCCTTATTTTGGAGCCTATCGCGGAAAATACACCAAAGACGAAATAAAAGAGCTGGATGCTTACGCTTCAATGTTTGGGGTAGAGCTTGTTCCGTGTATTCAGACACTGGCTCATCTTTACAATGCGCTGAAGTGGCCGGGAATGGATAAGATTCGTGATTCTGCGGATATTCTCCAGCCTGAAAAAAAGGAAACTTATCAGTTTATTGAAAAGCTGCTCAGCTCAGTAAAAGAGAATTTTTCTACCAACAGGGTACATCTTGGAATGGATGAGGCTGTCATGCTGGGACTTGGAAATTATCTAAAAGAAAATGGATATAAAAAAGGGTCACTGATAATCAGGGAACATTGTAACAGGGTCGTAGATATTTGCAGAAAATTAGAATTAAAGCCTATGATATGGAGTGACATGTACATTACAGCAAATTCTACAGGCGGATACTATGATCTGCCCGAAAATACGGACTGCTCCAAATGGGAGCATGTGTATAAAATCAGCATATCGGTTTATACAGGAAATCAAAACTATTCTCACAGAATGGTTTTGGTTTCCTTTTTTGCTGTTACAAATCAGTTACAACTGCATTATAGAATTTAATGTATAATTAACCTGTGAAAAGATAGTTATAAAAACATGTGAGGTAATAATTATGAAGGCAAGAATTCTTGTGATAGAAGACGAAATGTCAATCAATGACCTGCTATGTATGAATTTGGAGATTGCAGGGTATGAAACAGTAGGATATCTGGATGGAAATGAGGCATATGAAGCAATTATTCAAGATCATGCGTTTCAGTGTGCACTTGTAGATATCATGCTTCCCGGAAGAGACGGCTATAGCCTGTTACCGAAACTGAAGCAGTATGAAATCCCCGTAATATTTCTTACCGCAAAGGGAGATATCGCGAGCAAGATAAAGGGATTAAAAGACGGTGCGGAAGATTATATTGTAAAACCATTTGAAATGCTGGAAGTGATGGTCCGTCTTGAAAAAGTACTGGAACGTAATGGCACTGTACAAGAACAGATTCAAATTGGTGATGTCATCATTGATACTGCAAGTCGCACTGTTACAAAAATGGGCATGGAAATCTATTTAAAGCCAATGGAATATAACTGCCTCATGGTGTTCGCCAAAAATCCGAATAAAGCACTGACCAGGAATCAGATTCTGCAGGAACTGTGGAATGAAGAGTTCTGCGGAGAAACAAGAACTGTGGATGCACATGTGGGTCGTATCAGGAAAAAGCTTGGCTGGCAGGATAAGATTAAAACAATTCCCAGAATCGGTTACAGGCTTGAGGTGGATTTATGAAACTCTTAATAAAAATCTTTTCTCAGACTACATGTATCATTTTGTTGGTATCGTCAGGGATCTTTCTCTATACCACTTATTGTTGGAAAAATCAGAGTATACAGAATATCAACAGTTATGAAAGCAGTATATTCAGAACAAATATCTTACAGTTTGAAAATAAAACAAGCCTTTCTGACAATCAGAAACAGAATGCCGACAACGAAATGCGCCCCCAAATAGTTACTTATGCTTTTCGGCAGGTTTTTCATGACAGCGCGGTTTTATATCTTGATGGAAAAATGACCTATAATGGAACTGTTTATGAATTCGATGTAAAAAAGTTAAGAGAATTATGTGCAAGTAAGGCAAACATGGTGGATCATGGCAGCAACAGTGATGGTCATGACCCTATGATCAGTCAGATAAATGGAAGGACACTTTTGTTATTTTACTATGGCAATGTAAATATGGGATATCAGATTGTTACTTATAAAGATATAACAGATGTAATAGAAAAAAGTCATCTGCTGTTTTTTCAGACGGGTGGATTTACTTTATCTTTGATCGTGGTAATGGGAATTATCCTTTATTTGAGCCTTCGAAAAATCACAGCACCGCTTACAAGCCTAAGAGAAGCTACGCTTCTTGTTTCTGAAGGTATTTATGATTTTAAAGTACCGTCAGAGGGCAATACAGAACTTGCGCAGGTAGGTGCAACCTTTAATTTTATGACAGGTAAAATAAAAGAACAAATTGAAAGTCTTTCTAACATAAACCGGACACAAAAACAGCTTATTGGAAGTCTGGCTCATGAGCTGAAGACCCCAATGACTGCAATCATAGGCTATGCAGATACATTGCTTACTGTGCGCCTAACTCCGGAAAGGCAGGAGAAGGCTCTTATTTATATTGAAAATGAATGTCGCAGGCTTTCAAGACTTTCTATGAAAATGCTGGAATTAACCGGACTCTACGAAGCTTCGGAAGACTCATTCAATCCAGCTGAAATACAGGTGGATAATTTCCTGAAAGAAGTAAAAGAACTCATTGATTGCAGGCTTCAGGAAAAAAACATCTCTCTTGATGTATTTTGTGAACCAAAAGAATTGGTAAAGAAGTTTGATCAGGACTTAATGATAAGTGTAGTGACAAATCTAATTGATAATGCAGTCAAAGCTTCCAGGAAAGAATCTAAAATTGTGCTTGAGGCAACCCCAGACCATCTGATGGTTCAGGATTTTGGAAAGGGAATACCGAAAGAGGATCTGGAAATGGTGACGGAACCATTTTATATGGTAGACAAATCTCGTTCCAGGGCAAAAGGAAGTGTAGGACTCGGTCTTTCTTTATGTCAGAAAATTATAGAACTGCACGATTTCCATCTGAAGATTGAAAGCAATCCGGGAAAAGGAACTACCGTCTCTGTTTTCTGGTAATCACACTAACGTTTACATATCAGTTACAAATCGCGAAAGATTTGGTGTAATGCTCGATGATATACTTATAACAACCTTAGAAAGGAGATATTACCAGAAATGAGAAAAAACATAAGAAAGTTTGCAGGAATAGTGCTTTGTATTGGAATGTTTACAGGATGCGCACAGACCCCGGATTCTTCTTTGGTAAAGCCGAAGGGGAGCAAGGCTGTAGATGCTTATACGGAAGCGGATGATGTTAGCGGTTCTAAAGGAGAAGCATCTGAAAGTAAGAACGATGACGGTTCAGAGTCAAAGACAACCATCAGGAATCTCATTGATGCTCCTCAAAATTATAAAAGCCATGTGGAAGATGACAGTGCCAAGCTCGTGGTAAATACAGATGCAAGCGTAGAAATTCCGGAAGTGGAAAAGATATCTGCTATTTCTGTCACCGCGGCAGAAGTTCCCCAGGAGCTTCTCGACCGTATTACAAACGCATTCTTCTCAGAGGCAAAACTTTATACCATGGATAGTTATTATGTGAAGACAAAGGATGAAATTAAAAAAACTCTGGATGAACTAAAAGAAGACGTTGCAAACGGAAACCTGGATCCGTATAACTATGGAACAGACGATGATGGAAATTATGTCTATGATATCTATGAAGATATTGAGACATGGGAACAGGAATACGAAACTGCTCCTGAAAAGAAAACCCTGACAGAAGCAAAACCTGTTGCCGGAAATTATTTCAATTGTGTTGCACAAATGCCAGACGATTCACAATACAACTATATAATATCTTTCGATGGCTCCGATACCTTGTCAGTCAAGATCAAGAAAGCAGCAAACAAGGACGGGGAAAAAATACCGGAGGATGCAATGTGGTGTGATTACGGATATTCTGAAGAGGAAGAAAAACCCACAGAAGAATCTATCGGGCTGTCCCTGGATGAAGCAAAAAAACTTGTAAAGGAAAAAGTTGAAAAAATGGGCATCACAGATTTACAGTTTTCTAACTGGAATTACGCGGTGTGCAAAAGTTTTGAAGACGATAATAGTTCAGGTGATTTTGGAAATGGATATAGAATTGATTATGCACGTACCATAAATGGTGTGCCGGTCACTCAGACAATTGCAAACGGTGGGGCATTGGAAGATATGGACAGCACAATGGAAACATGGTCTTATGAAAGTCTCTGTTTCTATGTCGATAAAGATGGCATAGAAAGCATGACTTATTCAAATCCCTACACAATTGGTAAAATAAAGACAGAGAATTTAAATCTTCTTTCGTTCAGCGAGGTTATGAAAATTTATGAAAAAATGATGGTGGTAACAAACGCTGATAATATGCAATATGAAAATTCCAGGGTCTATAATATTGATCGGATTGTTCTTGGCTATGCCAGAATATATGAGCCGTCTACTGACGCACACACAGGTATTTTGATCCCCGTTTGGGATTTTTTCGGCAGCATGGCTTCAGAAAGTGAATATAACGGAGAAACAGAATCAAATACCAGTAAAGATCCGAATGAAAGTTTCCTTACCATTAATGCCGTGGATGGCAGTATCATAGACCGGAATCTGGGTTACTGACATGAGACAGGTATTTGGAATTGTAAGGTACAATTTCTTCGGATTTTTACGCAATCCCAAAGTTATTTTTATATTTCTGTTAGAATTTGTACTTAGTTTCCTGCTTACAGGCAGAATCATGGTTGTAATGGAGACCTACGATACACCGGTACAGGCCATTGAACCATTTATCTGGACATTTGGGGATGGGATAGCAGTACTGTCCAGTTCGCTGCTCTTGCTTCTTATGTTTTCTGACCTGCCGAAGATGACACCTATTACTCCATACCAGCTGACCCGGACAACCAAGAGGAAATGGCTTTTAGGTCAATTCATTTATGTTATTCTTGTAACTGTTTTATATACGGTTTTGATGCTGCTGTTTACGGCCGTGCTGTGTATGAAAAAGAGTTATCCAGGTAACCTGTGGAGCGAAACTGCGGCCATGCTTGGTTATTCAGAATTAGGAAAAAACCTGCAGGTCCCTTCTACAGTAAGGGTCATGGAAAGTATCTCACCCTATGGCTGTATGCTGCAGGTTTTCTTCCTTCTGTTTTGTTATTCGCTGACCTTAAGCTTTGTAATCCTTGTAGGAAATCTCTATAAAGGGAAGACTAAGGGGATGATTTTTGGTCTTCTTTACAGTGTCTTTGGTTTTTTATTGGATCCGAAAGTACTGGCTGCAATTTTACATAAAGAAAAATACGAAATGTATCAGGTAAATGTATTAATCTGCTGGATCAGTCCTCTGAACCAGGCAGTATACGGAAAACATAACTTGGGTTATGATCCATTGCTCCCGAAAATCTCGCATTCCTATATGTTTTTTCTGGGTATTTTAGTTCTTCTTGCAGTTTTTGCAATTAACCGGATGAAAAAATATACCTTTGAATTTCTTGGAGAAAAGACATGATCGGAAGGGGGAAAACCTATGTGGGGTGAAACAAAACGTATGTTTTTTAATAAGAATTTTCTGGCAGCATGGCTGATAGCCTGCATTTCCATCGCCATTGGACAGACTTATCCCAGCTTAAAAAAAGCACTGACATGTGGTACTTTTATCAGTATACTGGAAGGTTCCTTAAAAAGTCAGGCAGTATCTTTTGCCATTCCGGTAGCAGCCGTATTGCCATGGAGTGATTCCATTCTGCAAGAATATAAAAGTGGATTTTTAAAGGAGATACTTCCCAGAACGACTCGCAGACAGTATATCGAAGGTAAAGTCTTTTCCATTATGGTATCTGGTTTTATGGTCTGGACGTTATCTATACTAACGGTACTTTTTATCAATTTTATTGTGTTCTATCCGCTGGAGATAAAGGGTGCTATTCAGAAAGAAGCACTTCTGGACTTACTCATGAAGGCATTTCGGACAGGGCTTATCGGAAGTATCATAAGTACTTTCGGTGGAAGCTGCGGGATTTTATGGGATTCTGCTTACATGGCATATGGGATCCCTTTTGTAAGCTTTTATTTCGGAATTATCCTTCATGACCGCTATTTTAAGAATCAGATATGGTTTTATCCAGTAGAATGGATACTGGCTGATGAAAATTGGGGACCGGACAAAATAGGAGTTTGGCTATTTCTACTGTTGTTTTTATTAGTAATGCTGGGAATTCTGGGAGGTGTTTTATATGGAAGATTGGAAGAAATCTGAAAAGACATTTAGTCTGGCCTGTAATCTGGAAAGAGCAAGTGGAACGATGCAGAACACCTGCGTAAAAATAGAACACGTGACCAAACGTTTCGGTGAAGACATCGTGTTACAGGAAGTAAATCTTTCCTTGAAAACAGGGAACGTCTATGGGATTGTTGGAAATAACGGTTCAGGGAAGACCGTTCTTATGAAATGCATCTGTGGGTTTCTTCCTGTAACTACGGGCACTATTTTTGTATTCGGGAAAAAAATAGGTCATGATGTGGATTTTCCTGAAAGTCTTGGAGTTATTATCGAGACTCCCGGTTTTCTTACACAATATACGGGCTTTAAAAACCTGGAGATCCTGGCAGACATGAATGGCCGGATTTCGAAGGCCGATATCCGCATAGTCTTAAAAAGGGTAGGATTGGATCCGGACATGAAGAAACCAGTCGGAAAATATTCCCTTGGAATGCGTCAACGCCTTGGTATTGCACAGGCCATTATGGAAGATCCTCTGTTTTTGATCCTGGATGAGCCGTTTAATGGACTGGATAAACATGGCGTGGAAGAAATAAGAGAACTGCTGCTGGATTTAAAAGCAGCAGGAAAAACCATTTTGCTGGCAAGCCATAATGAAGAGGACATCAGAATCTTATGTGACCACGTATATGAAATGGATGGAGGAATCTTAAGAGAAAGGACTGCCTGATAATGAGAAATTTATTTGTAAAAACGGCATTAGTATTGTGTACGACAATAATATTTCTTCCAGCTACCGTTTTTGCCACAGAGCCTCAAAACACGGAGATTACATCTGCTGAAGAAGGATTTACGGACTCAGATCCGTCCGTATCTTATGAGAATGACAACTCGTTAACCCTTGATGAAAAAGAGGATGATTCTACGAGTACCGAACCTCCGAGTACCGAACCTCCGGCAGAGGATGAAAAGACTCCTGATAAAGCTGATACCGATAAAGAAAATCCGGATCCGGATATTTTTACATCAGGAGATGACTTTGGTGATGGTTCTAAATCGAATCCTTTTCATGTTGTAATAGACAGTGATAATCCGGAGGACGATAACGTCCCTCAGATAACAGATCCGGTTATAGACAGCGGAGGGTACTCGGGCGGTGAGGGAGGAGGTAATTCAACATCAGACTCATCAAGTGAAAAAATATTACATAAACCGCAGGTATTATTAGAAGACAGCAATCTTTCAGGTGGACGATTGGAGGCTGGTTCTACAACAGAAATGTCGCTGACATTTCGAAATAAAAGCTGCAGTCAAAATGTATTTGGTTTAAAAATTTCCCTTTCTACAGAGAACAAAGGAATCGAATTTGAGAAAAACTCTTTTTATGTACAAGCCCTGGCTCCGGGTGAAGCAATTACTTTGGAACAGATGATTACTATAACAGAAAACTGTGATCCCGGCCAGGCTGTCATTACTTTTTCTCTGGATTATGAAGATTCAAAAGCAACGGCAACTACCGGTACAGAAGCACTGTCTTTTCAGATTATCCAACCTGTTCGTGTTAAGTTGGAAGCTTCAGATATTCCATCTGTTTTATACACTATGGATACAGTAGAAATACCAGTAAAAGCAATGAATCTAGGAAGAGACAAAATATATAATGCAAGTGTCAGCTTAAAAGCTGATGAATTAAGCTCAAACGATACTGCATTCTTAGGGACCATAGAGGCCGGAGATTTATCCCAGGGAAGTCTTCGCATATATGTAAAAGGAAAAACAGGAAAATGTGCAGGTCAATTAATCCTTACGTATGAGGATGCCGATGGCAAATCGTATGAGGACGAAATAAAATTCGATTCTGAAATCAAAGAAACCCAGATAAAGTCTTTAAAGGTTGAAGATGACCAGGAGAAAACCAATAACTGGTGGTATTCCATAGTTGCAGTTGTTGCAGTACTGCTTATTTCCATAATCCTGATTCTGGTCAGAAAGCTTCATAAGAAAAATATCCTTCTCGAAGAAGTGAGAAAGGCGGCTTCTCATTGAAAAGAAAAAAAATAGACAGCTTTACCTTATTTGTCATACTTCTGCTGGCATTGATACTTACATTATTAGGAATGCTGCTGGCAGGCATGAAAGAAGAAAAACGGCAATTTACTGTGCTGCTCCCACTTGGAGATCTGGCTTATGATGAAGATTTTTTGCAGAAAGCGAAGAAGATAAAAGGTATAAAAGAAATCTGGCCAGTCATAGAAGTCCCGGTTGTCATCAAAATTGAAGATTATACGGAAACAACGACTTTTTCAGGAATTGATATGAATGCGTTTGGAAAAAATCCAACTCAGAATGAACTGGGGAAGATGCCGTTGTTATTGCTGGGAAATGGTTCCCTACGGGATATGAAAGACTATAATAATCATGCCATTTCAAAAAAACAACAGGAAAAATTTTTAGAGATGGGTGAAAACCTGAATATTTTTTATTCCCTGGATGAAAAAGAGAAGGATACTTCCAAAGCCATGGATGATCTTACCACTTTATCCGGCAATTCCGCAAGAGAACCGCAGACCTCATATATGCCCTGTAAAGCCGCTGTAGTAATAGAAGGCAACGAAATCTACATACCCATTTCCCAGGCACAGGATCTCTGCAGAGAAATAGGAGAGCCTTCTGAGATCAGTAAAGTATATCTAAAAATAAATGGAAAAAATAATCTGGAGAACGCAAAGAAAATACTTTCAGGAATTTAACATAATATATAGCAATTCGGCGATCGTCTTCGAAATGGTCTGGCGTCGGGTGTCCGGTTCTTCAATTTTTCTGTTGGCATAGGCAAGCAAAGTCGCATTGGTCTGGTCAGCGCAACACAGAACTATAATGAAGAAAAGGGCGTTCCAGAGGTAAGTTCCTTTTTATTTTCAAGAAAAGCGCAGGAAGTCTTTGAAAAAGCCGAAGGTGAAGCTGCATTGCTTGCTCTACTGAGTCAGTGTTTTCGGAAATATGGAATTTATGATCTTGCTGTTGTTGAAAACGCACAATACGGTTACTTATCCTTAAATCTGGAAAGTATGCCAGTTAATATTGACTGGCCGGACACGATACCCAAAAAAGGTGAAGGCATCTTCTTACGTTTCACAGATATAAATGTGGTGCCAAAAGAAGCTTTTCCTTATGTAGCAAATACAATCAAGCAGATTAATATTGTAATGAAATCATTAATACCTGAGATCAATATAGAAATTTATAATGCGTTTGATAAGCTATTGAAGGATGGAAAAGACGGAGTGCAGTTTGAAATCATTGCCATGCGTGGAGAGAATCGGATTCCGCTTTTATATGAATCCGCAGGAATAAAGACGCTGATCTCTATTTGCAGCAATTTAGTTGCCTGCTATAATAGGGAGTCTTATTGCCTTGTGGTAGACGAGCTGGATTCTGGTATTTATGAGTATTTATTGGGAGAATGCCTGGAAGTTATGCAGGATAAAGCTAAAGGACAATTGATCTTTACATCACATAACTTACGCCCATTGGAAATCCTTGAAAACGATTCTCTGCTTTATACGACTGTGAATTCTGAGAATTGCTATATAATATCAAAAATACGCAAAATACCCGGTTATCCTATTTGCGGACGATCAAGCTTGGCGGGCAAAAAGAAAAACTCTACAATGAAACAAATATATATGAGATGAAGCTTGCTATGAGGCGGGCAGGAAGGATACGTGCTAATGACTAAAAAAGTTATTCTGTTTCTTGTAGAAGGGCCGACGGATGAAGATGCACTGGCTGTGATATTTACGAAACTGGTAAACAATCATGATATAGAATTTGACGTGCTTCATACAGATATCACTGCAGACGAAGATATGACGGTAAAATATATTGAAGAACGGATTGATGGGAAAAGGACTGAAGTTTTCACTGAGGGCCTTTAAAAAGCCGCTGCTTACAGAAGAGGAATACCAGCTACTTTCCTATCTTCAAAGAGAAGGGGATGTTTCCTGTCACCTGAAATGTTTAAAAGAAGAGGCAAAAAGCAGGGAACCCCATTTAGCAGATTCCCTCCAGAAACAGATACAACGGGAATTTATAAGCCGCGTAGCACAGCTTTACTATAAGAAACAGCTTGTGATCGATAACATAAGAAGGGAGGACTGCCTTGAAGCAAACGGAACATCCGTATTGGCACAGGCTGTATAGATGCTTGGAAGATTTTGGAACACATTATCAGAATATACCGGATTTTTTTAAAGACAGGATCCAGAGATATGGTATCCTGTCTCTTTTTATCCTGCTTTTTGGAGCATTTATGGGAACATGGATAAAGACAAAACTTTTGTTTTCTGGTCTTTCCAGCTTGGGATTATCGGGTTTATAAGAACATATCTTATTTTCCGCACCGCGGATAAAAAGACCTATGAAATCGTGGAAGGGCTGGTAACCGGGATAGACGGGAAAAATCCCTTGGCAAGATTGCGGAGGATCCGGGTAAGTGATCCGGCCGGCCGGCAGAGTGAACTTTTGCTGGATAAAAACGTAAAAGTTTTGGAGGGAAAACGCTACCGGTTTTATTTTGGCATAAATGAAAAGAAGCTGGTAGGAATCCGCCGGGTGGATGCAGCACTCAATAACGGGACTTTTTTGGGAAACGAAGAAATATAAGAGGAAGGGATCCCTTTTATAGCAGGGAGGGGAGCACCAGGCATGGTTCGATTCCATGCTGCCCTGTTTCCGCAAAAGACTATTGTGGGAAATACAGCAAAGGAGAGAAGAATATGTCAGAAACATTACAGGAAACCGTGAAATGGTTCAGCGCACAGAAAGGATACGGTTTTATCACCGGTGAAGACGGGATTGATTATTTCGCCCATTTTTCGGAGATCCAGATGGATGGATACCGGAAATTAAGCGGTGGCCAGCCAGTCCTTTTTGAAGCAGGGACGGATGCCAACGGGCGCAGCCTTGCCAAAAACATTTCCCCGGCAGATCCAAACGCTGAGTAAGACGTTTTCATAGTGCATGTACAGATTACCTATTCCCCTCAGATACATGCACTTATGCAGACGGATGAAATAGACAGGCGGTATCATGCCGCCTGTCACAACATGTAGCAAAATAATAAAGATAACTCACGCAATAACACAATATATAGTTAAAACCAGAAGATTCTTTTTGTGTCTTTTTTTATTGCATAAAAAAAGAAAATTAATGAATACGGTTCAGGGCTGCTCGATTTACCGGCAGCCCTTTTTCCAGGAAGAATAATCGGAGGTTTGTATGAGACACATTAAAGAAATCATGATCGTGGCAGTCTGCCTGATGGCACTCAGCTTTTGCGTATGTACCGGTTTTGGTATTTACTTTACATGAAGGTGTGCAGGAATATGAGGACCTGCGTACATACGTCAAGGAAACGGATGAGGATGATCATACCAAAGGAACAGATGGAAACGATGGAAAACAGACCGTGGTTGATTTTAAGGCATTAAAAAAGATCAATCCGGATATCATTGCATGGATCCGGATCCCAGATACCAGCATTGATTACCCGGTAGTCCAGGGAAACGATGACTCCTATTACCTGACACATACTTTTAAGAAGACAGAACATGTGGCAGGGGCGATTTTCCTGGATTCCGATAACAATGCCGATTTTTCTGATGACAAGAACATCATTTATGGCCACAATATCCTCTGGATTTATATAGCCCAGTGGAAGGAAAAATAGAAATTAAACTGAGATGGTAAAAAAATATAAAAAAAGAATTGACAATTGTATTCTACAGTTGTAGAATACAATTAACTTCTACAGATGTAGAAAATAAAATTCTAGGAGAATCCACGATGAAGACAAAATTTATGACACTTATGACGGTAGCAACACTTGGGATTTTTTCAGCTGCAACGGTTATGGCAGCAGGAAATAACGATTTCTATACACAGCCGCCGGCTGGATCTGAATGGGAAAAAGCAGATACGGAAGGTACCTATGCAAGCTATACGAACGGAAATGATTATGTAAATATCTATAAATATTCACTGGAGGATGTCAAAACAGGGATTGCCAAATGCAATGACACATACGATGCCTGCTATCAGACAATTTATTCAGAGGGAAACAGCCTGTATATGGCAGTGGGATATGCAAAAGATGCAGATGACATCAGTGACGTCAGAAAATTTGTAGAATATATTTCGTATCCTGGAAATCCTTCACTTACCAGACAGGAGAATGAAAACCAGACCGATGATTCTTCTGATGATTCTGATAAGGCAACTACAGATACTGCCAGTCAGAAGTCAGGAGGAGATTCAGATTCCTCCGATACAGAAGAAAATGCTTCTGCAAAATCCTCGGACAGCAATGATGATTCCGATATCCTTTCTACCTCACCAATGACATTAGTTGACAGTGATGGAAATACCATTGAGATTAATTACATTCTTCACAAAGATTATTCTTGTGAATATCGTGGAGATGATGGAATGAACTATACCGATAATGGGGATGAGACTTATACCGACGAAAATGGAAATACCTACTCAGCTCTGAATGATGATACTCATCATCTGGGACATACGTTGGAACAGCATGACCTTCAGGATGCAAACGGTAATACTGTGACGGTTACGGAAACTACAAATGGTGATTATTATTTCCAGGACGAAAATGGTACAGGATTTACGGACAATGGAGACGGGACATGGAGTGATGAAAATGGCAGCAGTTATACAGAAATAGACTGATAGTGGTCAGTAGCTGCAGGAATGGCAAGGGCATTTGCAAATTGTGCAAAAGCCCTTGCCATTTCCGTGAACCGTGGTAAAATAGAGTTATTCCTACATTTGTAGAAAATATGTAACAGGAGGTATGAAAAAGTGAAAAAAACTTACCAGAGACTTCCGGAATCAGAGCTGGATATTATGCTCGTTCTTTGGAATAATACTCCGCCGATGACCAGACCGGAGATTGAGAAAGTGATCACTATGAAGAAAAAACTTGCATCAACAACAATTTTGTCATTGCTGACCAGATTGGAGAACAAAAATTTCGTGGAAGTGACGAAACAGGGAAAAATGAATCTGTATACACCCCTGGTTTCGCAGTCAGATTATCAGGCACATGAAAGCCAGAGTGTTCTTGAGAAACTTTATGGGAATTCACTAAAAAAGTTTGTAACTTCACTTTATCATGGAAAGAAGATCAGCTCGGAAGAAGTCCAGGATCTCAGTGAATTTCTTAAGAACCTGGAGGACAGGGAGGAATAGCGAATTATGGAGGTTTTCATTCTACACATTCTGAAACTGAATGTTATTGCAGCAGTAGTAATTTTACTGGTAAAAGTGCTTGCGACTCTGTTTAAAGGACGTGTATCAGCGAGATGGAAGTACCTTATCTGGCTGTTGATTACGATAAGCCTTTGTGTTCCGGTGCGCCTTCCGGCGAATCTGGCACTGGTGGATTTCAAAGTACTTAGAAGCAGTCAACAGAATACGCAAAGCCCGAAGATAACGGATTACGCAGTCAGACCAGAGGAAAGTCAGAAGATAACAGAAAACGTATCATCTGCGAGCAAAGACATGAAAAATCTGACAGAAATCCCGGAACAAAAGAGAACTGTCAGGTACGAATCAGATAAATGGCTGGGAATTGTGGCTTTGATTTTTGCTGCTGTCTGGCTGAGCGTAGCGGTACTTAAACTGACGGGAGAATTGCTGGCATATTATTTTTCTATAAGGAATCTGGAACGGATGAGTCTGCAGGTAAGTGATACGGTGAGTATTCAGATGTACCGTGCAGCGTGTCAAAAGAAGCACGTACGCAGAATACCGGAACTCAGGCAAAACGCAGGTCTTACCACACCGCTTCTTGCAGGACTTTTACATACAAAATTGTATCTACCAGCAACCGGGTATTCAGCAGAAGAAAGAAAACTTATCTTTTACCATGAACTTACACATTATTGCCATCGGGATCTCTGGTATAAGATGCTCCTTCGAATCTGTGCATCGATATACTGGTTCAATCCCTTTCTTCTTATCATGCTGAAAGAAGCGGATAAGGATATTGAGAATCTGTGTGATACAGCAGTTGTTCGCAGAGTTAATAAAAAGGAACATAAATTATATCGACAGCTGCTTCTCAGGACAGTAGCCATGGAAAATCAGATTCCATATGTGACAGCAAGTCTTAATGACAGCGAAATGGTGTTTAAAGATCGGATTCTGTATATGGTGAACATTCGGAAACTCCGCAAAGGAATTCTTCCGGGAATTCTTGTGACGCTGCTGCTTGCAGGCGGTAATCTGGTATTTAATGTCTCTGCCGGGACAGATACAGTTTCAGTAGAGACGGAGAAGTCTGGTATTGAAAAAAATGCAGATCCAGAGAAAAATAATGTACCGGATTATGCACCATTTTCTGAAATGGTAACTATGCAGAAAGCTGCTGAAACCCAGGACGAAGGAGGAGTGACAGAGAATACAGATACAGAGGATTCTGTAGACGAAGAGGAAAAAGCAGATGCGGAAACAAACGATGAACCTGCCATGGAAAACAGCGGACAGGTAAGTGAAACGACCGATGATGGAATTACCTCTGACAACAACGGGTCTGTTTCATCTTATGAAAATCTGCCAGCAGGCGTACCATATACCAGTGGATTCAGTACTACTTCCGGTGTAGCATCAATTGTAGCACCGGGTGGAGGAGATGAAGAATCCAGAGTTCTTTACGATAACGGAGATGGGACCTATTCTGATTATTATGGGAGCCGATACAGTTATCAGGGAGATGGAAACTGGGCAGATGCCAATGGAAATTCATATCGTACCTGGAATGACGAAGGTTATCATTTCGGAAACCAACTGGAACAGCATGAACTCCAGGGCAGTAACGGTACTGTTAATGTAATAGAAACAACAAACGGAGATTATTATTATTGTGACGCAGATGGGGTCGGATACACAGACAATGGTGACGGTATCTGGACGGATGAGAATGGGAACATCTATACAGAATAAAAGAAAGCGTTTTTCGAAACCAAAAGGAATCGAAAAACGCTTTTTTTATATATGACATATAAAAAATGGGATTATAAACGATGACACATTATTGGCGAATATCTACCAGTCCCTTTTTCAGTATATATTCAGAGAACTCATACGAAGCTCCGTCCCCAGTCACATTCAGATACAGATTTTTGAGGTTACTTTCATTTACGATCCAGGCCATGTTCAGCTGTACACTTTCGCCTGGTTTTATAGAGGAAATGTAGTTTCCACCATTGCCATAATTTTCAGAGACACTATAATATACCATTCCTCCAGTCTTTGCCACGCCGTCCCAGCTAATGTAGTCATAGCCATCGCCGGCCTGTTCTGTTGGAATGTAAAGCTGTACTTTTCCATTTTCCTTAGTCAGGGTCAGTAAAGCACCAAGATAAAGCATATGGTCGATTTCCTCATTTGAATGATTGGTATAGGTAACTGTAACATAGACCAGTTTCTGATTCACTTCCTCTGACTTCACAATTTCATCCAGGGAATCGATTCCGTCGCCAGATTTCACATAATTCAATGTGTTTGTAGATAGCTTTCCATCAGCATCAATGGCTTCCGCCCATTCTTGTGGTATTTTGTCCGGATCGAGAAGCTGAAGATCATCAGAAATTTGAACAGAATCTACCTTTGCAGAAATCGTTTTTTCCAGATATTCACCATTTGTGTTTTCACCAATCACATCCAGATCAAAGGTGTCACCAATTTGGTAAATGGGTAGTTTTTTCTCATTTACAGAAGTACTTATTTCATCATTATCATCTTCTGTCTTTTCAGATATCATCTCTCCGCTCCATGTAGGTAATCCGGCGGTCTTTACCATAGTCGTGTTTCCCTCAATCACCAGATTTTCTGCAACTTTTATGGCTTCATCCTTTGACACATCATCTCCGATGTAGATCATAAGCACACGATATAAATCCGGGCAGATAAGATAAATTCTCTGGTTAAGAGCCCCGTTTTCGGTAATGCTATTATATTTGAGATATATCCCCTGGTATTTTCCAAATGTACGCTCTTCACTATCAATAACATTCTGATCCTGTACTACCTGTCCCAGATCATTTTTATCCAACAGGACAAATGAAAAACTGAACCCGCCAGTCATGTCATGCTCAGGATATTGGAGATGGTACTCGTCAATCCAGCTCATGCCCTCTGGAACATATTTAGTAGACAGATCTACCTCTGGGACCTCATCTGGAAGTACGGTCTTCTTTGCTGCATCACCAGCATCAATTTTGACTGAAACACCATAAGAACCCTGTTTTTCCAAAAACCAGTGATACAGATTTACTCCTGCATATACTGCCGTGGAAACTGCCAGCACACACGCAGCTGCCACTGCGGCAACTTTCGGAGCTGTCCATCGTTTTCTTCTTCGCAGATTCGCCACTTTATTATCCGCCAGCTGCTTTGCCACCTCATTTTGAATCATATTATGGATAAAATCCGGTGTTTCGGGAATATCGTTTTTCATATCTTCTAATCTCATATTGACACCTCCTGTAATTCCTGCCTTAATTTTCCTCTTGCCCTTGCAAGTCTCTTTTGAACGGCGCCTTCCGATATTTCAAGGATCTGGGCGATTTCTTTTACACTGAAATCTTCTATATAGTATAGAATAACGGGTAAACGCAGTTCCTCTTTTAAGGAATTTACGGCTGTATACAATTCACTGTAATTCTTTGTTTTTTCTGATTCCGGTTCCTGTCTGTCAGCCAGATTTTCCAATGGGATAAATTTACTGGATTTACGCACAAGGCTGTAACATTCGTTGATTAAGATACGGATTAACCAGGTCCGGGCATAGTTATCGTTTTTTAATGTGCCGACGTTGGAAAAAGCCTTCACAATTGTTTCTTGAATAGCATCTGCACAGTCATAGTCACTAAATAAAATTGTTTTTGCAGTTGAGTATAATTGTCTTTCTGAATCTAGGATCAGAGATCCAAGTTGTTCCTTTGTCATTTAAACACCACCTCTTTTTTTGCCAGCCAGCATTTTCTTTACATCTATTAGACGTGCAGAAATCAAAAATATCCCTAATAATTTATTCTTTTTCTTATAAATGGACAAGTTCGTGGTTTTGCACAAAAAAATGTCTACTTTCAATAGTATTCCATAATGAATGAGATAACTACCAAAAAGATTAATCATTTGTTGGACATTCTTTCGCTCTCCGATGTGAAAAAGAAAAAAATCTCCAATCTGTCAAGCGGATTGAGGGCAAGGTTTGGAACTGCATAATTCCGACCTCAAAGCTGCCGGAATGTGAAATGCGGCTGCGCATTATCAATCAGCGAGGCGAAGATCACAATCAGGTTTCTATTCGTTATCTGTCCGAACACTTGGAAATTGATGAATCTGTTACAACGGAACCACGATTGGAAGATCTGTATCTGTGGTTGTTTCCGCAGACAGATTTGGAAAAGGAGGACAGATAATATGCGACCCCGGATAGGATCAAATCGGCTTTGGAAACTTATCAAAGCTGCGGTCGAGAATATGGGCCGGTCGAGGAAGATGGCTTTCATCTGGCTGTATATATTGAAAAAATCGTCCCGATCCGTCCCTTACTGAACGGTCTGTCCGAAGCGTTTGCTGATCCATTAACAGACATTGGTGCTGATTTAATGGATATTGACCCGAATGACATTAACGGAGCCTATTATGAAAAGTGCGCAAAACATTTACAGGATGTCATGCGGAACGAGCAAAGAGAAAACGAAACCGCACAGCAGAAAGCTCTTGAAAAATATTCAGAACTTGATACGCCATTTTATCTTCATTCTGGAATTTCTAAAGATGCCTTTGATTATATTGAGTTTTATATTTTGTTCCTTGCTATTTTGTGCGTGGCAATCGCAGTACCTACTTTCGCTGGAGAATATCAAACGGGCGGTGACAGCATCCTGCGAACCACCGAATACGGGCGTAAACAATTAGCAATTACCAAGATTCTGGCGGCATTTACACTTTGCGTTTACACAAACCTATGATGAATTTTACGGAAATATTGTAGCTAATAGCATTGTTTATGCGTTGAAAATATCTGAAAAATTGATGATAGTAGAAATATAATATTAAAATAAAAAATTGTTTTACTATAGAGAAATATATAGTATAATACAACCATAAGAAGTGATAAAAAAATAACAAGTTGACCTAGCCAAACATAATAAGTTTTACTGTTGTGTTTGGCTTTTTTTATTTGATAGCCAGAGCGGGAAGTGAGGTGTCTGCAATGCTAATTTGTGTTATCTTTGATTTGGGAATGGCAGTGATTATGTTTTTATTCGGAATCTGCTTTGTAAAATCAAATGGAAAGGCCGCTGCATTTTTGTCTGGCTATAATATGAAATCTAAGGAAGAACGAAAACAGTATGATGAAAAAGAAATGTGCAGAGTATATGGAAATCGGATGATGTGGATGGCACTGCCATTTGTAGCCGGGGCAGCCATAGATTTATTATACAGTGGAATCGGGTGTCTGGCAGCGTGTGTAATATGGACCGTTCAATTTGTTTTATTGATGAAAGAACGTATGAAACGAGAAAAAATAGAAAAGAACATTTAGGCAAAAATTATATGCGAAAGAAGATATACAAGCTATCCAGGAACAGGATAATTCTCGGGAACAAGAGGAACTTTAATTACTTAAAGGAGATGACGTGAATATGAGATGTCCATATTGTGAAGGAAAAATGCGAAAGGGTCAGTTGCATGCGGTTGGTGCAGGGGCAGGACTGGAGTGGAAAGAAGGCTCTGAGAGTTTGCGGTTAAATACGGATCCAGAGTTGGCAGCAAGGATATCTGGAGACCGCATAGCTGCCTATAATTGTGATTTTTGCAGAAAGATTATTGTCCCTTACGAATATTGAGATTTTCAATTCTTTGAAAAATATGCTTTAAGTAGAGATGGGAACCAATTGAATTCGAATACGATTAATTGCGAGGAATCAGGCGATGAAGATAAAACGTGGAGATATTTACTATATAGAGTTGTATCTGGAACCTGGAAAAATTTCTGACCACAATAAAAGAAGCAATGGAACATTGTCATTTACCGGAGTGGAACTAATGGATGCTATTGTGTCAGCTGGGATGCCAGATATATATTTGAACAAGGCGAACAAAAGAAATCGTAAAGAGGAGATATATTTCAAAATTAAATTGTTTGAAACATATGTTGCTTTATTGCCAAACGGAGAACTTTTATTCGATCCTGCAAGAAAAGTCTATTTGGATAGTACAGAAATTGGTGCAATTAATTATTGGATTGGAATGATACTTATCACTGTACTGGGAAAGAAAAAATATGGTTATGAGTATATGGTTCACTTATCGATGATATCAAACTTTAGTTCACATCCACGCATAAAAAAACATCGATTTTTTTCAGTTAATGGCAAAACTACATACAAATCACCGGATCTAATAGCAATAAACAATTCGAACCGTTATTATGGTGTTTTCGAATCAAAAGGTTATAGCGCTTATGATTCAAATGCTATGGAACGTGGTTATATTCAAGCAAAATCAATAGATAAGATAAATGGAAAACCTCCAAAAAATTCTTTAGTTGTAATGACCGTAACAGGAAAGAGAATAGAGATAACGGAAAAAGACCCAGAGGGTGGAATGGAACAGATTGAAGTCAATTTAAGTTTCCTGCAAATATATCATTATTTGCCGATTGTTGAGTTGATTGTGGAATTAGGCCCAGAGGAACAGGAAGACTGGACATTTGGTTCTCTCGTATATGAGGAAGAAAAGTATTCTATTGGAATTCCTACGGTTTTGTATAAGGAACTTCTGCCAATAGCAGAAGGTAAGGAAGAAAATTTACTGGATGAGTTTCTTGAAAAAATTTCTTCTAAGGAAACATATTTATTAGATATCGTTCCGGATGAGGCAAGGCAGCATATTCTTCATGTAAAATAGAAATATGGAACCTTAAATCTTTATCAACAAATTAATGTAGATGTGGGAGGAAAGGGATATGAAAAAAGAATATAAGGTACTTATTTGTATTCTGGCTTTGATATTCAGCATAGGTGCGACTTGCATAGGTTTTGGATTGATTGGGAGCTCTTCTATGAAATTTGGAATGAAATATGTGTGTGATTTCGTTTTTCTGATGCAAACAATAGCTACATGCTGGGTTGTTATAGAATTGCTCAAAAAGTAAGCTTATTAGAGGGCTTTGAGTAAGTACCAGTATCTGACATATGAGAGGAAGGCACTGTTATGGATGGTATAAGCAGCAGGAAATTAACATGGGGAATTTGCATCGTTGGAATTGCGATTGCGATAATAAGCTTCTTTTTCTTACCGGAGATTATTCCCGTTCACTTTGCTGGGAATGGAGTCGCAGATGACTTTGGCAATAAGATAGAAATTTTTTTAATGCCGATACTCCTTCTGGCTGTTACAATCTTGAGTGGTATAAAAAGTATAAAGTATGTTCTGATGCATTCGAAGACTTGGCTAACAGTTGGTCAATATAACCTGATGATTGATTGTGTTTTAGGAATTATATTGATCGCAGAAATTTTTATGATTTATGCTTCGTTTGTTTAAAGGCTGATCTATAAATAAAGAATCAGATATATGGCAGTTTCTGTTTCATTGGGCAGGCTGTTTCATATCAAAGTGTGAAGAGGAGCTGGTTCATGATGAAAAAAGTAATTCCAATTATTTTATTTACGGTATCAGCAATATTGTTTTCTGCATGTGGCAGAAAAGAAGAACTGTACGAGATTCCTGACCTGTCACAGTACAAGACAGATTATATAGGAGATTCTTCGAATGTTATAAATATTGTAAGTTGGCAAGAGTATCCGGAAGGATATTCTTATGATAGCATACAGATACAGTCTGAAACGAAGCCTTATGGATTAACAGTATTTCTAAAAGTTGAGCCGTCTGCAGTTAAGATTGAAGATGAATTGCAAATTAATGCGGATATGACATTTGATTTGATTGGTAATTTGGAAACGCTTGATTATAAAATAGCGGATAGTAAGGAAATCATTGCATCGTATGAACGGTAGATCATTCAGTGGTTAATATTTTGTCTGCTATTATATAGTAAGAAAAATAGGAAAGCGAAACATATATTTGGAGGACAGCAATGAGAAAATGCGAAAAGTGTGGAACAGTCATGAGAGCGGATTTAAGACTTAAAGTTAATGGCGGTGGCTATGGGATTGTTGTAGATGTAGATGAAAAACAAAAAACGACAACTATAGATGATGTTAAAGTTGCAGTCTGTCCAGAGTGTGGACATACAGAAATGTATTTAGAGGATTTAACTAAATTGAAGTAAAATTAGATATGATTGAAACAGGATAAAAAATTTTGATGGAATGCTTGTGGAGAAAATAAATATGAAAAAACTTAATTATACAGAAGATTTATTGAGAGTTATCTTCTTTTGGATAGGAACATTCTTTCTTGTTTCCGGTATCTTAAGTTTTCTTGGGATATTAAAACCAGCAGTAAACTCAGGTATTCAGAATCCAGATATGTTGGGAACTGTGTTTTCTATAACGGGGGTGCTTTTGTGTATAATAAGTGCTGCTCTTGGAATTTATACTGCAAAGCTTGATAAATTACATTTACAATTAATCGAAAATGGTACAAAAGTGAAGGGCTTGGTAGAAAAAGTATATTTGCAAAAATACACAAGATATAGAAGACAGATTCCATACAGGATTTTATATAGTTTTACATATCATGATAAAGTGTATTATCATAAAAGCCGTTTGGTATGGGAAAAGCCGGATCTTAAGAAAGGCGACTTGATTACCGTATATGTAAATAATCTTGGTAAATCAACAGTTTATAATTGCAATGAAGCGGTCTGATATCTAGCCTCTATATTTCGGAAAAATACTGCACGATCTGTGGTTTACAGAAAAGCAGCTTCAAAGAATGCTGAGGATGAAAAATGCGAATCCATCAGATGTATGGAAATTCAGAGATTATTAATTGGACAAATCAAAAAACTTGGTAAGAGTATTTTCATAATTCTGTTCAATTTTGTCTATGTTTTCGAGAATCCTGTTCATGTACAAATGCAACTAAATTAGAGTATAATAAGGGAAACCATTGAAACTGGGTTTCCGTAAAGGACATTCCTGTGATGGCAGGAATGTCCTTTACATATAACGGTAAATTCTGAAGTAGTTGGCATAGAAGTTCATGAGGTAGTTGACGTATGCTTTAAATCTTTTCATTTCGTTTTCCTCCTTTCTTTATCTTACAAGCACATTATAATATCAGAAGACGTCTATTACTTGCCAAATGGGAAGAAAAAGTAGACAAAACTTGCAGGAGATTAATTGGAATGTACTGGTAAGAGCATCACAGACATTTGCCTGGATGCAGGAGTTGAGAGCCAAAGGACATTTAACCGGGTATCTCGTGAAAGATATAAAGTAACGTCAAGGGAATACCGGAATTTTTATCGTGAACAACATATAAGTCAGACCCAGGATGAAATATCTGGAATGGAGAAATAGGATGGCATTTATAATCTGTATAGCAGCACTCATAATCATGATGTTTGTATTTACCAAAATGTTGTTAAGTTTTGGCAATAACAGCAGTGCGGCAGTTGAATCTGTTGATGCGACTGTAGTTGAAAAGAAGCAAGGAATCTATACCCATATGCAGTCTGAATCACATGTACCTTGGTTTCGCGTTGTATTTGAGATGACAGATGGAAGTTTGATGGAATTTCAAATGCAACAGGGAGATTTTCGTGAATTGGAAAAAGGCGATCGAGGTATGCTGACTTATCAGGGAAATCGGTATATATGTTACCAAAAATATAAATTTAAAAGTGAAGCACAGGAGGAAGAAAAATGTTAAGTGAAAGCATTGCAAAACTGGTACAGTATGGGATTACAACAGGTCTGACACCAGAATGTGAAAGAAATTACACAACAAATCTTCTGCTGGACGTTTTTCATGAGGATGACTATGAGAAACCGGACAGCATTGAGGAACCTGTTAATCTTGAAGCAACATTGGGCGAATTGCTGGACGAAGCTGTAAAAAGAGGACTGATCGAAGACAGTATTGTATACCGGGATCTATTTGATACCAGATTAATGAACTGTCTGATGCCGCGTCCGGGTCAGGTACAAAAAGAATTCTGGGACAAATATGCAGAAAGCCCGAAGAAAGCTACTGATTATTTTTATAAGCTGAGTCAGGACAGCAATTATATCCGCAGGTATCGTGTAGAGAAGGATCAAAAGTGGAAGGTAGACAGTCCATACGGTGAGATTGATATTACCATCAATTTGTCCAAACCGGAAAAAGATCCAAAAGCAATTGCCGCGGCAAGGAATGTAAAATCCGGAAGTTATCCGAAATGTCTTCTTTGCCCGGAAAATGAAGGATATGCGGGACGTGTTAATCATCCGGCAAGGCAGAACCACAGAATTATTCCGATCACAATCAATGATACTCCTTGGGGATTCCAGTATTCTCCGTATGTGTATTACAATGAGCATTGCATTGTGTTTAACTGCCAGCATACTCCAATGAAAATCGAGAGAAATGCATTCATTAAACTGTTTGATTTTGTAAAACTGTTTCCGCATTATTTCCTTGGATCTAATGCAGACCTGCCGATCGTAGGTGGTTCGATCCTAAGCCATGATCATTTCCAGGGTGGACATTATACATTTGCAATGGCAAAAGCACCAATTGAGCAGCACGTGGTACTTCCGGGATTTGAAGATGTAGAGGCTGGAATTGTAAAATGGCCATTATCTGTGCTTCGTATTCGACATAAAGATTTCAACCGTTTGGTAGATCTGGCAACACATGTGCTGGAAGTATGGAGAGGCTATACCGATGAAAAAGCATTTATTTATGCTGAGACCAATGGAGAACCACATAATACAATTACACCAATTGCACGTAAAGTAGGTGATACCTACGAACTGGATCTGACATTAAGGAACAACATCACAACAGAAGAACATCCGCTGGGAGTGTACCATCCGCATGCAGAATATCATCATATTAAGAAAGAAAATATCGGTCTGATCGAAGTTATGGGACTTGCAGTTCTTCCGGCCAGATTAAAAGGTGAGATGGAACTTTTGGAAGAGTATATTCTCGAAGGCAAAGATATTTCTTCAAATGAACAGATTGAGAAACATGCAGAGTGGGTTAAGAAGTTTCTTCCGAAATATTCGGAAATCACAAAAGAAAACATCCATGGCATTCTTCAGAAAGAGATTGGAATCGTATTTACCCATGTTCTGGAAGATGCAGGAGTATACAAATGTACGACCGAGGGAAGAGAAGCATTCATGCGTTTTCTTGAAACATTATAAAAACTGAAATAAAAGGATTTTTGGGAAAATGGGAGGTAAGTGAAACCTCCCATTTTTTAAAAGGAAGATGATGAAAATAGAATATTTTTTATAAGGTGTGAAACCTTCCTAGGCTTTTCTTTTGGATGTAAGAAGAAGTAGCAGTGGAACAAAAATAAAGATCCTCCATAGTGCAGGAATGGTGATATTGTTTCGGAATGCAAATGCACTGCCAGAAGAATCTGCCGGTATGTAAATGCGAAGATCTACAGTACAGGATGAACTTTCATCTCGTATATCTAAAGGAAGCTGAGAATGATATACTTTGCCTTCATGGGTGAATTTAACAGGCAGTGCCCAGTAATAATGACGCGGACTACCAAAATTATAAAGATAATATCCGTCTGCTTTGATTAAATTTGGATTTTCATGGTAAAGAAAATAGTTTTTATTGGCATAAAAGAATGTCCCGCCCATTAATAGAAGCCAGATCAGCACCAGTGCAGCTTTATTCAAAAAAGGACTATCAAATACTCTTTTCAAAAAATCCCCTCCTGTCAGATAAGGACATTTTATCAAATGAACCAGGAAAATTCGATAGAAAGAAAAAATTTATTATTATGAGAACCGATTTGCTTGTATCTGCATCTAATTAGTGTAAAACAAACACGTGTACAATCCGGCCGGACAGAAGGAGAAAACAGAGAAGCGATTTTGTATAGAAGAAAATAAGTGAGATCTGATTAGGTGCTGTCATGAATCAGTCTAGGATGAAAAATCCCTGACCGGTCACGGCAGCCTTTTTTTCTGTTTTCAGGGTTCTGTTCACAGAGAAAAAGGAAAGTGTCTGAAAGAACCCCAAAAGTGTTAAATGTGAGATAAATGATGATGCGGTGTTTCTATCCGTAAAAGAACAGCGGAAAAATGTTTTGTAGAAATCAGCTTACTGTTTGTAAAAGAAAATGTTTTTTCCAGCAGTCTTGGTTATTTTTTATTAAATCGGAGATATTAAAATCAGACGATTTAAAAAATTTGTCTGAATGCTGTTTATCGTTAAAAACAGGGGGCATGGATGGGAAAAAGAAAAGAGATAACCAGTAAGGATAATGGAAAGCAAAAAATGTGGATAATAATCACTGTCATCATAGTGTTCTTTGCTATGGCTGGCTATGCAGGAATGTCTTATTACTATTCAGACAGATTTTTTCGGGGAACAACGATCAATGGAATTAACTGTTCTGGAAAAACATCGGAAGAGGCAGAACAGGCGGTTGCAAAAAAAGCAGAGGATTATCTGCTGGAAGTAAAGGCAAGAAATCTGAAATCACAGAGTATCAATGGAAAATTGATCGGATATCGTTATGTTTCGGATGGCAGTATTTCCCAATATCTGGATGAACAAAAACCATATAAATGGGTTCAGGGATTTTGGAAAAAGCAAAATTATACAGCCAAGGAAAATATGACCTATGATAAAGTGAAGTTAAAAAAACAGCTGGAAAAACTGGAATGTGTAAAAAAAGAGAATCAGACAGCACCAGAAGATGCTTATGTAGCTTATAAAGATTCGAAGTTTGAAATCGTACCGGAAACAGAAGGGAATACCCTGGATTTCAATGGAGCTTATCAGGCACTGTCAGAAGCGGTTACTGACAAAAAAAGAACCATTGATCTGAATAGTTGTCCGGCTGTTTATATAAAAGCAGCAGTACTGAAAGATGATCCAGATCTTAAAAATTCATTGGAAGAATGCCAAAATCTGATCCGGACCAAAATCGTATATATATTTGGAGAAGAAACGGTAACATTGGAGGGAGACGAGATCAGAAAATGGCTTATTTTTGATGAAAGAGGACAGCTGCAAAAAAATGAGGATGAGCTGAGACAGTGCGTGGCAGAATATGTGGCACAGCTGGCTGCCACACATGATACCGTAAATACAGAGAGGGAATTTTGTACAACAAGCGGACGTACTGTTCAGGTGTATAGTTCCGTTTATGGATGGAAGATCGATCAGGAAAAAGAAATAGAAACCATTATGCAGGAAATGATTGCAGGAGTACAGATAAACCGGGAACCGGTATACGCTATGCGGGCAAATGCACGGGGTATGAATGATATAGGCAACACGTATATTGAAGTGGATCTGTCTGCACAGCATTTATATTACTATCAGGATGGTTCTATCATTTTGGAATCGGATATTGTGTCAGGAGATATGCAGTATGCAGAACGGCAGACACCACCGGGAATTTTTCAACTGTATTACAAGAAAAGTCCATCTGTGCTGAAAGGAAAGATGTTGGAAAATGGGAAATATGAATATGAAAGACCAGTAACTTACTGGATGCCTTTTAATGGGGGGATTGGATTTCATGATGCTTCATGGCAGCCATACTTTGGAGGAAATCGTTTCCGAGAAGGTGGTGGATCCCATGGATGCATTAATCTTCCGGCGGACAAAGCGGCAGAACTTTATAATAGGATAGACGAAAGTGTGCCGATTGTCTGTTTTTATTAAAAATGGGCAGGATATATAGTTTTATATAGAGGTTTGTTTATAAAATGGAAGATCTTAATTGGTCTTCTGTTTTTTTATAATTATCAGCAATAATTGCATGGAAGAAAAGTGTGTATGTTCCGTCCAGATATGGAAAGAAGTCTTTGACCATTTTGACCGGCAAGCGAAAAAAATCGAGATAAATGAGATCTATTCGATTGATGAAGATGCAAAGGAAACCTTGCAGGAGAAGATCAAGAGGATGCTGGTTACAGAAGCAAAACGAATGGCAGTGTATTAAAATTAGGTGGATGTAATTGAGGAAAAAATATGATATCATGTTAGTGACAAAACGAAAATTATGGAGGAATAGAGTGTGAAAAAATGCAAATATTGTGGCAAAAAACTCAATGATAATTTTGAATTTTGTAACAGTAAATGTGAAAATTGTTATGAAAAGATGATGGATAAAGACAGCCATAAAATCAAGTATTTTACATTAGGCATTATTTTGGGATTCTTAGTTATGTTTTATGGCATTATTTCTAACAATAATGTTTTTATAATAGGAATTGGGATTATAGTAATGGGTATAGATGTTGTTTTATTGCCATTTACAACTCCCGAAACAATTAGTTTTCTAGGATATCAAAAGTCAAAATTCGCAGGAAGAATATCAGGCATATTGCTTATAGCAGTTGGAGTATGGATGTGTTTTATTCAATGATAAATCCCAGCCTGCAAAATTGAAAATAAATTGAAAGTCACGAAATCGGAGGAGTTAATGATTATGTGGAATGAATTAGGCTTAAGCGGGGAAACCGCAATTATTATTTTGATTGCGCTGTATTTCGTCATCAAATGGGCAGTGAAAAATGGAATCAAAGAAGCCTACAGTGCCATTACTGGAAAGAAAACGGAAGAAGATGTCAAAAACGAAAAAGAATTGAAAGAACTCGGATTTGAGTTAGAAGATAAATAAAAGTTTATAGAGATGATGAAAGCATAATAGAATTAGCCGGCATGTGGGAGTGATCGAATGAGTTGGTTAAATATACAGTACGAAAGTAATTTGAGAAAAAATGATAAAAGGGATGGGATGAAAGCTCTTGCAGTTTACTGCTTAATCATGTGCAGTGCTTTCTGTCAGGGCTGGCTTTATACAACAAATATAAATGTTATTGTGCTGAATTTATCACAGATATGGATCCCTTTGATTTTGACTGCTGGCTTCTTTTTATTTTTTTACTGTAGCAAAGAGAACATTAGAAGTATTATTCAGAGGGTACATACAAACAAGATTATTTGGACTCATAAACAGTCAGTGGATAGTTGGAATAATCAATTCTGTTCTTTTTGCTTCTTGTCCAAAGAGAAAGAAAAGGTAGATTAGAAAGTGTTTTTTACAGGCAGGTGATTAGATGAATGATCAATTCTTACAAGGAGTATTATTCGATTGGAATAGAATTGATAACGATAGTTATTTAAAGAGAATTAAGGCTTTTAAAGGAATTGAAAAACTTGTTTTCAATAAACCAATTACCTTTTTTGTCGGAGAAAATGGCAGTGGTAAATCTACTTTATTGGAGGCACTTGCTGTAGCACATGGTTTTAATCCGGAGGGTGGAACAAAGAATTATGTTTTTTCTACGCATGATACACATTCAGAATTGTGTGATGCGATAAGAATTTCCAAAGGCTATCGGAAGGAAAATTGGGGTTATTTTCTTAGGGCTGAAAGTTTTTATAATGTTGCAACGAAGGAAGAAGAATATGCGGATCTCACACATCCTTCCGCTAAATATCATGAAAAATCACATGGAGAGAGTTTTCTCGCATTGGCACAGAATAATCTGCGTCCAAATGGCTTGTATCTTTTTGACGAACCTGAAGCTGCATTATCCCCACAGAGACAGCTTACATTGTTGATGCAAATATATAGTTGTGCAAAAGAGGGAGCACAGTTTATTATAGTTACGCATTCGCCAATTTTGTTAGGAATACCTGATGCAGATATCTATTGTTTTGATGATGGACGAATACATTTATGCGAATATGAAGAAACAGAGAGCTATCGGATAACAGAAATGTTCATAAACAACAGGCAGATGCTGTTGGATAAATTGCTAACAGATTAGATAATAAAGGAATCGACGGATTCAAGTTTGTGAAATTAAGAAAATCTGGATTGTAGAGGAAAATATTACATGAAGAAATTAGTATTGGTATCATTAAAAACGTTTGCCTTTTTTGTAGGCTGGGCTATATGTGTTTCAATTTTGCCTATACCAGATACAAAAAGTGCGGCAGTCTGGAGATTTTGGGCAGAATTGATTCCATTTTTGTCAGTTATTGGTTTTACAATTATTTTCTGGTTAATAGATAAAAGAAACATACGATTACATCTGACTGGAAAACCTGTTTATAATATCGTACTTGGGTGTATCACAGGAGCTATTTGGTTAGGAGTATCTGTTGTAATATTATCTTTAACAGGGGTCATACATATTAATGGCAGAAACCAAATTTCTATGCTTTGGTTATGGTTATTTTCAGCTTTTATCAATAGCGTTATGCAGGAAGTGTTAGTTCGTGGTTACTTATATCAGATGATAAAAAATAATTACAACATAGTTGTCGCTGTCCTTATATCTACCGGATTATTTACATTTGCACATGGTGGGGCTTTTGAGGCAGGAATACTTCCTGTACTAAACGTTATAACGATGAGTCTTTTCGTGACGGCAGTTTTGGAATACACGGAATCCTTAGTTGCTCCGATTGTAATCCATTTTTTATGGAATGGAGTTGGTGCAATTATTTTGGGTGGAGTATCATTAGCAGAAGATTATCCGCATTTGTTCAACATGGTAATTAGTGGAAATTCAATTTTGTCGGGTGGCAGCTGTAAAATTGAAGGTAGCATAGTTGTACTGTTTATGAACTTGATTTTAATGTTTGGATTCGTAATGGCAAAAAAGAAAAGGGACAAAAATCTATAATTTCAGTTTTATTGTACTTTTCTAATTCGAGACACACTGTGCCCTGAATTGAGCTGGTCACATTATCGTGCCCTGATGCGTATAAATGATGAGAAAACAAGAACAAATGCAATGTAGACTTGGGATATAAAAAACTATACTATAGAAAAGCGTTAGAGGTGGCAACGGGAATGAAAAATAAAATTTTGGTGATAGAAGATGACCGTGCAATTTCAGAATTGCTGTGCATGAACCTGGAGGCAGCAGGGTATGAGACTGTGGCAGCGTATGATGGGGAAGAAGCCCAGAGGCTGCTCTTATGGCAGGAGGACGCGGACCTGGCAGTAGTGGATATCATGCTGCCGGGAAAAGACGGGTTTGCATTGATGGAGGATTTTAAAAAGAAGGAGCTTCCGGTGCTCTACCTGACTGCAAAGGATGATGTGGCTTCCAAGGTGAAGGGATTAAAGCTGGGTGCGGAAGATTATATGGTAAAACCTTTTGAGATGCTGGAACTTCTGGTACGCATTGAGAAGGTACTGGAGAGGACGGGACGGGCCAAGAAAGTCTTAACGGTCCGGAACATCCTGGTGGACATGCAAAGCCATCAGGTCTACAAAGACGGGCTTCCGGTAAGCCTAAAGCCAATGGAATATGACCTCTTTGTGCTGCTCCTGCAAAATAAGAATATTGCGCTTGGAAGGGAAGAACTGTTAAAACGGGTCTGGGGAGAAGACTACCTGGGAGAAAGCAGGACGGTGGATGTCCATATCGGACAGCTCAGAAAAAAGCTGGAACTTTATGATGAGATCAGGACGATCCCGAAACTTGGATACCGTCTGGAGGAATAAGGATGAAGCTGTGGAAACGAACGGTACTTCTTATGCTGGTAACGCTATTATGTGCCCTGATCCCAGTGGGAACGCTAAGTCTTTATATCACAGGAAAACGAAGCCTCAATAATGCTGCAGAGACCTACGGAAGACAGCTGGAAAATGGCAAGATACTCCTGGAACAATTTTGGGATAACAGCAAATATGAGCAGATGTCCGAGACTGGAAAGAAGGCCTATATGGGATTTCAATTTCAACGATGCTGTGGGTCCGGCATGGCGCTGATCGATAAGAAAAGTAGTACCGCTATTGAAAACCTGACAGATTATAAAGTGGTTGGGATTGAAAATCTGGGTCTGAAGAATGAAAAAGATCCATATGCCTATAAGATACAGAAACTGGGGAAGAAATACCTTCTTCTTCAAAAAGTAGCCTTATCTAAACCAGAAGGATACGAAGTCCTCTCCGTCCGGGAAGTCACAGGACTCTTCACAGAGCTGAGGCAGACCGCTGTCTGGTTTGCCGGAATCTATCTGGCAGTGTTTCTGATGGCAGGACTTTTTATTTATATGATGATGAAAAGAACCGTGGAACAGATGGAGAAGCTACAGGAAGTGGCAGAGAAACAGGAGCTGCTCATGGGGGCACTTTCCCATGAAATGCGTACCCCGTTAACGTCCATTATCGGGTATTCGGATACCCTGCGCCATGTAAAGCTGAAAGACGAACAGAAAGACCGGGCACTGGAACATATCAACCGGGAGGGAAAACGCCTGGAGGCTCTTTCTGGGAAGATGCTACAGATGCTAGGGCTTTATCAGAATCATGCCATACAGATGGAAATGACCATGGCAGGTGACCTTTTAAACCATGTCATAGACATGGAAAAAGAACAGGCAGAAAAGAAAGCGGTGCATCTCAAGATGGAATGTGAAGCTTTTTCCATGAAAATGGATCCGGCCTTGATGGAAAGCCTTCTGATAAACCTGATCGACAATGCCCTAAAGGCTACGGATGCCGGTGGAAGCATTTGGGTAAAGGCTTATGAGAAAGCTGGAAAAAAGATCTTTGAGGTGTCGGATACCGGAATGGGGATCCCGGAGGAAGAACTGGGAAAGATCACAGATGCATTCTATATGGTGGACAAATCACGAAGCCGAAAAGAAGGCGGATCCGGACTTGGGCTGGCACTCTGTGTGAAGGTGGCTGAAATCCATGGCGGATGCTTGAAAATCGAAAGCAGACAGAGAGAGGGGACCACGGTAAGAGCCATCTTCTGATTTACAATTTGTTTACATCTTGATGAATACATCGGCAAAGCAATATGGTACTCTTTTCTCATAAGAAGAGGGTACCTTTTTTAATACCGAAAGGAAAGGATGGAAAAAGGATGAAGAAAATAAAAATGTTTATGGGAGCCGTTCTGTGTATGAATCTTTTGACATTATCCGGATGTGACCGTATTGTCCAGTCTGCTGTTGTGGAAGAAAAGGATCAGACAGAACAGAAAAAAGAAGAGAAAAAGGAGACAGTTCAGAAAACCGTTGCCGAACAGGTACAGGCACCGGAAACATACCAGACAACGATCCAGGCAGATCTAAGATCAGCGGACCGGGAGGATAAAGAAACCCCGATGAATTTTACCCTGACAGCGGATGCACCGGTAAAAGTGCCGGATGTAGATGCAATCTGTCTAAAAAAAATAAAAAGAGTGGCGATTCCTGAAGAAGAACAGAATAAAATAAAAGACACATTCGGAAAAGGACAGTCCATGCAGGAAGAGAAGAATGAGAACGAACAGGCGGGGACATATACAGTAGATGGACTAACCTATCGGTATTCTTATACACAGAGTGAGCAGGTATCAGATGTGGAGGAACTTGGATTTCAGATAGCGAAGTTTAGCTTTGACGATTGTGGGGACATGACCCTGGAATCAAGTGAGAAAAAAGAAAGGGAAGAACGCTTTCAAAATTATATAAAGGCAGGAAGCGGGAAAGTGTCTGAAAAGGAAGCAAAGGAGAAGGTTTCAGGTCTTGTGTCCGGAGACTGGGAGATATTTGAAAGTTCCTCAAAAGCACTTACTGAAGGAAGCACTACCCTGGAAAAAGATGATTTCATTTTTGAACGGATGATAGACGGGGTTCCGGTTAATTATGTGAGGGAAACCTCTCTGCCTGTTAATGAGCAGGCTCTTGAATGGGAAAACGAAGATGGAACACTTCATGAAGGACAGTCTGAAGGATGGGAAAATGAAGTACTGACGATGGACTTTTGCAGTGGGACACTTCAGAGTTTTCTGCACCGAAATCCCATAGAAGCATCGAATGCTTCCGATGAGAGGCTGTTCTTACTTCCTTTTGATGAGGTCAAGGATATCTTTGAAAAAACGATCACTTTGCAGGTAATGACAGAAGACAAGAATCGGCTGATCTCTGTCGATGGAGGAAGCCACTACCGTTATCCGTCCATTGATGCACAGAGTGCGGAGATAACCATAACAAAGGTACAACTGGGTTATATGTGCATGCCAGACAGTGAAGGCAGCGATACCGAAGCAGTCCTGATCCCGGTGTGGGATTTTTATGGAACCTGGACATCCAAAGAGCCAGAGTATGAGTACGGAAATGGGGAGGATGGACCGGTCATGGGAGACGTAACGATGGATGCTGCAGGTGTTCCACTCCTTACGATTGATGCACGGGATGGAAGCGTAATACAAAGGATTCAGGCTGGATGGGCGGCTTCTATGGGTTCCAAGGATATAAAATAGAGTGTGAATTTCAATTTCTAATCAATGATGACCGAAAGACCTGGAATTTCAGGTCTTTCTGCTTTACAGGAAAAAGAAAAATGCGTTATACTTTTCCTATAGAAAAAGGTTGGAGGAATATGTATGGCAGAAAAAATGGCAGAGCAGATTGCAGAGATTTTAAAAGGACCTAATTTTCAAACGGCAGAGAAAGCACTGACAGATTTCTGCGGAACGATGGATGGGGAATTCAGGAATCTTCTGGTGGATATTATTGTGGAACGATGGATTGATACGCCTAAAGACGTACCGTTTTCCTATGCCCGCAGCATTTGGAATCAGAAAGATATAAATAGAGAAGAGTATCAGGCATTGCTGGAGGAAATCCGAAGCTATCCCATCGCACCGATCAACAAGGCAAAGATATCGGATTTTTTATGGGTTGTGGAAAATGATTTTTCAAATGCAAAAATAGCAGAAACGGCTTATTGCGAACACTTGAAGAACACCGGTGCATTTGCAGATCATATCATGGCTATAAACCGGATCTTGTTTATCTCTAAAAAAATCCGAAGCAAGGAAATCAATGAAGAGGTGCGAAAGAATCTGCTGATAAAAGTATTAGAAGAGTATGATAACAGCAGCCACGCAAAAATTGGATATTTGATAAAAACCGCCATGGAGGAAAAAGTGGATACAGGATATCTGATCCCTTATGTGGAAAATATCTTGAAAACTTACGATGATAATAGCTGTGATGCACCGCTCATTGGTAAGTTTTGTGATCTGTTGGAAGAACTCTATTGCAGAAAAAATAACTGGCAGAAGAAAAAGTGTATTACTGAACCTAAACTGATTGCGATACGAAGACGTAAGATTCAGGCTGTCCGGATGGAGGCTGAATATGCCGGGGCCTCTTCCAAAGGAAATTTAATGAGAAAGATTCACAATTTGAAAGAGGTTATTCAGTTGTTAAAGACCGTACAAGGTACGGAAGAAGAAAGAAAGGCACTGTTGCAGGAAATAGCACAGATAGAAGAAGCTTCCCTTTCGGAGATGATGGTATGGAGTGATAAACAGGATGCCAGCGGCATTGTAAAAGAACTGTTCCGCCAACTGGAAGATCTTGATAAAGAAGAGGCATTATGTTATTTTGCTTCATTTCTTCCGATTCCGGTAAGAGAAAAGGTAAAGAATCAAGTATTAAATAGGACTGGAATCCTGAACACGATATTTCCAGCGGCAATCCTTGGAAAAGGAGGAAAATTAATTGCTAAAAGCGGGCCTGTGAAAAAGCCCGATGGAACAATCGATGAAGGTGCGCTTAAGGATAATATGGAGCGGACAGCAGCCATGGAGATGGATTATTTTGCACAGATCCTGGTGAGCAATACGTTTGAATATATTCGTTCCAAATTTTTGATCGAAGAGAGTGATATAAAAAAGATTGTAGATGTAAGTTGTGCGATTCCGGAGGGGAGAAAAGAATCGTATACCAAGGGTCTCATGTTTGGCTTTTCTGGAGATTTCTTGACGGCGCTCAGTATCCTGATTCCACAGATAGAAAATGCAGTAAGATATCTGGCAGTGGAATGTGGAGAACCTGTTTATAACATGAATGAAGAAGGGATTGAAGAAATAAAATCAATGCACGCTGTCTTAGAATTGGAAGGAGTAAAAGAAAGTCTGGATGAAGACCTTATATTTGCTTTAAATACGATTTTTTGTTCAAAATTTGGATTTAACATGCGCAACAATGTGGCACATGGAATGCTGGATGATCAGGCATTCCAGAGCTTTAAAGCTTTGTATATCTGGTGGTTTGCACTGAAATTTTGCTATCTATTCTGCGGAAAATTACAGGAGGAGAATAGAGGTAAAATAAATAAAAAGCTGAAACAGCTGATGGAGAAGAAAGATAATATGGATGAGAATTAATATAAAATGGTTGGACGGATGGTATGGTTTCCTTAAAAAGTGTTTGGAAGTACCCGGCAAGCATATCGTTTGGATATCAAAACGCACTTTGGGGACGCCCTCAACCCCCGGAATGTGTAGCACTGAGAGTAAATCTATAAATATAATATGAATTATAAAAACACTCCAACTTATTAGTAGTCAGAGTGTTTTTATAAACATATATTTTTTTTATAAAAAATAGAGAGAAAGTATTTTGGTAGTTACGGATTTAAGAAAAACCAAAGTTCATGTCCTTGGCATACAATATATCGCTCCAGCCATTCATTAAAAGGAAGGTTAAAACGATCGGTGTCAGGAGCGGGAAGTTTCATGTTGGGGAAGTGTTTTTCAAATAACTGAAATTCTTCAGAGGATACAGGTGGGTAAAATTTATGAGTTACTTTTATAGGTTCATCACCTAAATGCCATTGATAGACCCAACCATTATTATCCATTTCATATTTTAAATTTTTGAAAATTCTGTGTATTGCATTTACATCTTCCATTATATCTCCTACTAATTTTTAAACAAGAAGTCATTGCCTAATGATGTGACATTCAAAGATAATCTCTCTTTATCATGTAATGAGGATATTTTTATATCAGATTAATCAATATTTTGATTTGACGCAAAATGCTAATTGACCAGCGAGACAGACAGCAGGAAAAGAGCCGACGCAGAAGTCGTGGCATGGAAATTTAAGTATGAAAAAGCAGAACAGGAGAAACTTTATGCACAGACACACCAAAAGACGGTAGAGGTAGCTGCTGAGAAAAAAGTGCCTTATGAGAAATGTGAAAAATGTGACCGCACTGCTTACCAGAAAACAAAAGAAAAATGCGATAACCGCAAAAGTCAGCTGGAAAAGAAATATAAAAATATGACAACTGGTTATGAAAGTATCCTGTTCCTACTGGCATGGTACAGCATAACAATAACACTGTTTACGGCTATTCTTTCGCCAGTTTTCCTTAACGACTGTATCACCTTTTTCGGTGTATTAGGAAAAGGAATGGGAAGCTTGTTTCGGGAATTTGTCATAGGTGCAGATTCTTTCGGACAGTTAAGCAGCGGAATACCTAACCGTATCCTGTCCGGGCTTATGTACTGGCTGATCGTAGCTATTGTTATGGGAATTTTATTTATAATAACCGGATTACTGATAGTTGGGATTGGCTATCAGGTTGGAAAAATCTACCGGAAATATTGCTGGGATATCCTCAGTATCATAGTGGCGATAACGAGTACAGCTATTGTAATTTACTTTGGAGAATGGATTAAAAACGCTATTCCGATAAATCTCATGGTATTCCTATTACTATCACATGTTATTTATATTGGAATTCGATGTTATGTGAAAGGCTGGATGGAAGAACGGGGATATTTTTAAAATCTAATTTGTTCATTGGCGTTATTTATATTTACTTTCATGCTAATATATATTATCATATTAGCATGAAAGGAGAATCTGTATGACTCAATTTGAAAAATTAGATTTGTTATTGCGTGAATGTGGAGGGACAATTCAAACATTTCAAGTCCTAAATAATGGAATTAGTAAGTCTGTGTTTTATGCTTATGTGAAGGAACGAGGATTAGAGCAAGCTTCTCATGGTGTGTATGTATCACCTGATACGTGGACAGATGCGATGTTCCTTTTGCATTTGCGTTGTGGTCAAGCTGTATTTTCTCACGAAACTGCATTGTTTTTTCATGATTTAACGGACAGAGAACCTTTGAAATACACCATAACAGTAAGAACTGGATATAATCCAAGCCGTTTGCAGGAAGACGGTTTTCAAGTGTATACAGTAAAAAAGGATTTACATGAAATAGGGATCACAACTATGCTGACATCATTTGGACATTCAGTTCCGGTTTATGATATGGAGAGAACGATTTGCGATCTGTTTCGCAGCAGGAAAAATATTGAAATGCAGGTATTCCAAGATGCATTAAAGCAATATGCGAAACGTAAGGATAAAAACTTACGGATGCTTATGAAATACGCAGCTATGTTTCATGTTGAAAAGATACTAAGACCATATTTGGAGGTGTTACTTTAGATGATAACAACGGCAAGACAATTAAAGGATTTGGTTCGTAATCTGTCAAAGAAAAAATCCGCAGATGCACAGATTTTGATGCGGAATTATATGATGGAACGTTTTTTAGAACGAATTTCTTTATCAGAGTATAAAAATCAGTTTATATTAAAAGGTGGGATGCTGGTGGCGGCAATGGTCGGTCTGGATGCCAGAGCTACTATGGATCTGGATGCTACCATAAAAGGCACTAATGTCAGTGTGGAGGATGTAGAGATGATTATATCCAAAATTATATCAATCCCTCTGAACGATGGTGTCTTGTTTCGGATCAAACGGATATCAGAAATCATGGAAGAAGCAGATTATCCGGGTGTTCGTGTAAGTATGGAAACAAAATTTGATGGAGTAATCACACCATTAAAGATTGATATTTCTACAGGAGATATCATTACACCAAGAGAAATTAAGTACAAATTTAATCTTATGCTTGAAAATCGCACAATTGAGGTATGGGCATATAATCTGGAAACGGTATTGGCTGAAAAACTGGAAACTGTTATTAGTCGAAACGTTACAAATACACGAATGAGAGATTTTTATGACATCTATATTTTACAAAAACTATATGGAGAGCAACTTTCAAAAGATGTATTATGGGATGCACTTGTTGCTACAGCTAAGAAACGAGAAACTTTAGAACAGATAGAAGTTGAAGATATAGACGAGGTATTTAATGAAATTCAATCAAATTCTGTTATGGAAAATTTATGGAAAGCTTATCAAAAAAATTATACTTACGCTGCTGACATTTCATGGCATAGCATTATGAAATCAATTCGCACATTATATGAAATCATATCAAAAAATACATATAATGTATTGCAGTTCCCAAAGAACGCAGAAAAGCCGAATGACGGAACAACAAAACAAGGGAAGGAGTTGCATCATGAATAAAATCCTGATTATAGATGATGACAGAGAACTGTGTGCCTTAATTAAGCGCAGCGTACAAACGGAAAATATAGCAGCCGATTTTTGTAATACCGGAAAAGAGGGCTTGCAGAAATTAAAAGAGCAGGAATATCAGCTTGTAATACTGGATGTGATGATGCCCGGTATGGATGGGTTTGAAACACTGGAAGAAATCCGCAAAGAGCATAGTTTGCCAATTTTAATGTTCACATCCAAAAATGACAGCATTTCTAAGGTGCGGGGGTTACGGGCCGGAGCGGACGATTATCTGACAAAGCCGTTTGATATGGATGAGCTGATTGCCCGTATTGTGTCCCTCATTCGCCGTTACACTCGCTTTAATCAGCAAGCCGGAACGATGCAAAAGTTGAATTTTGATGGATTACAAATTGACCTTGAAAATCGTTCCGTTACTACGGGAAACGGCACTTTTGAACTTCCACCAAAGGAATTTGATTTGCTGCTCTATTGTGTAAAAAATCAAGGAAGGATTTTAACAAAGCAGCAGATTTATGAAGAAGTATGGGGTGAAGAATATTTCTATGATGACAGTAACATTATGGCAATTATCAGTCGGCTTCGTAAAAAATTAGAAGTCAACCCCTCCAGTCCAAAGTACATCCAAACTGTCAAAGGGATCGGTTATCGCTTTAACAAGGAGGTGTAGTCAGCATGGAAATCATCATATTCTTGTCCATTGTGATTGCTGTTGTGGCTGTATTGACTTCCATCGTTCTCGTTCGGCGTATAAAAAAACAAATAGCAGAAATGACCGATGCATTGGTTGATGTGAAAAATGGAAATGGCAATCGGCGTATTTTGTCTGCAACAAATGAACTAACAGCCCCTCTTGCCTATGAAATCAATGAGATCGTTGTGGCTTATGAAAGCAGGCTTTCTGCTGTGCGACAGACGGAAGAAACCAACCGCCAGCTTATGACAAGTCTTTCTCACGATGTTCGGACGCCTCTTACCACTCTGATCGGGTATCTTGATGCTGCACACAAAGGTATTGTCACGGGAAAAGACCGGGATGATTATATTGAAACTGCTCGCCGGAAAGCCCACGATCTGAAAGAATATATTGATGTGCTTTTTGACTGGTTCAAGTTAAATTCCAACGAGTTTGCTTTGGAAATCCAGAGCATTGAGGCCGCAGAGTTTACAAGGAATATCCTGATTGATTGGATACCGATTTTTGAGGATAAACAGGTTGATTATGACATTGATATTTCCGAACAGCCTGTCCGGGTAAGATTGGATATAGACAGCTATATGAGAATCATCAATAATCTCATTCAAAATGTCATCGCTCATAGCCATGCGGACAAAATTAAAATCTCCCTATCGAAGAAGGAAAACAGCATGGAGCTGCTGCTGGCAGATAATGGAGTTGGAATTGAGAAAGAAGATTCGAAACACATTTTTGAACGGCTTTATAAGTGCGATAAAGGTCGGTCTGAGAAAGGTAGCGGTCTTGGTCTTTCCATTGTCCATCAACTTGTAGAAAAAATGGGCGGAAGCATAGCTGTTGAAAGTATACCGGGAAAAGGAACTGAATTTTCTTTGCGTTTTCCCTTGGAGATTTAAGCGGGTTCCCGTCCTTGTGACGGGAACTTTTGTTTATTTTATCGGATTTCAAATTGCAAGGTTAATGCAAGGTTGTGGCAAGATTAATGCAAGGTTGGCGTGATAGAATACCTTACAGAACAGGAGGTTTTGAATATGGATTCAAATTATATTATTGAAACAAAAAATCTGACAAAGCAATACGGCTCACAAAAGAGTGTGGCGGACTTAAATATCCATGTCAAGCGTGGGAGAATTTATGGTCTGTTGGGTAGAAACGGAGCCGGAAAAACCACAACCATGAAAATGCTGTTGGGTCTAACGAAGCCGACTTCCGGTGAGGTCAAAATCTGGGGAAAGTCTTTGCAGGGAAATGAAAAGAAATTGCTGCCCCGCATTGGAAGTTTGATTGAGTCCCCTGGTTTTTATCCTAATCTGACCGGTACGGAGAATCTGCGTATCTTTGCTACCCTGCGTGGAGTACCAAACAACCATGCCATCAAAGACGCTCTGGATTTAGTCGGACTTCCTTACAAGGATAAAAAGCTGTTTTCGCAATACTCTCTTGGTATGAAGCAGCGGTTGGCGATTGCCCTTGCAGTCATGCACGATCCGGAACTTTTAATTTTGGACGAGCCTATCAACGGGCTTGACCCTATCGGTATTGCAGAAGTACGCTCTTTTATCCGTGAGCTTTGTGACGCAAGAGGAAAAACCATTTTAATCTCCAGTCACATTCTTTCGGAGATTTCCTTGCTGGCTGACGATATTGGAATTATTGACCACGGTGCACTGCTGGAAGAAGAAAGCCTTGCTGAGTTGGAGCAAAAAAGCAGTAAACATATCCGGTTTACGATCTCTGATACTGCACAGGCGGCAAGAATTTTGGAACGCAATTTCCATGAAACCCATTTTTCCATACAAGATGACCACAATCTGCGTCTACACAATATGGAGCTGCCTGTGGGGAAAATTGTAACTGCTTTTGTAGAAAACGGATTGGAGGTATCAGAAGCACATACCTGTGAAGAAAGTCTTGAAGATTACTTCAAGCGTGTGACAGGGGGCGAAGGAATTGCTTAAACTAATCAAATGCGAATTTTTGAAATTGAAACGGAAGAAATTTATTCCGCTGATTATTCTGGCTGCGTTCCTGTTTCCAATCCCGCTGACTTATCTGATGACAACGCCCTCTATGATGGAGCGATATACGGATCGGGCAGATGCTTTCGATGGACTATTTAACATGGTGTTGGGATATGGTATCCAGTTTTTACTGCCCTGCATTATCGGAGTGATTGCTGCCATCCTGTTTTTTATGGAACGCGACAACGATACATTCAAAAATTTGCGTACAATTCCAGTAACCAGCACGCAAATGGTACTTGCAAAGATCATTGTCCTTTTTATCTTTGGAATTGTTTTTTGCGTGGCTTCTATTATTGCAACAATTCTTTGCGGAATTGGAACATTAGAAGTTTATGGAATTGGTTATAAGCTGTTTTTGGCGGTTGAAACGGGGATCTTCATTACAGCAGGAACACTCCCGTTGATTGTCCTTGTTGTCTTTTTCAGTAAGACCTATGTTTTTTCCATTTTGCTGTGTGTCTTTTACAGCGTTCTGAACATGAGTGCTATGGCATTGTTTGACACACTGCCTAAAACCATGTTATGGCTTCTGCCCACGCCACTGACTACATTTTGGAGTGCGGGAGATATGGCGGCTCATGGAATAAAAATGGACTTGGAGCAAATGACAGGGCTAATTACCTCAACATTTCAAGTTGTATTCATTCTTGGGATTATGGCATTCGTTTCGTTCTTACTGATTGACAGATTATATAAGCAGAGGGGGGAATAAACATGGTTCGCATTGTAAAAACAGAATTTTATAAATTGAAAAGGTATCATATCCTTTGGGCGGGCGTTGCACTCATGCTCCTATCCGTCCTGCTGACCTTGTTTACCTCTATGGCGAATGATGGTTCCGTTTGGGATTTTGCCTATCTTACAGAACAGGTCATCAAAAACAATATGTCCATGATTTTTCCGATGTGTATCAGTCTAATTGCTGGATATATGATTTCTCGTGAGCAGACGGATGACACATTGAAAAATATTCTGACTGTGCCGATCTCTTTTAAGAAACTGTTGACCGGAAAATTGATTGTGTGCGGCGTATTGTCTATTATTTTCGGGCTGATATGCAGTCTGTTTACAATCATAGCAGAAATGATTGTGGGATTTCCCGGCTTTGAGATTTCCTTAGCTCTAAAAGCAGCCTTGCAGATTACTGCGGTTAATTTCTTTTTATATCTTGCGGTTCTGCCGATTATCGCTCTTACTTGTCGGAGGGCAGGCAGCTTTTTAGTCGGTGTAATCATTGCTTTTGTCTATGGATATGGAGGGATGTTTGCCGCAGGAAATATGACATTAGCAAACCTTTATCCGATTACCGCAAGTCTTGGAATGGTAGGCTACCGTAGCTATGATACCGCAGTCAACTGGAATATCGGAACCTGTTCTTGCAGTCTTGCGCTTGCTGTCGTTATTTCTGCCATCTTGATTTTGTGCATGAAAGAACGAGAAGCAACCCAAACAAAGAAAAAGGCCAAAAAGGTAGCACCAAAGAAAGGCTGGTGATGATTTTATGAAGAAAATAGTTTTAGCATTGGCATTTGTCCTTTTGGGAAATTTTATGCTTTCTGGCTGTTCAAAAGATGAAATTCTCGATCATTATAATAATATCGTTCAGTCGGCTGGAGCCATAGAGCTTACAGGAAAGTCATCTTTGGAAGGAACAAAAGAAAAAGGGATCGATGATTATACGGGAACTTATACGGCTGATTATGAGAATTTTTCAGATACAGAGTATTTGTTCGGAGGAACTTCCATAAAGAGAGAAGCCGGTAAGGAGCTGTCCATTGATTGCACCTTGGAGATTACGGAAGGTACTGCAAAAGTATTTTGGATTTCTGGATCTGATGAAGCAGTCACGTTGATTGAAGCAACCGGAACTTATAGTAACACAATTACACTTCCTGATGGTGGAAATTATATTGGCATTGAATGTGAGAATTTCACTGGAAACATTGAATTAAATATTGAATAATACTCTGCCGGACGACGGCAAAAGAAAAAAAGCCGTCGTAGAGCAGACATATTTTCACGCGCCTTATGAAACGGCGGCTTTGATTTCAGAGCCGCCGTTTCTTTGCGTTTACACAATCCTATGACGACTTGCAGGGACACGGTAGCCGATTGGAGGTTATTTTGCCGTGTCTCGTTTGCTTTTTCAAAGCTCACATGATCTACATCAGTTAAAAAAAGCCTTGCCCCTCCTCCGGGCAAGTATAACATTGCATCGGCATTATCGTTCCATGTAATTCAGTATAATAATGACTGTTCTTGGCGCGCCAGTTTTCCCTCACGGAAATCTGGCGTTTTTTGTTGCCATTTTTTCGGAGATGACCCGGTTGTCTGCCGGTGTCGGTCTCCGCCTCCATTCGATTCACCCGTCAATCACCCGTGAATCGAAATGGAGGTACATAATGAAGAAAATTAACCTTCGGGAACTTTATCCTGATGTTTATACAACAGACTTTTTTGTAGATGTGACAGAGGAAGTAATGGAGACTATTCGGGCAGCTGAACGTGCGGAGGCTGCGTATGAGCGAAAGATGTATCGTTATAAAGCACAGTATTCTCTGGATTGCGAGAATGGCATTGAAAATGCGGTGCTGTTGAAGCCGCAGACACCGGAGATGGTTCTGGAGGAAAAACAGTTTCAGGAGCAGGTCTATGCCGCTGTGATGAAGCTGCCGGAAAAACAGGCAGAGAGGATTTATGCCAGATACTACCTGGGAATGACGGTAAATGAAATTGCTGAAGTAGAAGGTGTAGACCCAAGCCGTGTCCGAGACAGTATCCACCGTGGATTAAAGCAGCTTGGAAAATATTTTTGATAAAGTTTCATTTGATGCGCCTGTTTTTTGTCAGTGTTAATAAGAAGGTGAAGTGCGCTTATTAAGAAAACGCCAGATCCAGGGGCGTATCACCTCTGCATCTGGCGTTTTCTTATAGATTTGTACTTGCCTGTTTATCCAATATACGGGAATATTAAAGTAGCTTCACACCCTTTCGGGAAAACATTAGTAAGTTTGAAATTGCCGTTATGAGCTATGGCGACTTGTTGGACAATCAGCAATCCAAGCCCATGTCTTAAATCAAGCCGTTCATCTGTGCTTTCCATATAATGCGGTTTTTCTTCCAGCTCTTGCAGCTTTTCAGCAGACAGACCCGTTCCGTTATCCGTAACCGCCAAGATAAGATGGTTTTGCGATGCTGTAAGCGAAAGGCAGACTTCACAGCCCTGTGGGTTGTGTTTCATGCTGTTCTGGACAAGGTTGTTTACAGCCCGCGAAATCAATCTGGCATCACATTCCAACACAGCATTTTCGGCGTCAGGAGTGATCTTAATTCCGATGTTGTAGCTATCGGAAATTCCTGTATTCAACAGGTCTGCTACATAGGATCGCAGTAGTTTGGATAAGCGAACCATCTCTTTATGAAGCGGCTGCATCTCATATTCCAACTGCGATACTAAATTCAAATCCTGCACCAGCTCTTTGATTTTTACACTTTGCTTCCGTACTATTTCCGCCTGTTCACGGATGCTCTTGCTGGCAGCTTTACTTTCTGCAATACGGCCCGCATACCCCATAATCATGGAGAGAGGTGTGCGGATGTCATGGGAAACGCCGCTGATCCAGTTCGCCCGCGCTTCATTTTGCCTATTCAAAATGGAAGAAGCTTTGTTTACACTGCTTGCAATTTCCGATAGTTCTCCGCTGATATGAAGTGAAACTGGCTTTCCGTCTGCCAAGGTTTCCACAGCGGACACAATCGGTTCGGTATTGTGAATGATTCTGCGTTTGGAAAAGTAATAGGCTGAAAAGAGGCACAGCAAATCCAAGCCAAGCATCCCCAGCACAAAGATGGGGAGTCGTTGAAGTGCAGCAATGGAATAGTAATTGCTGGTGAGTTTTGTGTAGCTGTCTGTGGGATAGCCCAGCACCAACAACCCATCATCGGTGTTCCAAATAAAAACCGGGTAATCCTCAATATACCCTTTTGAAAATAGTGCGACATCTTGAATTGTGTAATTTTTCGGCACATTGTCCGGCAAATCAACCGACCAATAACATTGACCATCTGTGTTCAAGTAGATCGCCCAAATATGATTCTGTCGGAGCATTTGCACCGCCTCATCCGATAATTGTTCCGGCGTAGCGGCGGTAGCAGTCATTTCCAACATGGCTTGCGGGGATGAATCGCCATAATCCTCGGTCACAATCTTTTGAAAAGTCAGACCGAATACTACTGCATTAAGAAAAAGCAATATCAGAATAAAGGCAACGAACGACACAAGATATTTAGATATATAACTTCCGAATGATTTCATGACATCACTTCCTTGCTATCAGCTTATAGCCTAATCCTTTAATGGTTATTAGGGACACGGGTTTTGATGGATCGGTTTCAATTTTTTCCCGGACGCGCCGGACATGAGCATTGAGGCTGTTTTCGTAGCCAAAAGGATTATCCCCCCAGAGGGCTTCACAAAGCGCATCTACGGTAACAATCTTTCCAGCATTACGGGCAAGCGTTTCAAGTAAAGTATGTTCTTTGGCTGTCAGAGAAATAATCTCGCTGCCCTTATGGACTTCGGCCCGGCTGAAATCAATCGTACATCCATCCAAAACAAGCAGCGGTGAATCCTCTTTGTAGGTTCGCCGCAGTACCGCATAGATACGCAGTAACAGTTCCTGCGGCATAAAGGGCTTAGAAATGTAGTCATCTGCACCAAGCCCCAATCCCGATAATTTGTCTGCTGCTTCGTCCTTTGCTGTTAAGAAAATGATCGGCACATTGGTAAAAGTGCGGAAATGCTGCATCAGAGAAAAGCCATCCCCATCTGGCAGCATGACATCCAAAACAATTAAATCGGGAGTTTCCTCTTTTGCGGTCAAAATAGCTTCTTTGACCGTCATTGCGGTAAGGACAGTTTCAAATCCTGCATCTTTCAATATATCTGAAACCATTTTCAATAGTTCCTGTTCATCATCTACCAACAGGAGCCTTTTAGTATGTAAAAAGGAATTATCCATAGCAGTTTCTCCAATCTGATTTTATTTGTTTCTATTATATCATGGGCTGTCCATTCTGCGTTCTTGTTCCTTGAAAAATAAGGTAAAAGTAAGGACGGGAGAATGTAGATGTCAGGTTGAAGTTGTACCATAGAAGCATCGAAAGGAGATGTTTCTATGGACTATATCATTACAACGGAACAGTTGACCAAGAAATATAAGAACTTCACTTCGGTCAATCATGTTTCGCTTCATATTCGCAAGGGCAGCATTTATGGTTTTCTTGGCCCGAACGGGGCAGGCAAATCCACTACCATGAAAATGCTGTTGGGGTTGACCGCTCCCACAAAAGGCAGCTTTACCATTGATGGGAAACAGTTTCCGCAGGATCGGACTGCCATTCTCAAAGAGATCGGCTCTTTCATCGAAGCGCCGTCCTTCTACGCGAATCTCACCGGGCGGGAAAATCTTGACATTATCCGCCGCATTTTGGGACTGCCGAAAGCTGATGTGGAAGATGCTCTGGAACTGGTAGGGCTGACCGAGTTTGGCGACCGGCTGGCAAAACAGTATTCGCTGGGAATGAAGCAACGCTTGGGCCTTGCCGGGGCACTCTTGGGGCGTCCGCCGATTCTGATTCTGGACGAACCCACAAACGGTCTTGACCCGTCTGGTATCCACGAAATCCGCAATCTGGTAAAATCCTTGCCCAGCCTTTACGACTGCACGGTGCTGATCTCGTCCCATATGCTGTCTGAAATCGAATTGATTGCAGATGACATTGGGATTCTCAACCACGGGAGGCTGCTGTTTGAGGGAAGCATGAATGATCTGCGTCAATACGCCCTGCAATCCGGCTTCGCTGCGGACAATCTGGAAGATGTGTTCCTTTTTATGGTTGAGAAAGATAACATGGACAGAAAGCAGAGGGCAAAATTATGAAAATGCTGGCAATCGAACTTCGGAAAGAAAAGCGAACCGGCGTGATTCCCGTGCTGCTGGCCGTTGGTGTCTTGGGATCCGCCTACGCATTTGTCAATTTCATTGTGCGGAAAGACACACTTCTGAATCTGCCGCTGGCCCCGATGGATGTCTTGTTGACCCAGCTCTACGGCATGATTATGGTGCTGAATCTGTTCGGTATCGTGGTTGCTACCTGCATGATCTACAACATGGAATTTAAGGGAAGTGCCGTAAAGAAGATGTATATGCTTCCCGTCAGCGTCCCGGCCATGTATCTGTGCAAATTTCTGATTCTGACGGTCATGTTTTTGGTTGCAATCGTGCTGCAAAACCTGGCACTTGCACAGATCGGAATGATGGACTTGCCGGACGGAGCGTTTGAGATGGGTACGCTGGTACGCTTTGCCGGATACTCTTTTCTCACATCCATGCCGGTACTGTCGTTTATGCTGCTGATTTCCTCGCGCTTTGAAAATATGTGGGTGCCGCTTGGAATTGGTGTTGCCGGTTTTCTGAGTGGTATGGCCCTTTCAAATTCGGGGCTGACGCTTTTGCTGGTGCATCCTTTTGTGATTATTCTGAAACCAGCAGTAGCCATGAGCGCCCAGCCTGATTCGACGGTTGCCCTTGTCGCTTTGGTGGAAACACTGTTGTTCCTTGCTGTGGGCTTGTGGCTGGCGAAGTACAGACGCTACGAGTAAGGAGGGATAATAAGAAATGAGCTTTTTGGATTTACTCAAAATCGAGTTTATGAAAGTAAAACGCTCCAAAATCGTACCCCTGATTTTCATTGCACCTTTATTGGTGGTGGTTTCCGGGGTTGCGAGTTTGAGCAACTACTTTACACCGGAATACACCAATGCGTGGCCTGCCATGTTTATTCAAAGTGCGCTTGTTTACGCCTACTATCTGCTTCCATTCAGCATGATCGTGGTTTGCGTGATGATCGCAGGACGAGAAACAGGAAATAACGGGATTCTGAAAATGCTGGCGCTGCCGGTCAGCCGCTGCACATTATCCATTGCCAAATTCTGTGTGCTTACCTTTTATCTGTTTATGGAGATGGTGGTGTTTCTTGTCGTATTTGTAATCGCTGGGTTGATTGCGACACAGACAATGGGAGTAACAGAAACCCTGCCGATTCTATATCTTCTGAAATGGTGCTTGGGGCTGTTTCTGACTATGCTGCCGTGCATTGCGGCTATGTGGGCCATCACTGTGCTGTTTGAAAAGCCGCTTCTTTCTGTGGGATTAAATCTGCTGCTTGTGATTCCCGGTGTATTGGTTGCGAATACGCCGCTGCGGATCGCCTACCCGTACTGTTACAGCGGTTATCTCGTTTCCTGCTCTCTCTATGACTTTACAGCAGAAACTTCCGACGCCGCTTTTTCGGTGTTTCCGTTCCTGCCGTGCGCGATTGTAGTGTCTGGCCTGTTTTTCACGCTGGCTGTCACCCAATTTGGGAAAAAAGAAATGAGGTAAAACTATGGAAAAGAAAAAATTTCAATCAGTTAGTATCGCTGCGCTCATTGTGAGCATCATACCGCTGGCGGCTCTTGCCCCATCGCTTCTGCACCTTTCGCTGTCGGATGGAGTCCGAACCGCTTGGGCCGGAGTCAATATCGTTTTTGTCCTGCTGGGTCTGATTCTTTCGGTGGTATGTGTGCGGAGCAGGGGAAGCCGCAGCATTATCAATATTGTATCAACTGCAATCAGCGTTTTTTGGTTGCTGCTGATGGTGGGAATTGTTGCGCTTGCCATGTTCCTTACTTTCGTTCAGTGAGGAAACGGTTATGCGTAGAGTTGGGAAATTTATTGGATGCTGCCTGATCGCGGTTTCTTTGCTGGCTTGTACTGCCTGCTCCGTCTCGATAGGTTAGAGCAAAAAGCCAAACTGTACTATGGTAACTATTGCTGCAAAATGAATTTTGATTTAATCCGAAAAATTAAAGCCTTAGTCAAGTAACTAACTACAGACACCATCTGCTGTACGACGGCAAAAGAAAAAAAGCCGTCGTACAGCAGACAATGTGATACGCCCATTTGAAACGGCGGCTTTGAGAAATCAGAGCCACCGTTTCTTTACGTCTACACAAACCTATGATGAATTTTCAAGGAATATTGTAGCCAATAGTGATTTAAATTGTTATATTTGTTTGAAAATCAAAAAAGATCTAGTGAATCTTCTGCATATACCCACATTTGCAAATTTTCATCAAGATATAATCTTGTATATTCCAGTGGTTCATTAATAGCAAGTTTATTTAATACACAGTCTGATCCAGGCGTGGTTTTTAAGTCCTTCTCAGCTTTCCAACAATCAATGCGGAGCATATAGCCGGCACTGGTATAAACATCAATACTGTTGCACTGTGGATTGTATTCTGCAAATATTGTTCTCATCGTATCCCATCTCCTTATGATTCAATCGATCATTAATTGTAAAAATTAAGAAGCATTCCAATCAGTTCACCATGTCAGTTTTATTTTGTGTTATACTATTTTATATAATTTTTTTGCCCTTGTATTTTCCCTTATCAGAGTTCGTAAACACTGGTGGGACGATATAACACAAGGAAAACAATAAGGGAAAGCTCGCCTGTGATAAATTCAGTGTTTTCAAGGGTTTGCGGAGAATTTAACAACAAGATATAACAGTTATTAAATTTCTTAAAACAGGTGAAATCTCAATCGGAATTGACCGAGCACATTGGGCGAGGGATACTTCTTATTTGAAGGGAAAGAAGATGGAATTGAAGAGTTTAGAAAAACTTGAATTTAAGGAGCATATAGATGAAATTAGCAGATTTAGCAACAGGTTCTGATGGGATAGTGTGGATTGTCTTTGCAATATTTGCTGTACTTTCTATAACTTTACTTTCTGGACACGGGAGCTGGTTTATTTCTGGATATAATACAGCTACAAAAGAAGAAAAGGAAAAATATGATGAAAAGAAGTTATGCAGAACAATGGGAATTGGAATGTCTATTATAGCAATTCTTGCATTAATTATGGGCTTGCTTGAAAATATTTTGCCTGCATTTTTTGTATATATTGCATTGGGGATTATTTTGATTGATGTCGTGGTAATTATCATTTTGGGAAACACGCTATGCAGAAAGTAATAACTTCCAGTTAGTTGAGATGTTGCAAAATTTGGAATCAGGAGAGAATAAGAATGATTAACAATTTGATGTACATTGAATTAAAAACGGGATATTCTGATGATGGTCCGGCATGGATTGGATATGTCAAAACTTCAAAAAGTAAGAAAACAATCTATTTTAATGACCATGCCTTTCAGAAGAATATCGGTAACTATGCAAATTATATAGATATTGAGAATGGTAATAAATATTGGATTTCTGGACTGAAAAAGGAAGAGAGCAATCGTCATTGGGCAGGACATGGAAAGATTATGATTGATCGTAGAGCTGTTAATGAATACCTTTTCCTGATTGGTGAAAAGGTATTGCCATTAAATCTGTTTGAAGTAGTTGATATTGAAGATAGATTTCCGGTTAAAAGAGTAAAAGAATTATTGAATGAAAAGAAATAGCAATGCCAGCAGTCTTGCAATATTGAGAATAAAAAAATGTGACATTCTTACATATGCGTGCTAATATGAATATAGAAAAAGAGTACTACTGATAGACGGTTAGTCCACATACTTATTGAAAATAACCGTTCACTGGAGCGGTTATTTTTTTGTCTTGTTATTATCTTTGCCGAATACCTTTGAGTAACGAGGGAGTGAGATATATGGAGCAATTATTGATTGTTGAAGATGATATTGGTTTGAATCAAGGTTTATGCAAAGCACTGAAAGTAGATGATCGGAAAATCATTTCCTGCCAAGACCTGAAAACGGCGAAGGAGCAGATGCTTTGCGGCGGTGTATCCCTGATCCTGTTAGATATCAATCTGCCGGATGGCAGTGGGCTTGAATTGCTACGGGAGGTCAAGGAAAACACACCCGGGATTCCTGTTATTCTGCTGACTGCCAATGATACCGATCTGGACATCGTGGACGGACTGGAGAGGGGCGCTGATGATTACATTACCAAGCCCTTTTCTCTTTCGGTTTTGCGGGCAAGGGTGAATACCCAACTGCGAAAGCAAGCGTCAAGCCATAAAAATGCACCGATCCATATTGATCTATTTCACTTTGACTTTGAAGCAATGACCTTTTATGTGGGAGATTCAAAAGTAGAATTGAGTAAAACAGAACAAAAATTACTGCGTCTGCTTGTTGAAAACCGCGGTCAGACCATGACGCGTGGAAACCTTATAGACAGGATCTGGACAGATGGTGCAGAATATGTGGATGAAAATGCTTTGTCTGTTACGATCAAGCGTTTGAGGGATAAGCTTGGGGCACAGAAATACATTAAAACCATCTATGGAATCGGTTATAGCTGGGTGACAAAAGATGAATAAAAGCGGCATCATGATCATACTGCTGTGTTCTCTGGCGGCGGTAGCTGTTGTATTATGGGAGCGGAGAAAGGTCAGAAAAACGATGGAAGAAATCGAAAGGATGTTGGACGTTGCCATGACCGGTTCTTTTTCTGAAATCACTTTTGATGAAAGCCAGCTGTCTGCTTTGGAAACAAAGTTTGCACACTATCTTTCTGCCGCAGAAGCATCTTCTCGAAATATGGCACAGGAAAAAGAAAAAATCAAATCCTTGATTGCGGACATTTCCCACCAGACGAAAACGCCGATTGCAAACCTGCTGTTATACAGCGAGCTTTTGATGGAGAAAACTCTGCCTGCATCGGCAAAGGAAAACGTGGAGGCACTGTACAAACAATCGGAAAAGCTACGATTTCTGATTGATTCTCTCGTAAAACTTTCCAGACTGGAAAATGGGATCATTTCACTTTCCCCTCAGCAAGCATCACTTCAGCCGCTGCTTGAAAGCGTAGTAGAACAATATGCCGCCAAGGCTTCTGGAAAAGGATTATCCATATATCTGTACGATACAGATATTTCCGCTACATTTGACTTCAAATGGACAGCGGAAGCACTGGCTAATATTGTAGACAATGCCATCAAATATACGGAGCATGGAACAATCACGATTTCTACCGTAAGTTACGAAATGTTTACAAGGATCGATATATCGGATACCGGTTCAGGTATCCCGGAAAACGAGCAGGCAAAGATATTTTCCCGTTTTTATCGTTCAAATGCTGTTCAGGAACAAGAAGGGGTTGGCATCGGCTTATACCTTGCCCGACAGATTATATCCGGTGAGGGCGGTTATATCAAAGTCGCCTCTGTCCCCGGCAAAGGAAGCACTTTTTCTGTGTTTCTGCCGAAATAGCATCCATTCTTTCAAAATTGTTAGATTTCATTTTCCGCCGGAAAGAATGTGGAAAGAATCCTATGCGATAATCTGTATGTATCAAAGGATCATTTCCTTTCATATATACAGATTTTTTCATGGAGGTACTCATTTATGGAGGTTTTACAGGCAAAAGACCTGAAAAAAATTTATGGCTCCGGCAATAATGCGGTTCATGCACTGGATGGAGTTGATTTAAGTGTAAAGAAGGGCGAATTTGTTGCAATTGTCGGCACATCCGGATCCGGAAAATCCACGCTGTTGCATATGCTGGGCGGGCTGGATCGCCCTACAAGCGGCACGGTCATGGTGGACGGACAGGATATTTTCTCCCTGAAGGAGGAAGCGCTGACCATCTTCCGCCGCAGGAAAATCGGCTTTGTGTTCCAAGCATATAATCTTGTTCCGGTGCTGAATGTGTATGAAAATATCGTTCTACCCATTGAGCTGGACGGTGGCAAGGTCAACAAGGATTTCGTACAGCAGATCGTGCAGACCCTTGGGCTGGATGAGCGTCTGGATGCCCTGCCCAATCAGCTCTCCGGCGGTCAGCAGCAGCGTGTGGCAATCGCCCGTGCGCTGGCGGCAGCACCCGCTATCATTCTGGCAGATGAACCGACAGGTAATCTGGATTCCAAAACCAGTCAGGATGTATTGAGCCTTTTGAAAGTCACCAGTCAAAAGTTCGCCCAGACAATCGTAATGATCACTCACAACGAAGAAATTGCACAGATGGCAGACAGCATTATCCGTATCGAAGATGGTCGGATCGTCTCCCAAAACTAACGGGAGGTGGTTACGATGAATGTCAAAAACAGAAAATGTATTCGGAAACTCAGCTTAAAATCTCTTTATGCGAACCGTCGTCGCAATCTGATCGCCATTTTTGCCATTGCGCTGACAACGCTGCTATTTACGTCCATGTTCACCATTGTCTTGTCGTTGAACGCCAGCTATGAAACCTACCAGTTTCGGCAGGTAGGCGGCTATGCGCATGGCACCTTTAAGGATGTTTCCCCCGAGCAGGCGGAACGCATCGCTGCCCACCCAAAGGTGAAGGCTGCGGGGGCACGGAAGGTAATCGGTATCACTGCGGAGGGGGTCTTTGCCAAAATACCGGCAGAGATCAGCTACATGGATGCCAACTGCACTAAATGGAGCTATGCAACCCCTACTACCGGACGGATGCCCGAAAGCGGCAAAGAGGTAGCCATGGATACGGCAGCGTTGCAGCTGCTTGGCGTAACGCCGGAGCTGGGCGCCGAGGTCACGGTTTCCTATTCCATTACGGACAAGGATCAAACCGCCTTTACTGTAACAGATACCTTTACGCTGGTGGGCTATTGGGACTATGATGAACTAATGCCTGTTCACTACATCAACATCAGCCGTGATTACGCAGATGACATCGAAGCGCAGGCAGTGAAAACAGGGTTACAGCCTTTCCGCACCGATTTGAATGTCATGCTGGCCTCCGGCACAAACATTCAAGGGCAGATGGAGCAGGTGGATACCGATCTTGGCTACACCTGGGACAGCTATACCGATCCCAACAGCGTCCGGATCGGCGTTAACTGGGGATATACCTCATCCCAGCTGGAGTCGCAGCTCGATCCAGAGCTGATGATCGCCATAGCAGCTTTTTTGCTGCTGGTCATTTTCACGGGGTATCTTATCATCTATAACATTTTTCAGATCTCCGTTGCAGGGGATATCCGGTTTTACGGACTTCTGAAAACCATTGGCACAACGCCCCGGCAGCTCAAACGCATCATTCGCCAGCAGGCACTTCTGCTTTGTCTGATCGGTATTCCGGCGGGGCTGCTGCTGGGCTATGGAATCGGCGCTGTTTTGGTTCCTATTGTCTTGCGCTCCACCCAGTTGGATGCAGGCATCACCACCATCAGCACATCGCCTGTGATCTTCCTTGGTTCTATGCTGTTCGCCTTGTTGACGGTGCTCTTGTCCTGTTCCAAGCCCGGAAAAATGGCAGCTAAGGTCTCTCCGGTGGAGGCTACCAAATATACGGATGCAATGCAGACCAAGAAAAAACAGCGCAGCACCCGGGGAGCCAAGCTCCATCAGATGGCCTTTGCCAATTTGGGACGAAACAAGAAAAAGACGGTGCTGGTGGTGGTGTCTCTGGCACTGTCGGTGACGCTGTTCAATGCACTGTGTGCCTTTGTGGGCGGCTTCAGCATGGAGAAGTATGTATCCTTCATGACCTGCGCCGATTTTATCGTCAGCACGCCCGACTATTTCCGTTACAACCCGGCAGATGAATTCATCACGCCGGAACAGATCGAAGAGATCGCAGCAAACACAAAGTCCAGTCTTTCCGGCACGGGATATGCTGTGCGAAAACCCGTATATCTTTGGATGACGGAGGATGCTCTGCGGCAGGACTATGCAAGGTACGAAAGTGCTGAGCAGTTGGACAGCCATATGAGCCGCATGGAGCACCGGGGCGATATGGTGATGGGAGATACCAGAATCGAGGCTCTGGATAACAGCCTGTTTGACAAGCTGCAAGTGTTCGACGGAGATATTTCTCCTATGCTGGAGCCAAACAATAACGCTATTGCCATTGCGGTTTCTTTGGATGATTACGGCAATCTGCTCAATCCTGAATACTACCCCAAGGTGGGGGACACGATTACCGCTACCTATGCGGATGATGTGAAATATATCGACAGCCGCACCGGGGAACTCCGCACCGAAGATACACCGGAGGAGTACTTTCAGGCAAAATTGTATGGAGCCAGAGATGTAGAGTACACGGTCTGCGCCTTGGTAGAACTTCCGAATTCCATGAGTTATCGTTATGGCGGTATTGGATATGACGCAGTTTTGTCTGTGGACACCGCACAGAGGGACAGCGGTGGTGCAGCCATTCCGATGCTCTACCTGTTCGACACAGCGGACGAAGCTGACGAGGCCGAAGCAGAGCAATATCTATCGAAGCTCACTGCCGGTGAGTTTTCGCCCTTGATGTATGAAAGCAAGGCCACGGCTCGCTCTGAATTTGCTCAGTTCCGGCAGATGTTCCTTCTGATAGGTGGTATCCTCTGTGCTATCATTGGGCTGGTGGGACTCTTAAATTTCTTCAACGCCATGATGACCGGTATTCTTTCCCGCCGCCGTGAATTTGCTGTGCTTCAGGCTGTAGGAATGACAAACCGACAGCTCAAAACCATGTTGATCTACGAGGGGTTGTTTTACGCAATGTCTTCCGTAGCGGCGGCCTTTATTCTGTCGCTGGCGGTGGGACCTCTTGCAGGAAAAATGCTGGGCAGTATGTTCTGGTTCTTTGAGTATCGGTTCACCGTTCTGCCTGTCCTGCTGACAATTCCGGTATTTCTTCTGCTTGGGTGGCTGATTCCTTGCATGATGTATGATAACGCAGCGAAATGCAGCATTGTAGATCAGTTAAGGGATGCTCAATAATTGTTAAGCCAAAATTAGCCCTCTGTCAATGAAAAGGCTGAGGGCTGGAATTCAAATAATAATCAAAGTGACCATTACACTGGCCAGCGGCAAGAAACAGGTCATTTCCGTTACTGTGCAAAAAACAACAGTAAGAACAACAAAGATCACCGGAAAGAAAAAGGGAACAGCCTATATCACAGTGAAATCTGGAAAGATCCGCAAAAAAGTAAAAGTAGTAGTTAAATAAAAATGATTTAAGCAGGAGCTGCCTTTCATGAATACACATGGAATGGCAGCTCCTTTTTTCATTTTTTGCATGTAGCTTTATTTGCAGAAGTAGATTACGATATTAATAGTTGACCAGGGAGAGAAGAATGATTAGATAATATGTTATAGTGATAATGGAATTATGGTAACAAAAAAATTTATAAAAAAAGTGCAACCAAACAGAAAAAAATACGTTCTATATAATAGAAAACATTAATATGGCACACTGCAAATAACCTATCTGCATAAAAACACTAATATACAGGGGAGAAATGTGATATGGAAGATACACATATTATAAATTTATTTTTAGAAAGATCAGAAGATGCAATTCGCCAGGTAGAAGTAAAGTACGAAAAATTTTGCTTTAAGATTGCATGGAATATTTTATATAACACAGAAGATTCAGAAGAATGCGTAAATGATACGTGGCTGATAACGTGGAATAAGATTCCGCCTAAAACGCCAACAAAATTATCTGCATTTCTTGGAAAAATAACCAGAAATTTGGCATTGGACAATTTCAGAAAGAAAAATGCTTCAAAAAGAGCAGATACACATATGATGGATATTTGTGGTGAAGTGGAAAAACTGGAAAATACAATAAAGGATTATGTGGAAGAGGATATAAAGAAAAAGGAAATTTTGAATATTTTAGAAAAATTTTTAAGTGATTTAAAAGCAGGGGACAGGGATATTTTTGTCAGGCGATATTGGTATATGGATAATATTAAAGACATTGCAAAAAGACATGGATGCTCTGAGACTAAAATTAAATCTAGTCTTTTTCGAAGCAGAAACAAATTATGGGAAGAGGTGAAAGAAATCATATGAAAAAAGAAAACAATTTTTTAGATCTGATGGGAGAAATAGATGAAAAATTTGTTTACGAAGCTTCCTTGCCATGGAAAAAGCGAAATGTTAATTTGAAATTAAAATTAGCAAAGATTGCAGCAGCAGGAGTTGTAATAGCATTATTGATAGGAGGCTTGGGACATCCGCATGAGATAAAGGCGGCCTGGGAACAGATTACTTCGTGGATTCAAACGGCATTGGGGATTAATGAAAATGTAGAATCATATATAGATAGTGTTGGAAAAACGATTACTAAAAATGGAATTTCTATTACGTTAGATGAAATTGCTGCTGATAAGGAGAATTTATGGGTGGCAATATCTGATAATATAAATGATTCAAAAGAAAAAGAGACTATTCTACTAACAGAAGTGGAGATAAATGGAAAAGCGGCACAGTTAGATGGAACATATGCTCTGGAGAAAAAGGAGAACGGAACAGATGGTCAGGTTTGTCATTATAGGTTGGAAGATACAACTATTAAAGATAATACAGCAGATATAAAAATGAAAGTATGGTTATTTGATCCAACAGAAATGGATACTGCAGATACAGAAGATACGGATGACTATATTTTTGAATTTTCATCAAATTGGGAAGAACTGGAGAAGAATACCATAAATGTAAATGTGAATAAAAAAATAAAGATATCTCCAAATCAAAATCTGACGATTTCAAAAATGAGCTTAAACGATTTGGCAAGTACAATTTATGGAAATTTGGATAATAAAGAATATGAAGATTATTATTTAATAGGAACCGACGATAAAGGAAATCAGGGGCTTTATAGAATGACAAATTATGGAGGCACAGAGACTGTGTTTGAAGAAAGCAGAAATAATACAAAATATAAAGGAATTTCTCCAGATGCTAAAACGGTGACATTAGAATTATATGTAAATAAAGAAGAAAAAAACAGCACAACATATAAAAAATATGAAACTGGAATAGAAGATACTTACGGAGAAGGCGAAGGACGTGTTTATGAAAGTGATGAAGATCCTCTGGATTTATATAGCTCAGTGGAAGGAAAAATAGAAATTAAAATCAGATGACAAAAGAATAATTTAATCGAAGAGAGGAACAGCCAATATCATCTGCCTTCAGATATTGGCTGTAATATATATGATATATAAAAAATACAAGCAGCAGATAACGATAAGATTCTTATATCAGTCAAGGAAGCCTGTGAACTCACAGGTCTTTCAGAGAAAACCATGAGAACTCTTATGAAGAATAATACCTTCATGGTACGAATTGGGCGAAGAACCCTGATTGATAAGAAAAAATTTCAGAAATGGATAGATCGGCAGTCTTGAAAGGTTTTTGGGGTTGTGTTAAAATTAAGTCCAGTGCCATGCATGATCATCTATTGTTATTAGAAAAAGGATGGTAATGTTATGGAAAAAATCTAAGAGGAAAAGAAATAGGTAAGGGAATCCGACAAAGAAAAGATGGGCGGTAAGAAGCCAGAATCACAATTAAGGAATCTGGCAACCGCCTTTTTCTATCTATGGAACAAATCTTCAGCAGGTGAAAAAGCAAAGAAACATGTATTTGGCGGAAGTTCTCCTAGGTATTCCAGGCTTTGATTCGAGTATGTCCGTTTCAAAATGGTATGAGAAATGGATGGAATTTTATAAGGTTCGGAATCTTAAAGCAACCACGATAAGAAATTATGAAGAAAAGTATGGAAAAGAAATCTGATTTTACTGATAAAATGACAATTTAGGAAGAGGTTTAAATATTTGGAAAAAGCAAGAAACACTGAAGAAGAGAAAAAAATGGGTCAAAAGTGGGTCAAAAAAGAACATGAGGCATCTGAAACCCGCATAAACACTGGGTTTCCGGCTGATACCAGTACATTATCACCGATGATGCAGGAATACTGCAAAACAAAGGAAAAATATAAGGATTGTGTGCTTTTTTACAGGCTGGGTGACTTTTATGAAATGTTCTTTGATGATGCGCTTCTTGTATCTAAAGAACTGGAACTGACACTGACCGGAAAGGACTGCGGACTGGAAGAACGTGCGCCGATGTGCGGTATTCCGTTCCATGCATCCGAAGTGTATATCAAACGCCTGATCGAAAAAGGGCATAAGGTTGCGATCTGTGAGCAGGTAGAAGACCCGAAGAAAGCAAAGGGACTTGTAAAGCGTGAAGTTATCCGAGTGGTGACACCGGGAACAACGCTGGATGCCACATCACTGGATGAATCCAAAAACAACTATCTGATGTCGATCGTTTCACTCGAAGATCATTTTGGCTGTGCCATTGCAGATATTACGACTGGTGACTGTTTCCTCACTGAGGTAGACAGACCACAGAAACTGCTTGACGAGATCAACAAATTCGTTCCGGCAGAAATTATCTGTAATGACGCCTTTTTTATGAGCGGAGTTGATACAGAAGATTTAAAAGAACGTCTGAGAATCTGCATCTTTCCTCTGGATAACTGGTATTTTGATGACAGCCTCTGCCAGCGTACTCTGAAAGACCATTTTCATGTAAATACACTGGAAGGACTGGGACTACAGGATTATGACAGCGGCGTGATCGCAGCAGGTGCTTTGTTCCAGTATCTTAACGAGACGCAAAAAACAGCGCTGTCACATATGGCAACGATCCACCCGTATACCGCAGATAAATTTATGCTGATTGACAGTTCTACAAGACGAAATCTTGAACTTGTAGAAACACTTCGCGAAAAACAGAAACGAGGATCTCTTCTGTGGGTTCTGGACAAGACAAAGACAGCAATGGGTGCCCGTACACTGCGTGGATATGTAGAGCAGCCGCTGATCGATGCCCAGGAGATCAATCGGAGACTGGCAGCAGTGGAGGAACTGACACAGAAACCGATGCTCCGCGAAGAAATCAGAGAATACTTAAACCCGATCTATGATCTTGAGCGACTGGTCAGCCGTATCAGCTATCAGTCCGCAAATCCGAGAGATATGGTTTCTTTTGCATCTTCATTGGAAATGCTTCCGTTTATTCGTCAGATCCTGAAAGATTTCGAAGCGCCTGTCCTGAAGCAGATCTATGAAGATATGGATCCGCTGGAAGATGTGACGGATCTGATCAAACGTGCGATCGTAGAAGATCCGCCGCTTGCACAAAAAGACGGAGGTATCATCCGGGAGGGCTTTAATGCGGATGTTGATAAATACCGTCGTTCCCGTACAGACGGCAAGAAATGGCTTGCAGAACTTGAAGCAAGAGAAAAAGAACGCACCGGCATCAAAAACCTTAAGATCAAATATAACCGTGTATTCGGCTATTCTCTGGAAGTAACCAATTCATTCAAAGATCAGGTCCCGGATAACTATGTCCGTAAGCAGACACTGGCAAATGCAGAGCGTTACATCACGCAGGAACTGAAAGACCTGGAAGACCTGATCCTTGGCGCGGAAGACCGCCTCTATGCCCTGGAATATGAACTGTTTGCAGATGTAAGAGAAAAGGTCGGTCAGGAAGTTGTACGTATCCAGAAGACCGCAAAAGCAGTTGCGGCACTCGACGTATTTGCTTCACTTGCACTTGTGGCAGAACGCAACAATTTCGTGAAACCAAAGATCAACGAGAATGGTGTCCTTGACATCAAAGGCGGACGCCATCCGGTTGTTGAGCAGATGATCGAGAACGATATGTTCATTGCGAACGATACATATCTGGACAATCAGAAAAAGCGTGTTTCTGTCATTACGGGACCGAATATGGCAGGTAAATCTACATATATGCGTCAGACTGCACTGATCGTTCTGATGGCGCAGATCGGAAGTTTTGTTCCGGCGGAAAAAGCAAATATCGGAATCGTAGACCGGATTTTTACCCGTGTCGGGGCTTCTGATGATCTTGCAAGCGGTCAGAGTACTTTTATGGTAGAGATGACAGAGGTTGCAAATATTCTCCGTAATGCTACTGCAAAGAGTCTTCTGATCCTCGATGAGATCGGACGTGGTACAAGTACATTTGACGGACTTGCCATTGCCTGGGCAGTGATCGAACACATCAGCAATACAAAGCTTTGCGGTGCGAAGACTCTTTTTGCGACACACTATCACGAACTGACTGAGCTGGAAGGCAAGATTCCGGGAGTGAACAACTACTGTATTGCAGTCAAAGAAAAGGGCGACGATATTGTTTTCCTTCGAAAGATTGTCAAAGGCGGCGCTGACAAGAGTTATGGTATTCAGGTTGCCAAGCTGGCAGGCGTTCCGGATTCTGTTATCAGCCGCGCAAAGGAGCTGGTAGAGGAATTGAGCGACGCAGACATTACAGCTGCCGTTAAGGATCTGACCGCTCCGAAGAAAAAGCAGAAAATCATGTATGATCAGGTGGACATGGCACAGATGTCGCTTTTTGACACCGTGCAGGACAATGATATCGTAGATGAAATTCGTGATCTTGATATGACACATCTGACACCGATGGAAGCTATGAACATTTTATATAATTTACAGAACAAGATCAAAAATCGCTGGTAAAAGGGCAGGGTGATCGTTACTGTTCACTCCGTTCACAGTAACGGACAATCTGCCATATGGAGGGTGCTTTGAAAAAAATCGCAGTTTTAGATCAGAATACAATTGATAAGATTGCTGCCGGGGAGGTGGTGGAGCGTCCATCTTCGGTTGTAAAAGAACTGGTAGAGAATGCCATAGATGCCGGAGCAACGGCTGTGACTGTGGAGATCACAGATGGCGGAAAAAAGCTGATCCGCATCACAGATAATGGATCCGGAATGGAATCTGAGCAGATTCCGCTTGCATTTTTGCGTCATGCGACAAGTAAAATTGAGAAGGTCGAAGATTTGGAGCACATTGCATCGCTGGGGTTCCGTGGTGAGGCACTTTCCAGTATTGCAGCTGTTTCACAGGTAGAACTGATCACAAAAACTCCTTCAGATATCAGCGGTTCCCGTTATGTGATTGAAGGTGGGAAGGAAATTGCGCTGGAAGAGCTCGGAGCGCCGGAAGGAACGACGTTTCTTGTGCGAAATCTTTTTTATAATACACCGGCGAGAAGTAAATTCCTGAAATCAGATATGACAGAAGCAAATTATATCCATACGCTGATGGAACAGCTTGCCCTGTCGCATCCGGAGATTTCGTTTAAATATATTCAGAACAAACAGGTCAAACTGCATACATCCGGAAATTACAGTGTGAAAGATGTAATATACAGCGTGTATGGCAGGGAAATTGCAAAAGCTCTTTTGGATGTAAACTATGAAAATTCTTTTATGAAAGTAGAGGGATTTGTAGGAAAACCGGAGATTGCCAGAGGAAACCGCAGCTTTGAGAATTATTATATCAATGGACGCTATGTAAAAAACAATATCATCACAAAGGCTATTGAAAATGCCTACAGAGGCTTTCTGATGCAGCATAAATTTCCATTTGTTTCGCTGTGCATGGAGATGGAGGGAAATGATCTCGATGTCAACGTACACCCGGCGAAAAGAGAGGTACGCTTTGCCAGAGAACAGGAAGTTTATGATGCAGTGTATGATATGGTACGCAGTGCACTGACCAGAAGGGAAATGATACCGAAAGTATCTGTAGACAGTACTCCTGCAAAAACAGAAACAAAAGAAGAAAAAATCACCCGTGCTGCGGTACCGGAACCGTTTGAAACGAAACGCCGTGAAGAGATGTACCCGAACACGGTGAGAAAGCCAGAAGTACAGGCAGGTTTAAATCCAAAGCCGGAAGCAAGGGATGGCTTAAATGAAAGAACGGAAATACGAAAGCCTCTTTCACATAGTACCCCATCCGGAACACTTGTTCGTGAACCGGCAGCAGAATACAGCCCTGCATTCTCTAGGGCAGAAGAAGAAATGTTCAGTGGTACACTTCGTGAAAACCAGAAACTGGATGAAGAGAAGAAGCTGACAGAGTTAAAGCCGACAGAGTTAAAACAGACAGAAGAGCCGGAGAAGAAACAGGCGCCTCCGCAGCAGCTTGAGCTTTTTGAAGAGAAACTTCTTGCACCGGAATCCAGAAGCCGTATCCGCGTGGTCGGACAGATTTTTGATACTTACTGGCTGGTGCAGTTTGAAGATAATTTTTATATCATCGATCAGCACGCGGCACACGAAAAAGTATATTATGAGCGCATGGTGAAACAGTTCCGTAAACATTCCATCGATTCGCAGTATCTGAGTCCGCCGATGATCGTTACTTTAAGTATGCAGGAAGAAGAAGTACTGAATTCAAATAAAGACTATTTTGAACAATTCGGTTTTGAAATTGAGAATTTCGGTGGTCGAGAGTATCGTATCAGCGCCGTTCCGTCGAACCTTTATGGGCTGACGGAGGAAGATCTGTTTCTGGAGATGCTTGACAATCTTTCTGGTAACAACAGCACAGACGCGTTGGATATTTTTGCATCAAAACTTGCTACTATGGCATGCAAAGCAGCAGTAAAAGGCAATCATGCGATGTCTTTTGAAGAAGCGGAAAAGCTGATCGACGAGCTTCTGACACTGGATAATCCGTATCATTGTCCGCACGGACGTCCGACAATCATCGCGATGACGCGCACAGAACTGGAAAAGAAATTTAAAAGAATTGTATAAAAATACAGGAGCAGTTATGAAAAGACCTTTAATTGTCCTTACCGGACCGACGGCAGTGGGAAAAACAAGCCTGTCTATCTCACTTGCAAAAGCGGTGAATGGGGAAATTATTTCTGCGGATTCCATGCAGGTATATAAAAGAATGGATATCGGCTCGGCAAAGATCCGTAAGGAAGAAATGCAGGGCGTGGAGCATTATCTGGTGGATGTACTTGAACCGGGAGAGGAATTTCATATTGTGAAATTTCAGGAGATGGCAAAAGCTGCCATGGAAGAAATCTATGCAAAAGGAAAAGTACCGATTCTTGTCGGCGGAACCGGATTTTATATTCAGGCAGTAACAAGAGATATTGATTTTACAGAGGCGCAGCAGGAAAATACCTACCGTGCCGAACTGGAAAAGCTGGCAGAAGAAAAAGGTGCCGAGTATCTTCATGAGCGTCTTCGCGAGGTCGATCCGGCGAGTGCCGAGTCGATTCATGCCAATAATGTCAAACGTGTGATCAGGGCACTGGAATTTTATCATCAGAACGGAACACCGATTTCTGAACATAATGAAGAACAGAAAAAACAGGTAAGCCCATATAATCTTGCCTATTTTGTGCTGAATGCTCCACGTGAAATTTTATATGAGAGAATTGACAGGCGCGTGGATCAGATGCTGGAAGAAGGTCTGGTAAAAGAAGTCGAAGAGCTTAAGCGAGAAGGTTGCCATCGTGGAATGGTTTCCATGCAGGGACTTGGTTATAAGGAAATCCTTGCGTATCTGGAAGGAGAATATCCGCTGGAAGAAGCAGTGCGCATTCTGAAACGCGACACCAGACATTTTGCGAAGCGGCAGCTTACCTGGTTCCGAAGAGAGTCTGATGTGATCTGGGTAGATAAAGAGAAATTTGACTGGGATGAAAAAGAAATCCTGAAATATATGAAACACATTTGTGAGGAAAGGAAGATCGTTTAGCATGAAAGAACTTTATGAACAGCTTGGGATTTCTTCTCAGGTATATGATTTTGGGGCAGAGATCGAAGAATCTCTGAAGGAACGTTTTGAGCAGTTTGATAAAACAGCAGAATACAATCAGCTTAAAGTGCTGATGGCAATGCAGAAAAATAAAGTAAGCGCAGAGTGTTTTCAGTCTTCTTCCGGTTATGGATATGATGATTTTGGAAGAGATACTCTGGAGAAAGTCTATGCGGACACCTTCCATACAGAAGCCTGTCTGATCCGTTCACAGATTACCTGTGGTACACATGCACTTGCAATTGCGCTTTTTGGAAATCTCCGTCCGGGTGATGAACTTCTTGCACCGGCAGGAAAACCATATGATACTCTGGAAGAGGTAATTGGAATCCGTCCATCCAGAGGTTCTCTTGCAGAATATGGTGTAACCTACAGACAGGTTGATCTGAAAGAAGACGGAACATTCGATTATGATGCGATTCGTGCAGCTATCAATGAAAAAACAAAACTTGTCGAAATTCAGCGTTCAAAAGGTTATCAGACAAGACCGTCATATTCTGTAAAACAGATTGGAGAACTGATCTCTTTTGTCAAGAGTATCAAGCCGGATGTGATCTGTATGGTTGACAACTGCTACGGAGAATTTGTAGATACAGTAGAACCGAGTGATGTAGGTGCAGACATGATCGTTGGTTCACTGATCAAAAATCCGGGTGGCGGACTTGCACCGATCGGTGGTTATATTGCAGGAACAAAAGAATGCGTGGAAAATGCAGCAACACGTATGACCTGTCCTGGACTTGGCATGGAAGTCGGAGCATCTCTTGGTGTAAATCGCTCTTTCTATCAGGGATTTTTCCTTGCTCCAATGGTGACGAAGGGTGCATTAAAGGGTGCTGTATTTGCAGCAAATATTTATGAAAAACTTGGTTTCCCGGTTGTTCCGAACGGAAGCGAGCCACGTCAGGATATCATTCAGGCAGTGACTTTGGGTACGCCGGAAGGGCTGATTGCATTCTGCAAAGGTATTCAGGCAGCAGCACCGGTAGACAGTTATGTAGATCCGGAACCGTGGGATATGCCGGGATATGACAGTCAGGTAATTATGGCAGCTGGTGCTTTTGTACAGGGATCTTCTATTGAACTTTCAGCAGACGGTCCGGTCAAACCGCCATATGCAGTTTATTTCCAGGGCGGACTGACATGGGAGCATGCAAAACTCGGTGTACTGATGTCTTTACAGAAGCTTGTTGATGCAAAGATTGTAACACTTCCCTGACAGGGAAAAGGAGAAAGTATGAACGAAAATCCGCAGGTGATCGTTGTTGGCGGCGGCGCATCAGGACTGACCGCGGCAATTGTGGCGGCACAGAACGGTGCAATCGTAACTGTTCTTGAACAGAATGAAAATCCGGGCCGTAAAATCTGTGTGACCGGAAACGGCCGCTGTAATCTGACCAATAAAGATATGCGTCCGGAAATTTTTCGTGGAGAACACCCGGAAATTGTACAAAACGTTTTAAAACAGTTTTCCATGGAAGATACACTGGAGTTTTTTGGACAGATGGGTGTGGCTTTTACTGACCGTAATGGATGGATTTATCCCAGAAGTAATCAGGCAAAATGCATTCCGGAACTGATGCTTTTGAAAGCGCGCTCTCTGAAAGTAAAAATTAAAACAAGAGAAAAAGTGAAGGATGTTTATCAGCAAAACGGCAGATGGAAAGTGCAGACCGAAGGATGGACCTATGAAGGAGACAGGGTAATACTGGCGAATGGTTCCAGTGCTTCACAGGTCCCTGGTTCTGACGGAAGCGGATATGCGATTGCAGAGAAGCTCGGACACCGTATCATCAAGCCGCTGCCGGCCCTTACAGGACTGCGCTGCAGGGGAAATGCTTTTTCTGCCTGGGCAGGTGTGCGTACAGAGGGCGAAGTGACCCTGCTTCTGGATGGAAAGCCGTTTGATAAAGAACGGGGCGAAATTCAGCTTACGGACTACGGCATTTCGGGAATTCCAGTCTTTCAGCTAAGCAGATATGCAGTCCGTGCACTGGAGGATGGCAAAAAAGCAGAGCTTTCTGTTAATTTCTTTCCGGAGTATACGACGGAAGACCTGGCGAAACTGCTGAATAAACGAAGAGAACTTTGTCCGTATCAGTCAGATGCAGAACTTCTTGTAGGACTTCTGCCGGACAAACTGATCCGTGCTTTCCGCAAACAAAAGGATCTGATTCAGCCGCTGACTTCATACAGAATGACGGTCAGAGGAAGCACCGGACTGGAACAGGCCCAGGTCTGCTCCGGCGGTGTCGACACAACTCAGGTAAATGAGGAAACACTTGAATCACATATCCATAAAGGCCTGTATCTGGCAGGAGAACTTCTGGATATTGATGGTCCGTGTGGTGGCTATAATCTGCAGTGGGCATGGTCAAGCGGCGCGGTAGCCGGCTTACACAGTGCGAGGGAGAAGTTATGATACGTATTACACAGTTAAAACTTCCTGTCGATCACAGGCAGGAGCAGTTACGAAAAAAAATAGCCAGAATTCTGAAATGCGGGGAAGATACTTTTTCTTATGAAATCGTACGTCAGTCACTGGATGCCCGTCATAAAGACGATAAAAAATTTGTTTATACAGTAGATGTGAGTACTCCGGCAGAAAAGAAAATGCTTCGCAAAAACAGAGATAAAAATGTGACTTTCTTTGAGAAAAAAGAATATTGTTTTCCGAAACCAGGTGAGGAGGTTCTGAAGAATCCTCCGGTAGTTGTCGGAAGCGGTCCGGCAGGCCTTTTTTGTGCGTGGTATCTCGCGAGAGCCGGTTATCGTCCGCTGGTACTGGAACGCGGACAGGAGGCACAGAAGCGTAAGGAAACGGTTGATCGTTTCTGGAAAGACGGGATTCTTGATCCGGAGTCCAATGTACAGTTTGGAGAAGGCGGCGCAGGAACGTTTTCTGATGGAAAGCTGAATACGCTGGTAAAAGATCCGAACGGACGTAATCATGAGGTGCTGAAACGCTTTGTGGAGGCGGGAGCACCGCAGGAAATCGTATTTCAGCAGAAACCGCACCTCGGAACAGATGTGCTGATCGGGATTGTTGAGACCATGCGCCATCAGATTGAAGAAATGGGCGGGGCGTTCCGTTTTGAATCAAAAGTAACAGACCTTTGTATGGAAAAAGGACGGCTTTGTGCTGTGGAAATTAATGACAAAGAAAAAATACCAGCAGAGGTCTGTGTACTTGCACTTGGACACAGTGCCCGCGATACTTTTTCCATGATTCACAGACGCGGGATCTTTATGCAGCCGAAATCTTTTGCGGTAGGACTTCGTATAGAGCATCCTCAGAAAATGATCAATATGGATCTTTATGGCGAAGAAGAAAACGAAGCGCTGGGAGCAGCCAGTTATAAAGTGACACATACCTGTGAGAATGGCAGAGGTGTCTATTCGTTCTGTATGTGTCCGGGAGGTTATGTAGTCAATGCGTCCTCAGAAGAAGGAATGCTTGCAGTCAACGGGATGAGCTATCAGGCACGTGACAGCAAAAATGCCAACAGTGCGCTGATCGTTACTGTTTCACCGGAGGATTTTCCGGAGGAAGGTGTTCTTGGAGGCATTACTTTTCAGAGAAATCTGGAAAAGGCAGCATGGGAACTTGGAAAAGGCAGAATCCCGGTACAGCTTTTCGAAGATTTTAAAGAACACAGGAAAAGTACGGAATTTGGCGAGGTTGTGCCACAGATGAAAGGGGCATATGTCCTTGCAGATGTCCGTTCGATTCTTCCGAAAGAAATAGGAGATTCCATTGAAGAAGGTGTGACTGCATTTGGCAGAAAGATAAAAGGTTTTGACCGGCCGGATGCACTTTTGAGCGGCATCGAAAGCCGTACGTCTTCTCCTGTGCGTATTGTGCGGGACAGACAGGGGTGTGCAAATATTGAGGGAATTTACCCCTGTGGTGAAGGTGCCGGATATGCGGGAGGTATTACTTCTGCGGCTATGGACGGGATCAAAACTGCTGAATTCATATGTGAAAAATTTAAGAATTTTTAGGAGGGAGTGTACATCTCCCTCTTTTTATGCTAGAATAATCTTTGATTCTTTTGAGATTCTGTCACAGAGAGCGGCAGGTAAATCAAATGAACCATACGATCAAAGAAATGCCGGAATCACAGAGACCCTATGAGAAATGTATACGGGAAGGCGAAGGCTCTTTAAGCGACAGCGAGCTTCTGGCAGTGATACTCCGGACAGGAACCAGGGGAAGCAATTCACTGACTCTGGCAAATGATATTTTAAAACACATGGAGCAGTCTTCTTATCCGGGACTTCCGGGAATCATTCACAGTTCACTTCCTGAACTGCGCAGGATTCACGGAATAGGTGCCGTCAAGGCAGTTCAGCTAAAATGTATCGGGGAACTGTCGAAGCGGATTGCCAGTGAGGCCGCGAGGCCTATGCTGGATTTTAAAAATCCGGATTCGATTGCTGCGTATTATATGGAGCAGCTCCGTCATCAGGAGCAGGAAGTGATGATCTGCATGATGCTGGATAATCAGAACCATCTGCTTGGTGATACGTTGCTGTCTAAGGGAACCGTCAATGCAACGCTGATCACTCCGAGAGAAATCTTTCTGGAAGCTCTGCGTTATCATGCGGTCAACCTGATACTGATTCACAATCATCCGGGAGGAAATCCATCCCCCAGTGTATGCGACAAAGAAATCACAGAGAGGATCAGTCAGGCAGGTGAGATGCTTGGCATCTGTCTGCTGGATCATATTATCATCGGTGATCAGAGATACGTAAGCTTCAGAGAACAGGGACTGTTGGACGAATATCCGGTATGAAGGGATTGTTTTATGCTTTTAAGAAAAACATACGGAATAGATCTGGGAAGCAGCAGCATTAAAGTCTATTCCTTTTTTAAAAACAAAAGTTACATGGAAAAGAACATGCTTGCATCAAAGGGACGCAGGATCATCGCCGTGGGCAATGAAGCATACGATATGTTTGAAAAAGCACCTGCTGATATCGTAGTTAATTCGCCGATGGCTTTTGGTATGATTGCCAATCTGGAACTGCAGGAGATCGCACTGTACAGTATGATGAAAAAGATCGACCGTTTTCTCGGTATCGGTTCTGATATGTTTTTTTCGGTACCGCTTGATATGACAGCCATCGAAAAAAGAGCATACTATCATGTGGCAAACGGACACTGGCTCCGTCAGAACAGAGTCTATATGGTAGAGGCACCGATCGCAGATGCGATTGCCATGGGAGTGGATCTTAATAAAAATGCGGGAAGCATGATTGTTAATATCGGCGCACAGAGTACGCAGTTTTCGGTTATTACTGACAGCAAGATCATCATTGCCAGGAAGATTCCGATCGGTGGCAGGCAGATGAATGAGGCAATCTGCAATGAGATACGTAAGCGCTACAATCTTCAGATCGGTACGCGTACAGGAAAACGTCTGAAACTTGCAATGGGACGTCTGAATGATCAGCGTAAGGATGCACGTAAAGTCGTTGGTATCGACGGAATATCCGGCCTTCCCAGAGAAGAAGTAATCTCCGGATATGTGGTCAATGCAGGGATCATGAACTGCGTCAATGAGATTGCGGCAGAGATGAAGACTTTTCTTGAACGTATTCCTCCGCAGATTTCCTATCACATTGCGCGTGAGGGGATTTTCCTTACAGGAGGAAGTACAAAGATTCCATATATAGATAATTATCTTGCAAGTTACACCGGCTTTTCGTTTAGGCTTTCAGATCTTTACGAAAAAGCAACGGTCACGGGACTGGAAAAAATTATCCGTGACCGTGACATGATGAAGTGGGCTCAGCCCGTAAAACAACGTAAATTATGATCTTTTAGGGGTATGATACATGAAAAACCTGAAAAAAAAGTTTCGGTTTCGTATACATTTAAAAAGTAAACATCTGCTTGTTATTATGACGCTTTTCTGTGGCAGTACGATTGTTGCCACACTGGCATCCGGTATTACGGCAGCTCCGTTTCAGGAGGCCGCCGGAGCAATTGTAGTTCCTTTCGAAAAGAGTATCACTACGATTGGTGTATGGCTTACTGATCTTAACAGGGCATTTAAGGACAAGCGGGATCTTGTAGATGCAAATAAGGAACTTCAGAATACGGTAGATACACTGACAGAGCAGAATAATATTCTGATTCAGAATCAGTCTGAGCTTACACGGCTTCAGGAACTGTATAAGCTGGATGAAGAGTATTCCGATTATCCGAAAATTGCGGCAAGGATCATTTCGAAAGATCCGGGCAACTGGTATGATACATTTATGATCAATAAAGGAAGTAAAGACGGAATACGTGTAGACAATAATGTTATTGCCGGAAAAGGTCTGGTTGGTATTGTCACTGAGGTCGGCAGCAACTGGGCAACTGTCCGTTCGATCATTGACGACAGCAGTAATGTAAGCGCAATGACTGTCGGTACCGATGATACCTGCGTAGTCGAAGGTGATCTGGAACTGATCGATGAGGGTAAACTGCGTTTTACACAGCTCTATGACAAAGAAGATAAAGTAACAGCAGGAGAACGGATTGTTACTTCAAATATCAGCGAAAAGTATGTCGAGGGACTTTTTATCGGATATGTCAGTGAAATCTCACTGGATTCCAATAATCTGACAAAGACAGGTACACTTGTTACACCTGTTGATTTTCAGCATCTCAAAGATGTGTTTGTAATTACCGTAAATAAACAGGATTCCATAGAGGAAGGAGAACAGTAATGAGAAGCAAGTTTGTTTTGCTTTTGACGACAGTTGTCTGTTTTCTGATCCAGTCGACTGTGCTGCATCTGATTTCTATTGGTTCGATCACACCTAATCTGCTGCTGATTCTCTGTGTTTCCATGGGACTTATGAGAGGACGTAAAGTGGGTTTGTGGACAGGCTTTTTCAGCGGTTTTCTGATAGATCTGTTTTATGGCTCTGTATTTGGTTTCTATGCACTGATCTATATGTATGTCGGCTTTTTCAGCGGTTACACATTTCGTATTTATTATGATGACGACATTAAAGTGCCGATCGTGCTGACAGTGATCATGGATACATTCTATAATCTTGCTGTATATGGACTGCAGTTTCTGCTCCGTGGAAGACTGGGGCTGGGTACATATTTTACAAGAATCATTGTTCCGGAGATTTTTTACACAGTGTTCCTTACTGTGATCGTGTATCGGATCTTTCACTATATTAACTATCATTTCATGAGCGCAACAAGGAAAGAAAGTGAGTCTATTTGGGTACTAAAATAAAAAAACTATTCAAAAAAATTCAGTTAAAGAGAACATCTGTACTTCTTCTTGTGTTTTTTCTTATGGCATTTGTACTGATCAGACAGTTATTTAATCTCCAGATCATTCAGGGAGAAAACTACATCAATGAGTTTCAGACAAGAACGACCAAGACGCGTGTGCTTAAGAGCACCCGTGGAAATATTTATGACAAAAACAATAAGCTGATCGCGTCAAATGTCCTGTCGTATTCTCTTACATTTGAGGACAACGGAACGTATGATACAACAAGGGAAAAAAACCTTACACTGAACGGGGTTGCATATAAAGTATTGAAAATTCTTGCATCCAACGGAGATTCGCTGTCTAATTCCTTCCATATCAAGCTGGATAAAGAAGGAAATTACAGTTTTGACGTAGATGAGGGATTTACTCTGAACCGATTCCGGGCGGATATTTATGGTCACGCATTGATCGATGATTTGACGGAAGATGAGGCAAATGCCACGGCAGATGAGATGATGAATTACCTTACCGGAAGTAAGGGCTTTTCTATCGTTCTTTACGGAGATAATGCTTATACGGATGCAGAACTGGAGCAATATGGTCTTCCGAAAGAACTTACGAAGCAGGAAATCCTGAATATTGCTATCATGCGTTATGAACTCAGCACAAACAGTTTTCAGAAATATATGGCAGTTACGATCGCGACCAATGTCAGTGAAAGTACAGTTGCTGCTGTAATGGAAAATCAGAATGAATTACAGGGTATTGATGTGCTGGAAGATTCTGTCCGTCAGTATGTAGATGATGACAGTATGGGACCTCTTCTTGGTTATACCGGACGTGCATCATCAGAAGAGCTGGAAAGCCTCAAAAAACAAAATACAGATTATTCCAATGATGCGATCATTGGTAAAGCCGGCATCGAACAGTATATGGAACTTCAGCTGCAGGGCAAAGACGGTCAGGAAACAGTTACAGTCGACAACCTCGGTAAAGTACTTAAGATTGACAATGCTACAACCGTAGAACCTGTTGCCGGAAATGATGTCTATCTTTCTGTGGATTCTGACTGGCAGAGTGCAATTTATCAGATTCTGAAACAGCGTGTGGCAGGTATCCTTCTGAACAAGATCGAGGCAGTCAAAGAATATGATTATGAAGGTGAAAATGATGCCAGCCGGATCATCATTCCGATTTATGATGTTTACAATGCACTGATTTCTAACAGCGTAATCGATATTGATAAATTCAGTGACGAGAAGGCCTCCGATACAGAAAAAAATCTTTATGCCAAATTTCAACAAAAGCAGCAGGAAGTTTTTGATACAATAACTAACAGGCTGACAAGTTCAAATCCGGCAGCCTATAAAGATGAAAGTAAAGAAGTACAGGAATATTTAAGTTATATCTGTGATACAGTTCTGAGAGATACACTTGGTGTCATTGACAAAAATGCAGTAGATACTTCTGATGCGACGTATCAGGCATGGGTGAATGACCAGAGTATCAGCCTGAAGGATTATCTGAATTATGCAGCGAGCCAGAACTGGATCAATATTTCGGTAATTTCTCCAAAAGGAGAATATCTGGATTCACAGGAAATTTATCAGGCACTGACGGATTATGTGATAGATTATCTGAAGACGGATACCGGATTTTCAAAACTTCTGTATAAATATCTGCTTATGAATGATCAGATCTCCGGGCAGCAGATCTGTCTGGTGCTGTATGAACAGGGCATTCTGTCAAAAGAAGACAACTGCTATGAAAATCTGGCATCTGGTGCGATGTCATCATATGATTTTATGATCAATAAGATTTCTGATCTTGAGATTGAACCTGCACAGCTTGCACTGACTCCATGTTCTGCATCTGCAGTAGTCACAGATGCAAAGACCGGTAAGGTACTGGCATGCGTTTCCTATCCGGGATATGACAACAACCGTCTCAGTAATAATATGGATACGTCTTATTACACGAAACTTGCACTGGATCAGTCCAGCCCGTTTTTCAATAAGGCAACACAGCAGACAACAGCACCTGGTTCTACACTGAAGCTTCTGTCTGCAGTTACCGGTATGATGGAAGGTGTCATTGACGATGGTACTTATTTTGACTGTACCGGTGAATTTGATCTGGTAACGCCATCTATCTGGTGCTGGAATAAGCAGGGTCATGGATCGCTTGAAATCAGAGGGGCAATCGAACAGTCCTGTAACTATTTCTTTAATATGGTCGGCTTTCTTGCAGGCAAGAATTCAGACGGAGATTTTTCTGAGAACTTAAGTCTGACAAAACTTCAGAAATATGCATCGGAGTTTTATCTGGACAAAAAGACCGGAATCGAGATTTCTGAGGCATCACCGCATGTTTCAGACAGTAAGGCGGTACCGTCTTATATTGGACAGGGTAACCATCTGTTTACAACGACACAGCTTGCCCGTTATGCGACAGCACTTGCCACTTCCGGTACAGTTTATGACCTGTCACTGCTTGATAAGGTGACTGATGCACAGGGCAAAACGATTGAAGAATATGCACCATCAGTTGCAAATGAGATGAGTGATGTTCCGGGTAATGTATGGGAAGATATTCATGACGGTATGCGTCGAGTAGTAGAAACTCATGAGCAGTTTAACGGACTTGGAGTGACATTATCCGGTAAGACAGGTACGGCAGAGCTTGATATTTACCATCCGAACCATGGCCTTTTTATCGGATATACTACATCATCCGAGTCAAATGAACCGGAATATTCTATTGCAGTCAGAATTGCGAACGGCTATTCGTCCGGTAATGCATGTCTGACAGCAAATGATATATTAAAATATATTTACAATCTGGCAGATGAAGATACCATTCTGACAGGCTATGCCTCCAGTGATACCAGTAATACATCAAATGACTGATGTGTCTTCCGAAAAAGATCTTTCCGGAAATGGCAGAAAAAGCTACACAGGAGAATACCAGAAGTCTGGAACATATTTTCAGGAGGGAACAAAAATGGGAGAAGTCATAGTAGTAACATCTGGCAAGGGCGGCGTTGGTAAAACGACAACAGTTGCGAATCTCGGAACCGGGCTTGCCATGCTGAACAAAAAAACGGTCGTAGTAGATACCGATATCGGACTTCGCAATCTTGACGTTATTCTTGGTCTGGAAAACAGGATTGTATATAATCTGGTAGATGTGATCAACGGAAGCTGCAGGCTGAAACAGGCATTGATCAAAGACCGGCGTTATCCGGATCTGTTTTTACTTCCGTCAGCGCAGACGAAGGACAAGTCTGCTGTTTCTCCGGAGCAGATGATCAAACTGACAGATGAACTCAGGGAAGAATTTGATTATGTTCTTCTGGATTGCCCGGCAGGGATTGAACAGGGATTTCGAAATGCGATTGCGGGAGCTGATAAGGCAATTGTAGTGACCACTCCGGAAGTGTCTGCAATTCGCGATGCAGACCGTATTATCGGACTTCTGGAAGCATCAGACCTTCGGGATATCCATCTGATCATAAATCGTTTAAGACCGGATATGATTGCCAGAGGAGATATGATGTCTGTGGATGATGTAACAGAGATTCTTGCTGTGGATCTGATCGGAACTATTCTTGATGATGAGCAGATCGTTGTGGCATCCAATCAGGGAGAGCCACTGTCCGGCCAGAATTCTCAGGCGGAAGAGGAATATAAGAATATCTGCCGAAGACTTCTGGGGGAGGAAGTTCCATTTGCAGAATTGAAACAGAAAAAAGGCATGTTCAGGAGGTTAAGTGAAATCTTTCATAAATAGACAGCCGGTTCTGTTTCCGTAAAGTTTTGTTAAAGGAGGGGGTTCCCTGTGAAATCTTTCAATAAGATAAAGGGCCGCTCGGCAGAATACGCAAGAAAGAGGATGACACTTCTTCTTGTGTCGGAACGGCTTGACTGCTCTCCACAAATGATAAATATGCTGAAAAACGATTTGATCCGTACCGTAAAAAAATATATTCCTGTGGATGAGAAAGGCGTTAATATCTGTATTACACAGGAACCGCCGATCATTCATGCAAAGATACCGGTGCGGTCTGAAAATAAAGGAATACAGGAAAATGATAAAACAATATAAATTAAGATTTTATAATTTCAGACTGGTAATATTTTTGCTTGCAATCAGTACGTTTGGTATTATTCTGGTAGGAAGCGCAAGAGAGGATCTGAGGTCCAAACAGCTTGCCGGGGTTATTATCGGTTTGATCATTATGATAATCCTTTCGTTGATGGATTATTCATGGATTTCGAACTTTCAGTGGATTATGTATGGCATCAATATTGTTCTGCTTCTGATCGTGCGTCTGTTTGGTGACTCAGCAAATGGTGCGGCGAGATGGATTGATTTTGGTTTTATTCGATTTCAGCCGACAGAGCTGTCGAAGATCATACTCATATTGTTTTTTGCACGATTCTTTATGGATCATGAGGAAGACCTGAATACAGTTCGGACACTGGCAAAATCAGTAATTCTTCTGGCAATTCCGTTGATTCTGATTTATGAGCAGCCGGATATGAAAAATACATTGATGATGCTTGCAGTATTTTGTATTTTAATTTATATTGCGGGATTGAGTTATAAGATTATTGGCGGAATGTTTCTGATCATAATTCCGCTTTCTATTATATTTTTATCAATTGTTGTTCAGCCGGATCAGAATCTGATCAAAGATTATCAGAGAAAGCGTATTATGGCTTTTCTTTATCCGGAGAATGAAGAATACGGCGACGATATTGAACAGCAGAATAACTCCAAGACAGCAATTGCTTCGGGTGAACTGCTCGGCAAAAAACTTTCCGGAGATAAAGAAGTGGCTTCTGTAAATGAAGGTAACTTCGTATCAGAGAATCAGACAGACTTTATTTTTGCTGTGGCCGGTGAGGAATATGGTTTTATGGGATGCTGTGCAATCGTCCTTTTGCTGCTGGCAATTTCGGTAGAATGTATTCGGATGAGTCTCAGGGCAAAAGACCTGTCGGGTCGGATCATATGCTGTGGTATGGCGAGTATTGTATCGCTTCAGAGTTTTCTGAATATCTGTGTAGCGACAGGAATTGCACCAAATACCGGTACACCGCTTCCTTTTGTCAGTTATGGACTTACATCTCTTGTAAGTCTTTATATTGGTATGGGACTTGTATTGAATGTAGGACTTCAGAGCAGTGCCTATAATAAAGAGATCCGCAAGAGCACGATTGATAAGAAAGAGGATTATTTATGACAGAAAGACAGCAAAAAAGAAATGCAGCTGGACAGGGACGCAAAACAGCAAGACCGGAACAATTGACCAGAAAAGCTCCTGAAACGGCACGTCTGCAGGAGCGCAGAAACCCGAGAAGAACTCCGAGAATGCACAAAATGCGCCGGAAACGTATAAAAAGTACGGTTATACTGATACTTTTTCTGATAGTTGTTTTTGCCGGTACATTCGGTGGCTTTTATGTCCTCAGAGGAGGCAGTATTTCCACTCCGGCGCAGGCATATGACATTACCAGAGAATTTCAGCATCAGAGTCTTGTAGGAACCAGTCAGAGAGCATCAGCATTTGCGGCGGATCTCTGTGTGGTAGACGGGGATCAGCCAATGGATTCTGTATCGCTGGAAGATGGACAGGAGGGCGTTTTGCTGGATCTGAAAGATAAATCCGTGTTATTTGCCCAAAATGCATATGAGCGTGTATATCCGGCCAGCATCACAAAAATCATCACAGCACTCCTTGCGTTTAAGAACAGCAACATGGATGATGTAGTGACAATTTCACAGGAAAACATTACATTAGAGGAGGGTTCTCAGGTAGTAGGATTTCAGGAAGGTGATCAGGTGACAATGGATCAGCTGGTACATTGTCTTCTTGTTTATTCCGGAAATGATGCTGCATCTGCGATTGCGACACACGTAGGCGGCACGACAGAGAATTTTGTTTCCATGATGAATGAGTATGCTGCCCAGCTGGGATGTACAGGAACTCATTTTACGAATCCACATGGGCTGCAGGATGAAAACCATTATACAACACCATATGATATTTATCTGATGTTGAAAGAGGCATTGAATTATCCGGAATTTACAGAGATTACACAGATGCCGAGTTATACAGTTACATTTACACACAGTGACGGATCAGAGGACAGTGTGGCGCTGACTGCAACGGACCATTATCTGACGGGTGAGGCAAATGTGCCGAAAGGTGTTACCATTCTTGGAGGAAAGACCGGTACGACAAACAGTGCGGGTAACTGCCTGGCATTACTCAGCCAGAATTCCTATGGCTCTCCATATATTTCGATTGTTATGGGAGCATCAAGCAAGGAGCTTCTTTACCAGCAGATGACATCACTTCTTGAAAAAATTAATCAGTAGATATAATAGACAAAAGCCTTTGCTGTTCAACTGTTTACAGCAAAGGCTTAAAATTTCACAAAAAGTTACATTTATCTATTGAAATTTAAGATAAAATGCACTATAATACAAACATATTAATTATCGTTTTTGTTCAAAATTAATATTATATTGTGTCTAAGGAGGAAAACAGGATGGTTGAACTGATCGTAGGTAAGAAAGGTAAGGGCAAAACAAAAGTACTGTTAGACAAAGTGAACGGCGCAATTAAAGAAGCCAATGGCAGCATTGTTTACTTAGATAAAAGTGCAAAACATATGTATGAATTAAATAATAAAGTTCGTCTGATCGATGTATCCGGATATCCGATTAAGAATGCAGACGAGTTTGTAGGATTTGTTTGTGGTATTATTTCTCAGGATCATGATCTTGAGCAGATTTATCTTGACAGTTTTCTGACAACAGCGAAACTTGAGGGACAGGATGTTACGAATGCATTAGAGCAGTTAAGTGCAGTTGGCGAGAAGTTCAATGTAAAATTTGTTGTAAGTATGTCTCTTGACAAAGAAGAAGTTCCTGCTTCCTTACAGGACAAGATTATTACAGCATTATAAACCGTAAAAAAGAAATTCGGGATTAGTCTTTTTAAACCATATAAGGTACATATGATGGGGAAATCAGAGAGGATTCTGTTGGGGGACAGGATCCTCTTTTTGTGCAATTATATTGTGCAAATTGTATGGTTGATCAAGCGTTGACTTTTAAGAAGGCATACGTTATAATGTGTACGTCAAAAAATAATTTTAAAGTAAAGGCAGGTGAACAGAATGGATAATTGTGATTCTCACGGGCGAAGTAGTTACACAGGACAGAAATTAAAAGCAGTCTGTGAGTACAGTTACTACATTCTGTTTTAATTTGGTTATTATTCTCTTTTTCATTTCCAGATAATTTTCTGTTCTGTAAAAATCCCTGAACACAATTAAGTTCAAATCAGATATTTGACATGTTTTGCAGAAAGACATGCTTTTTTTGTGTTGCCATGTTTATTGATGGCAGCTTCTATGGCTATGCCTTTTTGTACGATTATTATGGGAGAAAAGGAGGAAATACAGAATGGAAAAAAGAGTACAGGATTATGGAAAAGAAATCCTGAATGTTGTGAGAAGCAATGTTTCTCCGGCAGTTCTGGCAAAGAGACTTCAGGATTTCCACGAAAATGATCTTGCAGATGTTCTGGAAGAACTGTCTGTAGTAGAACGCTGTAAGCTCTATCGTGTACTGGATATGGATATGCTGTCCGATATTTTTGAGTATACGGATGAAGATAACGTAGTAAAGTATCTGGAAGAAATGGAGGTAAAAAAAGCTGCAGCAATACTGTCAAAGATGGAAACAAATGTACTGGCAGATGTACTTCAGCAGTTTGAACGCTCCAAAAGAAAGATTTTAATTGAGCTTCTTGATGATAAAGTAAGACACGATATTGAACTGATCACGTCATTTGATGACGATGAGATCGGTAGCCGTATGACAACAAATTATATTGTGATACATGAAAGCATCAGTGTCAAAGAGGCAATGAGTCAGCTGGTTACACAGGCGGCAGAGAATGATAATATCTCAACGATTTTTGTAATCAATGATGCTGAAGAATTTTATGGAGCAATTGATCTTAAGGACCTCATTATCGCGAGACAGAATCATCCGTTGGAGGAACTGATCGTTACTTCTTATCCATATGTTTATGGAACGGAACTGATTGATGACTGTATCGAAAATCTGAAAGATTATTCCGAGGATTCTATTCCGGTGCTGGATAATGATAACCGTCTTCTGGGCGTTATTACTTCGGCGAATATCGTAGATCTTGTTGATGATGAAATGGGAGAGGACTATGCGAAGCTGGCTGGTCTGACTGCGGAGGAAGATCTGCAGGAACCATTGAAAGAAAGTATGAAAAAAAGAATGCCTTGGCTGATTATTCTTTTGGGATTGGGTATGGTAGTTTCTTCTGTTGTTGGGATATTCGAAAAAGTTGTTACAAATCTGCCGATTATCATGTGCTTCCAGTCACTGATTCTTGATATGGCAGGAAATGTCGGCACACAGTCTCTGGCTGTCACAATCCGTGTCCTTATGGATGAATCACTTACCGGCAGACAGAAACTGGAACTTGTACTGAAAGAGATGAAAATTGGCCTCTGTAACGGTGGGGTACTCGGTATTTTATCTTTCGTACTGATTGGTCTGTATATCTGGCTGTTTAAGGGAAAAACGCTGGTATTTGCATATGCGGTATCTGGCTGTATTGGTTTTTCCCTGCTTCTGGCAATGCTGATATCAAGTGCGGTGGGAACCTGTATTCCTCTGTTTTTCAAAAAGATCCATATCGATCCGGCAGTTGCATCCGGACCGTTGATCACCACAGTAAATGACCTGGTTGCGGTTATTTCCTACTATGGACTGAGCTGGATTTTTCTGATCGAGGTACTTCATCTTTAGTCTTCGCGAAGTCTGACTGCTGTGGCTGCCTGACGCCGTCTGGCATCGTCTAAGGCTGCGTAATGTTTCTTGGTAGTATTGACATCCTTATGCCCCAGAACGTCCGCTACAAGGTAAATATCGCCGGTTTCCTGATACAGGGCTGTGCCATATGTACTGCGGAGTTTATGGGGCGTTATTTTTTTGGTAGTTGTGATCTGGCGGGAGTACTTTTTGACCATATTTTCGACTGCCTGCACGCCCATACGTTTACGCTGAGCAGAGTAGAAGAGAGCATGTTCATGTCCGGCGAGAGGAGTGATACCTTCGCGTATCTCCAGATAGCGTTTCAGAGCTTTTTCAACTTCTTCACCAAAATAAACAACCATTTCGTTACCACCTTTTCGGGTGACTTTAATTCCATTATTTTTAAAATCTACATCTTCAATATCAAGACCTACGCATTCAGATACACGGATTCCGGTGCCGAGAAGAAGCGTGACAATTGCCAGGTCACGTTCCTTTGTTTTTTCGTAATATACACGTTTCTGACCGGTCAGGCTATCTCCGCAGTGCTCGATATAGTCCAGAAGCAACGCAACTTCATCTGTGTCCAGGCGGATAATGCTTTTGTCATGGATTTTCGGGACATCAATCAGGACAGTCGGGTTTGTGTGGATCATTTCACGTTTATAGTAATAAGCATAAAAACTGCGCAGAGCAGAAATTTTGCGTTTTAATCCACGCTCACCGTTGGTTTCGGTTTTGTCACCGTTCTGGTATACCTTGAGATATTCCATGTATTCTTCAAGATCGACGGCTTTGATCTGATCCAGGACCTTCACAGAAAAATCAGTCATTGCATAATTTTTGAATGCCGGATTTTCATCAAGAAGAAACTGAAAAAAAATTCGTATGTCGTATGCATAAGAAATTCGTGTCTTTGTGGTTGTCGTAGAATCAATGGCACGAAAATAATCTTTGCAAAACGCAGGTAGCGTCGAAAGAACCTGCCGAAGCTTTAAGATGTTTTCGGTATCGGTATGTTCACGGTAAGTGGTTCTTGAGGTATTTACGGGCATAATAAAAACTCCTTATACATCTATTTGAAAAACTCGGGTTTGTCGTATAGATCTATTGCATTCATAAAATCTTCTATTCCTCGTTATTATAAAATCTTTTCATCTAAAATGACTGTAAACGGTCCGTCGTTAAGAAGGGAAACTTTCATGTCTGCACCAAATTCGCCGTGCTCAACAACCGGAACAGATTTTTTTGCTTCATCGATCATATATTCATACAAAGCTTCCGCCATATGTGGTTCTCCGGCTTCGATAAAGCTCGGGCGATTTCCTTTCTTACAGTTTGCATATAGGGTAAACTGCGACACGATTAGCAATTCACCATCTACATCTTTCAATGATAAATTGGTTTTACCATTTTCATCTTCAAAAATGCGAAGACCGAGAAGTTTGCGAAGATATTTATCTGCAATTTCCTTTGTATCGTCCTGACCGGCTCCGACAAAAACAAGAAGTCCCTTCCCTATTTTTCCGATTGTATTTCCATCTACCTGTACCTCCGCATGAAGTACACGCTGAATGACCAGACGCATAAATATTCCTCCGATTATTTTTATTTAAACTTAAATATTTCAGACAATACATCTATTATAGCATGTTTGGACAAAGAAAAAAAGCTCCGACTCAGTAATCCTGCCAGATGCAGTTTGATGAATCGGAACTGTAAATTCAAGAATATGTAGCTTTAACGAGATGCTTTTGTTGAATCAAAAATTTTAATAGATTCGACAATCGCTTTGACGGTATTGTCGATTCCGTACTTGCTGCTGTCAATGCAGAGGTTGTAGCTCTTGGCAGATCCCCATTTTTTATTCGTGTAATAATTATAATAACTTGCTCTGCTCTTATCGGTTTTGGTGATGATATCGCGTGCTTCCTTAGGTGTTTTATTGTATTTGGCGGCAATCCGGTTGATTCGCCAGTCAAAATCTGCGTGTACGAAAACACTGAAACAGTCTTTACAGTCAGCAAGAGCATAATCAGCACAACGACCAACCATTACACATGGACCTTCTCCTGCAAGTTTTTTGATAGCATCAAACTGTGCAAGGAAAATCTTGTGATTCATAGGCATATCTGAAAAACCTGCGGAGGAATAACCAAATGAATAGGTGTCCATCACGAGCGAATAAAGAAAACTGTTTGTTGGTTTCTCGTCGTGATGTTCAAAAAGCTCTTTACAGATACCGCTGTCATTTGCTGCATGCTCCAACAGTTCTTTATCATAATATTTAATGCCGAAATAATTGGCAATCTCCTTTCCGATCTGTCTGCCACCACTTCCATATTCACGACCGATTGTAATAATTGAACTAGTATTGTTCATAATAGACACTCCCTTCTGCAAAAATCATATTGACATTATACAATATATACAAAGAAAATCCAACTATTTTCTCAATTTTTCTAAAAGTTTTGAAAAATATTCAGGCAAAGGAGCTTCGAACTCCAGATATTCTCCCGTTATCGGATGAACAAAACCAAGAATCATTGCATGTAATGCCTGGCCCTGAAGGTGATAAGGATTTTTGGAAGAACCATATACAGTATCGCCGAGAAGCGGATGTCCGAGGCTTGCCATATGAACACGGATCTGGTGTGTACGACCTGTTTCCAGACGGCATTCAATATAAGTTGCCTGTCCAAAACGCTCAAGTACTTTATAATGTGTGATTGCCTCTTTGCCGTTTTTATGGTTGATTGCCATTTTTTTGCGGTCTGTAGGATGACGGCCGACAGGTGCATTGACAGTTCCTTCATCTTCTTTGAGGTTTCCCTGCACAACCGCGCGATAACGGCGTTTGATGCTGTGTTCTTTGAGCTGTTCGGCAAGATCACGGTGTACGACATCATCTTTGCAGATCAGAAGCGCACCGGTGGTATCTTTGTCAATTCGGTGTACAATACCTGGGCGAAGCACTCCGTTAATACCGGATAAATGCTCTCCACAGTGTGCCATAACGGCATTGACAAGTGTGCCGGAAGTATGTCCGGCACTGGGATGTACGACCATGTCTTTTGGTTTGTTTACGACAAGTACATAGTCATCTTCATACAGAATATCCAGAGGAATATTTTCGGGGAGGATATCCAGAACTTCCGGATCAGGGATATGAAACTCGATATAATCTCCGGACTGAGTCTTATAATTGGCTTTGATGACGTGGCCATTTACGAGCACCTGTTCTTCTTTGAGAAGTTTCTGAATATAAGAACGGGAATGCTCCGGGCACTGATCCGCAAGATAACGGTCGATCCGTATATTGTTTGCGGATGCATCTACGTTAAATTCTAATGTTTCCATGTGTTATCCTTTATGATTAATAAAATAAAAATCTTCATCTTTGTAGCGGAAAATAACAAGCACCGCCAGCAGAATGCCGCCACAGACAACGTAGATATCGGCAATATTGAATACCGGAAAATCAATCAGAGAAAAATAAATAAAGTCTGTGACATAACCGTAAAATGCGCGGTCAATAAAATTGCCGAGTGCGCCGCTGAAAAGAATTCCGCCAATGATGCTCAGAGGCGCGTAATAGCCGTTTTTAGGGATTCTGGCATATAAATAGAGAATTCCTGCGCAGAAGGCAACACAAAGGATTAAAAACAGGATCTGGCGCCCCTGAAGCAATCCAAAAGCCATGCCGCGGTTTTCTACGTACTGAAATTCAAGAACGTCCGGAATCAGTATGATTCCGGATGTCTCCTTCAGATATTTTACTGCCAGATGTTTGGTAAGCTGATCAATGAGAGTCAGAATGGTAATTCCTCCGAACCAGAGTAGCATATACCAGATCTGGCTGTTCTGTTGGGATGTTTTTTTCATTGAAGAATCTCCTGAATACCGGAAAGAAGTTCTTCATCTGTCACGGTGCGGTCAATAAAGCTTTTGCCGATGCCGTTCATCAGAATGAATTTGATGGTGCCCTGTTCCATCTTTTTGTCTTTTTTGGTAGCGGCAAGCACCTTTTGCGGATCCAGACCATTTACATGAGCCGGAAGACGATAAAGTTCACAGCCGGTTCTGATCTGCTGATACTCGTTTTCGGTAAGAAGGCCACGCTTCATAGAGATGAAAGCTGCGGCAACAAGACCGATTGCAACACACTGTCCGTGAAGAAGCTGAAAATCCATCAGTTTTTCGACAGCATGTCCGATAGTATGCCCAAGGTTTAAAAGAGCACGCTCACCCTGCTCTTTCGGATCACGTTCTACGACGCCGGCTTTGATCTCACAGCAACGCCGGATCATCTGGGCAAGAAGTTCCGGATCAAGATTCTGAATGGTCTTTTGATGCTCACACACAAAGTGATAAAAATCACCATCACAGATCAGCCCGGTTTTTAAGACTTCACCCATTCCGCATGCAAACTGCGTATCAGGAAGGCTTTTTAGTGTCTGAAGATTCATATAGACAAGACGTGGCTGATGAAATGCTCCGACCATATTTTTGTACTGGTTAAAATCTACACCGGTTTTGCCTCCGACACTGCTGTCCACCTGAGCGAGAAGTGTGGTTGGTACCTGAATAAAATCGATTCCGCGAAGGTAAGTTGCTGCACTGAATCCTGCGAGGTCACCAACGACACCGCCTCCAAGTGCAACAATCAGACTTTTACGATCCAGCTCAGATTCAATCAGTTTTTCGTACAGATTCTGTACGGTATGAAGATGCTTGCTTTTTTCGCCTGCTTCAAAAACAAAAAGGGAAATAGACGAGGCAACAGAAGAAAGGGCAGATTTCAGAGAATCTGCGTACAAGGGTGCAACGTTGGTATCGGAAACAATACACATTTTGCGACTGTCTAGCCCTTCTGTACGGATGGCGTCTGCAAGGGAATCAAATCCCTCTTCGAAATATATCGGATAATAAAAATCACCGCTGCGCTTTACCTGTAATGGTTCTGTTTTCATAATATGGTCCTCCTCATCTATTTGTAGCGTGATAATTTTATGCTGTAGCGACCTTTTTTCGTCTGACCGAAAACCCCCTCATAGCGAAAACGTCCCTTGCTGCGGACGGAAATAATATCACCGTCTTTGGGTTCATATCCATTAGAAGTGATCAGTTTGCCGTTTACGAAGACCTGACCACCTTCAATGAAGGAAACCATGCTGCTGCGGGAACTCTGAAAAGCAAGCCCGATCAGACTGTCCAGACGAACAGATGCACATGTACCGCTGATCGTTTCAAACTGCGGCGTCGGGAAGTGCTCCGGATTGTCAACTCTGGAAATTTTCATAGTGGTATGACGTACCCGGGTGAGATTTTCAATAATATAATCCGAAATTTTATTGTGGCAGAATATCCAGGCCGTGTGTTCCTGCACAAGGATGTCCCCGATCACGGAACGCTCAATACCGAGATTGAGGACGGCTCCCAGAAAGTCACGATGTGTCAGTGATTCAGAAAATTTGGCTGCCAGAGGTTCGATTTTTAGACATGTGATCGGGTATTCCCACGGAAACAAAAGAGCATCAGGATGAAATGCCACCATCTGACGCTCTGCTTGCTCATAACCGCCTGAGCATTCTGTGATTACGCCCGGCATCTGATTCTTTTGTTCATTTACAATATTTTGTTCGTTTAAATTAAGAAAATCCGAAAAGGTGACAATATCTCTCTGATAAGAGAGAGTTGCCAGTTCCCGGATCCTCTTGATAAAGAATTCGTCTTTGTTCATTGATCTTAGTATCCTGCTCTTACGGACGGAATGGAATTACCACCGAGAATATTCTGAAGGTCTCCGGTAATATCTACGTTATATGGTCCAAGAATAAAGATATAACTGGATACTTTCTGAAGAGTTCCACCCAGAGAATAACATGCTCCTGAAGTAAAGTCGATGATACGCTGTGCAAGTTCCATATCGATTCCCTCAAGATTCAGGATTACGGTAGAGTTATCAACAAGTGTATCTGCAATTTCACGTGTATCTTCCATAGAGGTTGGGCGAATAACACAGACTTCCATGTTAGTTGCCTGTGAACCTTTGCGGCTGCTTCTCATAGGTGTGATTTTTGAAGAAGTACGTGCAGGCTTGTCCTGCTTGAAAGTTGTCTTCGGAACAGAGATGGATTTGGATGCGGACTGTTTGGAAACAGGAGTCTCCGGTTCATCATCGAAATCATCATAGTCATCCTCTTCGGACTTTTTGGAGAATTTCTGGAAGAACTTCTTGACTGGCTTGTCTTCCCGATCTTCATCGAGAAAATCATCGTCATCACCGTCAAGGAGATCATCATCTAAATAATCATCCTCATCGTAGTCATCATTCAGTTTTACAGCATCTAAAAGTTTATCTAAAACACTCATTTTAATCTCCAATCTTATTGTTCTGCGCGTCAGACTGCATAATTTCTTTCACCGAAAATTCCGGTTCCGACGCGAACCATTGTAGCGCCTTCCTGCACGGCTACCTGATAATCTCCGGTCATACCCATGCTCAAAACACTCATATTAACATTATTAATGTTTTTGGCAGCAATGTCAACACTTAATTTCTTTAATTGACGGAAAATGCCGCGGTTCTCTTCTGGATCTTCTACATATGGAGCAATCGTCATAAGCCCTTCTATATGTATATGCGGAAAGGCTGCGACAGATTCCACGAGAGAAAGAACTTCTTCGGTTTTCAGACCGAATTTACTCTCCTCCTGTGCTACATTCACCTCGATAAGAACCGGAACAGTAACATTATGTTTGACTGCTTCATGCTCGATCGTTTCTGCAAGACGCAGAGAATCTACGGAATGGATAAGAGCCACTTTATCTACAATATATTTGACTTTGTTGCGTTGCAGATGTCCGATCATGTGCCAGCGGATATCAGACGGAAGCTGCGGTACCTTATCCATGATCTCCTGTACTTTGTTTTCTCCGAAATCCCTGGAACCGGCATCATATGCTTCCTGAAGCATAGACACAGGCTTGGTTTTGCTGACAGAGATCAATGTAACCTCTTTCGGATCACGTCCTGCTTCTTTGCATGCAAGTTCAATGTTTTTTCTTACCTGTTCAAGATTTTCTGCTACCATAATAGATTAAGCCTCCTGATTTGTATATATCTAGTATAAAATCTCTTCTTCATTTACTTTGTCTGCATTCCGGACGATATGGTCATAACGGGAAAGACCGTATGAGGTGGATTTGGATGCAATGGCATATTCTTCGTTCTGATCAAGGATTTCAATCCGGCGGAATACCGAATATCCCTGATTAATGCAATAAACACCTTCGAGTACACCTACATCACTTACAACGTATTTACTCTGGTCCTTCTGGCTGACGATTACATCACCCTCGGCAAATGACTTCTTATCTACATAATAAATATATGATTTCTGGTCTTCAGGTTTGTCCGCATTATCAGCAGTGTCTTCCTCAATGCTGGCATAGATGGAAGCCTTGACAAAGGAAAGACTGTCTTTATTATCTTTGCCCTGCACCATGAAACCGATATCCTGACTGTCTTCGTTTTTTGTTGAATATTTGGAAGGAATCAGATAAAATTCCTTGGTCACAATGGAGGAAAGTGGAATCTTAAGACCGGTCACAGTATTGGTAACCAGCTCTATTTCCAGAAAACGGTCTGCTGCATAACGGATTACACCTTTGTTAAAATCAATCTTACCGTATTTGGAACCGTCAATTTCGACAATGCTGAAATCGCCGGTTTGTGTCATATCGTCTTTCAGAAATTTTACACGCACAGTACTGCGGTCGGCAAGTTTTGCGGCCTGTTTGGCACTGAGCGGAATCATAAGACTCCAGTTTTCATCAGAAATCAGTGTATACAAGCTGTCACCGGCTGATACTGAATTCTGCATCTTTAAGTCTGTTTCATGGTATGCATTCTGGTCAAAATCTTCGGTGCTCAGTGAGGATACAGACTTGTTCTCATATCCGTCCATAGAGTAAAGAACGATGCCGTCCTGTTCTGCTTTACTTAGGGTCTGATTACCATAAGTTACCACACTGGGTGTGGAATCGGAAGAATCTGATGAAGAAGTTCCTCCGGTAACACCTGCATATTGAAGAATGCTGCCTTCCAGATTGTACTTAAAACTGTAGGTAGTGTTAAATTTGCTGGTATTGAAGCCTTTTGAAAAGCTCTGGAGCTGGCTTCGGATGCTGGAAAGTTCTTCGTTACTTAATTCTGTCGTGCCTTCTGTTTTTTTGGAACTGCTGATGCCGTATACTACACCGTTTGCATTGATCTTGGAACCTTCACGGGCATAATAATTAACATAACCGCCGGTCTCCGCTTTGTGAACGGTCTCCTCACGTATAGCAAGACCGGTATACGTTTCGTTTCGGGAAAGTGGTCCTGCGATTACCAGATAGGATTCGATGTTTGAGGAAGTCAGATAAAGAATCATACTGAACAGCATATAAATAAATAATACACCAAACAGCATGGTGCCGATATTCATGCCGAATAAGTTTTTTAGTTTTTTGAGGATACCGGAACCGGATCCGTTTTGTTTATTATTAACAGGCAAAAAAATGCCTCCTTTATTTTTTAATTCTCATTAAAAATCATATAAAAAGACAATACAAGTATTGTAACATTTTGTGGGGTATCTGACAAGAAAAAGGAAAAATAATTAAGGAAGAAAACAAATATATATGGAAACGAACATATTTTCCGAATATCTGTTTGCTATTTCTGAAAGGGTATGTTATACTTTTTTTAAAAAATAATGTTCATATTTCTTGGAGGTGAACCTATGTCATACGGTCGAATCAGTAAAAAACAGCAGGAAATTCTTGATTATATAAAAAACGAAATTCTGAACCGTGGATTTCCACCGGCAGTACGTGAAATCTGTGAGGCGGTTAATCTGAAATCCACTTCTTCGGTTCATTCACATCTGGAAGCACTGGAAAAGAATGGATATATCCGCAGAGATGCCACAAAGCCCAGAGCAATCGAGATCATCGATGATAATTTTAATTTAGTACGCAGAGAGGTTGTCAATGTACCGCTTGTAGGTACGGTTGCGGCCGGCCAGCCGATTCTGGCAGTAGAGAATATCGAAGGTTATTTCCCGGTGCCGGCAGAATACATGCCGAATGCACAGAGCTTTATGCTGAAAGTTAAGGGAGACAGTATGATAAATGCAGGAATCTTTGATGGTGATCAGGTGCTGGTAAAGCAGCAGGCTTCGGCATCTAACGGAGATATTGTCGTAGCGCTGGTAGAAGATTCTGCTACAGTGAAGACTTTTTATAAAGAGGATGGCTATTATCGTCTTCAGCCGGAAAATGATTCTATGGATCCGATTCTGGTACATGGTGATATTCAGATACTTGGAAAGGTATTTGGTGTGTTCCGCCTGTATCAGTAATCAGCAGATTATACTGCTGAAATTTGCATATGAAAAATTAAAAGACATGTCCGTAAGTCTTTGCATGACTCTGCGGGCATGTCTTTTTTGTTGATTTGGTTTACATAATTTTATTATTGTAAACCTATTTTAAAAAATCAGCAGCATCCAGTTCTTTTCCATCTCTCCAGATTCGTTCCAGATCATAGAAAAGACGATTTTCTTCATCGAAAACATGGATGATCACATCGCCGTAATCCATCAGGATCCAGTTGGAACCACGGGTTCCTTCTACTTGTTTGGGCTCATAACCGGCTCTTCCGAGCTGTTCTTCTACATTATCGACGATTGCCTGTACCTGATTCAGGTTGTTTCCGCTTGCGATAATGAAATAATCAGCAATTACAGATACTTCGTGAATGTCGATTACTTTGATGTCAATGGCTTTTTTGTCATCGATCGCCTTGCAGGCGATACGTACCATTTCCTGTTCTTTATTCATAGTTGTCTCATCCTTTCCGGTCAGACAGAAAATCAGGTATTATCTGCTCTCCTGCCGTTCCTTATGTAAGGTGTCATAATAGGCAAATGCATCTTTTGTTGCAGAATCGACATCACCCGGATTTTTGTCAAGATAAGTCAGGGTATCCCGGAGAATTGCATACATACATTCATCCAGATCCTCGAAAGCAAGCTTACGGACTTCAGTCAGGTTCGGTGCTTTATTTCTCGCCGGTTCAATATAATCTGCAATATAAACAATCTTTTCGAGGGTACTCATCTCTGGCTTGCCGGTAGTATGGAATGTGATGGAAGAAAGAATTTCTTCATCAGTGATTCCGTATTTTGCACGTGCAACATAAGCTCCGAGTTTGGCATGAAGAAGAAAAGGATGTTCCTTTTCAAATGGAGTAACCGGGATATTGTGTTCTGCACACATTTTTAGTTTCTTTTTATTTGGAATGCATTTTGCGCTGTCATGGAGCAGCCCTGCAGCCTGGGCATCTTTGAGGTCATATCCGTGGACCATTGCCAGCGAGGCACAGGTAAACATAACACCGAGCGTATGCTCAAAACGATCTTCATCGAGATATTTGGAAAGTTTTTTCTGCATTTTTATAAAATCGTAATCAGCCATTCGTTTCGGGCGCTCCTTCCGTAATGTGATAAATATGGTGCTCATTGATATAGTCGGCAACTGCGTCCGGTACATAATAACGAAGGCTTTTGCCCTCCTGATGCCATTGGCGCAGCAGCTGACTGGAAATATCAATATTCATGGTGTCCAGCCGTACAAAATGACCATGATAAAGCTGTGTCAGGCGTTCTATTTCTTCAGACAGCTCTTTTATGGGTGTATGGTCTCTCGTGGCAACCACGATCGTACATGCAGCACAAATTCTCTCTGGCTTCATCCAGGTGGTGAAACTGTAAAGGGAATCTGCACCGATGATAAAGTAGTAATCGGTATCAGGGTTCTGCTTTCTGAGATTTTCAAGTGTGTGATACGTGTAAGATAAACCATGGTCATGCATCTCGATCAGAGAAAGCTCAAAATGTGGATTTCCGGAAATTGCCCGCTCTACCATGGCAACTCTCTGCTCATCGGTTGCACGGCCGGCGCGGTTACGTTTATGAGGCGGATTGCCAGCAGGCATAAACCATATTTTGTCCAACCCAAGCTGTTCGTATGTTTTTTCACCCAGAATCAGATGGCCTATATGGATCGGATCAAAAGTTCCGCCCATGATCCCGATTTTTTTTCGTCTGGTATCCATGCGGGTTTTACTTCCTTCCTGAATATATTTGGGATAATATATGCCGGTTTATGGAAGAATGATTTTCTTTTTGTCTTTTTTACCTTCGCGGTAAAGAACGATTTTTCTTCCGATTACCTGAACAACTTCAGAATGTGTTCTTTCTGCAAGGACTTCTGCCATCTGACGAGGGTCATCCAGACAGTTCTGGAGAACGCTGATCTTGATCAGTTCACGGGCTGCAAGAGCCTCATCAACGGAAGCTGTATTTTCCGGTGTCACGCTGCCCTTTCCGAGCTGCATGATCGGATCCATTTTCATCGCAAGGCTTTTCAGATATGCTCTCTGTTTACTTGTCATATTTTTACGACCTTTCTGTTATTTGTAATAATCAAAGTCAAAACCGTACATACGAACCGTATTGCCTTCTTCGATTCCGGCTTTTTCCAGTTCTTCAAGAATACCGCCCTCTTTCAGGAAACGCTGGAAGAAAGCAAAACCTTTTTCGGAGTCCAGATTGGTATAGCCAAGCATTTTTTCAATCTTCGGACCTTCTACAACAAAAATTTCAGGATCTTCCGGAAGTCTTTCGACTGTAAATGGAAGATTCTCTATAAACAGCTCATCTTCAGGGAAGAATTCCTGTTCAAATACGATACGCTCGGCAGGGACACTCAGAAGAAGCTCTTTGATCGCAAAGAGAAGCTCTTTGATACCCTGTCCGGTTACTGCAGAGATCGGATAGACTTTGATACCTTTTGGTTCAAATTCTGCTTTTAATTTATCTATCGGGTTTTCATCATCACCGTCAAAAATACAGTCGACTTTGTTGGCTGCAATCAGCTGTGGTCTGGCTGCGATTTCCGGATTATATGCTTCGAGTTCGTGATTGATCTTGTAAATATCATCAATCGGATCACGGCCTTCGGTAGATGCTGCATCTACAATGTGCACCAGAACTCTGGTACGTTCGATATGACGAAGAAATTCATGACCCAGACCAATACCTTCGGAAGCTCCCTCAATCAGTCCCGGTATATCTGCGATAACAAAACCACCGTTTGCAGTGTCAACAACACCGAGATTCGGACTTAATGTTGTAAAGTGATAATTGGCAATCTTGGGCTGGGCGTTGGTGACGCGAGACAGGAATGTGGATTTTCCGACATTTGGGAAACCTACAAGACCAACGTCTGCAATCACCTTTAATTCAAGAAGCACTTCAAGCTCCTGCGCAGGCTGTCCCGGCTGTGCATACTTCGGGACCTGCATGGTAGGAGTTGCATAATGCTGGTTGCCTTTACCACCGCGTCCGCCTTTTAAGACAATCTGACGGCGGTTTTCACCGGACATATCAGCAATTACTTTGTGTGACTGTGCTTCCATGATTACGGTTCCTTCCGGCACTTTCAGGATGATATCATCTCCGTCTGCACCGTGGCAGCGTTTCTTGCCGCCTTCCTGACCGTCCTGTGCTTTAAATTTGTGTTTATGACGGTATTCGCCAAGTGTGTTCTGGCCTTCATCTACTTCAAAGATCACATCACCGCCGCGTCCGCCGTCGCCGCCGTCAGGACCGCCATTGGGTACATAAAGCTCCCGGCGAAAGCTTACATGTCCGTCTCCGCCTTTTCCTGAACGGATGATGATTTTTGCTCTGTCTGCAAACATATGTCGCTCCTTATTATTTTTGGATTCAAAGAAAGGCTCCAAACCTGAACGATTTGAAGCCTCACGCTGAACTTGATTATTCTGCCTCTACCGGAACGATAGAAACCTGTTTCTTATCGCGTCCTTTTCTGGTGAATCTTACTACACCATCTGTCAGTGCAAATAATGTATAATCTTTACCACAGCCTACGTTCTCACCTGCATGAATCTTGGTTCCACGCTGTCTGTAAAGGATGTTTCCAGCTTTAACAAACTGTCCGTCTGCTCTTTTGGCACCTAATCTCTTGGATTCGGAGTCACGGCCGTTCTTTGTAGAACCAACACCTTTTTTATGTGCGAATAACTGAAGGTTCATTTTCATCATGTCGTTACACCTCCCTGACTTTTACTTTTAAATAACGTTTTGAATAACTATGTTCAATTTCTGTCAGACCAAGAAGTAATGAATCCATCAAAAGTGTTCCACCCTCCGAAATCGGAGCTGTAAAAGTAAAAGAAACAAAACCGTCCTTTTCTTTTGCTTTAATGGAATCCTTAGTCAGCTGTTCCAGAGAATTGACGGTATTGATTACCAGAGCGGAAACAGCGGCACATATAATGTCCTGCCCTTCTTCTGCATAACCGGCATGTCCTTCAGAAACAAAACTGATATAGGAATTATTTTTCTTGCTGACTGTCACTGTAATCATGCAAACACCAGATTAAGCGTTGATCTTTTCGATTTTAACTTTTGTAAACTGCTGTCTGTGACCGTTTTTCTTGTGATATCCAGTTTTTCTTTTGTATTTGTAAACGATAACTTTTTTAGCTTTTCCGTTTTCAACTACAGAAGCGGTAACACTGGCATTAGCTACGTCAGCTCCAACTTTTAAACCTTCATTGCTAACTGCAAGAACGTTATCAAAAGTAACGGTTTCACCAGCTTCAACACCGAGTTTTTCAACTCTGATTACGTCGCCCTCGGCAACTTTGTACTGTTTACCACCTGTTGCAATAATTGCGTACATCTGTGGCACCTCCTATAATCTTTACTCGCCAGATATGGTGGATGAGGATTTATGATAAAATCTCATGCGCTTAAACCTCTCTGTGCGGCATCTGCTATATAATAGCATGGGATTTGGAATGCGTCAAGAGAGATTTTTCTTTTTTTGTAAAAAAGAATGAAAAAATGGAAAAGAGATTGCGAGGGGGAGGATCTCGGAGTTGCGAACGGCCGAATCTCCCCCTCGTGCTCCCCCTTTTTGGCCACCGCTGAAAAGCGAATGGCGGGTATGGGGAAGAAGATTAAATATGGAGAAAGTGTTAGTTGTTCAAAAGATTGGACGCTAAAATGAAGCTAAATGGTTGAAAGGCTGTGGATGTCTTCGATTACGGGGCGGCGGACTTTCTGGCGGGTCATCTCGAGGATATGAAGTGGGGTTATATCAACTGCTGTGCATTTGACGGTGTCCTTGCGCAGATGTTTTTGTAAAACATGGAAAAGTTCGTCCTGGTGGTCGGGATTCTGCATGTTGATAAAATCGATCAGGATGATGCCGGAAAGGTTCCGAAGGCGAAGCTGTCTGGCAATTTCTGCTGCTGCCTCGAGGTTGATTTTGCGGTAGGTCTCTTCTGCTTTTTTCTTACCGGTGTACTTGCCACTGTTGACATCAATGGATACAAATGCTTCTGTCTGCTGGATCACGAGAAAACCGCCACTCTTCAGCCATATTTTTTCATGGCAGATTTCATCGATGGCGCTTTCCAGACTATGCAGCTTATATAATGGAAGGAGTTTGTCCTGATACAAATTAAGTATTGCCAGTTTTTCAGGCTGAAATTCATTCAGATAATCAGAAATTTTTGTGTGCATTTCCGAAATATCTGTAACAATCTCATCCAGATCTCTGCCGTAAATGTCGCGCACAGCAGAAAGATAAAAAGGCTCGGACTCATACAGAAGGCTGAAACAGGTGCGGTTTCTTCCATATACGGCAATCTTTTCGTACTGTTTCTTAAGCATATCCAGTTCATGAAAAAATTCTTCTTTGGAAGCATCGGCGGCATTTGTGCGGGCGATAAGTCCATATCCACGGTCAGGAATATTTCTTTCATCATCCAACCATTTACTCAATTTACTGCTTTCCTCTTTGGAAAGTTTGTTGGAAATTCCGATTTTGCGATTGCCTGTGGTAAGAACCAGAAATTTGCCGGAAAAATTCAGATTGGCGGTAAGCGCCGGAAGTTTGCCCTTCATGGCATCCCGGTTTATCTGTACCAGAATCTGGTCACCGGGACGAAGCGGCTGTCCTTCCCTGTGACCGTCTGCGAATATGGCATGTTCACACTGGTTCAGTGGCAGATAACCATTGACAGAATCATTCAGGCGAACAAATGCTGCCTGAATGTTGGTTGCAATTTTTTCTACCTGTCCTACGTAAATATTATTTAAGATATTTTTTTTTCCGGAAGGTTCCAGACGAAGTTCTATGACTTTCTGATCTTTTACAACTGCGCAGACAGTACACAGAACTTCGCGAAGATACATTTCTGTAATTACAAGCTTATTCAACTTTCTCACCTAATGCTTCCATAGAAACAAGTTTCAGATGTTCTTCATCGCCTTTGTTGGCATAGATCTCGCGGCGTTCGATCATATATGCGAACGGAAGCGGTTCCTCGCCCATCCATCGAAGGAATGTATCCATGACAAGTTCAGGTTTGGTGTAGTTGGAACTTGCGGAAGCGAGCTGCATGAAAATGCCTTCGCCATCGAGATGCATCTCATAAATATATGGACGGATATCTATGGTCTTTTCACTGCGCTTTGTTTTCTTGGTCACGATGATCTCTTTCTGGGCAAGAAATCCGTCCAGTTTCTCTCTCCAGGATGCAGCAGGTTCTTTTCCCTCACGAAATTGTACAAAATAGTCTGCTGCTGCTACCAGAGCCATGGCGGTGCTTGCTTTGCCGTCTTCTACCTGACGGGCAGAACATACGGAAACACCGTCTGCCATGACAGCATTCAGTCGTTCCTCGATTTCCTTTGTCGGAACAGTGTCTGTCAGTTCCATATCAAAATATTCTCCGAGACTGGTAGTTCCTACACCGAGTGGTGCTGCAAAGGACATGATCATATGTGGACTGTATCCACCTGAAAACGCGACTGGAAGCTCTGCTCTGCGAATCGCTTTCTGGAAATAACGCATGGTGTCCAGATGACCGACGAATTTCATATGTCCGGTTTTGGCAAATTTAATTCTTACTTTCACAGCACACACCTCCTTTGTATTTGAGAACACCACAGCCGGCGCATTTCTGGCGACAGTTTGGCGTTACAGTTTCTGCTTTGGCCTGCTCCCATTCACGAATCAGGAATTTTTTGGTCACACCTGCATCAATGAAGTCCCATGGAAGGATTTCATCTGTGCTGCGTTCACGCAGTGTATAAAATTCGATGTCAACACCTGTCTCTTTGAAAGCTTCTTTCCAGATATCGTAGTGGAAACTTTCGGACCAGGCATCGTAAAGAGCACCCTTTTCGTATGCTTTGAGAATAACTTTGGAGCAGCGTCTGTCACCTCTTGCGAGAAAACCTTCGAGTACAGTAACGTCCGGCTCGTGCCAGTTGTAGCGTATGCTTCTCTGATTTAACTGAGAGCGGATTTCATTTTTGACAATTTTTGCCTTTTCGATGAAATCCTCTTCACGGAACATAGGAGCCCACTGGAATGGAGTGAAAGGCTTCGGTACAAAGAATGAGGTACTGACGTTGATCTGGACTTTCCCTTTGCGCTGTTCTTTTGGAACGGTTTCGTAGTAAGTTTCTGCAATCTTCTGAGCAAGATGTGCAATCCCCTTCATATCATCTTCTGTTTCTGTAGGAAGACCGAGCATAAAATAAAGTTTTACCTGATTCCATCCGCCTTTGAATGCTTCTCCGGCACCGTGAAGGATATCTTCTTCCGTAAGTCCTTTGTTGATAACGTTACGAAGCCTCTGGGAACCTGCTTCCGGTGCAAAAGTCAGACTGCTTTTTTTGACATCCTGTACCTTACTCATGACATCCAGTGCAAATGCATCAATTCGGAGTGACGGCAGGGAAATATTGACTGCCTCATCACGGAATTCATCAATCAGAAAATTTACGATTTCTTTCAGATGACTGTAATCACTGGAACTTAAAGAACTTAAGGAAATTTCCTCGTGTCCTGTTTTCTGAAGCATGGTTCTTGCAGCTTTTTTCAGTTTTTCCACGTCGCGTTCTCGTGTTGGACGGTAGATCATACCTGCCTGGCAGAAACGACATCCACGGATACATCCTCTCTGAATCTCCAGAGTGACACGGTCCTGTGTTGCCTTGATATGAGGAACGACCGGAGCCTCCAGATTGTTGTAATCCTTATCCATGTCAATGATTAGCTGTTTTTCTACTTTTTCCGATACACCTTCGCATGTCGGATGAAAAGATTCGATCGTACCGTCTTCTTTATAGGTGACTTCATAAAGTGATGGTACGTAGATTCCAGGAATCTGTGCAGCTTTCAGAAGAAAATCCGATCTGCTGCCACCGGCTTTTTTGTTTGCTTTATATGCATCAAAAAGCGCATCATAAACGGTTTCGCCTTCTCCAATATAAAAGAGATCAAAGAATTCTGCCAGAGGTTCCGGATTGTATGCACAGGCACCACCACCGATTATGACTGGATCATTTTCTTCGCGGTCAGCTGACAAAAGTGCGATTCCGCTGAGATCCAGAAGCTGAAGGACATTTGTATAACACATCTCATATCCGAGAGTAATGCCGAGAAAATCAAAATCTTTTACCGGGTCCTGAGATTCCAGAGTGAACAGAGGAATATGTTCTTCTCTCATGATTTTGTCAAGATCTGTCCACGGAGAAAAAAGACGCTCGCACCATACGTCGTCTCTTTTGTTAAACATATCATATAAAATCATCATGCCGAGGTTTGACATACCGATTTCATAGACATCCGGGAATGCCATTGCAAACCGGATATCGACATCCTCTTTGTTTTTCATAACTGCATTGACTTCACCACCGATGTAACGGGCAGCCTTGTCGATCTGCAGGAGTATTTCATCGCGTAATGCTAATTTTCTCATATTGTTCCTTTCGAAGGTTCATATATAACAGGTTACATAAAAAAATATTTTGCTACTGTAAACTGTAACGCTATTTCTTCACAGTATTCCTATTATATATGGTTTGTAAGGGGAATTCAAGCAATAATTCAGTGTGACAGATTTTTTACTCACTTTAATCGGGAATCTGCTTTATCAGTTCTTTTTTACCTTGTTACTATCATGCTATAAATAGGCCACCCGCTTATCGGGTGACCTTGACTTTTCGGTGAAAAAGGAGAATCAACGTTCCAGTATTCCGGCATCTCTTAGATTTGCAAGCAGTGTATTAAAGTCTTCTACAACGTCTTCCAGACTGTTGGCATTCCCCACTGCCGCCGCTGGTGTCACTGTTCCCGTCGGTCCAGTTGGACCAGTTGGACCAGTGGGCCCCTGTTCTCCAGTTGCTCCGGTAGCGCCCTGTTCTCCGGCAGGCCCGGTTGCACCAGTTGAACCAGTAATTCCCTGCGCGCCGGTAGGACCCGTAGCACCAGTAGGACCGGTTACACCGGTCGAGCCAGTAATTCCCTGCGCGCCGGTAGGACCCGTAGCGCCAATAGGACCAGTAGCACCAGTTGCTCCGGTGTATCCCTGAATTCCAGGCTCGCCCTGCGGTCCCTGTGGGCCTATAGGACCAGGTACTCCCGGGCATCCTCTTGGCCCTGTTGGTCCTGTCGGCCCCGGATAGCCTCTATTACACTCACAGTGGTTGTTATTTCCAAAACAGGATGTACAGGATACATCATCATGTCTGTCCTGTTGCATCTCCAGCTCTTTCTGTTTGCGGCGTCTCAACAACATACTGTATTCACCTCATACTGCAAATAACCTTCCATACAGTATATGACCGACAGAATCTACCTGTGCACACAGGATAATGTTATGTTATTGGTTTCAGCAACGTTGCTGTAATTTTTCATCATTCCCATCCATACTTTTCTTTGAAATAATTCGCATTATATTTCACCTTCGGATCATTCGGTTTTTCTTCTTCTGCTTTTTTATGAAAAAAGAAAGCCTGCTCATGACATCCCATTCTGTCATAGCAGACACAAAGCTGCATATATGGTACAAATCCATGACATTCTGTCATAAAAAATCCCCCCTTCTTTTTTTCAGAAGAAGCGGTAAGTGCCTGACCGTACCAGTAAGCGGCCTGTCTGTACCAACTTCTTTCCAGAAAGATTTTTCCAATCTCGCAGCAAATTTCAGCTCTGGGAATATCCAGCGTCAGACTGTATAGAAAAGCTTCGAGCGCACGTTCTTTTTTTCCAATTTTATCATAACACTGTCCGAGAATCATACAGGCATCTATGCGATTTTCTGTCCATGCGTCTGGCTCTTCCAGAAAAGCTTCGAGTACATCTGCAGTTTCCTGATACTTTTGATGATAAAACAATTCCCGCCCATAATACAACTGGTGTCTTGGTTCCAGTGGTTCATTTTCTGCCAGCATTTTTTCATAAATTCGAAGATTCCTGTCCGGATCTCCCTGTCCGTATTTTCGATGCTGGATTTCTATATCTGAGTAAAAAATATTCCCTTTTGGCATTATTGCCTCATGAACCCTTCCGCTCCACCGGAAATTTCCGGAAGTTTTAAGAATTCTTTCCCTGTAATAAGAGAATATCACTTTTTTGTCAGCATCAAAACCGGCAGCATAATCCATCATGACGACATCAACTTTTTTATCTAATGATGCTTTCAACAGCTTAAGTTTCTCAAGATTTTCTTCATTTAGAATATCGTCTGCATCCAGCCACATCCAGTAATCTGTGTGGACTTTTTCTACAAGAAAATTCCTTGCAGCAGAAAAATCATTACACCAGGGAAAATCAAATACCAGAGAGGTATATTGTCCGGCAAGCTCTTTCGTTCTGTCCGAAGAACCGGTATCTGCAATCAGAATTTCATCCACAATCTCCGAAACAGGGCTTAATATCCTTTCCAGCACAGCTTCTTCGTTTTTTACGATCATACAAAGAGTGAGTGAAATCATATTTGAGGATTATCCTTTATGATTTTATAAAATTTATGTATCTTTTATTTGTTATATACCCACTGGTAAAACTTGCAAAAAAATGGACAAGTCTTTATTGACCTGCCCTTTTGAGTATGATTTTATCTGCAGCTGTCGGTCTCTGCCATTTGGCTCATGGCTGGATTGCCGTCCAGATGCTGCATGTTTAATGTTTTTCTTTTCAGCCGCTCTTCCTCGGACTGTTTCAGGATAAAGTCCTTGATTTCTTTGGAATGTTTGATATGACACAGTTTGAGATCCGGGTCTGTAACATCTCCTGTAAAGCAATGAATGGTTCCGAGTCCCAGCATACGCTCCAGCAGAGTACTCTCCAGACGTACATCAATCACTTTATACAGGTAACAGTCATTCTCCTCTTTTCTTAATAATCCGTTGTTTATTGTTATGATCTCATCTGTAACAGTATAAGAGGTAAAAGTCCATGGTAAGCCCAGAAACATGGAACGCTTTTTTTCTGTATAGGTCATCATTAATCCTCCCTCGTTGTTTTTGTTTTATTTTATCACATAAAGAAACACTTTGCCAGATGCAATAAGGTCAGATCTATCATCTGGTGTTTGCTGCAAAAAACAATATAATTATCTGTACAAAAAGGATGAGCGGTATACCCAATGTAAAATTAAGCTTTCGTGTTTTATGGCGAAACAGATACATTGCCGCCAGTCCGCCGATGGAGCCGCCGATCAGAGAAAGTCTGAAAAGTGTAACCTCCCGTATTCTTGAACGATGATGTATCGCATTAAACTTATCAATTCCAAACACAGCGAACGTAACAAGATTTATGATGATCAGATAAATATACACTCCTCTGTGTCGGATAAAAAAATCCTGAAAATTGGCGAGCAGATGATAGTCGAAATTGTTCATTGGCAATTACCTACCTTCTGGCAAGTTCGTTGGTGATCTCTTCCCAGGTGACTCCCTTTTCGACCATGAGGACCATGGCGTGATACAGAAAATCAGAAATCTCATATTTGATTTCTTCTTTGTCCGGGTTCTTGGCAGCGATGATGATCTCTGCGCACTCTTCGCCTACTTTTTTGAGGATCTTGTCAATGCCCTTGTCGAAGAGATAGTTGGTATAGGAGCCTTCCTTCGGATGAAGTTTGCGGTCGGCGATGACATCATATACATCCTGGAATACATGAAGCGGATTGGTGTCGTTGTATTCCTTCTGAACCAGAGGTTTGAAGAAACAGCTTCTGCTGCCGGTATGGCAGGCCGCTCCGATCTGATCTACTTTTGCAAGGATCGTGTCGTTGTCACAATCAAGAGCAAGTGACTTGACATACTGGAAATGGCCGGACGTAAGTCCCTTAAGCCAGAGCTCCTGACGGCTGCGGCTCCAGTATGTCATTTTTCCTGTTTTGAGTGTATTATTGAAAGCTTCTTCATTCATATATGCGACCATAAGTACCTGATCGGTTTTATAATCCTGAACGACTACCGGAATCAGTCCGTCACTGTTCAGTTTGAAATCAGCCCATGCAATAGTACTCTCAAAAGTAACCACAGAAATTCCGTCTGCTTTACAGTCTGCCTTGAAATCCTGAAGAGAAATATCAAGAGAGCTGATATAAGCACCGCTTAAAGCATACACAGAATCCTTCTGAAGCAGAGATTTAAGTGCGGCAGTCTTGCTTACTTCTGTATGAAGGATGATTTTGATAGCGGAACATGCATGAATTTCATCCTGAATGGTATCAAGTGCAAGGACTTCATCTGCAAATGACTCGATTAATGCCTGGTTTGCGGTGAATTCTTCCGTAGAAGAAATACAGACTGCCATTTTTTCTTTGCCGAAACGTTTGGATACTTCTTCAAGAAGCGAAATATTATTGGCTTTTGAAAAATTCAGGACGACCTTTGCACAGCCGGCATAAAGAAGTTTTTTGACGTCTTCCATGCGATTGATATTGCCTGCTGCCATAACAGGAATTTCGGCAGCAGAACAGATGCTCTTAATGTTGGAGATGGCCTGTTCATGCTCTATGTCTCCGGAAGAAATATCAAAAATGAGAAGTTCATCAGCGCCATTGTCTCGGTAAAAACGGACAAGATTTTCTATGTTTCCGTCACCGAACAGATTTCTCTGACCAAAACCGGTGACTGCTTTTCCTGACTGCAGATACAGACAGGGAATCAATAATTTATCTGCCATGGCTGAATTTCCTCCTTATGCAAGACTTCCTTTGGTAGAGAGTACATCTGTGATACGCGGATCATAAGAAACCGCCTGATCCAGAGCTTTTGCAAAGCTTTTGAACATTGCTTCTGCGACATGGTGGCTGTTGCCGCCGGTAAGCACTTTGATATGCAGGTTCATTCCACAGGAATAAGAAATGGCATAGAAAAATTCTTTTACCATTTCAGTGGACATGTCTCCGATTTTTTCAGAGGTAAATTCTGCATCCCATGAAAAATAAGGGCGTCCGGATAAATCAATAGCACACAGCACCAGAACTTCATCCATAGGTAGAATACAGCTTCCGTAGCGGCGGATGCCTTTTTTGTCCCCAATGGTCTCTTTGATCGCGGAACCAAGCACAATACCGGTATCTTCGATCGTGTGATGATCGTCTACCTGGAGGTCACCGTGTACCCGTATGGCCAGGTCAAAAAGTCCGTGGCGGGTAAAACCATCCAGCATATGATCAAAAAATCCGACACCGGTCTCAATATCTGAGTAACCGGTTCCGTCGAGATTTAGTTTTAATTTGATTTCAGTTTCTTTGGTGTTTCGTTCTACAGAAGCTTCTCTTGCCATGGCTTCTCCTCCTACTGTTCTTCGTCTTCGAACCGTACCGCAATGGAATTTGCGTGTGCGGTCAGCTGTTCGGATGTAGCAAACTGTTCGATATCTTTGTGAATCTTACGCAGTGCCTCTTTTGAATAATATACGATGCTTGACTTCTTGACAAAATCGTCCACGGAAAGTGCGGATAAAAATTTTGCTGTTCCGTTTGTCGGAAGGACGTGGTTTGGTCCTGCAAAATAATCACCGAGAGGTTCAGAACTGTTTTCTCCGATAAAGATGGCACCTGCATTACGTACTTTCATCATAACTTCAAACGGATTTGCAGTCACGATCTCCATATGTTCAGAAGCAATGGCATTTGCTGCATCAATTGCCTCGTCCATGTCTTCGGCAATCAGGATATAGCCAAAATTGTCGAGAGATTTCTGGATGATCTCTTTTCGGGAAAGAACTTTGACAAAACCATCAACTTCTTCGCTGACTTTTGCCGCAAATTCTTTGCTTGTGGTAATCAGGATTGCGGAAGCAAGTTCGTCGTGTTCTGCCTGAGAAAGAAGGTCTGCAGCTACATATCTCGGATTAGCAGTTTCATCGGCAAGAACAAGAATCTCACTTGGTCCTGCAATGGAATCAATGCTGACATATCCATATACGGCTTTTTTGGCGAGAGCAACAAAAATATTGCCAGGTCCTACGATCTTGTCAACTTTCGGGATACTTTCTGTACCGTAGGCAAGAGCACCGATCGCCTGTGCACCGCCGACTTTGTAGATTTCATCAGCACCGGCTTCTTTTGCGGCAACAAGTGTGGACGGATTTACTTTACCGTCTTTGCCCGGAGGGGTGGTCATAACGATCTGGTCAACACCTGCAACTTTGGCAGGTACGATGTTCATAAGAACGGAGGAAGGATATACTGCCTTGCCACCCGGTACATATACACCGACTCTTTGAAGGGCAGTTACTTTCTGACCGAGCATGGTTCCGTTTGTTTCGCTGGTAAACCAGCTGTTCTGTCTCTGCTTTTCGTGATAGCTTCTGATATTGACAAGTGCTTTACGGATGACATCGATCAGCGCCGGATCCACAGCTTCATAAGCTTCTTTGATCTCTTCTTCGGTGACTTTGATCGTATCTGCGGTAATTTCAGTTTTGTCAAATTCTTTAGTATAGGCAAAAAGGGCGGAATCACCTTCTGTTTTTACTTTGTGAAGAATCTCATCAACGGCAGATTCGAATTTGCCGTAGTTATTTGGGCTTCGTTTCAGGAGATTTTCCAGAATATCTTTTGTACTTTCTTTTGTAAGTGCTACTGTACGCATTGTGCTCATCCCTTCTGTTTTTATTTATCAATTACATTTCGAAGATTACGGATCAGATTGCGGATTCGTTCATCTTCCATTTTCATGCTGACTTGATTGACGACCATTCTTGCAGAAAGTGGGCAGACTTCTTCGAGAACATTCAATCCGTTTTCACGGAGTGTGCTTCCTGTTTCTACAATGTCGACGATCACTTCGGACAGTCCGACAATCGGAGCAAGTTCGATGGAACCGTTCAGTTTGATGATTTCTACGGTCTGATGCTTTTTGTTATAGAAATAATTTTTTGCAATATTCGGATATTTGGTTGCTACACGGATCAGCTGATTATTCTGCAGAAGTTCACGGGCGCTTTCCGGTCCGCAAACACACATACGGCATTTTCCGAAACCGAGATCCATGACTTCATACATTTTGCGTCCTTCTTCAAGGATGATGTCTTTGCCGGTAACGCCGATATCAGCGGCACCGTACTCAACGTAGGTAGGTACGTCAGGACCTTTTGCCAGGAAAAAACGTAATTTCAGTTCTTCGTTGACAAAAATAAGTTTACGCGTATCTTTATCACGCATCTCCTCACAGGTGATACCGATTTTTTCAAACATGTCCAGGGTTTTCTGGGCAAGTCGTCCTTTTGTAAGTGCAACAGTAAGATATCTCATATCAGCAGTCCTCCTTTTCGCGGCGCAGGGCAACGGATGTACCCTTGCTTCTGAGTTCCTGAGCTTCCCGGATGGCTTCACAGCGGTTTGCCTCCGTATAAGTCAGGATGACCGGCGCTTTCTTTTTCGGAAGGCAGATCTTCTGTCTGGACAATGCCATGAGCAAATTATCTACAGCAAGTCCGAAACCGATGGAGGCAGCAGGCTTTCCGAAATGTTTCAGAAGTTCATTGTAGCGGCCGCCTTTTACGACCGGTTCACCGGTTCCATAGGTGTATGCCTGAAAAATGATTCCGGTATAGTACTGCAGTTTGCTGAGCATACCAAAATCAAAACTGATATATTTTTCGTATCCGTAGATTTTAAGAATCTCATAAATCTCTTCCAGACGTTCTACTGCTTTGATCGCACAGATATTGTCTGTCAGGCTGCGTGCTTTTGCAAGAACTTCTGCAGAGCCAAAGAGATGAGGCAGTTCCAGAAAAGCTTTTTCCAGATTTTTCGGGATATTCTGGCTGCGGACAAGATCTTCTACGCCAAAGTAATTCTTCTGAGAAATCAGAGAACGGAGATTTTCTTCTGCTTCGGTATCCAATCCTGCGTCCTGCAGAAGTGATTTGAAGTAATCCACCTGTCCGACACTGACCTGAAATTCTTTCAGACCGGATTTAAGAAGACATTCTACAGTCATGGCAAGAAGTTCCGCATCTGCTTCGGCAGAATCATCACCGATACGCTCGACACCCATCTGTGTCGTTTCTTTCAGACGTCCCTGATAACTGGAGTTATTAATGAAAGTATTTCCTGTATAGGACAGTGTGACAACTTCCTGCTCTGGATTGAAATAAGTGGCGCAGGCTCTGGAAACAGATGGGGTAAAGTCCGGACGTAATACCAGAGTGTTTCCTTCACGGTCAAAAAATTTATAAAGATCCTTGGATGGAATCGTTCCAACCTCTCTGCTGAAAACTTCAAAATATTCAAAAGAAGGAGTTTCAATCTCCTCATATCCATAGGAATCAAATACTGTGCGGATTTCTGTCTGAAGATGATGCTTCTGACTGCACTCTCCGTTGTAAATATCGCGTACACCTTCCGGCGTGTGAAAAATTCGCTGCATAATCGTTTCCTCCTCACCACATGAGAAACACTTTAACGTGCTACCATGCTACTATATAAAACAAAGAAATTATAATAGGAAAAACCCAAATTGTCAATCCCGCAATTTCAAATCTGTCTGGATTCCATCAAGATACGGAATCAGGAATCCATTTTTTTTCTGAAGATAATAAATGTTATTTAATTCTTCGCGTCGAAAACTTTTGCGCCCGCCCTCTTTCATACGGTTCCAGAAAATCATCAGATCACGTAATGGCAGGTAATAAAATAAATCAGCATGACTGAAAAAGATAAGAAAAAAAGCAATGCCCCCCTGCTGTTCGAATGCATTCATAAACTCGACCTGGTGTGGGTGGATATTGCTTAATGGGAATGTATCAACACTGCATTCTTTGGCATCGAAGCAAACAGGAATTCCCTGTACAGCGCCGATGTAATCGACGGTACTTCTCTGTTCAAAGTAAGCAAGTGTGATATGCCGGTTTTCTTTGTCCATGCGGACTGGTGTGATCGGTGTGGGAATCTTCTGGATCAAGGCAAGCTTTTTCTCGGCGTATTGTTCGTTTGTACGATTGATGAGATCCTCCAGGGTAGAACCCCGGAGGCCTCTGCTGTTCCATGTTGCCATATATATTCCTCTTATTTCAGAAGCTTGATGGATGGATAATAGCGAACGATTGCTTTTCCTACGATTTCATCAAAGGAAACAAAGGTGTTCTTCCAGAATCTGGAATCTCTGGAATATTCACGGTTGTCTCCGAGCATGAAGTAACTGTTTTCAGGCACTGTGTACGGACCATAATTTCCGGTCGGTACTTCTGGTACAAAACTGTCATCCAGAGGTTCATCGGAACCGTTTATGTAGACTTTTCCGTCACGGATTTCAACAGTCTCACCTGGAAGTCCGATCAGACGTTTGATAAACAGCTGGCTTTCGTCATCCGGGAACTTGAAGATGATGATATCAAAACGTTCCGGGTCTTTTGTCTGGTGTGAAATATGTTTGCCGAAAAGATCAAAGTTAAGTCCGTATGCCATACGAAATCCGAAGATACGGTCACCGGTCATGATCGTGTTTTCCATAGATTCAGAAGGAATCTTTGCATTGATAAGAACTACGTTGTTTACCACAAGAACAACGACAACAACAATAATGATCATTTTTATATAGTCCCAGATCTCATTCCAGATTTTCATAATAACTCTCCTCTAAGTGTTCTTCTTTTAATATGGTTAAAAACTGCTTTGGCAAAGGTGCAAGGAAACATTTGCCGGACAATGTGGCGAGCTTTCCGGTAAGCTCCGGGAAAGTCAGCCGGTATGCGTGAAGCAGCTGATGATTCAGATGAAATTTTTCATGGAAATAACGGTTAAATTCTTTTTGACCGTATTTCATATCGCCGGCAAGGGGATGTCCCTCGGAGGCAAGATGGGCGCGGATCTGATGTGTCCGTCCGGTGATCAGACGCACACGCAGAAGCGTCATATGACTGGTATGTCCCAGCGGTTCATAGCGCGTTTCTATGGGCTGGGAATCTTTTATTTTTGTTTTTGATATCGTTACTTTATTAAGCTTTGTGTCTTTGTAAAGATATCCGCGGATTTGTTCCTTTTCGGTCAGGATACCTTTGACAATGCAGAGATAATCCTTATGGATCGTGCGGTCGTGAAACAGGGAGGACAATTCCTGAAGTCCGGCGAGGGACTTTCCTGCTGCGACGATACCGCTTGTATTTTTGTCCAGGCGGTTGCATACAGATGGATGAAAAGTACGCAGTCCTTCTTCTGTAATTGAACCATTATTTAAAAGGTATCCGATCAGGTATTCTACGAGTGATGGTTCTTTTGTATCATCAGGCTGAGAAAGCATGCCGACAGGTTTGTTGATTAAAAGAATATCACTGTCTTCGTAGAGAATATCAAGATCTGTCACTGCTCTCGCAGTTTGTTGCTGCTGGCTGAATTTTGCAAAAGTGTCATCACTTAAGAAAAGTTTTATCTGATCTCCGGTCTGAAGCTTTTCGTTTCCACTTGCTTTTTTGCCGTTTAAGGTGATGTTTTTCTTGCGGAGCATCTTATAAAAGAAACTTTTGGGTGCATTTCCCAGCAGTTTTGCAAGATATTTGTCAAAGCGCTGCCCCGCTTCATTATCTGTAATCTGAAATTCTTTCATATGGCTCCTTTACAGGCAGATCGCAAGGATGGTGTGTTTGATCAGCTCGTCTCTTGACAGATCCGGGTATTTTTCATCCGGACGGAATTTGATGCCCTCTTCCAGAGATTCTTTATGTTCATTCATAGAATCAAGACGTTCCAGAAACTGCTCCAGTCTGGTAAATATCTTTACATTGACTTTGAAACCGTTTCCGCGGAGAATCTTCTGCGCTTCCTGTTCCATAAATGCAAGATTGATTTTTGGATCGCTGCTGTAGCCGACGACAACATTTCCGCAGATTGCAAATGCGTCGATGGAAGCACTTTTTTCATAAAAGGTCATGTACATTTCGTAGGACATGGTAAGCTTTCCGGCATGCTGGCTGATTTTTTTATAAACAGAAGCATCCAGTGGTCTGGCACGAAAGATCATGATCAGGCTGACCAGTGATTTACATGCAGGCAGACAGCCGACAACTGCTACGACAGTCCAGATAGTCAGTCTTGTATGAAAATATAATAATGCAGTGAAAAAAATCAACAATGGTACAGCAAACAAAATGGATGTGATGAGAATACGCCTTTTTTTCTCCGAGGAAAGGTATCCGAAATCGCCCTTGCTGCTGTTGGAAAATATATTTTTTTTACTCATGAAACGCTCCTTTAGTTATTTTCGGGTCTTTTTCTTATGGGTGTTGCGGATCGTTCGACCGGTTCTTTTTCCGGAGGATGCTTTATGACCAGAGAAAGTACGTTCTGTACGCTGGTTGTTGTCTTTGCTGTCTCGCTCCGGACGAATCAGGCATTTCGGTCCAAAGCCAACCAGATCCATCCGACCTGCTTTTTTTAGTCCTTCAAGAACCAGTTTGCGATTGGCTGGATTTTTGTACTGCATCAGTGCACGCTGAATTGCTTTTTCGTGTGGATCACGTGGTACATAAACCGGTGTTCCGTCTCTCGGATCAATGCCGGTATAATACATACAGGTAGACAGCGTAGATGGTGTCGGATAGAAATCCTGTACCTGCTCCGGGGTGAAACCGAGATCACGTACATATTCAGCAAGTTTAACCGCGTCTTTGAGCGTACACCCCGGATGGGATGACATAAAATAAGGTACCGCGTACTGTTTTTTGCCGGTAGCCTGATTTTCTTTGTCATAAGCTTTGATGAAAGCTTCATAGACCTGATGGTTCGGTTTGCCCATGTAATGAAGTACCTGATTGGAAACATGTTCCGGTGCAACGCGGAGCTGACCGCTGATATGGTGCTTTACAAGTTCTTTCAAAAAAATAGGACTTTTGTCTGCAACTACATAATCAAACCGGACGCCTGAACGGATAAATACTTTTTTGACGCCTGGAATTTCACGCAGCTTCCGAAGCAGAGAAACGTAGTCGGAATGATCCACTCTGAGGTTTTTGCAGGGTTCAGGAAACAGACACTGCCTGTTTGAGCAGACACCCTTGGTCAGCTGTTTCTGACACGAAGGCTGACGGAAATCGGCAGTAGGTCCGCCGACATCATGAATATAACCTTTGAAATCCGGATTCTGTGTCATTTTTATGGCTTCTCTGAGTATAGATTCATGACTCCTGGTCTGCAGAATCCTTCCCTGATGAAAAGTCAGCGCACAGAAACTACAGCCGCCAAAACAACCACGGTTGCTTGTGAGACTGAATTTGATTTCTTCCAGAGCAGGAATGCCGCCCATGGAATCATAGACCGGATGCCATGTCTCACGATACGGAAGATCGTAGACATCGTCCATTTCCTGCTGCGTAAGAGGAAGCGCCGGAGGGTTCTGGATAACATATCCTCTGTTGCCGTAGTCCTCTGCAAGAGGATGTGCGGTAAAAGGATCTGTATTGCGATACTGTATATTGAAGCTTTCGGCATATGTTTTTTTGTCTGCAGTGACGGCTTCAAAAGATGGAAGTACAATCGGATCATAAACACGGGAAAGTTCTTTGCTTTTGAAGACGGTCCCCGGAATATAGGTGATTTCCTCGACCGGAATTCCGCTCTGAAGAGCTTCTGCGATCTGAATGATGGAATGCTCTCCCATTCCATATGAAATCAGATCGGCACCGGAATCCATAAGGACGCTGCGGCGCACACGGTTACTCCAGTAATCATAATGTGCCAGACGACGAAGACTTGCCTCGATGCCGCCGAGAATGATCGGTGTATGTTTGTAGGTCTGGCGGATAAGATTGCTGTAAACAACCGTTGGCATATCCGGTCGGAGCCCCATCTGTCCTCCCGGTGAATATGCATCTTTCTGACGGTGTTTACGTGATACGGTATAATGGTTTACCATCGAGTCCATATTTCCGGCCGTAACAAGAAATCCGAGACGTGGCTCACCAAATACCTGAATACTTTCTTTTTTGCGCCAGTCAGGCTGTGCAATGATTCCGACCCGATATCCTCTGCTCTCCAGCAGCCGGCTGATGATCGCGGAACCAAAAGAAGGATGGTCGATGTAGGCATCACCGGTAACGTAGACAAAGTCCACGCAGTCCCATCCTCTTTTCTGCATATCTTTTTTGTTTATTGGTAAAAAATCCTGCATGCGTTACTCCTAAAATGATACGGATTGTGCACGATAGCCCTCGGCAATAATATCAAGTTGACGGTGAAAACGTGCAAGCTGCTGCAGATCCTTCGTGCGGAAGACACGTAAAAATTCGTCCTGAATTTTTTCGACTTCCCGTTTGTTGGAAATCTTGTAAAGATTTTCGATGCTGAGAAGGATATCTTTGACAAGATTGGACTGCATCTGAGAAGAATTCTGCGCATCCATGATCTCATTGCGGACAGAGGACATTTCATGATCCAGTGCAATGATAGCGTCGGCTGCATTGCTGAGTCGTTCTGCTACATGCAAAGGCATTTCACCTTTGTACTTGTATTGCAGAGAATGTTCAATCGTTGCCCAGAAATTCATTGCCATAGTACGAATCTGGATTTCTGCCTGCAGTCTCTTCGGACCGCTGATCGTATCTACAGTATAATAAATAATCAGATGATAACTTCGGTATCCGCTCTGTTTGATGTGTTTGAGGTAATTTTTTTCACTTTTTATCACCATATCGCTGCGGTCTCGGATCATCGCGGCAACAGTATCAATATCTTCTTCGAACTGACATATGATACGGATTCCGGCGATGTCTTCTATTTCTTCTTCCATTTTATCCATCGGGATATGCTTGCGCTGCATTTTTTCCAGAATGCTTGGAAGACTTTTTACACGACCGCTGACCTGCTCTATCGGAGAATACAGGTCGTTTTGCTTATGTTCATCTATAATATGTTCAAATTTTACCATCAGTTCTCTGACGGCAAGCTCATATGGACATAAAATACTTCTCCATAACTGTATTTCCATATAAATCGCTCCTTGACGAGTTGTTGCATTGAAGAAATGTTCCATAGTACCGGAAGACAAAACTTCTCGTACATTATAACACAGATTGCAGAAATTATGTTAAGAATATGTATACTTTCTTGTGTTTTTTCGAAGAATGTCCAGGATGTGGTAGGGATTTACACTCATCTCGTCAGTGTATAAGGTGGGAATATAAATTCCCAGATGCAGATGAACCGGGAATTTTCCGACGGTTCCCACTTTTCCGTAGCCGGAATTTCCCATAAATCCAAGAATGTCTCCGGCAGAAACAGTATCACCGACTGTGAGATCAGGCTCATAAGAGGCAAGGTGCGCATAATAAAAAAAGGCACCGGATTCAGAACGGATTCCAATTCGGTAACCGCCTAGAGGAAGCCAGCCTTTCTGTTCGATGATGCCATCGGTGATGCTGATGATTGGATAATAGTTCGAAATGTTGCGCGAGGCAAAAATATCGGTACCTTCGTGCCGGCGCTCTCCTCCGTAGCTGCGTGGTGCCAGCCAGCTGTCTTCAAAAAAGACTGCCGTATTGGCAACTGGGAAATATTCCAGATCTGACCAGATCATTTCATAATATTTTTTCAGAAGAAGGAATTCGTCTCTTTTGTATTTCAGATAAGGTGCGGCATTGGCTGAGACGTTTTTTGGAAAAAAATCTCCGTCGAGCATGGTTGTGGTGAGAAGTTCGGCAAATGAATGACCGGGATAAGTTGTTTTGGACAGCTCTTTGTAGAGAGATGGAGACAGAAACTGTTCACGGAATTCATCAGAATTACAGGTTGTAGCTGTCAGACCTGAGACATGGCTTCTGTCCTGAATCAGCCAGACAAGGATGAAGCAGTTTATAATAAATAAAATGAGGAGGAAAAACAGACGGGATGATTTCATACTGAAAAAGTCCTTTTTCACAATATATGCAAAAAGATCCCATCGAAGTGAGGGATCTTTTACAAGGCAGATATATGATAAAAAAAGCTGTTTCAAAATCAGTCTTTTAACTGTTCCAGAACTTTGACAAGATAATTCCATACACGTTCCGTGGATGCGATATCAAGCACTTCTTCAGAAGTATGGATGTCTTTCATATTTGGTCCGAGAGATACACAGTCAAGACCTTCGATCTTTTTGTAGAAAAGACCGCATTCGAGACCTGCATGGATGGCAACAACTTCCGGTTTCTGTCCGTACATTTCCTCGTAAACAGATACCATTTTGTCACGGAGCGGGGAATCTTTGCGGTATTCCCATGCCGGATAAGCACCCTGAATTTCGTATTCTCCACCGAGGAATTCGGTCAGATACTGGATTTTGTCGGAAAGTGCATCTCTGGCTACTTCTACGGAACTTCTGACGCTGGATCTGGCGAAGAATTCATCGTCGGACAGCTTAACGATACCGATGTTTGTGGATGTTTCCACCAGACCTTCAATGTTGCCGCTCATTTTCTGGATGCCAAACGGAATCTGTACGAGATAGAATAATACTTTTTCACGGCTGGTCGGATGAAGAACATCAGTTTCTGCATGTCCTTCTTCTGTGATCTGGACAGTGATGTTGCCGTCAGTGCCGGCATACTCTTCGCGTAAACCATCTTCTGCTTTGGCTGCACTGGCTTTTACTGCTTCGACATCTTCTCTGGCAACAAGAATTTCACATATGGCTTCTCTTGTGATGGCATTGTCTTTCTGACCACCTTCATAAGAAATAATTTCGTAATCTGCCTCTTGTTTGAGAGCATAGAGAAATCTTCCCATAACAATATTGGCATTGGCACGTTTTTTATCAATTTCAGAACCGGAATGTCCGCCCATAAGACCGCTGACTTTAACTTCGAGCTTTTCGCCTTCTGCTGCAACACGTTGAACCGGAATATGGCTGACTGCGGAAAGACCGCCGGCACAGCTGATCCAGAGACTTCCTTCTGCTTCGGAATCCATGTTGATCATACGTTTGCCGCTGAGTACGCTGCAATCAAGCCCGAAAGCTCCGAGAAGACCGATTTCTTCATCTACAGTGATCAGCACTTCCAGCGCCGGGTGTGGGATGTCTGTACTGTCAAGAAGTGCAAGGGAATAAGCAACTGCAATGCCGTCATCTCCACCGAGTGTGGTGCCGTTTGCAGATACGTATCCGTCTTTGACAGAAAGGTTCAGACCGTCCTTGGTAAAGTCATGCTCTACATCAGGTCTTTTTTCACAGACCATATCCATATGTCCCTGAAGGATGACGGTCGGAGCGTTTTCGTATCCTGCGGTTGCAGGTTTGTAGATAATGACGTTGTTCAGTTCATCCTGAACATATTTGAAACCATGCTCTTTTGCGAAATTTACAAGATAATCACTGATCTGTCTGGTGTTTCTGGAACCATGCGGGATCTTGCAGATTTCCTCAAAATAATAAAAGACTTTTTTTGGTTCGCAATTTTCTAATACTCTCATATTGGTTTCCTCCATGAAATAAATGATGACAATCATTGTTTGTTATATTTTATCGACATATCTGTCTGATATGTGGCATAAAGTAAAGCAAAGCATATAAAAAATATAAATATGAAAAAACTTTTATTTACAATATTCTGTATTACACAGATTGGTTTTATACTTGTGTATCCGACGGAAGCACTTAAAGCAGCCAGGGAAGGATTGAATCTGTGGCTGAATGTAATGATTCCGACACTCCTGCCTTTTCTTATCTGTACCGGAATACTGGTGCAGACAGGCCTGATCAGCCGGTTGCTGGCACCGTTCAAAACGTTATGGAAGATTGTTTTTGACATATCTCCTGCCGGTGCATATGCAGTTCTGGTCGGAATGCTGTGCGGTTATCCTATGGGGGCAAAAACAACATCGGATCTTTATGAAAATGGACAGATCACAAAAAAGGAAGCGGAATATCTGCTAACCTTTGTGAATCAGTCAAGTCCTGTATTTGTCCGTACATATCTGTGTCAGATCTGTTTGAATGACAGAGTCCCATTTTTAAAAATGATGTTGATTCTTTGGGTGTCTGAATGGATGACGGCACAATTTTTTCGTTTTATAATTTTTCGAAAGAAAAATTATTTCGGTGAAGAAACAGTTATGAAAAAAGAGACACCCGCCACAAGCTCATCAGAAGCTTTTTTGGATGTCTCCATTATGAATGGGTTTGAAACAATTACCCGGCTGGGTGGATACATTCTTATGTTTGCCATTTTGTCTGCCTGCATCAGTCGCTGGTATATACCACATAATGTTCCGGGATATCTGCTGACAGGAATACTGGAGCTGACTACCGGACTCTATCGCCTGCAGCCACTTATACTGCCAGACATAACAAAAAGTATACTGGCTGTTTTTCTTACTGCATCCGGCGGAGTCTGTATAGCAGCCCAGACCAGAAGTCTTGTGACAAAAGAACTATCTGTACGGTCTTATATCGTGGCAAAACTTCTGAACGGAGTAATTGCTGTAATTTTAATATTACTCGTCACCAAGATCGTCTAAAAGACTGTCTTCTTCCGGTGCATTGTTGGTATCTTCGTGATAAGATCCAGTCATAGCTGCAGCCTGTGCAGTCTGCGGAGCCAATTCCTGACGATTGTGGTTTACAACATCAAGGCAGCTCTGAAGGGAATCAATGAATCCTTTATATTTACCGCCTGCGTCTTCCAGTGTCTGGGTCAGTACGGAACCGATGTTTGCCATCATATCATCTGTATAAGTGATTGCGCTTAAACGAATGCTGTTTGCATCCTGAGTTGCGGAATCAAGAATTTCCTGAGCCTGTTTGTTGGCTGCATTGATGGTATCATTTGCCTGTGCGTATGCTTTCTGCATGATCTCATGCTGTGTAACAAGCTCCTGAGCCTTTGCCTGTGCGTCGGCGATAATACCGTCTGCTTTGGACTGTGCATCTTCCAGAATGGCATCCTTATTGCTGATAATCTTCTGATAACGTTTAATCTCGTCCGGTGTTTTCAGGCGGAGTTCTCTTAAAAGTTCTTCGATTTCTTCTTTGTTTACAATGATTTTAGTTGCGGATAAAGGCTGGAATTTACAGCTCTCTATAAACTCGTCAATTTCATCAATAATCTGTTCGATTCTGCTGCTCATAGTATATTCTCCATTCTCTTTAATTTTTCTCGTTTACCTGCTGAAGTTTCATGCGTAATGTCTTGATAATCTCCGGCGGCGCAAAGTTGGACAAATCTCCTCCGAAGCGGGCGACTTCCTTCATGATGGTGGAACTGACATAAGCATATTCCAGACTGGTAGTGAGGAATATAGTATCTACATCAGGAGCAAGAACTCGATTTGTCTGTGCCATCTGGAGTTCATATTCGAAGTCCGTGACAGCACGCAAACCACGCACAATTACCTGTGCGTGATTCTCTCTTGCGAAATTAACAGAAAGACCGTCAAATGGTTTAATGATTACATTTGGTATGTCTTTTGTCGCCTTTTCCAATATATTAACACGTTCTTCCACAGAAAACAACGGACTTTTTGAAGAATTATGCAAAACTCCGACTACTACTCTGTCGAAAGAGACGCTTGCACGCCGGATGACATCCAGATGACCATAGGTCGCCGGATCAAAACTTCCGGGGTATACTGCTGTTACCATGTGTGATCTCACTTTCTTTTATACAAAAATATATGTTTGTTTGTTTTGTATTCTTTAGATCGTGCCAGTTCATATCCGAGATCAGTCACATAGGAAAAATCCGTATGCAAATCAGCCTCTGTGATGATAAGTGTGTGATCATCAGCAAGTGAGCTGTCGGACAAGTATTCAAGTACCTGACGTTCCAGATCGTGATTGTATGGCGGATCCATAAAAATACAGTCAAAGGCTTCTTCGCCCTCGAGGGAGCGGAGTGCCTGTAAAACATCCATGTTCAAAAGTTTACCATGTTCGGCAAGCTTTGTAAATGAAAGATTGTCACGTATACAGCTGCAGGCCTTTGGATTTTTTTCTACAAATACAGCATATGCAGCACCACGGCTTAACGCTTCAATGCCGATTCCTCCGCTTCCACTGAAAAGATCAAGAAAGCGGCAGTCAGGCATTTCAGGCTGCAGAATATTGAACAGTGTTTCTTTTATACGGTCAGTTGTCGGTCTTGTTTCCATGCCAGGTACGGTTTTGAGATTAAGCCGTCTGGCTGTTCCTGCTATTACTCTCATTTTAAATTCAGTCTCCAATCCAGATCACCACGGGCAAGTCCGAGAATCAGAAGTTCAGCGGTTGCGATATTGGTAGCAACCGGGATATTATACTGGTCACAGCGCATGACTATAGCCTGAATATCAGGTTCTTTTGGATCCATCATAACAGGATTATAAAAAAGAATGACCATATCAAGATCCTGACGCTCTACCATTTCCATAAATTGTTTGTCTCCGCCAATGCTTCCTGCAAGAAACTTATGCACATGAAGGTTTGTGGCTTCTTCAATTCGACGACCGGTAGTTCCTGTGGCATAAACCTCATGCTTGGCGAGTATATTCTTGTATGCGATACAGAAATCTTCGATAAGTACTTTTTTACTGTTGTGTGCAATGATTCCTAAATTCATTGTTCATCTCTCCATTTTCACCAATACATTACTGGTTTTTTAGTTAAAATACTGCTATTTTCATATATTATAACAAGTCAACAAAAAATTGGCAATTATTTCTTGAAAATTTATACAAAAAAACAGTGCAGTCCGTGATCTGATTACAGATTTCAGGGCTGCACTGTCTGTATCCTGAATAATTCAGGAATTTTGTTTATTACTCAGAATGATCAGTACTGTTCGTTCTGGGAACTTCCGGACATCTGGCGTTCCTGCTGTTCGATCATTTTTTTGACCATATAGCCGCCGACACTTCCGTTCTGTTTGGAAGTCAGGTTTCCGTTATATCCGTCTGTAAGCGGTACTCCCAGTTCGTTTGCAACTTCAAATTTAAAACGATCAAGGGCGCCTTTTGCTTCTGGTACAACTGCTCTGTTAGAAGAAGTGTTTTTTGTCATGATTATTTCCTCCTTGGTTTTCGTTTAATTGGATGTTACAGTGCTAGTATATGAAAGATGCAGAAAAATAAACTGGAACTTACTGGCTGATCTGGAAATAAAAAATTCAGATGACCATAAAGATCATCTGAATCTGAATAAAAAATAATATTGTAATATTGAATGAAAGATTATAAACCGATGAAGCCTGTGATATCGTTGTTGATTACGTAATGTGCACCATTGTCTTCTGGTTTAATATAAATCTTAAGATCTGTAAGATCAGCTTCTTTTTTGCCCATTTCTTCTGTCCAGATTTTTTTGATGCTGTCTACAATATCTTTTTCGGATACTTCTTTACCAAGCCACTGTACATATACTTCGGTATTTAAAGAAACAGCTTTTTTGGAAGCAGTTTTTCTGACAGTAGTCTTTCTGGTAGTTGCTTTTTTAACAGTTCCTTTAACTGCAGCTTTTACAGTAGTTGTCTTTTTTGCAGGAGCCTCTTTTTCGGTAGTCGGTTTTGCAGTGGATGTCTTGAGTTCTGCTTTTTTTGTGGTAGTTCTTGTAGCCATAATAGCCTCCTTACAAGATGATTATGTTTCTTACGGTACTAGAATACTACGATTTGTTACAATTTGCAACTGTTCTTTCAGAAGCTGATTCTGCGGAAGCGTCAGATCCGGGTCCAGTGAAAGGATTTCCGAAGCTGCCTCACTGGCGGATTTCAAAATGGAGGAATCGTTATAAATGTCCCCAATGCGAAATTCCATCACACCGCTCTGGCGGATGCCAAACAGATCTCCCGGTCCGCGAAGCTTCAGGTCTTCGCCTGCAATATAAAATCCGTCGTTGGATTTGTTGAGGATTTCCAGTCTCTTTGAGGTAGTGTCTTCTTTGTTTCCCTGTACAAAAATACAATAGGACTGATGCTCTCCACGACCGACACGTCCGCGGAGCTGATGAAGCTGTGCAAGACCGAAACGTTCGGCATTTTCAACCATCATGACCGTGGCATTCGGCACGTTGACACCGACTTCGACAACTGTCGTTGAAACGAGAATCTGTATTTCGTTTGCTGCAAAACGCTCCATGATCTTGTTTTTTTCAGAGGCTTTCATTTTACCGTGAAGATATTCTATCTGAATATTCGATGGAAAGATGGATTTGATCTTTGAAGTATAGTCAAGGACGTTTTCTGCGTCGAGGCCCTCGCTTTCTTCTACCATTGGGCAGATGATATATACCTGTCTGCCTTCCTGCACCTGTCTTTGAATAAAGGAATACGCCTTTGGACGATAAGAAGTGTCCACGACACAGTTCTTGATCGGAAGTCTCCTGGCGGGAAGCTCATCAATTACCGAGATATCAAGATCTCCGTACAAAATGATCGCCAGTGTCCGGGGAATCGGTGTTGCACTCATGACAAGGACATTGGGCGGATTTCCGCGTTCGGCAAGAGATTCGCGCTGTTTGACACCGAAGCGGTGCTGTTCGTCAGTGATGACAAGTGAAAGATTTTTGTAGACAACTTTTTCCTGAATCAGTGCGTGTGTGCCAATGATGATCTGTGCTTCACCCGAAGCAATTTTGGCATAAATTTCACGTTTTTCTTTTGCAGTGTTGGAACCTGTAAGCAGCACTGTACAAAAATCAAGTCCCTGTTGTGCTAAAAGTTCCATAAAACTTTCATAGTGCTGTCTGGCAAGGACTTCTGTCGGAACCATCAATGCTGACTGATAACCGTTTTCACAGGAAAGAATCATGGCAAGAAACGCAATGATCGTTTTTCCGCTTCCTACATCACCCTGTATCAGACGTGACATAAGCGCCTGACCGGACATATCACGTTCAATCTCATGCCAGGTATTCAGCTGTGCATTTGTCAGAGAATAAGGAAGATTTTCGATGATCTGTTCGGTAACCCAGGTTTTCTGAATCGGAAAATAGTTGGGAGTTTCTTCATTTTTTTCTTTCATCATCTGGATGGACAGGATGAACAGCAAAAATTCATCAAAAACAAGCCGCTTCCTGGAAACAAGCAGTTCTTCCATGCTGAGCGGGAAATGAATAGTTCGCAGTGCATAATTAATGTCTGCAAGCTGGTAACGCTGTCGGATATCTTCCGAAAGAAATTCACTGTACATAGGAAGATTTTCAAGAAGCTGCCGAATCGTTTTGGTAATGGTTTTGTTGGAAAGTCCGCTTGTCAGGCCATAGATTGGCTGCAGGCTGTGCAGGATCTCTTCGTATGCTGCCGGGGTAAAAACTTCCGGATGTTCCATCTGAATCCGGTTTTGTTTTTTGATGACCCGTCCACGTAATACGAAAGTACTGCCTTTTTTGAGCATTGTTCTCAAGTATGGCATGTTGAACCATATGATGGAAAGTTTTCCGCTCTGGTCGGCAACTGTTGCGGTGATGATCTGTTTTCCGCTCGCCGAACGAACATAAACGCCGGAACATACCGCAGCAGAGACGGCTTTCACCGTCCCCTCTTCAAGGTCTGCGATATCCACCGGCGCTTCAAATGCGTCATAATTTCTTGGATAATAGTGAAGGAGATCTTCGGTATCATAGATACCGAGTTTGAAAAAAAGCTTTTCTGTTTTTTCTCCGACACCTTTTAAGGTCTGTAAACTCTGTTTCATTGTCCTACTCTACAGAAATAATGTAATAGTAAATTGGCTGACCACCGTTGTTGACTTCAATTTCACAGTCCGGATACTTCTCTTCCAGTGTGGAAGCAAGTTCTTCTGCTTTTTCTTCAGAAGCATCTGCACCGTAATAAATACTGATTACTTCAGCATCCTCGGTCATCATGGCATCTACGGTAGCAACAGCAACGTTTTCTTTGCCGTTACCTACAGCGAGGATTCCCTTATCACCGATTCCCATGATATCACCTTCATGGATCTCTTTGTCGTCAATTCTTGTATCACGAACTGCATAAGTGATCTGACCGGTCTGCACACGGGAAATTGCATCTGTCATTTCGGCTGTGTTTTCATCATCTGTTTTTTCAGGGACGAAGCTGATCAGAGCAGTTACACCCTGAGGAATTGTCTTGGTCGGGATAACAATGATCTTCTTGTCCTCTGTCAGGTCACGTGCCTGATTTGCTGCAAGAATGATGTTTTTGTTGTTTGGTAAAATGTAGATGGTCTTTGCGTTTACTTTATCAATTGCATTCAGCATGTCCTCAGTACTCGGGTTCATGGTCTGACCGCCTTCAATCAGGTAATCAACACCAAGTTCACGGAAGATATCGGTAAGACCTGCACCTGCGGAAACTGCAATAAATCCGGTCTCTTTCGGTGGTGTCTGCTTTTTCTCTTCTTCGACCTGCTGTCTGGCAAGCTTTTCTGCGTCTTTGATCAGTTTTTCCTGATGTTCTTCACGCATGTTGTCAATCTTCATGCGGGAAAGTGCTCCGTATGTCAGCGCACGTTCAAATGCCTGACCCGGATGATTGGTGTGCACATGTACTTTTACGATTTCATCATCTGCGACAAGTACGATGGAATCTCCGATGGAAGTAAGGAATTCCTTGAAAGAATGTTCTTCTTCAATTGGCATCGGTTTGTCCAGAAGAATGATAAACTCAGTGCAGTATCCGAACTTGATGTCTGCTTCTGCCTGTGGAGAGATCCTGGTAACTGCAGCTGCACCCGGTTTTTGGAAATCGGAATAATCTACATCTTTACCGAGGAAGCCATCAATTGCTCCTCGCAGAACTTCCAGAAGGCCCTGTCCGCCAGAGTCTACTACACCTGCTTCTTTCAGTACAGGGAGCATTTCCGGTGTACGGGAAAGCGTATATTCTGCGTGATCAAATACTTCATGGAAAAATGGCTCAAGTTCTTCTGCTTCCGGTGCGATCTCGGATGCTTTGAGAGCGGCTTCCTTTGCAACAGTCAGGATAGTTCCTTCTTTTGGTTTCATAACTGCTTTGTATGCAGTCTCAACCGCTTTTTCCATGGCTGCTGCAATGGCAGGCGCATCCAGTTCACCGGATTTTCTTACACTTCTTGTGAATCCACGAAGAAGCTGAGAAAGAATAACACCGGAGTTCCCTCTTGCACCACGTAAGGAGCCGGAAGAAATTGCCTTTGCAAGTGTTTCCATATCCGGATCAGTCAGGGCACTGACTTCAGCGGCTGCTGACATGATCGTCATTGTCATATTTGTACCGGTATCCCCGTCAGGAACAGGGAATACGTTTAATTCATTAATCCATTCTTTTTTTGCTTCCAGATTTTTGGCACCGGCCAGAAACATTCTGGAAAGTACTTTGGCATCTATGGTTTTCATGTTCACCACAAGTTCCTCCTCTGATTTCTTAATCTATGGCGCGAACGCCCTCCACATAGATGTTGATTTTTTCGATTTCCATGCCGGTGAAATCTTCAACTTTATATTTGACGTTGCTGACAAGGTTGTCTGCAATTGTACTGATATTTACTCCATAAGCAACAATGACATGGAAATTCAGGCGGATCTTGTTTTCGTCGGTGATATTTACACTGATACCATGTTTCAGGCTATCTTTGCGAAGCAGTTTGACAAGGCCGTCCTTTACGCTGACTGCAGCCATTCCGACAATACCGAAACATTCCACTGCTACACTTCCTGCATAGGTGGCAATTACGTCTGTATCAATGACGATCTGCCCCAATCCGGAATCTATACGTCCACTCATATAGGTACCTCCAATTTTTTAGTATGCATGTATTATAACCTTTTTTTGCACAAAAAGGAATATTAATTTTGAGAATTTCTATTTTTTACTTGCAAAAGGTAAATTCATCTGTTAAAATAAGACCTGTTGAAAAAAAGCGTCAAGGAGGTGCTATCATGGCTAAATGCGCAGTTTGTGAAAAAGGTGCTTATTTCGGAAATAATGTAAGTCATTCACATAGAAGATCTAATAAAATGTGGAACTCTAACGTAAAATCCGTTAGAGTTAAAACCGCTACTGGCGGTGCACAGAAGATGTATGTATGTACTTCTTGTCTGAGATCCGGAAAAGTAGAAAGAGCATAAGATTTCATGATTATGAACGATAAGTGAGGCACGGGAAGATTGATCCCGTGCCTTTATTCGTTGCAAAAAGCGGAAAAGCGTCATCTGCTTTTCGCCCTTATCTGCAAAACATATGGTATCCGCACAGAAGACAAAGTCCGGCGGAAATAACAATGATCACATTTTCAGAGATCAGCATACCTATCACCATACCGATTCCAATGCAAAAAAGCATTAGACCCAAAAGTCTTCCCACGATCCGAACCTCGTCTTAAGAGCTTATAATATTATATGCAGAAAAACTTTCGGGAATACAGATTTCTGTATATGATTTATGCTTTTTCACTCTCTGCTTTGGTACTGCTGTCTGCAGTTGTATCATCTTTTCCGAATCCATTTGCAAAACGGTCTACAAAATCCGGAACCATATCCAGAACTTTGGTAAGTCCATCCTGGTTTTTGACATTTACAAGCTTCGTGGAACCATTCTGGATTACAAGTACGGCACTTGGTGTCAGCTTTCCGGTCATTCCGCCGCCGCCGTTGCTTTTTTTGTCTCCTTCGAATGCACCGGCACCTACGCCAAAAGAAACATCCACCAGTGGAAGGATGATGGTGTCGCCTACATGAATTGCCTCTCCCACTACGGTTTTTGCGGAGATGAATGCATCCAGTCCTTTAAAAAGAGAGTTTACAGTATCTTTGAAATTGTTTTCGCCTGACATAATCAGTCCTCCTTATGTTTATGCTTCCATCGTCTGATGACATATTTGATATTCTTATTAAAATACAGCTCCAGAGCGGTCTTTATGAGGAATACTCCATAAATCCGTCCTTTCATGCTGATATTTCCTTCAAGTATATTTTTATCTTCAAATACAGGAGTTACGGAAATACAGTTTTTGTGAAGCGGAATGGTCATACCGAGAACGGCAAGTACACTTCCTGTGACGGAAGGATCCGTGCTTCCAAAAGTAAGCTTTCCCTGTATTTTTGTCGGAAATACATGACGGAGCAGCTTTATAAAATGATCTTTTACGAGAGCAATCGCAGCTTTGACCCGTGGATGCTCAAGAAAATCTCGAAACATATTTATTTTATCACAGATATTTTTGATTGTTAATGTGAAATTTTCGATGTTTTTTGGTATCCCACATAACTTTTGCCAAAATCTCTGAAGTGTTTCAAACAATGCACGAAGCTTACGTCCTAAACTGTAACACAGATTTCCGATCTTCCGAATCAGACGCTGCTGATCTTCGGAATCTGTCGTATTTGAAAATCCATCTGTCGAAGAATCTGTTGGGGAATCTTCTCCGGAGACGGAATTCGCAGTATGGAAAGTGTCTGTAAAAGCTTGCGAATCTGGTAGTGACTTATATGTTCCTGCATCTATGGAATCTCCTGGCATAAGTGTCTGTCCGTTGGTCTTAGAGATACCGGCTGTTCTCTGCCTTTTCTTCTTGCGTTCTCTAAGATAATTCAATAATCTGAATACGGGGATTCCCAATATTCGAAGTTCATATCCGGTATTTCGATCTTTGTAATCAAGCCGAAATGAGATTCCTCCAAAAAGCCAGCTGATCCTTGCGCTGGCATATGCATCGAAAAAGGAACCTACCTCTTTTGCTGCACTGGCCTGATAGCGTATCGGACAAAACAGTATAAGAAGAAGTACCAATACGACAAGTCCCAGCAGAATTGCAAGAAACATCAATATGAATTTTATCAGTATCCACAGAATATGTAGCATAAATTCACCTGTTTTTCCAATATTCTTTTACTTCAAATCCACCGGTTTCAGAGAAGATTGTCCGGATCATTTCTGTAACAAGATCCATTGCTTCCTCTTTTCCTTTGGCAATGCCTACGATTTCCGGGCACATATCAGCGGCACTTTCCTGAATGAGGGTCAGCGCAGGTAGTATTTCCAGAAGATTACGGGGATTATCTGATAAAGTGATCAGATAAATGCCCGGAACAGGTTTTCCATGTTCCAGACGGCGACGGATGCGAGAACTGTTTTTGACACCCGATCCGGTATAATAGTGTTTGTGCCATTTCAGCATACTTGTTTCTGGCTCCTTCTGTGAAGAAAATAGTGTTTATAAAAGGATGCCCCCTTTTATAAAATTTAAACGAAAAAATAAACAGGGCTGCGAATGCTGCAACCCTGTTATGGATACATCTAATGCAGAGCAGTTATACTCTGCGCTGTTTCCCCCAGAGTCCCTGACTCCGCATTTCCAGATATTCCTGATATGCTTTTTCTACAATCTGTTTCTCGTTGGAGAAACGGAGAAGATGATAGATTTCATGGAATTTGTAATATCCGGAATCTACAAAAAATTCTTCTCTCTGAGGTCTGCTATGATAATTATCAGCCGTCATCAGATACCAATGTACTTCTTTTGTAACGATATCTTCAGGTACAGTAAAATTATAGTGGCTCTTGCCGATATATTTTACGACGGTCGCCCTTACTCCTGCTTCTTCATGTACCTCGCGTAAAGCAGTTTCAATGTGTGTCTCGCCTGGCTCTACGGTTCCTTTCGGGAGCACCCACCCTTCATAACGGTTCTTATAAGATTTATAAAGTGCCAGTATCTTACCTCGATAAATTACCACACCGCCACAGCTTGTTGCTTCTATCATTTTGCAATTTCCTCCTGTAATGCGTGTGAGTTTCATATCTTGAACTGCATATAGTATAACTCTTTTTTGGTTGACTGGCAACTATTTATCAATTATTGCTGATCAAAATGATAAGCATCAAAAAGATCTGCTGCAATCGGTACGGCCGCCTCGCTTCCGGTACCACCACCTTCAACGATTACTGCAACAACAAGATCAGGATCATCGACGTTGGAATATCCGATGAACCAGGAATGACTGGAGCCATTTTCGTCATATTCTGCAGAACCGGTCTTGCCGGCTACTGTATAACCTCTGCCGTTTAAGGAAGAAGCAGTACCACTTTCTACAACGCCTTTCATAAGTTTGCCGAGAATTGCTGCCTCGTTGCTTGTCATCAGACGTTTGTACGTAGTCGGCTCGGTAGTTTTGATGGTATCACCGTTCGCATTGACAACCTTATCAATCAGATACGGCTTCATAAGAACACCGTTGTTTGCAATAGTGCTTGTAATGAGTGCCATATGCATCGGAGAAACAAGTGTGTTTCCCTGGCCGATGGCAGTCTGCATGATCAATGGAATGCCGGAACTTCCATTCAGTGAGAAACTGCTCTTACGATAAGAATTCAGTGGAAGTTTTTTATTAAACAAAAGATCTTCGCTTGTTTTTAACAGAGATGCACCGCCGAGTTCTGTACCGATCTCAGCAAAGGCACAGTTGCAGGAATTGGCAAATGCCGTATAAAAATCTTCGGTACCATGCACGTTGCCGTTGTAACACTGGATAGTATGTCCTTCTTTTGTGATGCTTCCCTGACAGTCAAAAGAAAAGCCGTTAAAACTTCCGTGTGTGCGGAAATAATCAAGTGCAGTGACTACTTTAAAAGTTGATCCCGGAGGATACTGTCCCATGGTAGCTCTGTTGAGCAGACTGCTGTTGGTTTCATCGTTTACAAGACTGTCCCAGTTTTCGGAAATCGTGTTGGGATCGAAATCCGGTTTGCTGACCATTGCAAGTATCTTGCCGGTAGATGGCTCAAGTGCAACAACGGCTCCTCTTCTGTCACCGAGAGAATTATATGCAGTGGTCTGAAGGTCAGCACTCAGAGTAGATACCACGCTGTCACCGGTATTTTTGGTTCCCATAAATTCATTACGGATCTGATTCAGGAAAAATTCGTGTGAAGAAAGCAGTTGAAAGTTTGCTTCGGATTCAAGGCCGCTTTTTCCATTGGTATCATATCCGACTACATGTGCAAATGTATTACCATAAGGATAAGAACGCTCTTCTGTTCCGTCTTCGGAAACATTGGTCTGAGCAAGTACTTCGCCGTCGGAGGACAGAATACTGCCACGGACTACTCGGTCAGAAAAAGTATCCTGACGTGTGTTGTACGGGCTATTGATAAAATCATCACTCTTTACGGTATTGAAATAAATAAGATAACCGATCAGTCCCATAAAAATAGCCACGAAAAATACAGACACACACGTGTAACTTCGGTTTCGGGCGCGACGCCTTTTAGATCTGGCGCGTTCTTCCAATTTCCTCTCTCTCTCTGATTCTCTGTATTGCCTCTTGTCTTCGTTTCTCAAATTCCTCGTCCTCGTCTTCTCTTAAAATATAAAGTCCCTGAATGATTGCAAGCATCAGGATCGTACATAATAATGAACTTCCGCCGTAGCTTACAAGAGGGAGTGTTACTCCGGTCATAGGGATAAATTTGGTTGCACCACCGATCGTAAGGAAAACCTGAAATGCATATTCCGTACCAAGTCCCAGTGCAATCAGTTTATAAAAAGGATTGATGATACGCAGTGCAATGTTTACAATCATGAGGAAGAAACTCATGCATACAAGAATCAGGCAGATTGCAAAAATACCACCAAGTTCCTCGCAGATTGCACTGAAAATAAAGTCATTTTTGACAACAGGAATAGATTCCGGGGAACCCTGACAAAGCCCCATGCCAAACCATCCACCGGTTCCGATTGCAAAAAGTGACTGTACGATCTGGTAACCTTCATTCTGATAAACAGCCATCGGGTCTTTCCAGGCGCTTACTCGCTGACGGACATGCCCGAAAAGATGGTAAGCCACAACTGCTGCACCGGAACCTCCGACAATACCAAGTCCGAGGTAACCGACATTTCTTGTGGCAACATAAACCATAATTAGGTATGCGGCAAAAAAGATCACGGCACTTCCAAGGTCTTTGGAAAGTACCAGAATTCCGACGTGAAGTGCGGCAACGACTGATACCTGCACAATGGCACGGAAACTGGTATCTCTTGATAAAAAGGATGCCATGAAAAATACAAAAGTGATTTTAATCGCTTCGGAGGGCTGTACACCCATAAGAGACAGCTTCGCACCATAGCTTGTCCTTGCAAGAGCAAAAACTGCACCAAGCAGAACGATACCGATTCCGGCATAAACCCATGTCAGCTTACGCAGGAATCGCATTTTTCGGATCATTACGGGAATGATCAGTGCAATGCCACTGGCTCCGGCTGCGATCAGAAGCTGTTTCTGTGCCGCGGAGATATCCAGCCTGCACAACATAATAAAACCGACGCTTAAAAGCATACACATATTATTCAGAAGAAGTATAGATGCTTTTTTGTAAAAGAGACGGTACAAAATCTGGATTGCAGCAAAAAACAACAGCATCTCCGCATAAAATTCGACAACCTGGAAGTTGAAGGTTTTCAGATAGATTATCAGAAATGCAGTGAAATCAATGAAAAAGATCAACAGAAGCTGCTGACGCAAAAGTTCGTTGCGCTCCTCCTCATCAGGCTGGCGTACTGTATAAAAACAGTGAAAAGTATAAATGATCATCAACGTCAGGATGATATATTTGGAAAGTTCTACTATTACATTAATCATATGCCCTATTCGGCTCCTCTTTTAAAATGTCCTTTTGTGTAATTTCGTTCTGCCGGAATTTTATGATGAAGGTAGACATCCAGAAATTCCTGAAGGATTTTACCCGCCTGAGCTGGTGATTCTGTGGTGAAATTCAGACGTAAATCCTGAATTCCGAGGTTTAGTACTTTGGCTGATTCCTGCAGAAGTCCAAGTGGAAGGCTGTTATAAAGGATATTATAACAATACTTTTCTTTTGCTGTAGTTCCGGTTTTCCATGGGTGACAGACACAGATGCTGCAGAATTCCTTATCATAACGGTCTTTCAAAACCATGGACTGTTCACTGCAGTCACAGCCTTGCGTGTTTTTTCTGACACATTGTGCGGAAAGCATCAGAGGGATACTGCCATACAGAATCATTTCGCTGCCGGCATTGCTGCGGTGACGAAGTTCTTTCTCGTTGAGTTCATAAGGAAGCGTATTTCTGAGAATACTTTCGTTTTCCCAGAATGCGATCGCCTCATCATTCCATGTATACATGGAACTGTCCAGAATGCAGTATTTTTGCCATCCAAGTTCTTTTAGCATTCCGTAAGTCTCGAGATTCCGCACGAGAAACCCCTTCAATCTGCCATCAGAAAGCCATAAACGACAGGTATCAAAAAATCCTTTTGGTGCGCTGCCCCGAGTGATATAAGGAAGTGAAAGATACAGCTCTTTTTCTTTATATATGTCGGAGTTTATCAGTTCTTTCAGCGCATCATAATATACATACAGTCCGGATATTTCAGGATTTTTGCAAAGTGCTGCTGCCTGCTCTCTGGTTTCGCAGGAAACCCGGAATTTAAATGCTTTTTCTGAAAGAGCGGCATCTTTAGCTGTACTGTATCGGATCTGATCGGAAACTGTGCGCTTCTGTCTGCTGTAAAGATTTTCTTCGAGAAGTTGTATTGCATTTCTCCGAAGCTCATTCAATACGCGAATCGGTACAAAAATCTGCTCTCCCATCTCAATATCCAGGGATTTCCATACAAACGGTGTATTTCCGAGCTTTTCCATCTGCTGTCTGATTCGTGCCTCTGCCATCGGCTGATCTTTGGCAAACTGTACGTCTTCTGCAGTTGCAGTGATATGAACATCACGGCAGGCAACATCGAGCATTGCCGGAGCACCCGGATACAGGATCAAAGTTCCGCTGACAGGTTCTTTACGTGAAGGAAGTGCTTCAGGAAGCCCTTTGGATTTTTTGTCGTTTGTAAATGCCATCATAGAAGGCCCGTTTGACTGTCTGTAATATCCCTGACAGGAGCCTCCACGGCTGAAAATATCAAGGAGATACTGACGATCCTGACCTGTGACATGATAAGGATCGCTGGTATTAAGAAGTATATCCAGATATTTCCGATACATTCCGGTGACAGCAGCTGTATATCCCGGCTGTTTCATACGGCCTTCTATTTTCAGCGAAGTGACGCCGGCACTTATGATCTCCGGTAAAAGATCAAGGGTACACATGTCTTTGAGACTTAAAGGGCAAAAATCTTTTTGTGTTTTGTAATGATGTGCCTCAGGGGTGCGTACCTGATAGGGAAGACGACATGGCTGGGCGCATCTTCCGCGGTTTCCGCTTCGGCCGCCAAGCATACTGCTCATAAGGCACTGACCGGAAAAGCTGTAACAAAGTGCACCATGAATAAATGCCTCGATTTCAATAGGACTTGCCTGATGCATGGCAGACAGTTCTTCAAGAGACAGCTCTCTGGCAGCTACCACACGGGTAGCACCCTGGCTTTCCAGAAATTTCATTCCTGCAGGGCCGGTCACAGTCATCTGTGTACTGGCATGAAGATGAAGTCCGGGAAAATTATTACGGATAAACTGAAATACTCCGAGGTCCTGCACAATGACTGCATCAAGCCCTTCTTCATATAAAGGGCAAAGGGAATCATATAAACGTTCTTTCAGTTCTCTGTTTTTGAGAAGGGTGTTTACGGTCAGATAAAGCTTCTTTCCATGAATGTGTGCGGTATGGATTGCACGGATCAGCTCCTCCTGTGTGAAATTGCGGGCATATGCTCTTGCACCGAAGTCCGGACCACCGACATAAACGGCATCGGCACCTGCGCCAAGGGCTGCTTCAAAGGCTTCATAAGAACCTGCCGGTGCAAGAAGTTCGATTTCGTGTGTTATATTCAAAATATACCATCCTTTTCTAAAAGCTGGATTTAAACAAATAAAGAGGACTACCGAAGCAATCCCCTTCCTGTTTTACTTAAGCAATTTGTCAATTTCCTCATTCAGGCTCTTGACTTTATCTTCAAGAACCTCATTCTGATGCTGTGCTTCCTGCTGCTTTTTCTCTGTTTCTTCGATCTTCATGCGAAGCGCGATGAGTTCGTGCTTCAGCTCGTACATTTCCTGATCTTTCTGCTGAAGATCCTGTTCAAAAATTTCAGCCTGCTTTTTTGCTTTGAAATAGTCATCTGTGACATTCAGACTCAGTAATGTATGTTTGGTTTCGGCGGACTGACGGGAATACCCCGGCATTTCGCTTAATTCTGCCATTTTATTATTTATATAAGATGCAACTTTCTGGAAATACTCCTCAGATTCGTAACCTCCCAGAGTGAAGATCTTGCCTCCGATTACTACCTGCGCCGTATTTTTGACTGCCATAACAAGCCTCCCGTGAATTTGTAGTTTCTTCCAATCATTATAATCGAATTTTGTAGAAATGTATAGGAATTTTTACGAATTGTTTTCAAAAATGTTTTCCTGCGCTAATCCTGCGCGGGTTTTTCAAACCCAAGATGCTCATAAGCCAGTGCCGATGCAGTACGGCCACGCGGCGTACGGTTCAGAAATCCATTCTGCAAAAGATATGGTTCATACACATCTTCCAGAGTTCCGGCATCTTCGCCGATGGCGGCGGCCAGTGTCTCGAGACCGACCGGCCCCCCTTGAAAATTGACGATCAGAGTCTGCAGAATGCGGCGGTCAATCTTGTCGAGACCGTATTGATCTACCTCCAGAAGATCGAGTGCAAATACAGCTACTTCGTAAGTGATCCGTCCGTCATATTTTACCTGTGCGAAATCACGCACTCTCTTGAGAAGGCGGTTTGCAAGACGAGGGGTACCTCTGGAGCGCTTGGCGATTTCAGCAGCTCCCCGTGTATCAATTTCCACTCCGAGAACTTCGGCAGAACGAAGAATAATGGTCTGCAGTTCTTTTTGATCATAAAATTCCAGATGATGCATAACTCCGAAACGGTCACGCAAAGGTGCGGATAACAGACCGGCTCTGGTCGTAGCACCGACCAGTGTAAATTTCGGAAGGTCAAGACGGATGGATCTTGCTGAAGCCCCCTTACCGATCATAATATCAATTGCAAAATCTTCCATAGCAGGATAAAGCACTTCTTCTACCTGACGGTTCAGACGATGAATTTCGTCAACAAATAAAATATCGCCTTCCTGAAGATTGTTCAGAATGGCAGCCATTTCACCGGGCTTTTCGATTGCAGGACCGGAAGTAACTTTCATGTGTGTGCCCATCTCATTGGCAATGATGCCGGATAAGGTGGTTTTACCAAGTCCGGGAGGTCCATAAAACAGTACATGATCCAGCGCATCGTGACGTTGTTTTGCTGCTTCTATATAAATTTTAAGTGTTTTTTTGGTTTTTTCCTGACCGATGTATTCGTCCAGTGTCTGGGGACGGAGATTACCTTCTAGGGGAAGATCTTCTTCAATCGCATCGGTGGTGATCATTCTTTTATCCATTGCTAATCTTTACTCCAATCAGAAGAGTTTCAGGGCGGCTTTCAATAGTCCTTCTACGTCGTCCGGTGAAACATCGTTGACTTTACGGACGGCCTTCATAGCTTCTGTACTGCTGTAGCCGAGAGCAACCAGAGCTTCTACTGCTTCTTGTCTGCCATCATGAAGAACAGAACTGGAAATGTCAGCAGCTTCCTGTTCGTGGGCAAGCTTTTTCTCGAAAGCATCTTCAAGTTTCAGCTTGTCTTTCAGTTCCAGAATCAGTTTCTGGGCGGTTTTCTTACCAATGCCAGGTGCCCGGGAAATCGTCTTGATGTCATCGGAAAGGACTGCAAAACGAAGTTCATCTGCAGTGAGCCCGGCAAGTACTCCGAGAGCTGCCTTAGGGCCGATACCGTTGACGTTCAGAAGCAGCCGGAACATTTCCAGATCATCTCTGGAAAGAAAACCATATAACTGCATGGCATCTTCTCTTACATGAAAATATGTATGAATCTTAACTTTCCCCTCTGAACGTGATGCCTGTTCGATAGATGAACCTGTCATAAAAATCTCATATCCGATTCCACCGGCTTCCAGAATAACAGAATTTTCGGTGGTATCGGCTACAAGACCGCGAATAAATGAAATCATGCTGTCTCTCCTGTGATTTATAGAATCCGTAAAACTTACTCTCCCAATGATAACATAGGAATCTGTAAAAAGCAAACATCTATTCGAATAAATCAGCGGACACTCCGGCATGCAAAAATCCGGCGAAGGAAAATTCCTCCGCCGGATCATTCAGGCTGTACTTAAAGAATAACGTGTCTCGGGCATGCTTCTTTACATGCACCACAGTTTGTACATTTGTCATAATCAATATGTGCACAGAAGTCTGTAACAGTGATCGCACCGTTTGGACAGGTCTTCTCGCATTTCTTGCATCCGATACATCCGATCTCACAGGCTGTTGTTACTGCTTTGCCCTTTGCAGTAGAACTGCATCCTACGAATGTCTGCTGTTCGTATGGTGCAAGTTCAATCAGGTGATGCGGACATTTGGCGATACATTTGCCGCAGGCCTTACATGCTTCGCGGTCAACGACTGCAACACCGTTTACGATATGAATCGCATCAAACGGACAGGCTTTTACACAGCTTCCGAATCCCATACAGCCGTAATTGCAGGCTTTGGATCCGCCGCCCGGGATAAAGGCCATCATTTCACAGTCTTCTACACCGGTATAAGTGTAATTGTCGTTTGTCTTTTCGCAGGTACCGGTACATTTTACAAATGCAGCCATGCGGGTGGATTCTACAACTTCCTGTCCCATGATTCCTGCGATCACTTTGCCGACTGCTTCTCCGCCTACCGGACAGGCATTGACAGGTGCTTCGCCTTTTGCAATCGCTGCTGCCAGACCGTCGCAACCGGGATATCCGCAGCCACCGCAATTGTTTCCCGGAAGGGCTTCACGAACGGCAACTTCACGTTCATCTGTTTCAACAGCAAATTTCTTGCCGGCAACGCTCAGGAAAATACCGATAAAGAGGCCGACGGCTGCAACAACTACGGTTGCGGTAATAATTGCTCCAATATTCATAACGACGCCTCCTTAAATTAATCCTGAAAATCCGAAGAATGCAATCGCCATCAGACCTGCTGTAAGAAGTACAGTAGGGAATCCTTTGAAAGCTTCCGGAATATCATTATATTGAATTTTTTCACGGATACCGGCCATCAGTGTGATTGAAATCGTAAAACCTACTGCTGTGGCAAATCCGTTGATGGTACCTTGAAGAATGTTGTATTCGTCCTGTACGTTTGTAAGTGCAACACCAAGAACTGCACAGTTTGTTGTGATCAGAGGAAGATATACACCAAGTGCCTGATAAAGAGACGGAACACATTTTTTGAGGAACATCTCTACAAACTGAACCAGTGCGGCAATGATCAGGATAAATACGATTGTCTGCAAATACTCCATGCCTGAAGGAACAAGGATGAATTTGTAGATCAGTCCGGTAACGAAGGAAGACAATGTAATAACGAATACAAGGGCTCCACCCATTCCGACTGCTGTCTCGGTCTTTTTGGAAACACCAAAGAAAGGACAGAGACCAAGGAACTGACTCAGTACTACGTTATGGACAATGGCAGAGCTGACAAGGATAATCAATAATTCTTTCATGCCTGTTTGCCTCCTTTACACATGGTATTGTTGCAGGAATCACAGCCTGAACAGCAGCCACATCCTTCACTTGGATCAATTCCACGTTTTGCTGCGCCGACTTTGAATTTGTTCTGAAGTGCGGCAAGCATGGCAAGAACGAAGAATGCACCAGGGGCAAGGATAAAGATTGTGATTGGTTCATATCCCATTTTGCCGTCAGCAGCAAGCGGAAGGATCTGCTGTCCGAAGAGCTGGCCTGCGCCGAGAAGTTCACGGACTGCACCGATACAGGTGATACTTAAGGTGAATCCGAGGCCCATTCCGATACCATCAAAGAGGGATGGAATGGGCGGATTTTTGGAAGCATATGCTTCGGCACGGCCAAGGATGATACAGTTTACTACGATCAGCGGGATGTAAATACCGAGTGCGGAATAAAGACTCGGGATAAAGCCCTGCAGGAGCATCTGTACGATGGTGACGAAAGATGCTACGACAACGATAAATGCAGGCATACGTACGCCGTCCGGAATGAATTTTCTCAGAAGAGAAATCATCAGATTGGACATTGCCAGAACTACCGTAGTGGTAAGACCCATTCCGATACCGTTGATTGCAGATGTTGTAACAGCCAGTGTAGGACACATGCCCAGTACCAGCACGAAAGTAGGATTTTCTTTAATAATACCGTTTACAAGACGTTCGGCAGGTGTGTTTGCTTTCATGACTCTGCTCCTCCTTCCACATACCGAAATGCACAGAGACCGGCATTCACACCGTTTGTCATGGCATTTGTTGTAATGGTTGCGCCACTGATGGCATCAATCTCGTCATCAGAAGAAGCGCCTGTTTTTGTGTAGGTGAATTTTTCTACGTTTTTGTCTTTAAACTGATTTTTGAAATCGTCTGTAGTGGCTTTCATACCAAGACCGGCGGTTTCACTGATGGATAAGATGGAAATACCATTCAGTGTTCCATCGTTCTGAACACCCATTGCAAACTGAATGTCTCCGCCGTAACCTTCAGAATCAGTAATTGTAAATGCATATCCAAGAGTTTCACCGGAAGCATCTTCTGCTACCATGATCTCATCAATCGTCTGAGCAGAGAATCCGTTGTCATTAAGATATCCAACAAGATCTTCTGCCTGACCTTTGTCATCAAGAGAATATTCGCTGAAGCCGGCAGCATTTTCGAAAACAGTTTTGTAAGCTTCCTCTTTGGATTTTTCGGCCTGAGCCGCAATCGGTCCGGCTGTGATATCCTGTACAACACCGAGGGCAAGACCAGCTACCAGAGTAATCACTGTAATGGAAATGGTGTTTTTTAAGATTGTATTCATGCTTTTTTACCTCCTTTTCCAAAGGCAGCAGGTTTTGTTGCTTTTTCAATGATCGGAACCAGAAGGTTGCAGAAAATGATCGCATAGGAAACACCTTCTGCGGAACCGCCGAAGAGACGGAAAACAGCAGTCACAATACCAAGGCAGCAGCCATATACAAGCTGACCTTTTGGGGTGATCGGTGTGGTGACATAATCAGTTGCCATGAACCATGCACCGAGCATCAGACCGCCTCCGAAAAGATGGCTGAGCAGGTAATTTCCATCGAATCCCATTCCGGAACCAAGCATGTAAAGGATTACAAATACGGTAAAACTTCCGATGTATGTAAGTGGTACTTTAAAATCGATCACTTTAAAAGCAAGAAGGATCACTGCACCGATCAGAATCGCGATTGCAGAAGTTTCACCAATTGTTCCGTGAATATTACCGATAAACAGATTTTTGACAGGAATAGAATCTGCTGTAAATCCGCTGTTTTTTAGTTCGGCAAGTGCAGTTGCACCTGTAACGGTATCGATACAGTGGTATCCGTTGAGCTTGTCCACTGCGAAATTGGTCATTTTACCTGCAAAAGAAATCATCAGGAAACATCTTGCAGCAAGTGCCGGGTTCATAAAGTTCTGACCGAGACCGCCGAAAAGCTGTTTTACTACGATGATTGCAAAGGCACTGCCAAGTACCGGCATCCACAGAGGAATCTGCGGCGGCATGTTGAGCGCAAGCAGAAGGCCTGTTACTACTGCACTGAAATCGTTGATGGTGTTCTTTTTATGCATCAGACGGTTATACAGCCACTCAAAAAAAACACTGGATGCAACCGTCACAAGTACAACAAGAAGTGCACGGAAGCCGAAGTTCCAGATACCAAACAGTGTGGTTGGAAGCAGCGCGATCACAACGAGCTGCATGATTCGGCTGGTTGTCATTTTGTCCCTGACATGGGGATTAGATGATACGTTATACATTTGTTCCATTTCTTTTCCTCCCCTTATTTCTTCCTGCGGCTGGCAAGAACCATTTTACGCATGGATTTGATGCTCTGGGTCAGCGGCCTCTTTGCCGGACAGATATAACTGCAACAGCCGCATTCGCAGCATTCCATACCATCCATTGCTTCAAAACCTGCCATATCACCACGCTCTGCCAGTTTGGCAAGACGGGCAGGAAGAACGTGGCCGGGACAGACACTTACACAGCGTCCGCAGTTGATGCAGGCTGTCTGGATTTCCTGTGCTTCGGATACAGCATCATGTTCAAGGAACAGGAATGCAGAAGTTGTTTTTGTACATGGTACATGAAGGTCATATAAAGCAAATCCCATCATAGGACCACCGGAAATTGCTTTGGCAATTTTGGCTTTCAGTCCGCCGGCAGCATCTACCAATTCGGACATATCGGTACCGGAAAGAACGAGAAGGTTCTTTGGCTCTTTGATGCCATCACCGGACATAGTAACAACACGGCTGTTGACCGGTCTTCCGAGAATAACGGCCTTGTATACGGAGATTACGGTTTCAACATTGTCTACTACGCATCCTACATCTGCAGGAAGCATGCTGGAGTTGATCTCACGTCCTGTTGCTGCATAGATCAGGGTACGCTCACCACCCTGTGGGTATTTGGTCATGACTTCTTTTACTTCGATACGGTCGATGTCTTTGACCAGTTCTTTCATTTTGGCTATACAGTCCGGTTTGTTGTCTTCGATACAGATATAACCTTTTGCGGAATCAAAAAGAGTCAGGATAACCTGAAGTCCTTTTACGACTTTTTCCGGTTCTTCGATCATACGGCGATAGTCGCTGGTGATATACGGTTCACACTCCGCTCCGTTTACAAGGATATATTCGATTCTGGAAGGATCCTTTGGTGCAAGTTTAACGTGCGTCGGGAAGCCGGCACCGCCCATACCTACTACACCGCCTTCTTTGATACGGTTCAGAATTTCTTCTTTTGTCAGATCTTCCAGACGGGACTCCTGGTATTCGACTTCCTGATATTGCTGGTCGTTTTCGATCACGATACAGTCGACCATGGATCCGGTAGCATTCAGATGTTTCTCGATGCCTTTTACGGTACCGGATACAGATGCATGCAGCGGCACGGAAACAAATCCGCCTGCATCGGCAATTTTCTGTCCGGCAAGAACTGTGTCACCCTTTTGTACACATGGAACAGATGGAGCACCAATGTGCTGAGAAAGTGGATAGACCAGATCACCCTTTGGGAGATACTTCTCAATCGGATGGTCTTTGGATAGTTCCTTACCTTCGTAAGGATGGATTCCGCCCCTAAAGGTCAGTTTTCCCATATATTTTTCCTCCTTATTTTATAAGCATCAGTTCTGCTTATACTCTTTTCTTTTTCATGTACGGCCACTGTCAGTTTTGTTCATATTAACAGTAACTCTAAATATACTATACATCTTTTTGGAGAAAAATTCACTATCAAATTTTCAAAATATTGTGTATAATTAAATACAATCATGAAAGGGATAAAAGACTATGATTGTTAAAAAAATACCTATTTTACAAGGGTTTCCGGCACCTGACACCGTTAATTATTTGTCGAATGTCAAAAATAAATTATCAGAAAATAGTGCAATTTTTTATGATATTGAGACAACTGGATTGTCAAGATATACTGCTTCTGTCTATCTGATCGGAGCGGTGCGTTATGAGAAAAATCAGTGGATACTTTACCAGTGGATGACTGAAAATGCAGAGGAAGAAGCTTCTGTTTTACAGGAATTTTCTGTATTTCTGGAAAATGCGGGGTATACGATACAGTATAATGGAAATCGTTTTGACCAGCCTTTTCTGGAAGAACGTTATCGGAAATACAAAATGGACTCTCCATTTGCAGAAAAAACATCTGTAGATCTCTATCAGTTGTTAAAACCATGTCAGAGTTTACTCAAACTGACCAGAATGAAACAGCCGGATCTGGAAAAACTTGTGGGAATTCATAACAGAAAATACGTAGATGGAGGCCAATGTATCCGCCTTTACAGGAATTTTGTAAAAAAACAGCTGCCGGAAATTGGATCGGAGGTTATGGGACATAATGAAGAAGATTTGCTGGGCCTTGGAAAAATCTTTCCGCTGCTCTCTTTACGGAAGCTTTATGATGGAGAATATTGTCCAAAGCAGTGTGAAGTGATCAATCAGGAATTGAAAATGACGCTGGAGCTTCCGGTAGCGGTTCCGATAAATGTTTCTTGTGGAAATACTTCCTTTTATCTGACTGTGTCTGGTCAGGAAGCAAAGATTCTTGTACATCTGAATGAAGGAAAACTGCGTCAGTATTATCGGAATTATAAAGATTATGAATATATTTCGGGCGAAGATACGGCAATGCCAAAATCCATCAGTAAATATATGGATAAAAGTCTTCGCGTTGCAGCAACACCGCAGACCTGCTATACCTGGTTCCGATGTGACGAAAGTTTTGTAAATGATCCTGTAAAACAAATGCAGTATCTGACACATACGCTTTCATTTTTTCTTGATAATTTGAATAAATAATCAGTGGATGCGCCACCGGTGTTTCCTTAATATGCAATGTAAAAGCCCCGACGATTTCGCCGGGGCTTTAAAAGTCTGAAATTATTCTTCTGTAGCTTCTTCTGCCGGAGCTTCCAGAGCCTTCATGCTAAGACTGATCTTCTTGTCTTCGCCGTTGAAATCAACAACTTTAGCCTGAATTTCCTGTCCGATGGAAAGTACATCAGATGGTTTGGCAACATGTTCTCTGGAAATCTGAGATACATGAAGAAGTGCATCAATTCCAGGTGCAAGTTCAACAAAAGCACCGAAATCTGTCATACGAGCAACTTTACCAGTAACAACATTACCTACAGCAAAATCTTCTGCTGCAGAAAGCCATGGATTCTCTTCCGGGAATTTCATGGAAAGTGCAATCTTGTCACCATTGATTTCTTTGATGAGAACTTTTACTTCATCACCTACATTGAAGACCTTCTTCGGGTTTTCAACTCTGCCCCAGGACATTTCGGAGATATGAAGAAGTCCGTCTGCTCCACCAAGATCGATGAAAGCACCAAAATCTGTAACATTCTTTACAGTACCGGTTACAGTATCACCAACATGGATTCTCTCCATAAGTTCTTTCTGTTTTTCTGCTTTTTCTGCAAGAAGAAGCTGTTTACGATTACCGATGATACGGCGTCTTCTCGGATTGAATTCTGTGATAACGAATTCGATTTCTTTATCTGCATATTTGGAAAGATCTTTTTCGTATGTGTCGGAAACAAGGCTTGCAGGAATGAATACTCTTGCTTCTTCTACGTTTACGCAAAGTCCGCCATCCAGTACCTGTGTTACAGGTGCTTTCAGTACTTCCTGTGATTCGAAAGCAGCTTCCAGACGTTTGTTGCCTTTTTCGGCAGCAAGTCTCTTGTAAGTCAGGATGACCTGTCCTTCGCCGTCATTGACCTTCAGTACTTTTGCTTCCATGCTGTCACCAACATGAACTGCATCTGTGAGTACAAGTGAAGCATCATTGGAATATTCACTCTTAGTGATAATACCGTCTGCTTTATAACCGATATTCAGGATGATCTCATCATCTTTGACATCAATGACTGTACCCTGTACGATCTCTCCATTTCTGATTGTTTTTACGGAATCCTCCAGCATCTGTTCAAAACTCAATTCTGACATGTTCTTGAACCTCCTCAATAATTTTCTTTGGGGTGGATGCCCCTGCTGTGATACCTACATAACTACTGTGATGGAACATTTCAGAATCCAAGTCTACAGGTGTTTGTATATAGTAAGTATTTCCACATTCCTCTTTGCATATTTCAAACAGCTTTTGAGTATTGGAACTATGTCTGCCACCAATGACAAGCATAGTGTCTACCTCTCCGGCTATGTTTTGCGCTTCTTTCTGCCGTTCTTCAGTAGCATTACAAATAGTGTTTAAAATATCGCCCATATTTAAAACACTATTATCATACCTCTTTTTGCATAGAATTTCAACTAATTCTTTAAATTTGTTGTAATTAAATGTCGTCTGTGAAACAACACAGATTTCTTTGCCTTCCGGTAGAAGAAACTGCTCTGTGTCTTCTTTGTTTTTCAGAACGGTGTATGCACCCTCGCACCAGCCGCAGATTCCCTTGACTTCGGGGTGATCCGGATCGCCGAAAATAACGATGTGTTTTCCGGCCCGGCTCTGCTTTTCGACAATGCGGTGTATCTTGAGTACGAAAGGACAGGTAACATCAACATAGTCCAGATGATTTGTTTCCAGTTTATGATAAACTTCTCTGCCCACACCATGGGAACGGATCACAACTGTTCCACCGGAAAGAGTGTCAAGGTCCTGTTCTTCGATTACCTGAATACCCCTGTCTGCAAGGTCAGATACAACTTCTTCGTTGTGGATGATCGGACCTAGTGTATAAATCGGCTGTACTCCCTGCTCAATGAGCTGGTAGACTTTATCTACTGCTCTTTTGACACCGAAGCAAAAGCCGGCAGTTTTGGCAACTTTAACTTTCATGAGATTTTTCTCCTGCTGTTTTAGATCTGAAGATCTGAAGAATACGGTCTACGACCTGCTGAATTGTAAGATCTGAAGAATCAACAAGTATAGCATCTTCAGCCTGGCGAAGCGGAGAAATCTCACGGTTCATATCACGCTGATCTCTTTCTTCGATATCTTTCTGAATTTCATCCAGATTACAGACAGTTCCTTTTTCCTGAAGTTCAAGATAACGTCTTTTAGCGCGGGTAAGGGAACTTGCGGTCAGATAGATCTTTACGTCTGCATCCGGAAGAATCGTTGTACCGATGTCGCGCCCATCCATAACAACGCTCATGTCCTTGGCAAGTTTGCGCTGCAGACTGAGCAGTTTTTCACGGACGCGCGGAACAGCAGAACTTACAGATGCCATATTTCCGACTTCTTCTGTACGCAGATATGAGTTTACATTCTCGTCGTTCAGAAGTACGATCTGCTCGCCGTTCTGATATTCAATAGAAATTTCTGCGTCCTGACAGATGTTGCCAATCTGCTCTGTATCGTCTTTATTGACTTCTTTGCGCAGAAGATAAAGCGCCATGGCACGATACATGGCTCCTGTATCTACATAAATAAATGATAATTCCTTTGCCACACGTCGGGCAATCGTACTTTTGCCGGCACCTGCCGGTCCGTCAATTGCAATATTATAGATCATTGTGTATCCTCCTGTTTATTCCTGCACACATCTGTTGCTGCGAGATATGCGGTTGACCATGCAATCTGAAGATTATAACCGCCGGTTACAGCATCAAGATCAAGCACTTCTCCGATAAAATACAGGTTTTTTATTTTTTTTGATTCCATAGTTCCGGGCTGAATTTCTCTGACAGATACTCCGCCACGCGTGATGACTGCCTCCGAAAATCCACCAAGGCCGGTAATGGTAAATGGAAAAGATTTTATCAGGGAACCGAATGCCAGCCGATCTTCTCTTGAAATGTCATGAATGACTTTATCTTCCGGAATCGGGCCGAGTCCGATGATCACAGGAGTAAGTGAGGATGGGAAAAGTACACCGATCACGTTCTTGAACTGTTTATTCTGCGCAGAAGAAAATTCACGGAGAATACGGTCGTCAAGCTGTTCGTGTGATAATGCAGGTTTGAGATCCAGATAAGCGTTCAGTTCCTCTCCTTTTTGGAGAAATTTACCGATTTTGGCACTGGCTGACAGAACAAGTGGCCCGGTAATTCCGAAATGAGTGAACATCATTTCGCCAAAATCCTGATAAACTGTCTTTTTGCCACGTTTGACAGTAAGTTCTATATTTCGCAGAGAAAGCCCTTTCATCAGAGGAATATATGCCTCTTTTGTAGTAAGTGGTACAAGAGAAGGCATACATTCTGTAACGGTATGTCCTGTCTCAGCAGCAAAACGATATCCGTCTCCGGTTGAGCCGGTAGTCGGATAAGACAAACCTCCGGTTGCAACGATCACTGCGTCGGCAGTATATACTTTATTATCCGTAAGCTGTATGCCGGTTACTATTCCATTTTCTGTAAGAAGATTTTTGACTTCGCTTCGAAGATGAATCTGTACTCTGTATTTTTTCATCAGCCGTTCCAGTCCGTGGATAATATCCGAAGAATGGTCAGATACCGGAAAAACGCGGTTGCCACGCTCTGTTTTGAGGGGAACACCGGCATCTTCAAGTAACTGCATCATATCCTGACTGGTAAAAGAATAAAATGCACTGTAAAGAAATTTTTGATTACTCATAACAGCCTGAAGTAATTCTTCGGGATCACAGTTATTTGTAACATTACATCTTCCCTTACCTGTAATATATACTTTCTTTCCGAGCTTTTCGTTTTTTTCGAATAGAGTAACTGCACAGCCGTTTTTTGCTGCTATGATGGAAGCCAGCATTCCGGCTGCGCCGCCACCTACAATGATTACTTTGTTCATAAATGCCCTTTCTGCAAAACAGACCCGTCAGATAACCTGACGGGCCTGTACCTTTGTTTTATACCGGATATGCTCCGTTCTTTGTATCTGCTGCTTTTTCGTCTACTTTTTTCTCCTGAGCCTGACGGTATTTGAAGAAGTCAGTAGCTACCTGTGGGAACAGTGCGTAGGATAATACGTCCTCATCCTGCTCTTTGTAAGGAGCAACTTCTTTTTCGAGTTTGTCCATCTCGTTGTCGATAAGATCAGCCGGACGGCATGTGATCGGTTCAGCATCACCGATGCATTTTTTCTGTACTTCCTGGTTGAACGGCTTAACGGTTGCACCGTATTTTCCTAAGAGAATGTCTTTTGTTTCTTTGGTAACCATTTTGTATCTTTCGCCCATGAGTACGTTGAATACAGCCTGTGTACCAACGATCTGGGAAGACGGAGTAACGAGCGGTGGCTCACCGAGGTCTTTACGTACCTTCGGAACTTCTTCCAGAACATCGTAGAATTTGTCTTCTGCGTGCTGTTCTTTCAGCTGGGATGTCAGGTTGGAAAGCATTCCGCCTGGTACCTGATACAGAAGAGTCTTGATGTTTACACCAAGGTTCTTTGGATTCAGAAGGCCGCTGTCCAGTGCATCATCACGGATTGGGCGGAAGTAATCAGCAATCTCAGCGAGGAGTTTCTGATCAAATCCTGTGTCATATGGTGTGCCTTTGAAGGTCTCAACCATAACTTCTGTAGCCGGCTGTGATGTACCGAGAGCAAATGGAGACATTGCTGTATCGATAATATCAACACCTGCTTCTACTGCTTTCAGGTATGTCATGGAAGCAACACCGGATGTGTAATGTGTATGAAGATCAATCGGGATGCTGACAGCATCTTTGAGTGCTCCTACAAGCTCAGTTGCTTTGTATGGAAGCAGAAGACCTGCCATATCTTTGATACAGATAGAATCTGCACCCATTTCTTCGATACGTTTTGCGATGTTTACCCAGTAATCAAGTGTGTATGCATCACCTAATGTGTAAGAAAGAGCAACCTGTGCGTGTGCTTTTTCTTTGTTGGCAGCTTTTACAGCTGTCTGAAGGTTACGCATATCGTTAAGGCAGTCAAAAATACGGATGATGTCGATTCCGTTTGCAGCAGATTTCTGTACGAAGTATTCTACTACATCGTCTGCGTATGGACGATATCCAAGGATATTCTGTCCACGGAAGAGCATCTGAAGTTTGGTGTTTTTGAAGCCGTCACGTAATTTACGAAGTCTTTCCCATGGGTCTTCTTTGAGGAAACGAAGGGAAGCATCAAAAGTAGCTCCACCCCAGCATTCTACAGCATGGTAGCCGACTTTATCCATTTTATCAACGATTGGGAGCATCTGTTCTGTAGTAAGTCTTGTTGCAATCAGAGACTGATGCGCATCACGGAGAACAGTTTCCACAATTTTTACAGGTTTTTTTTCTAATTCAGCCATTATGTTTTCTCCTTATATTTTTTATACGGAAGTTCGAATCACTAAATTCAGATTTTGCCAGAGGCTCGTCTTCATCAAGCTCCTCAAATTAAACTCCAAAGATTGCCATAAATGTTCCGGCTGCAACGGCTGTACCGATTACACCGGCTACGTTTGGTCCCATGGCATGCATCAGCAGGAAGTTTGTTGGATCTGCTTCTGCACCGACTTTCTGAGAAACTCGTGCTGCCATAGGAACGGCAGATACACCTGCGGAACCAATCAGAGGATTGATCTTTCCACCGGAGAGTTTGCACATCAGTTTACCAAGCATACATCCACCGAATGTACCGAACGCGAATGCTACAAGTCCGAGAACAACGATTTTCAGTGTATCAACATTAAGGAATGCTTCTGCACTTGTGGAAGCACCTACAGATGTACCAAGCAGGATAACTACGATGTACATCAGGGCATTGGATGCAGTTTCTGTAAGCTGTTTAACAACACCTGATTCACGGAACAGGTTACCGAGCATCAGCATACCTACCAGCGGAGCTGTTGTAGGAAGAAGTAAGCATACAACGATAGTGATTACGATCGGGAAAAGAATTTTTTCCAGTTTGCTTACCGGACGAAGCTGATCCATCTTGATTTTACGTTCTTTCTCTGTAGTACAGAGTTTCATGATTGGTGGCTGAATGATCGGAACCAGTGACATATAAGAATATGCCGCCACCGCGATTGGTCCCATTAATGTGGTCTGTCCGAGTTTTCCGGCAAGGAAAATGGAGGTAGGACCATCTGCACCGCCGATGATGGAAATTGCTGCTGCTGCTTTTCCGTTGAATCCAAGGAAGATTGCAAGGAAGTAAGCAACGTAGATACCAAGCTGTGCAGCTGCTCCAAGAAGGAAACTCTTCGGATTGGCAATCAGCGGACCGAAGTCTGTCATCGCACCAACACCCATGAAGATCAGGGATGGAAGGATACTCCACTCATCAAGCAGGTAGAAGTAATGCAGAAGACCACCAACACCGTTGGACATGTCTTCCGGATTTGCCATAATGTCCGGGTAGATGTTTACCAGAAGCATACCAAAAGCGATCGGAACCAGAAGAAGCGGTTCAAATCCTTTCTTGATAGCAAGGAATAAGAATACACACGCCACCGCAATCATCAGGTAGTTTCCCCATGTAAGATTGAAGAATGCTGTCTGATGGATCAGGTTGGACAAGGTTTCTGTTACATAAGACATTTGATTACCTCCCGTCCTAGTTCATTGTAGCCAGAGTATCTCCGTTTTCTACGGATGCACCTTCGGATGTATCGATGCTGGCTACTGTACCATCCTGTGGAGCAACAACCGGGATTTCCATTTTCATGGATTCCAGAATGATGATATTGTCACCAGCTTTTACTGTCTGTCCGGCAGATGCTACGATTTTGAGAACTTTGCCCGGTACGGAAGCGGTAACTTTGACTGCGCCTGCACCTGCTGCCGGAGCGGCTGCTTTTGGTGCTGCTGCCGGAGCGGCCTTAGGAGCTGCAACCGGTGCTGCTGCCGGAGCGGAAACGCTGCCTGTTTCTTCTACAGTAACTTCATATGCTGTTCCGTTTACAGTGATTGTATAACTTTTCATTTTAAATCCTCCTAATTGTCAATTACCTTTTTTTGCGGTTGATTTTGCGGATGGAACGAACAACAAATCCGTCTGTTGAAGTTCCTTCGGATGCTGCGATAGCTGCTGCGATCACGGCAATCAGTTCTGAATTGTCAGCTTCCTGTACAGGAGCTGCTGCAACCGTAGCCGGTGTCGGAGCTGCTGCTGCATCTTCTGCTGCTTTTTTCTTTGCTTTTGCTTCCTGTGCTCCGGATCCCGGAATAAACTGGAACAGGGAGATCAGGAAAATCAGCATAATAAGAATTACAAATACGGTTCCAAGTCCCATAACTGTGTTCAGTGCTGCGTTTTTCATAGTAGTAGCAAATGAATATTTCACATCTACAGAAAGTGATGTAGGTGTCAGGTTCTTGTCGAATACGTAAATGAATTCAGCATTTTCTTTTTCAAAAGTAACAGGTACGGTTGCTGTATATTCATCATTGGAATATTCAATTTCAACAGATCCTGTCTCTTTCATATCGCCGAGTTCTTCTTTGGCACCATTCCATGCAGTCATAGCATTTTCTGTAAAGTCGTCACCGGATTCCATGTATGCTTCAATCTGCTCATCAGTCAGCGGAATAATGGTTTCGGTCAGTCCCTCAGCGGTTGTTTCGATAGTTGTTTTTGTCTGATCGTCAATTTCACCGTCTGCCAGAACCAGTGATGCACCGGAAAATGTAATGGATGCGGCACATACAACTGCTGTCAGGACGGAGGAAGCTTTTTTAAACATCTGATTCATATGCTCACCTCACTTAGACTGTGCCATGTTTTTTGGATGGACGGTCTTCTCTCTTTGTGAAAAGCATTTCAAAAGCTCCGATTACGTATTTACGTGTATCAGCCGGAGCAATCACTGTGTCAACATAGCCTCTTGCTGCTGCGGATTCTACATTGGACTGAAGTTCTCTGTATGCAGCTGCTTTTTCGTTCAGAACGGAAGCTTCTTCACCCGGATACATGATCTTTGCTGCGAGAGAAGCATCCATCATACCGATTTCTGCATTGTCCCATGCATATACAAGATCTGCACCTACGGATTTGCTGTTCATTGCTACATATGCTGTGCCATATGCTTTACCGATCACAACATTTACTTTCGGAACGGTTGCATCAGCAAATGCATGGATCATTTCACCAACTGCTTTTGCAATCATTTTTTCGCTGCAGAGAGTTGCTTTGAATCCTGTAACATTTGTAAGTGTCAGAACAGGGATATCAAATGCATCACAGAATTTTACAAATCCGGCTGCTTTTCTTGCGCCTCTTGCAGAGATGGTTCCGTCGAATTCTTCGGCTTTGTTGCCCTCTGCATCATATACTTCTGTTCTGTTTGCTACTGCACCAACAGTTGCTCCGTTCAGACGAAGGAAACCGGTAACAACGTCTTTGCCGTAATCTTTCTTTGTTTCGAAGAAGATACCGTTATCGGCAATTCTGGAAAGTGCAATGGATGTATCTCCGGCACATGCTGCTATGTCATCGCATGTACGGTTGAGATCGTCTGTGCATTCTACGAAAGAATCATTGTCTTCAAAATTTGAAGGAAGAATGCCGATCAACTGGCGGATCTGTCCGAGGATTTCTTCTTCGGAACCTGTGCCGTCGATAAGACCTGTCTCTTCGCTCTGGAATGCTGCTGCGGCTGTATCACATTTTTCAGTGTAGTTGCCGTCCAGTGCGTTCGGGCTGTTTACAAACATTTTGCCATTCTTGGATTCGATGAATGTAAAGTCTGTAAGTGCCGGGATGATTGCCATACCGCCACCGCATGTACCGAATACTGCTGTGATCTGCGGAATCATTCCGGAAGCCAGTGTCTGTTTCAGGTAAATGGAACCAAATGCCTCAAGAGCATCAGTTGCTTCCTGAAGACGCATACCTGCACAGTCAACAAGACCGATTACAGGAGCTCCTGTCTTCATTGCAAGATCATACAGAGCGGTAATCTTTCTGGCATGCATTTCGCCGACGGTTCCGTTTAATACGGAAGCATCCTGGCTGTATACATATACAAGATTTCCGTCAATTACACCATATCCGGTGATAACACCGTCTGAAGGCGCTTTTGTTTCAGTTAAATTGAAATCAGTGGCTCTGGCTGTTACACTTTTTCCGATTTCAACAAAACTGTTTGCGTCAAGCAAAGAAGTGATTCTTGTGCCTGCTAAGCTTTGTGTTGCATTACTCATTCTTTCTTGCCCTCCATTTTATAAAATTTTAAATATAACCAAAATTTTAGCCAATTGTAATTGTAACCTTTTTTGAAGTAGATTTCAACATTTTTCATGTTTTTTTGTTAAAACTTTAACTTCCTGTCTCGCTTAATGTACAGTATTCACTTTTCTATCGATATATTTACAAAAAAAACTTCTCCCGGCTCGAGAGAAGTTTTTGACGCTTTATTCTGGATTTCAGATGTTTATTAATGAAAGAAATTTCTGAAAACAAGTTCTGCACAGTACAGAAACGTGATTCTGTCAACGTTTTGTACGGCAAGTATCGGAAAAGATGCAATCTTCTGTCCATTGAGCATATAAACAACTCTGCCTATCTGTTCTCTCTTTCTGACCGGTGCCTGCAATTCGTCTTTCAGACGTACCTGATATTGCAGACGGTCATCATTCTTCAGCAGGATCTTCTGCTGTTTTTCCTCTTCAGTAGCTTTGACCTGACCTCCGATGTAGATGCTGCCATCCGGCAAAAGATTATCTGTATGGGAAGTATTCTCCGGGATGCCGTCTTTTACCGGGATATAAGACAGATCCGGCTCCTGCCAGAAACTGCGATAATAAAAATTGTTTTTGCCGTAATCCAGAAGTTTTAGTGTATCGTGCCATTTGTAAGTTTTATGTCCGGGCCATCCGGCGGCAAGAAGTGCAATGATAAATGTACGGTCATCTTTTTGAACGGCACAGACATAACAGTATCCGGCATCACCGGTAAATCCGGTTTTTCCGGCAAGCACCCCGTCTGTTATGGAAAACAGTGCATTTGTATTGTGAACGGAAAAAGTCTGTTTTTTGCTCAGATCAGAAAAAGAATACTCTTTTGTCTGTGCAATTTTTAAGAACACCTTATTTTTGATAGCATAACGCATGATCAGGGCAAGATCCGATGCAGTTGTGTGATGTGTCCCATCACTGTCTTCGGCATCCAGTCCGTTGGGCGTAATGAAATGTGTATCCATGCATCCGATCTCACGTGCTTTGGCATTCATCATGTCGGAAAATCCCTCTACGGAACCACCGATATGTTCTGCAATTGCTACGGCAGAATCATTGTGACTCTGAAGGAGCAGAGAATACAAAAGGTCTTCCAGATAATACTGCTCACCTTTTTGAAGGCCGAGTTTTACCTGCGGCTGAGAAGCTGCATTGGCAGATACCTGTACGTAGTCATCACCATCACCGTTTTCCAGTGCAAGAATGCAGGTGAGAACTTTCGTTGTGCTGGCATTCGGACGGGGCATTTCCCCCTCTTTTTCATAAAGGATCCTGCCTGAGTCTGCATCCATCAGAACGGCAGACAGTGCATACAGATCATCTGAAAGCTGCGGCACCATCAGAATTGAATGATCCAGAGACCCAGCATGAACCGAAAGCTGACAACACAGATTACATATAAGAATTACATAGATAAACACACTGCATCTGAATTTCATAGTCCACCTCACTTATATGGACTATTTTATGCAGACAGGCAGGCTTTATTACCGGAGACTGTTATCCGTTATAAGTATGATACCAGCGGTCTGACAGTGGCTGATCGTGTATGGAAAGCTGATACAGTTCAGTAAGCTCTTCCGATGCAGCAAGAAGTGCCTTATCAAACAGCGTGTGTAATTTATGGACCGGTACAGCGCTTCCGGGAATGGGATCTTTTTCCATAAAGTATTCCATCATTTCAGTAGAAAGCTTTTTGCCTGCAATGCGAGACAAAAAGGTAAGAAAGTTTTTCCTTCTGCCGTGATTATCATAAACAAGGCAATTGGTGATTAGTTTCATAAGTTTCAGAGAAGTGTGGATCTCGCGGGTACGGATCTTCGGAATTGCACGATGTATTACGCGTGCATAGGTCATACGTGGTATGACACCGCATGACGGATAATAATGATATGGATTTTTGCCTGTCTCAAGCATCAGGGTACGGTCAAATTCCTTTTCAAGGAGCGTATGTGAGATCACTTCTTTTTCTGCCATTTCATATACGTATGGATGACAGGTACTGTCGAGCAGATAGTGGCATGCAAATCCCAGAAGATATGCAAGTAGTTTTTCGTCATGTTTCTGACGGACAAGAGTCATTCCTCTTTCAAAAAAAGGAGCTGCCACTTCACGGTGCATGACAATTCCGGTGCGGGTGACTCTGGAATTTGGAATGTCATAAAAAAGAATATCCGGTCCATGTAGACCGATACGAAAAAGATTTTTGTTTTTTCGGATGACCTGTCTGATTTCAGGTGTCAGAAAAGTGTATACTCTCTGACCGAATAAATCGTGGGCATAGGTAGTGGGCATGGGACTCATCCTTTCTTTTTTACAGTTTTTTCGGTTTTATAGAGTTGTTCATGAAGGTTCAGACATCCAGACGAAGCTGAATCTCCTCTTCTGCTTCTGCCTTGAAATCTTCCAGACGTACAGGGTCTACAGAAGGCAGTTCTTCCAGTCCCTGTACACCGAAGCAGCGTAAAAACTCTTCGGTGGTGCCGAAAAGAATCGGGCGTCCCGGTGCATCCAGTCGTCCGAGTTCTCTGACCAGTTCGTATTCAACAAGCTTGTTGATGGCATGGTCACACTTTACTCCGCGGATCTTCTCGATTTCAGCTTTTGTGACAGGCTGTTTGTACGCAATAATAGACAACGTCTCCAGCATAACATCGGTAAGCGCAGGCTTTTTGGGATGCATGGCAAGACGTATCAGGCACTCATAATATTCTTTTTTACTGCACATCTGATAGGACTGTTCAAGTTCTATGATCTGAATGCCACGATCCTCCTGTTGGTAACGGTCCATCATATTCTGCAGGATTTTCCGTGTTGTTTCTTTATCCTGCTGGATCGCGTCTGCAATCTGTGCAAGTTCAACGGAATTTCCCATGGTAAATAAGATGGCCTCGATCGCGGCTTCCAATTTCTTTATTTCCATATATTTATCCTCAATTTCTTCTTATTCGTCGGCAAATTCTGTCAGATGTGTCCAGGTCTCCGGATCCTGCACAACATCTACCTGGATATCATCAAAAAGTTCTTCCTGACAGATGTGAATATATCCCATTTTCATAAGTTCCAGAATAGACAGGAAAGTTACGATCACCTGCACACGGGAAGACTGTTTGGTTAGAAGCTGGCGAAAACTGAATTTACGATGCTGCGTGGCATAAGTTTTCATGGACAGCATTTTGTCCGAAAGACTGACTTCTTCTTTTTCAATCGTACCGAATTTACTTCGAATCGGGTCAATCTTGGCTTCCTGACGTTTCAGGATAGACTGATAGATGCTGTTCAACTTCTGGAGAGTAAGACCCTCAAGGAGTTCGGCAGGATCTACCGGCTCTCTGTATTTCAGAACTTCGCCCGGCAGATCGGGTGCACGGAAAAAAACACCAGCCGCATTATCCATATAATCTTTCAGTTCGTAGGACATGTACTTGTACATTTTATATTCAAGAAGTTTTTGAACGAGTTCTTCGCGAGGATCCTCTTCTTCTCCTTCATCATTCGTTTCTTTCGGAAGAAGCATTTTGCATTTAATGTCAAGCAGGGTTGCAGCCATGACCATAAATTCACTCATGGTACCGAGGTCTTCTTTTTCCATAGAGTGCAGATACTCCATATACTGGTCAGTGATCTCGACAATCGGGATGTCATATATGTCAATTTTGTTTTTTTCGATGAGGTGAAGGAGAAGATCAAGCGGACCTTCAAATACGTTGATTTTAACGGGAATTGCCATTTCCGTGTACCTTTCTGTTTTTGTGTGGATTTCCAGTGTGCTTTCGGTCAGGAACAAGATTGACAAGAATCAGTTCCCGCGGGTTATGGATGCGGATTGGAATCGTGTGTTCTCCAAGTCCGGCACTGACGATCATATGCTGACTGCCTCTGGTAAATTTTCCGCAGCAGTAAGGTGGAAGAAAAAGAAATTGCGGGCAGGTAAGTCCGTGGTTTTCATTAAAACGAAGAATTCCACCATGATAATGACCGGATAGTATCAGATCGGCACCCCATGAAAAATACGTATTGCCGTATTTGGGATTGTGTGCAAGCAGTACGTGGACTCCCGGCTGCGAAGGCATACCGATGAGCTCTTCCATAGTGGTAAGACTGAGCGCAGGGGAATTGGGCTTGTGATAATATTCGATCGGAAGTTCAAGTCCGTGAAAAACAAAGTCGCTTCCCTGAAGTTCAACTGCCATATGTTCATTGTGCAAAAAACAGATTCCGGCACTGGTCAGCAGTTTTTCATAATTCAGATATAAATTTCTGGTATCCGGATTCAGATACATCTTGTATTCATGATTGCCAAGAACATAAAAAACAGGCGCAATCTCACACAGACGCAGAAAAAGTCCGGCTGCTGCTTCGAGAGTTTCTGGCGATCTGTGAACGACCATGTCACCTGCGACAAGAATAGCATCCGGGTTTGCGTCGATGATTGCTTTGTACAGTGTCTGATGATTTTGACCAAATACAAGCCCGTGCAGATCGGCAAGGACTGCAAAAGTAACTTTGCGATGCCCGGTAAGGCCGGCACAGGGTATGCTATATGTGCTTGTTCTGAATGTTTTCATGTATATCCTCTGTTAGAAAATTTATTTGCCGAATCCGCAGGCCGGAAAAGTGCAGACATCACAGTTCAGGCAAAGTCCACCTTCTCCATAAGCGCAGATTTCTTCTGCACAGACCGGATCATCTGCCATGATGCGTGGAAGGATCAGATCAAAAACAGTTCGGCGGGCATACATTACACAGCCCGGAAGTCCGATGACCGGAATGGTTTTGCCATCCTTGTGATAATATGCCAGCAATAACATGGCACCCGGAAGTACCGGTGCTCCGTAGGTGACGATATCGGCACCGGTATCTTTGATGGCACCCGGAGTGCGGTCATCAGGATCTACGCTCATCCCTCCGCTGCACAGGATCAGATCAGCGCCCTCTTCGATCAAATGCAGGATATCGGATGTGATCGTCTGACGGTCATCACCCGGCAGTGTCTGCCCGATCACCTGAACGTTGTATTCGAAAAGCTTCTCTTTCAGTACTGGAGTAAAAGTGTCTTTGATCAGCCCTTTTTGTACTTCACTTCCGGTTGTAACGATACCGGCTTTTTTTGTATGGAACGGAAGCAGGGAAAAAACAGGCTCATTACCCGCCACTTCCACTGCACGGTCCATTTTTTCTTTTTCGATGACAAGGGGAATGATTCTCGTACCGGCGATTTTGTCACCTTTTTTTACCGGGAAATCACCATGTCTTGAGGCAATCATCATTTCTCCGAGACTGTTGACTGCTACAAGTGCATCCCGGCGGATTTTGAGAAGTCCGTCACAGTTTGCAATCAGTTCGATCTTGCCCTCTTTGATATCACTTCCGTGCATATGGGAATCGGCACAGATGCGATACAAAATCTCCGCAGCTTCATTCTCATGAAGAATACCCTCCTGCTTTTCCCATACATAGAGATGTTCCTTACCTACAGAAAGAAGGAGCGGAATATCTTCTTCTTTTACAATGTGTCCCTTCTTGAAAAGGACACCTTTCTTTTCGTCTTTGATGATCTGCGTAATATCATGGCATAATACATGCCCTACAGCATTTTCGGTTTTGATTTCTTTCATTTGTTCTTCACGCTCCTGTCTTCAGATACATTTCAGAATAAACATTTGAAAATTATTATACCTCGTAATCTGTAATCTTGTCAAAAGATTTCAGAGCTGTCGGACAGTCCCTGAAGCTGTCAGAGGCAGAAGGCATCAAAAGTCATTAAAAGACAATCTGAAAAGCAAAGACGTGCAACTGATTCTGCATATAGTACCGGAATTCGTCCGAGTTCCTGTCCGCTCCGGGGATGAAGGTAGATCAGTTCTCCTGCCTGACAGCCTGCTGTAACAGGCGCTTCTGCTTTGGAAGGAAGTTTAAGTTCCTTTTTGGGGGCTGTTATTTTTTCTCCATCTGTACTTACATATCGAAACGTATCAGCATATTTTAAGGAAACTTTTGAACTTGTTCCTTTTTGTATCGTGATCTCAGGGAGTGGCTCAGGGTTTTCATCAATATACAGACTGCAGCGGGCAAAACCGTAATCCAGAAGAACGGAGGCATCTTTTAAACGTGCTTTGTAATCCGGGGCGGCCATTACGACTGAGAGAATGGAAAGTCCGTCACGCTCTGCTACTGCTGAAAGACAGAATTTCGCTTTGCTGGTGCTGCCTGTTTTAAGTCCTTTGCACCCCGGATATGTACGTATCAGACGATTGGTATTTGTCAAACCGAATTCCTTTGTTCCCTGTGCAGTAACGTGGGTGATGTTCTCCATCCAGATTGAGGAATATTCAAAAATCTGAGGATGATTTCGAATCAGTTCTCGGCTCATAAGCGCAATATCATAGGCTGTTGTATAATGGGCATCAGAATCAGTCAGACCACAACAGTCGACAAAATGTGTGTTTTTCATACCAAGTTCCAAAGCGCGCTGATTCATTCGGTCCACAAAGCTCTGCTCACTCCCTGCAATATGTTCTGCCATTGCAACACTGGCATCATTCCCGGAAGCAATGACAATGCATTTGATCATGGTCTCAACGTTTTGCTGTTCGCCCTCTTCAAGAAAGACCTGTGATCCACCCATAGATTTTGCATGTGCGCTTGTGGTGACTATATCGTCCAGAGACAATTTTCCGGATTCGAGTTGTTCAAAAATCAGAAGTAACGTCATGACTTTTGTGACGCTCGCCGGACTTCTTCTGGTATTACTGTCCTTTTCATAAAGGATTTTGCCTGTTTCGACTTCCATCAGAATTCCGCTGGCTGCTGAAATTTCAAGGGAAGTATTTTCGGCTTCTGCTAAGACGGGAAATATTGTTCCCAGAATCATACAGATAGTCAATAAAAATCCTGTGATCCGCAGTTGTTTTCTTTTCATAGTGACCTCACAAAATTCTGCTTGTTATTATTGTAGGGACAGCTTATAAAAAATATGCCTTTTATATAGGGATGAATAAACAAAAACAGAACATCTTCCATGAGAAATATACTTCATGAAAAATGTTCTGCAATTATTTCCTGACTGATCAGAGTAAAGGGGCAAAAAGCCGTAAGATGCTCTGAAATGCCCGGACAACAATATTTCTGTTCTTACAGAAGTCAATGCTGACCGGATCACAGTATTTTAAAGTCTGGTTAAAATCATCAAGGATATCCTGAATGACTTTGTTCTTATAGAACCATACCCCATTTTCGAAATGGAGATACAGGCTTCGGTAATCCAGGTTGATTGTTCCTACGACTGCTATCTCATCGTCACACACAAAAGATTTTGCATGCAGAAAACCAGGCTGGTATTCATAGATGCGGACGCCTGCTTCCAGAAGCTGCTCATAATAAGACTGCGTGAGTAAAAAGACCATCTTCTTATCAGGAATTCCAGGTGTCATAATGCGGACATCCACGCCGCTTTTGGCAGCAAGGCAGAGCGCTGTCATCATTTCATTATCAATAATCAGGTAAGGGGTACAGATATAGACATATTTACGTGCACGGTTAATGATGTTCAGATAAACATTCTCACCTACGATTTCTCCATCCAGAGGGGTATCACTGTATGGCTGCACAAATCCATTGCCTGCAAATGGCTCCTGATGAAACCTGTGCGGCATGTGTATTTCATGGTCAATCGGTTCGCTGGAATTGTTGATCACATTCCACATATGCAGAAACATGACAGTCATATTCCAGACAGCCTCTCCCTTTAACATGACGGCAGTATCTTTCCAGTGACCGAAACGCTTCTTCTGATTAATATATTCATCGGCAAGGTTGATTCCGCCGGTAAAACCGGTATGTCCATCAATGACGCAGATCTTGCGGTGATCACGGTTATTCTGTACGATATTGAGCAGAGGGCGGAATGGATTAAATATCCGACACTGAATGCCTTTTTCTTTCAGAAAACGGTCGTAATGATATGGTAAAGTAGTCAGACAGCCGAAACCGTCATAAATCAGACGGACATCAACTCCTTCTGATGCCTTGCGTTCCAATATATCAAGAATCGTACGCCACATCACGCCATCGTTGATGATGAAGTATTCAATATAAATATAATGCTGTGCCTGTTCAAGTTCGCGGACAAGAACAGGAAACATATCATCTCCCACCTGAAAATACTCTGCGGTGGTATTTTCGTGTACCGGAAAACTGGAATATCGGAGAATGTAGTTGGACTGTACTGCAGCAGACAGTGAATCAGCTTCCAGATGTCTGATTGTTTCTTTTTTAGACTCCATAAACGGAATGCTTTCTTTCTGTACCTGAGCATATTTATTCTGAATTGCCTGAGCGATTCGTGATTTACCAAACAGAAGATACAGCATAACGCCGAAAACAGGGGAAACGAGAATCAGGATCGTCCATCCGAGTTTGTAGGACGGATTGATTTTTTTGTTTACGATCCAGAGCACAACTAAAACACTGATGATAGCAATCGCGTTTGAAATATATTTAGAATATGCTGCCAGTCTCCAGACGGTGATCATCAGCCATGCGAGCTGAAGCATCAGGGCGACGGCAACATAGAAAATTCGATTGAATAATAACTGTAAAATTTTCTTGAAGGTATGAATAATTCGATGCATATAATTCCCTTTAGTTTACTTATACAGTATTGTTAAATAGGTGACGATTGATAATCTTAAAAATCCCTGACGGAATTGTCGTCAGGGATTTTTGCGCACAATTAATTATATTTACGTTTTCTTGCGGCTTCAGATTTTTTCTTACGACGAACGCTTGGTTTCTCGTAATGCTCTCTCTTGCGGATTTCCTGCTGGATACCTGCTTTTGCACAGCTTCTCTTGAATCTGCGAAGAGCGCTATCTAAAGTCTCGTTTTCTTTTACGATAACGTTTGACATAGACTCACACCTAACCTCCCTCCAGTTGTAGATTGTGCTAAAATACAACTGTCTGGGTATTTTTCTTGCACGAGTGTTATTATATAACATAGCTGTGACATTCGTCAACATTTTTTGGCTAAATTTAGGAAAAAATTATTTTGCCGAAAAATGCATGATTTTTAGTGAATCTGCTGTTCCAGAATTCCGGCTGCTGCGTCGATTGCTTCCTGAGCTTTTTCAGGATTTTTACCGCCGGCCTGTGCCATGTTCGGACGACCGCCGCCGCCACCGCCTACGATTGCCGCAACACCTTTAATCAGGTTACCGGCATGTGCTCCGGCTTTCTGTGCTGCATCAGTAGCCATTGCAAGAAGATTTACTTTACCTCCGTTTACAGCTGCGAGGACAACAACACCTTCTCCGATCTTTTCTTTGAGCTGATCACCGAGATCACGAAGTCCGTTCATGTCAATGCCTTCTACCCTGGATGCGAGGAGTTTTACTCCTTTGACATCTACGATCTGGTTCATGACATCGCCGAGAGATCCCTGAGCAAGTTTACTTTTGAGGGATTCGTTTTCACTCTGGAGAGCTTTGACATCTGCCTGAAGATGTGCAATTTTTTCTGCAACTTCTGCCGGCTGTGCCTTGAGGGCTTTGGCCGCTTCATGGAGCATGGCTTCCTGTTTCTTATAGTATTCGATAACACCGTTACCTGTCAGTGCTTCGATACGACGTACACCGGCTGCAACACCAGCCTCAGATACGATTTTGAAGAGCATGATGGAGCTTGTATTTTTTACATGTGTACCACCGCAAAGCTCTCTGGAGAAGTCTCCCATGGATACAACACGTACCTTCTGGTCATATTTCTCACCGAACAGTGCCATAGCACCGGATTTTTTGGCTTCTTCGATATCCATAATGTTTGTCTCAACAGGGAGAGCTGCCTGGATCTCTTTGTTTACAAGAGCTTCTGCTTCTGCAATTTCATCAGGAGTCATTGCCTGAAAATGTGCAAAGTCAAAACGAAGTCTGTCCGGTGTTACCAGAGAACCTTTCTGTTCTACATGAGAGCCAAGGACAGTTTTGAGCGCCTTCTGGAGAAGATGTGTCGCGCTGTGGTTCTTCTCTGTATCACGACGGGCCTGCTCATTGACTTTAAGGGAAACGGTTTCTCCTGTGGAGAGCATTCCGGATTCCATATATCCGACATGACCGAATTTGCCGCCGCGAAGTTTGATTGTATCTTCTACTACAAATTTGCCGTTTGCAGTCTCAATCACACCACAGTCACCTTCCTGACCGCCCATGGTAGCATAGAATGGTGTTTCTTTTACGAATACAGTTCCCTTCTGACCTTCCATTAGTGAGGTAACGATTTCTTTTTCTGTGGTAAGAACAGTAATCTCTGAATCGTAGGTAAGGTGATCATATCCTTCGAATTCTGTAGTTACGTTGACATCAATCTCATCATATACAGTAGCATCTGCACCCATGTAGTTAGTTACTTCACGAGAAGTACGCGCTTTGACTCTCTGCTCTTCCATTGCTTTCTGGAAACCATCTTCATCAATGGTATATCCCTTTTCTTCAAGAATCTCTTTAGTGAGATCAAGCGGGAATCCGTAAGTATCATAAAGTTTGAATGCATTTTCACCGGAAAGAGTTTTTTCTCCGGCTGCTTTCATCTCTTCTTCCATGTCACCAAGGATGCGAAGACCCTGATCAATTGTTTTGTTAAACTGATTCTCTTCGTTAGTCAGGACTTTGAAGATGAATTCTTTCTTTTCTTCCAGCTCCGGATAGCCGGCTTTGGATCCGTTGATTACTTCCTCACTGAGTTTTGCAAGGAAAGGTCCCTTGATTCCCAGAAGACGTCCATGACGTGCTGCACGGCGGATCAGACGGCGGAGTACATATCCACGACCTTCATTGGTTGGCATGATACCATCGGAGATCATAAATGTAGCGGAACGGATATGGTCTGTGATCAGACGGATGGATACGTCATCCTGATAATTCTTTTCGTATTCCTTGCCGGAAATTTCACAGACAAGGTTACGAAGGGCACAGATTGTATCTACGTCAAAGATAGAATCAACGTCCTGAACAATAACTGCCAGACGCTCCAGACCCATACCTGTATCGATATTTTTCTGTTTCAGTGTGGTATAGTTGCCATTTCCGTCGTTTTCAAACTGGGTAAATACGTTGTTCCATACTTCCATGTAACGGTCACAGTCACAGCCTACTGTACAGCCTGGTTTACCGCATCCGTATTTTTCTCCACGGTCATAATAAATCTCAGAGCATGGACCGCAAGGACCTGCGCCATGCTCCCAGAAATTGTCTTCTTTGCCGAAACGGAAGATTCGCTCAGCCGGGATGCCGACTTCTTTGTTCCAGATGTCGAATGCTTCGTCATCATCCTCGTATACAGAAGGATACAGTCTGTCAGCATCGAGACCAACTACTTCTGTCAGGAATTCCCAGGACCAGTGGATCGCTTCAGTCTTAAAGTAATCACCAAAAGAGAAGTTACCGAGCATTTCAAAGAATGTACCATGACGTGCGGTTTTACCGACGTTTTCGATGTCACCGGTACGGATGCACTTCTGGCATGTGGTGACTCTTGTTCTTGGCGGAATCTCTGCACCTGTAAAATATGGTTTCAGCGGAGCCATACCTGCGTTGATCAGCAGAAGGCTCTTATCTCCCTGTGGTACCAGAGAGAAGCTTTTCATTACGAGATGTCCTTTACTCTCCATGAAATCAAGGAACATCTGACGAAGTTCGTTTACTCCGTATTTCTTCATGATTATTTCCTCCTAAAAGTATTCTATAACAAATACTTATTTAACAAAAACTTTGTTGAATTTCTTTTTGCCTCGTTTGAGGACAACACCATCACCTGTAAGGCTGTCCTTTGCTACAGTATGTTTGATGTCGGTAATCTTCTCACCATCGATGGAAACACCACCCTGCTCAATCGCACGACGTCCCTCAGAACGTGTCGGAACAAGACCTGCTTTGATCAGCATAGTGATCAGATCAATCGTATCATCTTCTGTAAAATCCTCATCTGTAAGCTCTGTGCTGGGCATATGTGCTGTGTCGGCTCCACCGGAGAACAACGCTCTTGCACCTTCCTGCGCTTTCTTTGCTTCTTCTTCGCCATGAACAAGATTGGTCAGTTCGTAAGCAAGGATTTCTTTGGCTTTGTTTAACTGGCTGCCTTCCCATGTTGCCATTTCATCAATCTGCTCAAGCGGAAGGAATGTAAGAAGACGCATGCATTTGATGACATCTGCATCATCCACATTTCTCCAGTACTGATAGAAATCAAACGGAGAAGTCTTATTCGGATCCAGCCATACAGCACCGGACTGTGTCTTGCCCATCTTCTTGCCTTCGGAATTCAGAAGAAGGGTAATAGTCATTGCATATGCATCTTTGCCGAGCTTACGACGGATCAGTTCTGTACCACCGAGCATATTGCTCCACTGGTCATCACCACCAAACTGCATATTGCAACCGTATTTCTGGTATAACATATAGAAGTCATAACTCTGCATGATCATGTAGTTAAATTCAAGGAAGCTTAATCCTCTTTCCATACGCTGTTTGTAGCATTCGGCTGTCAGCATACGGTTTACTGAAAAATGCGCGCCTACATCGCGAAGCAGATCTACATAATTAAGATTCAGAAGCCAGTCTGCATTGTTGACCATCAGTGCTTTACCATCGGAAAAATCGATGAAACGGGACATCTGTTTCTTGAAGCAGTCAATATTGTGCTGGATGGTTTCTTTGGTCATCATCTGACGCATATCTGTTCTTCCAGACGGATCACCGATCATACCGGTACCGCCGCCGAGCAGTGCAATCGGGCGGTTGCCTGCCATCTGCAGACGTTTCATCAGGCAGAGTGCCATGAAATGTCCTACATGAAGGCTGTCTGCGGTAGGGTCAAAGCCGATATAGAAAGTAGCTTTACCGTTGTTTACCATTTCTTTGATCTCATCTTCGTCTGTTACCTGGGCAATCAGGCCTCTCGCCTTCAGTTCTTCCCATACTGTCATAATTCAATTCCTCCTGTATAAAAAGCCCGGTTCCTGTCCGTTTAGGACGAGAACCGGGTCCCGTGATACCACCTAAATTCGCAGGAAAAAATTCCCACCTCATTGAGCACGATAACGAGTGCCGATCCGTCGCAGCCTACTGAAAAAATTCGGTGCGAAGCTCCGGGATGTATTCACAAAAGTTCTGCACGCGCCTCTCACCGTCCGGCAACTCTCTGTGTGTCTTCCTTATGTTACTTCTTCCCTTCAAAGCCGATGTAATATACTTATAAAAGTATACAAAGTGAAAAAATGTTTGTCAAGGGTGATTTTAGCATTTGAAGGAAAAGACAGTCACACATGAAAGGCTCCCTTCATAATATGAAGTGTGAACAAAATCTGGAGGATTTTACCATGAGTGATTTAGCTGCTACAAACTGCGGATGCGGCAATGACGGATGCGGTTGCAACAACAACTGTGGATGCGGCAATGGAACCAGCCTTTTCGGAGATAATTCCTGCAGCTGTATTCTTTGGATCATCTGCCTGATGTGTCTCTGTGGAAACAATGGATGCGGTTGCAGTAACAACTGCGGATACGGCAATGATTCCTGCTGGATCATCATCGTATTGCTCCTGCTCTGCAGTGGCGGATGTGGATGCGGAAACAACGGCTGTGGCTGCTGATGTCCGATGATGGGCAGAGGTTAATCCCTCTGCCTTTTTTGCATTGTATATCGAGGAGCCGTGGGTGGCGCATCTGCTGATTGTGGTTGTCTGCTTTGTTCTTGATGCTCGTTCCTTCTTATGTGTTTTTGACTTTGTTTCTTCTGCACGCACTGCAGATCTATTTCATAAAAAGAATTGCCATCTACAACAAGCTGTTCATTTTTTGAAATATTCATATCTGTCTGCCTTTCTAAAGGAAGTCTAATTTATCATATGTCAAAACGGTGTAACCGGACATAAAATAATAAGCAAAAGCATATAGTTTTGAAAAAAGGAGGCACTTGATGGAAATGGAGCCGGATGTAATATCTCAGACTGCACTGGATCAGCTTGTATGCAGTGAACAGTCTCAAATGCTGAAAGCATTGATACCATATACTTCCTCCGGAAATCAGCAGTTTCTTGCATTGTATGCCAAGCTTATGGAATTCCAGAATACAGTTGCACTGTTTCGTGGAGGGCAAAATGACGTGCAGATCTGCAGTCTGAAAGGAGAAACGGATCCCCTGGAGATGCTGGAGGATATTCGGAAATTCAGTTATGGAAAAAGCCGTCATCAGCTTGACCAGATCAAAGATATACTTGTGATGATACAGTTATTAAAGACAATCAATGAATAAAACAGGAACTATATAAGAAGTAAAATGATCATAAATGATAGAAAGGTAAAACATGGACGAAAACAGAAATGAAGACTGGAAGATGGATCCAAAACTCAAAAATATTGATGCCGGAAAACTGGATATGCTTCAAAAACTCGCAGAAAAAGGAAGCGGAAAATCCGCTTCCGATATGTTGCCCTTTCTTATGAGTGCTGCCGCTTCCGGGAAAAAGAACGGACTCAATTTCTCACAGAATGAAATCTCAGCTGTTCTTGAAGTGATGAAGGCCGGAAAATCCCCACAGGAAGCCGCCAAAATTGACAAAATCGTCAACCTTATGCGAATGATACACTGATAGGATCTTTAGTCAACAGCTCTCCCACTGGATTACTCCTGCATGGAAAGAACAGATTTATTCTGCCAGATATATGTGATCAGTGAAATAATGGTCAGTGCGAGGGACAACCAGATAAAAAGCTGTTCCAGTGTAACAAAGATTCCGTCAAAGTGGAGAATCAGCAAAATTATCATAATCATCTGGGAAGCGGTTTTGAACTTGCCCCAGTAGTTTGCTGCAATTACAATGCCGTTTTCGGCTGCAATCAGACGAAATCCGCTGATAATAAATTCACGGCCGATAATGATGATTACGAACCATGCCGGCAGGCGGTTAAGTTCGATCATGCAGATCATCGCAGAGCAAACAAGAAGTTTGTCAGCGAGTGGGTCCATAAATTTACCAAAGTTTGTAACAAGATTATTTTTGCGGGCCAGATATCCATCAAACCAGTCGGTAACACTGGCAACTACAAATAAGGCAAGTGAGATATAACGGTTTGCATCACCGCCCCATCCGGTAAGAAGAAAAACAACAAGGAACGGAACGATAATCATTCTGGCAACTGTAAGTTTATTTGGTGTATTCATCAGTCAACTCTCCTATCAAATCATATTCCAAAGCGCCTGTAACGGTTACTTTTGCAAAATCACCGGTAACAAGCAATTCTCCTGTCTGTACAAAGATATATCCGTCTACTTTCGGTGCATCTCCGTAGGTGCGGCCAATATAAGCACTTTCACCGGAAACCTTTCCTTCAATCATGACCAGGACTTCCTGTCCGATACGGTCATTTCCTTTATCAAGGGAAATTTCCTGCTGAAGCTCCATGATCTCATCGCGGCGTGCTTCTTTTACTTCTTCAGGGACCTGACCTTCCATAGTCTCGGCAGGTGTGCCTTCCTCCGGGGAGTACGTAAATACACCCAGACGGTCAAATTCCATCTCATCAACAAATTCCATAAGTTCCTGATGATCTTCTTCTGTCTCACCCGGGAACCCGGTGATCAGAGAAGTGCGGAGCACAATGTCCGGAATTTCACAGCGAAGTTTGGTGATGATATCAATAAGCTGCTGTTTGGATGTGCGGCGTCCCATGCGACGAAGAATTTTGTCACTTGCATGCTGAATCGGAAGATCCAGATAATGACAGATCTTAGGTTCTTCTTTCATAACCTGGATCAGCTCGTCGTAAATCTCTTCCGGATAGCAGTAAAGCACACGGATCCAGCGGATTCCCCTGATCTGACAGAGCTTCTTAAGAAGAAGATGCAGAGTTTTTTTGCCGTAAAGATCCGTACCGTATACGGTGGTTTCCTGTGCGACCAGGATCAGTTCCTTAACACCCTGCGATGCCATATACTCGGCCTGTTTCAGAAGGCGTTCTTCCGGTACGCTGCGAAATTTACCACGGAGAGATGGAATGATACAGTAAGTACAGTGCTTATCACAGCCTTCGGCAATCTTGAGGTATCCGAAATGTCCTCCGGTGGTGATAACTCTGCGGCCACAGTCTTCTGGAAGTTCATTGATATCGCGGAATTCCTGAAAAACATTTCCTGCCTGTACTTCATTTAAAGCTTTGACGATATCTCCGTAAGATGTTGTTCCAAGTACGGCATCAACTTCCGGAATCTCCTGTGTGATTTCCTCTTTGTATCGCTGTGCCATACATCCTGTCACGATCAGAGCCTTACAGGTTCCGGATTTTTTATATTCTGCCATCTCAAGGATGGTGTTGACACTCTCTTCTTTTGCGTCATGAATAAAACAGCATGTGTTAATGACAATGACATCGGCTTCCTCTTCTGAATCGACGATTTCATGCCCGTTTGCTGTGAGCAGTCCGAGCATTTCTTCAGAATCAGAAAGGTTTTTATCACACCCCAGTGATATAAATAATATTTTCATAAAATCTCCTGACAATACATAATCAGAAGACAACTGCCTTCTGATCATGGTTTTTAACTGATATAAATACTGGACAAACTTTACTCGTTATCTTCTTCCGGTGCGGAAACTGTTTCCGATGCTTCTTCTGTTGCCGGAGCAGTTGTTTCTTCATCGCTTTCAGCAGCTACGATTTTAACTTCACCTTTGTAAAGTTCGTCGATAGCAACAGAAAGAGGCTTCTTGTCAGCTGCGTTTGGTACGAGCGGTTCTGCACCTGCAATAAGCTGTCTTGCTCTCTTGCTGGTTGCAAGTACCAGAGAATAACGGCTGTTCAGCATCATTGTGTTGTCGTCTTCCTCTGCGTTATGGTTAATTGCCTGAATAAGTTCTGAATATGATGGATGTAACATATTATTTATCTCCTTTCATAAAGATCCGCGCTTCCTGCCGGATCGTGTTGATGAATTCTTCATTGCGCTGTGCCTTTGCACGTTCGCTTAAAATAATCTGGTGAAGACGGTCTACACAGTCCTCTACCTGATCGTTGACCAAAATATAATCATAAGAAGGCATTCCTTCAGCTTCTTCTGATGCACGTCTGAGACGTGATTCAATCACGTCGGCAGTTTCTGTACCGCGCCCTACAAGACGATTACGGAGTTCTTCGAAACTCGGTGGTGTAACAAATACCAGAACAGCCTCCGGATTTTTGGCTTTGATCTGCATAGCTCCCTGAATTTCAATTTCAAGAATCACATTTTTGCCTTTGGCAAGCATTTCTTCTACATAAAAACGCGGGGTACCATAATAATTGTCTACATATCTGGCATACTCAAGAAATTCATCATTCTCGATCATGGTTTCTACTTCTTCTTTGGTTTTAAAGAAGTATTCGATACCATCCCGTTCTCCTTCACGGGGCTTTCTTGTAGTGACAGAGATTGACAATGCATAATCGTCATATTTTTGTATAAGACGTTTCATGACGGTACCTTTGCCGGCTCCTGAAAAGCCGGAAACAACTGTTAAAACACCCTTACTCATGCTCATCTTCCTTTTCTTCGTAATCATATGCTTCTGCAAAACGTCTGGCAATTGTTTCAGGCTGTAATGCAGAAAGGACAAGGTAATCATCGGAAGTCACGATAACCGCTTTTGTCTTGCGACCCTGTGTTGCATCGATCAGTTCACGTGTGCCCTTGATACTCTGGATCATCCGCTTTACCGGTGCAGCATCCGGACTTACGACCGCAACGATCTTGCGTGAATTTACGACATTTCCAAATCCGATGTTGATCAGTTTAGCCAAAACTTCCCTGCCTCCGTTATTCTATATTCTGAATCTGTTCGCGGATCTTTTCGATTTCTGTTTTCAGATCGATTGCAATATCCGAAACTTCAAGGTCACTGGATTTGGAAAGGATTGTATTGGCTTCGCGGTTCATTTCCTGAGCCATAAAATCCATCTTACGTCCGACGCCTTCTTTTTCTTCGAGGATCTTCTGCATTCCATGAATATGACTGTGCAGACGGACAGTTTCTTCGTCATTACAAATCTTGTCAGAGAAAAGAACAACTTCCGCCGCGATGCGGCTGTCGTCAATCTGCGAATCCTCAAGAAGTTCGTGTACCTTCTGTTCCAGTTTCTCACGGTATTCCTGAACAACTTTCGGAGAGCGTTCTTCTACGCGATCTACCTTTTCGTCCAGGCCGGCAAGTTTGTCAAGAAGATCTTCTTTCAGATGCTGTCCTTCTCTGGTACGGGCCTCAACAAATCGAACACAAGCTTCTTTAAGAGGTTCTTCGAGAAGTTTCCATAACTGCTCTTCATCCACAGACTGTTCTTCCATGGTCAGAACTTCCGGATATCTGGATAAGGTAGTCACGCGGACATCGTTTTCCAGATGAAACTCTTCTGCCATCTGATTCAGATAAGAAAGATATTCTGCAGCAAGTTCGTTGTTGTATTTGAGTGTATAATCATTTGAAGTATAATTTTCATAAGTAATGAATACATCTACCTTACCGCGCTGCATATATTGCTTCATAAGATTACGCACCTGACCCTCCAGCATATTGAAACGCCGTGGCATTTTAATATGCAGATCCAGGTATCTGTGATTGACAGATTTCATTTCTACCGTGATACGGCACTGCTCTGTCACTTTTTCTGCATGGCCGAAGCCTGTCATACTTTTTATCATAAGTTTTCTCTCTTTGCAAGTCTCATTTTCTACATACAGATTTATTATAGAGCATTCTAAAAAGGTAGTCAATTTCTTTTTCTGACCTGGAGTTGTTTTTTTTGTATGAATATACTTTGTTCTGCTAAATGGTTACATTGACACATTGCCTTGTCACGAGGTACAATATCAGCGAATCATTCAGAAGGGAATTGCATATAAAATGAAAGAAAAATTAAAACATTTTTCGCTTCTGACTGTCAGTACGCTGATCATGGCAGTCGGAACATACTTTTTCAAATTTACAAATAACTTTACATTTGGGGGAATTACCGGTCTTGCGGTTCTGGTTGCAGATAAGACATCTATTTCTGCCAGTGATTTTTCCTTCATTGTAAATATGCTGCTCCTTGTACTCGGATTTGTGGTACTGGGTAAAAAATTTGCCGCAAAGACAGCATATTGCAGCATTCTTCTTTCGGTTGCACTTTCTACACTGGAACGTGTCTGTCCGATGGATCATCCGCTGACAGATCAGACCATGCTGGAACTCTGTTTTGCGATTGCACTTCCGGCACTTGGATCTGCGATTCTGTTTAATATCGGTTCATCAAGCGGCGGTACGGACATCATTGCAATGATCCTTAAGAGATACAGCAGTTTTGATATCGGGAAGGCACTTCTTGTGACGGATATTATGATCACTGTTGCAGGATGTTTTGTTTTTGATATTAAAACCGGACTGTATTCTTTCCTCGGTCTTACAATCCGCTCTTTTATGATTGACAACTTTATTGAGGGATTTAATCTTTCGAAATATTTCAATGTTGTCTGTGATGAGCCGGAACCGATTTGCGACTTTCTTGTACATGAGCTGAACCGAAGCGCAACGGTCGTTCATGCTCAGGGAGCTTTTTCAGGAAAAGACAAATATATCGTATTTACCGTACTCAGCCGTCCTCAGGCAGTACGTCTTCGTAACTTTATTAAAGAAAACCAGCCGAGTGCATTTATGCTGATTTCTAATACAAGCGAAATCATCGGTAAGGGATTTCACAGCATCTGATACGTACTAAAGGAGAAATAAAATGGCATTTGATGGCATCACCATTGCTGCAATGGTACAGGAATTACATAAAAATCTGGATAACGGCCGTTTTAACAAAATTGCACAGCCGGAGGCGGATGCCCTGATGATTACCGGAAAGGGAGCAAACGGACAGTGCAGGTTATTTATTTCCGCAAGTCCTTCTCTCCCGCTGATCTATTTTACGGGCAAAAACAAACCAAGTCCCCTGACTGCGCCAAACTTCTGCATGCTGCTCCGCAAGCATCTGGGAAGTGCAAGGATCGGAAATATCGTACAGCCGGGACTGGAACGTGTGATAGAGTTTGAACTGGAACATTTAAACGAACTGGGCGATCCATGTAAAAAATATCTGATTGTTGAACTGATGGGAAAATACAGCAACATCATCTTCTGTGATGAGAACAGGATGATCCTTGACAGCATCAGGCATGTTTCTTCCCATATGAGTTCTGTCAGGGAAGTCCTTCCGGGAAGAGATTATTTTCTTCCGCAGACACAGGAAAAACAGGATCCGCTGACGATTACAGAAGAAGCTTTTAAAGAATCTGTATGTAAAAAGCCGTGTAACATTGCAAAGGCAATCTATACAACACTGACTGGAATCAGTCCTCTGATTGCGGAAGAAATCTGCTATCGCGCTTCCATTGACGGAAGTGATTCGGCACAGTCCCTTGACGAAAATGAGGCAACACATCTTTATTATACGTTCCATCGACTGATTGAACAGGTGCAGGAGAAAGATTTTACTCCGAGCATTATTTACAGGGATGATGAACCGGTAGAATATGCTGTTCTTCCACTCACCCAGTATGGTCCGGAATATCACTGTCAGACATTTGAATCTGTTTCGGAAATGTTGGAAACTTACTATGCGTCGAAGGAAATCCTGACAAGAATCCGTCAGAAATCTTCTGATCTTCGAAGAATCGTACAGACTGCTCTTGAGCGAAACCGCAAGAAGCTTGTTCTTCAACAGAAACAGATGAAAGATACTGCCAAAAAGGAGAAATATAAAGTTTATGGAGAACTGATCAATACATATGGTTATGGGCTGGAGGACGGCTGCAAATCTTTTAAGGCTCTTAATTATTATACGAATGAAGAAGTTACGATTCCTCTGGATCCGACGATGACACCGGGAGAAAATGCGAAGAAATATTTTGACCGCTACGGTAAGCTGAAACGTACCGAAGAGGCGCTGACAGAGCAGATTGCGGATACAGAATCTGAAATCGAACATCTGGAATCTGTATCAAATGCGCTTGATATTGCGCGTGCAGAGAGTGATCTCAGCCAGATCAAAGAAGAACTGACCGAGTATGGCTATATAAAGAAACATTATACAAATAAAAAAGGCCAGAAAGCACAGACAAAATCAAAACCGTTCCATTATATTTCCAGTGATGGATTTGATATCTTTGTAGGAAAAAATAATTACCAGAATGACGAGCTGACCTTTAAAATGGCAACCGGCAATGACTGGTGGTTCCATGCAAAAAAAATGGCAGGATCCCATGTTGTTGTGAAGACTCCGGACGGAGAACTTCCGGACCGTACCTTCGAGGAGGCCGGACGTCTTGCTGCCTACTATTCAAAAGGCAGAACCGCTCCTAAAGTAGAGATTGATTATATTCAGAAAAAACACGTCAAAAAACCAGGCGGCGCCAAACCGGGATTTGTAGTCTATTATACAAACTACTCTCTTATGGCCGCACCTGATATCTCAGACATCAAAGAAGCCCCCCAGTCTTAACTGGAGGGCCTTTCTTATACATAAGTCTGACTTTGACTCATTACATGTATTCAATTCTTATTTTGCAACAAAGTTGATAATCTTGTTCGGAACATAGATTTCTTTGATCAGATTTTTGCCGTCCAGGAAGGAAGCAATTCTCTCATCTGCTTTGGCAATCTCGAATGCTTTTTCTTTCTCGCAACCGTTCGGGATTACGATAGTTCCTCTTACTTTGCCATTAACCTGAACACCGATTTCAACAGTCTTGGCAACAGTCTTGCCTTCATCGTATACCGGCCATGGAGCAACTGCAAGCAGTCCTTCTCCACCGAGGAATTCCCAGATTTCTTCGCAGAGATGCGGAGCAAATGGGCTTAAAAGCTTGATAAAGATGCCTAAATCTTCTTTGCCGATATGACCCTCTGCAGTGATCTCATTGATCAGAGTCATGAGACTTGCGATTGCAGTGTTGAATTTCAGATTTTCAATGTCGGAAGAAACTTTCTTGATGGTACGGTGGATCTTCATCTCCAGTTCGTCGGAAACAGGTTCTTCGGAAAGGATATCGGTCAGACCTGCAACACGGTCAAGGAATTTCTTACAGCCCTTTACAGAACTGTCACTCCACGGAGTTGCTGCGCCATAATCACCCATAAATAATACATAAGTACGAAGGGTATCTGCACCGTACTCTTCTACAATGTCAAGCGGATCGACAACGTTTCCTTTGGATTTGCTCATCTTGTCTCCGTCCGGTCCGAGGATCAGTCCCTGGATAGAACGTTTTGCGTATGGCTCCGGAGTATTGACAACACCGAGATCATACAGGAAATGATGCCAGAATCTGGAATAGATCATATGTCTGGTAACGTGTTCCATACCACCGTTGTACCAGTCAACAGGCATCCAGTATTTGAGTTTGTCCATATCAGCCAGGGCCTGTGTGTTGTGCGGATCAGTGTATCTTAAGAAATACCAGGAAGAGCCGGCCCACTGAGGCATGGTATCTGTTTCACGTTTTGCCGGCGCACCACATTTCGGGCAAGTACAGTTTACGAAGGAATCGATTTTGGCAAGTGGTGACTGTCCGTCTTCACCCGGTTCAAAATCTTTGACATCCGGCAAACGAAGCGGAAGTTCTTCTTCCGGAACAGCTACAACACCACATTTCGGGCAATGGATAAGCGGAATAGGCTCGCCCCAGTATCTCTGACGGTTGAATGCCCAGTCTTTCATCTTGTACTGAACACCGGCTTTACCGATACCTTTCTTCTCGAGTTCTTCAAGCATACGCTCGATAGAATCCTTTTTATTTGTATAGCCGTTAAGAAATTCAGAGTTGACCATTTCTCCGTCACCAGTATAAGCTTCTTTGGAAATATCGCCACCTTTGATAACTTCGATAATATCAATACCGAATTTTTTTGCGAAATCATAGTCACGCTGATCATGTGCCGGAACTGCCATGATTGCGCCTGTACCATAGCCCATCATTACATAATCTGCAATGTAGATCGGAATCTTCTTACCGTTGACAGGGTTGATACCTTCCAGTCCCTGAATACGCACACCGGTCTTGTCTTTGACAAGCTGTGTTCTCTCGAACTCGGTTTTCTTTGCACATTCATTACGATATGCAGTGATCTCGTCCATGTTAGCGACTTTGTCTTTGTATTTGTCGATGATCGGATGTTCCGGAGCGATTACCATAAAAGTAACACCGAACAGGGTATCCGGTCTGGTTGTATAGATTTCAAGTTTTTCATCAATGCCATCAATGTCAAAGTTTACGAATGCACCCTTTGATTTGCCAATCCAGTGAATCTGCTGCTGTTTTACATTGTCCGGATAATCAACATCTTTCAGACCTTCCAGAAGCTTATCAGCATACTGGGTGATACGCAGATACCATACGTCTTTGGATTTCTGTACAACTTCGCTGTGACAGATATCACATTTACCGCCCTGGCTGTCTTCATTGGAAAGTACAACCTTACAGTGCGGGCAATAGTTTACGAGAGTTCTGTCTCTGAATACAAGACCTTTTTCGAACATTTTGAGGAAGATCCACTGTGTCCATTTGTAGTAATCTTCGTCAGTAGTATCGATGACACGGTTCCAGTCAAAAGAGAAGCCGACTTTTTTTAACTGGTTGGAGAATTTCTTGATATTCTCGTCAGTGATAATACGTGGATGTGTACCGGTCTTTACGGCATAATTCTCAGTAGGAAGACCGAATGCATCAAATCCGATCGGGAAAAGTACATTGTATCCTTCCATACGACGTTTACGTGAAATAACCTCAAGGCTTGAGTACGCTTTGATGTGACCGACATGCATACCGGCACCACTTGGATACGGGAATTCTACAAGACCATAGAATTTTGGTTTGTCGCTGTTGTCTTTGGCTTCGAAGACTTTGCTTTCTTCCCATTTTGCCTGCCACTTGGGCTCGATCTTTTTAAACATGTATTTCATTTCTATGATTCCTCCAACATTGTTATCTAAAAATTAATTCTAATTCAATACGTTCTGTTTGTCAATGCTTCTGTTACGGTACTGACAAGGCGTCATGCCATATTTTTCTCAAAAGATTTTGCCCAGGTATGCATTGGAAGAAAAAACACATTGCCGGCTTATTTTTGTGATGGATCTTTTTTATATACGGAAAGCCCTTCACCTCAATTTAAAGTGAAGGGCTTTCTATGTGAGTTGAGTTTACAGATGCAGATTATTCCGCAGCATCAACTTTGCTTGCTCTTGCTTCGATCTCTTTGGCCTGAATATCGTTCGGAGCCTGCTCATAGCGTGCGAATTCATAGGAGAAATCTCCGCTTCCGCCTGTCATGGAACGAAGTGTTGTGGAATAGCCATAAATCTCAAGCTGCGGTACATCTGCTTCAATAATGGTATTGCCTGCGTGATCCGGGTTCATACCAAGAACACGGCCGCGGCGTTTGTTAAGGTCACCCATAACATCACCGGTATATTTATCCGGAACTGTAATTTTCATAGATACGATTGGCTCAAGAAGTACCGGAGATGCATCCATAAAGCCTTTCTTGAATGCAAGAATGGTTGCCATCTTGAATGCCATTTCTGAAGAATCAACCGGATGGAAAGATCCATCATAAAGAGTGGCTTTTACGCCAACTACCGGATATGCAGCCAGAGGTCCTTTCTGAACGCATTCCTGCAGACCTTTCTCGACAGCCGGGAAGTAGTTCTTCGGTACAGCACCACCAACTACTACCTGTTCAAATACATATGGAGTTTCCAGATCACCGGATGGCTCAAAACGCATCTTAACATGTCCGTACTGTCCATGTCCGCCGGACTGTTTCTTATGTTTGCCTTCTACGTCAGAGTTTTTACGGATGGTTTCGCGGAAGGCAACCTTCGGTTTGGAAAGTTCGATTTCTACTTTGTAGCGTTCTTTCAGTTTGCTGACTACGATGTCAAGATGCTGATCACCCATACCGTAAAGGAGTGTCTGTCTGTTGGCTGAATCATTTACTACACGGAGGGTTTTATCCTCGCTTGCCATTTTTGCAAGAGACTGTGAAATCTTGTCTTCGTCACCTTTCTTGACAGCTTTGTATCTCTTATAGGTATATGGTGTAGAGATTACTGCTTTCGGATAAAGCACCGGTGCAGATTTAGCTGCAAGGCTGTCACCGGTCTGCACGCTTGCAAGTTTGGCAATCGCGCCGATATCACCTGCATGAAGTTCCGGAACTTCGATCGGTTTGGAGCCTTCAAGTACATAAAGTTTGTTCAGACGTTCTTCAACACCCTTTTCTACGTTAAGCAGAGTATCATCAGATTTGATAACACCGGATGCAACCTTAATGAGAGAATACTTGCCGAGGAACGGATCGGCGATTGTCTTCCATACATATGCAGATTTTGTTTTTGCAAAATCATAATTTGCTTCAAAAATTTCATTGGTCTTCTGGGAAATACCGTTGCAGGAACGTTTGTCCGGACTCGGGAAATATCCGCAGATATCATCAAGAAGGTTGGATACACCACGAAGATTGATCGGGGAACCCATGCATACCGGAACGATGCTTGCGTCCTGTACATTTGTTGCAAGTGCTGCGGAAACTTCTGTTACGGAGAACTCATCTCCTTCGAAGTAACGATCCATAAATTCTTCGCTGGTCTCTGCTACAGATTCCATAAGGATATCATGGTATTTCTCCAGATATTCATTCAGGTATTCCGGAACATCACATGGTTCCTTGCCCGCTTTGTCAATATATTTACGACCTGCCTGTTTGACAACGTTTACGTAACCGACAAATTTGCCGTCTTCACGGATCGGGAAATGAAGCGGTGCGATTTTTTTGCCATAAAGTTCGGTCAGTTCTTCTACTACTTTTCGATAGCTGACGTCATCCACATCCATGTCTGTTACGAAGAACATACGCGGAAGTTTATATTTTTCACAGAGGTTCCATGCCTTTTGAGTACCTACCTGTACACCGGCTTTACCGGAAACAACGATGATTGCTGCATCTGCTGCGCTGACAGCCTCTTCTACTTCACCCACAAAATCAAAATATCCCGGTGTGTCAAGTACATTGACTTTTACTTTATCCCATGGTACCGGAATCAAAGTAGTCGAAACAGAAAAATGTCTTTTGATCTCTTCTTTATCAAAATCACTAACGGTATTTCCATCCTCTACTCTGCCAAGGCGGTTAGTCATTCCTGCCAGATAAGCCATTGCCTCTGCTAATGTGGTCTTTCCGGATCCCCCATGACCTAAAAGAACCACATTGCGGATTCGGTCAGTTCTATAAACGTCCATATGTAATACCTCCCTGTTTGTCTAATATGTTCATATTTTACTAAAAATTCTTGCACTTTTCAAGTATTTTATATAATTTTAACAACATTTTTTATTCGAATTGTGTATAATTTTAACGAATTTACCGATTTTATGGCTTTATTTGACATTTATAGTATATTCTTTTAAAATAAGAACATAGTTTTTATTAATGTAACTTGGGAAAGGATACAAAACATCATGAAAACCATTGGTTTTATCGGGCTTGGCCTTATCGGAGGATCTATCGCAAAAACGATCCGCAAATTTCATCCAGATTATCATATTCTGGCATACGCAAAACACAAAGAAACTCTGGCTGCAGCACTCAGCTGTAACGCCATCGACGCTGTACTGGAAGAAAAGGATGAGCGATACCGTACCTGCGATTATATTTTCCTCTGCGCACCGGTAGAATACAATATAGAATATCTGAAATACTTAAAAGATGTGATCTCTGACGACTGCATCATCACTGATGCCGGCAGCGTAAAAGGACCGATCCACAAAGCAGTTGAGGAGCTTGGCATGGAACACTGCTTCATAGGTGGTCATCCGATGGCAGGTTCTGAACAGTCCGGATTTGAACATTCTTCTGACCATCTGCTTGAGAATGCATATTACATACTGACTCCGGGCGGTGAAGTCCCACTGGAAAAACTGACGGAATTTTCAGAACTGATCGATTCTCTTGGTTCTATTCCGATGGTCCTTACTGCAGAAGAACATGATTTTATTACGGCAGGTGTCAGCCATCTTCCGCATATTATTGCTTCTTCTCTCGTTAATCTGGTCAATGCGTTGGATAATGAAGCAGAATATATGAAAACGATCGCTGCCGGAGGTTTCCGAGACATTACAAGAATTGCTTCATCTTCTCCGGTTATGTGGGAACAGATTTGCGTGGAAAACCACAAAAATATTTCCACAGTACTTGATGAGTACATCCGTATGCTGATCCAGATCCGTTGTTCTATCGATAATCAGGAAGCAGAAAATCTTTACGATATGTTTGCCCGTTCCAGAGATTACCGTGATTCGATCGATGCAACATCCTCCGGTCTGATCAACAAGACCTATGTGTTGTATATCGATATTGTAGATGAAGCCGGTGGAATCGCAACGATTGCAACGATTCTTGCTATGGAAGGCATCAGCATCAAGAATATCGGCATCATTCATAACCGTGAATTTGAGCAGGGTGTCCTGAAAATCGAATTTTACGAAGAGGGTGCGATGCAGAAAGGCAGTGCACTTCTCAAAAAACGTAATTATATTGTATATGAACGGTAGGTAATCATATGGAAATCAAAAAACAGACCAACTTAAGAGGTGAACTGACGGTACCGGGAGATAAATCCATCTCCCACCGTGCTGTTATGTTTGGATCTCTTGCAAAAGGAACTACTCGTATCTCACATTTCCTGGAAGGTGCTGACTGTCTGTCGACAATTGCATGCTTTCGCAAAATGGGTATTGGTATCGAACGAAATGCTTCTGAGATTTTGATACACGGTAAGGGTCTTCACGGTCTTTCTGCTCCGGACGGTATTTTGGATGTAGGCAACAGTGGTACTACGACCCGTCTGATCTCCGGCATCCTTGCCGGACAGAAATTTACTTCAGAACTGGATGGTGATGATTCTATTCGCACCCGTCCGATGAAAAGAATCATGACACCGCTTACATCTATGGGTGCCGATATCGTAAGCAGATGCGACAATGGCTGTGCACCGCTTGTTATTCACGGAAAAACGCTTCACGGAATCCATTATGATTCACCGGTTGCTTCCGCACAGGTAAAATCCTGTGTACTTCTTGCAGGTATGTATGCAGATGGCATTACAAGTGTTACAGAGCCGTTTCTTTCCCGCAATCATACAGAAATCATGCTGAATTATTTTGGCGCCAAAGTTACTTCTGAAGGAACAACTGCTTCTATCGTGCCGGAACCGACACTGAACGGACGTGAGATTCAGGTACCGGGAGATATTTCCTCCGCTGCTTATTTCATAGCAGCCGGACTTCTTACTCCGGACAGTGAGATTCTTCTGAAAAATGTGGGCATCAATCCGACCAGGGCCGGAATCCTCAAAGTCTGCATGGATATGGGCGCCGATATTACACTTCTTAATGAAAGTATGGAGGGCGAGCCGACAGCGGACCTTCTTATCCGCACCAGCAGTCTGAAGGGAACAACAATTGAAGGCGGAATCATCCCGACTCTGATCGATGAGATTCCGATGATCGCAGTTATGGCAGCGTTTGCTGATGGTACAACGGTTATTCGAGATGCCCAGGAACTGAAAGTCAAAGAATCTGACCGTATCACAGTTATGGTTGACAACCTGAAACGTATGGGTGCCGACATTGAAGGTACTGAGGATGGGATGATCATTCACGGCGGCAGACCACTGCATGGTGCAACCATTGATTCTCATCTGGATCATCGTGTGGCAATGTCCTTTGCAGTTGCAGGTACGATCTGTGACGGTACCGTGGATATCCTGAACGGGGACTGTGTAAAGATTTCTTATCCGGAATTTTATAATGATCTTTATAGTTTAGGCAAATAAACTATTATGTTAAAAATATAGCCTGTCATTGCATGAAATGTGATGGCAGGTTTTATATTTGAAAAAATGTATACTCTCCTGCTTTAAAAGACATCCTAAAAATAAAATCAAATATCGGATGCTATTTTATTAAAATTCAGGAGGTATCTATGAAAATTTTATTTTATGGCGCAAAAGATTATGACCAGCAGTTTTTCGACAAACTGAAACCGGAATATCCGGATATTGAATTTGTATTTATTGAATCCAACTTATATAAAGAAACCGCTTCTCTCGCTGCAGGATACGACGGAATCTGTGCATTTGTCAATGCAGACCTCAGCGCAGATGTAATCGAAGAACTGCATCAACAGAGAATCCGTCTGATTTTGATGCGCTGTGCCGGATATAATAATGTGGATCTTGCAAAAGCAAAAGAGTGTGGAATTTCGGTGCTGCGCGTACCGAGATATTCACCGGAAGCTGTCGCCGAGCATGCAATGGCACTTGTTTTGACAGCAAACCGTCATACACATAAAGCATATATTAAATGCCGTGAAAATAATTTTTCGTTGAATGGTCTTATGGGAATAAATCTTTACGGAAAAACAGCCGGAATCGTCGGTACAGGAAAAATCGGTCTTGCAATGGCACGGATATGTCAGGGATTTGGTATGAAAGTTCTGGCATATGATCTGTTCCCAAATGAAAAGACAGGACTTCTCTATGTTTCACTGGAACAGCTTTTTTCGTCCAGTGACCTGATCAGCCTGCATTGTCCTCTCACACCGGAGACACATCATATAGTTAACCGGGAATCTATTTCTCATATGAAAGACGGTGTCATTCTTGTAAATACTTCCAGAGGAGGTCTGATCTGTACAGAAGATCTGATTGCCGGCATTCGTGATCATAAGTTTTTTGCGGTTGGACTGGATGTGTATGAAGAAGAATCAGATTTTGTTTATGAAGATATGTCAGAATATATCCTGAAGACCTCTACAGTACAAAGACTTCTCTCTTTTCCGAATGTTGCACTGACTTCTCATCAGGGATTTTTTACAGAGGAAGCACTGACCAATATTGCAGAAACAACATTAGAAAATGCAGAGGCCTTTCGGACAGATATGGAATTAAAGAATGCGGTATCTTGGTAATAATTACTTTGAATAAGCTTCTCTTAATAAGGAGATTTCTTTTGTCCATCCTTCATCATCGTTTGGTGTCTCAAGGATAAAAGGAATCTCTTTTAATTTTGGATGACAGATCACACGTACAAGAGCATCCAGACCGATTTTACCCTCTCCTATCCGTGCATGGCGATCTTTGTGGCTTCCAAGGTCATTGAGACTGTCGTTTAAATGAACAGCCTTTAAATTGTCCAGACCTATAATATGATCAAATGCATCTAAAACACCATCCAGATCATTCACAATGTCATAGCCTCCATCCCATACATGACATGTATCCAGACAGACACCTATTTTATTTTTCAGGTGTACAAGATCAAAAATTTTTCTGAGTTCCTCAAAATTCCGTCCTACTTCACTCCCCTTACCGGACATGGTCTCAAGCAGAACTGTGGTACTCTGTCCTTCAGTAAGTACATCATTGAGAATTTCAGCTATCTTCTGAATTCCGACCTCAGCGCCCTGTCCTACATGACTGCCCGGATGAAAGTTATAATAATTTCCCGGAGTGTATTCCATTCTTTGAAGGTCATCTGCAAATGTTTCTCTTGCAAAATCCCGGAGATTTTCTTTTGCAGCGCATGCATTTAATGTGTATGGCGCATGTGCAACGATCTTTCCGAAGTGACAGGATTCTGTAAGTTCGAGAAAGTTTCGGATGTCTTTTTCATCGATGGCTTTGGCTTTTCCTCCGCGTGGATTTCTGGTAAAAAATGCAAATGTGTTACCGCCGTTGGCAATCATCTGCTTTGCCATTGCTGTATAGCCTTTTGAAGATGAGGTATGATTTCCGATATATAATGTTGTCATAAAAATTCTCCTTTGTTAGTTTTTTTGAAAAGTCATTGACGGAATCCCCCAAAGTTCTTATACTTTTCTTAAATGACAAAAATTGACATTTTTCGAGAAAATATGTTACAGGGGAGAAGGGGGAAACATATGAAACAGTCTGTCCATAAAAAGCGTCCGGTTCATAAAAAGCAGGTGCACAAAAAGAGTAAAATATTAAAAAAATCGCAATATTACAGACAACAGCAGCTTCGATACAGAATTTTTGGTGTTGCTGCCATTCTGGTTGTTGTGTTACTGCTCCTTCTGATCAGAGGATGCTCTTCCACCAAAGCGAAGTCAGTCTCATCAGATCAGGTACAGACCGAAGAAAAACTTACCGTCACACCAGAGCCTGCTATGGATCCGGTATCACTTACAATCAGTGTTGTCGGTGACTGTACACTTGGTACTGACGAAGAATTTGATTATGATACCAGTCTGAATGCATATTACGATAACAATGGTCCGGACTATTTCTTTGCAAATGTAAAAAATATTTTTGAGGCGGATAACCTTACGATTGCAAACTTTGAAGGTACACTTACGGATTCTGAGGATCGTGAAGATAAGCAGTTTGCATTTAAAGCGCCTGCGTCTTATGCTGATATTCTTACTGCCGGCTCTGTTGAAGCAGTCAATACTGCAAATAACCACAGTCATGATTATGGGGACCAGAGTTTTGATGATACTTTAAGTGCTCTGGACGCAGCAGGTATCATTCATTTTGGCTATGATGAAACCGCGGTCACTGAGGTAAATGGTATCAAAGTCGGTATGGTCGGTATTTATGAACTTAATGATCATCTCGGCAGAGAGGAACAGTTGAAACAAAATATTGAAAAGGTTAAAAAAGATGGTGCACAGCTGATCATTGTTATCTTCCACTGGGGAAACGAAAAAGAAGAAGTCCCGGACAGTAATCAGACTACGCTTGGACATCTTGCAATTGATCTTGGTGCCGATCTTGTATGTGGACACCATCCTCATGTCCTTCAGGGAATTGAGGAATACAAAGGCAAAAACATTGTTTACAGTCTCGGCAACTTCTGTTTTGGAGGAAATGCTTATCCGAGTGATATGGATACAATGATCTTTCAGCAGACCTTTACAATTGATTCAAATGGTGTAAAAGCTGACAATGTTACAAATATCATTCCGTGTTCTATTTCATCCGATTCTGACTACAATAATTACCAGCCGACACCGGTCAGCGGCGAGGAAGCAGACAGTATCCTGCAGAAGATTCAGGAGCGGAGCTCCTGGATTGGAAGCGGATCTACGGAAAATTCTGAAGGGGACGATACCTACGAAGATTCAGAAGGTACTGACTCTGAAGATTCATCCGAGGATTATTCGGGCGATGAGGATCTCACGGATTCTTACGACGAAATGTAAGATCGAGAAGTCGGATTTCCGGGATATTACCTACCGTCTTCAATAATTCATTCAGGAAATCGTCAATCAGTGGATGTTCGCTTCTCTGGTCATTCATAATTGCATAGCAAGTACGATACTCCGGACCGTTTTCAATGGAAACGATCCGGCAGTTTTCTTTTTCGGCAAGTTTTCGACCAAGAGTTGCCGGCATGATCGCCCATGCATTTTTCAGATCCAGAAGCTGTCTGAGCAGTGCCATATTGTCCAGCATGACTTTTACTTTGGGGTCATTGCCAAACCAGTAATCGTGCCACATAAGGAAGGTATTGCTCCAGGGAATATAGATTTCATCCGCACTGTCAAGCTGTGAAGGAAGAATTCCATCCTGGTATGGCGCATCTTCTTCGCATACAAAGACAAGCTGCTCTTCAAAGAGAGGAATTGTTTGTACTTTCTTAAAAAAATGCGGATTTGTGATCAGACCAAGATCCGCATCTTTGTTTTCGACTGCTTTATAAGAAAGATTAGACTGCATGGTATTGATATGCAGGCTACATTTTGGATGTTCCTCAAGGAAATTACCAATGACTTGTGGCATAAAATAAAAGTTCATACTGTCAACATTCACAATCCGAAGCTGTGTCGAAGGCTGTTCAAATTTGATTTTTCCTGTCTCAATCCATAACTGCTCCCATTTGCGCGCAATCGGGACAAAACGCTGTCCAGCTTCGGTAAGCTCCAGTGTACGGGAACCTTTTTTGCGTATGATCAGTTCTGTTCCGAGCTCTTCTTCCAGCGCAGACAGACGATGGCTGAGGGCAGGCTGTGATACAAACAGGCTCTCAGCCGCTTTAGAAAGGGACGGACTGGATGCAATGGTAAGAAAGGTATGTATGTCTGTGTAATTCATGAAATTCCTCCATATATAAAAGTGATTTATATTATATAGATAAAATATTAATTTTACAATATATATATGCAAGATTATAATAAATCCAGTGAATTTAAGAAAAGGAATGATTTAAATGGATGAAGCGACACTAGAAAGGCATCTGCATCTTACGATGACGTTGATTGGTGGTTTTATGGGTGGCTATGCAATCCTTAACCGTCATGATGTATTTGGCTCTGCACAGACAGGAAATATGATTTCTCTTGCAATGGATGCCGTGGGACATCCGGATGAACAGTGGTTTTTCCGTGTACTGGCATTGGTGATCTACATTGTTTCCATGGCAGCAACTGTAGTAATCTCTCATAAAATATCAAAAATAAATCAAAAAAGACTCAGCATCCTGATTGATGGAGCAGTATTACTGATCCTTGGATTTTATCCCAAGGAAATGAATCCGTTTGTTGCATTGTTTCCGATATTTTTTGCTACTGCTTTTCAGTGGTGTTCTTTTAAGGGTGCCGATGGTTTTGCAAGTTCCAGTATTTTTTCTACAAATAATCTGCGTCAGTGTGTTACAGGATTTACCGAATATCTGTGCAGCAAAGATACAGAATCTCTTCGAAGAGGAATCTATTTCGGAAAGGTACTGATCTGCTTTTACGGAGGAGCTGCAATTGCTTTTCTTTCCTGCAAACTTCTTGATCTGAAAGGATCTTGGATCGCAATTTTACCGACAGTTGCAGCATTCGTTATGTGTAATGCAGAATATGTTTTATATGACGTCAAAAAAAAGGATATCCTTAAGGCATCTGCCTGAGGGTATCCTTTTTACTGTTCTTATACATAAGAGTCCAAGTGGCTCTCTTTTATTTATGCTGCATCATCTGCTGCTTCTGTCTCACCATCTACGCTGCTGTCTGTTGCGCTTGTATCCTGATCTTCATCTGTTGCGGTCATGCTTTCAACTGCTGAGGTAAGGATAGTCTCAAGCTGTGTTGCAAGTTCATCCGGAACACCGGCTGCCTTGATATTTGCAAGGAAAGTATCCCAGTTGATATTTGCTACATATTCAGTCATTGCTGCATCGTCAGAACCATCATAAGTCTTATCCAGAGAAGTCAGATCCGGAACATCTACGCCATCTCCATATCCACCACTTATTGTAAGTGTGGCAATCGGTGCACCTGAAGTTGTAACAGTCAGACCCATAGAACTTGAATCTGTAGACGCATCAGATTTAAGATTGATCACAATACCAAATCCTGCCAGCGGGTTGGATGCTGCTTCGCTTTCCCCGTCTGTATTTGCAGCATCAGCTTCTGCTACCGGGAAGGTTACATTTAAGGTTCCATTATAGTAACCTGCTTTTTCCGGTTTTGTTTCGAGGTTTTCGACGTTAATATCAGCTGCCTCTGTTCCGTCTATTGCGAAGATATAATCTCCATTCAGAAGTCCATCACTGGTTGTGCCGCTTCCGGTCAGTGTAAGGGAAGAATCCTCTGCTGTAATTTCAAGAAGTAATGCAGAAGTATCACCATCAGATGGTGCTTTCCATGTGAATACAGGAGTAGTTTCTGCTCCGTCTATGACGGCAAATTCACGTCCGACGATTTTATTGTCTGCATTTACCCATACTTTTGAGGAAAATACAGGATCTTCGGAAACTTCTCCGTCAGCAGATCCGATACTGTCAAGCGCATCTGCTACAGCATCCTCAAACTGCTGATACTGGTCTTCTCCATCGGAGGCACCTGCCCACTGTTCAAATAAGCCTTTGATCTCAGCATCATCTTTGGCTGCAGTAAGGATTCCCTCTGCCATAGCTGTAACAGCTTTTTCAGAAACAGTTCCCTCATATACAGTACAGTCTTCACTGATACCATCTACAGATACAGACTCTTCAACAGAAGATCCATCTTCGATATTATCAATGATAATATTTCCGTAGCGGTCAAGAAGTGTTCCGAGTGTATCAGAATCCGGAAGTGCAGAAGAAAGATCTGACAGTGCATTCATGTAGGTGCTCATGATTTCCTGTGAATTCTCTGCTACTCCTTCGGAAGTTGTTACAGTGCCTTCAATTGGTGCCGAAATATATCCGTCCGACAATTCAGGAATCTGAATGTATTCGACCATGTTTGCAAGATCCATATAGAAATTCAGATCACACAGTTTTGTGTCGTTCAGAAGCAGTCCACCGGCAATGGCCTCCACACCATCTTTGATGGTAATATCACTGTCAAAAGTAAAGCTCTGAAGCCAGGAAACATCGGTACCTCCCATAAGCGCACCGGCAAGTGCCCGTCCCGTATCTTCTACAGTCAGTGTAAATGTGCTTTTTGTTCCTTCGCAGGCTTTCTGGTAATTCTCAAGATAGCCGTTCCATGCTTCCGGTAATTTACTTACTACATTTGCAAGTGCAGTTTTTTCTGTTTCCTGATAGGAACCTGCTGCGAATACGGTGCTGCTGCCGGAAACAACCAGAGAAGCTCCCATTGCTGTAACAACAGCCTTTTTTAAAATCTGTCTGGTACGATTCATCATAAATCTCCTTCCATTTATATGTGATGATTGTATAGATATAGACAGTTTATCATGCTTTTGTCGAATATACAATATTTTTGAAGAATTATGGCACGATTGACTTTTTATTCTGTATTGTTGTATTATATATTCACATAAGAATCTTAAGATTTATCGAAAAGAGGAAATTTTCATGACAGAGACAGAAATCAAAACGCTGATTGAAAATCAGAGAAACTTTTTTCATACCGGTGATACTTTTCCGGTAAAAAAACGTATTGAGAAGCTTCGTAAATTAAAAACGGCTGTTCTGCAGCACGAGGCAGAGATTAATGAAGCATTGAAAAAAGACCTTGGCAAAAGTGCTTTTGAAAGTTATATGTGTGAAACAGGGCTTGTCTTAAGTGAACTTACACATATGATCCATCATGTAAGAGAATATGCCGAGAGACAGGATGTACCGACACCGATGGCACAGTTTGCTGCGCACAGTTATAAGAAACCTGTTCCTTACGGTGTAGTTCTTATTATGAGTCCATGGAACTATCCGCTTCAGCTTTCTCTGGAACCTCTGATCGATGCGATTGCCGCCGGTAATACGGTAATCCTGAAACCAAGTGTCTTCTCTCCTGCCACAACCGCAGTTGTCAAAGCGATTCTTGCAGACTGTTTTGATCCTTCTTATGTGGCTGTGGTCGAAGGCGGACGTGAAGAAAATACAGCTCTTCTGAACGAACGGTTTGATTATATCTTTTTTACGGGAAGTCAGCATGTCGGCAGAGAGGTTATGACAAAGGCCGCTGTACACCTGACTCCGGTTACACTGGAATTAGGGGGAAAAAGTCCATGTATCGTTGACCGTCGATGCAATTTGAAACTGGCAGCCAGACGTATCGTGTTTGGTAAACTTCTGAACTGCGGACAGACCTGTGTTGCCCCGGATTATATTTACTGTGACCGCAAAATAAAGGACAAATTGGTGCGCCAGATCATCCGGCAGATCAACCGGCAGTATACAACAGAACCGCTTAAAAATCCAGATTATGGAAAGATCATCAATGAGAAACATTTCCGACGGCTTCTCGGACTGATCGATCAAGAAAAAGTTGTTGCCGGCGGAAATTATAACGAGGAAACGATGCAGATTGAACCTACGGTACTTGATAACGTAACCTTCGAAGACGCAGTCATGCAGGAAGAAATTTTTGGTCCGCTTCTTCCGATCATTACCTATGATTCGATTGATGAAGCAATCGAAAAAATCAATTCCATGGCACATCCGCTGGCAGTTTATGTATTTACTTCCAGGGGAAGACTTGCAAACAAAGTGATGGAACGCTGTGATTTCGGCGGTGGATGCATTAATGATACGTTGATTCATCTGGCAACGTCAGAAATGGGATTTGGCGGATTTGGCGAAAGCGGCATGGGCGCTTACCATGGCGAAGAAGGCTTCCGTACCTTTACACATTACAAGAGCATTGTAAATAAAAAGTCCTGGCCGGACCTTTCCATACGGTATCAGCCATATAACCCTAAGAACGAAAAAAAACTCCGGAAGTTCCTGAAATGATCAGGAGCTCTCCGGAGCTTTTTCTGTTTATTATAAGGATGATTATTGATTTCAGTCTGCTGATAACATCGTTTTGTGTACTTTTTTTCTGACAAAATAGAAACAGATTACCTGCATAAGGATTGTCAGAATCCAGGATACAGGGTAAGAAATAAACAAAAATGACAGGGATCTGTGGTTCGGAAAAAGTCCGAAGATCCATACAATTCTTGTTCCTACAGTACCAATGATTGAAAGGATCATAGGCACACCGGAATGACCCATTCCACGCAGTGCACCCGGAAACAGATCCATCAGTCCGCAGCAGAAATACGGAACTGTGGTAAAGGCAAGAATTTCTATTCCGCATTGGATAACTTTCGGATCACTGGTATACAGCCGGAGAAGCTCATTTCCGAAAAAATATGCCCCACATCCGAGTGTAAACGAAAAAGCAAAAGACAGGATCATGCAGTCAATGAGAATTTTATCCATACGTTTTGTCTTCCGCACTCCGTAATTCTGGCTGGTGAAACTCATGCATGACTGTGTAATGGAGTTTACAGAAATATATAAAAATCCGAAGATATTGTTGGCTGCTGTATATCCTGCCATTGCGATTGAACCGAATGAATTGACAGAGGACTGTAATAATGCATTGGAAAGATTGATAACTGTGCTCTGGATTCCGGCAGGTACACCAACCTGAAAAATCTGTTTCAGATAGAAACTTTTGATGGTCAGCTTTGAAAAACAGAGCTGATAGCTTCCTTCCGAATGATGCAGACAGCGAAGAACAAGCACACAGGATATAAACTGTGATACAACGGTTCCTATCGCAACACCGGCAACTCCCATATCAAAAACAATGACCAGAAGTAAATTTAATCCTGCATTTGCAAGTCCTGAGATAATCAAAAAAATCAAGGGTCTCTTTGTATCTCCTACTGCTCTTAAAATGGCGGCACCGTAATTGTACAGCATAAAGAATGGCATACCAAGAAAATATATCTTCATATACAGGGTGGACTGGTCAATGACATTATCCGGTGTGCTCATAATCTCCAGAGCGGTCCTCGAGAACAGAAGGCCTACAAAAGCCATAATGATACCACTGATCAGTGCTAATGTGATTGAAGTATGTACTGTCTCCGACATTTCTTTATGTTTTCCGGAAGCATAAAAACGTGCTGCGAGCACATTTGCACCGAGTGATATACCAATAAATAAATTGGTAAAAACTGCAATCAATGCAGTGGTCGATCCGACAGCTGCCAGTGCCTGGCTTCCGGTAAACTGTCCGACAACGATAATGTCTACTGCGTTAAACATAAGCTGCAGAATACCGGAAAGCATCAAAGGCAGTGAAAAAGAGATCAGCTTGTCCATGATCGATCCATTGCACATGTCGATTTCATATTTATTATTTTTCAAAATTACTCCCCCTAAGTTTAATACTGTTAATTTCCATATGTCATTATACAGGTATCAATTTTCTTTTTCAAGTGTTATGGAACAAACTGTTTTATCCTCTCAAGGGGTAAATCTCACAGCCTCAAAGTAATACCATATATCTGTTTTACGTCACTTAAATTTGTTTTTTAAGAAAATCAATAAAATTTAGTTTTTATTGAGAATCGCTTAAATCAAGGTTTCTGGCACTATGCAAATCAAAAAAGACCCTGAGGGGCTGGAAAATCCAGTCCATCAAGGTCTAATCTTACGTTTGGACAAATTTATTTAGTTGGTCGAGCGATTTACCCTTTTACAAGATAGATCACTTTACCCTCTAACAACTGCTATTAAGCGTTCTTTTCTGCGATAGCTGCCTGTGCTGCTGCAAGACGAGCGATCGGTACACGGAACGGTGAGCAGGATACATAGTTCAGACCAATCTTATGGCAGAACTCTACGGAAGACGGATCTCCACCGTGCTCTCCACAGATACCTACATGGAGGTTCGGGTTAACCGGTCTGCCAAGTTCGATAGCCATCTTCATAAGCTTGCCAACGCCAACCTGATCAAGTTTAGCAAATGGGTCATTCTCGAAGATCTTAGCATCGTAGTAAGCGTTCAGGAATTTACCTGCATCGTCACGGGAGAAGCCATATGTCATCTGTGTAAGGTCGTTTGTACCGAAGCAGAAGAAGTCAGCTTCTTTAGCGATATCGTCAGCAGTAAGCGCTGCTCTCGGGATCTCGATCATAGTACCAACTTCATACTGAAGGTCGGAACCAGCTGCTTTGATCTCAGCGTCTGCAGTTTCTACTACGAATTTCTTAACATATTTAAGCTCTTTGATATCGCCAACAAGCGGGATCATGATTTCCGGTTTGATTGCCCAATCCGGATGAGCATTTTTAACTTTGATTGCTGCACGGATAACTGCTGTTGTCTGCATCTTGGCAATTTCTGGATAAGTAACTGCAAGACGGCATCCACGATGACCCATCATTGGGTTGAACTCATGGAGAGAATCAATGATAGTTTTGATTTCTTCAACGGTTTTGCCCTGAGCATCTGCAAGTTTCTTGATGTCAGCTTCTTCAGTAGGAACGAATTCATGAAGAGGCGGATCCAGGAAACGGATAGTAACAGGGTTGCCTTCCAGTGCTTCGAACAGTCCTTCGAAGTCTTCCTGCTGATATGGAAGAATTTTTGCAAGAGCTGTTTCTCTTTCTTCTACTGTTGTGGAGCAGATCATTTCACGGAATGCATCGATACGTCCCTCACCGAAGAACATATGCTCTGTACGGCAAAGTCCGATACCTTCTGCACCAAGCTCAACTGCTTTCTTAGCATCAGCCGGTGTATCTGCGTTTGTACGAACTTTCATAGTTCTGTATTTGTCAGCCCAAGCCATGATACGGCCGAACTCACCAGCGATTGTAGCGTCTACAGTCGGGATGATTCCGTCGTAGATGTTACCTGTTGTACCATCGATGGAGATGAAATCTCCTTCATGGAATTCTTTGCCAGCCAGTGTGAATTTCTTGTTTTCTTCATCCATAGCGATATCACCGCATCCGGATACACAACACTCACCCATACCACGGGCAACTACTGCTGCGTGAGAAGTCATACCACCACGAACTGTCAGGATACCCTGAGCAGATTTCATACCTGTGATATCTTCCGGAGATGTCTCAAGACGTACAAGAACGACTTTTTCTCCTCTTTCTGCCCATTCAACAGCGTCATCTGCTGTGAATACGATTTTACCGCAAGCAGCTCCTGGAGAAGCACCAAGGCCTTTACCCATCGGTGTAGCAGCTTTAAGAGCAGCTGCATCGAACTGCGGATGAAGCAGAGTATCAAGGTTACGTGGGTCGATCATTGCAACAGCTTCTTCTTCTGTTCTCATTCCCTCATCAACGAGGTCACAAGCGATCTTCAGAGCAGCCTGTGCTGTTCTCTTACCATTACGTGTCTGCAGCATGTAAAGCTTACCGTGTTCTACAGTGAACTCCATATCCTGCATATCTCTGTAGTGATCTTCCAGAGTTTTGCAAACCTGTTTGAACTGTACGAATGCTTCCGGGAATTTCTGTTCCATTTCGGTGATGTGCATAGGTGTACGAACACCGGCAACAACGTCTTCGCCCTGAGCGTTTGTCAGGAATTCACCGAACAGACCATTAGCTCCTGTAGCAGGGTCACGTGTGAAGGCAACACCTGTACCACAGTCATCACCCATGTTACCGAATGCCATCATCTGTACATTAACAGCGGTTCCCCAGGAATATGGGATATCGTTGTCACGACGATAAACGTTTGCACGCGGGTTGTCCCATGAACGGAATACGGCTTTGATAGCACCCATTAACTGTTCCTTAGGATCAGTCGGGAATTCAGCACCGATTTTTTCTTTATATTCTGCTTTAAACTGTTCTGCAAGTTCTTTAAGGTCTTCAGCTGTAAGTTCAACGTCCTGTTTAACGCCTCTCTTAGTTTTCATTTCGTCGATCAGCTCTTCGAAATATTTCTTACCAACTTCCATAACTACGTCAGAGTACATCTGGATGAATCTTCTGTAGCAGTCCCAAGCCCAACGTGGGTTGTTGGATTTCTCAGCAAGAGTATTAACTACTTCTTCATTTAAACCAAGGTTCAGGATTGTATCCATCATACCAGGCATGGAAGCTCTGGCACCAGAACGAACGGAAACGAGCAGAGGATTTTCTTTGTCACCGAATTTTTTGCCGGTAACTCCTTCCATTTTAGTGATTGCTTCCATGATCTGAGCCATGATCTCATCATTGATCTGTCTTCCGTCTTCATAATACTGTGTGCAGGCTTCAGTTGTGATTGTAAAGCCCTGCGGTACAGGAAGACCAAGGTTTGTCATTTCAGCAAGGTTGGCACCTTTACCACCCAGAAGGTTTCTCATATTAGCGTTACCTTCTGTAAACATGTAAACCCATTTTGCCATTTTACATTTTCCTCCTAATTATTGTTCTTTTCACATAAAAACTATGTTTTATACGCACATAATTATTGTATAGACTTTAGTACCAATAGTCAAGGTTAAACTGTCAAAAAATGGGGAAAGTTTTTAGCATGATGCAAAAACTTTCCCCACCTGCACGCTATGTTATGAGCGTCTCTTTTTGAGATTAAGTACAAGATGTCTCGGAAGACCATTTACCATGATCGGCTGATAATCTCCCTGGATCAGCGGACTGATATAATCCACAAAGTCTTTTGTAACGTAAGAGGCATCTTTGTTCATCCAGTTACGCGGTACGACTTTTTCTTCGTTTGCAATGCGATGTACATCATAAATACCTGTCTTTGCCATATACGGATCGTCAGAGACACGGTCAATAACAATCATTTTACCGGTATCTCCTTCGTCTGCAGCTTTGACCGCAGCACCGCCGACCATAAATGCTTCATCAATGTCTACACGAGATGCCATATGAGAAGCGCTTCTCTGTAAAGTAGAGAGTTCTACTGCCCTCGTCTTGCATCCGCATTCTGCTGCAAGGAAGTTTGCAAGATAAGTTGCGGTTCCGGCAAGCTGTTTGTGACCGAAGGCATCTACATAATCACCAGAGCTGCCGAGTTCGCACACATAACGGCCGTCAGCAAGGCGAATTCCTTCTGATACAGCTATCACTACAGAAGATTTTTTCTTAAGGAGATCTTTGACTTTGACAAGGAACTTATCAATATCAAACGGAACTTCCGGAAGATAAATAAGATCCGGTCCGTCACAATCTTCAGTGCGGGCAAGCGCTGTTGCTCCGGTAAGCCATCCTGCATTGCGTCCCATAATCTCCATGATCGTGATCATGCTCTTCTTGTAAGTAAGCCCCTGTGCGTCGCGGATGACTTCTTTGGTAGACGCGCCGATATATTTTGCTGCGCTTCCAAAACCAGGGGTATGGTCAGTCAGTGCAAGGTCATTATCAATAGTCTTCGGAACACCGAGGAATTTCTGTGTCTGTCCGGTCAGGATAGCATAATCAGAGAGTTTTTTGATTGTATCCATGGAATCGTTACCGCCGATATAGATAAAGGCATAAATATCCAGACGGTTCAGAATATCGAAGATTTTTTCGTAAATAGATTTATCTTCGTGGATTTCCGGGAGTTTAAAACGGCAGGAACCGAGGAATGCAGATGGTGTACGTTTCAGTAATTCAATGTCAAGTTCAGAGTGAATCTGGGTAGAAAGATCGATGTATTGTTCGTCCAGAAGTCCCTGAATACCATGAAGCATACCGTATACTTTATCAAAGCCACGTTCGATGGCATTCTTGTATACACCTGCAAGGCTGGAGTTAATTACGGATGTCGGACCGCCGGACTGTCCTACAATGATATTACGTTTTTTTGCCATACTGTTCTCTCCTTTGCGTCGCATATAATGTATAAGTTTAACAAGTATTGTGAATATAGTCAAGTTTTTTTGTGCAGTATGTATTGTTTGTAAAATAAAGATAAGTGTATATAAGGAGAAAATGCTTATACATGGGCACGGACGCAGCATGTATTCTTGTGATTATGCTCATGTGAAAAGGATTCTAAAGTACTAAGAGTATTAAATTATATTAAAAACACCGAAAGAAATGACATAACTCGCTTACGCTCAGACAATGTCATTTCTTTCGGCAACATATAATTTGATACTCAAGTACTTTTAACGAATCTTTTCAGGCTCGCAGAATCACAAGAACATAGCTGCTGGCCGTGGTATAGAGAAGCAAATTTCATATATACACTTATCTTTATAGGAGCCATAGTACCACTCTCCTGCACAAACACATTCTTGACGTGGAGAGATCGGCGGCGGGCAAAGCCGCCGCGATCCAGATGCCCGCGCCTTCCCGGCGATCATATCTTCGCAGAGAAGCTTTACCCCTTCTAAGTACATATAAAGAAAACGTAAAACACCCACCGATCTGATATCTGAATACAAGCGCTCTGCAGGAAACCAGCCAGTTCTTAGATGTGCATGAATCGTATTATATACAAAAATCATACTGTCTGAGCGAAGCGAGTTTATGATTTTTGTATATGCATTTAACGATGAAATTCACATCTTAGAACTGACGGTTTCCGAAGCCTGTTTGTATTTCAGATACCAGTTCCGGTGGGTGATATTTGTTTAATCTTTATTTACTTAGAATGTAAACTTATCAGCGAAATATGCATCAAGTTCATCAATTTTAATACGTACCTGCTCCATGGTATCGCGGTCACGGACAGTAACAGCTCCGTCATTTTCAGACTCAAAGTCATAAGTAATACAGAACGGTGTACCGATCTCATCCTGTCTTCTGTATCGTTTACCGATATTTCCACGGTCATCGTATTCGCAGTTGTATTTCTTACTGAGCTGCTGATAGATCTTCTCCGCACCTTCATTCAGCTTCTTTGAAAGCGGAAGGACACCAATCTTAACAGGTGCAAGTACCGGATGGAAATGAAGTACAGTACGTACGTCATTCTTCTCAGCGTCAAGTACTTCCTCATCGTATGCACTGCAGAGGAATGCAAGCACCATACGGTCAGCACCGAGTGACGGCTCGATAACATACGGAATGTATTTCTGTTTCTTTTCATCATCGAAGTATGTCAGATCCTGTCCAGATACATTCTGATGCTGTGTCAGGTCATAATCTGTTCTGTCAGCAATACCCCACAGTTCGCCCCATCCAAACGGGAAGAGGAATTCTACGTCTGTAGTTGCCTTGCTGTAGAAACTCAGCTCTTCTTTATCATGGTCACGGTAACGAACTTCGTCTTCTTTAAGGCCAAGGGAGCTCAGCCAGTCAAGGCAGAACTGCTTCCAGTATCCAAACCACTCGAGGTCTGTATCCGGTTCACAGAAGAATTCAAGTTCCATCTGCTCGAACTCACGTGTACGGAATGTAAAGTTACCCGGTGTGATCTCGTTACGGAAAGATTTACCGATCTGGCCGATACCGAACGGAATTTTTTTACGGGATGTTCTCTGTACGTTCTTAAAGTTGACAAAGATACCCTGTGCTGTTTCAGGTCTTAAATAAACTGTGTTTTTGGCATCTTCTGTTACACCCTGGAATGTCTTGAACATCAGGTTGAACTGACGGATGTCTGTGAAATTGTGCTTGCCGCAGGATGGACACGCTACTTCGTGTTCTTTGATGAAGTCCATCATTTTTTCCTGAGACCATGCATCTACACTGCCTTCAATCTCGATGTCATGATCTGCACAGAAATCTTCGATCAGTTTGTCCGCGCGGAAACGCTCGTGGCATTCTTTACAGTCCATCAGAGGATCGGAAAATCCGCCAAGATGACCGGAAGCAACCCAAGTCTGTGGGTTCATCAGGATCGCACAGTCAACGCCGACATTGTACGGAGATTCCTGAATAAATTTCTGCCACCATGCACGTTTTACATTATTTTTTAATTCTACACCGAGATTACCGTAATCCCAGGTATTTGCCAGACCACCGTAAATTTCAGAGCCCGGATAGACGAATCCTCTGGCTTTTGCCAGAGCAACGATTTTCTCCATTGTTTTTTCCATGATAGTTCTCCTCTTTGTTTTATTCGTTGCGTTTTCTCAACATTATACCGCATTTAAAATATATTTCAACTTTTTTATTGGATTTACTTACTTCATGACTTCAAGAATCTGAAGACTTTTGAATTTTCTGTCTGTATTTCGTGCTGTATACAGATGGATGATCTGTTCGAGCTCCAGAAGCACTTCCGGTTCTACACGGAAAGAATAAAGCCGCCCCATCGGCGCTGTAGCTATGTAACGCATGGCATATAAGGCGGATGGCGAGATACGTCTTGCATCTCTCTTTCCCAGAGCACAGGATATGCAGAGAATTCCATGCATATCCTGCGAAAAGAAGCAGTCTTCGCCGTCCGAAATCTCTTTTTCGCAGCCGGTGCACTGAAAAAGCTGTGGGCAAAGTCCCTGCTCGACCATCGTACGCAGCTCATAGATACAGCGTATCAGCCGGTTATCCAGCTGCTGGTTCATCAGTGCTTTTACTGTCACATAGAGAAGATTCATCATCTCTTTTTCGTCGGTTCCTTCTCTTCCGAAATAATCTGCCAGCTCCAGAAAATAATATCCATAATAGACTCCCGGCTGCATTGTCGCCAGTTCTACAAAATGATGGGTAACTGATACCTGATTCAGATTGTAGCTTGTCCGCCCCTCATATAATGTAAAATTACCAAATACAAAAGGATCCGCAGCCGCCATGAACGGACTGTTCAGACGTCTGGCTCCTTTTGCAAAGGCGGAAATCTTGCCGCGCTCTCTGGTCAGAAGTACAATACGTTTATCATATTCGCCTACAGGCATTGCCGAGATTACGACACCCTGCACGGTAATAAGATCACTCATCTTTCAGATTCCCTTTTTCAGATTACTCTTTTAAATTTCTTTCTTGTCATAACCGAAGTTTTTGATCATAAAGTCGCTGTCCCGCCAGTCTTTTTTGACTTTTACCCAGAGTTTCAGATTGACTTTTGCATCCAGCATACGCTCCAGCTCATAACGTGCATTGCTGCCGATCTTTTTCAGCATGGCACCCTGTTTGCCAATGATAATACCTTTATGAGAATCACGTTCACAAATGATGGTCGCGTCAATATCAACCAGGCGGTTTTTGCCCGGACGTTCTTTCATTCGGTCAATGGCAACGGCGATTCCGTGAGGAATCTCAGCATCAAGTGCATGCAGTGCTTTTTCACGGATAATTTCCGCGGCGATCTGTCTCTGCGGCTGGTCTGTCACAGTGTCCTCATCATAAAACATCGGACCGTACGGCAGATATTTCAGAATACTCGGAATGATATCTTCGGTATTCTGGTTACGAAGTGCAGAGCACGGAATGATCTCATCAAAATCATAAAGCTTGCGATAAGTATCGATTGCCTTCAGAATCTCATCCTTGTCTACGGTATCTACTTTGTTGATTACCAGAATGACCGGAATATGAAGTCCCTGTAACTGCTCTGCAATATGACGTTCTCCTGCCCCTATAAAAGTTGTCGGCTCTACCAGCCACAGGATAACATCAACGTCTTTTAAGGTACGTTCGGCAACCTGTACCATATATTCACCGAGTTTGTTTTTGGCCTTGTGAATACCCGGTGTATCCAGAAAGACGATCTGGCCGTCATCGCAGGTATAAACTGTCTGGATACGGTTACGGGTTGTCTGTGGTTTCTTCGAAGTAATTGCGATCTTCTGTCCGATCAGATGATTCATCAGTGTGGATTTTCCGACATTCGGGCGCCCGATGATCGCGGTAAAACCTGATTTAAAATTTTCTTTCATTTAACAGCTCCTGTAAATTCTCTTTTGTTCAGCCATTGATCAGTGGAAGGACGTTGTCAAACAGCTCTTTTTCTTTATTGACAGCCGGTTCACTTCCCACAACACAGATTGCATCATTTAAAAGCACAGCTTCGATCAGTGGAGCAAGAGCCTGCATGGATGTGGTATCTGCATTCAGGATCTCATCTCTTTCTTTCTGTGCCATTTCTTCTGTAACACCGCAGAACCATGCATTTTTGGAAATTGCTCCCTGCATCTTCGGAGTACGCGGAACATCTTTGCCGCTGATGGTTCCGATGATATATTTGGTCATTTCTCTTTCATCTGCATTAAAGTTACGTACATATTCCGGAATGCCTTTAAATACATCCAGTGTACGTTTCAGGTGCGGATCACGATAGGATACGAAGAAACTTTCTCCACTGCGTTTAAAGCCGCTCATGCACCCATATGCACCGCCTTTGACACGGATATTTGTCCAGAGATAATCATAGCTCAATGCAACTTTTAAAATATTCAGAGCACCGGAGTATGCAAAACCTTTTTTACGGAAGTTTCCTGTCTGGGCAACATACTGCACCTGACCGGAAGTTGTAAATGCTTCGTTTTTCTTTTCGCATGTAATGCTCTGTTCGCCGATTTCCACAGCTTCCTGATGAAGTGTCTGACGAAGGGCTTTTACCTGCTTCCGGACATCACTGAGAGATTCTTTCTCTCCGGTATAACTGATGCACAGATATTCCGGACGAAGAAGCTCTCTCATAAGTTCTGTAAGTTCAGCAACCAGAGTTTCTTTTCGTTCTTCAAATTCCCGATCCAGTGTTTCAATAAACTGATAATATGCAATTCCTGCCATCGCATCCTGAAATGCCGCCATCGGAGAAGTATAGGATGCAGCACGAAGAACTGCAGTCGAATGTCCGGCACTTACCAGAGACGACTGGGCTCTTGATTTTACCTGTGAAATAATCTCATGAAGTCTTCTGGTATCTTCAAGGCTGGAAGTATTGAGAATTTCACGGATCATTTTAAAGAGTACATCTGTCTTTGGATACATGGTCTTTCCGCGTACAGAGAAAAATGCCCGAAACTCATCAATCGATTCTGCATGATCAAAAACTTCTACTCCGCACATGATACCACCAGTCTCTGCATTGATCTCATTTGTGAGTTCGCCGTAAGTATAATGCGCAGTATCGACATACCCCAGAACGGACTTGAGAAGTCCGAGATACGGAACTTTCTCTGCCGGAAGATTCTTCACATCAAACATCAGATCAAGATAGCCGATACCGTTAGTAGGTACTTCATGATAAAGGAACAGACTTCCGTCAATATCCAACGCTTCATTTGTAAATGGAGTGATCTCTTTGCGGATGTCTTCTCTTTTCAGCATAGGAATGCATTTTGCAGTTTCCGGATCTTCCGGAGTTTCCTGATATCGTTCAAGTTCGACAGTCTTCTGAACCATCTCTGCCTTTTCTTCATCATTAAGTGATGCAAGATGTGCAGCAAGTTTCTCTTCGAGAGCCTTTGCCCTGCGGGCAGTCAGACCTCTTGACGGGTTCAGTGTCAGGATCGAGCCGTGTGTATTATCAAGCAGATATTTCTGAATTAATCCTTCAAAATATCGCTGATTTTTTAATTCTTTCAGTTCGTCAAACACAGGAATCAGCTGCACCTGTGCAAATGGATGCTCATCATCATAGAGCCAGTTGTCCAGAATATCCAGTCCGTAGATCAGTCCCTTCGGGTAGGAAGAGAAATCTGCTTCTCTGTAACGAAATTCCATGCAGTTGATGCCGGCCTCAAGTGCCTTCGGATCAATACCGTTCTGAACGATTTCTGTCAGAACACGGCGAATAATGGAAACGAACTCTTCTTTGCGTGACGGATCTGCACCTTTTGCAATGACATCGAAGTATGTCTGACGAATACCGTCTTCATAAGAACCATACACATCAGATCCGATCTCTGCATCCAGAAGCGCTTTCTTAAGAGGTGCGCCAGGTGCTCCAAGCAGTGCATAATCCAGCACATCAAATGCAGCACATTCGAGACTGTTCATTGCATTTCCTGTGACAACACTGTATGCAAGATAAGAATTGTTTTCTTCACTCTCGCTCTCGGCAACAGGGTATTCCATGACAAGATCATGCATTTTATCAAATGGTTTCTGCTCCTGAATTTCGGAATCAACATGTAAACTGTCAAATGCAGAAAGATATTTTTTGTCAATGAAATCAAGTTTTTCCGTCATATCCATATTTCCATACAGATAAATAAAACTGTTGGACGGATGATAATAAGTTCTGTGAAAATCAAGGAACTCTTCGTAGGAAAGATCCGGGATATTTTCCGGGTCTCCGCCTGATTCACAGCCATACGTAATATCAGGGAAAAGAGAATTCATGATATCTCTTTCCAGAACATCATCCGGTGAAGAAAATGCACCCTTCATTTCGTTATATACCACACCATTGTAAGTCAGCGAACCTTCCGTGTTTTCAAGATGATAACTCCATCCTTCCTGACGGAAAATTTCTTCTTTTTTGTAGATATTCGGATAAAATACCGCATCCAGATAGACATGCATCAGGTTCTGGAAGTCCTGATCATTGCAGCTTGCTACAGGATAACAGGTCTTGTCCGGATAAGTCATTGCATTTAAGAACGTATTCAGTGAGCCTTTTACAAGCTCTACAAAAGGATCTTTCAGCGGAAAGTCCTTCGATCCACACAAAACACTGTGTTCGAGAATGTGAGCCACACCGGTGCTGTTTTTGGGCGGGGTGCGGAATGCAATGTTGAAGACTTTGTTTTCATCATCGTTTTCGATTGCCATAACTCTGGCACCTGTTTTGATATGTCGAAACAGATAACCGGTTGAACGGATATCGTTCAGCTTTTCTTTTTTAACTAATTTATATGCCGTTAAACTGTCTAAATTCATTATTGCCTCCGATTTACATAGTACCTATAGTATTTCTTGACAGAACGTATTTATTCCGGGAATCCGCTCTCTTCCGGATATTCCTGCCCATAAACTTCATGAGCGGCTTTTGTGACAAGTGCCAGCTCTTCTTCCAGATTAAGATCCTTTGGAAGACGGATGGCTGTCTCATAAATGTCTCTCTTCATTTTGGCTTCGGAACTTTCTTTTTTGATAGTGATAAGCCCACAAAGAATACTGTTGTAGTTTTTGTCCTGCGCACAGAGAGTCATGTAAAATTTCACGAGATGCTTGCACTCTCTGTAAAGAAGCTCTTCGTGAAGCGGACTTTTGGCACGAATTTCGCGAAATTTGACATCATCGAGTTCTTTCAGGATTTCCTTCTGTGCTTTTCCCGGACCAAATATTTTGTGACCGGCATTGCGGTTAAACTCAAGAGCCATCCAGAATTTCAGATAACCGTCAGCAATGCCGCCATCATTTGTGGTATTTTTGTACCGTGCCTCATAGATTTCACGGCGGATTTCATTTGCTTCCTGATCCTCTCCGGATGCAATGGCCTGATCCAGAAGTTGTTTACGTTTTTTCGGTTCGGTCTCTCTATAATACTGTGCGATAATTGGTGTATCCATATGTCCTTCTCCTTTGATGGTATATTCTTTTGATCAGATTTCAGATATAAAAAAACCCTTTTTCTCCTCAATATGCCTATTATAGCAAATTGAAGTAAAAAAGGGTAGTCCTGTTTTTAGAGGATCAACATGGCATCCCCAAAGGAGAAAAAGCGGTAACGTTCTTTTACTGCTTCTTCGTAAGCTGCCATGATATATTCTTTTCCTGCAAGTGCAGAAACCAACATAAGCAGTGTAGATTCCGGAAGATGGAAATTTGTGATCAGTCCATCGATCATTTTAAACTTGTAACCCGGATAAATAAAAATTTCTGTCCATCCACTTCCAGCATGGAGAATACCATTTTCATCAGTTGCGGATTCCAGTGTACGGCAGCTTGTCGTTCCTACGGAAATTACTCTTCCGCCGTTCTTTTTGGTATCGTTGATCAGTTTTGCCTGATCTTCTTCTACCATATAAAATTCAGAATGCATATGATGACTTTCTACATCGTCAACTTTTACCGGACGAAAAGTACCAAGACCGACATGCAAAGTTACATGCGCAATCTTTACTCCTTTTTCTTCGACCTGCTTCATCAATTCTTTCGTGAAATGAAGACCGGCTGTCGGAGCTGCCGCAGAACCGTCATTCTTTGCATAAACAGTCTGGTAACGGTTTTTGTCTTTTAATTTATGTGTGATATATGGAGGAAGCGGCATTTCACCGAGCTGGTCGAGAATTTCTTCAAAAATCCCATCATAATGAAACTGGATCAGACGGTTTCCCTCATCGACAATATCGATGATCTCTCCTGTCAGGATTCCGTCACCAAATGTAATCTTTGCTCCCGGGCGTGCTTTCTTTCCTGGTTTTACAAGACATTCCCAGATATCATTTTCTTTGCGTTTCAGAAGAAGGATCTCAATAAGTGCTCCTGTTTCTTCTTTATGTCCATACAATCTGGCCGGAATGACTCTTGTATCATTAATTACCAGACAGTCTCCTTCCTTAAGATAGTCGAGAATGTCCGTAAAATGTCTATGTTCAAAAGATCCGTCTTCCATTGAAAGATGAAGAAGTCTGGAAGAACTTCTGTCCTCCAGCGGATCCTGTGCAATCAGTTCTTTCGGCAGATCATAATAAAAATCTGATGTTTTCATAAACTGCTCCTTTATTCCTTTGAAGCCTCATTTTCTGCGGCTTTCCACTCTTTTTTCCATTGACGTACCTGACTCCATTCTTTGTTTGTCAGGTCTGCTTTTTTAAGAAGATCCGGTCGTCTCTTTGCTGTTCGCATGACCGACTGCTCACGTCTCCATGCCTCGATATTGGCGTGATGTCCGGAAAGAAGCACCGGAGGAACCTTCTGCCCATGCCATTCTTCCGGACGGCTGTACTGCGGGTATTCGAGAAGATTACCGGCAAAAGACTCTGTCTCACCGGATTCCTGATTGCTCAGAACCCCGGGCACCATTCGGGAAATGGAATCCATCATAACCATTGCCGGAAGCTCGCCTCCGGTCAGTACATAATCACCGATCGATACATAGTCAGTGACGATTTCATCCAGTACACGCTCATCAATACCCTCATAATGGCCGCAAAGAAATACCAGATCCCTTTCTTTGGCAAGCTCTTTCGCCATCTCCTGATGAAAGACTTTTCCCTGAGGGGTCAGATAAACGACTCTTGGACGATAACCGATTTTTTCTTTGATAGCTTCATATGAAAGATAGACCGGCTCTGCCTGCATCAGCATTCCGGCCCCGCCTCCATATGGATAATCATCTACTTTCTGGTGCTTGTTAAAAGCATAATCACGGATATTTACAGCATTTATAGAAAGATAACCGCCTGCAATCGCACGCCCGATGATACTCGTATGCATCCCCTGCTCGATCATCTCCGGAAAAAGTGTTAAAATGTGAAAATTCATTTATAAAAGCCCCTTCATCAAATGTACTGTCATGGTATTTTTCTCAAGATCTACATCAAGAATACATTCTTTGATCGCCGGAAGAAGAACTTCGCCATGCTCATTTGAGTCAATGATATAAACATCATTTGCTCCTGTCTCCATGACATCGCGAAGCGTTCCGAATTCTGTTCCGTCTTCGAGGACAACATTCAATCCCTGAAGATCAGCAATATAGTATTCATCCTCGCCCAGTTCCTGTGCTTCTTCTCTCGGTATCCAGAGATCTTTTCCTTTGTATTTTTCGATGTCATTAATGTTGTCAATGCCATCGAATTTTAAAATGACAAGGTTCTTAAAAAAACGGACATTTTTGATGTCCAGTCTGCGAAGTTCCCTGCCGGTGTCCAGAAGTACATATTCCAGCTCAAGAAAACGTTCCGCGTCATCTGTTGTAGGAAAAACTTTGACTTCGCCGCGAACTCCGTGAGTTGTGGTGATCACGCCGACTTTTAATAAATCTTCCATAAAAAACTCCCTTTAAAAAAGGAGCTATGTCTCCACAGCTCCGATCCTTTTTATTGCAGAATGTCTACAATTACTTTTTTGCTGCTCTTTGAAGAAGCCGCTTTTACTACAGTACGGATTGCCTTGGCAATACGTCCCTGTCTTCCGATGACCTTTCCCATGTCGGAAGGTCCTACTTTCAGTTCGATGATAACTGCATCATCTTTTTCGTTTTCGGTGACAACCACCTCATCCGGATGTTCTACAAGAGACTTTGCAATTACTTCAACCAATTCTTTCATTACATACCTCCCTGTACTGTCTATGAAAGGACTTCACAGAAATACCTTCTAACATAATAGCTTCGGAAGTATTTCTTATTTCTCGATTCCTGCTTCTTTGAAGATCTTAGCAACAACGTCTGTAGGCTGAGCACCTGCAGCAAGCCATTTTTTAGCTTCTTCTTCGTTTACTTTGCAAGCACTTGGCTCGATGTTCGGATCATATGTTCCGATTTCAGCGATGCATTTTCCGTCACGTTTGCTGCGGGAATCTGCAACTACGATTCTATAAAAAGGTGCTTTCTTCTGTCCCATTCTTCTTAATCTGATTTTTACTGCCATTTTTGTTTTCCTCCATTATAATATCTTTGTTTGTATTTACATTTATTAAAAAGGAAGCTTGAAGCCGCCTCTTTTACCCATTTTACCGCCCATCATACCGGGCATCTGCTTCATAAGCTTTCGACTCTGTTCGAACTGCTTGACCAGACGGTTTACTTCTGTAATATCCACGCCTGCGCCTCTGGCAATTCTGTTTTTGCGGGAAGGATTCAGGATTCCCGGATTACTTCTTTCTTTAGGTGTCATGGAAAGAATAATCGCTTTCGTTCTGTCGAGTGCTTTTTCATCAATCATGCCTTCCAGATCTTTCATCTTACTGCCTACACCCGGAAGCATATTTAAAACACTGCCGATACCTCCCATTTTATTCATCTGTTCCATACTGGTGAGGTAATCGTTGAAGTCAAACTCCATCTTTTTGAGCTTTTTCTGCATCTCAGCTGCCTGATCCTGATCAAGAGCTGCCTCAGCCTTCTCAATAAGGCTCATTACATCTCCCATGCCGAGGATTCGGGATGCCATTCGTTCCGGATAGAACTGTTCGAGATCGGAAAGCTTCTCTCCCATACCGACATAAAGAATCGGTTTTCCTGTAACTGCTTTAATGGAAAGCGCCGCACCACCACGGGTATCACCATCCATCTTGGTAAGGATGACTCCGTCAATGCCAACCTTTTCAGCAAAAGTCTTTGCAACATTTACTGCATCCTGACCTGTCATTGCATCCACTGTCAGAAGTGTATAGTCTACATTGACATTTGCCTTGATATCTGCAAGTTCCTGCATCATGTTTTCATCCACATGAAGACGTCCTGCGGTATCAATAAGTACTACATTCTGCTGATTTGCTTTTGCGTGCTCGATGGCTGCTTTCGCAATATCAACCGGGTTTTGTTTATCACCCATGGAAAAGACTTCTACTCCCTGCTTCTCTCCATTGACCTGAAGCTGTGTGATCGCAGCCGGACGATAAACGTCACAGGCAACCAGAAGCGGTCTTTTGCCTTTGGATTTTAATTTACCTGCAAGTTTGGCAACGGTCGTTGTCTTACCGGCGCCCTGCAGACCAGCCATCATAATAACAGTGATTTCGTTTCCCTGCTTCAGCGGAAGCTCGGTTGTCTCACTTCCCATCAGACTTACAAGTTCTTCGTTTACAATCTTGATTACCATCTGACCGGGATTCAGACCGTTCATAACGTCCTGTCCTACCGCACGTTCCTGAACCGCCTTCGTAAACTGCTTAACAACCTTGAAGTTGACATCCGCTTCCAGAAGAGCCATCTTTACTTCTTTTAAAGCAACTTTAACATCCTCTTCTGTAAGACGTCCCTTACCGCGGAGCTTTTTGAAAACATTTTGTAATTTATCTGTCAAGCTTTCAAATGCCATACTTTATAACTCCTCTAATATCTCACTGGAGATTTCTGAAATATCACTGGCACCGTACCCTGCGGCAAGCTTTTGAATTTTCTGTACCTGCCTGCGGATATTTACAAATTTCTCAACCAGATGAAGTCTTGCTTCATAATCTTCCAGCGTATGATTACATCGTTTGATCATATCATGTACGCCCTGCCGACTGATTCCGAGATCTTCAGCCACTTCGCTTAAGGAGTAATCTTCCAGAACTACGCTTTCATATACCTGCTGCTGCCGTTCTGTAAGCAGTTCTCCATAAAAATCGTATAACAATGTCTGTTCAACAAACTTTTCCATTTGTAACCACCTTGGCTATCATACATGATTTATATTGGTGTGTCAAGTATTTTTTCTTGACATCGAAGTTTTTTATTTTTTATAAAGTGTCTGCCGGATTTTCCGCTTCAAACTCAAATACACAGCGGTCATATGCATTGATCACATGTGTATCCATATATTTGTCATATCGTTTGTACTGCCTTCCGTAAGACATATGCACATGTCCATGAAGGAAGTATTTCGGATGATACTTTTCGATCAGGCTACGAAAGATTTTAAAGCCCTGATGAGGAAGATCTCTGGCATCATTCAGCTGATAAGCCGGCGCATGCGTGACCAGAATATCAAATCCCCTTCTCCAGAGTATCTTCGGAAGAAGTTTGAATACTCTGTGCCGCATCTGCCACTCCGTATACTGATATTGCCCGGGCTTATATCTCATGGAACCGCCGAGTCCCATGATGCGGACACCCTCATGAACATAAATTTTATCGTCAATGCAGATGCATCCGTCCGGTGGGATCCGTTCATATTTGTCATCATGATTTCCATGTACATACAGAACGGGAGCCGAAGTAAACGTTGCAAGAAAGGAAAGATACCTCGGATCCAGATCCCCACAGGAAATGATCAGGTCAATTCCCTCAAGCTTGCTCTTTTCGAAATAATCCCACAGATATTTTGATTCTTCATCTGCTATGGCAAGTATTTTCATAAAACTGCTTATCCCTTCTGTTTCTCCACACCGGATTGTTCCGTAACCGGTTTTGCCTGCTCAGTCAGTTCCCATGATGCCGGAATCGCACCGACAACATTATCCGCCAGCCAGTTCATGGTCATGATCTCTTCCGGTGAAAGAATTTTGTTCGGATCTGACTGTATCATACCATCCTGTGAATACAGAATCCCCGAAAACGGATGATATTCTCCCGTCGCAATCGCATGTTTTAACATAGAAAGCAGTTTCTGTGTACCAATCGGAAGTTTCTGTGAATAGATCACATCAATTACTTCTGCAGAAAGTCCCCACCAGTAATTGATTGCTTTCGTCTCATCTTTGTTGTCATCATATTTCCATGTACCATCCATGATCGTGCGGATCAGCTGCTCATAAAATTTGCCCCAGTGCCAGAGCGGCATTGCCAGATTGTGCGGTCCCTCTTCTGTCAGATGATACAGCCCGAAATAGCGGGATGCATCTTCCGGAATAACCATATCTTTACCAGAAACAACGGTAACACCCTTTTTCTGAACATTTTCCATGGCAAGCCTGATATCTACATCTTTTAATGTAGACCATTCCAGATAAACCCTTGCACGGGGATTTATCATCTTTGCCCCCAGTGCGAATGCATTGATATTCGCAATGGTACCGAAAATCGGATAATCTGCAATGTATGCAAGCTGTCCGTTTTCGGACATTGCTCCGGCAACAGCTCCCATAAGAAACTTAGCTTCATACATACGTGCATAATAAGTACGGATATAACGGTGTGACGTATTCAGCGAACAGTTCAGGATTTTTACATTTGGATGGTCGATAGCCGCCTGCACACTTGCTTTTACAAACTCTGGTGTAGTTGTAAAAATAATGTTGCAGTCCTTTCGGATGGCTTCGTAAATTGCTTTTTCTGCAAGATCCTGTGTAAGATTTTCATAGCATTCTGTTGTGACTTCTTCCGGGAAAGTCTGTTCCAGATGCAGTCTTCCAAGTTCATGCGCGTAGGTCCACGCAGAAGTAGCCGGTGTCTTTGCATACAAAAATGCAATCTTCAGTTTCGGCGTACTTGCCGGAAGCAACCGATCCAGCAGAGATTTCTTTTCGATTCTGGACGGATCCATCTTGAGATCAATTTTCTGATTGTGTTCCAGAAGTTTGAATTCTTCCCAGGTTTTTGCAACCAGTTCTTTCATTTCATTGGTAGTTTTCTGATCAATCACTTCATAATTATAAATTGTCAGGAATGCAAGAAATGCATCTCCGGTCGTGATAGACAGTTTCTTTCCGCCAAGTGCTTCATATTCTATTGAAAAACGCGAATAAACAGAGCTGAACAGCAACCGGTCATCATCTGTCCAGACATCTTTTGGCTCCTTGCCGAATGCAGCCTGAAGTCTGACAAAACTTCCAGGTTTCGTAAACCAGATATAATTGATCTGGGTAACTGCATAGAAATCCACAAACTCATAGTAAAGTTTATTTTCTTTCTGGTCTGTCCGCGGAGGAAGGATTCTGGTCACATATCCGGGCACAGATACCGCATCAAAATATTTCAGGACGCTGACACGTTTGTTGCCTTCCTGTACATAAAATTTATTCATGTATTCGTAAGCTTTGATCGGTTCACGGATTCCTTTATCAATATGACTCTGGCTTAAGGTTGCCCATTTGTATGCAAATTCTGTGTTTTCTCGTAAGATCGGCATAAAATTGCCGGCAAAAGCATTGCTCCTGCCATCACTTTTTGTTCCGACTATCTGATCGATTGGTATCTGTACAAGTCCGAGTGGAACTTCAGAATAAGATCCCTTCGGAGGCAGGATATCATCAAGAACCTGAAGTGTCGGTAATTCCCCCCGCATCATTCTTGCCTGATAATCCTTTTTGCCGAGTTTATAAGCTTTTTGATAATCTTCCATTGTAAATGATGCCATACTCATTCACCTCTGTCTGAATTCTGAATAACGGGATACTTACAGGCTTGCGCGGATTACTTTCGGTCTGCATCCTGCATCTTCTAATGCCTGTACAATTTTTTTCTTATGTTCTGTACCGTATGCTTCCATCGTTACTTTCAGCTCCACAGCCGCATAACGGTTAGTACTGATAAACTGGTTGTGATCAAGTTTGATGACATTACCCTGATTTTCCGCAATAATAGATGCCACACGCACCAGTTCACCCGGTTTGTCCGGAATCAATACAGAAACGGTAAAGATACGGTCTCTCTGAATCAGTCCATGCTGTACCACTGAGGACATTGTGATCACATCCATGTTACCGCCACTTAAGATAGATACCACCTTTTTACCGGTGAAGTTCAGATGACGGAGTGCTGCAACTGTCAGAAGACCGGAGTTTTCTACGATCATCTTATGATTTTCTACCATATCAAGGAATGCAACAATCAGTTCATCATCATCAATTGTGATCACATCATCCAGATTTTCCTGCAGATACGGGAAGATATGCTCTCCCGGTGTCTGTACAGCGGTACCATCTGCAATCGTATTTACATGTGGAAGTGTCACGACCTCACCTTTTTCAAGCGATGCTTTCATACATGCAGCTCCGGATGGCTCCACACCGATAACTTTGATATGTGGATTGAGGAGTTTTGCAAGTGTGGAAACACCTGTTGCAAGACCGCCTCCGCCGATCGGAACAAGAATGTAATCTACAAGAGGAAGCTCCTGTACAATTTCCATTGCAATTGTACCCTGGCCTGTTGCAACGGCAGGATCATCAAACGGATGGATAAAGGTATATCCCTCTTTTTCTGCAAGCTCCAGTGCATAGGCACAAGCTTCATCATAAACGTCACCTTTCAGAATAACTTCAGCACCGTAACTCTTTGTACGTTCTACTTTGATAAGTGGTGTGGTGGTCGGCATAACGATCACGGCTTTTGCTCCGAATTTGTGTGCAGCATAAGCCACACCCTGTGCATGGTTTCCTGCTGATGCTGCAATCAGACCTTTTGCACGCTCTTCATCGGTCAGGGTACTGATCTTGTAATATGCCCCACGTACTTTGTATGCACCGGTACGCTGCATGTTTTCTGGTTTCAGATATACTTTGTTTCCGGTGAGATCTGAAAAATAGCTGCTTTTTATCAGCTTGGTTTCCTGAGTTACTTTTTTTACAATTTCTGATGCCTCTTCAAAGCTCTCTAATGTAAGCATTTTTGCTCCTCCTGTAATTTCTTCGGTCTACTCTTCTGTGTGTAATTCGTTCTGGTCAATATCAAACAGTGCATTTACGAATGCATCAGCATCAAATTTCTGCAGATCGTCAATCGTTTCTCCAACTCCAATATATTTTACCGGAATATCGAGCTCGGACTGGATTGCAACTGCAATTCCGCCTTTGGCTGTTCCGTCCAGTTTTGTAAGGATAATACCATTTACATTTGCAACTTCTGCAAACTGTTTTGCCTGAGCAAGTGCATTCTGTCCTGTCGTTCCATCCAGAACAACAAGTGTTTCAAGATAAGCTTCCGGATATTCTCTCTCAAGAATGCGATAGATTTTGCGAAGTTCCTCCATCAGATTTTTCTTGTTGTGGAGACGTCCTGCTGTATCGCAGATCAGTACATCCGCATTACGTGCTTTGGCTGCCGCCACTGCGTCATAGACGATGGATGCCGGATCAGCACCTTCCTGACCGCCGATCAGGTCTACCCCTGCACGCGATGCCCACTGTGCAAGCTGTTCTCCTGCTGCTGCACGGAATGTATCTGCTGCTGCAAGGATAACTTTCTTACCCTGGTCTTTGAGTTTGCCGGCGAGTTTACCGACGGAGGTGGTTTTTCCGACTCCGTTTACGCCGATCACAAGAATTACGGATTTGCGGTTTTCAAACTCATATTCTGTACTGTCAACCCGCATCTGCTCTTTGATACTGTTGATCAGAAGCTGCTTGCATTCCATCGGGTTTTTGATATGTTGGGCGGATACCTGTTCTTTCAGATGCTCAATGATGGATGAAGTGGCATTGATTCCGATATCACCCATGATGAGGATTTCTTCCAGTTCTTCGTAAAAATCCTCATCAATGCTGGAATATCCGCTGAAAATGGAATCAAAGCCAGCCACGATATTGTCACGCGTTTTGGTCAGTCCACTGACCAGCCGCTTAAAAAAGCCTTTCTTTTCTTCTGACATACTCATGCCTCCTTATTTATAAATTTATTTTGTAAGCTGGTTTTCTACCAGATCTACTGATACCAGCGTAGAAACACCTTTTTCCTGCATGGTGATACCATACAGACGGTCCGCAGCATTCATCGTACCACGTCTGTGTGTAATAATAATAAACTGCGTATTTTTTGTTAATTTCTGAAGATAAGATGCAAAACGTCCGACGTTAGAATCATCCAGCGCTGCCTCAATCTCGTCAAGAAGACAGAATGGTGATGGTTTCAGGTTCTGGATCGCAAAAAGAAGGGCAATTGCCGTCAGTGCTTTTTCTCCACCGGAAAGCTGCATCATATTCTGAAGTTTCTTTCCGGGAGGCTGTGAAATGATCCGGATTCCTGCTTCAAGAATATCCTCATCCTCTGCAAGCTCCAGTGTTCCCTTTCCGCCACCGAACAATTCTTTAAAGGCCTTGTCAAATTCCCTCTGAATATCACGGAATTTTTCAGTAAACTGTTTGCGCATTCCCTCGTCCAGCTCCTGAATGATTCCTTCCAGTGTTTCTTCTGCTTTGACAATATCTTCGTACTGCGCGGATAAAAATGTATGACGTTCAAGAAGATTTTTGTAATCTTCGATTGCGTTGACATTGACGGAACCCAGCTTACGGATTTCATCCTTGATACGAAGAACATCTTTTTTGATCGTCTGCCGGTCTGTCAGCTCCTCTTTTCGGTACTGAAGGGCATTGTTCGGTGTGATTTCATATTCTTCCCACATATAGGAAATCTGGGATTCCCGCTGCTCTTCGATTTTTTCTGCCTGACTGCGCAGACGGAAACACTCTTTATCAAGCAACGATGTCTTTTCAGAGAGATGATCCCTCTTTTCGAAAAAAGACTTGTGGCTGGTACTGCGTTTTTCCTTTTCTTCCTGCCATTCGATACGTCTGGCATCCAGAACCTCTTCCTTACCTGTACATTCGGTAACGGCTTTTTTGAGTTCTTCAATACCGTCTTCTTTTTTATGTATTTCTTCGGCACTTCTGGAAAGATTTTCAGTGATTTCTTCGGACTCCCTGTGGTATGCTTCAATCTCATTTTCCAGACGGCTGATATTTTCCTGAAGGAAATGGTTCTGCTGCTCCAGAGATGATTCTTCCAGACGGATCTTTTCAAGTACATGATTTTTCTCTGTCTCTTCTGCCTTCCATTCCTCTAATTCTTTTTGCTTTGTCTCGATGAAAACTTCAAGTTCTTTTTCATCTTTCTGGGAATCTTCCAGTTCACGGGCGATGCTGCTGTGATCCTGACGGATCTCGCCTGCCTGCTGTCGCAATTCCTCCTGTTCGCGTTCGATCCGGCGGTAACTGCTCTGAATTTCATCTTCTTTTTCCTGAATCTGGGCAAGATTCATCTTTGCGGTATTCTGCTCGACATACTGCTGTTGCAGCTGCTGCTGGAAATCAGCAATGGTATCTCGAAGTACATTACGTCTGCTGCGGTTTTCACCGATCGCACGCTGCGTCTCTTCAAGTTCTTTCTTGAGGATTCCGACGCTTCTCTCCAGTTCTTCAATCTCACGTCGTCTTCCGAGCAGATTACTGTTATTTTTGAATGCACCACCTGTCATGGAACCGCCCGGGCTTAAAGATTCACCCTCGATTGTAACCATACGGAGACTGTGACGGTATTTTTTACCAATAGCAATCGCATGGTCAATATTATCTACGACCAGCACACGACCAAGAAGATACATAACGAGTTCGCTGTACTCAGCATCTGCTTCTACAAGCGTATTTGCTGTTCCGACAACACCCGGTTCACGCAGGACATCTTTCTGCGCAAGGCCACCACGTCCACTGATATTGGAAAGCGGAAGGAAAGTTGCCCTTCCGTAGCGGTTCTTCTTCAAAAAGCTGATCATACGCTTCGCAGTCTGTTCATTATCTGTAACAATATTCTGGATACTGCCACCAAGTGCTGTCTCGATAGCAACTTCATAATCTTTCTGTACATGAATAATATCGGCAACTACGCCCCGGATACCCGGTTCACGGCTTTTTTGCTCCATAACGCGGCGGATACTGTTACCGTAACCATCATACCTCTCTGTAATGTTGCGGAGAGATTCCAGACGGGATGCCTCCCTGTGATATGCAGTTTGTCCGATTTCCATCTGAGAATTCTGTTTCTTTAATTTTTCCTGAATCTGATGGATTTCTTCATCGAGACGTACACATTCTGCATTTGTTGACTGAATTACATTGGTCACCGCATCATATTGTTTCTGCGCTTTCTCACGGTCACTTTCCAGAATTGCTTCTTCACTCTTCAAACGAAGGATACGCCGACTGACTTCTGCCTTACGGATATCAAGCTGTTCCATCATGGCATCAAATCGCTGTGCTTTACCTTTGGTTGTCGCACGGCTGTTGAGAATCTCAATGATCTCATTTTTGCCGTCTTCCACTGCCTGTGTACATTCATCTACATTGGAGACAATATTTTCGAGAGATTCTGTCTCTTTTTTCAGATTGTCTCTGGTTTCTTTTAATCTATTGTAAAGAGCTGCCCTTTCTTCGGTCAGCTTTTCTTTTTCTTCGCTTCGCTTCTGAAGATCGTCTTTTAACACTGTCAGACGTGATCTGAAATGTTCACTGTTTTGTCTGCCGGATGATATCTGTTCTTCAAGGACTTTGACCTGCCCCTCATACTGCTGTTTGAGAAGTGCATTTTCCTGCTGTTCCTCTTTCAACGCATCCAGCTTTGTATTCAGCTCTTCCAGTTCCTGTTCCAGTCGCTCATACTCTGCCTTTGTCTGTTCGTATGCCGACTGTGCCTCGTCAAGTTCCTGCTGTGCCTGCGAAAGCTTTGTTTCCAGCTCATTCAGAAGTTCGCCTGTACGCTGGTGATCCAGAAGGAAAAGGTTGATATCCAGTTCTTTCAGTTCATCTCTTTTTGCAAGATAAATTCTGGCTGTTTCAGACTGACGTTCCAGAGGTCCGAGCTGTTTGGTCAGCTCACTTAAAATATCTGTCACACGCACAAGATTCTGTCTTTCTTCATCCAATTTCTTGAGTGTGGTTATTTTTCTTCGTTTAAATTTGACGATTCCGGCAGCCTCGTCAAAAAGCTCCCGTCGTTCTTCCGGCTTACCGCTCAGGATCTTGTCAATCTGTCCCTGTCCGATAATAGAATAACCTTCTTTACCGATACCGGTATCATAAAACATCTCCTGAATGTCTTTCAGACGGCAGCCGCTTCCATTGATCAGATATTCGCTTTCACCGGAACGGTAAAGTCTTCTGGCAACAGTCACCTCGTTATAGTCTACCGGAAGTTTGTGATCGCTGTTATCCAGTGTGATTGAAACAGATGCAAAGCTTAAAGGCTTTCTGTTTTCTGTACCGGAAAATATGACATCCTGCATATTTCCGCCTCGAAGCTGCTTGGCGCTCTGTTCACCGAGTACCCATCGTACTGCATCACCGACATTACTCTTGCCACTGCCGTTCGGTCCGACGATTCCGGTGATTCCGTTGTGAAATTCAAAGTTGATTTTCTGAGCAAAGGATTTGAAGCCATATACTTCAATATTCTTTAAATACATATCTCACCTGCCCGTTTAATTTGTGGCTGTCAGAATTTCTTTTCCTGAATCGCCTGATAGGCAGCTGCCTGTTCTGCTGCCTTTTTAGTGTGACCCGTGCCATTTCCCACAACCTGACCGTTAACCTGAACGACTACGGTAAAGCATTTATCATGATCCGGTCCCTCTTCACCTGTAAGTACATATTCAATCGGCTGAAGTCCCTTTTCCTGTACAAGCTCCTGAAGAATCGTTTTGCTGTCATAAAAAAGCTGTTTATGTTCAATATCATTCAGAATAAAATTCAGAACAAATTTTTTCGCATTGGAAAAACCACCGTCCAGGTAGATTGCGCCAAGAAGCGCCTCTGTCGCATCGGAAACGATAGAATCACGGTTACGTCCTCCTGTCATGTTTTCTCCCTTACCAAGAAGCAGAAATTCCGGAAGACCGAATTCTCTTGCGCAATATGCCAGGCTTGGTTCACACACAAGACTTGCACGTTTTTTTGTCAGCTCACCTTCCGGGATCTGCGGAAATTTTTTGTAAAGAAAATCACTGCTGATCAGTTCAAGTACAGCATCTCCAAGAAACTCCAGACGTTCATTACATCCAAGTTTTCCAAGTTTTTTTTCATTTGCATAGGAACTGTGTGTCAGCGCCTGTCTCAGCAGTTTTTTGTTCTGAAATGTATATCCTATAATCTGTTCCAACTGTTCCATTTTATTGTCCTTCTTTTTTTATTCTTTATCCGGTGCCTCAAAATGAACCGGCTGAATACGTTCTGCAATTTTTTCATTGATCTTCTGCTGTTTGAACTGCACACACTGGAAAATCGCGTGTTTGATTTCAACAGCCTTCGCGCTTCCATGCGTCTTGACAACAAGTCCTTTGAGTCCGAGAAGCGGAGCCCCACCGTATTCGGTAGCATCAAAACTCTTCAGAGTCTGTTTCAGTGCAGGTTTTACCAGAAGTGCTCCAATCTTGCTCTTCATGGTACTCATCATTCCTTCTTTTATTTTGTGGATCAGCTCAGAGCTGACACCTTCATAAAGTTTGAGAATGACATTTCCGACAAAAGCTTCGCAGACAATAACGTCTGCATAGCCGGCTGGAATATCCCTTGCTTCAATACTTCCGATAAAGTTGATTCCCTCTGCTTCTTTAAGAAGCGGGAAGGTCTCTTTGACAAGTGCATTGCCTTTTTCTTCTTCTGCACCATTATTGACAATCGCAACACGTGGATTTTTGATTCCGACAACATGCTCCATATAGATGGAACCCATTTTTGCAAACTGTACCAGATGAGATGGTCTTGCATCTACATTTGCTCCACAGTCAATCAGAAGCGAGACTCCCTTGGCGGTCGGAATCAGCGGGGCAAGCGGCGGTCTCTCAACGCCTTTGCTTCTGCCCACCAGCACCTGTCCGCCTACAAGAACTGCTCCGGTGCTTCCGGACGAAACAAACGCATCTGCTTTTTGTTCTTTGACCATTTTCAGCCCGACAACGATGGAAGAATCTTTCTTCTTACGGATTGCAAATACCGGAGGTTCTGCTGTTTCGATTACTTCTGTTGCATTTACCACCTCAATCCTGTCTGTCGGATAATCCTGGTATTTCTTAAGTTCTGAATAGATCACTTCCTCCTGTCCTGTAAGAATCACCTGAATATCATCCCGCTCCTTCACAGCGTCCACTGCAGCTCTGACCGGTTCCACAGGTGCAAGATCTCCGCCCATGGCATCTACAACAACTTTTACTAATTCTGCCATATTGTTCCTCCTGTATATTCTGTATCTATTTAAAAATGTTCTGTAATGATTGTAAAAAATCTCAAACTTTATCATACTAAAGAATCAGCAGAAAATCAACCCTGTTCCTGGTTGATTCTGCTGATTCCATATATCAGATATAGAATTTTCTATTTCTGTGCTTCAATCTGTTCTGCAAGATCATTCAGATACACCCAGCGGTCCATCTTTTCTTCAAGCTGTGCCTCTGCTTCTTCTTTTTGCTGTGTAAGTTCATTTAACTTACCGGAATTTGTTGCATTAGCCATGATATCAGCATCCAGTTTCTCAATTTTGCTCTCCAGCGCTGCAATATCATCATCAATCGTTTCAAATTCACGTTGCTCTTTGTAACTGAATTTCAGTTTTGAAGGACGATTTTGTTTCCATGTTTTTACGGATTCTTTCTCTTCTGCAGAATCTGCAGAAACATTTTTTGAGGCAGAAGATTTTGTGGCCGGCGCTTCTTCAAAAAGGCCTTTGCGCTTTTTTGCTTCAAGGTAATCTGTGTAGCCGCCTTCATACTGTGTGAGATTTCCTTCTCGGTCAAACTCAAAAATACGGTCTGCAAGATTATCAAGAAAATAACGGTCATGCGATACGGCGATCACAATACCTGCAAAAGAATTCAGATAATCTTCCAGAATCGTCAGTGTAGGAATATCTATATCATTGGTAATCTCGTCAAGCAGCAGCACGTTTGGTGCAGATGCGAGTACTTTCAAAAGATAGAGGCGCTTCTTTTCACCACCGGAAAGTTTCTCGATTGGTGCATACTGCATGGCAGCATCAAACAGAAACTGCTCAAGAAGTTTTGATGCACTGATCAGTCCATCCTTTGTCGGAATAAACTCTGCAACGTCTTTGATATAATCAATCACGCGCTGCGAGGTATTCATATCTTCGATTTCCTGTGAAAAATATCCGATCTTTACAGTATCACCGATCTCAACCTCTCCGCTGTCCGGCTGAATGATTCCTGCTATGATTTTAAGAAGAGTAGATTTTCCGCAGCCATTCGGCCCGATGATACCAAGACGCTGATTTTTCAGAACAATATAATCAAAGTCCCTGATGCATATACGGTCGCCGAATTTTTTTGAAATATGATGCAGCTCGATCGTTTTTTTACCCATTCTCGTCTCAATAGAATCAATTGCAACATTGGTATCCCGTACAGGTGCTGACGAATTTTTCATTTCTTCCAGACGGTCAAGACGTGCTCTCTGCTTTGTGCTTCTTGCACGGCATCCACGTTTTGCCCATTCAATCTCCATACGGAGGATACTCTGTTTTTTGCGCTCAGAAGCCATTTCCATTTCTTCACGCTGGGCTTTTAATTCAAGAAATTCCGAATACTTTGCTTCATAACTGTAAAGTTTGCCGTGGCTGATCTCCAGTATCTTATTCGTAACGCGATCAAGAAAATAACGGTCATGTGTAACCATGATCACAATTCCCTTAAAGCGGTTAAGATAATCTTCAAGCCAGGACGCCATCTCATTATCCAGATGGTTGGTCGGCTCATCAAGGATCAGCACATCGGTGGGATTTACAAGCACGGCAGCCAGCGCTACACGTTTTTTCTGTCCGCCGGAAAGATGTGCGATCTCTTCTTCGTGATCCTCGATTCCCAGTTTATTCAAAACCATATGAGCTTCTGTCTCCGGATTCCAGCTCTGTTCTCTCTGACCCTGTGTCACATAGGAAAGAATCGTAGCCCCTTCCGGGAAAGTCGGATGCTGGGAAAGAAAACTGATACGCAGGCCATTCTGCATGATCACCTGACCGTCATCTGCTTCTTCCAGTCCTGCAAGGATCCGCAGAAATGTTGTCTTTCCTGTTCCGTTGATTCCGATGATTCCTATCTTGTCTCCCTGATGAATCCCACAGGAAATATCATCAAAGATCACTTTATCTCCATAAATTTTACTGATATGCTCCAGGTTCAAAACATTCATGTCTTTTTCTCCTTGCCGTTAAATCTGTGATTCTTTTTTTGGAAATTTCATAAAATAATAAATAATAAACAAAACAGCGGTAATTCCCCACGAAACCGGATAACTCAGCATGATCGTGTTGATTCCGGAATGAGTCGGGAAGACACCGAACATCCATATAATACGGATCATACATACACCACCGCATGTAAGCAGCATCGGAACCAACACCCGACCTGCTCCACGGAGTGCACCGGACAAAATACCGATCACAACATACATAAAATATGACGGAAGCAGGAAATGCATCATATCCACGCCAATCCGCACAACTCCCTCATCCGTCGTAAACAGACGGTAAAGAGGACCTGCCAGTGCATACAGAACACCGCTTACCAGAAACGCTCCTGCATATGCCATCACCATGCATACACCCACGCTCTTTCGCATCCTGCGCACTTTCCCTGCACCAAAATTCTGACCGACAAAGGTTGTGATCGAGATTCCAAAGGCATTGACAACCATCCAGTAGACTGCATCGATCTTTGCAAAGGTTCCCCAGGCAGCCACCGTATCGGTACCAAGTTCGTTGACAAATACCTGAATGATCAGGTTTGCAATCGTGTACATCGTTGCTTCCAGTGCTGCCGGAATGCCGATTCTAAGAACTGCCCGGAGGGATACTCTGTAAAAACGGATTTCCCGAAATCTCAGTTGGAACAAATCATTTCCCTTCATCAGAATCCATGTCACCATAGCTGCACTGATACCCTGACAGGTCACCGTTGCAAGTGCGACACCCATTACCCCCATATGAAAGATTACGACAAGAAGAATATCCAGCGCGATATTTAACACACAGGTCATGATCAGTACGTATAATGGTCTTTTTGAATCACCGACTGCTCTCAGGATCGAAGCCCCCATATTATAAATAATATTAAAAATCATACCACAGAAATAGATGTGCAGATAGGTAATGGAATCTGTCATTAGTTCCGAGGGTGTTTTCATCATAACCAGTACATTCGGTGAAATCATGAACCCCATGATACCGACCACTGCACCTGTCACAATTGCAAATGCATAGGCTGTATGTAATGTTTTATTAAGATTTTTCCTGTCTCTGGCGCCATAAAACTGTGCCATAATAACGGATGCTCCCGAAGTCAGTCCGACAAACACCTCGACAATCAGCATTACGATCTGATTTACAGACCCACCAACAGCTGCCAGTGCCTCTTTACCTACAAAACGACCGACAACAATACTGTCGGCCGTATTATATATCTGTTGAAAAAACGTTCCGATTACAATCGGAAAAAAGAAAATCAAAAGCTGTTTCCAGATCACACCCTCCGTGATCTGATTCTTCTGTTCCATATAAACCCTCCATAATTTGTAAGAATTCCTCATCTATACAAGTATAACAGAGGTAAGTCTGAAAAGCAATCTGCATCTGAAACGCATAAAAAAACAGAATCCCGAATCAGGATTCTGTTTCTCATAATCTGTGATTAGTCTTCAACTTTCACGATTTCTTTCTTGTTGTAGCTTCCGCATTCTTTACAAACTCTGTGAGGCATCATCAGGGCACCACATTTGCTGCATTTTACCAGATTCGGAGCGCTCATTTTCCAGTTTGCACGTCTTTTATCACGTCTAGCTTTAGATGATTTGTTCTTTGGACATATGGACATAGGTTACACCTCCTTAAATTTACTAAATATATCACTGATAGCTGCCATACGGGGATCCTTTGGTTCCTCAGCACATCCGCAGAAACCTTTATTCAGGTTCTTACCGCATCGGCTGCAGATTCCCTTACAGTCTTCTCTGCAAAGGACTTTCAAAGGCCAGCTCATCAGTACCTCAAGATAGACCAACCGGTCCACATCCAGGTCCATACCAGTGAGATAGTCGTTCTCATCCAGATCCTGTACTCTCTCGGCATCAGATTTCTTCATATCAAGTTTCTGATCAATCTCATAAGGAATTTTAACAGCAACCTGTTCCAGACAACGGTCACACGGAATACCTACAACAACAGCGCCGGTTCCTTTCATTTCAAGAACCTTATTACCTGTGTTTGTAATATCAAGTTCTATCGGTGTTTTCTCCAGAATCGGATAATCCCCCATCTGAAATGAAATCTTATCTAAATCAAGATCCAACTGAAGCTGTATGTGTTTTCCTTCACTGTCTGTAATATCTGATAAATGAATCTGCATAGTTCTCTCCTATTCACACTTTATCAATTATACATAGGAGGTACCTGTTTGTCAACGAAATTTTTATTTTTATTTCTATATTTTTCCGTCATTTTATTTCTCCACAACTTCGCTCCGTACAGGAATGGATGCAGTCGCGCCAGGTCTGGAAACCGCAATGGCCGATGCCTTTGCTGCAAGCTTAAGTCCATCCTGAACAGGCATTCCATCAATAACAGAAGAAATAAAATATCCGGTAAAGGTATCGCCTGCTGCTGTCGTATCAACAGCTTTTACCTTAAAGATTCCCTGACGGTAAATTCCTGTTTCATCCTGATATACAGAACCATCGCCCCCAAGTGTCAGAACGACTTTTGCCTTTGGATAAAGTTCTTTCACTTTCGCAAGAATTCTGTCAGGTTCTTTTTCTCCGGTAATCTGGAATCCTTCGATCTCATTCATCAGAAAAAGACTTATCTTCGACAGATCACATTTTTCAAGTGCACTGTCAAAAGGTGACGGATTCAGAATGATCATCATTTTCTTTTCGTATGCACGGTCAATGATATAATCCAGTTCATTGATTTCATTTTGAAGGAGGATGATATCACCCTCATCAAAAGAATCCAGAACTGAATCTACAAATTCCTTTGTCATACTTCTGTTTGAGCCTCCAAAAAGGAGGATACAGTTCTGACCATTCCGGTCAACCTGAATGACTGTATGACCGCATGGCCCCGGAATCTGCCTGATAAACTCTACATTTACACCGTTCTCTTTGCATACTTCAAGCAACGGTTCGCCGCCTTCTCCGATCAGTCCGGCATGATATACAGGAATCCCGGCCTTTGCCAGTGCAATGGACTGGTTCAGACCTTTACCGCCACAAAAGGTCTGTCTGCTTTTTGATGCCTGTGTCTCTCCGGGAATCAGAATGGATTCCACCTGGTACACATAGTCCAGATTAAGAGAACCAAAATTTAATACCTTCATGTCTCAAACCTCTTATATTTCTTTTAATCGGATTATGATTTATTTTCATAATACTATAACTGACAGTTGTAAGAAAAAAGGGCCTGCCAGTGACAAGCCCTTCTTAATCCATTTATAACTTATTATTTTACTAAAGCTACTGTATCTCTGCAGATTGCAAGTTCTTCATTGGTAGGAATAACTGCAACCTTAACTTTGGAAGCCGGAGTAGAGATAACGATTTCTTCGCTGAATGTATCATTTGCTTTGTCATCGATCTCAACACCGAGGTATCCGAAGTAGTTGCAGATGTCTTTACGAAGTGCACCTACGTTTTCACCGATACCAGCGGTAAATACGATTGCATCTACACCGTTCATAGCTGCCACATAGCCACCAACGAATTTAGCGATACCATAGCAAAGTACATCATAAGCGTTCTTTGCATCTTCGTTTCCGTCTGCGATTGCAGCTCTGATATCACGCATGTCACTGCCGACTCCGGACATACCCTGAAGACCGGATTTCTTATTCAGGACGTTCATAACACCTGCAATATCAAGATTTTCTTTCTTTGCGATAAACTCAACGATTGCCGGATCAATGTTACCGGAACGTGTTCCCATTACAACACCTTCCAGTGGTGTAAGACCCATAGTTGTATCTACGCATTTACCGTTCTTTACAGCACTGATAGAAGAACCGTTTCCAAGGTGGCAGACAATAACTTTGGAGTTGTCTTTGTCAAGTCCGAGGAATTCAACAGCACGTTTGGATACGAAGCTGTGGGATGTTCCGTGGAAGCCGTATCTTCTTACTTTATATTTCTTATAGTATTCGATCGGAAGTCCGTACAGATATGCTTTTGCAGGCATTGTCTGATGGAAAGCTGTATCAAATACACCTACCTGCGGTACACCCGGCATCAGTTCGGAGCAGACATCAATACCGATCAGGTTTGCAGGATTGTGAAGAGGTGCAAGATCGTTGCACTCTTTTACTGCTGCGATCATTTCATCTGTGATTACTGCAGAAGCTGCAAATTTCTCACCGCCATGTACGACACGGTGTCCGATTGCATCTACTTCTTTAAGACTCTTGATTGCACCTGTTTTTTCATTTGTAAGAGCGTCCAGAACGAACTGGATAGCTTCTTTATGAGTAGGCATAGCACATTCTGTGATTTCTTTGTCAAGTCCGGCTTTCTGATAAACCAGTCTTCCGTCGATACCGATTCTTTCGCAAAGACCCTTTGCCAGAACGTCTTCTGTATCAGAGTTGATCAGCTGATATTTCAGTGAAGAACTTCCGCAGTTAATTACCAATACATTCATTTTAATATTCTCCTATTCGATATGATTCAGATATGTAAATCTTATTTGTCCTCAGCCTGACACTGTACAGCAGTAATTGCAACAACACCAACGATATCATCTGCAGAGCATCCTCTGGAAAGGTCGTTGACCGGTTTTGCGATTCCCTGTGTAACAGGTCCGTAAGCTTCTGCTTTACCAAGACGCTGAGCAAGTTTGTATCCGATGTTTCCTGCATCAAGGTCAGGGAATACCAGAACGTTTGCTTTACCTGCAACTTCGCTGCCCGGAGCTTTGGATGCACCAACGCTCGGTACGATTGCTGCGTCAAGCTGGAATTCACCATCAAGTTTGAGTTCCGGATGCTCTTCTTTTGCGATTCTTGTAGCTTCTACCATCTTGTCTACATCAGCATGTTTTGCACTTCCTTTTGTGGAGTGTGAAAGCATGGCAACGATCGGCTCTTCTTCAACAAGAAGCTGGAAGGATTCAGCAGAAGAAGCTGCAATTGCAGAAAGTTCTTCCGGAGTCGGGTTCTGGTTCAGACCGGAGTCAGCAAATACAAATGCACCGTTTGCGCCATATTCGCAATCCGGAACTACGATCAGGAAGAAAGCTGATACAAGCTTTGTTCCCGGTTTTGTTTTCAGAATCTGCAGACATGGACGAAGTGTATCTGCTGTAGAGTGGCATGCACCGGATACCATACCGTCTGCATCACCCATTTTTACCATCATTACACCATAGTATGGGTACTGAGTATGAAGGATCTCTTTTGCTTTTTCAGGTGTCATACCTTTTTTAGCTCTCAGTTCTACAAATTTATCAATGTATGCCTGAGTTTTGTCAGATGTCTCAGGATCAACGATGGTTGCTCCGGAGATATCGAATCCGCCTTCAGCAGCTTTCTTATTGATTTCTTCTTCGTTACCGATGAGGATGATCTTGGCAACTCCCTCTTTAAGAATCTTATCAGTTGCCTCGATAGTTCTCATATCCTCTGTCTCTGGCAGTACGATAGTTTTGATGTTTTTTTTTGCTCTTTCTTTGAGTAAATCAACAAATCCCATGATTAAATGGCTCCTTTCGTTATTTCGGTCAAATGACCGCGTGAGAGTCTGAAACATGATCTCACAGCTAGAATTATTATACCCCCTGTTTTCGCGCATTTCAAGTAGTTGACAAGGAGATTCTTCCAAAGAGTGGTATTTTTTGGCGTGCAATCCTGACAGAATAACGAAAAATTCTGTAGTCCACATCTTAAGGATAACCTTGTCGCTCCTCGACCGCTGTGTTACAATATCAAAATCAGCAAAAATATACAAATCAGAAGCAGGAAGGGAATATGAAAGTAACGGGAATCATAGCAGAATATAATCCTTTTCACAGAGGACATAAATACCAGATAGATTACTGCAAAAAAGAACTTCATTCAGATTATGTGGTCGTTGTCATGAGTGGCGATTATGTACAGAGAGGTACACCGGCACTTCTCCCGAAACATGTGCGGGCAGAAATGGCACTTCGCTGCGGCGTGGATCTCGTGCTTGAAATGCCGGTATCGGTGAGCACCGCCAGTGCGGAAGCTTTTGCTATGGGTGCTGTCTCTATGCTGGATGGACTACATGTGACAGACTACCTCTGTTTCGGCAGTGAATACGGTGAAGTTTCGGCTTTGCAGGAACTTGCGGCTGTTCTTGTCAGCGAGCCCGAAGAATACCGGCTGTTTCTGAAAAAATTCTTAAGTGCAGGCTGTTCTTTTCCGGCAGCACGCAGTCAGGCACTGGTGGAATATTTTAAAAACCCTCATAATTTCACCGGTGATACTTTTGACGGCATTCTGACTCCGCTTCTGAATCAGATCACACAGATTTTAAATTCACCCAACAACATTCTGGGGATTGAATACTGCAAGGCTTTAAATCGCCTCAAAAGCAGCCTGAAACCAGTTACATTGAAACGCCAGGGGATGGGGTATCACGATACGCTTACCGCTGCTTCTTCTGCTCATGCCGTATCTGCTGACATTTCCGGCAAAAATCTCTCCTTCGCCTCAGCTTCTGCTATTCGTGAACTTTTAACTTCCACTCTCACGCAGGAAACAATTGCACAGATTTCTGCACAGGTTCCGGATGAAGCTTCCGCATTCTTTGTTTCTTCTCTGCGAAATAATGGATACCTGAGTGAAGAGGTTCTGGACGATCTTCTTGTCTATCGAATCATGTACGAAGATGCAGAATCTCTTTCGCAATATCTGGATGTTTCGGAAAATCTTGCTGAGCGCATAATAAACTGCCGAAATGAGATCTCCGGTTTCACACAGGCCGCTTCTCTTTTGAAAACAAAAGAGCTTACCCAGACACGCATTCAGCGTGCACTGCTTCACTCAATCTTACAGATACGCGAAGCTCCTCTGTCGGTTCCCTATTCACGCGTACTCGGATTTCGTAAAGAAAGCAGTCCACTTCTGAAAGAAATCAAAAAGAACAGTACCCTTCCAGTGCTTACAAAACTTGCAGATTCGGATGCACTCCTCGATGAGACAGGGAAACGCCTCCTGAGCGAGACAACAGCAGCATCCAACCTTTACGAAAAGCTTCTCTGCAAAAAGAACGGGCAGAAATTTATTCACGAATATCAGAAACAATTGGTTATTTTTTAAATAAATATACAAAGCTAAAAACAGCCATCACCGATTCGGAAATCTTAATTTTCCCCTTGGTGATGGCTGTTTTATTATTCTGACAGCAGAATCCTGTCATTATCAAGAGCCTTACCGGCTCCGCTTCTGAACTTCTCAAGAAGTCCCTCAACTGTCATGTTCTTTTTTTCTTCTCCGCCAATGTCCAGAACAATCTTACCGGAATCCATCATTAAGATTCTGTTTCCAAGATCAATTGCGGACTGCATATTGTGTGTGATCATCAGACATGTAAGCTGATATTCTTCTACAATACGCCTTGTCAGATTCAGAACTTTCTCTGCTGTTCCCGGATCAAGCGCTGCTGTATGCTCATCCAGAAGGAGCAGTTTGGGCGGGTTCATTGTCGCCATAAGAAGTGTCAGCGCCTGTCTCTGACCACCTGAAAGAAGACCGACCGGATGGCTCATACGTTCTTCCAGTCCAATATCCAGTTTCTTTAATTCTTCCCGAAAACGTTCTTTTTCCTGTTTTGTCGTATGGGAAAGCCATCCACCTTTGCCGGCTGCAAGTGCAAGATTTTCTTCGATTGTCATTCCCGGAGCCGTTCCCCTCATCGGATCCTGATACAGGCGTCCGATACTTTTGGCACGTATATGCTGTGGAGTAAAAGTAATATCTTCTCCATCGAGAATGACAGAGCCGGAATCTGTAAGGAAATCTCCGCAGACCGCATTAAAAAATGTAGATTTACCGGCACCGTTGGAACCGATGATCGTGGCAAAATCACCTTTTTTTAATTCGAGTGAAAAATCTTCCAGAGCCTTTTTTTCATTTACAGTGCCCGGATTAAATGTTTTTGAAATATGGCTGATTTTTAGCATGGATCATCTGCCTCCTTTTTGGTGTGTTATCCTGCGTCGGATCTGCGGCCACTGTTTTTTCAGATAAGGACCGGAAATTGCAAGAACAACAATGACAGAAGATACAAGTTTCAGCATAAATGCCGGCATATTAAACCGGAGCGCGATCGTATATACAAGACGGAAAATAAAGGAACCGAGTACCATTCCCACCGCCCTTACAAAAATTCCGCCACGTCCAAGGATCGTACCGCCAATCAGAAGGGATGCCAGTGCGATGGTGACCATACCCTGTCCGATATTGATATCTACGGATTTCTGCGACTGAGACAGAAGGCATCCGGAAAGTGCGGTAAACGCATTGGCCACACACAGACCAATGACTGTTGTAAATACCGGGTTAATAGAAGAAGATTTTACCATATCGGAGTTATTTCCTGTTGCTCTGATTGCAAGACCGAGTCTTGTTTTCAGGAAAAATACAAGAAACAAGATTACGAGGATCACAGCGATTGCCGCAATGATGATATCTTCTCTGCCTTTTAACGGAGTTTCTGAAAGTGTATCTTTCATCATACTGAATACCGTCGTTGTACGGTTCATATTGATCAGGGACGAGCCGCCCATGACTGCAATATTTACGGAATACAAAGCAGTATTTACAATAATTCCGGCAAGCAGACTGTCCACACCGAGTTTTGTCTGCAGGATTGCAGTTACAAAACCAGAAAGAACTCCGGCAGCCATTGCTGCTACAATGGACAGAAACGGATGTCCGCTAACAGCTACTACTGCTCCCACAGCGGCGCCAAAGGTAAAGCATCCATCTGTAGAAAGGTCGCAGACATTTAACATAGAATAACTGAGAAACAAGGCAAGAACTGTCAGCGAACAGATCAGTCCGAGTTTCAGGGCAGTCTCTCCAAGAGAGAGCATTGTTGCAATCGTCACGGTGATTTCCTCCAATTGGTTTTATTGGTTATAACAACCTTATTTTGCTTCTACATCATCAAAGCTCTCTGCAGTGGTGATCTCATTTACCTGTGTGCAGAGTGGTTCGAATGCTGTCTTAACAGTATCAAAATCAAGACCAAGTGCTTCACATGTTTCTGTGTTTACAGTTGCAGTACCATTGTCGAATGTTTCTACAGCTGTTTCGGATGGTTTTGCTCCATCTACAAGAATGTCTGCGATCATATCAGCCGTTTTCTGTCCAAGGTTTGCATAATCAACACCATATCCTACAAATGCACCGTTCAGCGCGAAAGAATCAGCTCCTGTGTAGTGTGGGATACCTGCTTCGATAAATTTTTCATAGATAGAAAGTTCTGCTGTCATGATAGTGTTATCTGTTGGTGTGAAAACTGCATCCACGCCATCGGCAATCAGCGCTTCTGCTGCAAGCTGGACTTCATCTGTTGTCGTTCCGGTACGCTCTACATACTCAATACCTTCTTCGTCAAGGTAATCTTTTGCTTCCTGAATTGCAGTTGTGGAAGCATCCTGTCCGACATCATAGAGAAGTCCGATTTTCTTTACATCAGGGTTCTGTGCCTGGATCAGTTTCATAATAGAAGAAGTATCCAGATAATCACTTGTTCCGGTAATGTTTGCTCCCGGTGCTTCCAGAGAATCTACCAGACCGGAACCAACCGGATCAGAAACTGCGGAAAATACGACCGGTATATCTGTTCCTTCTGTTGCTGACTGCATACGCATTGCTACCGGTGTAGCTACACCAACCATCAGATCTACATTGTCAGCCTGGAAATCAGAAATGATCTGTTCCATAACGCTGGCATCTGCATTGCAGTTATCATAAGATACATCAAATGTGACGCCTTTTTCCTCGCCGATCTCTTCCAGACGGGTCTGAATATTATCTACGATCTGATTCAGAGAAGCATCATCTACATAGTTGCAGATACCTACTTTAAAATCATCCGCCATAACCGGGGAAGCCATCATCATACTGGTTGCTACTGCTGCTGCGATTACTAACATTCTTTTTTTCATAGTCTTTTTCCTCTCTCTTTCAACATTTTATGTGCCATGAGAAAAAAAGAACCGTCCCAAGCTATGCTTGAGACGGTAATAATTTCTTATTATCGCGGTACCACTCAAATTGACGTATCGTCCACTTTCTCATGTACAAACATACACTCCTGATTGATAACGGGTTCGGTTCCCGTCAGCGCCTACTCTCATAATCATCATTTCGGACTGCCCTCGGAAGGCCATTCGATAATCTGCTTCATACAGGCTTCCACCATTACCTGCTCTCTGGAATGATTCAGGATTATTTACTCTTCTTCCTCATTGGTTTTGTTATTTCTTACTTTACCACAGGAAATTGTGAATGTCAATCATTTTTTATAAAACTGAACAAAGGTTTTTTCTGGCTGAGTGCCAGTGACAGTGGATCCACATGACCGTTTACTGCAAGTATAGCTGGATCGTATTTCCAGAGCTGGACTTCTGCCTGTGTTTCTGCATTCAGAAGTTCATGACTGCCATCGCATCGGAAACCTTTTTTATTTGCAGCATAGCAGGGATATCCTTTTTCTTCATCCGTACTTACAATTATCAATGACCGGTCTTTATCACCCCGTACTTCTCCATCTGACAGATCTGATCTGATACTCTTCCGTGCAATTTCTTTATCTATATAAAGTACATCAGCCACCGGTGAACTCAGACTGCTTTTCAACATCCGGAGAATCTCATCCGGAGTGCACTTTCCCTTCAGATATTTCTGTACACCGGTCTTTCCGGTTTCAAAACACCCGGTCTTTTCAAGCTGACGAAAAGCACGTGTTATCGTCATTGCAGAACACCCCAGTGCTTTTACTGCATCATTCATATAGATACAGTTTTCTTTAGCATAGTACCAGTAGAAGAGCAGTAGTTGTGTGGACGGCTGTAACGTTTCCGCACTTTGTATTTCCATTCGATATTTTTCTTCAAGACAGGTACCCATAAACGGAAGATAAATCTGACTGTCCGGCACTATAAATGAAATATGTGCTTTTATGAATGCAGTCCTTCTGTATGCGTCTGTCATATCCATAATAAAAACTACAGGCAGTGCTTCTTCCATTTGGATACGACGAAGCTGCTTCTTCAAAGAAACAATCTGGCTCAGTTTGTCTTTGGGCCATAGGAAAATACATTTCATCTCATCAAGCTCCACAAGCCGCATTTCATATCGTTCGGTAATGTAATATGGTAATTCCAATTCACCTTTCCAACGATGATATTTCACTGACACACCAAGCATTTTCTCCAGATATTCCATTCTGTTATTCTCCCGTATACATATTTATAACTTAAAAATCAGATTATAACACATATAATGTTATATCATATTTATTATGTTAAATAAAGGATTTTCAATAATTTTACACAAAAAAATCCCCTGACAGAGGATTCTCCGGAATTTCCAGAAATATCTCCTTCAGGGGATTCGTTATTATAACATCATTCAGTAAAAATCAGATATTTTCTTGTTTCGTATCAGTTCTTGAAGCTGTGGATCGGTGCCGGGATACGTCCGCCACGCTCTACAAATGCCTCACATGAGAACTGGTTAACCGGCATGATCGGAGCATATCCGAGAAGTCCTCCAAACTCAACTGTCTCTCCTACTCCTTTACCGATAACAGGAATTACACGTACTGCAGTCGTCTTCTGGTTAATCATACCAATCGCAGATTCATCAGCAATGATACCTGCAATTGTAGATGCCTTTGTATCACCCGGAATTGCAATCATATCCAGACCTACAGAGCAGACACAGGTCATTGCTTCGAGTTTTTCCAGTGTTAGTGCACCAAGATTTACAGAATCAATCATTCCCTGATCCTCGCTGACCGGAATAAACGCACCGCTCAAACCGCCAACTGCCTGTGCTGCCATAACACCGCCTTTTTTGACCTGGTCATTCAAAAGTGCAAGTGCTGCAGTCGTTCCAGGTGCTCCTACTCTCTCCAGGCCGATTTCTTCAAGAATTTCTGCTACACTGTCACCGATTGCCGGTGTCGGTGCAAGAGAAAGGTCAACGATTCCGAACGGTATGTTCAAACGTCTGGATGCTTCCTGTGCAACAAGCTGGCCCACACGTGTTACTTTAAATGCTGTACGCTTGATCATTTCACATAAGGTCTGGAAATCAGCACCACGAACAGATTCCAGAGCCGTTTTTACTACTCCGGGTCCGCTGACTCCGACATTAATGATGCAATCTGCTTCTGTCACACCATGAAATGCACCTGCCATAAACGGATTATCATCCGGTGCATTGCAGAACACTACAAGCTTCGCACATCCGAGTGAATCCTGCTCTTTGGAGGCTTCCGCAGTTGCCAGGACAATCTCGCCCATTAATTTTACAGCATCCATATTAATACCGGTCTTGGTTGAACCAACATTGACAGAACTACATACACGCTCTGTCACTGCCAGTGCCTGTGGGATAGAACGGATCAGCAGTTCTTCCGCCGGTGTCATACCCTTACATACCAGAGCTGAATATCCGCCGATAAAGTTTACACCGATTGTTTTTGCCGCACGATCCAGTGTCTTCGCTATAGATACAAAATCTTCTGTCGTATGGCATGCCACACCTCCGATTAAGGCAATCGGCGTTACGGAAACACGCTTATTTACAACAGGAATACCAAATTCTGCTGCAATCTTGTCTCCGGTAGCAACCAGATCTTTTGCCTTGGTTGTGATTTTATTGTAAATCTTTTCATTCATGATATCGAGATCACTGTCGATACAATCCAGAAGGCTGATTCCCATTGTGATGGTACGCACATCCAGATTTTCCTGCTCGATCATCTTATTTGTCTCATTAACCTCAAAAATATTGATCATGTCAACTCTCCTTTTCTGTATGATACGATTAAATACGATGCATTACATTAAAGATATCTTCGTGCTGACAGCGGATCACTACGCCGATCGTATCGCCAATTTCAGAAAGTTCCTTTGAAAGAGCTGCTGCGTCTTTTTCTGATTTGCTGGTATCTGCAACCATCATCATGTTAAAATATCCCTGTACGATAGTCTGAGAAATATCCAGAATGTTTACATTGTTGTCTGCAAGATACGTACATACCTTTGCAATGATGCCTACTGTGTCATTTCCTACTACTGTAATGATTGTTTTTTTCATGACTTTTATCCTTTCTTTTACACAGTAACTACATCGGAAATCAAATCCCGCTTCGCTACCTGAATTCTGAAATCTTTTGATTTGTAAGGGTTGTCTCCCAGTGTTACCTCTGAACAAACAGTCTCATATGCAAGATCTTCGTAATTATTTTCTCTGCTGAGATGTCCCAGGAAGATTGCTTTCATATTGTCATGCAGAAGCCTGCACAAAAGCCTGCCCGCATTTTCGTTGGAAAGATGTCCTCTTTCACCGAGAATACGTTGTTTCAGATAATATGGATATCTGCCTACCTGCAGCATCCGGATATCATGATTGGCTTCCAAAAGAAGCGCATCCAGATTCTGAAGATTTTCAATAATATAATCGTTATATTTGCCGAGGTCAGTCGCAATTCCCACAGAATGTCCATCACATTCCAGACGATATCCGACCGGCTGTGCCGCATCATGCGGAATGGAAAAAGGATTTACCGTAAGATCTCCGATTTCAAATGGTTCATCCTCTTTTATCTCATGAAAAATCCCGTCAGGAATCTTTCCGAGTGCATTGGTACGGACCATGGCATCCACTGTGCCTCCCGTTGTATAGATCGGAATTCCGTATTTTCTTGATATAACTCCCAGTCCTTTGATATGATCGGAATGTTCATGCGTAATCAGGATTCCGTCCAGATCACGTCCGGTAAGATCAAGACTGTTTAAACCGGCTTCCATCTTTTTGCCACTGATTCCGGTATCAACCAGCACATGCGTATTCTCTGAGCCTACGTAAATACAGTTTCCGCTGCTTCCGCTCGCAATACTGCAAAATCTCATAATTTCTTAATCCCTTCTTCTATCTGGAGCCATGTTTCCTCTGGCAGACCGTTATTTGTAATTACACAATCCGTATTCTGCCGGAAAAACGCCTCGGAAGCCTGTCTCTTTATGATGCTCAGAGCTTTTTCTCTCGTGTAACCTCTGCTTTTCATAAGACGTTCTATACGTATCTCCTGATCCGTATGTACATACCAGACCTGATCGCAGAAAGCATCATACTTTTCTTCCAGAAGAAGTGCTGCCTCTACTACGACCAGAGAACAGCCGGCTTCCCTTTGCTGTTCAATCTGATTCAATATATATTGTCGGACAGCCGGATGAATAATCGCATCCAGACTCTGACGCATTATCTCACTACCAAATACTACATCGGAAACCATCTTCCGGTCAATGGTTTTGTCATTTTTTATGACATGTTTTCCAAATAATGCAACCACTCTGTCATAACAGCTCCCATCAGGCTCCATAACCAGATGTCCGACCAGATCCGCCTGAATCACATATGCATGATATTTTTCTTTCAGAAAATCAAGCACTGTACTTTTGCCGGCGCCGACACCGCCTGTAATTCCGAGAATTTTCATTTTACTTTGCCTCATACCAGTTGCCGCCTTCATGCATGTCTACTTCAAGTTCTACAGAAAGCTTTGCAGCACCCTTCATTTCTTCTTCCAGAATACGGGAAACAATCTCAAGTTCATCTTTTTTTGTCTCTATGAGAAGTTCATCGTGAACCTGCAATACCAGTCTGGATTTAAGACCCTCCTGCTGTATTCTCTTATAAACACGGTTCATGGCAATTTTAATGATATCCGCTGCAGTTCCCTGTATCGGAGAATTCATAGCTACACGTTCACCGAAAGAACGCTGCATAAAATTGCCGGACTTCAGTTCCGGTATTGGACGTCTCCGTCCGAACATGGTTGTCACATATCCTTTTTCTTTTCCTTCGGCAACAAGGCCATCCAGAAAACTTTTGATCTTCGGATATGTCTCAAAATACTTTTCAATATACTCTGCAGCTTCTTTTCGGGTAATGCTTAAGTCCTGACTGAGTCCGAAAGAACTGATTCCATACACAATTCCGAAGTTTACCGCTTTTGCATTCCGTCGCTGGAGAGACGTTACTTCTTCAAACGGAACATGAAATACCTGCGACGCAGTCAGACGATGAATGTCCTGCGCCTCTCTGTATGCCTGAATCAGAGTTTCATCTCCGGACATATGTGCAAGTACACGGAGTTCAATCTGTGAATAATCTGCATCCAGAAATACATATCCGTCCTCCGGTACAAAAACTTTACGGATCAGGCGTCCCAATTCCATACGTACCGGAATATTCTGAAGGTTCGGTTCCGTACTGCTGATTCGTCCGGTTGCTGTGATCGTCTGGTTAAACGTGGAATGGATTCTTCCATCTGGCTCAATGACTGCCGCAAGACCGTCTGCATAGGTCGATTTCAGCTTTGCAAGCTGCCGATATTCCAGAATATCTTTTACGATTGGATGTTCAACTGCCAGTTTCTCAAGGATATCAGCTGCCGTGGAATAACCGGTCTTTGTTTTTCTGCCTCCCGGAAGTCCCATTTTTTCAAAAAGTATCGTTCCGAGCTGCTTCGGAGAATTGATATTAAATTCTTCACCGGCAGCCTCATAAATCTGTTTTTCCAGTTCTTCAATACGCACCTGAAGTTTTTTTCCATATGTTTTTAATTCTTCACCTTTTACGCAGATTCCATATTTCTCCATAGAATCCAGCGTAAAAATCAATGGAAGTTCAATCTCCCGGTAGACCTGCCACATACCACAGTCTTTCAGCGAGTTTTCGATCGGAATACGGGAAGCAAACGCGGTGTATGCCATATAACAGCTATATGCCATTAAACCGTCTGCTGAACTCTCCCATGCCTTTTTCAGAGAATTTTTACCAAGCAGGTCCTCCCGTGCAGGAAGAAGTACTCCGTCCAGATATTCCTTCGCAATATCATCGTACGTATATGTGGATTTCAACGGATTCAGAAGATATGCTCCGATTCCGATGTCAAAAACCTGCGTTTCATCTTCAAGTGGCACATGTTTCAAAAACTGTTTGATATCCAGCGCACAAAGAACCGTTGTTTTTGCCAGATCTTTCAGGGATGCACACAGAAAATCCCCGGTAAGCAGTCCTTCCACCGGTATATAGTAAATTTCTTCTTTATCAAGGGCAATTCCAAGGCCATAAGCATTTTCTTTATCCGCAAGAAGCGAAATTCCGACATATGTTTTGTCGGATGCTTTTTTGAATAATGTATCAACACCTGAAAGATCACTGCAGGAAAAGAAATTCTGTTCAATCGGATTTTCCGGCATGACTGCCGTATCAAATTTTGAAAGAAGATTTTTGAATTCAAGCTGTTTGCAGAGCTGATATGCCTCTGGTGTATAGAGGTTCTTCAGTTCTGCTTCTTCATAAGAATAATCTATCGGACTGTCTGTATTGATCGTCGCAAGTGTTTTGCTTAAAACAGCCATATCATAATGCTCACGCAGGGATTCTTTTGCTTTGTTCGGCTTCACTTCCTCCAGATGCGCATAAGCATTTTCTATTGACCCAAACTCTACGATCATCTTTGTTGCCGTCTTTTCACCAACTCCCGGAATGCCCGGAATGTTGTCAGCAGAATCTCCCATCAGGGCCTTTAACTCAATGATCTGCGGTGGTGTCACCTGATATTTCTCAACAACTTCCTGTGTATGGAAGTTCTCGATAGTTGTCTTTCCTCTTGAAGTCTTCGGAAGGCGGATCAGGACTTTATCAGTTGCAAGCTGAAGAAGGTCACGATCACCGGAAAGAATTGTTACATCCATTCCTTTTTTCTCACTTCGTACAGCCAGTGTTCCGAGGAGATCATCCGCTTCAAATCCCGGTTTGGAAACAATCTTGATGCCCATTGCCGTAAGCACTTCTTTGATCAGTGGCACCTGTTCCCTTAATTCTTCCGGCATCGGTTTGCGTGTTCCCTTATATGCATCATACATTTTGTGACGGAATGTAGGCTCGTGAAGATCAAAAGCAACTGTCAGATATTTCGGTTTTTCTTCGTCCAGTATGCGAAAAAGAATATTCAGGAATCCATAAACCGCGCCCGTATGTCTGCCTTCGGAGTTTGTCAGATCCGGAAGTCCGTAAAATGCACGGTTCAGAATACTATGTCCATCAATCAGTAAAATTTTGTCACTCAAAATGTGTTCCCCCTGTATCTGTTTATAGGAAATGCGCTATATCCGTGATAAAAAATATAACAAAAATAAGCAGCAGAACCGCAAATACTGCCAGCAAAAGGCCTGTCAGGAAATGAAACCACCGTTTCTTACGGATATATCTGCGTGATTTTCGGATATCCTGATCCAGAAGTTTACGAAAATCAAGTGCAGAACTATCTTCCGGCTCATCCAGCTGCTGTATTGCTTCATGCACAATAAAATATGTCTCAAGTTCATCATAACAGGACGAACAATGGCTGATATGATCCAGAAATTCTTCAAGTTCATCAACGCTTAAACTATGATTGATGTATTGTGTTACCATACTCTCAGCAATTCTGCATTCAATATCCGGCATTCTTTCTTCCTCCTGTTCCTGTTTTCACTTCTTTGTAGTATAGCACAAAAAGAGGCACTTCACAACGACCGTTTCGTCTGAAGCACCTCATTCGTGTATATAAGTTCCCGTTATTCTTCTGTCGCAGCCGCCGGTGTTTCTTCCGGAGCCTCGAGTATTTTCATAAATTCATCACCGGTGATGGTCTCATGCTCATACAGATATTTTGCCAGCTCATGAAGCTTGCTGATATTATCCTGAAGAATCTGAAAAGCTTTCTCATGCTGTCTCTTTACAAGCTCGACTACTTTCTTATCAAGGAGTGTCTGCGTCTCAAAAGAGCAGGCCAGGCTGGAATCTCCACCGAGATACTGATTGCTGACACTTTCCATAGCTACCATATCAAAATCATCACTCATACCATAACGTGAGATCATTGCTCTTGCAATCTTGGTCGCCTGTTCAATATCATTGGAGGCACCTGTTGTAACAGAATGAAAAATCAACTCTTCCGCCGCACGGCCGCCTGTAAAAGTTGCAATCTTATTTTCCAGTTCTTCCTTTGACATCAGATAATGTTCATTATCATCCACCTGCATGGTATAGCCCAGTGCACCAGAAGTACGTGGAATGATCGTAATCTTGTGAACCGGGGCAGATTCGGTCTGTTTGGCCGCAACAAGCGCATGTCCGATCTCATGATAGGAAACAATCAGTTTTTCTTTATTGGAAAGGACACGGTTTTTCTTCTGATATCCCGCAATAACAACTTCGATACTTTCTTCAAAGTCTGCCTGAGTTGCAAATTTACGTCCGTCACGAACTGCACGAAGTGCTGCTTCATTGACAATATTTGCAAGTTCCGCGCCGGAAGCTCCGGCAGCTGCCTTTGCAATATCATCAAATCGAACAGTATCTGCAATTTTAATTTTCTTTGCATGAACTTTCAGAATCTCTTCTCTACCCTGCAGATCCGGAAGTTCTACCGGAATACGGCGGTCAAAGCGTCCCGGACGGAGAAGTGCCGGATCCAGTGAATCCGGACGGTTGGTTGCTGCCAGGATTACAACACCCTTAGATCCATCAAATCCATCCATTTCTGTAAGGAGCTGGTTCAGGGTCTGCTCTCTCTCGTCATTACCGCCTGTAAAACCGGCACCATCACGTTTCTTGCCAATTGTATCAATTTCATCAATAAATACAATACACGGAGCCTTCTCATTTGCCTGTTTGAAAAGATCTCGTACTTTCGCAGCACCCATACCGACAAACATTTCTACGAATTCAGAACCGGAGATTGAGAAAAACGGAACCTCCGCCTCACCTGCAACTGCTTTTGCAAGAAGTGTCTTACCTGTACCAGGCGGACCCACAAGCAGAGCTCCCTTCGGCATAGACGCACCAATCTCTGTATATTTCTGAGGATTGTGCAGATAATCAACGATTTCTGTAAGAAGATCCTTCGCCTCGTCTTCTCCTGCAACATCGGAGAATTTAATTCCTGTGGAGGATTTTACATAAACCTTCGCATTGCTCTTTCCAAAAGACATTGCCCCACCAGGACCTCCGCCCATAGAAGACATCATCTTCTTACTCAGCCAGCGTCCGATAAAGATAAAGATAAAGATCGGAACGACATAGCTCAAAAGAAGCGTCATAAGGATTGATGGACTTTCCGGAAGGACTTCATCCATGGTCACACCCGCATCAAGCAGACGATTGACCAGATCAGAATCATCCATCTTGACTGTCTTACATAAAACAGTTCCATCTGTATCGTCTGATTTCATTTCATAATAAATATAACTTTCTTCTACAGTTGCTTTGGTGACATTGCCTTTCTCCACATTTTCAATAAAAGTAGAATAATCGGTCTTCTGTACACTTCTTTCCTGTACAGCCGGAACCACAAGCATATTCAGAATAATAATAATAATACCTGCAATGATGTAATAGACATACATTGGTATCTTTTCTGGTTTTTTGTGATTAAACTTCATTTATTAGTTTCCTCCAAAATCATTTATGTCATGTACCATACCATTTTTATAGTATATATTCAATGTTCTTTCTGTGAAATAAAATAAAATTTTATAAACTTTTCATAAAACTCTGTATATAGCCTGTTCATTTAAATATAAAAAAAGGATCCTCTGTAAACCAGAGAACCCTTATGCCGCTGGCCGGACTCGAACCGGCACGGTTTCCCGCTTGATTTTGAGTCAAGTGCGTCTGCCAATTCCGCCACAGCGGCAAATGAACCGAGAATTATATTACCATAATTTTCAGTTCACTGCAAGCATTTTTAAGTAATAATTGCAAAATTATTTATATAATTTATCTTCGTCCTCAAGCATTTTCTCATAGATTGGGAAGCAGTCAAATGTTGCAAAATAATCTCTTGGTGTTTCAGCACGACGGATCATCTCAAAGCTTCCATCTTCGTGAAGAAGAATCTCAGATGATTTCAGTTTACCATTATAATTATAGCCCATAGCAAATCCATGTGCGCCGGTATCATGAATTACAAGCAGGTCACCCATCTCGATCTCCGGAAGATAGCGGTCAATCGCAAACTTATCATTGTTTTCGCAGAGGGAGCCAGTAATATCATACAGATGATCGCACGGTTTATCTTCTTTACCCATAACAGTGATGTGGTGGTATGCACCATACATTGCAGGACGCATAAGATTGACTGCACACGCATCTACACCGATGTATTCTTTGTGTGTATGTTTCTCATGGATTGCTTTTGTGACAAGGCATCCATAAGGTCCCATCATAAAACGGCCAAGCTCGGTATAAATTGCAACATCTCCCATTCCTGCCGGAACAAGAACTTCTTCATATACCTTACGTACGCCCTCTCCGATCACACGGATATCATTTGGTGTCTGCTCTGGTCTGTAAGGAATACCGATACCACCGGAAAGATTGATAAATCCGACATGGGCTCCGGTTTCTTTCTGAAGTTTTACAGCAAGTTCAAACATTACTTTTGCAAGCATTGGATAATATTCGTTTGTTACTGTATTGCTGGCAAGAAATGCATGGATACCGAATTCTTCGGCTCCTTTTGCTTTCAGTGTGCGGAACGCTTCAAAAATCTGATCTGTTGTCATTCCGTATTTGGCATCCCCCGGATTATCCATAATATCATTACTGATTTTAAACAATCCACCCGGATTATAGCGGCAGCTGATTGTCTTCGGGATGTAGCCGACAGCCTTTTCTACTGCTTCAATATGTGTAATATCATCAAGATTGATAATTCCACCAATCTCATTTGCATAGCGGAATTCTGCTTCCGGCGTATCATTGGATGAAAACATGATATCACCTTTTTTGCAGCCGATTGCTTTGGAAAGCATCAGTTCGGTCATAGAGGAACAGTCGCATCCACATCCGTACTCCTGAAGGATCTGGATCAGATATGGATTCGGTGTTGCTTTAACTGCGAAGAATTCTTTGAATCCTTTATTCCATGCAAAGGCTTCTTTTAATGCTCTAGCATTTTCACGGATTCCCCTCTCATCGTAAAGGTGAAAAGGTGTCGGGAATCTCTCAGTGATTTCCTGCAGTTTTTCCAGTGTTACAAACGGCTTTTTTTTCATAATATTTATCTCCTCGTATAGCATTATTTCACATGCTGATGTGTAAACAGATGGTCCTGGCAATATTCATAATTGCCATTACATTTTGAGCAGAAACGGAATTCCAGATTCGGATCATCCTTTTCTGTACGTCCACAAATTGCGCATTTGTGTTTCGTAATTCCTCCTGTTGCCGGATTGACACGGCTCTGTGCCATGGCCTTTTTAAATTCCCTGCGTCGATGTACTTCTTTCGGATTGTAACGTTGCATATTCCTTGTGCTGAAGAAAAACAGAACAAAATTAAGCAGTGATGCAACAATCGGTACTGCCATTACCCATAATCCGACACGGATATAGGAGATCATGTTGTACAGAATAATCGCACCATACACACCTGCCATCCATTTCATCTTGATCGGAATCACAAACCATAACAAAATCTGCATATCCGGATAACTCATCGCATATGCAAGAAAGACAGAAAGACTGACATAATAAGTCGTGAATACACCTCCGCCAATCACATATGTCATACCATCAATCACTACAAAACCACCTGTAATGAAATAGGTAATAAATGCTGCGATCAGCACAAACAAAAGTCCTGAAAAAATATACAGGGTATAACGAAAACTGCCCCATGTACGTTCCAGTGACGTACCGACCGGATAATAGAAAAACAAAATAGAAATTACAAACAAAAAGAAATTACCGGTACTCGGCGGATAGATGACCCAGGTCACAAGTCTCCAGATCTGCCCCTGAAGAATCTTGGATACATCAAGGCTCATCATACTGAGCATCGAAGGATTCATATAGCTCAGCAGATATCCAACCACATAACAGATAATCACATAAACTGTCAGGTTTGGAATTCCCCTTCCCCTGAATTTACGTTCCATTTTATCGATCCAATTCATAACAACACTTTTTCTCCTTTTTCTGTTGATTTATACAGTCCGGAAAGATGAATTGTATTTATTGCTAAAAAAATTAAAAATACTTTTTCTTGGACAGGAACATTGCTGCAACAATACTTGCCCCGATAGAAATCAGAATTACGATTGCAAACCCAAGTGTTGTGCTGGAAAAAGGCATACCTGACGGAGCAAGATTCATTCCATAAGCACTGAATATGATTGTCGGAATACTCATAACGATCGTGATCACAGATAATATCTTCATCACATCGTTCAGATTGTTTGAAATAACAGACGCAAAAGCATCCATCATACTTCGCAGGATGCCACTGTAAATATTTGCCATCTCAATTGCCTGCGTGTTCTCGATAATGACATCTTCAAGAAGTTCCGTATCTTCCGGATATTTCTTAATGCTCTCGATCTTGATCAGTTTCTCAAGTACAGCCTCATTCGAACGCAGAGAAGTCGTAAAATATACCAGTGATTTCTCCAGTTCAAGCAACTCTATCAATTCCTGATTTCGTGGTGAAAAGTGAAGCTTTTCCTCCACCTGTTCACTCTTTTTGTCTATGATGCGCAGATAACGCAGATACATGCTGGCATTACGATAAAGAATCTGCAGGATAAAGCGTGTCTTCATATAAGTAAAGAAATTGCGTACACGGCCTTCCATAAAACGTGTCAGAACCTGTGTATCCTCCAGGCATACCGTAAATATCATTTTATCGGTAACAATAATACCAAGTGGGATCGTACCGTACCAGTCTTTGTCATTTCGCTCTTCGATCATAGGAACATCAACCAGAATCAGAGTGTAAGTATCCTCCACCTCAATACGTGACCGTTCTTCTTCATCCAAAGGAGCCCTCAGATCATCAACTTCGATCTGGAACTGTTCAGATATTTCAAATATTTCTGTTGCTGTAGGATTTGTAAGGGCAATCCAACATCCATCCTGCGGTTCCTGAATTTCATGAATGGCACCGTCTGATGTCCGAAACATTCTAACCACGATTACACTCCCCTTCCACTCTCTTTTTGGGTCATATGGTCAATTATAAAATGCCGTATAATTTTTGTCAATTCCAACTGAATTGTATTTATAAAAATTTTATTCAATTTATACGTTAAAGTGACATAGTGCAAATTGTAGACTTTCTATATTTAATATGTTAAGATTAACTACAGTTAATAAGGGAGGACTCAATACTTATGAATAAATCCAGCTTCGGCTCACATTTCACTGTAACTACATGGGGCGAATCCCACGGAAAAGCTCTGGGCGCAGTCATTGACGGCTGTCCTGCGGGGCTTTCTCTCTCAGAAGAAGATATCCAGAAATTTCTGGACAGACGCAAACCAGGACAGAGCCGCTATACGACTGCGCGTAAAGAAGGAGATCTTGTAGAAATCCTCTCCGGTGTATTTGAGGGAAAAACGACCGGAACTCCGATTTCGTTAATGGTACGAAACACCGACCAGCGTTCCCGTGACTACGGTAATATTGCTTATTCTTATCGTCCGGGACATGCAGATTATACTTTTGATGCCAAATATGGTTTTCGCGATTATCGTGGTGGCGGACGTTCCTCCGGACGCGAAACGATCGGACGTGTTGCTTCCGGAGCAGTTGCATCCAAACTCCTTGCGTCACTTGGTATTTCTTTCTGTACTTACACGAAATCTATCGGGCCGGTCTCCATTGAAAATTTCAGTCCTGAAGAAATAAATAATAATGCATTCTATATGCCGGACGCAGATGCTGCTGCTAAAGCCGGTACTTATCTTGAAAAATGTATGAAAAATCAGGACAGTGCCGGCGGCGTGATTGAATGCCGCATCACAGGTGTCCCTGCCGGTCTCGGCAATCCTGTTTTTGAAAAGCTGGATGCCATGCTCTCTCAGGCAGTCATGTCTATCGGTGCAGTCAAAGCAGTTGAAATCGGCGATGGTATTCATGTTGCCCATATGAACGGCTCAGAGGATAATGACGGATTCACAATCAAAGACAACATGATAAATAAAACTTCCAATCATGCCGGTGGAATTATGGGCGGAATCAGTGATGGCAGCGAGATCATCCTTCGTGCCTATGTCAAACCAACCCCATCTATCAGCCAGCCACAGCAAACTGTTACCAGTCAGGGCAGACAGATTTCCCTTGAGATACATGGCAGACATGATCCGGTTATTGTCCCAAGAGCAGTTGTCGTTGTCGAATCTATGTGTGCACTTGCTATTACAGATGCTTTGTTTGCAAATATGACTTCAAGACTCGATAAAATTCAGAAGTTTTACTCTAAATAAGTAGAACAAAGCGGACAAGTCCGCTTCAAACTCCCTGAATTCCTCAATCTTTGAGGGACTTGCTACGCTTTGCGCGCCAGATGCAGTCTGCTTCAGCAGACATATTCCTCATGCATCTGGTCGCATCCTCGCGAAGCGTTTTTGTGTAATAGGAACATTACGGAGTAATTTTCTATTACACAAAAAAGATCCTGCAGCTTAAAACTGCAGGACTTTTTAAATTACTGATATTTCATTGCAAATAATTACTGCTCATCATATTCCTCGTCAGATAAAGGCTTAACAGGTTCAAAGTCCTGAGGTACAGGCCACATATGAATACTGTTTGGAGTCTCAACATTATGAGGTTTATCATTCATAACGATGATATTCTTATCATAATCAACCTTGAAGGTCGTAATAGTATTGCTTGCATGGTTCGCAACCGCAATATGCTGGTTATCTGGAAAAATCACAAGATCCTTCGGATAATCACCACTGATCGGCAGTGTGAATTTCTTTTCAAGAAGTCCTGTTTCTGCATCAACCTCATACATGGAAACTGTATTTTCTCCTGCAGTTGTACAGAACAGATGCTTGCCATCCGGTGCCAGCGCCAGGCCGGATGCCGCATTATGGATTGCATCTTTGTCATGCTTCTTACTTAAAGTCGATACGCTCTGCAGAAGCTCGAATTCCGGATTCTCTCCGCTGCCGTCATAGCTATATACTTTAATCTCATTGCTCAGTTCAAACAGAATATATGCATATTTGCCGTCTGAACTGAAACGGATGATTCTCGGTCCGCTCTCTCTCGGACAACGAAGAATGTCAACCAGTTCAAGTTTGTGACGTCTCTTATTGATACGATAGATTTTAATCTGATCAATTCCATTGTCAACCGCGCAGAGATACTTATTGTCCGGTGTCGGTCGTACACAGTTAACATGTGGACGGAAATTACGCTCAGCGACACTGCCAAGGCCTTTATGAAATACACCGTCCATAATACGTCCGAGACTTCCATCTTTATGCGTATGTACAACTGTCACCTTGCCATCATGATATCCTGCCACATACAGATATCTGCCGTCCACGTCTGTAGCAAGAAAACAGCCTCTCATTCCGTCAATTCCCACACTGTTGATACGGGTGAGGTCTCCATGCTTGTCACGCTGGAATACCGCAACGCCCTCATCCTCTATGGAATACAGGAACTTACCGTTCTTGGAAACTGCTGTGTGTGATGCATTGCTGACCTTCACTTCGCTTCGCTCGATCAGTTTGCCGTTCTCTACATCTACATCATAGACCTGAATGCCTTTACTGTTGCCATGGGTATATGTTCCCACATAAGCCACATATTTCTTGTTCCCCATTATACTGCCTCCTAAAATTCGATGAATATGTGCGAAAGCTCTATCCGCATTTGGTGTCCTAATTATAGCACATTCCATTTATAAGAACAAGTTGACATTCTACGTTGAATGTGTATTTTCTTACATACTTTATTTCATAAAATAATTTCGTACTTCAGAAAGTGTCTCTTCGATCACAGCATCTGTATGCGCGGCTGAAAGAAACATTGCCTCAAACTGAGACGGTGCCAGATGAATTCCTGATTTCAGCATTGCAAGAAAATAATCTGCAAATGCTTTTGTATCAGAAGCCTTTGCACTTGTATAATCAACTACTTCATTTTCTGCAAAAAACAGACTTCCTAAAGATGAAACATGATTTACATGATACGGCTTTTTATATTCTTTAAGAATCTGTTCGATTCCACTATAAAGTTTTTCGCCCTTTTCTTCCAGTTCCTTATAAACTTCCTGATGTTCATACAGATATTTCAGCTGTGTCAGACCTGCAGCCATTGCAATCGGATTACCACTTAAAGTTCCTGCCTGATAAACCGGGCCTGCCGGAGAAACCATTTCCATGATTTCCTTTCTTCCGCCATAAGCACCAACAGGCATTCCTGCTCCAATGATTTTACCAAAGGTAACCATATCCGGTGTCACACCAAAATACTCTGCCGCCCCGCCAAATGCAAGTCGGAATCCTGTAATAACTTCATCAAAGATCAGTAATGTTCCGTGCTCGGTACAGAGACTGCGAAGACCTTCCAGGAAGCCTTTCTTTGGCGGAACCACACCCATATTGGCTGCAACTGGTTCTACAATCACCGCAGCCACCTGTCCCGGTGCCTGTTCCAGAAGTGCTTTTACGCTGTTCAGATCATTATAAACTGCTGTCATGGTATCCTGTGTGCAGCCTTTTGGTACTCCGGCACTGTCCGGTACACCACTTGTCATCACACCGGAACCGGCACTTACCAGAAGTGCATCACTGTGTCCATGATAACATCCTGCAAATTTGATGATCTTATCACGACCGGTGTAACCTCTTGCCGCACGAATTGCGCTCATAACGGCTTCTGTACCGGAATTAACCATACGCACCATCTCAACATGCGGGAGATGTTCACAGATAAATTCCGCCATCTCTACTTCTATCTCCGTAGCACATCCAAAACTTAGACCGTCTGCGCAGGCTTCAACTACTGCTTCCCTGATCTGTGGGAAATTATGACCGAGGATCATCGGTCCCCAGGAATCGATATAATCTACGTATTCATTGCCATCTACATCATAAATGTGACAGCCATCTGCACGTTTGATAAATCTCGGAGCCATTCCAATCGCACCATACGCTCTGACCGGACTGTTGACGCCGCCCGGAATTCTTTTTACTGCACGTTCAAATAATTCTTCTGATCTTCCCATTAGCCGATTCTCCCTTCATCGATAAAGCGGGCAAGCTCTTTTGCATAGTAAGTCAGATAAATAGAAGCTCCTGCACGATAGGCACTTGCTGCCATCTCACAGACAATTCTGTCTTCTTCGATCCATCCCATCTTGGCAGCTGCTTTGACCATTGCATATTCACCGCTTACACTGTAAGTAGCAATCGGAACATTTGTTGCCTTGTAAACTTCCGAAACCATATCCAGATAAGACATTGCAGGTTTGATCATAATGATGTCTGCGCCCTCTTCGATATCTGTCAGTGCTTCTTTCATTCCCTCACGACGATTATGAAAATCCATCTGATAACTCTTACGGTCACCAAAGGATGGAGCAGAACCTGCAGCATCACGGAACGGACCATAAAATGCAGATGCATATTTGACTGCATAGGACATGATCGGAGTTTCTTTATGTCCTGCCTTGTCCAGACATTCACGGATTGCACGTACACGGCCGTCCATCATATCAGAAGGTGCCACCATATCTGCGCCGGCTTCCACATGAGAAAGTGCTGTTTTTGCAAGTAATTCAAGTGTTGCATCATTCTCTACTTCATGACCGCAGAGAACACCGCAGTGTCCATGTGAAGTATATTCGCACATGCACACATCTGTAATATAATAAAGATCCGGGAACTGTTTTTTAGCTTCTCTTAAAGCTTTCTGTACGATTCCGTTTTCATCGTAAGCACCGCTTCCCACTTCATCTTTGTGATCCGGGATTCCAAAAAGCATGATATTGCTCACACCAGCCTTCTGTAAACGTTCCAGTTCGTAAGGAAGACGATCAACGCTGTAGCGGTACTGTCCTTCCATGGATGGAATTTCTTCCTCAACACCTGTACCTTCCTTTACAAAAAGCGGATAGATCAGAGAAGATTTATCAATTCTTGTTTCTCTCACCATTTTACGGAGTGTTTCACTTCCGCGAAGTCTTCTTGGTCTCTGAATAAGATCCATTGTTGCTGCACCTCTTTCTTATCTTAAAAATGTTATTTGTTTTTTATCTTCACAACGAGATCGATCAAAGCCTCAATCGTTGCTTTTTCTGCCACATATGTCTGCATGCCGTATGCATCAGCCGCAGCTTTTGTCTGTTTGCCGATACATGCTGCCACAACACCGGAATAATCTGCAAGTCCTGTGCTTTCGACAAATCCTTTTACCGTTGATGCACTTGTAAATACCACACAGTCGATAGAACCTGTACGGATTTCTTCTCCGACATTGATCAGCCGGCTTTTTTCATAGACGGTATCATATGTTGCAATATCATCCACCCTGGCACCATGAGTTTTAAGAATCTTTACAAGATTTTCATTTCCTTTTCGTGCTCTTGGGAGAAGGATTTTCTCTCCGCCTGTGAGTTTTGCCGCAAGGGCTTCTCCCAGTGCATCTCCATCATAAATTTCCGGAATAAGATCTACGAGAATACCTCTTTCTTCCAGTACTTTCGCAGTTCCCTGACCGATTGCCGCAATATGTACTCCTGCCAGACTACGGATATCTTTGTGCGCATTTTTCAGTTCTTCAAAGAAAATCTCTGCGCCTGTCGGACTTGTAAAAGTAATCCACTGATAAGTGTCCATTCTGTCAAATGCCTGCCAAAGCTCCGTCTGCTCATCCAGTGCAACAGTTCTGACAGACGGCAGTTCCAACACTTCTGCCCCTCTTCTTCGAAGATCATCTGCGGTACGGGAACTGCGTCCCTTCGGTCTGGTTACAAGCACTTTCCATCCTGCAAGAGAAAGTTTTTCATACCATCCGAAGTCTGCTGCAAGCTTACATACTTTACCGACTACAATAATTGCCGGTGTCTCGATTCCCTGCCTTTCTACCTCTTCTTTCAGAGTAGAAACGGTTGCTACAACGCGCTTCTGATCAGCTGTCGTTCCCTTCTGGAGAACTGCCGCCGGCATATCCGGATCCATTCCTGCATCAAGAAGTCCCTGGCAGATATCAGCAAGTGCTGCAATTCCCATAAGAAAAACCAGCGTTCCCTTCGTATCTGTCAGCGCCTTAAAATCAATGTCATATTTTTTCCCTGCTCTCCGATGTCCGGTAATGATATGCACTGATGAACAGAAATCACGATGTGTGACCGGAATTCCGTTGTACGCCGGTACTGCAATGGAAGATGTAACTCCCGGAACGATCTCATACGGAATTTCATTTTCTGTCAGAAGTTCCAGTTCTTCTCCTCCACGTCCAAAAAGGAACGGATCACCACCCTTAAGACGGACAACACGATTTCCCTTCAGAGCTTCTTCCAGGAGCACCTGATTGATTCCTTCCTGTGGCATCGTATGTTTATCTGCACGTTTTCCTACATTTATTAATCTTGCCTCTGTCGGAATTTTTGCCAGAACACCCTGACCTACAAGACTGTCATAAACAACAACATCTGCATTCTTCAGGACTTCCATTCCCTTCAAAGTAAAAAGGCCGATATCTCCCGGTCCGGCTCCGACAAGCCATACTTTTCCCTTTTTCATAATGAAGTCCCTCCTGTTTTGTCATTTTCGTACATATCCTGCATCCGTTTGGCAAGGTCTCTGCCCAGTTTTTCTGCCTCTGCTTTCGGTCCGCGGATGCTGTCTTTAAAATAACGACCGTCACATTCCCTGTAATAGAGTCCGCGAAGAAAGAGTTCGTCTCCCTCTACCACTCCATAAGCGGCAACCGGCGAAGAACATCCACCATTCAGATATTTTACAAAAGCACGTTCTGCGCTGCCTGCGAACCATGCTTTTTCATCTCGATATCCTTCCAGATAATCATATGTCAGATCCTGTCTTCCCTGTACCGCGAGAATTCCCTGACCTGCAGCCGGAAGGATCTCATCCTCTGAAAAATACCGGCAGATTCGCTTCTCTAAGCCGAGGCGTTTCAAGCCTGCCGCAGCAAGAATCAGACCGGAATATTCTCCATTGTCCAGTTTCCGTAAACGGGTCTGGAGATTTCCACGGATACTTTTTACTTCCATTTCCGGATAAAGTTCTTTAAGCTGAAGCGTACGCCGAAGACTCGAACATCCCAGCGGTTTCGTCAGATCCGGTTCACTGACTCCCTCCGGGAGCACCAGAACATCTCTCGGATCTTCTCTCTTTGAAAACGCAAGAAGAGGAAGTTCACCAGGAACTTCCATCGGCATATCTTTCAGGCTGTGAACCGACAACATGGTTCTGCCATCCAGCAGTGCTTTATCCAGTTCTTTTACAAAGAGGCCCTTGCCTCCGACCTTATCAAGTGTCCGGTCTAAAATTTTATCACCGGTCGTTTTCATTGTCAGAATCTCAACATCCAGCTCCGGATGCTGTGTTTTTATGTAATCACGAACCATCTCACTCTGCAGAACTGCCAGACGGCTCTCCCTGCTTCCAATGATCACTTTATTCTGCACTTCTGTCTTCACCATCTGATGCCTCCATTGCTTCCTGAATTGCGATACGGACTTTTTTTGCGCGGCTGTGATCCAGCCCGCTTGCAGTAATTCCGACCACTACTTCATCCTTCATATAAATACCGGGGAAATAGAAATCACATTTGCTTTTATCGTCGGCAACATTTACATAGATGCCCTCTTCCTTACAGACACGGTAGATTTCATCGTTCAGTTTCCAGTCATTGGTTGCTGCGATCACCATATATGCCATGTCAAAATCCGAACGTTTGACCGGGCGTGTGATCAGATTAACATATCCGGTCTTTCCGAGTTCCTGAAGTTCCATCGTGCATTTCGGTGCAATTGCAGTAATATTTCTGGTAAACTGTAAAAGTGTCCGTACTCTTCTGGTCGCAATATTACCACCGCCTACAACGACGATTTTTTTGTCTGACAGATCAATAAACATTGGAAAATATCGTTTAGTCTTCATATACCTTCTCCAATCCTGCAACACATTCCAGAAAAGCTTCCTGATTCAGGCTGTCCCGAAGGCCGAAGATCATCTTGTTGACAACTTTTCCGGCTGCGGTGTCTACTGCATCAAGAAGATTTGCTCTGTCTTCTTCCTGCATCGGTGTTTTTTTGAGAATTTTTACGATACGCAGATTCAGATCCTGCACTGCTTCCGCACGGATTTCCTGAATTCTCGGAATCACGTCACGGCCATCCAGCCACTGAAAAAACTCTGCCATCTGTTCTTCTACAATTGAAGCTGCTTTGATAAGACTCTCATTTGCCTCCGGCGAAAGTCTTTCTGTACGGAAGCTGTCCATATCATAAAGCGTAATTCCGTCCCTGCTGCCAAGAGACGGATCAATGTCCCTCGGAACTGCAAGATCAAGAAGCAGGAGCGGTTTTTCCAATACAACGTCCTGAAAGAGTTCATCCCTCAGAGTAAAGTTCGGACTGGCTGTAGCACTTACTACAACGTCACAGTTCGGCAAAAATCTCATTCGCTCTCCATAATGAATACGGCTGCATCCAATCGGAATACTTACAAGTCCACTTCGATACTGGCGGACTGTGACTGTTACATTGGCTCCGGCATCGCGAAGTGTCTGTGCGGCAACTTTTCCCATTTCACCATTTCCGATGACCATACATGTTTTGCCATGCATATCATAACCCTGTTCTTTCAAATAGCTGACTGCCTGATGAATAACAGAAGGGTTCCCATGTGCAAGAGGAGCTTCTGTCTTGATCTTCTTTCCGGCGGTTACAGCCATACGAAACAGTACTTCCAGCACACTGTCTGTTGTAAAATGCTCACGTGCAAGATTTAGAGCATCCTTAATCTGTGTCAGGATCTGATCTTCACCGAGAATCTGAGATTTCAGTCCTCCGGCAAGATAAAAAAGATGCTCTACAGCTTCTTTATCTTTACGTGTGATAAAATATTTTTCGTAAGAAGTATCCTGTATCCCCTTCAGACGGCACAGACACTCATACATGGAAATTTCCTGTTCTTCTTCGTGGCTCGTCCATATTTCAAGGCGGTTGCAGGTCGACAAAATGATACAGCCATAAATTCCTGCCGTCTCTTTAAGTCGTTCCATTGCTTCTCCCGCATTTTTCTTTGTAAACGCAAACAGAGCCCGAATATCTACGGGTGCTCTGTCGTGATCAATTCCTATCATGGATATTGTCATGATCTTGTGTTTCTCCTTTGTCTGACTATACCATTTCCCGAACGAGCTCCACCATATTCAGGTGGATTCTTCAGGAAAACATACTGTTTTAATGATAGTATGTTCGAGAAAAGTTGTCAATGGAATTTACATGAGTTTTCCTGTGTATTGTGAAAGAAAAAAAAGATATCTTTAAATTTCTACATTTTTTGTGGCAATCACATCCACCCCAGTGTGCGCTACATCATGCAAAACCACATCTCCGATATGTACAGGTGCCGGTACAGTAATTCCTTTCATTGCACGAATACAGGCAAAAATTTGGTCTTTCGGAATATCTTCTTTTGTTTTGACAGAAACAACAGTTTCTGCCCCACCGCTTACACGAACGGTCGTCGTCACAATTCTGGTCGGATTCGTAACCTCTTTTTTTCCATATACGGCACCTCTTTTGCAGGTATTTCCTTCTATATTTATGACTTCTGTGTCCTCAAGTTTCACAGTAAGAGGACATCCCATCGGGCAGCCGATGCAGGTCAGATTTCTGATTTCCATATCTTTATGCCTCCTCAATTTTTAATGTAATTTTCTGCAATGAAGAATTCTTCATTATCTGTTCTCTGGTAAGTTTGATCTGCTCCATCTCCCCCGGAGCTACGACCGGACGTTTGCGGTGAATGATTCTTTCTCTATCGAGATAGCAGCTTATATAGCAGTTTTTGTACACACCTCCGACGCGGAATCGAACAGTCAGTTCTTCCGGCATATGATCCGGACGTATTACAGACGGAACCGTATAACGTACCCCCTTTTCCGAAAACAGAATGATTTCTTTTTCTGTCAGATTTTTTGTATTTTCCTGGCTTCTGCATGCATTCTGTACATAAAGTGAGGCATTTCGTCCAGCCATAGCCGCTTCTTCCGATACAAAATCAACCAGGTCATGTACATGAAGCACATTTCCACATGCGAAAACGCCTTCCATATTTGTCTCCAGACTTTCATTTACTTTCGGTCCGGATGTTATCGGATTCATTTCTATTCCCATGCCACGTGAAAGTTCATTCTCCGGGATAAGTCCGACTGAAAGAAGCAATGTATCACACTTGTATTCTTCTTCTGTACCCGGAATCGGTCTGCCCTTTGCATCTACTTCGGCAAGAGTGATTCCCTCCACACGTTCTTTACCTTTAATATCAACTACTGTATGGCTTAATTTCAGTGGAATTCCAAAATCATCCAGGCACTGTACAATGTTTCGTTTCAGACCGCCGGAATAAGGCATCAGCTCTGCAACCACCTGTACATCTGCTCCTTCCAGCTTCATTCTTCTTGCCATGATCAGGCCAATATCACCGGAGCCTAAAATCACAACTTTTCGTCCCGGAAGATATCCTTCAATATTGACCAGGCGCTGCGCCGTTCCCGCTGAGAAGATTCCTGCCGGACGATAGCCTGGAATATTCAGTGCTCCTCTCGAACGCTCCCGGCATCCCATGGCAAGAATCACAGCTTTTGCCTGAATCTGAAACATCCCTTCATTCCGGTTCATTGCCGTTATAAGTTTACCTTCACTGATGTCCATAACCATAGTATGTAATTTGTATTCTATCTGAAGTTTCTCTGTCTGTGCAATAAATCTTCCGGCATATTCCGGACCTGTCAGTTCTTCCTGAAACGTATGCAGGCCAAATCCATTATGAATACACTGGTTCAGAATCCCACCAAGCTTATCATCACGCTCAAGAATCAGGATACTTTCTGTTCCGTTTTTTCTGGCCGCTATTGCCGCTGCAAGTCCCGCCGGACCTCCACCGATAATCACAATATCATAATTCTTCATTTCTCTTTCCTCCTCAAAATACATCCTTATTGATTCCTTCTATAATTCTGGAATTCCCGCCGGATTTCGTAATTTCTTCCATTGATTTTTCAAGCTCACGAGCCAGAATTTCCATAACTTTAGGTGCACAGAATCCTGACTGGCAGCGTCCCATGCCGGCACGTGTCCGTCTTTTGACTCCGTCCAGTGATTTGGCTCCCAATGGTCTTCTGATCGCATCTATAATTTCTCCCTCTGTCACCATCTCACAACGGCAGATAATATTTCCATATGCAGGATTCTGTCGGATCAACTCGTTTCGTTCTTCAATCGTCATTGCATTCAGATCAGGCATTCCTGTTCTCGTGGAAATAAAATCTGTTTTTTCTTTCAGATCATATTTTTTCTGTACAAGGTTTCCAATAACTTCACCTATCGCCGGTGCACTGGAAAGTCCCGGTGATTCAATTCCGGCACAGTCTATAAAATCATTTTCTGTTTCACCGATAACAAAATCATCTCCGTCTTCGTGAGCACGCAGACCGGCAAATGAAGTAATCACCTGACGTGTCGGAATATTTTTTACACTGTCTGCAGATTTTTCAAGAACCTGCCGTAGTCCGTCCCGTGTTGTATTTATACCTTCTTTATTTTCAATATCCACTGCCGTCGGTCCAATCAGAAGATTTCCATGAACCGTCGGTGTCACTAGAACGCCTTTTCCAAATTTACCGGGAAGAGTAAAAATCGTCCTTCCTACATGATTACCGGCACTTTTGTCCAGAAGACAATATTCTCCTTTTCTCGGGGTGATATGAAGTTTCTTTTCACTTACCATATTGTGGATCTTATCCGCATATACACCGGCTGCATTGACAATACACTTTGCATTGTATTCTCCTCTGCCGGTTGTGATTTTCCATCCTTTTGCCTCTCGTTCAATTTGCTGCACTTCCGTATTAAAATGGAATGACACACCATTTGTATATGCGTTTTCTGCAAAAGCAATCGTCATATGAAACGGACATACAATTCCGGCTGTTGGTGCATATAAAGCCGCATAGACTTTATCGGAAACATTTGGCTCCATCGAAAGCACTTCATCTCTGTTCAGGATCTGAAGATCTTTTACCCCATTTTCGATTCCTCTGTCATAAAGTTTTTTAAGATCTGGATAAGCTTTTTCATCCAGACAAAGTACAAGTGAACCATCCCGTTTAAACGGAAAGTCAAGCTCTCTTGAAAGTGATTCGATCATTTCATTTCCCCTCACATTCAATCTGGCTTTCCATGAGCCTGGTTCTGCATCATACCCTGCATGAATGATCGCACTGTTTGCTTTCGAGGTACCGCAACAGACATCCTCTTCCCTTTCCAGCACGCAGACTTTACACTGATAACGTGACAGTTCCCGTGCAATTGCTGTACCTGTCACTCCTGCACCGATAATAATCACATCATAGTTTTCCATATTACATCCTCCTGTATCGCATTATGCGGATTTTTTATATGTATTTATTTAGAACAAAGCGGACAAGTCCGCTTCAAACTCCCTGAATCCCTCAATCTTTGAGGGACTTGTTACGCTTTGCGCGCCAGATGCAGTCTGCTTCAGCAGACATGTTCCTCATGCATCTGGTCGCATCCTCGCGGAGCGTTTTTATGTAATAGGAACATTACGGAGTAATTTCCTATTACATAAAAAAAGCCTGACAAATAAACCCATGTCTTATGGATCTACTGTCAGGCTCTCTTTTCTCTTGCCTAAATATTTAATTTGAATTCAGTCACTTAAAAGTGGCTCCAATCATTAATCTTCTTCGTCTCTTGCCCAGCCATAGGCATATTTGACTGCTTTTTCCCATCCTTTGATTCGTTTGCCTCTCTCGGCATCCATGATCTGAGGGGTAAAAGTTTTATCAATTGCCCAGTTCTTAAGGACATCTTCCTTGCTCGTCCAGTAATTCACTGCAAGTCCTGCCAGATAAGCGGCGCCCATCGCAGTGGTCTCGACACATCGCGGACGGTTTACCGGTGCATTGATGATATCTGCCTGTGTCTGCATCAGGAAATCATTCGCACTCGCACCACCATCGACTTTCAGTGAAGCAAGCTGGATTCCGGAATCAGCCTTCATCGACTGCAGGACATCATTTACCTGATATGCCAGAGATTCTAGAGTTGCACGGATAATGTGGTATTTATTTACGCCTCGGGTGATTCCGACGATCGTACCTCTCGCATACTGATCCCAGTGTGGTGCCCCAAGTCCTGTAAATGCCGGAACAACGTAGCAGCCATTTGTATCCTTAACTTTTTTGGCCATGTATTCAGAATCTTCTGCTGAATCGATCAGGCGCATCTCATCACGCAGCCACTGGATTGCAGCCCCTGCTACAAAGATAGATCCCTCCAGTGCATAATTCACCTTTCCGTCCAGACCCCAGGCAATTGTTGTAACAAGCCCATTTTCGGAAAACACCGGTTTCTCGCCTGTATTCATAAGTAAGAAACAACCGGTACCATATGTATTTTTTGCTTCACCGGCCTGAAAACAGGTCTGCCCAAACAATGCGGACTGCTGATCTCCCGCTGCACCGGCAATCGGGATCGGACCGCCGAAAAATGACGGATCCGCCATACCGTAAACACAACTGGACGGTTTCGGTGTCGGAAGCATACATCTCGGAATATCTAATTCTTCAAGGATTTCTTCATCCCACTGTAAAGTATTGATATTAAATAGCATTGTACGGGACGCATTGGAATAATCTGTGATATGGACTGCGCCCTTCGTCAGTTTCCAGATCAGCCAGGTCTCAACTGTTCCAAAAAGAAGATCCCCTCGTTCCGCTTTTTCTCTGGCTCCCGGCACATTGTCGAGAATCCATTTCACTTTCGTTGCAGAAAAATAGGCATCTATCACAAGACCGGTCTTCATACGGAATTTGTCGGTAAGACCTTTTGCCTTCAGTGAATCACAGTATTCGGACGTTCTGCGGCACTGCCAGACGATTGCATGATAGATCGGGTCTCCGGTGTTTTTGTCCCAGACGATTGCAGTCTCCCGCTGATTTGTAATGCCGATTGAAGCAATATCGTGTGCTTCTGCACCGATCATATTCATAGCTTCTACTGCCACACCAAGCATACTTGCCCAGATTTCATCCGCATCGTGTTCTACCCAGCCGGGTTTCGGGAAATACTGATGAAATTCTCTCTGTGCCACACTGCACATTTCACCTTTTTCATTAAATAAAATGCATCGGTTGCTGGTGGTACCCGCATCCAGCGCCATTACATATTTTTGCATATAAAAAGCCTCCCTCATAAAAGAGTTTCTTTTATAATATATTTTTTTATATTTCTCTCATTTATCTTATTAAACAAAATCTTTTATAATTAGTCAATAGGATATCGACTTCTCAGGATACAATTCTATAATAATCAGATAAATTATCAGGGAATGGAATTACAGTTTCCATACGTTGTGGTTGGTGGAGGAGACGGCGGTGGCGCCGGCGGTGAGGGCTCCCATAACGGATTCTTTGTCAATAATAAGACCTCCGGCAATTACGGGTACTTTGATTTCAGAGCAGAGTTTCTGAATAACTTTTGGCATTGCTCCGGGCAGGACTTCTATGAAATCCGGACGGACAGTATGCTGTTGTGTAAGAATATTCTCGTAAGCCATTGAATCGAGCAGGAAATAACGAAGTACAGTATACAGCGAAAGTTCTTTTGCTTTTTTGATTAGTGATGGTTTTGTGGTAATAATTCCATCGGTATCGGTATTATTTTTCAGATAGTCAACTGCTATCTCACGAGGGCTTAATCCACCGATCAGATCTATATGCACCATGGCAATCTTGCCTGCAGCCTTGATTTTCTTTACAATGTCTCCAATCGAACAGATATCTCCAAACAAAATAAAAACAACTCGTATGTCTTCAAGCCTACAGCATTGTTCAAGATCATCCATACTTTTTACTGCTGCAATGATAGGATTCTCCTCAACAGCATTCCAAAATTCCTTTCCCATTCTCTGCCCTTTCTCCGGTCATAAATCCATTATCTACAACCACCTGGTATTCTATATGTTCTAATATATCATATCCATTTTTAATAAACAAACAAAAACAGGTAAGAATCCTGTAAATCCCTGCCTGTCTTTGTTGTCTTTTATTTTGTTTTATTTTATGGTCACTTTTATTTTTTTGTATGCTCCATGGTTCACAAAAAAATAAATATATGCATATACGACCGCGTGGCCAACAAGGGGGAGTCTGAGGGGGAAGTGCGGCCTTCGCAACTATGAGCTCTTCCCCCTCAGAATCTTTTTTCAAATATCAAGGTTTCGGGGCACCCCCGAAGGTTCCTAAGGAAGTTCCCTTAGATCACCCAAAAATTATCGGTGCAGACGACCTTCCTGTATGTCTCAAATCTAAACCATTTATTATGCAGTTCAGATCTGTTTTCCGCAGTCACTGTTTTTGCTTCTTCGAAGAATTTTTCCAGTTCCGCTTTGTTCTTTACAAGCAGTGCCATTCCACGCTCATCAACTACCGGAAGTCCCATATAGCGGTAATCTTCAATCCTCTGAATATCTTCTACTTTGCCGTCACGTATCAGAACAGCTGCACTGTCCTCAACAGACAAAACATCAAAGTATTCCGGATATTTGAAGCTGTCACCGGAAACCGGCACTTCATCACCTACATGATAGGTTTTCTTATCAGATCCGGTTTTGGACATCATTGCATTTTCCAGATTGAAATAAAATTCTTCAAACACATAACCGCCGACTTTGATATCGTCTTTCTGAAAATATGGTTTATCTCCGTCATTTTCTACGGTTTCCAGTACACCACAAGCAGAAGTCATATGGCTGACACGGTCAATCAGGATCATTTCACCAAGTGTCTTATGCTTCTTAAATTCATCCAGCACGATTTTCTCAGCCAGTTCGATCTCACAGAGTGCGATTTCATTTTTTTCAATATAATCAGCAGAAATATGTTCTCCTGTATTGACATCAATCTTATATTTGATGCTTCGGATGAATCCCGGAATTCTCTTTGTACCGAGTTTTACCAGATACTCTTTTCCGAGGTTCAGTCTGCTGTCATCCATCCAGAGAAGTGTTGCTGTAAAGCTCTTTACAACGGAAAGCTGTGCCTGATCTGTCAGAACGCATCCACGGCTGACATCTACTTCTTTGTCAAGCTGGATCGTCACTGCCTGGCCTATCACCGCCTCATCTACGGATGTACTTCCGTTCAGAAGTGATTTGACTGTTGCAGTTTCATTACTCGGAAGTGTGGTAATGGTCTGTCCGACTTTAATCTTACCACTTTCAATCTGTCCCTGAAAGCCTCTGAATTCATGATTCGGACGGCATACACGCTGTACCGGCATATAAAATCCTGCCTCACTCTCAGTTTCTGTCACATCAACGGTTTCCAGATGATCCAGAAGTGTTTTTCCTGTATACCATGGCATATTTTCGGATTTGACAGTCACATTGTCACCCTCAGTCGCACTGACCGGAACGATCACAACATCCTGAAGTCCGAGACTTTCAGAAAGCTCGTTAATATCTTTCACAATTTCATTAAATCTCTCTTCACTGTATCCCACAAGATCCATTTTGTTAACTGCGAATACAAAGTGATGAATTCCCATCAGCGCGCAGATACGGCTATGGCGTCTTGTCTGTACCAGAACCCCCTGTTTTGCATCGACCAGAATGATTGCAAGCTGTGCAAAAGAAGCACCGACAGCCATATTTCTTGTATATTCTTCGTGACCAGGTGTGTCTGCAACGATAAAACTTCTTTTATCTGTAGTAAAATAACGATACGCCACGTCGATGGTGATACCCTGTTCTCTTTCTGCCATCAGACCGTCAAGAAGAAGTGAATAATCAATTGCACCGCCCCTAGATCCGACTTTACTGTCAAGAATCAGGGCCTTTTCCTGGTCTGCATAAAGCAGTTTTGAATCATAAAGTATATGTCCGATCAGTGTGGATTTTCCATCATCCACACTTCCGCAGGTGATAAATTTCAGTAAACCGCTCATTTAGAAATACCCCTCTCTCTTTCTCTTTTCCATGCTTGCCGCACCGCCATCAGAGTCAATGATTCGGCTGGTTCTTTCAGATTCTACTGAGCTTAATGTCTCATCAATGATTGCATCAAGAGTATCTGCTTCTGAAAGAATCCCACCTGTCAGCGGATAACAGCCCAGTGTACGGAAACGTACTTTTTTCATTTCCGGTTTTTCTCCCGGTTTCAGGCGCATACGTTCATCGTCCACCATAATGATATTTCCGTCACGATATACCACCGGACGTTCTTTTGCAAAATAGAGAGGTACGATCGGAATATTTTCTCTCTGTATGTACTGCCAGATATCTTTTTCTGTCCAGTTGGAGATCGGAAAAACACGCATACTCTCGCCTTTGTTGATCTCAGTATTATAAAGCTTCCACATCTCCGGTCTCTGGTTTTTCGGATCCCACGCATGATTTTCGTTACGGAAAGAAAAGATACGTTCTTTTGCACGGCTCTTTTCCTCATCACGACGGCCGCCTCCAAAAGCTGCGGTAAAACCATATTTGTTGAGAGCCTGTTTCAAAGCCTGTGTTTTCATGATATCTGTATAAGCTGAACCGTGATCGAAAGGATTGATTCCCTGTTTTACACCATCTTCGTTGATATATTCCAGCATCTCGATTCCAAGCTCTTTTGCTGTCTTATCACGAAACTCAATCATTTCTTTAAATTTCCATGTTGTATTGACATGCAAAAATGGGAAAGGCGGTTTTTCCGGATAAAAAGCTTTCAGTGCAAGATGAAGCATTACTGAGCTGTCTTTTCCGATGGAATAAAGCATTACTGGTTTTTCGCATTCTGCTGCCACTTCCCGGATAATATATATTGCTTCTGCTTCCAGTTCATCTAAATGTGATAATCCGCTCATATTTGATCTCCTGTCTTAATATTTATTGGAATTTCTCCGGTCAACGCTGATCACAAGTTCGCTGCCGTCTGCTCTGGTGATATTCCAGTTGAGAAGATCACCTTTTTGTGTGACATTCATTGTTCCACCCATGCCCCCGATGTCTGCGCCAAGATAAAATTCAATGGCACCTGCTTTGCATTCTTTTACGCAGGAAACGCAACCCCAGCAGTTTTTCGGGTATTTCATAACTGCTTTTTTGTCTATGATCTGAATGAGGGTGCCGGGACATACTTCCTGACATTTTCCGCAGCCGACACAGCGGTCTTTACGAATTTGTATGCTCATAAGTATCCCCCTTTACCAGATCACGGAACAGAATATGGAGCTTGCCGTCTTCCATTCTGGAATTTACATATTTTTCAAATTTCTCATCTTTCTCCGGATGATCAAGATTTTCGTTAAACGAATGCCAGCGTGTTTCTTTTCTGTTTTTGAGATGTTCGATCAGAACCTGACAGACAAGAAGTCTTTCTTTTAACTCGTAAGCAAAAAGGAGCTCATGCATATCCTCTGCCCCGATCTGCTCTGCCAGTTCATTTAAACGCGCGATTTTTTCTTCTGCAAGTTTTAACTGTTTTTCATTAAACTGATAATTGCTTGCGATTCCGCCTGCATATTCGTCCATAACTTTCTGCATGGCTTCTTCCAGATCATCGATTGTAAATAATCCGTTCTGTGTGCTGCGGATTTTTTTGTAATCATTCAATACTGCCTGTGCCTGATCTTCGATTGTGGATGTCTGTTCAGCTGAAGCAGCTTTCAGCTGTTCGATGATTGCAAGAGAGGCAATCTTGCCCTCTGCCAGAGCACCGGTTACATATTTCTGCGGACATCCGCCGGCAACATCACCGGCTGCATACAATCCATGAATGGTCGTTTCTCTCTTTGTATCTACCCAGAAACCACTCGCTGTATGACCACCTACAATATATGGCTCTGTTCCCTGAATCTCTACGTCCTGTTCACCTGGCATCTTGCCGCTTTCGATCCATTTAAGAGTCTGGCTCGGTGCCATGTTCAGATATGCTTTCAGAAGATCCTGATCCTGCTCGGACGTGATACCGGAAGTCTGAAGATAACACGGACCATGTCCAAGCTGGTTTTCTCTGACTGTTCCATAAACTCTCTGACTGGTTGTAAGACCATAGATATGCTCGTAAACTTCGCCTTTGGAATTCACCTGCTTCGCCTGCACGCCCTGCGCAATGGTTCCGGTCGGAGCAATTGTATCTTTGCATCTCAATGCAATAAAACGCATCTCAAAGGTCGTCATCTCAGCACCGCAACGGATTCCCATCGCATATCCGGCTCCTGTGTTAAAAGGAGGATACCACATTTTATGTCTGGAAAATCCCGGGTTGTTTGGTTTATAAAGGCCGGCAGCTCCGCCTGTTGCGATCAGAACTGCTTTTGCATGGATCACATAGGCTGTTTCTTCCATGATGGAAAAACCAACTGCTCCATAAACTCTGCCATTTTCTGTAAGAAGATCTGTGATATTTACGTAATTTAACACATCCACATTTTTGCTGCTGTATACGGCATCTGCAAGGAGTGGTTTGAAGTTCTCTCCATTGATCTTAATGTTACGGTTACCTCTTGCCACATAATCTCCGTTTTCATCCTTGAGAATCACAAGACCGAGCCTCTCCATATCAGCCGTTACATTATTAAATTCTTCGGCTGCGGTCAGAAGGAGGTCATTTCTGACGATGCCTGCCGCATCTTTTGTTGCGTAATCTACATAATCCTGCGGTTTACGTCCTTTGACAATATAAGCATTGATTGCATTGACACCCGCTGCCAGACAACCGCTTCGTTTTATGTTTGCTTTTTCTGCGACCAGAACGGATGCATATGAATTTCTACTGATTGTAAGTGCTGCGTAACAGCCTGCGGTACCACCGCCAATGATCAGGACGTCTGTGTCTGTTTGTTTTACCTGTAAGGGTTTGCTCATGGTTCTTTCTTCCTGACTTTATTCTGTAATCTCGATCTCGTGGATCGTGACATTTTTTTCTTTGTCGATTCCAAATGCTTTCAGCACCGGATTTCCTTCCTCCATAAGTGAAAGGATAAGATATTCGATGGCCGGATCAAATGCCAGTCGTTTGTCTTCTTCTGATGGACGGGAAGGGGATTCCGGATGGGAATGAAAGTTCCCGATGATTTTGTATCCGTTTGCTCTGGCATCTTTGATGGCTTTAAGCTGTTCTTTCGGATCCATGGAAAAGTGTTCTCTGCTGGCATCTACGTTTGTGAGAAGATAGACTTTTGTGACGGTGATCTCCTCATCTTCTCTGGTTCCTGCAAGGAGGCCGCATGACTCGTTCGGGAGACCGGCAGTACAGTGTTCCAGGATGGTGGTGTAATCGGATTTTTTCAAATATAGTTTCATAATATATTCCTCTAATAACTACGTGTACATGATAAACAATTCACCGAAGACACGCTCTCGCTGCCTTCGATTGGTAGCGGTACATAAGTGACCACAATACGGTCACTAAGTACCGACCATCTCAGAGCGTCTTCTTGCGAATCTGTTTATCTGTACACTTGAATTTAGCTCCACGCGTCAGCTTTGCCGTTCCAAGCTCAAAACATTCGTTAAACATATAATTCTTCAAAATTATCAGCTCCAAGAACTTGTAATGTACACAGTATACTTTTAAATGTCTGCACTTTACATATGCATGTCACATTCCGCCTGCTCGTAGTCGATCAGTTTTGTGATGGTCGGGTGATCGCCGCATACCGGGCAGTCATGATTCTTAGGAAGTTTGATCGTACGGAAAGTCATTGTCAGTGCATCGTAAGTAAGAAGTCTGCCTGTCAGGAGATCTCCTTTTCCGATGATGTATTTCACTGCTTCCATTGCCTGAAGGCTTCCGATGACTCCGCCCATGGCTCCGATGACTCCGGCCTGCTTACAGGTCGGCACTGCATCCTTCGGCGGCGGATCTTTAAATACGCATCTGTAACATGGTCCTTCTCCCGGCACATACGTCATAAGCTGACCTTTGAAACGAATGATTCCTGCATGGGAGAATGGCTTCTGTGCCATGACACATGCATCATTGATCAGAAATTTTGCCGGAAAATTATCTGTTCCGTCGATGATGAAATCGTAATCCCTGATGATATCCATGATGTTTTCGGATGTGATGAATTTACGATATGTATTAACTTTTACATCCGGGTTGATTGCCTGCATCGTTTCTTTTGCAGATTTTACTTTCGCCTTACCAAGATCTGCCGTTGTATGGATGACCTGTCTCTGAAGATTGGAAAGATCCACTTCATCGGCATCTGCAATTCCGATGGTTCCAACTCCGGCTGCTGCCAGATACATGGCTGCCGGTGCTCCGAGTCCGCCGGCTCCAATGATCAGTACACTGGCATTCAGGAGCTTTTTCTGTCCCTTTGCACCAACTTCTTTGAGAATGATGTGGCGGGAATAGCGTTCTAACTGTTCATTTGTAAATGCCATTATCTTGCGCCTCCTCCCATGAAGTACAGAAATTCAACTTCGTCACCATCTTTGACTTCTGTAGATTCAAAAGCACCACTTTCTATAAATTCGTCATTGATTGTTACGGTAACATACTGCGGTGTCTCTACGTCTTCTTTTTCAATCAGCTCCTTTACGGTAAGTCCTTCCGGGTATTCCTTCTTCTCTCCTGCAACCTTTATAAACATATCTCTTATCTCCTTTTATACTCAAAATTTGTGAAATTAATTATAAGGTCAAAGGTGTAAAATTATAAAAAATTTTATTGATTTACGGGCATTCATAAACATTTCACCGAAGACACGCTTGCGCTGACTTCGATTGGTAGCGGTACATAAGTGACCACAATACGGTCACTAAGTACCGACCATCTCAGATCATCTTCTTGTGAAAATGTTTATGAATCCCCTGAATATCCCCAACAAGTTCTTAAATAATTTTACAGCTTTGACAGGAATAATTAACCGTTTCACAGGAATTTCTCAACCATTGTCGTGCTTCCCGCCGGCAGGCTGGCTACCCACCGTTTTGATAATTTCCAGTGTGCGGATAAATATTTCGGGAGAAGATGCTCTGAGACGGCCAGTACTTAGAAACCGTATTTTGGTTTCTTACGTACTGCTGCCAGTCGAAGGCAGCGAGAGCGTATCTTCGATGAAATATTTATCTGACACACGTAAACTTATCAAACATACTCTTCAAACAACTCTTCTATTTCTTCCTGTTCTTTCAGCCCTACAGTCTTTCCTTTTGCTTCTCCGTTTACGAAGCAGATCACTGTCGGGACTGACATGACTTTGTATTTCTCAGCCAGTTCTCTGTCATAGTTTACATTTACTTTGTAGATGTAAATATCATCTTCATTCTCGTCTTCAATGTCACCCAGGATTCCTGCCATCTGTTTGCACGGGATGCAGCTATCAGAATAGAAATCCACAAGAACCGGCTTGTCTGCTTTTAATACTTTTTCTTCAAAGTTCTCTGCATTGATTCTCAGTGCCATATCATTCATCCTCTACTTTCTTAACGATCAATGTAAATGTATCATCCCCGTTGTCGGTAAGTTTCAGGATCTGATGTCCTTCTTCCTTGATGCTTCGCGGTACATTCTGTACCGGTTCTCCGTTATTCATACGAACTGCAAGAATCTGTCCGTCATCCAGTTCCTCAAGTGCAACCTTTGCTTTTACAAATGTCACCGGGCAGACAACATCTGTAATATCTACAGTATCATCAATCTTATAATCAGCCATCGTAAGCTCCTTTCAGTACTTCGTACAGTTTTTCTTCTCCAACTCTGTCAATTGTAAATTTGAATCGCTCTCCTGCATTTGCATGATCTGCAAAAAACTGGATAGCTGCATCTGTCACACGGAAAAGCTGTTCTTCTGATGTGATCAGTGGAAGGAATTCTCTTCCTTTACTGATATGGTTTCCAAAAGTACCGCCAAATGATACAAGAAATGCTTCGTTTACATCCCAGGCATCTACCGGACAGGATTTTGCGCAGCGTCCACAGTAATTACATTTCTGAGCGTCGATCACAAGCTTGTCATCCTGGAAAGTAATTGCTTCTTCTCTGCAGGCTTTTTCACAGACACCACAGTGAATACAGGCATCTTCTTTCCAGCTGATCTGTGCAGCTCCCTTGATGCCTACATCGTTTTCTTCTGCTTTGAGACAGTTGTTCTGACAGCCCGTTACGCCAAATTTGAATTTATGTGGAAGTTCACGTCCGAAATATCTTTCATTCAATTTAACAGCTATATCATAACTGTTGATATTTCCACTCGGACAGACTGCATTTCCCTGACATGCTGTCACTGTCCGAACTCTCGGTCCGCAGACACCCGGGCGGCATCCGCCTTTGGCAAGATCTGCTGTCACATCATCAATATCATCTAATTTAATAAAAGGAATCTCCACACCCTGTCTGGATGTCAGATGTACGTAGCCATCTCCGTATTTCTCTGCAACCTCTGCAATTTTTTTGAGATTTTCAGCGGTAAGTGCACCACCGACGCAGGCAAGTCTCAGAGAAAAATTGTTTTTCTGTTTCTGACGCATAAAGCCGCCTTTTTTTAATGTTGCGTAATCAACTTTCGCCATTTTCGTCCTCTCCTTCTATTACTCTTCTGAAATCTTCTTTCAAATCTTCTATATCTTCTATTCCTACACTGATTCGAATCATATCATCGTATACACCGGAAAGTTCTTTTTCTTCCTGTGTCAGATGTGCCGCAATCGTGCTGGATGGATGTATCGCAAGTGTTTTCGTATCTCCTATGTTTGATACCAGCCATGGGATTCTCAGTTCATTCAGGATTCGAAAAGCATGTTCTCTGCTTCCTGTTCTCAATGTAATGATTGCTCCGTATCCACCATGGAACTGTTTTGTCGCAATCTCATGATATGGATGTTCTGAAAAACCGGGATAGGAAACAGTAATTCCATGACCAAGTTCTTTCAAAAACTCCGCCAGTTCCATGGCGTTACTACAGTGGCGCTGCATTCGAAGTCCCAGTGTCTCAAGCCCAAGTGTATTCAAAAATGCATTCTGCGGTGCCAGACAGGCGCCCATACTTCGAAATAAACCGTTTCGCAGTTTTGCAAGATATGCAAATGGACCGAACTTCTTAAATTCTGCCATACCTGGAAATTTCTCTGCATTCCATTTGAAACTGCCGCCACTGATCAAAATTCCACTGATCGCATCACTGCTTCCGTTTATATATTTTGAGGAGGAATGAATCACAATGTCTGCTCCGAGCTTTAACGGATTAACCAGATATGGAGTAGCAACCGTATTATCTACCAGAAACGGAATTCCATGTTTATGTGCAATTTCTGCCACCCCCTGAATGTCCGTGACATCCAGTTTCGGATTTCCGATCGTTTCTGCAAAAACAACTTTGGTCTGAGGCGTGATCTCTGCTTCAAAAGCCTGCAGTGTATTCTCTCGCACATAAGTTGTTGTAATTCCATAAGCTTTCAGTTCATCCAGAAGTTCTACCGTTCCGCCGTACAGTCCTGACGCTGCAACCACATGATCACCGCTTCGCAGGATATTCATGAGAGCCATGGTCAGTGCCGCCATTCCCGATGCACAGGCCACACTTCCTACCCCACCCTCAAGCTTCGTCATTCGTTTCTCAAAAGCTTCAACTGTTGGATTGTTGATTCTTGTATATGAATATCCGGCACGTTTATTTGCAAAAATCTTTTCGAGTTCCTCTGCTGTATCATGACGGAATGCACTGGACTGGTAGACCGGAACCTGTGTCGCACCAAATGGATTTGTCTCCTCTGTCCCATGAAGCAAAGTTGTATTAAAACCGTATTCTTTCATTCCTGTGCTCCTTTATGTCCTTTTCTCTGTGTTGGTATTACTATATACCTATAAACATACCATGTCAATATGTATTGTATGTTTTTTCCAATTTTTTCCTTCATATGGATATAACAAATGAAAAACACATTTTCAGGACAGAAAAAAGCAGGATCAACTTCATCCATCGACAAATCTGTCCTGCTTTGTTTCTTTTATGAACTTATTATGCACATCGTAATGTCTGCTACAGTTTCAGATTATATAATCTCCTACATCTGATTTCTGCTCAAGCAGATCTTCCAGTGTAATCCCGTCAAAATATTCATTAATCAGATTATAGAATTTTTCCCACATCTGTAATGTCTTGCAGGATGATGCCCTTTCACACTGATTCGGGTGATCATCAAGACATGCTACCGGTGCCATTGAGCCTTCTGTAATTCTTAAAATACTGCCGATCGTATATTCTGCCGGAGTTTTGGCCAGACGATATCCGCCTCCTTTTCCACGTAATGCCTTTACAAATTTCTGTTTACTCAGTACAGATACAATGGATTCCAGATACTTTTCGGAAATCTCCTGTCTTTTCGCAATGTCCATTAACGGAATGTATTCTCCATTGTTATGCTCTGCAAGATCCAGCATAACACGAAGTGCATAACGTCCTCTTGTTGATATTTTCATGTAAATCCCTCCATATACCTATCATACTACAAGGTTTTAGGGAATACAAGTAATATTGTCAGATTACCAGATAATCTTCTTTTGCCGAGCTGTTTTCCAGCGTATAGACTTTGTTTTCTTTTATAACAAAAATACGCTGTACAAACACATCTACTGTTTCCCCTGTATGTACAAGTGGCTCATCCAGTCCTCTTCGCGCACTTAACCGTACATCTCCGACTTTCAGCCCCAGTTCAAAATAGCTTCCGCGGAAAGCAACCCGCTCCACTACCGCTTCCGATGCTGAACTTTTGTATTTCTGCACCTCATTTTTTCTTGTTACTTTGATAAATTCCGGACGGACAATCGCGTGGTCTGCTCCGTCAACATCTTCAAAATAATTGAAGATATGATAATCTTTCACAATTGCTGCCTGTCCAAAGAAAGAAGCACTGAAAGCAGTCTCCGGACTCTGGTATACTTCCACCGGACTTCCTTTCTGCTCAATGTGTCCTCTGTTTGTAATAATGATCTCATCTGCAACTTCAATTGCTTCATCCTGGTCATGTGTGACAAAAATACTGGTAATACCAAGTTTTTCGATCATATCTTTCAGCCATGTCCGAAGTTCCTGTCGGATTTTAGCGTCAATAGCAGCAAACGGCTCATCCAGAAGCAATAACTGCGGATTCGGCGCCAGTGCCCTTGCAAAAGCAACTCTCTGTCTCTGTCCACCGGAAAGCTGGCTCGGATATCTTTTTTCAAGTCCTTTCAGGCCGATCAGTTCAATCAGCTCGGTTACTCTTTTTTTGATATAAGTTTTATCAGCCTTCTGTACTTTCAGGCCAAATGCGATATTATCATATACTGTCATATAGCGAAACAATGCATAACTCTGGAATACAAAACCAATACCTCTCTCGCTGGCCGGAATATCATTGACTACTCTTCCATCTATGATGATCTCGCCACTGTCCGGCTGTTCCAATCCGGCGATCATGCGCAGGATCGTTGTTTTTCCGCTTCCGCTCGGTCCTAAAAGTCCGATCAGTTTTCCCTTTTCGATTCCGAAGGAAACATGATCCGATGCCTTATAATCTCCAAAAGTCTTATTGATGTCTTTTAATTCCACGTACATTATGCTTCCTCCTTTTTGCCCCGATGTTCCATGATACTTCGTATAATCAGAAGAATGACCGCCATGATCACCAAAACAGATGATACTGCGAATGCCGGTACATACTGAAATTCATTAAATAAAATCTCCACATGCAGCGGCAATGTATTTGTAAGTCCTCTGAGATGTCCGGACAATACTGATACAGCGCCAAATTCTCCCATTGCCCTTGCCGTACACAAGACGATGCCGTACAGAAGTGCCCATTTGATATGTGGAAATGTAATCTTCGAAAAAATCGTCCAGCCTTTTGCGCCCATCAGTGCCGCTGCTTCTTCTTCATCTGTTCCGATGGATTCCAGCACCGGAAGAAGTTCGCGGAAAACAAACGGAAACGTTACAAATACTGTTGCCAGAATAATTCCCGGCACCGCAAATACAATCTGTATCCCTGCTTGTTGCAGATATGGGTACAAAACACTCTGTTTTCCGAAGACAAGCAGATAGATAAGACCTGCAATGATCGGGGATACGGTAACCGGTACATCGATCAGTGTTGTCAGGACTTTTTTTCCTTTAAACTGAAATCTCGTCACTGCCCAGGCTGCGCACAGTCCGAAAAATGTATTGCATAAAACTGCAATGACTGTTGCCTTCAGAGTCAGCATCAGCGCATCGATTGTATAAGAATCTATCACTGCTTCAATATAAACCTGCCAGCCTTTTTTTAATGCCTCTGTAACAACAACAAATAACGGCAGCACCAGCATCACAAAAAGAAAGAGGACACTGATTCCGATCAGCAGAAATTTTACTGCTTTTGATTCTGTTTTATGATTTTCCATCAGATGGCTCCCCCTCTCAGTCTTTTTGAATTACGTGCCTGCATCAGATTCATCAAAAATAAGATTAAAAACGATGCAATGAGCATGACCAGTGCAATGGATGTTGCACTCTGATAATCAAATTCCTGCAGTTCTGACATAATGATCAGTGGTGTGATCTCTGTTTCATACGGACGGTTGCCGGCAATAAATACAACACTTCCGTATTCTCCGAGGCAGCGCCCGAAGGCAAGCCCTGTTCCGGTCAGAAGCGGTGGCAGAAGTTCCGGCAGGATTACTCTTCGGAAAATCAGTCCCGGTTTTGCACCCATGACACGTGCTGCTTCTTCATAAGAACCATCCAGTTTTTCAAGAACAGGCTGTACCGCTCTTGCTACAAACGGAATTCCAACAAAAATCAATGCAAATGTAATACCAAGTTTGGTATAGGCGATCTTGATACCGAATTTTGCAAAAAAACTTCCAATCAGTCTCTGGTCTGCTGTAAGAGATGTGAGCGAAATACCTGCTACTGCAGTCGGCAGTGCAAAAGGAAGTTCGATCATCCCGTCCATGATCCGTTTGCCGGGAAATTCATAACGCACCAGCACCCAGGCAAGGATCAGTCCCATCACAGCGTTAACCAGTGACGCACCAAGTGCTGTGATAAAACTCACGTAAAAGCTGGACAACACTCTTTTTCTTGTAATTACTTCGAAAAACTCTTTCAGGCCGAGCTGCGATGAATAAACCACAAGCGATGCCAGCGGAATCAGGACTATGATACTCAGCATTGTGATCGTCACGCCCATTGTCAGTCCGAATCCGGGAATCACTCTTTTTTTACTTTTTTTCATAATATCCGCTCCTCATCTTTTAGTTGCCGTAAATTCTGTCAAATACTCCGCCGTCTGCAAAATGTTTCTGCTGAACTTCCTGCCATCCTCCGAAATCATCGATGGTCTTCAATTCCATGCCGAGGTCAAAAACATCTTTGTATTCGTTTAAGATCTGTTTATTTGCCGGGCGATAATAATTCTGTGCGGCAATGCGCTGTGCCTCATCAGAATACAGATAATTCAGATATTCTCTTGAAACCTCTTCCGTACCACGGTTTTCTGCCACTTCGTCAACCACTGCTACAGACGGCTGTGCAAGTACACTGATGCTCGGATTCACAATTTCAAACTCATCCGGATCATCTGCCACAGAGAGAAAAGCTTCATTTTCCCATGCAATCAGAACATCTCCCTGTCCGTTTTCTGCAAAGGAGGTTGTTGCACTTCTTGCACCGGAATCCAGAACGAGAACATTCTGATATAACTTTTTGATAAAGTTTTCCATCTGTGCTTCATCACCGTCGTATTGTTTCTGCGCATATGCCCACGCCGCAAGGTAGTTCCAGCGCGCACCTCCGGAAGTTTTTGGATTTGGTGTAATGACATCCACATCATCCCGGATCAGATCTTTCCAGTCCTGAATGTTTTTCGGATTGCCTTTTCTTACAAGAAATACAATTGTCGATGTATAAGGTGCGCTGTCATCTGGAAATTCTTCTTTCCATCCGTCCCGAATCATTCCGGAATTTTCAATTGCATCAATATCATATTCAAGGGCGAGTGTCACAACATCTGCCTGGAGTCCGTTGATCACTTCCAGAGCCTGTTTGCCGGAACCTCCGTGTGACTGGATGACATCGACATCCTGTCCTGTTTTTTCTTTCCAGTGTTCTTTAAAGATTTTGTTATAGGATTCATACAGTTCTCTTGTCGGATCATACGAAACATTAATAATATGTATATTCGTTCCTGCCCCGGCATCATAGGAACAGACGCCCGCAAATGCGGCAATTCCAAGCACTGCTGCCAGACAGAGGTTTCGAAATTTCTTTTTCTTCATTTGTGTCACTCCCTGTTGATTTTTTATAACATATGTAAATAATATGTTTTACGTTAATGGCATTATATACCAATAAACATATCTTTTAAATATGTTTATAAGAAAACGTTTGCACAATCTGCAATTTTCACAAAAAAACAGCCACCATCCTTCCGACAGCAGCTGCATTATATTGCTCTTCTATTTTACATCATCATAGGTATCAAGGAAGTTATGCCTTACCCCATCCTGTTTATATCCGATAACAGTATTGAGGTTAACATTCTCCACACTTCGGAAAATATTATATTCAATAACCGGATCTTTCTGCGCAAGTTCATGGATCAGTTCTTTAATCTCAGCCCTCTTGGAACCTTTTTCTGTGCCACCACAGGATGCACAGTGCTCTGTAAAGCGGCATGCACACTGGATAAAATGCAGGTCATTATAATTTGCCCAGTGAATGATATCTGCCTCGCGGATCAGATACAGCGGACGGATCAGTTCCATACCTTCAAAGTTTGTACTGTGAAGTTTCGGCATCATCGTCTGCACCTGTGCACCATAAAGCATTCCCATAAGAATGGTCTCGATCACATCATCATAATGGTGACCAAGCGCAATTTTGTTACATCCAAGTTCTTTTGCCTTACTATAAAGATATCCCCTTCTCATACGTGCGCAGAGATAGCACGGAGACTGCTCCTCAGAGGCTACAATATTGAAAATATCTGATTCAAACACTGTGATCGGCACATTAAGAATCTTTGCATTATCTTTGATAGTCTGATAATTGATTTCATTATATCCCGGATTCATCACAAGAAAAACAACTTCGAAATTTTTCTTTCCATGACGGGAAAGCTCCTGAAAAAGCTTTGCCATCAGCATGGAATCCTTACCACCGGAAATACAGACTGCAATCTTATCTCCATCCTGCACCAGTTCATATTCTCTGATTGCCTTAGTAAAGCGTCTCCAGATCGGTTTGCGGAATTTCTTGATAATACTGCGTTCAATATCTTTGGTACGCTGCTCTGCTTCACTATGATTTGCCATCAGTCTGCCGAGTTTAAGTTTCAGCCATGCACGATAGCCGTTTTTGACACTGTAGATCTCATATCCCTGTTCCGTCAGTTCTTCCGCGATCTCCTCGCTCTTCTGCCCGGTATAACAAACCAGATAGACCGGACAATCCTTACGGATCTCATCCATATGCTCTTCCAGCTCTTCCCAGTATATATTGACTGCACCCGGATAAGTCTCTTTTTCAAAGTCAGCCTTATCACGGATATCAATCACCTGTTTTTCCCTTGTATCCTGCTCTAATTCTTCAATCGTTCTAATACACATATCAATCTTCCTTTATATTTTTCAGACAATGCCTGACATATCTTTATATACAGTAATCACTCCAGAAACTTTCCGAAACATGTGAACAGCTGTTTCTCACAAGAAGTTTTCCTGACAGTTCCATCCTCACAACACCACTGTGTCCGCCCTTCATCCGGTCCAGAAGAAGATACAGCGCAAAACGTCCCATTTCCTCTTTCGGAAGGCCAACAGTTGTCAGCATCGGTTTCGTATACTGTGCCTCTTCAATATCATCACTCGCTATTATCGACGGAGTAAAATAGAGATTTCTGCATCGCCGCAGACATTTCAGCATTCCCACCGCTGTAATATCATTCGCACAGTAAATTCCGGTTGGACAGTCTTCAGATTTCAGAAGTTTCTCCATTGCCTCAAAACCTTCAATCTCGGTCTGGTTCGACTCTACAACATATTCCGGTATCACATCCAGATTATGCTGCTTCAATGTATCCAGATATCCGGTATAACGGTCTTCATTCCTGCATCCACCCACATAGCCGATATTACGGTGTCCCAGTGAGATCAGATGCTCTACTGCCATCGCGGCAATCTTTTTGCCGTCACAAAGAACTTCATCCACTTCATAATTCGTAGAATTCCGGTTTACAGAAACTACGCTCCGGTATTTCTGATTCAGTTTTTTTAGAGCAAGTGGATTACAGCGCCCGATAATGATCAGACCATCCTTTTTTTCTTCTGTCTCAGTATACATGTCCTGAATGATCTGGTCAAGATTTTCTCTCCGGCATTTACGGTCATCTGAAAAGAACGGTTTGTACCAAACCTTTGAAAGGATACAGTTCTGTTCATGAATTTCACTCTCTATAATGCGAAGAAGCTCTGTAAAAAAAGGATCCGTTCTGGACTCATCTGTCCTCGTCATCAGCACATGGATATGCCAGATTCTGCTTTCTTTTGCCTGTGTTCCTTTTTTGAGATTGCGAGCTGCCTCATTTGGGACATAATTCATCTCCATGGCAATAGACCAGACGTTTTCCCGGAGGCCCGGTACGGAACATCTGTAATCTGGTTTATTCAGGATACGGGAAACGGTAGATACCGATACTCCTGCTTTTTCTGCGATTTTTTTGATTGACATGTGTATTTCCTCTTTCTGCCAGACATACGCTGCGTATATAAGAATAACCGGAAGCCAGAGCGACAAAGCCGCCTGAAACCTCCGGTCATATTCAGATATAGTACATTTCCTGTTTTTCATAATGATCGGCATAATATCCTGTCATCTGTGCCAAAGTAAGATTTGACAGAATCTGATCAAGTTCCTGATTGACGGAATCCACCACCAGTTTCTGAATCGTATCGGAGATTCCTTTGTAACTGTTTTCCGCCAGAACATCCTCATCTTCGAGATGATAACTTCCCTCTAGGGCTTCTACCACGGATGCAACAGTGATCTCGTCAGCATCTTTTGCCAGATTGTATCCTCCCTGCGAGCCTTTGACACTTTTTACGATACCCGTCCTTCGAAACGAGGCAAATATGTGTTCCAGAAACTGTAAAGAAATGTCATTTCTCTCAGCAATGGTTTTCAGGGCTACCGGTGTGGTGGACGGCTGTGCTGCCAGATCCACCAACGCAGTGAGACCATATCTGGTTTTTTTACAGAATTTCAATTACTGAATTGCCTTGAAAGCTTCATCCAGATCCTGAATGATATCATCGATATTTTCCGTTCCGATAGAGAGACGGATAGTGTTCGGTTTGATACCCTGATCCAGAAGTTCTTCCTCTGTGCACTGGCTGTGGGTGGTGGTTGCCGGATGGATAACCAGTGATTTAACATCCGCTACGTTTGCAAGCAGTGAAAACAGTTCCAGGTTGTCGATGAAATCTTTTGCTGTCTGTGCATCTCCCTTAATTTCGAATGTGAAGATAGATCCACCGCCATTCGGGAAGTATTTTGCATACAGTGCTTTCTGGCTCTCATCATCTGTTACAGACGGATGATGTACTTTTTCAACCTGCGGATGATTGTTGAGGTACTGAACAACTTTCAGTGCGTTCTCTACATGACGCTCTACACGAAGAGACAGTGTTTCAAGTCCCTGGAGGAAGATAAAGGAGCTTACAGGAGAGATTGTTGCACCTGTGTCACGAAGAAGGATTGCACGAATCTTTGTAACAAACGCTGCCGGTCCGCATGCTTTTGTGAAGCTGATTCCATGGTAGCTCGGGTTTGGCTCTGTCAAGGACGGGAATTTACCGGAAGCTTCCCAGTCGAATTTACCGCCTTCTATGATTACACCACCGATAGTTGTTCCATGTCCACCGATGAATTTGGTTGCAGAATGAACAACGATATCTGCACCGTACTCAATCGGTCTTACAAGGTAAGGTGTTGCAAATGTATTATCTACAACAAGCGGAATCTGATGTCTGTGTGCGATTTCTGCGCATGCTTCAACATCAACTACATCAGAGTTCGGGTTTCCAAGAGTCTCGATATAAAGTGCTTTTGTGTTGTCCTGAATTGCATTTTCTACTTCTTCAAGATTGAAGATATCAACAAATGTTGTTGTGATTCCGTATGCCGGAAGTGTATGCTCCAGAAGGTTTGTTGTTCCACCGTAGATATTCTTTGCTGCTACAATATGATCCCCGTTCTGTGCAAGGTTTTCGATTGTATATGTGATTGCTGCTGCACCGGAAGCTACTGCAAGTGCTGCGCTGCCACCTTCAAGAGCTGCGATTCTCTTTTCGAATACATCTTCTGTCGGGTTTGTCAGACGTCCGTAGATGTTACCTGCATCTGCAAGTCCGAAACGTGCAGCTGCATGGTCACAGTTACGGAATACATATGAAGATGTCTGATAGATTGGAACAGCTCTTGCATCAGTAACCGGATCCGGCTGTTCCTGTCCTACATGAAGCTGAAGTGTTTCAAATTTAAATTTTCTGTTTTCTCTTGTAATTTTTTCACCCATGGATCTAATCCTCTTTTCTGTTTTTTAAATTTATTTATGGCCGCTATATATACATTATGAAATGCTTCGCAGCAAGATTACTCTGTAAACAATGCTGTTGAATAATATCTGTCACCTGTATCCGGAAGAAGAGCTACGATTGTTTTACCTTTGTTTTCCGGACGTTTTGCCTGCTCAATTGCTGCATAGAGAGCCGCACCTGAGGAAATACCAACCAGGACACCTTCTTTCTTTGCAAGAAGTTTCGCTGTTGTAAAGCATACTTCGTTATCGATCGGCATAATCTCATCATAAACCTGTGTATTCAGCACTTCCGGAACAAATCCTGCGCCGATGCCCTGAATCTTATGTGGTCCGCCTTTTCCTTCGGAAAGTACCGGAGAAGTTGCCGGCTCCACTGCTACGATCTTGACATTCGGATTTTTCTCTTTCAGGTATTCACCTGTTCCGGTAAGTGTTCCGCCTGTACCAACACCTGCGATAAAGATATCGACTTTACCGTCTGTGTCATTCCAGATTTCAGGACCTGTGGTAGCCTTATGTGCTGCCGGGTTTGCAGGGTTTACAAACTGTCCGGGAATGAAGCTGTTCGGAATTTCTTTTGCAAGCTCATCTGCTTTTGCGATGGCACCTTTCATTCCCTTGGCACCTTCTGTAAGAACCAGTTCTGCACCATATGCTTTCAGGATATTTCTACGTTCAATACTCATCGTCTCAGGCATTGTAAGAATGATTCTGTATCCCTTTGCTGCAGCGATGGATGCAAGTCCGATACCTGTATTTCCGGAAGTTGGCTCGATGATCACAGAACCTTCTTTCAGTAGTCCCTTTGCTTCTGCATCTTCAATCATAGCCTTTGCGATTCTGTCCTTAACACTTCCTGCCGGATTGAAGTACTCAAGCTTTACAAGTACTGTTGCTTCCAGTCCAAGCTCTTTCTCTATATTTGTTACTTCTACCAGTGGAGTGTTGCCGATCAGTCCAAGGGTTCCTTTATAAATGTTTGCCATAATAGTTACCACCTTTCCCTGTATTTTCATCTCGTTTTATTAACATACCTCTTTGATATGTTTAGTATGTTATTCTATTTTTGATAAATTGTCAATAGGTTTTTGGAAAAAAATTGAACTTTTTTCGATGCTATAGTATAATCCTGATTACGCGAAAATTTATTTTAGGAGAATACATTTATTATGGAACACCAATCCCCAAAAGCAATTCTGGTTGTCAGCTTCGGAACCAGTTATGAAGCTTCACGAAAAGCAACGATAGAAAAAATCGAACAGGATATTGCAGATGCATTTCCTGATTACAGAATCTATCATGCATGGACCAGCAAATTTATCATCTCTATTCTGAAAAAAAGAGACGGTATTTCCATTCCTACTGTGTGTGAAGCAATAGAACAGATGATTCATGACGGCATTCGTACACTCATCGTTCAGCCCACACATATTCTGGATGGCATCGAAAACAATGTTATGAAAGAGGCAGTTCTTTCTTATAAAGATTCTTTTGATCAGATTGTTTTCGGTTCTCCACTTCTTGCCACTTCAGAGGACGAAACACGTGCGATTGCAGCTGTAACTTCTGAATTTAAAAACTTAAAAGAAACGGACGCTCTTGTCCTTATGGGACATGGCACCACTCATCAGATAAATATTGCTTATTCAGGACTTGACCGGCATTTCAAATCACTTGGACATTCCAATGTCTTTATCGGAACTGTCGAGGCCGATCCGACTATTCATGATCTTGTGAAGGAAGTAACTGAATTTCACCCTACTGCCATTTATCTGACACCGTTTATGATTGTTGCCGGTGATCATGCACATCATGATATGGCAGGAGATTCCCCGGATTCATGGGTCGGACAGTTCCACGCTGCCGGCTTTGAAGTCTGTCCCGTTATAAAAGGACTCGGTGAGTATACCGGTATACGTGCCATTTTTATAGATCATATAAAAAAAGCAATCTCAATGCTTCATTAATTATCATTCTCATTACAAAAAAAGGTCCGGACTCCGAAACATTTCGGAAAATCCAGACCTTTTTCTTATTTGATTCAATTTCAGGTATCCTGCCGACTCTTTTTGCAGATCTGTATTCCCGCCAGAAGCAGAATCGGAAATACGATTGCAGCCAAAATTCCCATTCGCAGATTATTTCCAAGATTACTTGAAACAAATCCTGCCAGTGTCGGACCTCCGGAGCATCCAAGATCCCCCGCCAACGCAAGCAGTGCAAACATTGCTGTACCGCCGCCCCGTATTGATGCCGATGCAATACTGAATGTACCCGGCCACATGATTCCTACAGAAAATCCACAGATGGCACAACCCAACAGGCTGAGCAGAGGATTCGGTACAAAAGAAATACAAAGATAGGAAATCACACAAAGTATACTACTGTATGTCATGAATCTCTTCAAATCGATTTTTTCACCGTATTTACCATAAAGAAGCCTTGCAAGCCCCATCAAAAAAGCAAATGCCATCGGACCTGCGAGATCTCCCACCGTTTTACTTACTTTCAGGCCCTCTTCCGCAAAAGTAGATGCCCACTGGCTGACAGCCTGTTCACTGGCCCCTGCACAGGTCATCATCAGCATTACCACCCAGAAGATCTTTTTGCCAAAAAGTTCACCAATCGTAAGCCCTTTCTCACCCTCTTCATGTAGCGAATAGATTGGCGAAAACCAAAAGACGATTCCATTCAGCACCGGAATAACTGCCCAGATACGTGCAAGGATCTTCCAGTTTTCAATTCCCATCGTACTGAAGAAAATAGTTGAAATCAGTACTACTCCGACATGTCCCCAACAATAAAACGAATGCAGAAGGCTCATTGCTTTTTCTTTATTGTCTGTCGGACATGCCTCAATGATCGGACTGATCAGTACTTCAAGCAAGCCTCCACCTACTGCATAAATGGCAACAGCAATCAGGATTCCGGCAAAAGGATCTGCTGTAAGCTCCGGAAGCAATGTCAATGCCAAAAGGCCGACTGCTGAACAAATATGCGCGATCGTCACCGATGCTTTGTATCCGATTCGGTCTACAAATCCCGCAGACAAAAGATCTATCAGAAGCTGGATTATAAAGTTGATCGTGATCAGAAGTGTAATCTTTGACAGCGGAATCTGGTATGTCTTCTGAAACGTTACAAATAATAATGGTACAAAGTTATTGACGATTGCCTGCACAATATATCCTACAAAACAGGCATACATCGTTCTTTTATAAGATGTTTTCATTATTTCTCCCGTTGTTTTAAATCTTTTTCTGTCATAACATCTGCATCCTGACTTCCGACATCAGTTGTTCTACCAGCGCCCTGTCCGGCGGCTTTGTGCCGACAGTTGTCACAGCACCTGCCGAGACAGCCATACAAAGTCTTACCATTTCTTTTTCTGAAAGCTTTCTGTCATGGGCATATGCAAGTGCAGCCACCATCGCATCTCCCGCACCGACTGTGGAATGTGCTTTCACTGGCAAAGCAGGACAGTTTATCTTATAGTTTTCTCCTGCAAAAACAGCTCCGTCTTTTCCCATAGAAACTGCCACTGTCTGTATTCCTTTTTCGTGGAAGTTTTCTGCGGTTTCAATAATTTCGTGAACAGTCAGAACGTGATCTGTGCCAGTGTATTCTTCAAGTTCCGACCGGTTTGGTTTTATTATATCCGGAACTGCCTTTAATGCCAGCCGAAACAATTCTCCATCTGCATCCAAAAGAACTTTGCCACCTTTTTTATGGACACATTCTGTCATCTCTGCATAGATAGTTTTTCTGACTCCGCCTGGAACACTTCCTGCAAGAACGACCAGTGTCTCATTGTCTGTATACGTACAGATTTTCTGAATCAGTGCTTCTGTCTGCTTTTCCGTAATTGCCGGTCCCGGTTCATTGAGCTCTGTCACACCTCCGACACAGTCAAAAATTTTTGTGTTGGTTCTCGTATCTCCATCCACATAGATAAAATCATGACGGATATTCCGGGCATTTAATACATTTTCGATTGTCATGCCGGTATTTCCTCCAAGGAACCCCATAGCAAGACTTTCCCCTCCAAGCGCATGGATCGTTTTGGAAACATTAATTCCCTTGCCGCCGGCATCATACTCGATCCGCCGGATACGATTCAGAGCGTATGGCTGAAATTTGTCAACCTCCACCGTCTTGTCGATTGCCGGATTCATGGTTACTGTTATGATCATTTTTTACTCCTGTAACTTTTAGCAGCGATTTCTTTTGTTTACGAAATAATTAAGGATTCCGCCTCCGACAATGATCACCATTGCCACTGCTACGACACGTTTGGCCGCCTCCTGCGGAAGCTGACTCTTAGATCCGATAGAATCTGAATAAAACGTCAGATTATAGTCGATCTCATGTGGTGCTCCCATTGCAGTGGTATCTGCGATTACAGGCAGTGCCTCATCCATGGAAAGCACCGGAATCTCAAAGACGGAATTCATTCCCTCTTCATTTGTCGGAAGATATTTCTCTCCGTCCACGATCATGTAATCATAATTGGAACTGCTCCACTGAATCTGGGCATATGCCTTCCCGTCTTCTACCGTAAGGATCGTCGGGGAAGTTACACTTGCCTTACCACTTCCACCTTCAAGATCTACCTGTATGGAATATTCCCCGTCCTCTTTATCGACTGACATTCCGTCCGCCTGACATACACCGGAAAAAACTACAATTCCTGTAAATGCCGCCGCAAGCAGCCAGGTAATTTTTTTCTTCATAATTTATTACTCCATTTTCTCATTTTCTCACCTAATATAACACAGCAAATCTCACATTGCAAACACTATACACTTCTAGTATAATAAAAAGAATGTGATTTAAATCAATATTAAAATTATCAGGAGGATTTTTATAATGAAAGGAACTTTATTTGGAGTTGGCGTCGGACCTGGAGATCCGGAATTAATGACACTGAAAGCAGTACGTATGATCCGTGAAAACGAGGTCATTGCAGTACCGGGTGCTGATGTCAGAGAAACCGTTGCTTATAAAATTGCTGTTCAGGCAGTACCGGAGCTTGCAGATAAGGAACTTCTTCCAATCTACATGCCGATGACCCATGATGCCAAAGAATTGGAACTCAATCACGCAAAAGGAGCCAAGACTCTTGAATCTTATCTGGATCAGGGAAAAAATATTGTTTTCCTGACTCTCGGGGATCCATGTGTTTATTCTACATTTTCTTATCTGCAGCATCGTGTGGAAGCAGACGGATATCATACAGAACTTGTCAGCGGAATCACTTCTTTTTGTGCAGCCGCAGCTCGCCTGAATATTTCTCTGTCCGAGTGGAACGAACAGCTTCATATCATTCCAGCCGTTCACCGTCTGGACAATGAACTGACAGAATCCGGAAATTATATTCTGATGAAATCCGGCAAAAAAATGAATCAGGTAAAGGAAATCCTGGCCCGAAGCGGTAAGGATGTTCTGATGGTTGAAAACTGTGGTATGCCGGATGAGCATATTTACCACAGTGTAGAAGAAATCCCGGATGATGCCGGATACTATTCTCTGATCATTGCAAAGGAGCACAAATGATCGAAACCAGAAATCTGACAAAAACTTTTGACAATTTCACGGCTGTAGATTCTCTGGATCTGAAAATTGAGACCGGAGAGTTTTTCGGTCTTCTCGGTCCCAACGGTGCCGGTAAAACAACTACGATCAGTCTTCTTTCGACACTCCTTCTTCCTACAAAGGGTGAAATCCTGATCGATGGTCAGAAACTTACCCGAAACCGTCCGGATCTCAAGCGCAAAATCAGCGTGATCACGCAGGAATATTCCATGCGTCAGGATATGAATATGGACGAGATCATGGAATACCAGGGCCGTCTTTATTTTATGCCTCGTAAGGAGATCAAACGACGCACGGAAGAGCTGCTGGAATTCTGTGATCTGATCAAATTCCGCAAACGTACAGTACGTAAACTTTCCGGTGGTATGAAACGTAAGCTGATGGTTTGTCGTGCACTTCTGACAGATCCGGAAATTCTGCTTCTTGATGAACCGACTGCCGGTATGGATGCATTGTCCCGTCGTCAGATGTGGAATCTTCTCCGCAAGCTGAACGGCAAAAATCTGACTATCCTGCTCACAACACATTATATGGAGGAAGCGCAGAATCTCTGCAGTCGTGTAGCACTGATGGATCATGGCCGACTCGAAGAGGTCAGCACACCATCTGCCCTGATAAACAGTCTTGGTAATTATACTGTAGATGAATTTTCAGGTGATGAAACAAAAAGTCACTATTTTCACACCCGTGAAGAAGCGATTGCCTATCTCTCCGGTCTTTCCGGTCAGGCTTCCTTACGTGAAACAACGCTGGAGGATGTTTTTGTCGAACGTGCCGGCAGACATCTGATGCCATCATAGGGGGGACTGAGTATGGGAATTATTACAATTTTATGGGAAAAATGGGTGGAATTCCGAAGAGATTTTTATAAAATCACTCTGGCCGCGATGATCGCACCTCTGATGTATCTTGTTGTATTCGGAATGGGTATCCAGACGATATCGCACGGAGAACCATATCTTAACTTTCTGATTCCGGGTGTCGTCTCACTGACAACTATGAACGGAAGTTTTAATGCAATCGCGCAGAATCTGAATGTACAGCGTCTTTATGAAAAGGCATTTGACCAGGTTATGATCTCACCGACACCTCTGTGGCAGTTTATCGCAGGACAGATCATCGGTGGAAGTCTTCGTGGTTTTTATGCCGGTGGAGTGATCCTGATTCTGACACTGCCGATTGATACAGGTCTGATCTTTAATGGATGGTCTTTTCTGATCATGTTTTTGAATGGTGCTGTCTTTTCTGCAATCGGTGTTGTGGTTTCTTTCCTTGCAAAGAACCATGCAGATGTGCCGCGTTTTTCGAATTATATCATTATGCCGATGGCATATCTCTGTAATACGTTTTTCTCTACGGAAAAGCTGCCTGGGATTCTCGGAAAGTTTGTGTCTGCGCTTCCGCTTTCACAGACCAGCCATATGATCCGAAGTATTTCCGCAGGGGAAGGCCTTCAGATGACGGGAATCGCCGTACTGGGGGCATATCTCGTGGTGTTTACTGCGATTGCGTCGTGGTTTATATATAAAAAGAAGAATCTGTAAGGGTATTATTTACGAAAAGGCTATTTGTATCTGTTCTGCCGCAAGCTTCAGAATTTTTGACAGTAGACTGCTCGCGCAGTCATTCAGAAGAAAGGACAGGTTCTGTGCCAAAGTTGCGTTTTCTACTCAGAACATGCGCCTGTTTGCTGCCAGTCGCCCAAACTCGCCTACGGCTCAAACAGTGGGCTTGATGGCAGCAGCTGGCATGTTCTTCGCTACGAAAGCCTCGCTGGCAGCACTTCACCCGTTCTTTCTCTGAATCTACTGCTGAATTCTCTACTTTCATAACGGAAGCCAGTCCGCATAGGCACATGTAGCCTTTTCTGTGCATCATACCTTACAAAGATTCCGGTAGCCGCAGGCGCAGCAGACTCGCTCCGAGCGGAACACCCTCGCTGGTTTGAATTTGCGGCTGATTTGTTGTCTGTTGAAAAAACAGGAAAGCTTCGTACGATCTGTGAGTTCACTTTCTGCAGGAGTCTCTGGAAGTTCTTAGATATGTTCTGGCTGCTTTATGAGGAAAAATTGCACTGTCCGAACCTTCGGCGAGTTTGCAATTTTTTCGAATGCTTTTTGCAGACAGTTTATATCTTAGCACTTCCGGACTCCGAAGCCTGTGATCGAACAGATCGTACGAAGCTTTCCGTAGTTTCAACAACGCCTAAAATCAGCGGGCTAACTCATACAAATACTTCTCAAAACAAATTCCTTCATTGCGGTCTGTCTCTTCTTCAACCGCATCGCGTATCCCTTTCGCAAGAAAATTTACTGCTTTTCGGACAGATTCTACTGTATCCGTTCCTTTCACCATTCCGGCACTTAAAACCGACGCAAACAGATCTCCCGTTCCGGAGTAACTGCCCCCGACTTTCTGCGCAGTTACCCATTGAACAGAATCTCCTGCACAGATCAGGTTTCCTATCTCCTGCACTCCGGCTTTCACCGGAAAATCAATCCCGGTAATCACCACTTCTGTCTCATACTCCATTGCAAGTTTATTCCCGGTCTCTTCCACAAACTCCTTTAACTCTTTTTCCGCAAGATTACTGATCTTGCTCCAGATTTTATGTGCACGTTCCCTGCCGTGAAGCAGCAGCAGCGCTTCCGTCAGATTCGGTGTGATCACAGCTGCCCGTTTCACCAGAAAACGCATTTTTTCACAAAGTGCTTCCGTGTAGATTGGATACTCCTCTCCGTCATCTCCCATTACAGGATCAACGAGAATCTTTACATTCTCTCCTCCAAACTGTTCTATAAACGAAACAACCTTATCTGCCTGTGCCGCATCCGCAAGAAATCCCGTATAGATTCCATCCGGCTGAAAATTAAGATTCTTCCATTCATCCATAAATTTATCCATACGGTCTGTATAATCATCACAAAAATAGGACGGAAAACCTGTCTGACAGCTCAATACTGCAGTCGGCAGCGGGCATGCCTGGATTCCCATCACAGAGATCACCGGAATTGCCGCTGTAAGAGAACATTTTCCCAGTCCTGAAAGATCATTTAATACTGCAATTTTTTTCAATCTGAATTCTCCTTATCTTGCATTTCGTCACATTCTGGTTTAGAATAGCACCTAAGTGTATTTAGAAAAATAACCACTTTTATTCATTTTTAAGGGGACAGTTTATGAGTTTATCATTTCATTCAAATAAAGAAAGTCTGTATCTCCAGGTATATGATCATTACAAAAATCTTATTATGGAACACCGTCTTCCGGCAGGAAGTCGTATGCCTTCTCTCCGCAAATGTGCTGCCGAATTAAAACTCAGCCGTACCACGATTGAGAATGCCTATCTCCAACTTGCTGCTGACGGCTATATCATTGCACGCGCGCAGAGTGGATACTATGTGACCGACATTGCCGCGCAGGATCCGGTATCACCTGTATCCCGCCATGCGAATCTTCCACCGGTAAAGTATGACTTTGCCTCCAATGGTGTCGATCATGAAAGTTTTCGCTTTGATCTGTGGCAGCGCTATCTGAAAAGCGCCCTTCGCCAGAGCGAACGTCTCCTTTCCTATGGAGAGCCACAGGGAGAAGCCGATCTGCGTCAGGTGCTTGCCGACTATATCCGCCAGCGGAGAAATGTAAACTGCTCTGCCGATGATATTGTCATCGGCGCCGGCATGCAGAGTCTTTTAAATATTCTCTGCCCTCTTATCCGTAACAAAAAGACTGTTTCTTTTCCGAACGCTTCTTTTGTACAGGGAAGTACGATCTTTGCAGATTATGGTTTTGATGTACGTTACCGTAACAAAGACTGTGATGTTATTTATGTTTCCCCTGCTCACATGACAAAATGGGGAGAGATCATGCCGGTCAGCCGTCGTATGGAACTTGTGCATCATGCTTCCGAAAATGGCAGCCTGATCATTGAAGACGATTATGAGAATGAATTCGTCTATTTCCAGCGGCCGACACCTTCACTCTTTAATCTTGCCGGCGGACACGGAGTTGTTTATATTGGTTCTTTCTCCCGACTTCTGCTCCCGTCCATCCGCTTAAGTTTTATGGTTCTGCCACCTTCTCTGTCCAGACAATACGCGGCGGTTGCAGAGCGATACAGCCAGACCGCCTCTAAAGTTGAACAGATTGCTCTCTGTCAGTTCATACGTGACGGACATCTGACTTCACAGACAAAAAAATTAAAAAAGTTATACGCTCAAAAACTGAAAGAACTTAAAAATGTAGTTCAAAATATGTTTGGTGAAAGCTGTACAATTCAGACCGGTGCTGCCGGAACAAGCCTTGCCCTGACTGTTCCATATACCCGCACAAGCCTTGAACTAAAAAAAGAAACCCGCATGAACGGGCTCTCACTGCTGATTCTCGAAGAAAGCGCAGATACGATCACACTTCTGCTTTCCTGTTCTTCGATTTCAACAGATGAATTTGAACCTGCATGCCGGCTTCTGAAAAGTATTCTTATTTAGTCTCGACGGTTATCAATCATATACAGCAGTGCATTGCAGATACATGCTGCAATGTTACTTCCGCCTTTACGTCCTCTTGCAACAATATACGGTGCACCGGATTCCATGATCAGCTCTTTTGACTGTACCACATTGACAAAACCAACCGGCACACCGATGATCAGCTCCGGAGCCAGTTTACCGTCCTCGATCAGTTCATAGAGACGCACCAGTGCTGTCGGTGCATTTCCAATCGCAAAAATCAGTTTTTTATCCAGGGAAGCAGCCTTATCCATACTTGCTGTCGCACGGGTCGTTCCGTTCTCTTTTGCAATTTTTGCAACATCCTCGTCCGACATAAAGCAGTATACTTCGCCGCCGTAACGGGCAAGTGCACGTTTATTAATCCCTGCTTTTGCCATTTGTGTATCTGTCACTATACAGGCTCCTGCTTTGATCGCCTCAAGCGCACGCTGCACGACTCCTTCAGAAAAACAGAGGTTTTCTGCATAATCAAAGTCTGCGCTTGTATGAATACATCTTTTGACGATCAGCTCCGTTCCCGGCACCAGCTGTGTATCCCCAAGCTCCTCCGTAATGATCTCAAAGCTTCTCTTTTCGATCTCCATCGGTTTTACATTTTCAAGTTCTACTTTCATTCCTGTGCCTCTCCTTCTGTCTCGATTCCCTCTTCCAGAATTTCATAGATCCGTTTCATATCCAGATGTTTTCGAAGCTCCGAAGCAAGAATATTATACTGTGTTTCTTTAAATGCTGCAAAATCTACGCCCGCCATATCAGAGACATCGATGCCTTTTTTTTCTCCGACTGCACGCACAAGCCCCATTGCCACATCTTCTTTATCAAAAATACCATGCACGTAGGTACCACATACATTCTTTCGGAAGGTACCCTCTGTTTTTTCTGTTCCAGTTACACTGTCGCAGGTAAAGGTACTTGCAGTCGCACCGTCTTTTCGTCTGCTCTCTCCCATGTGGATCTCATAACCGGTAAATTCCACATTGGAAAGTGTCTCGAATTCCTGATCCATCTCCAGAAATCTTCCGTTTACCTGTGTCCTTGTTTTCTTTTCTGCAAAAACCGTATCCATAGGAAGAAGTCCCATTCCGCGCATACTTCCACCGGCCTCGACACCATACGGATCACTTAACGTTTCACCAAGCATCTGATAGCCGCCGCAGATTCCAAAAATCAGCGTACCGCATGCTGCTGCTTTCAGGATCAAAGTCTCCATGCCACTTTCGCGAAGCCACTTCAGATCCTCCATGGTATTTTTGGTTCCCGGTAAAAAGATCACATCCGGATGCATCAGATCTGATGGATGCTGCACATACCGAAGTGATACTCCCGGAATACTTTCCAGCGGATTAAAATCTGTAAAGTTTGAAATGCGTGGTACACGGATAACAGCCATATCAATCTGTCCGACTTCCTGCGGACGCTCAAAACGTTCGGTAAGGCTGTCCTCATCTTCCACCTGAATGTTCATATACGGTGCAACACCAACAACCGGAATGCCACATTTCTCTTCGAGCATAGCAACTCCCGGATCCAGAATAGTCTTATCACCGCGGAATTTATTGATGATCAGACCTTTGATCATCTTTCTCTCATCTTCTTCAAGAAGCTCCACCGTACCGTACAGCTGTGCAAAAACACCGCCACGGTCGATATCTCCTGCAAGAAGTACAGGCGCTTTTGCCATCTTTGCCATTCCCATATTGACGATATCTTCATTTTTCAGATTGATTTCAGCCGGACTTCCAGCTCCTTCAATGACGATGATGTCATTTTCTTCTGCCAGTTTGTTGAATGCCTTCATAATATCCGGCACCAGTTTTTTCTTATATTTGAAATAATCCCGGGCACTCATTGTTCCGAGGACTTCCCCGTTGACAATTACCTGAGAGCCAACATCATTGGTCGGTTTCAAAAGAATCGGGTTCATAAGAACCGATGGTTCTGTCCCTGCCGCCTCAGCCTGCATGACCTGCGCCCTTCCCATCTCAAGACCTTCGCTCGTAATAAACGAATTCAATGCCATATTCTGGGATTTAAACGGAGCTACCCGATACCCGTCCTGATGAAAAATCCTGCACAGTCCTGCCGCAAGAAGACTTTTTCCTGCATTGGACATCGTACCCTGTATCATAATCGTTTTTGCCATTTATGCTTCCTCCTGCATGGACTGGATAAGCTTTTCATTTTCTTCATGTGTACGGACAGCAACCCGATAATATCCTTTTTTCAATCCGAAATAATTGCTGCAGTCACGGATCAGTACACCGTGCTTCACACATTTTTCGAACAACTTCTCCGGTCCTTTAAAGAAAATATAATTCGCCTCAGACGGAAAAACTTCCATTCCAAATTCCTGTAATTTTTCCCTGAGGTACTTCGCTTCCTCAAAGACCATCTGCCGTCCGTTTTCGACATACTCATTTTCTTTCAGTGCCGCAATTCCTGCTGCCTGTGCCATCACGGAAATATTCCATGGCTGTGTGGCCATCGTCATTTTTTCAAGTAATTCTGCATTTTCCGAGATTCCGTAACCAAGACGGACACCAGCCATTGCATATCGTTTTGTAAACGCTTTCAGAAGAAAGAGATTGTGATATCTTGATAACTGCGCTTTCAGTGAATGTTTTTCCGGTTCTTTCACAAAATCAAGAAAACATTCATCTACAACGAGAAAAATCTCCATCTCCCTACATACACGCAAAATTCGGAACAAAAGATCCCTGTCTATGGAAATTCCGGTAGGATTATTCGGATTACACAGAAAAACCATATCCAGATCTTTGTGCAGCCAGTTCACAAAATCTTCCTGCAGTGCAAAACCATTTTCCTCTTTTAAAAGAACATGTTCGACTTCACAGTCCACACTCGCAAGTGCCTGCTCATACTCTGCAAATGTCGGTCCCGGCAGCAGCGCTTTCCTCGGTTTCAGTGCATGACACAGAGAAAATACGATCTCCGCCGCACCATTTCCACAAATGATATGCTCCGGTTCTACCGCCTCATATGCTGCAATTGCCTCTTTGAGCGGCTGATACCCCACCTGTGGATAATCTTTTATCTGCTCCAGACTGTCACGTATTGCCTGTTTGACACTTTCCGGAGTTCCCAGCGGATTACAGTTCGCCGAAAAGTCAAGGCAGTTTCTGTAAGTATATATATTGCCTCCATGTACGTGCTTCGTCATTTCAGTTTCCTCCTGCCTGTCTCGGCATCAAAATATAAAAATCAGAGTAACTGTTCAGTACCCTCACAGTTACGAGTCAAAATGCATTCCAAATCACCTTCGGTGATGGCATTTTGCCTTATATGTCTCGGGATTTTGGCAAAAAACATGCCAAAACGCCTCGCAGGATACTATCTTCTAAATAGTTACAAATCAGACTCTGTATTCAGCTCCAGCACAAAATAAGTACGATTCTGATGAGCAGGAACAAAACGACTCCGGTAATTGCTGTCGCATACAAAAGCCGGTTTGCACGACGAATATCCTCCTGTTCGATCAGTCTGATCGGATCACCAATCGTTGGTTTTTCATATAATTTTCCAAAATAATATGCATTACCTGCAAGCTGGACATCCAAAGCACCCGCCATTACAGATTCTGTCTGTGCAGAATTCGGACTTGCATGATTACGGCTGTCCCGCCGAAAAATTTTCCAGGCATTCCAGCCATCAAAGCCGCTAAAATATGCAGCCAGAACCATCAATCCGCCTGATATTCTGGATGGCAGATAATTCGCCGCGTCGTCGAGTTTTGCCGCGCATCGTCCGAAATAAAGATAACGGTCGTTTTTGTATCCAAGCATGGAATCCATGGTGTTGATTCCTTTATAAAGAAACATCAGAGGCGCACCGCCGATTGCCATATAAAGCATCGGTGCGATGACACCATCCGAAGCATTTTCCGCCACGGTCTCAACCGCCGCTTTCGTCACTCCTTCTTCCGTAAGTGCCGCTGTATCACGGCCTACGATCATGGATACCGCCTTACGTGCTTCTTCCAGCGTTCCGTATTTCAAACGGTCATAAACCCTCATACTTTCGTCTTTTAAGGATCTGGTTGCCAGAAGCTGGTAACACCAGAAACTTTCCAGAAGCAATGCAAGCCATGGAAGCCTCGGATACAATGTATAAAGAATCACTGCCGGAATTCCGAGTGAAAGAATACAGACGATCAGAACTTCGATCAGTCCGCCGGTCAGTTCCCCGGAGCTTGTTTTCGGTAAAATCTTTCGAATTCTTTTTTCAAGGAAAGAGATCAGATTGCCGATCAGGCAGACCGGGTGGTACAGCCATCTCGGGTCTCCGAATATCAGATCAAGTATAAATCCTGCTGCCAGCGCTATGGTGTGGTATATCAAGTGTTTCTCCCTTCCCGATGTTTATATACAAAACATCTCTGCTCTTTTTCATTTATTCATAACTGTTCAGTACCTTCTCAGTTACGTTTGTTCTTTATCTGGCATCCTGACGGCCGTACTGGCTGCACTTACGAAGAAAAGCCTCCGGCACCTTCGGATTGCCATAAAAATACAGGTGCGGAAACCCCGCCATCATGGTATCTGTGCCATGAATGCAATTCCATTTCCTGTGGCTCGCCGGTTTTTTCGCATCAAAATCGTCCCCGCAGTTTTCAGAATCGAAATAATGAAATTCATGTGCAGGTATTCCACCCATGTCATTCATTCCAAAAACTTCTTTCTTCTGTGTCAGAGTCACGTAACCAAAACGATTCAGTCTCTGCGTACGATAAGCTCTGCCGGAAATCACGCCCGCCATATGATAACTGTTTCCATCCATGGCCTCCATCTCATCATGAAGATACATAAAGCCGCCGCATTCTGCCAGGCACGGCATTCCATCATTCAATGCACGGCGTATATCCTCCCGCATGCTCACATTCGCTTCTAATTCTTTGGCATTAAGTTCCGGATAACCACCACCCAAAATCAGCCCTTTAAGGTTCTCCGGAAGATGCTCATCACGCATTGGTGAAAAAGTTACCAGCTCTGCTCCCATACTTTTAAGGAACCGAAAATTATCTTTATAATAAAAACAAAATGCCTCATCCTCAGCAACACCGATTCGTACCTTTTTTTGCAGATGAAAAGAAATTCGCGGCTCTGCCGCCTGAACTTCCGATGCATCAGCGGCAAGCTTTAGTATTTCATCAATCTCCAGTGTATCTTCCAGTATTTTTGCAAGTTTCTGTAATCTTTCGCGAAGCTGAGGAATCTCGTCCGGAAGTACCAGACCAAGATGTCTGCTCTCGATCACACAGTCTTCAACTTTTGGCACATAGCCCAGAACCGAAAGCCCGGTCTCTTTTTCCAGAAGCTCTTTCATTCTCGGATAAAGCATCGGAGACATCTGATTCAGGATCACACCTTTAATGTGACTGTCCTTTCGATATTCGGCAAAGCCTTTGATATAAGCTGCAAGTGACACGCTCATTCCCTTGCTGTTTACGATCAGAATAACCGGCGTATCGGTAACAGAAGCGAGGTCATAGGCGCTTGCCTGTGTTGTCGTTCCTGCAACTCCATCATAATATCCCATGACGCCTTCCATCACCGCTATCTCACAATTTGCGGCATTTTCCGAAAGAAGATACCGCGTAACTTCCGGAGATGTAAAAAATGTATCCAGATTTGCAGATTTTGCACCGATCACACGGCTGTGAAACATCGGATCGATATAATCCGGACCACATTTAAAAGATGCCACAGTAAGATTTCTGTTTACCAGTGCCTGCAAAAGCCCGCAGGTGATCAGCGTTTTTCCGCTTCCGCTCGCTCCTGCTGCCAGAAGGATTCTGGGAATTCTCATAAGGTCATCTCCTTTTTGTGTGCCTGTACAGTAATAATATAGATTGGATTTTCTCCCATCATCATATGATATCTGCCGATATTTTTGGCTCTTGATACAGCAAGCTGAACCACTTCTGATTCCCATTCCTTATCTGCACCAGATTCCTCAAGTCTTCGTATACAGGAAATCGTTTCTGAAACCGTTTCCAGTGTAATACAGTTAATTACGATCCGCACTTGTGGATTTTTGGCAAGTAACAGATCTATGATCTTATCAAGATTTCCTGAGGAGCCTCCGATAAATGCATGCGTCGGTGCCGGAAGGTCTTCCATAGCCTTCGGTGCGGTTCCCGCTATGATCTGCATATGATCCAGTGCAAATTTCTCTTTATTTGCTTTCAGAAGATTAAGTGCATCTTCTTTCTTTTCGATTGCATAAACCTGTCCCTGTGAAGCCCTCAGCGCCATTTCTACCGATACAGAACCCGTACCGGCACCGATATCGTAACATACAGAATTTTCATCTAATTTCAGTTTCGTCAGTGATACACTTCGCACTTCACTCTTTGTCATAGGTGCCTTACCACGCAGAAACACCTCATCCGGCATTCCATGTGTCGCCGGAAGCGGTTCTGCTTCCGGATTGTATGCACAGATAACGCTGAGCGGATCTGCCTTGTAATTCACCAGTTCATGTGCCGGTTTTTCAAAGATTTTTTCATTCGGGTATGACATATTTTCCCCTACATAAAGTATGACATCACTCATGCCATATGTGGTAAGTTTTTTTGACAGTTCTGCCACACCATCTGCTGTTCCGAGAATCGCAAAAGTTTTCTCACAGGAACGGATCAGTGAAATAAGATTGCAGTTTTTTCCGTGTGCACTGACGATCTTCGCATCGTCCCAGGATAGGCCGATTTTTGACATAAAATATACAACAGATGAAATCCCGCAGATAATCTCCGGCTGTATGGAAACCTCGCCAAATAATTCCACAAGTTTTCTGGCGCCACTGTAAAAACCAACATCCCCGGAAAGTGCAACCACTATATTGCTATACTCCGGATGATTTTGAATATAATCTACGATTTCCCTGCTTCTGTATTCATAAAAAACTTCCTGCCCCGGAAGTGCCACTGCATCTGCAATCCGTCTGGCACCAATGATGAGATCCGCCTTTTCTACAGCTCTTTTTCCCTGTATAGTAAGCGTATCCTCACTGCCCATACCAATTCCAAGAAGTGTAATATGCTGATTTCCCTCACAGGAAAAATATTTTGCCAGCATTCTTTTACACTCGGTAAGAGAAATACCTTCCTCCTGCACCGGTCTTCCTATAATCACCGGAATTACACCGCACGCAAACGCAGCATCGATTTTTTCCTGAAAACCACCGGCTTTACCGGAATCTTTCGTAACAAGATACTGACATTCATACTGCCTGAGCGTTGCTTCATTCATTTCCTTCGAAAACGGTCCCTGCATGGCGATCAGATGTTTTCCCTCAAAGCCAAGTTTCTGACAGGCTTCAACCACAGACGGAAGTGAAAGTACACGAGCATAGATTCTTTCCTGATAATCCGGTAACGTCGTAAAAGCTGCCAGTTCTTTACTTCCGGTCGTAAGAAAAATTCTTCCCTCTCTGTCTCGAAGGTATTCTACCGCCTGTTCTGCTGTTTCTACATAAACAGCATTCTGCGACTGACTTTCGGCTCTTAAGACACGTATATACGAAATGCCGGATGCAAGTGCCGCACTTTTGATATTTTTTGTTACTTCCGTTGCATAGGGATGTGTCGCATCCAGAATAAACTCCGGCAGTTCTTTATGAAAAAGTTCTGTCATCTCCTGTTCATCCAGACGCTTTGCCTGTATTTTAAGATAATCTCCTGCCTCTAGTGAATGAGAACCGTATTCTGTTGCCACACATGCAAGGGCAGAAATTTTATTTGCAGAAAGAAAACGGCAGATTTCATATCCTTCCGTTGTACCGGCAAAAACAATAGCCTTATACATCGCGATATCCTCTCGGTGTCACCATCTTACCGTTAATTTCTTTTGTCTGAGAATTACCGATAAATACGGTTGTAAACATATCAACTTTTGTATCACGCAGTTCTTTCAGTGTCATAACATGATATTCTTCCCCTTCACGTCCGATGTTGCAGACAGTTCCGCAGACGGTTTCCGGGGACTTGTACTGCATCATTAGATCACATGCCTTCTGAAGATAGTCATGTCTTTTTTTGCTGGATGGATTATAGAGACAGATCACAAAATCCGCCTGTGATGCTCCAAGCAGTCTTGCTTCGATCTTTTCCCATGGAGTGAGAAGGTCACTTAAACTGATCAGACAGAAATCATGAATCAACGGTGCTCCGAGAACAGCCGCACCACCGAGAGCTGCCGTCACACCCGGTACAATTTCAAGCTCTACTTCCGGATATTTCGTACCAACTTCATACATCAGGCCTGCCATTCCATATACACCTGCATCTCCGCTGCAGATCATGGAAACACTTTTGCCTTTCATTGCCTCCTCAAAAGCAAGTACACAACGGTCTACTTCTTTTTTCATCGGAGTCGTCAGAAATTCTTTATCCGGAAATGTATCTTTTACAAGGTCTACATAAACCGTATAACCGATGATGGTATCACTGTTTTTTAATGCCTGCATGGCAATTCCGGTCATCTGGTCACAGCCTCCCGGTCCGATTCCTACAACATATATTTTATTCAAAATGTACCTCCCAGTCCCGGAGCGCCAGCGCCGTAGTCACGCCGTTACGCCCTGTTTTCTTTTTTATCAGTCTGCCCTGCTCCGCGCCCAGGACCGCACTTCTCTCACAGACATTTCCTACACCTGTGATCTTTTTTACAAATTCTGATTCTTCAAATGTCCCTTTTGCATTCTGCAGCTCTGCCTCGCCAAATGTACAAAAAGGAATGTTCCAGTCTGCCGCCAGTGCAAGAATCCCCTGCTCCTCTTTTTTCAGGGAAATACTTGCGATCTGACTGACTGCTTCCTGATAAATACTTTCTGACTCCAGACAGGCTTCCGCTTCCTGCCGGATGATCTCTGCTTCTTTATCTTTTTTACATCCAAGACCAAGAACAACAGCCTTTGGCACGATCTGCACTGTAGATGTAAAAGGCAGACATGCACGATGCACTGTCACGGCAATCCCTGCCTCTGGTTTACCTGAATCTTCCGGAGTGCATACTTTCAGTCCTCTCGGAAGTGACCCTGCCCATGGAAATTCACTGTAAAACCCGACAGATTCACCTGCCAGTATTGCCGCAGATACTTCTTTCGCGGCTTTCATATTAAAGATCGCACAGTGATTATTCTTTGCAAATACATCCACCGCAAATCGGTCATGGAGATCCGTTGCCGTTGTCACCACCGGCTCTGCCCCAAGTATTTCTGCTGTTTTAAGCGCAAGTGCATTTGCACCTCCAAGATGTCCGGACAAAAGTGAGATGACGAATTTTCCGCATTCATCGACCACCAGCACCGCCGGATCTGATTTCTTACTTGCAACATAAGGAGCAATGCTGCGCACTGCGATTCCACATGCACCGACAAAAATTAGTCCGTCATCTGTCTTGAAATGATGTCCTGTCCAGACCGCTGTATTCTCTGCAATGGAATCTTCCAGATATTTACTTTTTTTAAAAAGATCCGCTGTATACCCACATTGCTGCAGGCTTTTTTGTATTTTTTCTGCCGTGGTATAACCGGTCAGGCTGAAACAGATGATCGAAATGTGCATCTTCTTTTCCTTTGGCTTTATTCTTATTTTGTTGCTTCTCTGAACTCTGTCGTAAATCCCGGATCATAGAGTTTCGAACGGTCATAATGTGCCGCACTCACGGAATCGCCGATGATCATCAGAGCTGTTTTTGTGATATTATTTTCTGCTGCTGTTTTTGCAAGTGTGCCTACTGTGCAGACAAATTTCTTTTCATCCGGCCAGGTTGCCTTATAAACGATCGCCGCCGCTGTATCTTCCCTGTATCCGCCCTCAATCAGTCTTCTGCTCAGTTCTTCCAGCATACCGGTGCTTAAAAATACAACCATTGTTGCCTGATGTGCCGCAAAAGACTGAATGCTTTCTTTGGACGGCACCGGTGTACGGCCTTCCATTCTCGTAATGATCACGCTCTGTGAAATATCCGGAAGCGTATATTCAAGATTCAGAGCACTGGCTGCCCCGCAAAATGCACTGACACCCGGACAGTAATCATAGGCAATGCCTTTTTCGTCCAGAATATCCATCTGCTCTCTGATTGCGCCATAGATACACGGATCTCCGGTATGAAGCCTTACTGTCATTTTGCCTTCTGCCTCGGCACGTTCCATAACTGCAATTACTTCTTCAAGTGTCATCTTTGCACTGTTATGAATGGTGCAGACATCTTTGCTGTATTCCAAAAGCTGCGGATTTACAAGAGATCCTGCATAAATAATCACATCTGCCTCTTCCAGATACTGTTTTCCTCTTACTGTGATAAGATCCGGTGATCCCGGTCCTGCTCCTACAAAATGAATCATATTATTTTTCTCCTTTGCTTATCTTATTTATCAGTTCACCGGCATCTGCTGTCTGTCCCAGATATCCATATTCGTTCGAAAAAACAACTGCTCCGAGCAATATCTGATGATAGGAATGATGATCAAGATAAAACTGGATCTGCCGCATGATCTCCTCCATCGTTTCTTTCAGAATATGATTACTGTCCAACACCTGCAGTGCCTCATCTGTCGTGTTACAATCAAGAACTTCTCTCGCACACTCAAGTGTACATCCGCAACGGATTGCCGCTGCACAGAGTGTTTCCATTCTCGCATCCGCATTGTGAGAATGTGTATTCATGATTCCGACAGCTACCTTAACAAATTTGCCGATATGCGAGATAAAGAGAATTCCCTTTGCTCCCATATTGATGGCCATATCAATCGTTTCACCCACGTAATTGCTGCATTTCATATTTTTTTCAAAGGGAAGGTCCATATGTGCTCTCAGATAATCCGCACCATAATTTCCGGGTGTGACCAGTAAATACTTCTCTCCCTGCGCAAGATGCTGTGTCATCTCTACCCGGATACTGTCAACCAGTGCCTTTTCACTCATCGGTTCTACGATTCCGGATGTTCCGAGAATAGAAATGCCACCCTTGATTCCAAGTCGCGGATTAAATGTCTTCGATGCAATCTTCTCTCCATCCGGCACAGAAATCGTAACTTTCAGATTGCCTTCATACTGGTATTTGTCTGCCGCTTCCTCCAGTGCCCTGCATATCATGGAACGGGGAACCGGATTGATCGCCGCCTCACCGACTTTTTGTGAAAGTCCCGGTTTAGTCACTCTGCCAACACCGATACCACCGTCGACAATCCAGTCTCTTTTTCCTGAAATCCTTTCGACCTTTGCATATACCAGTACTCCGTCTGTTGTGTCCGGATCATCCCCAGCCTGTTTGCGGACAGCACATGTCACCGAATTGGCTTCCATAGTAATGTCATGCAATTCCAGATGAAGAAGAATTCCCTTTGGTGTCATAAGAGAAATTTCACGGATGATACTGCCACTAAGAACCATTTCCGCAGCTCCTTTTGCGGCTCCCGCAGCACAGGAACCGGTCGTATAACCCATTCGGAGTTTTTTATTATTTTTGATTACATAAAAATCTTCCAGTCCTGTTTTGTGCTCCATAAAATCCTCCTTATTACATACTTAATTATTATATTATTTTGCCAAAAACTTGTCAATGAAAGGAAAGCCTTATACGACAGTATGACAAAAAAGCTGAATCTATAAAAGACTCAGCTTTCATTGCAAATATAAAATTTTCAGGTATTTTATACATCATTGATCTCTCTGCGAAGTTTGTGGAAATCACCTACGGCTTTCCAGCCGATCTTCACGATTTTCTTAATATTAATAGAGTTAACACCACCCTGTCTCGGTTTAAATGTAATCGGAATAAACTTAACCTTTTCGTGGTGATATACAAAATAGGTCGTAAACATGATATTCGGAATATTGAAATCTTCCGGAAGTTTGTTTATATATTTCTCAACCAGAGATGCTTTCATCAGGCGGAAAGGCGCGTTCGCATCATCAATTTTTACACCGAAAATCATCCGAAGAAGCAGACAGACAATATTCTCTACAAATTTGCGGCCTTTCCCATCTCCACGTTCAATACGGTTTCCGATCACTGCATCATACTTTTCCCTTGCTTCCCAGAACTCTTCAAACTCTGCCGGATCTGTTTGTCCGTCGGAATCTGTCTGAAAAATATAATCTGCATCATGTCTGATTGCATATCGATAACCATACAGTACCGTATCCCCATGTCCGCCATTTGCTTTTGTCAATGGTGTAAACAGCGGCTTATCTTTCGCCAGTTTCTGCATGATCTCGTAAGTGTTGTCTTTGCTTCCATCGTTGATGATCACAAGTCTTGACTCACCATTTCCATTGTGTCGCTCAACGATCGGATACCAGTCGTCTATACATTGTTCAATATTCATTCCCTCATTGTAGGCAGGAATGATCACATATAATTTTTCCATAAGTCTCCCAAACTAACCAATATCATCAGATTTGATGATTCCTGACTGCCAAAATTAATAAATAATGATCGGATATCCTCCGTCTATCGTATTGTAGATCAAAGCTGCCTGATCCGTAGGAAGATTGATGCAGCCATGGCTTCCTGCGCCGGATTTGTATCTGTTTCCGCCAAAAGACGACTGCCAGGATGCGTCGTGAAGTCCCTGACCATATACAAACGGCATCCAGTATTTTACGGTTACATTATAACCATATTCCGAACTCGAAAGATTGTACGGGCTTGCCTTATATGCAATCGGCCATGCCCCACGGTAAGTCTCACGACCGGCTTTCGGTGCACCGCTTACAATATCTGTCTCTGTCACCAGTACACCATCCTTATAAAGCCAGAGATGCTGATTATCAAGGCTTACTTCTATGTAACTTCCGGCAAGATCATCACTGCCATTTCGCTGCATGGCGCTTATGCTGTAAACCGGATCACGGCTGACCTCACTGCCGCTGGCAATATCTTTCAGAAGCTGCTGCATTTCTCCGTCCTGATCGATCTGAAATCCATATTCATTATCTGATACTGTCACATCATTTCCATAAGAAGTATGGAATGTACGGGGTACATAGATTGTATTGTATTTTGTTGCAAGATCCTGTATGTATGTCTTTATTGCATCCTGATCTACGCTGATACTGTCAGAAGATATCTGAAGCCATGACTCGATCGTTGACGCATCAACCACCTCTGTCTCACTTCCAAGTGTATAGGTAACTTTGGAACTGCGGTATTTATTCAGTTCCTCATTTAATTGAGAAAGCTTGGTCTGCATATCATCTGAAACTTTCACAGACGGCTGCTGATATACATCATTCCCCATGGCAAGCTTGATTTCGCCCCCGAGAAGCTGTGACGGGAAAAGAGACTCCAGTGACTGGTCAACATATGCCAGCAAACGAGACTCATCAATCTGATTTCCCTGTACATCACTGATCAGTGTAAACTTCTTCTGATCCTCATTGTACTGAATCGCAGCATCTACGGATGCAGTTCTTTCTTTATCGCCGAAATTTGATTCCTGAAGTGATGCCTTTTCCTGATTTTCATTCTTCTGGATTTCATAAGGAATCTTCTGATCTACCTGTGTCGCAAACAGTTTGCGATTGGCTTCTCGTGTCTTCTGAAGTTCGGTAAGCTGTGTCTTCAATGCAGCTTCATTCAGATCATAACCAAGATTTTCCAGCGTCGTTTCATATACAGTTGCACCATCCTCCTGAAAAGCAACTTTTCGTTCACGGAAATCTTTCAGAATCTTCTGCTCAGCTTTATCAACAGTGAGTGTGGAAACATCCAGACCATAGATGGCAATTTTTCTTCCAAGTGTATTCGTATCTGCAATATACAGGTAAATAAAAAGTCCTGCGATCAGGATCACCATCGCACCGATGCATCCACCCAGTATAATCTTCTTTGTTTTCCTGCTTACCTTGAATTTCTTCCCCATAATTTATTCCTCGTATCTGCTGTAGTGTAAATTTATGAACACGTTTTGTAATTTATTATAGCATCCACATAAACTCACACGTAATTCTGAATTTCTATTTTTTACCGTTCAAATGTTTCAGCTTCTTAGGAATATACAATAATGCCTTTCCTGCTTTTAATGTTGTGCTGGATTTCAGTTTCTGAAGCTCTTTTTCTGCTTTCTTTGCCCTGGATTGCCATTCTTTCATTTCCTGAGCCTGTCTGAAAAGATATTCGACAGCACTGCATTCTTTCATCTGCATATAGATCTGATATTTTGCACCATTATAAGAATAACATTCTTCCTCCGTGAAATCATCCAGTTCAAATTCTGCAAATATTTCACTGTTTAACCTTTCATAGATTTCACAAAATGCCTCTCCGACTTTAAGCGAACAAAGATTATAAATGCTTACTCCAAAAGCAAGATTTTTAAAACTTGTCTCTACAGTATCATACAAATCCAGTTCTTTCAGTTTATCACGGATTGCTTTTAATGCCTCATACCAGTCCCATGGGGTTTTTGTATTATTTGCCTGGAGACTGGTGCTTCTCTGGCGGTAATTGACAAGAACCTCCGGAAGCATCGTGATTCTTTTTGCAAGGACAAGCGCCATATTTACAAAGTAAATATCATTTGAACGTGAAAGTGCCATAAATTCAAGTTTATTTTCATCAATCAGGCTCTTTTTGAACAAACTTGTCCATGGACAGCCCGTACCAATATTGAAAACGTACGGAAATGTTTTTCCCTCTACCGGCATCGTCTGCGGAAGATATTCTTTCTTCTGCATAACATTACTTTTTCTGTACTTACCGGTATCTCCAAAATAGAGTCTTGCATCATACATGCAGACATCTGCCTGATCTACTTTAATTTTATTCAGGCTGTGTTCCAGAAGTTCCGGTTCAAAGAAATCATCACTGTCCAGAAACAGCAGGTATTCTCCCTTTGCTCTTTTGATTCCTTCATTTCTCATCAATCCGGCTTTTCCACAATGATCCATGCTTACATATTGAAACCGTGGATCAGATACTGCATATTCTTTAATGATATCGGCAGTTCCATCATTCGAACCATCATCCACACAAAGCACTTCAAAATCTGTAAATGTCTGGTTTTTCAGACTTTCCAGACATTCTTCAATATATTCCTTCACATTATAGGAGGGAATAATGACTGTTATCTCTGGTTTTTTATTATTGTTAATATATGTTTCCATCCTAGTACCCTCAATCAAATCATTTTGGTCTCAGTATAGCATACGCTCCGTTTTTCGTAAACAGATCAATCTATGCTTTCTGTCAAACTATTTTTATGATATGATAAATACAATATCAGCAAAGGAGTGTTGCTATGAATCAGACAGTTTCTGACTACCGTTTTAAATTTTCTGTTGTAACAGCTGTTTATAATGTTGAACCATATCTTGCTGAAGCCATCGAGAGCATCCTGACTCAGGATATCGGCTTTGAAGAATCCGTAGAAATAATTCTCGTAGACGATGGTTCTACAGATAGATCCGGTGCAATCTGTGATGAATATCAGCAAAAATTTCCAGACAATATTAAAGTAATCCACAAAGAAAACGGCGGTGCATCATCAGCACGAAATGAAGGAATCCGGCATGCCTCTGGTCGTTTTGTAAGTTTCATGGATGCCGATGACAAACTGACACCTGAAACCCTTTCTGCTGTCTACGATTTTTTCATCCAGTCAGAAAATCAGATTGACCTTGTTTCTGTACCAATCTACTATTTTGAAAAACGTGATACCGGACATAAGCTCAATTATAAGTATGATACAGAATCCCCTCAGATTATCGATTTAACAAAGCAATATTCTTATGTACAGATGCATATTTCCTCTTCATTTATCCGCCGTGCATTGTTAAATGAAAATACATTTGATACTTCTCTCCGCTATGCAGAAGATGCAAAAGCTATCATGTCTCTGTTATTGAACAATCCCAAATATGGAGTTGTCCCGGCAGGCAGATATATGTATCGTACTCGAAGCGCTCTGGATTCCGCATTAAATGTTTCCAAGCACCGTAAAGAATGGTATATTGACAGTCTTAAATATTACACGTTCTGGGCGCTGGATGAATCTGAGCGTCGACTGGGATATGTTCCGGACTTTGTTCAGTATACAATCATGTATGATCTCCTGGCACGTTTCCGGATGAAAAAATTTCCGGATGATGTGATGACTGCACATGAAAAAGAATCTTTTCTGAGTATGTTATTTCGTGCGTTACAGCGAATCGACGATCATATCGTTATAGAGCAGCACAATCTTTCTCCGGAATTATGTGATTACTTATTGAGTATAAAAAAGGCGCCAGATTCCGGTACACTTGTTTATGATGCTGATGCCGAGAATCAGTATTTTCATTATTCTGATTTTAATTCATGTTCCAGTGCTTCCTATCCGGTTTTTCTTGAGACACTTGATTTCCAGGAAAATGCCTTTACTTTACAGGCACATGTAAAAATTTACACACGTTTTCCATATCCTTCAAAGATGTTTCTGCGACTCATTTCCGGCTCCCAGACACAGATCATTGACTGTTCTTTCTATGAAAATCGTGATGAAGGTGCGCTTTTTAACGGCCAGCAGTTATCACTCACTCTGTATTTTACTGCCGTCATACCGTATGATATGCTAAAATCATCTACAAAGGTTGAATTTTGCATGATCTCCGGTTCAAACACAATTAAATTTCACAGTTTTCGAAGAGGGAACGAGTTTCCGGTTACCCCGGAGAACTCCCGTTTTAAATCAGGTAAACACGTATTTTATGTTACTCTGGCTTCGCAGTCCCTCAACTTTGAACCGGGTACCCCTGTTGCCAGACTCAAGCACAAAGCAATGCACTGTGCCCGTGTAATACGTCGACATATATAAATATTTCCAAAATATTATGGCAGTGACACTTCAGTAATAGTGCCACTGCCATATTTCTCTGATATATCGTAACTGTTCAGTACCCTCACAGTTACGAGTCAAAATGCATTCCAAATCACCTTCGGTGATGGCATTTTGCCTTAATATGTCTCGGGATTTTGGCAAAAAACATGCCAAAACGCCTCGCGGGATACTACCTTCTGAATAGTTACGATATATCTTTTATTTCAGTCTAATTATCGACTCATCATTTGTCTCTGCTATGATAAAATGTGGTCTGTGTTTTGTCTCCAGATATGTCTTTGATATGTACTGTCCCATAATTCCAAGACACAAGAGCTGGATTCCGCCAATAAAGATAACTACACAGACAATAGAAGCCCAGCCTGCAACCGGATCTCCGAATATCAACCGGCGGATAATGATGACTGCAAGTGCCAGAAATGAAAAGAAGGTCATTGTCGTTCCAAACCAGGACGCTATACTTAAAGGAACATGAGAAAAATTAATAATTCCATCAATTGCATATTTAAACAATTTCCAGAAATTCCATTTTGTTTCCCCTGCTACTCTCTCAACATTTTCGTATGGCATCCAGTAAGTTCGAAATCCGACCCATCCAAACAGCCCTTTTGAAAATCGATTGTATTCTCCCATGGCAACGATCGCATCTACCATACTCTTTTTCATGAGCCTGAAATCTCTGGCGCCATCCACAATATCTGATTCAGATATCCTGTTCATAATGTCGTAAAATCTTCTTGCGAACCAGCTTCTGATCGGCGGTTCTCCCTCACGGCTTACTCTTCTCGTTGCCACACTGTCATATTCGTCTGTCTCAAGCATTTTAAGCATTTCCGGTAACAATGCCGGCGGATCCTGAAGATCTGCATCCATAACTGCAATGTAATCACCCTTTGCATTGCAAAAACCCGCATACATCGCAGCTTCTTTGCCAAAATTACGTGAAAACGACAGATAGATCACATGCGGATCCTTTGTTGAAAGCGCTTTTAATTCTTTCAGTGTGTCATCTTTTGATCCGTCATTGACAAATAATAACTCGTAATCTTCGCCAATCTCCTTCAAAACACGAGATACTTCCTCGTGAAAAAAAGGCAGTGCCTCCTGTTCATTATAACAGGGAACGATAATAGAAATCATACTTTCCTGGCTCCTTAGTTCATTATAATCAGCGGACGCGCCACCGGCGTCTCCTCGATATGCAATGTAAAAAGGCACCTGCCTCCCTCGTATAGAGATGAGAGGCAGGCGCCTTTTCTCGTTTTCAAATGATTATACTCTGTTTTTAATACTTATTCAAGAATTAAATTAGAACTTGCCAGCGTCTGCAGCTTCCTGTACGGCTACTGCAACAGCAACAGTCATACCAACCATCGGGTTGTTACCTGCGCCGATAAGACCCATCATTTCTACATGAGCCGGTACGGAAGAAGATCCTGCGAACTGAGCGTCAGAATGCATACGTCCAAGAGTATCTGTCATACCATAGGAAGCAGGACCTGCTGCCATGTTGTCCGGGTGAAGTGTACGTCCTGTACCACCGCCTGATGCAACAGAGAAGTATTTCTTGCCTTTTTCGTTACATTCTTTCTTGTATGTACCTGCAACCGGATGCTGGAAACGTGTCGGGTTTGTGGAGTTACCTGTGATAGAAACGTCAACGCCTTCTTTCCACATGATAGCAACACCTTCCGGAACGCTGTTTGCGCCGTAGCAGTTAACTTTTGCACGAAGTCCTTCAGAGTAGGATTTACGGAATACTTCTTTAACTTCGTTCTTGTATGGATCATACTCTGTCTCTACATATGTAAAGCCGTTGATACGGGAGATGATCTGTGCAGCGTCTTTTCCAAGACCGTTCAGGATAACACGAAGAGGTTTTTTACGAACTTTGTTTGCTTTTTCTGCGATACCGATAGCACCCTCAGCAGCTGCGAAAGACTCATGTCCTGCAAGGAAGCAGAAGCAGTCTGTCTCTTCTTCAAGGAGCATTTTACCAAGGTTACCATGTCCAAGACCTACTTTACGTGTATCAGCAACGGATCCAGGAATACAAAATGCCTGAAGGCCTTCACCGATAGCTGCTGCAGCATCAGCTGCTCTTCTGCAGTCTTTTTTGATTGCGATAGCTGCACCTACGATGTATGCCCAGCAAGCGTTCTCAAAGCAGATCGGCTGAATGCCTTTGATCTGGTTGTATACGTCAAGACCTGCATCTTTAGTGATTTTCTCTGCTTCTTCGATAGAAGCGATTCCATAGCTGTTTAAAACTGAATTGATTTTGTCAATTCGTCTCTCATATGATTCAAATAAAGCCATTTACTTATCCTCCTGAAATTATAATCGGTATAATTATTCTTTACGTGGGTCGATGATCTTAACAGCATCTGCAACACGGCCATACTGACCTTTTGCTTTTTCCCATGCAGTGTTCGGATCGTCACCTTTTTTGATGAAATCAGTCATTTTGCCAAGGCTTACGAACTGATAACCGATAATTTCATTATCTTCGTCAAGAGCGATACCTGTAACATAGCCTTCTGCCATTTCCAGATAACGAGGACCTTTTTTGAGTGTTCCGTACATTGTACCAACCTGAGAACGAAGTCCTTTACCAAGGTCTTCAAGTCCTGCACCTACTGCAAGTCCGTCTTCAGAAAAAGCAGACTGAGAACGTCCATAAACAATCTGAAGGAACAGTTCTCTCATGGCGGTATTGATAGCATCACAAACAAGGTCTGTATTCAGAGCTTCCATAACAGTAAGTCCCGGAAGAATCTCAGAAGCCATGGCTGCGGAATGAGTCATACCTGAACATCCGATTGTCTCAACCAGTGCTTCCTGGATGATACCTTCTTTTACGTTCAGGGACAGCTTACAGGCACCCTGCTGAGGAGCACACCAGCCTACACCATGTGTGAAACCGGAAATGTCCTTTACTTCCTTAGCCTGAACCCATTTTGCTTCTTCCGGAATCGGAGCAGCTCCGTGATGCACACCCTGTGCAACTGGGCACATTTCTTCTACTTCGCGTGAATAAATCATGTTAAAACTCCTTTCAAGTATAGATTTACTTATAATGTTGTTAAAAAGATAGACTACTAACAACCTGACAGTATTCTCTCACAAAGCCCTGCTGTTAGTCCAGTCAAACTTAAACCAAAAATGCGAAGTTTTGACATAATTATACACATAATTGCTGTTGTGTCGTCTTTATGATAAAATCAAAGAAAAAAGTCAAAGGAGCTTTAACGATGTCCAGCAAACTTCCACCCAGCATTTTCCCGGCACGTTTTCAGGTCTTAAGCGGCAGTATGCTCAAAGTGATCGCCTGTATTGCCATGCTGATCGACCATACCGGTGCGATCATACTGAAACTTTACCCGCCGGCACTTAATACTCTGTTTTATATCAATGGCAAAGGCTATTCTGCATACCGCGTTGTCCGTGATATCGGGCGCTGTGCATTTCCGATCTTTTGTTTCCTCATTGTAGAAGGTTTCCTGCATACACATAACCGCCGGAAATACGGCAGAAATCTTCTGCTGTTTGCACTGATTTCCGAGATTCCGTGGAATTATATGTTTGTCAACACCTGGCATTATGCCGATAAACAGAACGTCTTTTTTACTCTCTTTATCGGATATCTGGCATTCTGCGCGCTGGAATATTTCTGGGAAACACCCTGGATGCAGCTTGCCTCTCTTCTGGCACTGCTTGGCATCTCTATCGTACTCCATGCAGATTACGGCTGGAGGGGTTTTATCTTTCTTGTCCTGATGTATCTTCTCCGAAACGAAAAGGTCTCTCAGGCAATCGTCGGAAGCTGCTGGCTCAGCTATGAATGGAAGGCTTGTTTCGCGTTTATTTCTATTAACATGTATAATGGAAAACGCGGCTTTATCCATGGAAAAGCCGCGAAATATTTCTTCTATTTATTTTATCCTTTACATATCACGATTCTCGTGATTATAAGGAACCTGTATTTTCTTTCTTAAAGCAGATTCAGTCTGTTTAATTTTTCTTAACGATCTCGGCTGCGTTTTTGTAGATACTGTCTGCCGGAATGCAGCCTCTTACCGGTGAAAGCGGATAAATATTGCTGTTTCTGCCGATCACAGTTCCCGGATTCAGTACAGAACCACAGCCGACTTCTACATGGTCACCCAGCATTGCCCCGAATTTCTTAAGACCTGTCTCGATTTTTTCTTCTCCGTCTTTGACAACAACCAGTTTCTTGTCGGACTTCACATTTGAGCAGATAGAGCCTGCACCCATATGAGATTTATAGCCAAGGACAGCATCACCGACATAATTGTAATGCGGAACCTGTACCTTATTAAAGAGTACGGCATTTTTAAGTTCTGTGGAATTTCCTACAACGGCGCCCTCTCCTACGATTACATTGCCACGGATAAATGCACAGTGACGTACTTCTGCGTCTTTTCCAATGATCGCCGGTCCATGAATATAAGCAGTCGGTGCAACGGTTGCTGATCTTGCGATCCAGATATTGCCTTCACGGCACTCATACTCAAATGGGCTGAGTGTCGGACCAAGTTTCATGATAAATTCTCCGATCTCCGGAAGCACTTCCCACGGGTATGTTTTTCCTTCGAATAATTCTGCAGCAATTGTTTCATTCAGATCCAGAAGATTTGAAATTGTAAAATCTTTTAACATAATTATGCTTTTCCTCCTCGTTTCGCAGTTGTCGGTTTCTTTGTATAATTGGCTGCCGCAGCATCAAAAAACTGCCGCAATGCATATTGATAATTGCTCTGCTCTACCTGATTTGTACGCACCCTGACAAAATGTTCCAGCTTGTCCATATATTCCTGCGGAGTAATACTTCCCTCAGCAACATAAGTCAGCCCCTTTTCCCAGCTTGCCGTCAGCTCCGGATTCAGAAGGGAACGTATTGAACAGTTTACCACATCAAAGATCATCTCTCCCAGAAGTGTAGGTGTGATCACCTGCGTCTTTTTATTCAGAGACAGATATTTGATAGAAACAAGTTTCTTAAGGATTTCCGCCCTTGTCGCACTGGTACCGATTCCGCTTCCTTTGATCTGTGCCCTCAGTTCTTCATCCTCGATCAGCTGTCCGGCATTTTCCATCGCAAGGATCATAGATCCGGAATTGTACCGTTTCGGCGGTGAAGTCTCGCCTTCTTTGATATTCAGCGCATCTACCGTCAGTATATCATTCTTTTTGAGTGCCTGCAATGCATTCAGCAGCTGTGAATCACAGGACACATCTTCATCCTCATTTTTCTCTGCATCTTTCTCTGCCAGAGATTTCTTCGCAAAAGAATTGGTCGCATATTTCAGATAGCCTTCTTCCTGCAGCACCTTAAAACTGGAAAAAAATTTCTCACCCTGCATCTCCGTAGTCAGACTTACTTTCTGATAAACTGCCGGCGGACAAAATACACACAGAAAACGACGCACGATCGTCTCGTAAACTCTCTGTGACGTCAGAGAAAGTCCGTTCAGCGCGTTCATCCCCTGTCCGGTCGGTATGATTGCATAGTGGTCTGTGATCTGTTTGTCATTGACATATCTGGTCTTTGCGATTGTCTTGTAGGAACCCATCTGTAAAATCTCTTCAGCCGCATTATCAATGGCCGGATAGCGACGCAGACCGGAGATATTTTTGTAAATTTCTTTTGCCACTGCGCTCGATAATACTCGCGCATCGGTTCGTGGATAGGTAACAAGTTTCTTTTCATACAGTTCCTGCGTGATCCGAAGTGTCTCATCCGGGCTGATCTTAAAAAGTTTGGAACATACATTCTGAAGCTCCGCCAGATTGAATAAAAGCGGCGGATTTTTATTTTCTTTTTTGCGCTCGACCTTTTCGACACGACAGCTCAATGGCTGCTGTGCCTGAAGCATACCAATCAGTTCTTCAGCATGCTTCTTTTCTTTAAATCCGTTTTCTTTGTACAGGTACGGAGACTGAAAATATCTGCTGCCTTCTACGGCTCTCCATTCTCCTTCAAAATGCTCTCCCTCCAGCGCAATACTGGAAAGTACACGGTAAAACGGAGTCTTTACAAAAGATCGGATTTCCCGTTCTCTTCGCACGACCATGCCAAGTACACACGTCATTACCCTGCCGACAGAAATTGCCTGATGCTTACTGTTCAGATAATTGGAAACACTGTTCCCATAACGAAGCGTCAGTACTCTGGAAAAATTAATTCCCATCAGATAGTCTTCTTTTGCACGAAGATACGCAGAATCTGCCAGATTATCATAGGCCGAAAGTTCTTTTGCCTCGCGGATACCACGCAGGATTTCTTCTTCTGTCTGGGAATCTATCCAGACACGCCGCTGATTCTTATCTTTTACGCCTGCCATCTGAGCCACAAGGCGGTAGATATACTCTCCTTCGCGTCCGGAGTCGGTACACACGTAGATTGTCTCTACATCCGGACGGTTCAGAAGCCCCTTAACAATGTTAAACTGTTTCTGAACTCCCGGAATCACTTCATATTTAAATTCACGCGGCAAAAAAGGCAGGGTATCTAAACTCCACCTTTTGTACTTGATATCATATTTCTCAGGATAGCTCATAGTGACCAGATGCCCTACGCACCAGGTCACTACAGAATCTTCTGATTCCAAATAGCCATCCCTTCTCTGTCCATTAATTTTTAACGCCTTAGCAAATTCCTGAGCAACACTTGGTTTCTCAGCTATGTATAAGGATTTACCCATATTACTTATCTGCACTCATCTTTCTGAGAGGCCATGCAAGTAAAACTGCACCGCCTACCATATTTCCTAAAGTGACGATCACCATGCTCTTGATCATTGCCCCAATGGAAAGTCCCGGTACAAGACACGCTGCGGTAACAAAAATGCCCATATTTGCCACGCAGTGCTCGAATCCGCTGACAACGAATCCGGAAATACACATAACGATCATCAAAAATTTCGCTGCTTCACTTTTCAGTTTGATGCCACAAAGAACCCCTAAACATACAAAGAAATTACATAAAACTGCACGGAAGAACATCTGTCCTGCCGGAATTGCAAGTTTGTTTCCGATAAATCCGGCAAAATAATCTCCCGTTCCTGATGCTCCCGCCCACACAAAAATCAGGGAAAGAATCAGACATCCGACAAAATTTCCAATGTAGCTGATCAGCCATACCTTGCCGGCTTCACCCCAGCTTACTTTTTTGTCATAAGCTCCAAATGCCATAACAAGATTGTTTCCGGTAAACAATTCACCGCCTACCAGCGAGATCAGAAGAACTGCGATTGAAAACACCAGTGCCCCGAGAAATTTCCCCCACGCCGGTTCCTCTGCACCTGAAAAAACATTTCCGACCACATTGGAAAAGATCATGGCAACTACAATAAAAAAGCCCGCCATGATTGCCCGCACAAAATACTTGAAGAAATTGTTCTTCAATAAAGTGCTCTTTGCGATTGCCGCATTTGACAGTTTTTCTACATCCTCGTGATTCATAAAAAAAACCTCCCTTTCCCGGGAACATCGTTTCTTGTATACGTTTGTCCCCTCCACATATTGTATTCTTGAATTATATCATTTTCGATAAAAATTCTCAATACATATAGTATGAAGTTTGATATTTTTATGACAATTGTACATTCTTTTTTGATAACTGTCAGTTATCGAATCAGTAATGTATGCTTTTCCCTGTCAATTACTTCCCCAATCACTGCACATGGAAGTGATGATTCTTTCAGTTCCCTCAGTATTTCATCTGCTTCTTCTGCCGAAACTGCTGCCAGAAGTCCGCCGGAAGTCTGTGGATCAAACACAAGGTCTTCGAGCCAGAGCTTCGCAGTACTTACATAGCCTGTTTTTGCTGCAAATTCTCTGTTACGATATGCGCCACCGGGTATCAGTCCCATAGATGCATATTCTTCCACATCCGGAAAAATCGGAAGCGCCTGTGAATCTATTACAAGCGTCTTGTCGCTGCCAGCTGCCATTTCTGTTCCATGACCGCCAAGACCGAATCCGGTAATATCCGTACAGGCATGAATCGTATATTTCTTAAGGATCTCACATGCATACTTGTTTAAAGTCTTCATGGATTTCAGTACAGCTTCCCGTGCTCTCTCCGAAACAAGATCTGCTTTGATTGCTGTATTGATGATTCCGGCACCAAGCGGTTTTGTCAGGATCAGTTTATCACCGGTCTGTGCGCCATAATTTTTCCAGAATTTATCCGGATGAACAAAACCGGTCACACTCAGTCCGTATTTCGGTGTATCATCCTGTATCGTATGTCCTCCTGCAAGTACTGCTCCTGCCTCCAGAACTTTGTCTGCACCGCCCTTAAGGATTTCACCCAGAATTGCTGTGTCCATGTCCTTTGGAAACGCAACGATATTAAGTGCGGTCTTTGGTTCTCCGCCCATTGCATACACATCACTTAAGGCATTCGCCGCCGCAATCTGTCCGAAATCATAAGGATCATCCGCAACCGGTGTAAAGAAATCCAGTGTCTGGATCATGGCAAGCTCATCTGAAATCTTATATACAGCCGCATCATCTGAAGTTTCAGTCCCAACCAGAAGATGAGGATCCTGAAATTTCGGCAGCCCGCAGAGTACGCCAGCAAGCGTTCCCGGTCCGACTTTTGCGGCACAGCCACAGTTTGGTGCTAGTTTTGTTAGATATACTTTTTCCATTTTACCGAATTTCCTTTCTGCCTTAGCCTTGTTCATCTATGATACCATAAATCTTCTTTTTTCTCCATGCCTTTTTTGATAGAAAAACTGCCCGGGCAAATTCTACCCGGGCAGTTTCTTATTATTCAGAGCATATTATTTCTTAGTGATGTAGCCTTTTGCTTTCAATGTTTCGGCACAGAGAACAGCTCCGCCTGCAGCACCTCTTACAGTGTTGTGGGAAAGTCCTACGAATTTGTAATCGTAAACTTTGTCCTCACGAAGACGTCCGATAGATACGCCCATGCCATTTTCATAGTTAACATCCTCGCTTACCTGCGGACGGTTGTCTTCTTCGAGATACTGAATAAAATGCTTCGGTGCACTCGGAAGTTCTAATTCCTGCGGAAGTCCCTTGAAGTTTCGGAGGGCTTCGATCAGCTGTTCTTTTGTAGGTTTCTTACGGAATTTTACAAATACAGCTGCTGTATGTCCGTTCAGTACCGGAACACGCAGACACTGGCATGTGATAACAGGTTCTGTAGCCGGTACGATCACACCGTCTTCAATCTTGCCCCACAGTCTCAGTGGCTCTTTTTCACTCTTTTCTTCTTCTCCGCCAATGTACGGGATAATGTTGTGTTCCATTTCAGGCCAGTCTTTAAATGTCTTTCCTGCTCCGGAGATTGCCTGGTATGTAGTGGCAACTACTTCATATGGCTCAAATTCTTTCCATGCAGTAAGGACCGGTGCATAGCTCTGGATGGAGCAGTTTGGTTTTACAGCAATGAAACCTTTCTTTGTGCCAAGACGTTTCTGCTGATATTTGATAACATCAAAGTGTTCCGGGTTGATTTCCGGTACTACCATCGGTACATCCGGTGTCCAGCGGTGAGCGCTGTTGTTGGATACGACCGGTGTCTCTGTCTTTGCATATTCTTCTTCGATTGCTTTAATCTCGTCTTTAGACATATCAACTGCGGAAAATACAAAATCTACAGTAGATGCAACTTTTTCTACTTCGTTGACATTCATAACAACGATTTTCTTCACTGCTTCCGGCATCGGAGTATCCATTTTCCATCTGCCGCCTACAGCTTCTTCATATGTTTTTCCGGCACTTCTCGGGCTTGCAGCAAGGGTAACCACTTCAAACCACGGATGATTCTCCAGAAGAGAAATAAATCTCTGTCCTACCATACCTGTAGCGCCTAAAATGCCGACTCTCAGTTTTTCGCTCATAACAATGTTCTCCTCATTCTTTTATTTCGCATGTGTCTTTGTGTAGCACACATCTGTTTTCCTTGTACATACTATACCACTTCATCAGAAATTGCAAGATGTTTTTAATTATTTTTCAGGTATTCTTTATTTGCCGCAATAATCTGCTCCATAACCTTCGGTCCCGGAGCGCCATAAGTTTCACGCTTTTCAACACAGGTCTTCATGCTGATTGCTTCATAGATATCCTGTTCAAATACTGGTGAAATCTCTTTGTATTCTTCCAGGGAAAGCTCATCAAGAGAGATTCCCTTATCAATACAGGTAAGTACCAGACGGCCTACGATGCCATGGGCATCACGGAACGGAACCCCGTGGTTTACCAGATAATCCGCTGCATCTGTCGCATTTGTGAAGCCGTTCTTTGCACTGGCTTCCATTATATCTTTACGGAATTCCATAGTAGAAACCATTCCGGTAAACAATGCAATACATCCCTTTACAGTATCAATTGCATCGAAAGTCAGCTCTTTGTCTTCCTGCATATCTTTGTTGTATGCAAGCGGAATGCCCTTCATTGTAGTAAGAATGGATGTCAGAGCACCATACACACGACCGGTCTTTCCTCTTACAAGTTCAGCAATATCAGGATTCTTTTTCTGTGGCATGATACTGCTTCCGGTACTGTAAGCATCGTCAATCTCAACAAAACGATATTCGTTGGAGTTCCAGAGAATGATCTCCTCACAGAAACGGCTCAGATGCATCATAACTGTCGACATTGCAGAAAGAAGTTCAATCACATAGTCTCTGTCAGATACAGAGTCCATGCTGTTTCTTGTCGGCTCATCAAATCCCAGAAGCTCTGCTGTATAAAATCTGTCAAGCGGATAAGTAGTTCCCGCAAGCGCTCCTGCACCAAGCGGACAGGTATTCATACGTTTGCGGATATCTGCCATACGGCTTCTGTCTCTGCGGAACATTTCAAAATATGCACCTACATGATGTGCCAGTGTTACAGGCTGTGCTTTCTGCAGATGGGTAAATCCCGGCATGTATGTATGAACATTGTTTTCCATAATAGTCTGCAATGCTTCGAGAAGTTTCTTAAGTTCTGCATCGATTTCTTCAATTTCATCACGTACATAAAGTTTCATATCCAGTGCAACCTGGTCGTTACGACTTCTTCCGGTATGAAGCTTCTTACCCGGATCACCGATACGGTCGATCAGATTAGCCTCTACGAAACTGTGGATATCCTCATATTCTGCTGTGATCTCCAGCTTTCCGGATTCTACATCGGCAAGGATGCCATCCAGTCCTTCCAGAATCCGGTCTCTCTCTTCTTCTGTCAGTATTCCCTGCTTCGCAAGCATTCTTACATGCGCCTTGCTTCCGCGGATATCCTGTTTATAAAATTTCTGATCAAATGAAATTGACGCATTAAAATTGTATACCAGTTTGTCCGTTTCCTTTGTGAAACGTCCTCCCCATAACTGTGCCATAATTTCCTCCTTGTTGTACGGTAAAGTTTGCATTCCACTGAACTTTCGTCCAAAAATGCATAAGCTTCTATCAGTTTACCACATTCCAGTGAAAAATCAAATAGCCGAACCTTCTGAAATTTGTTTTATTTCATTTTTTCTTCCTGTTCTCGCTTTGAAAACGCACAACCACAGTAGTTTTGCCGGTACAGATCGTACTCATGAGATAATTCGATGGAACGTTTGTAACCGTTTTTCTTTTTGAAATCGGACGGCAGATGAGGAACTTTATAGATTTCTGCCAGCTCTTCCCCGATCTCGTTGATCTTTTCGGCGTTCTTCAGCGGGCTGATGGAAAGTGTCGTAGTAAAGTAATCATAATTGTCTTTCTGTGCCAGTCTGGCCGCTTCTTCCATACGGAGGCGATAGCATTTAAAGCACCTCTCACCACCCTCCGGGACTTTTTCCATGCCTTTTGCCATCTCATAAAAAACCTGTGGATCGTAAGTACCCTCCTCAATGTGTACCGGATGTGCAAAAGACATTTCTGCTATCAGACGACGGATTTCTGCGACTCGTTTACTGTATTCCTCAACTGATGAGATGTTGGGATTATAAAAAAATACAGTAATTTCAAAATACTGAGATAAATATTCCAGTACGTAACTGCTGCACGGCGCACAGCAACTGTGTAAAAAAAGACGGGGCACTTTTTCTTCTTTTTTTATATTGTCAATAAGCTTATCCAGCTCTTTCTGATAATTTCGTTTATTCAATTCTGTTACCTTCTTTTCAATGATATCTGTAAACTGTAAATCGTAACTGTTCAGTACCCTCACAGTTACAAGTCCTGTCATATATCATAACACATGAAATGTTTTTCGCATATCTTAAAATATAGATTCTCGGAGGTATGTTTATGAAACCCCTTCTGGAAATCAGAGACGTTTCGCTCTCTTATCATACATCTGCCGGAGAAACACCGGCACTTTCCCACCTGACATTTGATCTGATGCCCGGAGAATTTCTGGCGGTTGTCGGTCCGTCCGGCTGTGGAAAATCCACTCTTTTAAATCTGGTCTGCGGACTTTTAAGTGCAGAAGAAGGCACTATACTGATGAACGATACAGTTCCCTCTCCCGGTGATCCGCGAATCGGATATATGCTTCAGAAAGATCATCTTCTCGAATGGCGTACAATCTATCAGAACGTAACCCTAGGTCTTGAAATCCGCCGGGAACTCACTCCCGCAAAGCTGAAATATATCGAAGAAATGCTCTGCACTTACGGACTTGATAAATTTCGAAACGCGCGTCCTTCTCAGTTATCCGGCGGCATGCGTCAGCGCGCGGCACTGATCCGCACACTGGCCCTGAAACCGGAGCTTCTCCTGCTTGACGAGCCTTTTTCTGCTTTGGATTATCAGACTCGCCTGAATGTCAGTGACGACATCGGACGGATTTTGAAAAAAGAAAGAAAACCTGCCATTCTGGTCACTCATGATATTTCTGAAGCAATCAGCATGGCAGACCGGGTGATCATCCTGACAAAACGTCCGGCAACTGTTGCTCGTATTGTGACCATCGATCTCGGTCTTACCGACCGGACACCACTTTCTTCCCGGAACGCCCCGCAATTCAAATCTTATTTTAATCTTATCTGGAAGGAGCTGAATCAATATGTCTGAGCATTCACCTGCACAAAAGCAGTATCTTCTCCGTGTAAAACGTGAAAAAAATCTGATTCGCGTGTCCAGAATTCTTCTGTTTCTGGGCTTTCTGATTTTATGGGAGGTTTCCGCCCGTTTCGGATGGATTGATTCCTTTATTTTCAGCAGTCCGTCGGAGATCTGGATAACTTTTCTTAAGATGCTGAAAGACCAGTCTCTGTTTACACATATTGGGATCACACTTGCCGAAACGCTCGTCAGTTTTGTATTCACGGTTCTTCTTGGTATCGGCACAGCCGTCCTTCTCTGGACATGTCCCAGACTTTCACATGTTCTTGAACCATATCTGGTCGTACTGAACAGTCTTCCGAAATCTGCACTTGCTCCTCTCCTCATCGTATGGCTGGGTGCAAATATACGAACGATCATCGTTGCCGGAATCTCCGTTGCAATCTTTGGCTCCATCATTAATCTTTATACAGGATTCCGTGAAGTCGATCCCGAAAAGCAGAAACTCATCCAAACGCTCGGTGGCAGTAAAAAAGACGAACTGACAAAAATTGTCCTTCCGTCTTCTGTTCCACTTATTTTAAGCATAATGAAAGTAAATATCGGTCTTTGCCTGGTTGGTGTGATCATCGGAGAATTTATCGGTGCAAGACAGGGACTCGGTTACCTGATCATCTACGGTTCGCAGACATTTAACTGTGCAGGCATACGGATACGAACTGATATCGTAACACTCATTTTTTTGCCTATTTTCCGGCTATTCCAGAATTTCCCAGCAGCCCTTGCCACCGGCACCATTAAAACGAATTCGCCCTTCTTTTTTTAATACTTTTAATTTATAATTCGCTCCAGACAAACTACAGCCTATTTCTTTTGCAATCATTTTTCCTGTAATACGTGGATTCTCGCGAATAAGATCAACAACAACTTCGCGTGCGTCACACTGTCTGCTTTTATAATCTAATCTGTTTCCATAATCAACTCTGAAACATTTCTTATCGCCGTCAAAGATTTTAAGATCCATGCAACCTGTTACACTCGACAGACTGAAATATATTTCCATATATCGCGGATACACCACAATCTTGTCAACTTCTTCCAGCATATCATCAATCGTTGCCTTTTTAAACAGATCATCGTCATTTAGCCTGGTTTCTATTTCCTGCAGGCGGTCTTTTATGTTCTGCGTATTGGAAGTTCGCTCAGTTAACTCTAATATTTTCTTTTTGTTTTGATCTCGCTTCTTTTCCAGCTCTTCCTGTTTTGTCTTATACATCTGATCTGTCAGCACACCGTCAATCAGCTTATCGACAAGAAATTTCATTTTTCTCTCGATGTCTTCCTGCTCTCGCTCCAGCTTCTCAATTTCTTTTGTGCCGTCCTGATTATTCAGCGACTTTGAAAGCAGTTTCATCATTTTTTCAATGATCTTTTTCTTATTCTTCTGATATTGATTGCTGCAGATTTCTTCTAAAACAGCGTAAAACTCATTTTCCGCAATATTAATGTTGTCGCATCCCTTTTCGTTTTCCAAGAACACTTTTCGCAGATTTGGCCGAGCGCGCAAATTATCGGATCTGCCGAGTTCCAAATAGGAGCTACAAGCCCAGGTATATATCAGCTCGTGATTGCTGTGTTTTCGGTGCACTTTCCTCCAATAAGGCTGGCCGCACATACCACATACTATTTTACCGCTCAGCTGATATTTTCCGGGATTTTTACCGATATCGTCTTCGCCGTCTTTTGTTTTCACAGAACGTTTATCAATCTGCTCATTCGCTGCATTCCAGAGCTCGTCAGATACCGTTCTCGGCACTTTATCTTCATGGATATATATTTTCTCTTTAGGATTTTTAATTGTTCGCTTGCTGTCAAAATCAAAGTGATATTTACCCATGACTGCAGTACCCTTATTAATCGGGTTTCTGAGCATCCTTAATATATAACTGGATGTGAATGGCTTTCCATCGCGATTGACAATTCCTCTATTTCGCATGATCGTAGATATCGTACGTGTTCCGTAACCTGCCGCACACAACCTGTACATTTCACGCTTAATTTCTGCCTCTTTCTCTACTAATGCTACACTTTTATCTGGCATACGTTTGAAACCGTATGCATTTCCAGGGAGCATGACGTTCCCACCATCCCTCTGGCGATTTCGGTGAGCATTGTTGATCTTTTTGCTGAGTTCTCGGCTATATTCTTCCGCTAAAATTGCCTTAATACCCGTGATAAGAGCATCATCTGTACTGTAAAATTTGTTTTCTATGTACATATAAAGTTTCTTCTGCTCTGTACACAGACGGTCTACAAACAGGTACCAGTCTTTAGTATTTCGCATCAGACGATCCTGTGATTTGATTACGATTACGTCAAATTTGTCTGTCAGGAGATCATTAAATAATCTCTTGTATTCATTGCGGCCTTTTGCGGTAGTTCCGGACCGACTTTCCACGTATCGATCTACAAGAACCCAGCCGTATTGTCTTACACTAGACTCAGCTTCTGCAACTTGTTTTTCAAGGGCGTTTTTCTGGCTTTCTTCTTCTGTACTACACCGGCAATAGATAACAGCTCGTATCATATATTGCCTTCCTTCTTTATCAATATGTACAGTTTACTTTTTTCTTCAGGAGTTATTAATTTCTCCTGCAGTAATAATTCTGCTAATTTTAATATAATTCTGTTCTCATTTTCGACCATAGGATTATTCCTCTTACATACTGCTCAATAATTAGCATATTCAGTCAATCAACTTTCCGTCTCTTAACAGAGGAATAATCTTTATGTTTCCATGTTCATTTCCTCTATTAATCACTATTAATATGTTATTTCTGGTGAAAAATAGCAAAAATTCGCATGTTTATAGTCGTTATTTTATCTTTTCTATTCTTTTTATTTAATTTCCTCCTTTTTCCTTTTATTTACTATTAAAACAATACTTCAATCTATTTCAGCTTCTAGGATTTATGCTATAATGTTTATAGAATAAATTTACAGGAGGGAAAATAGATTGAATTATTGTGTAGTACTAAAATATTCACAAGATGATAAATGTTATATAATATCTGTTCCGGATCTGCCTGGATGCATGGCGGACGGTGAGAGTCCGAATGAGGCTTACGAAAATGCTAAAATTGTGATCCGTGAATGGATAGAAACAGCTCAGGCAGCTGGTAGGACAATTCCGGAACCAGTATTTGGGCGGGATAAATTTTAAGGGGCAGCTACTGCCGCCCCTCTACTTAGTCTTACTCTGCTTCTTCTATAATCTCCCTGTATAATTCCTGTATTCTCTTTTTATCATATTTTTCATATTTTCCTTTTGGTATTTTGGTCGCCCTATACACCCGATGTCGTAAATCCATCCCTATTGAATGGTCCGTGTCGTTACTGGAGACTATCATAGTATAGAGAAATTCCTTTACCCATTTTGCATTTTTCTCTGCTTCCGCCAATAGAGAATTACCTCTATCGATCGCATCGGCAATTTCTTCCGGCAAATCATATCTATCATCTCGTGGTGGTTCCGGAATAGGGACACCACTCTTGATTGCCTCTTGCAACCAGGAATCCTTATTACAGTCCAGTAATTCCAGGGCTATATCCATGCTCTCATTAGTCGCGGTGATCCATGGGAGTTCCCGAATTCCGACGGTGTAGCCGTTTTCATTGTGGCTAATCACGTCTATGTTGTAGGACAGGTCCATATAGTAATCCAGATCCTTCTCCGAAGCCTCTTCTGTCGGCGGTGTCGCGTTTTCCGTAACCGCCTCCAGCCACTCCTTTTGTGCATCTTCTATTGTCGCCGGAATGTCTTCCCAGTTTTGGCAGCAGGTCACACAGCCCGGACAATCCGGAAGGGTGACCGTGTAGCCCCCCTCTTCTGTATCCTCGATGATTGTTACCGGGTACCATGGACGCATATAATAGGTAATTTCTCTCTTCATATCTGCAGTTCTCCCTTTCTGTATTGATTTGCCAGCTTGTAAAAAGTAGTGCGTTTAAGCCCCGTCAGGTTCATTGCTGCGGCAGCAGTGATTTTGCCAGATACCCACCGGTCCATAACTTCTATGTAATTATCCGGGATAGTAACGGAAGGTCTTCCGTAATCTTCCCATGCAGCGGATTCTTTCAACGTCTCGATTCCTCGCCATTGCTGCCGCTTAATACGTTGCCGCTCTTGCGTTATCACAGTAGTTAATGTCTGTGCGATAGTATCGGTGATAATATCATACAAGAACTCTTGATTTTCTGAAAACTCTTGCATCGTCGCTGGCATATTTAATACCCTAATCCTGATATGATGCTCCCGGTAATACATCAATTCCGCGCGAGCAGCATATTTACTTCCTAGTACCGAGAGACTGCATACAGTAAGTGTATCTCCTGGTTGCAATATTCTATTTTTCAGTTTTTGATAATTCTCCCTCTCTGGGAGTTTAGCGTGGACTTTGTCTTTAATGATTTGACTGTCTTCCGCTCCATCAGATCGGAATTGCTTAATTTGACTGATAATGTTATTGGCGTCGGCATAATAATATGTATTGTGTTTGTCTGTGGAATTGTTACTTATGGAACCTCCTATAATGTATGATCGGCGTACTCTGGATTGTTGCGGTATGTATATAGAGTATCTCTCCGGCCATTTCCTTCTATATATAATATAAGAAGAAATGGACTTTTTGATTATTATTGTAATTGATGAGCTTCTTTTAAAATGATATAGTCGTCAACGGCTACTTTAAAATCCGTTTTCAATTCTTCAAGCATTTCGCCGCAGTAATCGACCAATCCATTAATATTTTGCAGTTGCCCATAATAACATTTGTCTTCTGAGCTGTAATTAATGTTTCCGGTATATCTTTTATAATATAGTGGCTTTTCACTCATCAATTCCTCCCTTTTTTATATCGCGCCGGGGCACTCTACCTTAATATATATAAAGCCTTATTTTTTTATAGGACTATATAATATAAAGCTCAAACCCGGCTGCCAAAGCAGCAGCTTCCGCTGCTGTTCCCTCTTATAGCCTTATAGTAATATAAAGCTATAAAACGCACCTGCGGCAAAGCCGCTTTGCCAAGCGGATCTTTAAGCTTTATTATTTTAAGGTTTTAAATTTATTTAAGACCTAAATGACTACTTTTAGGTCATATAATTTAAAGCTTGTTAGTATTATTTTTATAAATATTATACAAATATTTATGTTTTTATATAACTTTATTCGTCATTTTTAACTATAAAATTAATGACCTAAATCCTAATAATACTATATGGCTTTAGGTCATTTATATTTTTTGCTAAAGCCTTATATTTTTAAGGTAGAGTGCCCCGAATCAGTGTCTTTTTCATCAAAACGCCCCGCTGAAGAAAGGAGAAAGTTGGCGGAGCGTTTGAAGAAAAATATATGAAGCACAATTTATTGAAGCCCTCCAGCTGGACGGGTGCTGGGGTACGATGTCTTGTTTGTATGATTATTGTAGATCATATGTTCGGGAACGTCTATTGACGTAATAGCCAAAGCTATTGTTGTGATAACCGCAACTATTTCTCTCATTTTCAGAAAATTAAAGAAAAAAAGTTATAAGAACACTTTTTTGAAATCTTGCACAATTTCCCCTGTCACACACTACCACATTTTATTACAACATTCACAAAAATCCGTCATTTTATTTTTCGTCATTTTGCACAACAGTATATTTAGTTTTCTAAATAAAAAATGAGTGTTCGGAAATCTATTCGTAAACTACAAATTGCCGAAAATGTTTAAAATCGCTGCAAACACTGCACTTTCAGAGATATTTGTGATAACATTTTTATTACAAAATAAGAAAGAGAGGCGTTGTGCAATATGACTAAAGTTATTGATTCTGTAGATTTCGGACCAGGAATCCCTTGTACTCATGATTCTGACCTGAACGAGCTCATGCGGACTATTTATGCGTATTTTTGCTATAAGGGCTATCCGGCAGATTTACAAGCAAACATTGACAAGGTTATCCAGATTTTTTCCAAGGGAGACTGTTCTCCTGCTGATATCGAATGTCTCATGATGAATGCTCTGTCTACAGTTGATATGTGGGCCTTTTTTGAAGGTTTCCGTGCCTGCAGAGTCTTCACGTCTGGAGATATCTTTGATATGTATTTTGAGCTTCTAGATGAAGAAAATCGATACGAGGCTGACGATGATGAGTGAGCCGTGGGAAATCTTTCAGCGTGCATGGGAGCATGGTTTTAACATCGGATATCTGCAGGGCTATATACCGTTTATATTTACTCTAAATCGTTATTATTATTTTTCCTCCAAGGGGGTTGAACTGGAGGACGTGTACAAAAAACTATCAGGCGAAGGCTTTTTTGACTGGTACCTAGACAGGAAGGTGGTGACGAAGAATGAAAAGCAAAAAGAACTATGAAGTGGCTGACATTCTGGAGCTCATCAAGATTTCAAACGAATTTATCGAGAGAAATCGCAGGGTCTATGAGCGACTTGCTGCCGGCATTCCCACTCAGAGCATTCTGGACGCACTGGTGCCGGAATTGGTCGATTTGTACGGAGATTATATAATCCAAATAAATCAGTATGAGTCCGGCGAATCCTACATTACCCTGGCAATATTAGTCTCCAATGATTATGACATATCCGCTCATAAATTGATTTCTGCAGCCCGGCAGCGGCTGCTGGAAAAATATAACAATCAGTACGGGGACGCTACCTTGTCGATCATGGAATATCAATACAGTATCATAATTAATCCGGAAGTCCACCACTCCCAGGCTCATGCAATTCGAAATGGGAGCATACTTTGGAAAAGAGCCGATAAACGTTATATTTTGAATGCCATGATTCCGGAATTAGTCAATCTGTACGGAGATTATGTAATGCAGATTGTCCAGTACGCAGCGAGCCTAGCGGATATTTCGCTGGCTATATTGACCCGCAGTGATCTTGACGACTATGATCGTGCATTATTTTACAGGCAACGTCGAGGCATCGAACGAAAATATGATGATATGTATGAGGCAGGTACACTAACTATAATTGAATACAGTTATGATCCTGTGGCTAATCCGGAAGTGCATGATCCGGTAGCCGACATGCTCCGTGGCGGGGAAACACTTTGGAAAAGGGAGAAAAATAAAAATGAATAAAGAAAAAGAAAAAACTGCTGAGGAGCTGGCGTATTATGTAAAGTCGGACCTGGATATACAAGAAATCGTAAAAAAATTCCAGCATGATCTGCAGGAATTGGATTATGGTAATCGGGTTGCAGCTATCCGTAAAGCCATCGAACATCTAAATCAGGGCTGCACTGTTAATTATGTTGTGGATGGACTCAGGGAATGGTATGGGATAACTATTGATACAGATGAACTAAAGAAAATATTACTCCAATCAAAAGACCTTCTTCCGGAGGATGAGCGATATAAAAACGCCGATAAAAATATACTCACCGTTGAGATTCCGGACGACAAACAGCGGATTGATCTTGCCTATTTGCAGCACAAGTATAAATTAGGCTATCGTTACATAGACGATCTGTTCCGTCAAAATATCTTCCCTTATAGCGGCAGCGATCTTTGCGAGGCTCTATATTTTCAGGCGGTTTGCAGCCTATGTAAGGATCGAAAAGAGATCGACGAATACTTTGCAAATCTTAAAAGAGAACGAGAAGCTGCACAGAAGAAAGAAGAACAAACAACTGAATAATTTTCTCCTGTAGAAAGAGACCCACTCACCGGGTCTCTTTTTCCATATCATCCAAAATCGCCACAAAACCCTATAAAATCGTCTAAAAACCTACCAATATCACGTAAAAACCGTTTTCTTCCCGACATGTATGTCGGAAACATCAGTTGCCGTTACCCTAATTATGTCACATACGACATAATCATTTTCCAAATATGTCACATACGACACAATCCATTTCCTGAAATATGTCACATACGACATAATCCATTTCCTGAAATATGTCACATACGACATAATAACCTTCTCATTATGTCATATACGACATTTTCGGCTCTTTATTATGTCATATACGACATAATCTGTTTCTTAAAATATGTCATATACGACATAATGATCTTCTTATTGTGTCACATACGACATAATCCGGACTAAGCCTTTCCTACTAGCGGGGATTTTTAGGCTCATATTATCGTAGGATATTTATTTTAATAGAAAAACCTTTTAATATTAACTTTTGTGAATATCACTCTCCCTTAAAAGTGGCATCAACTTTTTTCCAGAAAAGTCCCATTTTTGCACCAAAACCGCCCATTTTTGCATTAGTTATCACTATTTTTCCAACTTATATGTTTAAAAATGTCAACTTTTATCCTGGAAGTATAACTTTTAATTCCAAAAGAATAGTCTATTCCCTTAGAGGCGCGCAACGTCTGCCTGCTTAAAAGTTGACGCTTAAAAGTTGGAAAAGGACCGGTTTCCCGGTCCTATTGTTTCAAAAATTCTAATGCATCTGATAATCCGGCATAGTATGCCAATTTCTCCGTCATTGCGTTCCGGGATTGCATGCAGCAGAAAATGCTGTCTATAATGTCCCTATCATATGCTGACAATGGCAATTTCTCATACAGCAGCTGCATATTTTCCAGGTCACTGTTGTCCTGAACCACATACTCCACCTCTGAATTGATCCGTTTCATGGTGTTCACTCGCCGTTCTTCCACAATCCCGCCAATGCTAACCTCAATTTCATTCATCATTTGTATACCCTCACCACATATTTTTAATTATACTATACGTGTGAATAGGATAAATTGCAAACGGTTTCGTGTGACGTTTTTCGACATTTAGTGCCAGTCCGGAGCCTTAATCGGGCGTTGCTTTACCTGTTCTTCTGCTGCCTCCCTGGTGTTATACAGTCTATCCGGATGGACGCGGATGGCACCTTCAAAATCAAGGAATTTAATCAGATAAAGGCCGCCGGCGCAATTCAGAATCCGTACCGGTCTTATTATTCTGCTGCTCTCAATAATATACGCGTTATCTCCTCGTCTCATATAATCAGCTCCTATTATTTTTTTACTGATTATATCATAACGCAAACATTTGTTCTGTATTTATTTCATTATCATTGCAACTAATACATATAACAATTGTAATACAATAAACACGATAATCGCATAAATCACAGTTCTTACTAAAAGACGTTTAACCTTTTCTCCAAACAAAACCTCATCATCTTTATAGTTTCTAAAATGCCAAAGATTCCACAGTCTCTCCCCATAATTTCCAATTCCATGAACAATGAAGAAATTGCAAACATCTGTCGTCCATAAATACTCAATATAAGTTTTCTTTCTGCTTGGATACTTTCGAAACAATATTTTAGTATATATCCACGTTATGAACAAAAGTAAAATATATGCAGCCATTGCAATGGCCAACGGTAAAAGAACGTCTCCTTTTGTCCACATCGTAATTGATAAGATTACCAAGATTATAAATATGATTCTCCTTAAGAAAGATAAAAAATTTCCCATCGTATATCATCTCTTTTCTTGTGTATTATTATTTTTCTAATTATATCATATTTTTATGGTACTAAAACAAAACGTCCATAAGAATTTTCGGAAATGTTAAAAAGGCAGGTATTATGGACATAACAAATCTTTAAAACTAAGTTTGGAAGAATTAGGAAAAGAACCTTGTCGAAATGTAAAATTTATTATAATATATAGATGACTACTAAAGATGAAACCGTAGAAATACGAGTGAACGAAACTATTAACCAGGTCTTAAAGAAAAGGAGTTAAAATGAATCAAGAACTTGCGTTAAAGGTAGTCAGCTACATCGCCGATTATCTCGGCAATCTCCCGGATGACTCAATATCCGGATTCGAAAATTACACGAATGATGAAATCGATGCTGTTGTGAAACACTTAGAAGAGATAGGTGTACTTAATATTGCTCACTCAAAAGCATATTCCTATTGTGGCATTGGTGATGCAAAAGGGCATGCTGATTATGATGAACATTATCTGTCAAGAGCCTTTATCTCAGAAGAAAATTTTAAGAAATTCAAAGCATCGTTAAAATAAAGAAACTGGCCCGTCACCCGGTACATAAACTGTACCGGGAAAGAAAAAATTTTCGTTATTTAATTTGTCTACTTGACGGGTGGCACACCAAAATCAAGGCATTCAGGCTCTTTTGTTTTGCCCCGGAAAAGGCAGGGTACCACTCAGGGTACCAAAGCCGGTACCCTGCGCAGTACCCTAAAAGGCATCATGATCAGGCTTTATTTCTCCTGAATTTCTTTGCCGCTGATATGTTCAATTTCTATTTCAAAAAGCTGTACAGCTTTTCCCGAGCGTTTGATTTCCTCATCGATCAGTTGTTCATTCGGATAGTATTTCACCGCAATCTTTTTCAAGATTTCCGTTGTTTCTGCACTTTCTTCCAATAAATGGCGTCTGCCAAATATAACCGTGCTCTGTACAAACGGTGCCCACTTCTCTTCTTTGATGGTTTCATTTCCATAAACAGTAAAACATACCTTGTCGCTGGCTTTTAATGCATCGACTTTATGTTATCCAGCATTTTATAACAAACTCATTTTTACTTTTTCATGCAAATTAAAAAAAGTCTCAGGATAAAATAATCTGACGTATTTTCCCGCAGATTATTTTATCCTGAGACTTCTTGTGTTATCATCTTTGATTGAAACCTGTAAATATAATGAAAGAAGCAGAAATCCCACCGACCAAAGTTTGATTTCTGCTTCAAGCAATAAACATAGCTCTCGCCACGTCCTCTCTTATGATAACAATCAAAACAGAAAACTACAACCATATTTCTCAAGATTTTTATAACAAAATAATAGATTCTCTTGATCTGACCCTGATCTCATGTACCTGTGGGCACTCTGGATCCCTGATCCGCCATGGTTCCTATAAACGGAAGATCCCGCTTAAGGACCGTATCATTACTTTAACGGTTGTTCGTGTTTACTGCAAACACTGCGGACATACCCATGCCCTTCTTCTGTCTTCCTTTGTACCTTATTCCCAGATTCCCCTGACAGTACATATATCCAGTATCCTTGCCTGTGAACAGAACTCCTCTATTCGTCCCGTTCTTGCAGGTCAATGCTGTGTTGACGAAAACAACATCAGATCCATCTTCCGTTCCTACCGGCTCCATTGGCAGGAACGTCTCCGTTCTGCCGGTCTGACACTTTTCAAACTTGCTTTGCTCGTAACAGGCTGCTTTTCCTGTTTCCGTAGGCAGTTTATGCAGATTAAAACCACCTGCAACAAACTTTTTCTTTTACCAACATAACCTTACACGACAGATACTTCCTGGTCCGTTATCCTTTAGAAAAAGGAGGAAAAATTAAATGAAACAGGAAAAACAGCAGGCGATTGCACTGATGCGCTATGGCGCAATCGCACCACTTATTGCCGGTCTGGATGAAGACTATCCAAGCAAGACCGCTTTTTACATGGAACTATCCACCAAAGGACTTGTCGGACCGGATGGCCGCGTGCATCACTATGCACCCTCAACCATCGAAAAATGGTATCTGGATTATCAGAACCACGGGTTTGATGCCCTTATCCCGAAAGGACGCTCTGATGCAGGTATGAGCCGTAAACTTGATGATGAATTGCAGGAACGGATCCGGTATTTTAAAACGAATTATCCACGCATGTCGGCGGCAGCCATTTACAGACAGCTCAAAAATGATGGTTTCATCATAAACGGACAGGTTTCCGAATCCACAGTCTGCCGCTTCGTCAACCAGCTCCAGATCGAACTGCGGCAGACTCCAAACCGGGATATGCGCCGTTATGAACGCCCGCATATCAATGAGGTGTGGTGCGGCGACAGCAGTGTCGGACCACCTTACTGATGCAGATGGCAAAAAACACCGTATTTACATCATTGCCCTGATTGATGATGCCAGCCGTTTTATTACCGGGATTGACGTCTTCTACAATGATAACTTCATCAATCTGATGTCCGTCATGAAATCAGCCGTATCAAAGTATGGCCGGCCAAAGGTACTGAACTTTGACAATGGAAAATCTTATAAAAACAAGCAGATGGAACTCCTTGCTGCCAGGATCGGTACAACACTCAGCTACTGCCAGCCATATACCCCAACTTCAAAAGCCAAAATCGAGCGCTGGTTCCGTACATTAAAAGACCAGTGGATGGCTGGCCTTGATATGCGTGATTTCCGCTCGCTGGATGAACTGCGCGGAAGCCTGTATGCTTATGTGCAAAGCTATAACCTGGCACCTCATTCTTCCCTGCGCGGCATGTCACCACAGGATCGTTTCTTCTCTGAGCCAGATCATATCCGCTGTCTTACGCAGGATAATATCGACTAAGACTTCCTTCTGGAGATTGAACGGCGTGTTTCGGCAGACAGTGTCATCGTCATTGACCAGATCGAATATGAAGTGGACTGCCGGTTCGCACGCCAGCGGATCCGGCTCAGGTAAGTCTACCTTTACAAACAGAATCAAAGCTTATTTTGGGGATGACGTGGCGGTTTTATACCACGACAATTACTATCGCTGTCAGGATGGTGTCCCGTTCGAGCAAAGAGTGACGGTAAACTACGATCATCCGGATTCTCTGGAGACCGACCTTCTGATCGAGCATTTGAAGGAACTGAAAGCGGGAAGATCCATTGACAGTCCGGTCTATGACTACAGCCAGCACAATCGTTCCCACGAAACAGTCCGGATCGACCCGAAGCCGATCATCATTGTAGAGGGAATCCTGTTTCTGGCCGATGAACGCCTGCGCAGCCTGCTGGATATCAAGGTTTATGTGGAAGCAGACTCGGATGAACGAATCCTGCGCCGTATCTCCAGAGATGTATCGGAGCGCGGACGTGATCTGAATGGCATCATCGAACAGTATCTGACCACGGTAAAGCCGATGCATTATCTCTATGTAGAACCGACCCGTTCCAAGGCAGATGTGGTCATCAACAGTGGTAAGAATGATGTGGAGTTTGATCTGTTTGTGTCAAAAATCGGTCAGCTTCTGGAAGAACGAGAGAAAGAAAATTAAAAAAGTACAAACTTTTAGTTGTGGCCCTTCTCCTTTTCTGATATAATAAGTCCGGATTTTAAGCTTCTGCCGTGATAAAATGTGAAACTGTCGCGAATGAGGCTAAAAGGAGGAATTACAAATGAAAGAAAAGAAAAAACGGGCCAAACGTCTGCCCACCTTTGCGGAATCGATCACACCGATCATCGCAATGCTTCTGATCCTTACCATTGGAAAGGGCGTGTTCGGCTACAGCACGGAGCCGCTCCTGATCATGGTAGCAGCAATCGCGGCATTTATCGCGTTCCGTGTGGGTGTTACCTGGGATGAGATGATGGATGAGATCTGTACCAAGATTGCAAAAGGTATGCCGGCAATTCTGATTCTGGTATGCGTTGGCGCTATGGTTGGTACCTGGATGGCAGCTGGTACCATTCCGATGATGATTTACTATGGTGTTCAGATTGTAAACCCGAAATTCATGCTGGTTACAGCATTTCTGATCGAGGCTATTGTATCGGTTGTTACCGGTACTTCCTGGGGTTCTGTCGCAACCATGGGTGTTGCCCTGATGGGAATTGCAAGTGCTCTGGGTGTGTCTCTTCCGGCTACCGCAGGTGCATGTATCGCAGGTTCCTACTTCGGTGATAAGATGTCTCCGCTGTCTGATACCACGAACCTGGCTCCGATCGCGGCAGGCAGCACACTGTATGAGCATATCGGACATATGTTTTACACCACCGTTCCGGCAACCATCGTTTCTCTGGTGGTATATGCCATTGTTGGTATGAACGCAGATGTAAGTGCAGATATCACCTCTGATACTGTTACTACCTTATTGAGCCAGCTTTCTTCCATGTACAGCTGGAACCTACTGCTCATCATTCCGGTGCTAATCGTGCTGGGAGGTTCCCTGTTTCAGAAGCCAACCATTCCGGTTATGCTTCTTTCCACCTTTGTAGCTGGCATAGAGGGTGTTTTCATTCAGCATGTAGCAATGGGTGATGTGTTAAAGGCAACGGTAAACGGCTTTAGTGTATCTATGATCCATCGCGCAGGCTTCGACACCGAGACTTGTTCCGAGGCGGTTACCAAGCTGTTAAACCGTGGTGGTATGAACGGCATTATGAGTACCACACTTCTGGTATTCTGTGCATTCTGTTTTGCAGGCATCATGAGCCGGGCCGGCTGTCTGGATGTTGTACTTCAGAAGATTTTAAGCGTGGCAAAGAGTACCGGCGCACTGATTACCGCAACGGTGGCAGCCTGCATTACCATGGCACTGACTACCGGTAACTCTTATCTTTCCATTCTGATTCCTGGAGAGATGTTCCGTGACGCTTATAAAGAGCGCGGACTTGCGGCAAAGAACCTGTCCAGAACCCTTGAGGATGCCGGTACTGTAGTGGTGCCGCTGATTCCGTGGTCCGCAGCAGGTGCCTATATGGCATCTACCCTTGGTGTAGAGACCCTGGATTACCTTCCGTGGGCAATCCTGTGCTACACTGGCTGGATTTTTGCAATCATCTGGGGCTTTACCGGGTTCGGTATCGCAAAGCTTGCTGATGAGAAGAAAAAGGAGAACTAAATACGAAAGTCTTGTTCCACCGGGATTCCTGATTCCGGTGGAATTTTTGAAGAATAAAGAAAAGGCAGGAGAATAGACATTATGATCAAGTTACTGAAAAACGCGAATGTTTACGCACCAGAGAAATTGGGAAAAAAAGATATCCTCATTGAGGGAGAGAAAATCCTTCTGATGCAGGATTCTATCGAAGGCTATGAGGGACTCCCGGGAGTGGAGACTTATGACCTGGAGGGAAAAATCGTTGTTCCGGCTTACATTGACATGCATGTGCATATCACCGGAGGCGGTGGAGAGCAGGGACCGGCATCCCGTGTACCGGAGTCTCAGCTCAGCGAATTTTTAAAAAACGGTATTACCACCGTGGTTGGCCTTCTGGGTACAGATGGCGTAACCCGCAGTGTAGAGAATCTGGTAGCAAAGGCCCGTGCCCTGACCGAGGAAGGCATGACCGTGTATACACTGACCAGCTCCTACGGTTACCCGCCGACCACCCTGACCGGAAGCGTAGAGCGCGATATCATCCTGGTTCCGCCTATGATCGGTGTGAAGGTAGCTGTATCTGACCACAGAAGCTCCAATCCGGGCGGGGAAGAGCTGATCGCCCTGGCTACCGCAGCCCGCAGAGCCGGTCTGCTCAGCAACACACCGGGGCTGGTGACTATGCATATGGGTGACGGAGAGGGAAGACTGGATCCGGTATTCTATGTTCTGGATCATTCCGATGTTCCGGCCAAGAACCTGCTACCGACCCATATTTTACGTAATCCGGGCCTGATTGATGCCGGTGCGGATCTGGTACGCCGCGGCGGTTACATTGACTGCACCGCCGGTGCCGATGATGTAGAAGTAGAATCTGATGCCATGAAGCTTTACGAGCTCTTACACCGCGAAGGCGTGAAACTGGATCATGTCACCATATCCAGTGACGCATTCGGAAGCCAGCCACGCTTCAACGAGGAGGGCGAGTGCATCGGCCTGACATACGCATCTCCGAAGTATCTGCACCGCACCATTCAGATCCTGGTAAGAGAGGGTATGCCGCTGGAGGCTGCCTTACAGCTTCTGACCAGCACTCCGGCAGTGCTCCTTGGTCAGGAAGGAGTCAAGGGCTGTGTAGCAGAGGGCGCAGACGCAGATCTTCTGGTACTGGATGAAAATCTCGACATCAACAGCCTGTTTGCCCGTGGCCAGGTGGCTGTGTGGGAGCAGGAAGTGAAGATGAAAGGCAGATTTGAGCAGTAATGTTTTTATGATATGAATTGAAAGAAGCGAAGACCATCATGGTTGATAGGTTTTCGCTTCTTTTTATTTATTCTGATATAATTAAATTGACGATGATACGATTAAAAGATATAACGAAATACAGATGAAAACCAGAATCATAGAAGATGGGTAAAAAAATATGAGAGAATATGATTATCGTCAAAAATGGACAAAACTGTTGACCCCGGAAATTGTATCTATGCTTACACCTTAATTTCCAGCCTGGAATAGCCCTAAAAGCATCTCAGACTGACCGGAATCAAAGATGCAATCTCTGCTGCATTTCCCAAAACGGAGCAACAGCGCTGCATTGTTCATATGGTGAGAAATACCCTTAAATATGTTGCAAACAAGGATATGAAAACCTTTGCCAAAGACTTAAAAACGATCTACACAGCTGCAAACGAGGAATCTGCCAGAAAACAGCTGGAGGCAGTAACCAGGAAATGGTCAGGACAATATCCAAGTGCTATGAATCGATGGAATGATAACTGGGATGCAATCTCCCCAATTTTCAAATTTTCCAAAGAGGTACGTACTGCGTTTTATACCACAAATGCCATTGAATCACTGAATTCGTGCTATCGTAGATTGAACAAGCAGAGAAGCGTATTCCCAAGCTCACAGGCACTGATGAAGGCACTATACTTAGGAACTTTTGAGATAGCAAAAAAATGGACAATGCCAATCCGGAATTGGGGCAAAGTACGTGGTGAACTGGAAATCATGTACCCGGATCGGTTAATATAGCAATAAAAGTTGGACGGTCAAGAGTAAATATACGCCCAGATTTCTCTGGGCGCTCTTGACATACCAATTTAAATTTGCTATTAAATAAACAATGGCTTAACCACAGAAATCTGCTGTTAAGCCGCATCAATTATCATAGAAGATCTGAATTTACAGAAAAAATTTCACACCGTCACCGATGGTGTAGACTGATAACAGTCAAAGCCATCGGTTTTCTTTATCCAAATATTCTGGACACTCTGTCATATATATTTGCCGGATCTTCAAGGCGCATCAAAACAAGCATGCTCATGCATTGGCAGAGATAATCGATGCTTTCGAACCTTCTGAATGTCACGGCCTGCGCCTGTTTCCGCTATCAAATGGCAATCAGATCTTTCCAGGTTGCAGCATCACATACCCCATCCTGTTACATCTTTCTGGACTTTTTGTATGCGTTCAGAGCATAAATGGTATTGGTACCGGCTTTTCTGTCCAGATCCAGTGTTTTTCCATCTTTGCCTTTAAAACCTCTGGCAATCAGGAGCTCCATTATTTGGATAATACCCACATGCGCATAGATTCGTTGCGACTACGAAAATGATACAATTAAACGATGCACCCCCTGTGAACACCCCTACACAAAAAAAGAACGCCAGAATCTTATCCAACGTTCTCTTCATTTTCACTTTCTCAAGTCACATGATGCTATCACATACATGTATAAATAAATTGTACCTCTGCATTTAACCGAAACAATCTCTGATCTTATTTGAAATATCAGAATCAACAAAGCCTTTCTGTGCCATATCATCAAGTATCCCACACGCTTTGTCATGTGACAAACCCTTCTTATAAGGTCTGTCTTCAGTAAGTGCCTGATAAATATCAATGCAAGCCATAATACGCTCTGGTTTATTTAATTCATCAGCAGTTTTTCCAAAAGGATATCCTTTTCCATTTAACTTTTTATGATGAAGAGCCGCCCAGTCTCGTATTTCCTCGAAATCATCTATCCCTGACAAAATATAATAGGTATATACTGCATGATGTTTCATCGTTTTAAATTCTTCATCGGTTAATTTTTCTGGTTTTTCCAGAATCTCATTCCCGATTGCGACCTTTCCTATGTCATGTAAAGCTCCGCCAATATACATTTTCTGACAGATATCCTCATCAAATCCCATGAACCTTGATATTTTTTCCGCACCTTCCGCAACACCCATTGAGTGGTTGCTTGTAAAGGGTGATTTATAGTCCACAATATGGGCAAAAAGATCTGCAATAGCTTTAATCTGTGCAAAATTAAGTTCCAGCTTTATTCTGGGTACTTTCTTCCACAACATCGTATCCAGGGTTTCATTATCAATCATATGAATTTTTTCATCTGAAAAAGCATTAAAAAAAAGCTTCCACGCAGAAGGAATCAAACAATTTATCTTTTGACTTTATTACAAATTCTTCTGTTCTTTTCCCCTCATCCGAATCTGATTTCATAGATCGGCAAAATATATCTATCGTATCACACATATGGATAATCCTTGCAAAAAACGGTACTTCATTCCATTGTTTTCCAAAAGGTTCACTTCCATCAGCGTTTTCATGGGGGGTACAGTATGACATTAGATACATCATTATGAAACGGTATATTTTTCAGAATTTTTTCTCCTATGGTACAATGCCTTCCCAGCTTCGTCACCCCGTTACGTAAAACGTCATTTTGAAGCTCTTCCTGAATATATTGTGCCACTGCATTGTCGTGCAGCAATGCACACTCTGCCAGATCCTGCAGGCTTTGACCCTGTATACCCATTTTTTTCAGCAGTACAAACCGCCATATATGCCACACGTTTAGAATGATTGTTTGTTACTTTAATCAGCTCTGCCTCTACACAGTCCAATGCATATGAGCAGGCTGCTAATAACCCCAGCACATCAAATTTCATTTTTGATCTTGTCTCCTCCTTTGTTCTGTTTTCTGAGAAATCTGGAATATGCTTACCATGACAGATTTCTCAGCCTCGGATCAATAAAAGCATATGTTTTGTCTTTTCTTTAATTTTTCCATGACCGTTGGATATTTTTTATAATCTGTGTGAGGTAAGGCCTGGGCAGCTACCATCTGTTCCAGAAAATCATCCACTTCCGCAAATTGTATATAAGTCATTTCTTCCAGTATCTGATCAATATCTGCAAGAAGTTCTTTGTTCAGCAAAAGCTTTTGTGCTCCTTCCAGCGAAGAATTTCCAGCATTGATCATCTTCTCCCGTTCCATGTCAGGATACATCCCAATGGTAATGGCTGATTCCACAGATACATATTTTCCAAAAGAGACGGCTACATAAAATCGATCTGCCTGATTCAGTTCAAGTCCAGATTCCCGGAGCATGATCTCAACCATTATATGTGCTGCGGCTTTGGTAAGAATAAATTCGTCGATATCTTTCTGATAAAAATACAGACCCGGAGCATATTCTATGCAAAGCTGACCTTCTCGTTTCTGAATAAGATTCGTTTTTTCAGGAGAAAACTTACCACGAATATCTATCCAGCCTTCTAAAAAAAGTTCCGCAATCAGATCGACAATACCGGAACCGCAGATACCCTTAGGGCTAATTTTTCCTGAAGAGTTACCAATTACATGAACATGGATTTTTCCACCTCTTATCCTCACGCTGTCCACTGCTCCGGCATCTGCCCTCATCCCGGTATGTACTACACCGCCTTCCAATGCAGGCCCCGCCGCACCGGCGCCGCAAAGAAGAAAATCTTTATTTCCTATCACAAGTTCACCGTTGGTTCCAATGTCAAAGAAAACACTGATTCCATCCTTTTTATATAATTCCGTTTCAATCATTCCACTGATGATGTCACCACCCAGATAATTAGACTTCACCGGATAACAATATACATAACCATTCAGCGGAATGTCCAGATCTTTTGCCGGCTGGAATCCCGGACGGTCTGCATGAACAGCATGTGGCGTATAAAAGACACAGAAAGCATCGGTCAAACGGAGAAAGTGATCTTCGTCCATTGTGAGAAAGCCGCCGTCCCGCAAGGTAGCCACTGCATGGCACACGCTGGGTTTTGACACCTCCATGTGCCGGGTCACATCTACGGAGCGCACCATACCGCGTTTCTTTTGGAGAACATGGATGGTTTCCAGGTAGTCCTCCCCGGACGCATGAAGTTTCATCTGAACCTCCTTTACTGAGCCAGCTTCCAGCCGATGGCCTCCTGTCTGGCCGATACAAAATCGGCATACAGGCCTTTTTGCTGGATCAGCTCCGCATGAGTGCCGCGCTGGACGATATGAGCGTTGTCCAGTACAAGGATCTGATCGGCGTTGCGGACGGTTTTCAGACGGTGGGCAATCATGATGATGGTCTTGTCATGGGTCAATGCCTCGATAGCCCGCTGCAATTCATCCTCATTCTCCGGGTCAACGCTGCTTGTTGCCTCGTCCAAAATGATGATAGGTGCGTCCTTCAGCATGGCGCGGGCGATGGAAATCCGCTGTTTCTCGCCGCCGGACAAAGTACCGCCTCCCTCGCCAATCACGGTGTCATAGCCATCCGGCAGGGCAGAAATAAAGTTATGGCAGCAAGCCTTTTTCGCCGCTTCAACCACTTGTTCATGGGTAGCATCCGGGCAGCCAAACTTGATATTATTCTCAATCGTATCTGCAAATAGGTACACGCTCTGGAACACCATCGAGATATTCTTCATCAGGCTATCCAGCTTGAAATCTCGTACATCCGTACCGCCTATGGTAATCTTCCCGGCATTCACATCCCAAAAACGGGCAATCAGGTTGCACATCGTTGTCTTTCCTGCCCCGGAAGGGCCGACAATGGCCGTAGTCGTTTTTTCTGTAATGGTAAAGCTGACCTGATCTAATATCTTACGGTCTACGTAGGAAAAATCCACCTTGTTAAACACGATCTCGCTGGACTTCGGCGTAATATCAGCGCCTTTCTCGTCCATTACCGGCGTGCCATCAATGGAGTTTGCCGTATCCATCGAGGCCGCCAGCATTTGCAGCAAAGAGGCCATATTCCCGGCGTTCTCCAAATCGTTGAACACCATGAAAGAAGCAATCACCAAAATCAGACCGTAGGCCAGCGGCAGGGAGCCGTCCAGCCAGAACCAGACCGAGGCCAAAAGCAACAGGACGCTGAACACTCGGACAACAGCCTGTTTGATAGCGTCATAGGGAACACTGGCCTTTGTCAATTTCAGGTTATCCCGGCAGCTCGCCTTAATTGCACTGCCGATAGACTGCGTGCTGTCCCGTTCCAGTCCAAATGCTTTAACAATCCCCATCCCCTGAATGTACTCCAACACAGACTCCACAAGGGACTCCTGTGTGTGCTGGCGTACACCGCTGAGCGCGGCTGATTTGCGAAGCGCCAGTTCCGCCGCCGCAAGGTAAATCAGGACACCGGCAGCGGCCACAAGACCGATCCGCCAGTCAAATACCAACAGGACGATGACGAGGGCAACCGAGTTGAAAAAACCGCCCAGCACTGACACCAGGACACGGGCTGCTGAGTTCTCTACATCACCCAAAGTTGTTGTGACAATGGCGGTAATATTCCCGATACTATTCTTGTTGAAGTAGCCCATCGGGATGTAGCGCAGCCGATCTCCGATGTGGATACGCTTTTCCGCCACCATGCAATAGCCGGTTTCCGTCTGCTCCATCGTGGAAAAATAGGTCGTGATGATACGCCCAATGAGGGAAACGGCCATAATTCCCAGCGAAATGCAGATAAACTTTCCGTCCCGGTTGTCAGATACTAACGCGCCGATCACTACAAAGAGGGCGGCAAACTGCATGGCTGAAAACAGCCCGGACAGGAATGAGAATAACAGGGATTTTTTTAGAAGCCCCTTTTTGCTGCCTGCAAAAGCAAAGATTTTTTTCAATGTTCCATACATCTGACACCCCCCCTTACATCTGGTCTTTCGCGCCGACGTGCGCCTGCCACATATCCCGGTAGAGGGGGCAGGTTTCCAGCAGCTTCTCATGCGTACCCTGTGCGTGGATGGTTCCATCTTTCACCACAACGATGTTATCTGCGCCAACAATGGTAGACAGCCGGTGTGCGATCACAATCAGGGTCTTGCCGACAGTTAAAGTGGAAATGGCTTTCTGCACCAGCGCCTCATTCTCTGGGTCGATATAGGCAGTTGCCTCGTCCAAAATGACAACCGGCGCATTTTTCAGCATGGCGCGGGCGATGGCAATCCGCTGGCGTTCACCGCCGGAAAGATGGGAACCGGCGCTGCCGACAACCGTATCATAGCCATTATCCAGCTTGCTGATAAAGGCGTCGCAGCCGCTTTGTTTGGCTGCCTGCTCCACCTCTGCATCCGTGGCACTGGGTCTTCCCATGCGGATATTCTCCCGGATACTGCGGTTAAACAGGTAGTTGTCCTGAGATACATAGGAAATCTGGTCTGCAATTTCAGACAGCGGCATATCCTTCAGCTCATGGCCGCCGAGGGTAATGCTGCCGGATGTAACATCCCAATACCCGGCAATCAGCTTCGCCACCGTGGACTTGCCGGAGCCGGACGGCCCTACAAGGGCGGTCATGGTTCCGGGGTGGATGGCGAGATTCACATCATGCAAAACCTCTGTTGTCCCGTCATAGGAAAACGACACAGACCTAAGAGAAATGCCGGTATCTTCCAGCTTGATCGGCGTTTCTTTATGGTTCAGTTCTTCGGCGTTCAGAAGCTGGCTGATTTCTTCCACATTTGTCCCCAGTACAGCCAAATCGTCCGTAAAGGTAAAGGCCGCAATAATTGGCCCAACAAGGCCCAGAGAGAAAATCACAATGGACAGGAAGGTGGAAAGTTCCAGGCTTCCGGAGAGCCAGAACGAAAAGCCGCAGGGCAGCACGCAGATCAGCACCGAGGGCAGGATGGCGTTATAGGCGCTCATGGTTTTCTGATTTTCCCGCATCCAGTCCACATAGTAGTTGGCGTTGTAATTCACCGCGTCAGAATATTTTTTGTAGGAACCGGCGGATTGGCTGAACGCTTTCACCACCTCAATGCCTCCGATATATTCCACGATGGCGTCTGTCATCTGCTTGCCTGCCTTGACAGCACCCTCCCACTTGACGGGATAGTTTTTCATACCGGCGGACATAACCACAAGGCCCACCACGAGAGTGACAAGGGACAAAAGCGCCATACGCCAGTCCAGAATAAGCAGGTACACGACAATCACAATGGGAACCAGCACATTTGCGGTCATTTCCGGGAGCAGGTGTGCAAAGGTCGGCTCCATTCCCTCCACCCGGTCAACAATCGTCGTTTTATACTGTCCAGAGGGCGTATCCAAAATCGTCCCCATTGGCACACGGGCAAGTTTCTCGGTAATGTTCTCCCGCAGATCGCGCAGCGTGTAATAGGTTGCTGTGTGAGAAATGACTGTTGAAAGATTGGCGAAAACAACCTTTCCCAAATAACCGCACAATGTAACGATACAGGCCGTCATATAACTGGAAAAATCCTGCTCTCCCGACAGCATCAGTGTGACAATATGCGCCACGCAGAAATAGGGCACCATCTGGCAGGCCACGCCTAATACCGCAAGGATAATACTGCCGATGAATTTCCCGTGATAGGGTTTGCCCCATCCCCATAAAGTTCCTATGGGTGAGTCTTTCTTTTCCTCCTTCATTTTGTAGATACCCCCTTTATAAAATAGTTTCGGATTTTTTCAAGACCGGCCTCATCCATTTGAAATTTGTCGATGATGGAACCGTCCTCAAAATGGACAATATCCGTACAACAATCTAAAAGCAGCTCAAGATCATGGGTAATGACATACAAGGTAATGCCTGCATCCCTGACTTGTTTCAAAACATTGGCAACCTCTTTCATGTGTTTGTAATCAAGACCGCTGGTCGGTTCGTCAAAAAATAAGATAGAACGCTTGGATGCGATTGCCGAGGCAATTGCTACCCGCTGCTTTTGGCCGCCGGAAAGGGACATAGGGTGTCTGTCTTTGAAGCCGATTAAATCTAACTCGGCAAGGATTTCCTCAGCCCACTCCTGATTTTCCTCCTCCATACTGATTAGGACTTCATCCAGCACAGTTTCCGTGAAAAGCTGGTGATTGACTTCCTGCATCACCATGTAGCAGGTATTTAGTCTGTCTTTAGGCCGATAAGTTCTGCCGTTCCAGATCACCTCACCGCAGCGCTTTTCAAGGCCGCAGAAACACCGGGAGAAGGTGGACTTTCCAGCTCCATTATTCCCGATGATCCCGACAATACGATTTGCGGGGATTTTACTTTCCCGGATGTGCAGCGTTTCCGGTTCGTTTTTGTAGGCAAAGCAGAAATTGCGAAGTTCCATTTGCTGACCGGCCTGGGGCAATGCTTTCGGCGGCAACAAATCTTCAAGAATAAAGGTACGCAGCCCCAACTTGGCTCTCTGTTGCTCCGTCAGGCTCTCAAACTCCGCTGCGGAGTAATCTTTTTCCACCTTTCCGCCGGTAATATAGATAAAACGATCCGCAAGACCGCGCAGATAGTAGAGCCGATGCTCTGACACTATAATTGTTTTCCCCTGCGACTTCCAAAACGCAAGTATTGCTCTCAGATCCAGGATAGAGGAAGCATCCAGGTTGGATGACGGCTCATCCATAACCAGCACATCCGGCTCCATGATGGAGACCCCGGCACAGGCAATTTTTTGCTTTTCCCCGCCGGAGAGATGAAAGATATTGCGTCCCATCAATTTCTCCAGGCGGAAATCCCGGATGGTCTTATCTAATCGTTCCCGAATACTTTGCTCCGGCTGGCCGAGATTTTCACACCCGAATGTGATTTCGCTGGTTGTGTCCACATTGAAAAATTGTGAGCGGGGGTTTTGAAACACGCTGCCAACCGTTTTCGCGGTATCATAAAGGGGCTGTTCCGAAACCTTTGCCCCATTTACCCACACTTCTCCATTCATTTTTCCTTCATAGTAATGGGGAATCAGACCGTTGATCAGCCTGGTAATTGTCGTTTTTCCACAGCCGCTTTCGCCGCAAAGTACGACGCATTGACCGTCCTCTACGGTCAGATTTATATCATGGACTCCACCAGCGTTCTCGTTTTCTTCTCCATAAGAGAAAGTCACATGGTCAATCCGTATCATAGGTTCACCCCCTTCCGTCAAAAAGAAATCTGCTGCTGAAACAAAAACAAGGCAAAACAGATAACGCAAAACAGAATCGCAATCAAATCTTGAACATGGAAACCGATCTGGCACACGTTTGTACGTTTAACGGGGGCTCCAAGCCCCCGTGTCAACGCAGCAGCAGAAAGTTCATCACCAATCTTCACAACGGACACCATCAAAGGAACAAGGCGATATTCCAACATCAGGAAAGGATTTTTCCCGCCGAATCGTATGCCCCGCATTTTCATTGCATCCCGGATGGCCTGATATTCTTCGCTGATGGTTGGGAAAAAGCGAAAAATGACAGACATTGGAATCACGATTTTTTCCGTGATATGCATACGCTCCATTGCGCCGATAAACTCACTGATCGAAGTGGATGAGATCAGATAGGCACCTGTCATAATGCCGGGCGCAAACCGCGTCATGATAGATGTCACTGCCAGCACGATGAACGAGAGTAATCCGCTCAAACTCGTAAGGGCAATCCGTTCCAGTATAAAGCAAACCGCATATAGCACCAGATATTTTCCTGCTGTTTTGAAACGGCGTTCCGACAAAATCAGAGCAAAGGGGACAAGGCTTAGACACGGCTTGACGATGTTCATAATTCCTTCGTTACTGGTACTGAACATCAGTGTTGTAATCGTCAGCAGCAGAATGAGCTTTGTCCGGGGATCAAGCAGGATTCCTTTTCTTTTTTCGGTTGTTGCTGAAAATGATAGCCCGTTCATCACACAATGCCCGCTTTAGCAAAATGCTTTTTCAGAAGCGCCTTACCTAAAAGTCCGCCCAGGATCGCAAAAATGAAGATTCCGGCGATTACCAGAATAATGCTCCACATAGGCATAACAGCCATTACCCTGTCAGCGTATTCCTCACCAAAGCTGGCCGCAAAACTGGCCCAGGAATCCTCAACCATGAAATACATGGGGATATATGTACCAACCATCCAAAGGCTGAACACCGCATACCCGATCAGGCTCTTCTTGGCGCTTTTATAACCGCCGGATTTCAAGATCAGATCTCCCAGCAGCCCAAAAATCACGCCCATCGGTACGCCCCAAAATCCCATGCCAGTCAGCCCCATCAGCAGGCCGCTTAAAATTCCCATAATTGTAACCATGCCGAATTTTTTAACTCTGGTCAGGAACAGCATGAACGGGATGCCGGTAATCAAAGACCACAATGCTCCGAGGATTGGCAAAAAGATAGGTACAAAGCCGACGGGAACGGCGACACAGCAGCCAATCACAAAGTAGAGAACGGTGAACAGGCCGAGGTTAATCAGGTCTTTTGCTTGTAACTTGTTACTCATAACGAATACCTCCATTTATTTGCTAGTTAGCGTTTTCTAACCTCTCTATAAGATACCATAGTTAGCAGTAGCTCTCTACAACCAATCATCTTTTTGGCTCCAAACAGCAACGAGTTTTTTTATTGACTGACTTCGCTTACAATTCTATAATATGATTAAAATCAAGGGCAATGAGCCAGACAAATCGACAGGAGTTAAAAATGAAGATTGATGATATTATTAGAAAATGTATTGAAATTCCCGGCGTTTCAATAAAACGTAGCGAGTTCAACGCAGAACTACTTATGAAAACTAAGGAAGGAAAAGGGTCTATGACATTTTTTCAACTTTTCCCCGGACTTACTATTGCGTATATTTTTATAAATTCTCCGACATGGGCAGCTCCAAATTTGGGTGAAGATAGTTTCATTAAAAAAGGGCCTTTGCTCCTAAACTATTGCGTGACTGGTCGTTGCGAGATTATCTTGAATAACGGAAACTTTGTATATGTGAAAGATGGAGATATTTCTCTCACGGAGTGTTTTGCCCAAAAGCAATATGTCTATCCTCGCCGTATCTATGAGGGAATGGAGCTTTTTGTTGATACTAATACACTGGCAACAGAGAGTACATGGATACAAAAAGAGTTTGGCATAGACATCCCTAAAATCATTGAACTTTTTTGCCCAAACGATAACACTTATATCTCAGCAGTTACTCCTGAAGTTGAAGAAATATTGATTAAGCTCTGGGAACTTTTTGATATTGCGCCTCCGTTTTCGATTTCTCAAATGAAGATCTATGTTCTGGCTCTATTTTCATTACTACAAAATCTTAACAATATCCCCCCATCGCAAGCCTGCACATTTTTTACTGAAACACAGGTAGATATAGCAAAACGTGTTGAAAAAATTATCACTTCCGATTTGCGGCAACATCATCCTGCATGGGAATTGGCAGCTCAGTTTTCTGTCAGCGAAACCAGCTTAAAAAACTATTTTCGTGGCGTTTTTGGTCAAAATATTTCCATCTATCTACGGGAAGTCCGAATGAAAAAAGCTGCAGAGTTACTGACTTCTACAAGATTGTCCGTTGCAGAAATAGCAGAGTTGGTTGGCTATATGAATCAAAGCAAATTTGCAGCCGTGTTCAAAAAGCAGTTTGGTCTTTCTCCGCTGGAATACCGGCGGTCAAAGAATTTGGAAAACCGATAAGAGCAAAGCCGGGATTTTCCGCTTGATAGCAAAATCCCGGCCTTTCTTGTGTCTAAAAACTATTTGTAAATCAGTTCATCTTGAATAATTTCCTCTGCCTGCGCTTTCAGCGTGTTCATCAGCCCCACCCAGCGCATAGGGTCACAGGCTTTCAGTTCCTCGGTGACGCCCGCTACCTCCATCATGCGGGGCAGCATGGCGTCCATCCGTTCCTGCTCCGCCCGGTCAATCTCCAACAGGTGCGGGTACAGCTTTCGCTTAAAATCAGGCTACTACAAAGACCGGCCGATGTTCTTTCAAGTATCATTGCTTTTATATAAATAAGACAGTTCTGGGGATTTTTCAGATATTCTATCCTTGGAATAGGGTGGTCTTAAATTCAATGATAACCGCACTTTTTTGATCATATACGTTTCACTTCCATCCTCCGAAGATCCTTTAAACCAGCAATCATCCGGATACTTTCCTGCAAATTCTCGTAACCGTTTCTGCAAGCTCTGATTAAAGGTATACACATCATAGAATCCGTCATCTTCATTGGTCAAAATAATCTTTTCTTTTTCACACTTTAACCTTCGCATATTCTACCCTCGTTTTCTTTCCATTTCCTGATCCAGGTACCTTGGTATTGGCTTTCCGGACCGGCGAGCAATGGTAATCTGTTTCTGATGCAGTCGTTTGATCACAGATCTTCGTTTCTTAGGTTTATTATCCTGTTGCTTTCGGGAAGTCTGTTTGTTGCTGCGAGCATCAGAGGTCTTTTCCTGATTTTTCTTCTGATTATTCACAAGACCGTCCACCATATCATAATTGGCTTCTGTACCGGATTCTCTGCTTCGTTCATAAGTGCCATTCTGGTAGAACTTCTGGTAATGTTCCAGACGGAGTTTGCCATCCTGTTTTAACTGTTTCGTCTCTTTCTTGTATTCAGTTATCTATGCCTTCTTTCATCAGCATAATCATTGTATCAGGATAAAGTTCACAAAGTATCCGCAATACATTCCCATAAGTTCATGTCATTATTGAAATTGTACATATTTCAGTATGAAAAGTTCACCATTCAAATTCTGATTATTATTTCTCCACATACTCTTCTGCCATATGTACTGCCATAGCACCATCTGCCACTGCTGTTACTATCTGACGAAGTAACTTTGTTCTGACATCTCCTACAGCATAAACACCCGGAATACTCGTTTCAGTGTTTTCACCTGCCACAATATATCCTTTATTATCCAGTTCTATCTGATTATCTAAAAAATCTGTTGTCGGTTTTCTTCCTATACTCACAAACAGGCCGTCACATTCTATAATGTTTTCTTCTCCTGTAACTGTATCTTCCAACCGCACACCAGTCAATCGTTCTCCATAAATCAGTTCATTTACTGTATTGTTCCATCGAAACTCTATATTTTCAGTTTTCATCAGCTGGTCATGGTAGATTTTCGTTGCACGTAATGTATCTCTTCGATGAACAATGATGACTTTCTTAGCAATTCGACTTAAAAGAACAGCATCTGATACAGCAGAATTTCCACCACCAACAACCACCACGATCTTATCTTTATAAAACATACCATCACAGGAGGCACAATAAGCAACCCCATGACCTATCAATTCTTTTTCTTTAGCGAGACCAAGTTCTCTTGGATTTGCTCCAGTAGCAATCACTACTGTTTTCCCAATATAAATTCCCGAACTAGTTTCTACTCTCTTAAGCTTTCCTGTTAAATCCATATTAAAAACTTCAGCATATTCACTTTTAGCGCCAAATTTTTCCGCCTGTTTTTGCATTTTCTCTGCCAATGAAAATCCGTCAATTCCATTTTCAAAACCAGGATAGTTATCAATCTGCCAGGTCAATGACATCTGACCACCTGCAGATAATTTTTCTAAAACAATTGTGTCAAATCCTGCTCTGGCTGCGTATAATGCTGAAGTATACCCTCCAGGTCCTCCCCCCACGATAATCATATCGTAAACATGATTTTCATTCATACAGCAGTCCTCCTTTTATTTTTCCAATGCTTCATTAATAAAATTCTCTATCATTATTTTTGATTCAGGTGCAACAATAGAATCTATTGCCTTTCCATCTCGATATAAAACCAGCGTAGGAATTATCTCAATCTTTTCAGCTTCTGCAATCTGTGGTTCTTCATCAATATTTACTTTTCCAGCAATAAGAATATCGCTGTATTCTTCACTTATTTTTTCATAAGCCGCTCCAATTCTACGGCAATAACCACACCAAGGTGCCCAGAAATCAACCAAAACCGGTTTTTCCTTATGAATTAATTGTCCAAACTTTTCTTTATTTATATTTATAGATGTCATATTTTTCAACTCCTTCTCCTATTTGAACTTAATATACCCCAAATAAGTGCTTGCTCCCGTGATGATATCACAGAAAAGATAATTTACTTTATTACACTTCTTTTTATTTCTATTTATGGCATATGCCAGTTATATAATTGACGCATCTAAAAAAAGCAAGTATACTATGTTCGTAAAGGAGATAACGGTTATGAACTTCGAAAATTGTTTTCCACTATGGAATGACTTAAATACAGCACAGAAAAAAATAATTTCAGACAATTTAATCACACAGTATGTAAAAAAAGGGACAATCATTCACAATGGAAACCTGAATTGTACTGGATTATTACTGGTTAAATCCGGGCAGCTTCGAACTTACATACTTTCAGATGAAGGACGAGAGATTACACTTTACCGTCTGTTCGATATGGATATGTGTCTTTTATCCGCCTCATGTATCATACGCTCCATTCAATTTGAAGTAACCATTGAAGCAGAAAAAGATACTGATCTTTGGATCATCCCTGCTGAAATCTATAAGGTCATTATGAAGGAATCTGCTCCCGTCGCAAACTATACCAATGAGTTAATGGCCACCCGTTTTTCTGATGTCATGTGGCTGATTGAACAAATCATGTGGAAGAGTTTGGATAAGCGTGTTGCTTCATTTCTTTTAGAAGAGACCTCTATCGAAGGAACAAACGAGCTGAAAATCACTCATGAGACGATTGCTAATCATCTTGGTTCCCACAGGGAAGTTATCACTCGAATGCTTCGATACTTTCAAGGCGAGGGTCTCGTCAAACTCTCCCGTGGCAAAATCACAATCCTTGATCCAAAAAGACTGGAAACACTCCAAAGGTCATAAAATTGTTTTTCTGTAACATATAAAGAAGAATCCTCCATTTATCAGAATTATGAAAGTCATTCTAATAAATGGGGGATCTTTTTATATTACGAGAAAATTATAAAAATATTATGATTATTTTTAATAATCCATACCACATGCATATGCCTTTTCAATCAGCGTACGGTCATTGACAACTGCATCATAGAAGCGGAATCCGCCGGAGAAGTTGTATGTTTCATATCCATTTCCTTCCAGAATACGACTGGCAATATAACTTCGCAGCCCACTCTGGCATATCAGGTAAACAGGCTTTCCCTTCTCAATTTCATTGATACGTTCCCTTAGTTCATCTACAGGAATGTTTTTGAATCCATCCATATGCCCCCTGTTAAATTCACCTACAGTTCTCACATCCAGCACCACAACACTTTTATCTCTAGAAATCTTATCCATATCTTCCAGATGCCATTGTTTTAAGATACCTTTTGCTATATTGTCTATCATGAATCCTGCCATATTTACAGGATCCTTGGCAGAGGAATAAGGCGGTGCATATGCGAGATCCAAATCCTTCAGCTGGGTTGCCTTCAGCCCTGCATGGATTGCTGTTGCCAGCACATCAATACGTTTATCAACTCCTTCATATCCAATAATCTGAGCGCCAAGCAAACGATAGGTCTCTTTTTCAAAAACCACCTTCATGGTCATCACTTTTCCACCAGGATAGTAACCGGCATGACTCATAGGAGAAAGAATTACTGTATCTACCTCTAATCCTGACTTTTTGGCATTGGTTTCATTGATACCTGTAGTGGCTGCTGTCATATCAAACACTTTTATAACGGAGCTTCCCTGACTGCCCAGGTAACGACTATCACCGCCACAAATATTATCAGCGATGATTCTGCCCTGTTTATTGGCTGGTCCTGCCAAAGAAATCAGCGCATCATTACCCGTAACATAATGTTTTACCTGAACTGCATCACCTGCAGCATAAATATCCGGTACAGAGGTTTCCATTCTGTCATTCACTACAATACTTTCCTTGATGCCAAGTTCCAGACCGGCTTCTTTTGCTAATACTGTGTCTGGTGTGACTCCGATTGCCAGAACTACCATATCAGCCTGAAGGGATGGATTATCTTTCAACAGGACCTCCACTCCGTTGTCTTTTTCTTTAAATCCTTCTACTGTATAGCCCAGTACCAGTTTTATCCCATGCTTTCTCATTTCATTATGGATCATGGATGCCATATCCGGGTCAAAAGGGTTCATCAGCTGCTTAGGCCGCTGGACAATCGTAACATCCATGCCAAGCTCCCTCAAATTTTCTGCCAGTTCCAGACCAATAAAACCGCCACCTGCCAATACAGCCGATTTTGGATGATTCTTATTTATATATTCCTTTATCCGAAAAGTGTCTTCTACAGTACGAAGTGTAAAAAGTTTATCAATACCTACTCCGGGAAGTCTCGGCTGTGTTGGCTTTGCACCTGGAGAGAGGATCAGCTTATCATATTTTTCTTCAAATATCTCACCATTCTCTAAATTTTTCACTGAAACCGTTTTACGTTCCGGATGTATGGAGATAACTTCATGATGAATTTTCATGTTAATACGGAAGCGTTTAAAAAAACTCTCTGGTGTCTGTAGTGTAAGTTCTTCCGGGTCTGTGATCACGTCTCCAATATAATATGGAAGTCCACAATTTGCATAGGATATGTATCCGGATCTTTCAAACACAGTAATTTCAGCATGTTCATTCAGTCTGCGTATTCTTGCTGCGGCTGTAGCTCCTCCGGCTACACCTCCTACAATTATTACCTTCATCTTATTTTTCCACCTTTCCTGAGTAAGCTGCAATGCCACCGATATTATTTACTTTAGAATATCCCATTCGTTGCAGTGTCCCAGTTGCCTGGCGGCTTCGTGAACCGGAATAACAGTATACAAACAGTGGGATATCCTTATTCTTCGCTACAGAAGCAATATTGTCAAGTTTCTGCAACGGCACATTTTTACTTTCTGGTATATGTCCTTCCTGAAATTCCTGCGGTGTACGTACATCCAGCAGAACTGCATCATCAGTCCTTTTATATTCTTCTATGCCTTGATTAATATTCGACTGTTTAAAGAGATCAAAAAATCCCATTAGCACACCTCCCTAAAGCATTTCTAAAATCGCATTCTTAGGTCTCGCCCCTGAAACCTGCTGTACAATCTTCCCATTCTTCATAACCACTAAAGTCGGAATGCTCATAATACTGAACTTATTTGCCAGTTCAGGCTCTTCATCTACATTAATCTTTCCAACTTTAATATCTCTACGCTCACTTGCAATCTCCTCTACAATAGGTACTACCATACGGCAAGGTGCACACCAAGATGCCCAAAAATCTAAAAGAACGGGTTTATCGGAATTCAGTACTTCGTTCTGAAAATTATTTTTATTGATATTAATAGCAGACATTTTACAGTCCTCCTTATCTTTTTCTTTTTTTAGATTTATTATAGTCTTAATTTCATTTATTTTCCGTGATTACATCACCATACCTCATTAACTTAACTTCTTGCCATACCATCTACACTTAATATAACACCTGTAATGTAACTCGCCTCATCTGAAGCAAGAAACACAAACGCATTGGCAATATCTTCTGGCTGTCCAAGACGACGCAATGGAATTCTTTCAATCATAGGTTCGATAACTTCCTTTGGCACGGCCTTCATCATATCAGTTTCTGTAATCCCAGGTGCAACAGCATTAACACGAATACCTTTAGGTCCTAGTTCTCTTGCTAATGATACAGTTAATCCGTTTACTGCAAACTTCGATGCCGGATAAGCAAACCCACTTGGCTGTCCCGAAATACTCACCATGGAAGAAGTTGAGAGAATGACCCCCTTGCCTCTTGCCACCATACATTCTGCTGCTACACGAGTAGTATTAAATACTCCTTTTACATTTAGATCCATGACTTTATCGAAAGTCTCCTCTGTATAATCCATAAATGAGGTGTTTTCTGAAATCCCTGCATTATTTACCAGTATGTCGACACATCCATATTTTTCAGTTGCCTCTTTAAAAGCCTTTCTGACAGACTCCATGCTTGCCAGATTTGGACTAATTCCAGCAACTATTGCATTGGGATATTTTTCTTTTAATTTATCTACAGCAACATCTGCCGATTCCTGTGAACTTGCTGCCAACACAACTGAAGCACCTTCCTTCAAGAATTTATCAGCTGTAGCAAATCCTATGCCACGGCTTCCACCCGTAATGATTGCAACTTTATCTTTTAATCTCATTTAGACTACCTCCTCACTTAGTTTCTAGCTACATTATAAGCAAAAGGTAGATTATTTTCTGTGATATCATCACAAAATATCGCAATAAAAAACCCTGTTGCTCACGCACCAGGGTTTTGGTTTATCCATCCGTATTTAACAAAAGATTAGACTTCTATTCAACTTCTGAAAACTCATCTTTTCCAACATTACATAATGGGCATTCAAAATCTTCCGGAACATCTTCCCATTTTGTTCCTGGTGCAATACCACCTTCTGGATAGCCCTTCTCCTCATCGTATTCCCATCCGCAAACATCACATACGTATTTCATTCGTTGTTCCTCCTTGTAAATATATTAATACACAGCCTATATTACTGTTATATCTGTGTTGTTCTGTAACCTTAATATGTATAAATGCTTTTAGCATTTCCATAATCCATGCAGGTTACAATATGCATATACTTCTTCTACCTGTTCACCATCGCAAAGACAAAAATCTGCTACCGGCTCCTGCCCTGGATTTAACTGTTTTCTGTATATTCCCTGGTTTGTATTTAATGTAATCCACTCAATGAAATGCTCTTCAATCATTGGATGTTTTGTCTCTCCGACCACGACATGAACATGACTACCTTCTATCGTATATACAGGTACATGCTTCTCGACAGCAGCATCTGTCACTCCGGCTTTTAATTCCTGCATAGGTTCTCCGCAACAAATTACAGGTACACCCTTATCCTTTACCTTTTCAACAATGTTTCCACAATGCTTACAAATATAATACCTTACTTCCATGTGTAAAATTTATAATTCAATTGTCTCCATAATCTTTTTCAATGAATCTGCAGATTCCTTAAGCTTTAACGCTTCCTCGCCACTTAAATTAATAGGTATATCAGACTCAATACCATCTGCACCTACAATAGCTGGCATACTTAACGATACTTCGTCAATATCATATACTCCATGAATCATGTGTGATACAGGAAGTATTGATTTTTCATCTCTCATAATCGCTTCACAGATTCTTTTTACAGACATTGCAATTCCATAATATGTAGCGTGCTTTTTGTTTATAATCTCATAAGCACTGTTCTTGACTGCTGTAGCTATTTCTGCCGTGTTTTCCTTGTGCTTGTAATGTCCACGCATTTCACACATTTCACTTAAT
>FMEL01000011.1 GCA_900066355.1 uncultured Ruminococcus sp.
AATCCTCAGTGGTAAATCTGATGAAGCAGACGCTTACAATCAATGTTGCTCAGACAGCCGCAGATACGATAGCCAGTCAGATTGAAACGATTGTTCATAGCCATGAGCCAGATGTGGAAGTTTCTGAAATTGTACAGGAATCTTATATACCGGAAAAAAAGCAGGAGGCCAATGAATCCTATAACAATGAGGATAAGAAGTTGACAGTTCGTTTAGCGACTGGTGCAGCAATCTATGCCATTGGTATGGCATTGACTGTTTTTGCGAAAGTGCCACTGCCTATCGAGTTAGCTTTTCTCATTGTTTCTTATGTTATTCTTGGTGGAGATGTTGTATGGCAGGCTGTGAGGAACATTTCAAAGGGGCGTGTATTTGATGAACATTTTTTGATGAGTGTTTCTACGATTGGGGCTTTTGTCATTGGTGAATATCCAGAAGCAGTTGCTGTTATGCTGTTCTATCAAGTTGGTGAATTTTTCCAGTCATTGGCTGTTGAGCATTCCAGAAAATCTATATCAGATTTAATGGATATACGTCCGGATTGTGCTACAGTCAAAAGGAACGGAGAATTGATTACCATATCTCCTGAAAGTGTTGCCATTGGTGAGATTATTATTGTAAAGCCTGGTGAAAAAATCCCATTAGACGGTGTGGTATTGGATGGAGATTCTATGCTGGATACGAGGGCTTTAACTGGAGAATCGGTTCCGAGAAGCGTTCATAAAGGAGACGAAGCACTTTCCGGTTGTATGAATCAGACGGGTGTTTTAACGATTAAGACAACGAAAGCATTTGGTGAATCTACTGCTTCAAAGATTATTAATCTTGTGGAGAATGCGTCCAGTAGAAAAGCACCAACAGAAAATTTCATTACTACATTTGCACGTTATTACACTCCTGTTGTTGTAATCTTAGCAGCTATTCTGGCAATTCTGCCACCGATCCTTCTTGGTGGAGGTTGGACAGAGTGGATTCGCAGAGGATTTGTTTTCCTTGTGGTATCTTGCCCATGTGCATTGGTCATTTCAATCCCGCTGACTTTCTTCGGAGGTATTGGTGCGGCATCTAAACGAGGTGTTCTTGTAAAAGGAAGTAATTATTTAGAGGCACTTAATAATGTCAGCATTATTGTGTTCGATAAAACTGGAACACTTACAAAGGGTGTTTTCAATGTGACTGATATTCTGCCTGCAAATGGATTTTCAAAAGAACAGGTTCTGGAGTATGCGGTCCAGGCAGAGAGCTTTTCTAACCATCCTATTGCAAAATCCATTCTCTCTGCTTATGGAAAAGAAATTGACCAATCAGTTATCTCTGATTACAAGGAAATTTCCGGATATGGAATCAGTGCCATGGCAGGAAAGAAGAAAGTTTATGCTGGCAATACGAAACTTATGGATTCAGAGCATGTGGAGTACACAGCCTGTGAAAAAGTTGGTACAAAGGTTTATGTAGCAGTAGATGGTCAATATGCCGGATGCATTTTGATAACAGATGAAGTAAAGCCGGACAGCAAAAAAGCAATTTCTGATTTGAAACATATCGGTGTGGAAAAAACAGTCATGCTTACTGGTGATGATGAAAAAATCGGAAAGGCTGTTGCGGAAGAATTGCAGTTGGATGAATATTATGCACAACTGTTTCCTGATCAAAAAGTGGAAAAGGTTGAGCTTTTAGACAGTAAAAAGAGACAGGGAAGCAAATTAGCTTTTGTTGGTGATGGTATCAATGACGCTCCTGTCCTTGCTCGTGCGGATGTTGGTATCGCAATGGGTGGTCTTGGTTCAGATGCGGCCATTGAAGCTGCGGATGTGGTTCTGATGACAGATGAACCATCTAAGCTGGTGGATGCGATTGATGTGGCAAAAGCGACAAAGCAAATTGTCATGCAGAATATAGTGATTGCCCTTGGAATTAAGAGTGTGTTCCTGATCCTTGGTGCTCTGGGTATAGCTGGAATGTGGGAAGCTGTATTTGGTGATGTAGGCGTTACCATAATTGCCGTCTTGAACGCAATGAGGATTTTGAAAAAATAAGAAACGAGGTGGCAATGTGAAACGGAAATTGATTCTGTTAGCAGTTACAATTGTTTTTCTTGCAGGTTTCGGTGCACTTTTGCATTCACCGCCTTCTATGATTGATGCAGTCACAGGAGCAACACCGAAGTCAAAAAAGGCGGCTCAAGCCTCCGCACAGTTGGAAGGCTCTTATGTTCTCGGTATTAATATGATGTCAGGTGGTCTCGACAACGAGAACACCCGGAATAAATTAAAAGAATTGGCACTGGACGATTCGGAAACAAATGAAACAGATCTCATGAAAACGGACATTAGTTTTCGGTTATATGTATCTGAGACGGATTATCCGCTTGTCAGTTATGCTAAGAAACTCTGTGACAGGTTGAAACAGGCCGGTTTTTTCGTAGATCTGAAAGAGTACAGTAACACAATGATGCTATCAAGAGTGGTAAGTGGAAAGTATGATGTATTCCTGGCATCGGATGATTTTATTGACGTTACAACGCTAACACAGATGGACTATATGATCATGGACAGCGAAGAAATGAGGTGAGCGAGAATTTATGAGAAAATGGAATACGATTTTGTCTGTTTTAATGCTTCTCATTTTTATGATTCATGGAATCATGGGCAGCTTTATGCTGAACGGAGTTGGAAGTAGTGCAGGGAAACTTCTTGCATGGATGGGTGTTGGTATTCTTGTTGTGCATACGGTGATTGGTGTCATCCTGACAGTTCAGAGTTTACAGACAGCGAAGCAATCAGGAAAAATGTATCTGAAACAAAACGTCATATTTTGGGCGAGACGAGCCAGTGGGATGGCAATACTGATTCTGCTGTTATTCCATATTGGCTTGTTTGGAAAGGTGCAGAATGGGACATATATTTTGTTCCCTTTTACAACTGTAAAGATGGTAACTCAGCTTTTGTTCGTAGTGGCAATCTTTGTTCATATTTTTATCAATATCCGCCCATTGCTCGTATCACTGGGAATCATCAGTTATAAAGAACGAAGGAGTGATATTTATTTGATCCTTTCGGTGCTTCTTCTTTTTATAGCGGGAGCGGTTATTTTATATTATATTGGGTGGCAATATCTATGAGTAAGACAATTATTATTATAGGTGCTGGACTGGCAGGACTTTCAGCGGCTTTGCAGGCATCGGAAAATGGATGCAATGTAAAACTGGTTTCCTCCCTTCCGTCAGAGCGGGCACAGTCTGTTATGGCGGAGGGCGGTATCAACGCAGCTTTGAATACAAAAGATGAAAACGACAGTCCCGAAGAACATTTTACAGATACAATAAAGGCAGCATGTGGTCTGGCAGATCCAAATGCAGTTTGGGAAATGACACAGGCAGCACCGGAGCTAGTGCACTGGCTGCTAAAACTTGGAGTTAAATTTAACATGAGTGGCTATGATGATGTGGATCTGCGGAATTTTGGCGGGCAGAAAAAGAAACGGACTGCTTTTGCACAGAGCGATACCGGGAAGCAGATCATGACAGCTATGATAGACGCTGTTCGCAGGAAAGAAGCATCTGGTATGGTAGAACGGTTCAGCCATCATTCTTTCCTAACACTTCGTCTGTGTGGCAATATTTGTTGTGGCTGCGTAATCAGGGATGAATACAGTCAGGAGACTGTGGAATTACCGGGGGATGCGGTTATTGTTGCCACCGGTGGTATGCACGGATTGTTTGGAAATACAACGGGTTCGCTGAGCAATACAGGAGAAGTCCCCGCAGAATTGTTCCGGCTTGGTGTTCCTCTGGCAAATGGCGAGATGATCCAGTACCATCCGACAACTGTGAAATGTGGTGGAAAACGCATGCTCATCAGCGAGGCGGCCAGAGGGGAAGGTGGCAGGTTGTTTGCCATGAAAGATGGAAAACAACGGTATTTCATGGAGGAAAAATACCCGGAGCTTGGAAATCTGATGCCACGAGATATTACCGCCAGAGAGATATGGAAGGTCAGCCATGAATCAGAGGTATTTCTTGACATGACGGAAATATCGGAGGAGATTATTTCAAATAAGCTATCTGGTCTGGCAGACGATTGTATGACCTATCTGCATAAAGATATACGAAAGGAAGCGGTGTCTGTTTTACCGGGAATTCACTATTTTATGGGAGGCATTCTGGTGGATGAGCAGCACAGAACGCCGATTCAGAATCTTTACGCTGCCGGAGAATGCTGTGCCCAATATCATGGTGCCAACCGTCTTGGTGGAAATTCTCTGTTAGGAGCGTTATACGGAGGACGTGTTGCGGCAAAATCAGCATGCGAACAGGCAGATGTAGTAGATCTATCTTGTGCGACACAGATAGATTTTCCACCAGCGTCCCAAATTTCAGAAATAAAGCAATTAAACAAAGTGATGCAGGATACTATGGGCGTTGTCAGAAATGAGAATACGTTGTTAAATGGGATTCAAACGGTACAAGCGCTGACAGGAAATCTTCCATTGCTTGGCATGGCAGTTCTAAAGAGTGCTCTTGCAAGAAAAGAAAGCCGTGGTGCACACTGGCGGGAGGATTATCCGAAGAGCAATGACGATGATTACCTTAAAACAACGGTAGCCAGATTTGATGGAAAGCAGATACAGATTTCCTTTGTACCTGTTCCAGAAAGGCGGTGATTCACTTGGTATATAAAATAAGAATCAGGCGGCAGGAGAGTCAGAAATCAGACAGTTATTGGCAGGAATTTGAGTTTGACGGAAGCAAAAACAGCTCTGTTGCCAATGTTCTAAAGGAATTGAACAGTAGAACCCCTTTGAAAGATAATTCAGGGAATATAGTTACTCCCATCAGCTGGGAATGTAGCTGTATGGTGCGAAAATGTGGGGCTTGCGCCATGCTGATTAACGAACGTCCGAGGCTGGCATGCTCTACATTTCTACATACGTTAAAAGGTTCTACAATCACCTTGGAACCTTTAAGCAAATTTCCGCTTGTAAGAGATTTGATCGTTGACCGGTCAATTCTGTTTGAAAATTTGAAAAAACTGAACCTTTGGCTTGAAAGTGAAGCTTATATGAATCCGTGGACACATGAACCGAGATACCAGTCGGCACGCTGTCTGATGTGTGGCTGCTGCCTTGAAGTGTGTCCTAACTTCTCTGCAAATGGGACTTTCGCAGGCGCTGTTGCTGCAGTCAACGCATTTCGGATTCTGAATGAAGAACAGGAAAGCACTCATTTGAATGAGATTTCTGCTGAATATAAGAAGAAATATTTTGAGGGATGCGGGAAGTCGTTATCTTGTCATGATATTTGTCCGATTGGTCTGCCTGTGGAAGAACTGCTTGTAAGGTCGAATGCAGCGGCTGTTTGGGGCAAATAAAATGGATGATAAAAGCTATAATGAATGTATGAAGAGAATCAAAAACTTGATTCTCTTTTTTTAAAATACATACATTGACAAATATCTATGTATATATTATATTGAACATAGACAATGATCAATGTGAGGTGTCAATATGAATGCAATGGATGTGGCTTTGATATGCAAGGCTTTGGGTGATGCGAACCGGCTGGAAATTGTACAGATGCTGTCGGATGGAGAAAAGTGCGGGTGTAAACTTTTGGAAAGATTTGAAATTACCCAGCCAACTTTATCCCATCATATGAAGATACTGGTAGGATGCGGCCTTGTGAATGATCGTAAGGAAGGAAAATGGCATCACTATTCTTTGAATTGTGAGACATTGATGAATTACAAACACTTTATAGAATCCCTTACTTGCCTTGGATGCGGTGACGGGGATTGTTGTAAATAATTTAAGGAGAGCAGATATCATGAAAAAAGAATCAAATTCAGGAATTAGTTTTTTCCAGCGTTACCTGACTGTAACCTGCCAAACATCAATCTGGGGCAGTTGCAGATAATTCTCGCAGCAGCGGGCTTACTTTCTGTATTAGCAACGGTTAGCTGTATGTTGTTCCGGTCTGCAAAATGTAAAGACACATTGACAGTTTTGCTGATCTCTATCGTAGTTCTTCTCATGCCGCTTTTTGCTTATGTGGCGATGGGAGCAACATGGCTCTCTACCATACTTCCATCTGCCGGAATTGGTATGCAGAACAATTTCCTTTCTCAGCTTGCAAATTTCAATTATCTGAATATCGGTGGAATGAGTTTCTGGACACCGCATGTTATTTTGATTTCGGCAGGAATTGAATTATTTGTGTTTACATTCTTGGCGATTCATTCCTATTGCAGACATCAGGTAGCATAAAAGAAGTTCAAAATAGAATGAATTGATTATCTGCCGCATGACGGCAAAAGAAAAACCAGACAATTTAGAACGGCGACTTTGATTTTCAGAGCCGCCGTTTCTTTGCGTTTATACAAACCTATGATGAATTTTCCGGAAATATTGTAGCTAATAGTTATTTAAACTGTTGTATTTGTTTAAAAATTAAAAAATATCTAATGAGTCTTCCGCATCTACCAACATCTGCAAATTTCCATCAAGATATAATCTTGCATATTCAAGAGGATCATCAATGGCGAGTGCGTTTAATGCACAGTCTGATCCTGATGTGGTTTTTAAGTCCTTTTCAGCTTCCCAACAGTCAATGCGGAGCATATAGCCAACAGAGGTATAAACATCAATACTGTTGCGCTTGGGATTGTATTCTGCAAATATTGTTCTCATCGTATCAAATCTCCTTATCGTTAAATCAATCATTTGTTGCAAAAATCAGAAGCATTTCAATCAGTTCACCATGTCACTTTTATTTTGTGTTATACTGTTTTATAGGATTTTCTTGCCCTTGTATTTGCCCTTATCAGAGTTCGTAAACACTGGTGGGACAATATAACACAAGGGAAACAATAAGGGAAAGCTCACCAGTGATAAATTCAGTGTTTCCAAGGGTTTGCGGAGAATTTAATAACAAAATATAACAGTTATTAAATCTCTTAAAACAGGTGAAATCTCAATCGGAATTTGTGAAAATGGAAATTGGAGTTATATGAGGAAAAGTGAATTAGAAACGATGTCGTGAAATCTGAATTTGGAGGATAAAGCTGATGAACAGCAAAAAGATAATTATAGGAGCCACTATTGGAATAAGCGCAGCAATACTTTGGAGCGTTGTTTTTATAAACGTATTAAATAGCATGGCTGGAATTGGAATTGGAATATGTCTGGGTATATCTTTTGGAACATCTGGCAGTCTTATTTTTTCAAAAAAAGATAAAGATAAATGATGATACAACTTCCAGATCGTATAATTTTGAAATTTAAAAAAGGAGGAATCGTGTACGATTCTTTAGGTATTTATCTATGAGAAGAAAAGATCGAGAAGTAACAAATATTATTGAAATTCTGCAGATTATTGAAAAAGCGAAAGTCCTGCATCTTGCTTTGTTTGATGCTGATTATCCCTACATCGTTCCACTTCATTACGGATACGAATATACAGAGGGTATCTTGATTTTCTACATGCACTGCGCAAAAGAAGGGCATAAGCTGGATCTGATCAGAAGTAATCCAAATGTGTGCATTGAGGTAGAAAGTGATGTTGAGCTTATATCCGGCGGAGATGTAGCTTGCAAATACGGAGCATCATTTGCATCTGTGATTGGGCATGGCCGTGCAGAATTAACAGAGGATGTGCAGGAGAAAATACGAGGCCTTTCGCTCTTTATGAAAAATCAGACGGGTCGTGAATTCAATATCAATGAAGAGATGGCATCGACAGTAGAGGTCATCAAAGTTGTTATCTCAGAGTTCACAGCCAAATCAAGATCGAAAGCTTAACAGCATGAGCTTTACGTTTATGCTGATTATATGAATTGTACTGATCGGTGCAGGTACGCTGATAATGGTACTATGAGATAAATCGGGAAGTTGGAAGAATAAAAAGGATAAAGAAATGACGGTTCGACAATTAAAATATATTTTGAAGACAGCAGAAGTTGGCTCTATTACCGAAGCGGCAAAACTGCTTTTTATATCACAGCCAAGTCTGTCCAATTCCATCAAAGAAACGGAAAAAGAGGCGGGTATCACTATTTTTCTCCGCAGTAGAATCGGAATTACTCTGACAAAAGATGGTGCTGAATTTCTAGGTTATGCTCGTCAGGTGATACAGCAGATGGAATTGCTGGAGGATCGGTATGTTACAAATCTTCCGGGGAAAGTGACATTTGGAGTATCTTCTCAGCACTATACTTTTACGGAAAACGCTTTTGTGGAGTTAGTTAAGCGTTTTGGACAAGAACGATACGCTTTTTATTATAATGAAACCGGAACACATCAGATATTGGATGATGTGAAAAATCGTGTCTGTGATTTAGGCATCCTTTATTTATCGCATGAAAACGAAGTCGTCATGCGGAAAGTGATAGAGGAAAACCATCTGGTGTTTACCGAGCTGTTTTCAGCAAAGCCTCATGTTTTTTTGCAAAAAGATCACCCATTGGCATCGAAAAAAGTAGTTTCCGCCCATGACCTTGCACCTTATCCGCGGCTAAACTTTGTACAGGGAGAGTATGAATCTGTCTATTTTTCAGAGGAACTATTCAGCTCCATCCCGGTGGATAAGGAAATTCGGGTCAATGACAGAGGGGCTATTGTCAACTTCATGCTTGGACTGAATGCCTATACTATTTCAAGTGGCATTTTTCCGAAATATTTGAACGGAGAAAATATCATCTCCGTTCCGCTTGCAGAAAATGAAACAATGCATATTGGATATGTGCTGAATGAAAATCAGGAATTAAGTGAACTTGGAAAAAGCTATCTGAAAGAATTACGGAAATATGCTCCAGCCAATCCATAGTCATAGGCTATGGATAATCATATAAAATAGGTGTTATGTATGTACCGCGTTTGCTGATAAAATAACAGCAGAAAGGTGGTTGATGATTATGCCTATGGCGGTACTGAGCAATTTTCTGATTTATTGCATTATAAATGCCTTTACTCCGGGACCGGGAAATATTCTGGCATTAAATACCGTAACAAACTATGGATATAAAAAAGGAAAGCCGCTGTTCTTTGGAATTTTTGCAGGCTACTATGTAGTACAAATCTTATGCGCAATTTTCGTATATGGGGTTAATTCTTTGCTTCCAAATGTAATGGAAGTGATGAAGTACATCGGAGCAGCCTATATCCTGTGGCTTGCGGTTCATATTGCTTTCAGTAAGAAGACCTCAGAAAACACAGAGCAATCCGCATCGTTTCTGAAAGGCTTCATGTTGCAATTTGTCAATGTGAAGATCTATATGTTCGGAGTTACCGCACTAACGGGTTATGTTGTAGGATATATGTCCTCTTTTCCGGCTTTGCTGTTTTTTGAGCTGGTTATTGCAACGATCGGAACGATTGCAACCTGTACTTGGATTGGCTTGGGCGTACTGATTCAGAAGTTTTATCTGCGGCATTTCCGTGTTATTAACATTATCCTTGCACTAACATTACTGGAGTGTATTTGGGGAATGTTAAGATAATTGTTGCTTTGAGAGCAATTCTAATTAACAAATTCAAGTTTGCAGGGACGACAAGCGGCTCAGTATGATATTTAATTAAATGTTGCAATGAAAAGATCATTTACCGCAAAACAGTAGATGGTCTTTTATATATTTTTTTGGGAAGAAGTAGAGATTTATAGCTGGTAATATGTGTTTTATCATAATTTGTGAAATAAGATGAGCTAATTCTTCGATTTACATATTTTTTAAGGTGTTCCGGCATGGTATTATGGTACTTATAAAGAACCAATTATATCTGTTGGAGAGAGCGGTGAAAAGTTATGAAGCTATTATTTAAACAAAGGCTGTTTTCATGGTTTGACAGCTATGATATCTATGATGAAGCAGGCAACACTGTTTATGTAGTAAAAGGTCAGTTGTCATGGGGACATAAACTTGTAATTTATGATGCCTATGGAAATGAAGTAGGAATGGTTGTTCAGAAAGTACTTACTTTTCTTCCTAAATTTGAGATTTATAAAAATGGCAGTTATATTGGATGCCTGAGCAAAGAATTCTCATTCCTGACGCCACATTATAATATTGATTACAATGGATGGCATATTGATGGAACCTTTATGGAATGGGACTATAGCATTCTTGATCGAAGCGGTTATTCAATTGCACGGGTTAGTAAAGAACTGTTTCATATGACAGATACATATGTTATTGATGTGCAAGATCCAGGAAATGCGTTGGACGCTTTGATGTTTGTACTTGCGATTGATGCAGAAAAATGTTCCAGGAATTAAAAAGTTGATCTTATTGTCGAAGAAATCATGCTGATCAGATCTCCGGAGGACTTAGAAAAATTCAAAGAGATATATGAGATAACAGAGAAAATTGCAAAAGAATATTAGAGATCTTCTGGTTCGTGGATGAACGTCAGGTATTCGTCTGTAAGCTTATAGGAAAAAAGGAGTTATTTTATAAAGATATGATGAAAATTACTTACATTAACCACAGTGGATTTTTAATTGAAACTAAAGATTGCTACTATATTTTTGACTATTATAAGGGTGAATTACCACTTCTTGACAAGAAAAAAGAAGTAATTGTTTTTTGCAGTCATTTTCATAAGGACCATTTTAATCCTGTGATTTTTGAGATCCTTGATGATATGAGCATGACATATCAGGCAATTTTGGCGAAAGATATACGCAAAAGAAAACATTTGCCAGATATGAAGATCACATATGTTTATCATGATCAGACTTATAATCTGGATAATGGCACCCAAGTCGATACATTGCTATCTAACGATAGTGGTGTAGCATTTATTGTCAAAACAAAGGAAGGCACCATTTATCATGCCGGTGACTTAAATGACTGGTATTGGGATGGTGAGCCAAAAGCTGATAACCAGAGACTTACTTCAGCATATCGTGCGGAGATCAGGAAAATCAAGGGCATGCATTTTGATGCTGCATTTGTCCCCTTAGATCCGAGACAGGGAAATCACTATGCCGACGGGATCCTGTATTTCCTTAAAAATGTAGATTGCAATGTCATTTTTCCAATGCATTACTGGAATGATGCCAATGTAATTAAGCGGTTTATTACGGAATATCCGCAATATAAATCACGTATTAAAAACACAGAATGTGCAAAAGGAGAAGAATTATGAAGTTTAAGATGATTCACGAAAACTACAATGTATCAGATCTGGACCGATCTATTAAATTTTACAACGAGGCCCTTGATCTGCACGAAGTGAGAAGAAAGACTACCGATGATTTTATCATTGTGTATCTGAGCAATGATGTAAGTGATTTTGAGTTGGAACTTACCTGGCTTAAAGATCATCCACAGCCATATAATCTGGGTGAATGCGAATTCCACCTGGCATTCCGGGCGGAGGATTATGAGGCAGCGCATAAGAAGCATGAAGAGATGGGCTGCATTTGTTTCGAAAATGAAGCAATGGGAATCTATTTCATTGTAGATCCAGATGGATATTGGCTTGAGATACTGCCGTAAAGATAGAGTATATTGGGAATCTTAAAATCACCTTCAGACTATAATAAAAAATAGTCTGAAGGTGATATCTTCAAATGTTGTTTCTCTTTGGAAGTGATTGTTTGTTGTTTACGTGAGAATGTATTTTATGCTTATTTTCCAAATGTATTGCTGGATTTAGCAGCAGCTTTAGCTGCCATGGTGTTAGTGGACTCAAACAAGGAAGTTGTCGGTGCAACCGGACACATCAGTACCCGTCCTGTTCCGCGGTAAACATTTACCAGACCCTCTCCGCTAACTGCAGATCCGACAAGTGTTTTGGTTGATCGTTCTACGGTAAATTCAAGGTTTGATGACCAGCATACGGCAAGGTTTCCATCAATTTTCAGTTCATCATTTTCCAATATGACTTCAATCAATTCATCTTCGGGAACATTAGACTCCAGTGCAGCTACACCATTTCCCTGCAAACTCAGATTAAACAGGCCTTCGCTACCTAATACTGCTGATGAAAGGTTCTTTTTGGCTACAACTTTACTTTTTACATTTGCATCACAAGCCAGGAACATGCCATCTTCAATTGTCATTCCGGCAGAACCCCATTTGCCAATGTCTGCAAGGATAATGTATTTATATGTTGGTTCCAGTACCAAACAGCCTTCGCCCACATATTCTGGCTTAACCGCAGTTTCTTTGGTAACCGCACCCTTGAGTGCCTTTCCAAGAAAATCGCCAATATCTTTTACACCAGATGTGGCTTGTACATTACCACCCATCCACTGCATGGAACCAGCCTGGATAACAGCTGAATGGTCTTTATCAATATCAATAACAACCTGTCTTCTTCTGACATTCATTTTACTCATGAAATACTCATTCATTGCATTCATAGGTGAAACGCTGGCATCCTGCACATATTCAAGCACATGGAAGTTTCCGATACTTTTCGCATATTTTCTGTTTTCATTTTGTAAATTTTCAATTCGCATATTACTACAGACTCCTTTACCTTTAATAATAATTCATAGTGTTACTCGGATATGTTTATTATAAATGAGTCAGCATAGATAGAAAACAATTCGTGCAGAGAAATATAAAGACAGAATTCTCAAAATTCGAGAAATATAAAGCTGCAATTCCTCATGGTGGATGTGTATTATGAAAAATAAATTTGTTATAGTGACAATATCAACAAAAAAGTAGAATATAAATGGGGTGATCAGATGGAAGCGGCACAGAGAATTCGATTAATCCGGATTATAGAAAAGATGGAGAAAAATCCGGCATTCAGTAATAAGCTTGGTATAAAGAACACATCTGAATATTTATCAGAAAAAGAACAGAAAAAATGAAAGACGCATATCAAAATGAGTTTCAGAAGGAGAAAAAAATGTTATCGTTATTATTTGCAATTTGTATGATTTGGTTTGTTGGAAAATTTTTTATATTTGGATTAAAAGCATCCTGGGGAATTATGAAATTACTTTGTGCAGTTATTTTCTTCCCGGTGATATTGATAGGTATGGTTATAGGTGGACTGATGTACATTGCTTTTCCATTATTGATCATTGGTGGCATTATAGCATTGGTGACGTCACATTCATAATGGATCAGGAGGAGAAAACAGAAAGTATCGTCAATCAATTACAGCGTATGTAAAGGAAAAGGCAATGAGTCAGAAATGGTTCATTGCCTTTCTTGGCGTTATGGATTATTTCAATTTTTCTTTCTCGGCATTTAAGAGCTCAAGATTAAGCCCCTGTTCTCCGGCTGTCTTATCTACCCAAAGATTCAAAGAGTCTATGGCTAAAGAAATTTCATCAAGTTTTTTACTAATATAAGCAAAATCTTTCATTTCATCATCGCTGATCTTACCGTCACGGGCAATCTGGATCAGACGACCGGTAAGAGGATTGATTTCATTTAAACTGGCAATTGTCTCCAAAATGATATTTGACAGATCAGTCATTTCTACTTCTGGAACATAACGATAGCCGATTTCGCATTTGTGAGAGCAATAATAATTGCAAAGCTCTGGTCTTTTATAGGCATCTGCCATCTGGAGGATATCATAAGGCGTAGGTTTTTGTGTTTCATATTCAAATTTTTCAATTTTTGAATCAGAGACAGCATCCATTTTTTCACTGGCCTCTGCTCTTGTAAGTCCTGCCGCTTCTCGGCAAAGCTGGTAAATTGTTTTGTTTTCCCTGGTGGATTGCTTACCCATGAGAATTTCCTCCCCGTATATCGTTGAACATGAGGATTATCAATATTTAAGTCCTCATGCAAGACGTGTATTTCTCGTATAGAGTTTATTATACTTGAATTATCAATTAACAACAAGTTCAATAATGAACATGAAGTCAAAAAGAGTGAAAGAGGAAAGAGAGGTTACAGAAAGGGCATTATGAACAAACAGGAAATCAAAGAATCTATTGAAAAAGAAAACAGAACGCTTGTTCTACAGTGCGGAGTGTGGTATACTATAATCAGTCGAAAGGATAGAAAGGACTGATTATATGGATAAAATGGATCATAATGCACATTCAGTATATTTGATGTATTATCATCTGATCATGGTTGTAAAATACCGAAGAAAAGTAATAGATGATCCGATTTCGGAACGTGCAAAAGAGATTTGGGAACGTATTGCACCTGATTATGGAATCACACTGGAAGAATGGAATCATGATGTTGATCATGTGCATGTTATGTTTCGGGCACAGCCAAAATCAGAACTCAGTAAATTTATCAATGCGTATAAAAGTGCAAGTAGTCGTTTGTTAAAAAAGGAATATCCACAGATCAGGGAAAGACTTTGGAAGGAAGCATTCTGGAGTCAAAGTTTCTGCCTGTTGACAGCGGGTGGTGCACCGATTGATGTTATCCGTAATTATATTGAGACGCAGGGAGAGAAAAAAAGATGAATATAGCTTACCATTTTCGTATATATCCAAACAGAGAACAGGAAGTTCTGTTCGCAAAAACATTTGGCTGCTGTCGTTTTTTATATAATCAGATGTTGAATGATAAGATACGGGAATATAAAGCAACGAAAAAAATGCTGCGAAATACACCGGCGATGTATAAAAAAGCATATCCATTTTTGAAAGAAGTGGATTCCCTGGCACTTGCAAATGTGCAGATGCATCTGGAAAAGGCATATAAGAATTTTTTCAGGGATCCAAAGATTGGCTTTCCAAAATTCAAATCAAAACACAGGAGCCGAAAAAGCTATACGACAAATGTGGTCAATGGAAATATTCAGGTAGAAGATCATCGGATAAAACTACCGAAGTTGAAATGGATCCGTATGAAAAAACATCGTGATATTCCAGAAAAATATTGCCTGAAATCTGTAACAATAAGTATGGAACCATCCGGAAAGTATTATGCAAGTCTATTATATGAAAAATCTGACTGTGAAAACCAAGCAGAAGAGTTTGATTATGAAGATGCAAAGATACTAGGAATTGATTATGCAATGCATGGAATGGCTGTGTTTTCTGAAGATATACAGAAGGAAAATGAAGGATACTTCAGAAAAAGTGAGGAGCGGCTGGCAAGGGAACAAAGAAAGTTATCCCATTGCGTGAAAGGAAGCAATAATTATTACCGACAGAAAAAACGTGTTGCATTATGTCATGAAAAAATCCGAAACCAGAGGAAAGATTTCTTACATAAGCTGAGTCATGAAATGGTAGAGGCATATGATGTTGTTGCAGTAGAAGATATTGATATGAAAGCAATGAGTCAGTGTATGCATTTTGGAAAAAGTGTCATGGATAACAGTTACGGAAAGTTTCGGGAATTGCTGGAATATAAGCTGACATGGAGAGGAAAGAAATTGGTACGTGTAGACCGTTTTTTCCCTTCTAGTAAAAAATGCTGTAAATGTGGCAGTGTAAAGAAAGAACTGAAACTTTCGGACAGAGTATATCTTTGTACATGTGGAAATCGGATAGATCGTGATCTGAATGCGGCAATCAATATACGTGAAGAAGCACGCCGCATGTTGTGTGCAGGATAAATGGGAAGTGTCTGTATCCAGACAATGAAAATATCCCATAACTGGGTAAAAATGAATCGCGGGGCACGCGAGGATAGCTTGTAGATACTTGGCCCAGTAGAGCCATTGAGCAAGAAGCCCTCACTTCAAAATCTGTGATTTAAGTGGTGGGAGCATGTCACTTAAGCATAATGTAGACGGTGTGCTATAATTGCTGACAGTAGACATCAGAAAAGAAGGGACAAAATATGCAGATCAGTTTATTACTAATGGAAGAGATTGCAAAGCTTTTTGCGATCATGCTTATGGGATATGCGGTTGTAAAAGCTGGACTTATGAAGTCATCGGAGAGTAAAAGCATATCTGTAGTCATGGTTTATCTGGTTATTCCATGCGTGATTATCGACGCATTTCAGGTGGAATATACAGCAGATGTAAAAAAAGGACTGCTCCTGGCATGTGCAGCAGCAGTTCTGGTACATGTTTTATTTCTGATACTTACCACAATATTAAAACAAGTATTACAGCTGGATACGATTGAGCGTGCAACTGTTATTTATTCAAATGCCGGGATACTGGTAATTCCGCTGGTACAGGATTTGCTTGGACAGGAGTACGTTATTTACTCCAGTGCTTATATTGCGGTACAGCTGATTCTGATCTGGACACACTGCAAAAATATGCTTTGCGAAGAAGATAGATTAGAGTGGAAAAAAGTATTTCTGAACGTAAATATTATTTCAATCATAGTAGGAGTGATATTGTTTGTCTGCAAAATCCAGTTGCCTTCAGGTATGCAGGATGTCCTGGATATGATGAACAATATGATTGGTCCGATCGGTATGCTGCTTGCCGGAATGGTTATTGCGGATGTACCTCTTAAGACTGTATTTACTAAAAAAAGAAACTATGTTTCGGCAGTATTGCGATTGGTTATTTATCCAATATTTATATTGATTTTAATGAAAGTGATTTATACATTTGCGGGACTAAATGATTCCAAACAGATTCTCCTGACTGTGTATATTGCATCCATAACACCTGCCTGTGCAACTGTGACATCCATGGCGCAACTATATGATAAAGATGCGGCATATGCGAGCTCGTTGTATGTGCTTACGACACTGCTGTCAATTGTGACCATGCCAGTGATGGTGGGAATGTATGAGATGTTTGTGTGAGAGAATAGAAAGATTGAAGAAATGACAGAAGAGACACTGACTGCGGTTGGTGTCTTTTTTCGTTCACTTTGTAGGCAAAAATAGCGTTTGAAAATGCAATTAAAGGTAACTAGAACCGGTTGGTTGTCGGGATTTTTGTACAGTCATTTGCTATAAAATGATAACATCAAAAAAATCCAAGGAGGACTGGCAGATGAAAGGTTATGACACAAGCAACGGATATATGGGATATGTAGAAGGCAAATACATTTTATTTGCCAGTGAGCAGGAATATTTCGAGTTTATGGAAGATTAAGAGGAAGAAGGGCAATGAGTAAAATTTATTTTACACTGACAGGAACAAACTATTATTTTGGAAAAGAATTTCTGAAAAAAGGAACGAAGATCCGATTAGAAAAAGAACCAGACAATGAATATGATAAGGAAGCAATTAAAGTACTTTATGAAGGTCTGGGAAAGATCGGATATGTAGCAAACAGTTTCAATACCGTGCTCGGAGATTCCATGAGTGCCGGAAGAATATATGATAAGATCGGAAAGAAGGCAAAAGCAAAAGTGGTGCTGGTTACAGATCACGGAACAATCTGCAGTATCAGCAAGAAGAGCCTTCTGGATAATCAAAAGAAGGTTAAGAAAGCTGAAACAGAAGTTGAAGAATAAAGAAATCTGAGGGAGGAAAAATCATGTTTGGATTTGATAAGATGTTTGATTTTAACAGAGACGGGAAATTGGATAGCTTGGAACGTGCTATACAGTTTCAGTTCATGGACGATATGTTGAAGGAAGATCACAGCAGTTCTGATTTTGACGAAGATGAAGCAGACGTTTTCGGTGATGCCGGACTCGATTATGATGAGTTGGAATTTATGGATCCGGATGAAAGAAGAGAAGTGTTGGAAGATGCAGGATTGGATCCGGATGAGTTTGATTTTTAAGAGGAGGATTCAACGAATGAAGTCAAATATAGAAATGAAAATGGAGCTTATGGAGCGAAGACAAGCGTTATTTTATAGGAGAGTTTAATCATGAGTAGAGGAAAAGAAGTAAAAAAATTAAGAGCAAAAATGGGAATGAACAGACGTGAATTTAGTGACTACTATGGTATTCCGTATCGTACCATTCAAGATTGGGAAGCAGAGAAAAGAGAGCTTCCGGATTATTTACTGCGATTGTTGAAATACAGAGCGGAAATAGAGCGTCGAATCAAAAGTGAGGATACTTAAAATGTGTCCTCTGTATATTTTTTTTGCAGCAAGCATAACACAATGCGTTATAATATGTAAATGTTTTGGAGGTTAACTTGGAGAGAAAAGTAAATGTTATCGAAGATTTGAACGGAAAGAAAATAGTATTTGTTCACGATATTCTGTTCAAGGGAAAAAGAGCAGTTAATTGGGATGAAGTTGAAAAGTATTTGCGCCAGTATGTAGGAGAATTCTATCAGATAGAAGATTGCAATAAGATGATTTATATTGGATCGGATCTTCCTGATGAGTATACGCACTCAAATTACACTCGGATTTTGAAAGGAGCAAATGCGAAAGCAAAAGCGAATGCCGCACAGGGATTACCGGAATTGCTTAAAATAGCAACGAACGAGGTTTATGAAGATAATCGTAAGGAGAAGCATAGTAAAGATGCTAAATATGGTTGGTATTCATATGATTCAAGATTTGCTCTTCCGGTATTTAGTGATGATGGAGAAATAGAAAGATACAACGTTTTTAATGTTGCGATGTTGGTAAGACATGATGAAGATGGGAAGTATTACTTATACGATATCATGAAAATAAAAAAAGAAACGAGCAACCTTTTCCAGTCAAATGACTTTACTCAGTAACAAAACCCATTTCTTGATTATATGATACATTGAACAGTATTAAATGTCAACGAAAAAAGCATAAGAAATCTCAATGAAAAGCCAGCCCAGCTATTCATCGGAAAGACCATAGAAAAGACAGGTTCAGATACACTGATTACCCTCAGTGCGTCCGGACCTGTTATTTGTTGCTATCGTTTCTTTCGGTTGCCTTTGCCACGCTTGCTTCCTGGAGATTTCAGCATATATCCTGGCGTTGATTTCAATGACAAACCTTCCCTCATAAGGTATAATACTAATCAGAGTATTTTTGCTCATTACGGAATGAGAGGAAGATTTTCAATGGAGGCGAATGTGATCAATGAATTGCAAAATGGCCTACGAAGGATCAACTGGAGAGTGTTGCCTGGCTGCCGGCAGATATTACACTAATAGATGTAATTCGTGAACAAATGTGAGCCGGAAAATTCATGACTGAATGCGGGGGTAGAAGAAGGCGAGGGCGATATCATGACCAAAGCAATCCTCGATGTGGATGATTGCGTAGAGGGAATGCGAAAATTTACGACGGAAGTCTTTGACACAGGAGTGGCACTTCCTGGGATATTGCAACGTTTACAACATTTCTGGCATGTTTTGTAAAGCTGTCTGTAAAGTCCTCGAGCGCTGCAAAACTGTTTAATGCGGTGCATAAGGCACAAATTTCCTGGAAGCGTATCTGCCCGTTGATGAAACCGACAGAGGAAAAAGAGAAAGTGGTTTGTGGAAAGCCGGGAGAGCTTTGCAGGAAAAGAACTGAAGGATATGAAGGCAGAAGAAAGAACTGGAACCGTTGGATATATGGGGCATGATCCGGAACTCTTCTGCGATAGCATCGAGAATAATATCAGGATGGGCGATAAAAAAGATATTACGCCATATCTGAGGACAGTATGTTTTGAAAAAGAAGTGGACGAGATGGATCAGGTTTTATGGTTGGAGAATGGATGTGTGCAGGATCATCAGCATCCTTGTTGTGATCTGGTTCCATAGCAAGGGAGTTACGCTGATCCTGGTTGTATTATTGCCGCTGATTTTGGCTTTCACGAGACATGTCCAGAAAAATATGCTGTCAGCGAAAATCCGGAACCGCAAAGCTGTTGGCAGGGTATCGGGTCATGTGCCGGTGATTCTGATTCTGAATGCAGTAGTTGTTGCTGTTGTGATGTTGCTTTCTGTTTCCGGGAATCCTGTGATTCTCACATTTTTTTGAATGAGTGCTGGAACAGCGCTGGCGATCATGAATTATATATCGCAGATTTTTACTCCGGTAGAAAGTATTGGAATGGAAATCCAGACGATTCAGTCCGCGCTTGCTGGAATCTACAGGATCAATGAGTTTTATGAGTTAGAAGAAGAAATGCCGGATGATGTGAAAATAAAGGATATTGCTAATGAATCAAGAAAAACGACACCTGTCGTTTTATTTGATGATGTTAGATTTGGCTATGACGAACACGCAGTGCTGGATCATGTGAGCTTTCATGTCGAAGAAGGAGAACAGGTAACTCTTTCGGGACGTACAGGAGCGGGAAAGAGTACGCTTTTTAAACTTCTGCTTGGACTATATGAACCGCAGGAGGGAGAAGTACTGGTCGGTGGAATCCCTGCCGGGCAGCTGACCGAAAAAGAAAGACGAAAATGGTTTGGCTACGTGGAGCAGTCTTATCACATGGTGCCGGAAACGATTAGAGATCAGATTACTTTATACGATGAGTCGATCACGGAAGAGCAGTCGTGGCAGAATCGGAGATCCTGCTTCTGGATGAGATTACTGCAAACCTGGATGCCGAGACGGAACACCAGGTGCTGCAGGCATTGAAGAGAGCATCGGAGAACAGAACAGTTATCAATATTTTACATAGAGTACCGCTTAAAGAGGAAAAAATATACCATAATCACAACATCAATATACAAAAGTAAAAAAACTATAAAAAAATCGCCGATTATTAGAAATACAATCGGCGATTTTTTGTGTATAATAGACACATCATGAATGAAGGAAGAAAAGGAGGAACTATGGAAAAGGTATTACTGAATATGAAGGCCATAAGCAAAACTTTCGGAAGTGTGCAGGCATTAAAAGAAGTTTCTCTGGACCTTTATGCAGGTGAAGTACTTGCTCTGATGGGAGAAAACGGAGCAGGAAAATCTACACTGATGAACATTCTCAGTGGCTCCCTTCAGCCTACAAAAGGTGAAATTTATCTGAAAGGTGAAAAAGTAACGGTCCCGGGACCGATCGCAGCCAAAAAACTAGGAATTTCTAAAATTCATCAGGAACTCCAGATTGTTCCGGAATTGAGCGTGGCAGAAAACATTTTTCTCGGCAGATGGATGAAGAAAAAGGGTGGATCGGTTGACTTTAAGACTATGGCTACAGAGGCTCGTAAATATCTGGAGATGTTGGATGTACATGTTGATCCGGCAACAAAATTAAAAGATTTAAGAATCGGAGAGCAGCAGCTTGTTGAGATCGCAAAGGCGATATCTTTGAATTCTGAAATTATTATCATGGACGAACCGACTTCTGCTATTAGTGAAAAAGAAGCCGAAAAGCTGTTTACAATTATTCGAAAGCTTCGTTCAGAGGGAAAGGGAATTATATACATCACACATCGAATGGAAGAAATTTTCCAGATTGCAGACAGACTTACTGTAATGCGTGATGGAACGTATATAGGTACCGTAAAGGCCTCTGAGACCTCAAAAGATGAGATCATAAAGATGATGGTCGGACGTGATATGAGCGAGCAGTATCCTAAAGATCCTACTGAAAAAGGCGAGATTGCTCTTAAAGTAGAAAACCTCACATACACTCCACCAGAAGGAAGTTTCCGAAGATCACTCAAGAATATTTCCCTGTATGTAAGACATGGTGAAGTTCTTGGAATCGCAGGACTTGCAGGTGCAGGAAGGTCTGAACTTTTCGAATGTCTGGCAGGTGTGCATTACAAAGATACCACAGCAAAGATTTTTATCGATGGTAAAGAAGTAATTATAAAAAATCCTGCAGATGCGATCAAAGCGGGCATTTCTTTTGCAACTGAAGACAGAAAGGGAACGGGTCTTGTTTTGCAGAGATCCATTGGAGAGAATATGTCTCTTCCTCTTCTGAAAAAATTCAGTCCGGCATTTTTTATGAAATCCGGGGAAGAGAAAAAAGAATGGAACAAACAGATGGAAACTCTCAGAATAAAAGCTCCTGGAACGAAGACTCTCGCCAGTGCGCTTTCCGGAGGAAATCAGCAGAAGGTTGTACTTGGAAGATGGTTGATGACGGAACCGAAAATTCTTCTTCTGGATGAACCTACTCGAGGAATTGACGTAGGTGCAAAAGCAGAAATATACCAGTTGATCAACAATCTTGCGAAACAGGGGATGGCGATTATTGTAGTATCCTCAGAGCTTCCGGAAGTAATCGGTATTTCAGACAGAATCGTTACTTTCTGTGAGGGAGAACTGACGGGTGAATATCTCCAGGAAGAAGCTACACAGGAAAAACTTCTTCAGAGTGCAACAAAATAAGGAGGGTGGACAGATGGATAACAAAAAGAAAATGAAAGCTATGATCAAGCAGATGCAGAGTGTAATTGCACTGGTTATTATCTTTGTGGTCGCATCTACAATCTGCATTAAGGATGGCAGAAATAACTTTCTGGACATAAGAAACCTGATGAACGTGCTGAGAGCCGTATCAGAAAATGGAATCATTGCAATTGGTATGACGATTATTCTGATCCTTGGCGATATTGATCTTTCTGTAGGTTCTGTTGTAGGTCTTATCTCAACAGGATGTGCATATCTGATGGTAAAGAGTGGTCTGGGATTTGTACCGGCTGTTCTTGTAAGTCTTGGAATCGGAGCACTGTTTGGACTGTTTAATGGATTATGTATCACAAAGCTGAGACTTCAGGCTTTTATCGTTACCCTTGCATCTATGAATATCGCGAGAGGACTTGCAAGATTCTGGGCAAACGGAATCGGGATCCCGCTTGCATATGGTAAAGGTGAAGGAATGGCTCCACCGGCATTTGAAGTACTTCAGATGCGTCTCTGGGGAATCGTACCTGTACCGGCAATCATCTTTATTGTTCTTCTGATTGTTTTTCAGATCATTCTGAGTAAAACAAGATTCGGAAGACAGGTATATGCGATTGGTGGCAATAAGAATGCTGCATATCTTTCAGGTATCAAAGTAGATAGAATTAAGATCTATGCATTTATGATCTGCGCAATGCTTTCATCTGTTGCTGCTATGATTCACGCAGCTCAGATCAGCCAGGGTGGACCGAACGAAGGTCAGGGCTATGAACTTAACGCAGTTGCAGCCTGTGCCATTGGAGGAACAAGTCTTGCAGGCGGCAAAGGAACTGTTTTTGGTACACTGATTGGAGCACTTATCCTTGGTATGCTGGATAATGTCCTTGGTCTTAAAGGCGTCAATTCAAATCTTCAGCTGATGGTTAAAGGATTTCTCATCATTATTGCAGTATTTATGCAGGCAGATAAAGTGAGTGATTGATAATAAAAGAAAATAATTCTCAGGTTCTGTCCGGCAGCAGGACCGGGGAATAAAATAATAAATAAAAGCGATGCCGGAGAAAGAAGGTAAGTATGAATAAAAAAGCGATCAGTATCCTCTTAACAGCAGCTATGGGTGTTTCTGTTCTGGCAGCAGGCACAGTTACAGTCAGTGCAGCAGAGAAAAAGGACAAATATGTGATCGGAATGTCACAGTGTAATCTTGGTGAACCATGGCGTGTAGCTATGAATGATCAGATTGCAATGGCAGCAGAAAAACATCCGGAATTTGAGGTTATTTTTGCAGATGCTGCTCAGGATAACTCCAAACAGATTGCAGATATTGAAAACTTTGTACAGATGGGTGTAGACCTCATCATTACATCTCCTAACGAAGCTACACCACTTACTAATGCAGTCAGTGCAGCTTATGATGCAGGAATCCCGGTTATTCTTCTTGATAGAAAGATTGACGGAGACAAGTATACTCAGTTTATCGGTGCAGACAACGTAGATATGGGACGTATCGCAGGAGAATATGTTGCAGATACACTTCTTCCTGACGGTGGTAAAGTTTGTGAGATCAAAGGTCTTGAAGGAACTTCTGGTGGAATCGACAGAGATAACGGTTTCCGTGAAGGAATCAAGAAAAATGACAAGATTGAAATCGTAGCTGTAAACAATGCAGACTGGCTTCGTGAAAAAGCAATCACAGTTGCAGAAGAAATGCTTCAGACAAATGATGAGATTGATCTTTTCCTGGCGTTAAATGACCCGATGGCAGAAGGTGCATATATTGCTGCTAAGAATGCAGGAAAAGAAGGAGACATCCTTTTCGTTGGATTTGATGGACTTCCTACACCTGATGGTGGAATCCGAAGCGTTATGGACGGAAGACTCAGCATGACTCAGGTTTATCCTACAGGTGGTACAGAAGCAATCGAAAGTGCTTATCAGCTGCTTGTTGAAGGTAAAGAGCTTGATAAAACTCTGACCCTTACTTCTGAAATCGTTGTCCCGGATAATGCAGAAGAACTCCTTGCAAAATATGGCGGATCTGCAGAATAATCAGATTTGAAAAATTATAAAAATGAAATATAGTACGATGCGAAGAAACGGGAATGGCTTAGGCTGTTCCTGTTTTTTCTTTCTGTTTGACATGAAGAGATACTTACTATATCATGGAAGAATAGACAGATAAAAGGAGGATAATATGTTCAGTAAACTGAAAAGAATTCTGTATCCGGAAAATATGCTGTTCAAAATGATCATACTGAACTGTGGCCTGCTTTTGTTAGTTACATTGGTCCTTACAGCTGCTGGAAACTATATATATGAGGAATCTATTGCAGAAAGATCCTATGCAAACACAATGGAAATCCAGAATCAGGTGTTGAAATCGCTTGATCTGATTTTTAAATCCGTAGAGGATAATGTTGAGGCTTTGGGAAATTATCCGGAAGTACAAGAGTATTTAAAAGTAGATGCTGAAAATCAGCAGGCAAGCCGTGTAGAATTGGAAAGACAGGTGCGAGACCTTCTTCTGGATTATTCCAGAATATACAGTGAATATTTGAATATTGTTGTTGTCAGTGAGAAAGGCCAGTATCTTTCTAATGATTCATACCGAGTCAAAAAGCTTCCGCTTACGGAAGAAAAATGGTATCAGGATGCGGTTCTGGCAAATGGAGAACTGGTTTTAAGTCCTACCAGTCTGGGACGAAATTTAAAAGCCTGGAAAAACTACAGTACAGACAATTATGTCAGCACAGTTAAATTAATTTGTGACAGACAGACGTCTGCGGGGATTGGTGTGATCCTTATAGATTTGGATTTGAAGAGTATTCAGAATCTTGTTGAAGATATTACAATGGGACAGACTGGATTTGGTTATATACAGGATAGTCAGGGGCATGTGCTCTATGCACCCCAAAATGAAGTTGTATACCGGATGAATCCAAACTGGGTCACGGACGGAGAGAGTGGACGTGTCAGATGTCGCATAAAGGGAAAAGATTACAATGTCATATATAGTCATTCAAAATATACAGACCTGACTGCAGTTGGAGTATTTGACTGGGGGAAAACTATCGAAGGCATTTCCAGAGCAAGGACAGTTTCGAAATGGATTGCAGTTATAATAATGATCTTTGCGGCAGGAGCAACGGTTATTTTTTCGGCATCCATTACAAGGCCTATTTCGACGCTTTCAAAACTTATGAAAAAAGCGCAGACCGGAGATATGACGGTTCGTTTTGTAAATCATTATAAAGGTGAAATAGGGCAGCTGGGAGATTCTTTTAATGCAATGGTAGAAAAAATTAATGAACTTCTTGGCGTTGTATACAAAGAACAGAAAAATAAAAGAGAAGCAGAGCTTAAGATTCTTCATGAGCAGATTAAGCCGCACTTTCTTTATAATACACTTGATACGATACAGTGGATGGCAAAGCAGTACCATGCGCAGGATATTGTTGATCTGGTGCTTGCTTTGTCAGGATTTTTCCGTATCAGTCTGAGTCAGGGAAAAGAATTTATTACATTGGAACAGGAAGTTTTAATGGTAAAGAATTATCTGGACATCCAGAAAGTACGGTATGAGGATCTGTTTGAATATAAAACAGAGATTGAAGAAGGACTGGGAAATTATATGGTATTAAAAATCTGTCTTCAGCCGCTTGTGGAAAATGCTCTTTATCATGGGATAAAGGAATCTGATCAGGACAGAGGAACTATATGGATCCGTGCTTTTTCAGAGTCAGAGGATTCGATCATACTTAAGGTAGAAGATGATGGTACTGGCATGAGTCAGGAAAGAATAGATCAATTGAATTCCTGGCTGAAACTGAAAGAACGTGGAGAAGAAGTAAAAGCCTATGGAACGTTGAATGTAAATGACCGCATAAAGATCGCTTACGGTGACGAATACGGACTTCATTATGAAAAGAGAACGGGAGGAGGTACCGTGGCTGTTGTAAGGCTCAAACGGCTGCAGAAAGAAGTATGTGGAAAGTTTTGATTGCTGATGACGAACCGAAAATTCGTCAGGGATTAAAAAGTGTATTGGAGGAAATGAAACTTCCGATCACAGTCTGTGCAGAAGCACGGAATGGAATGGAAGCATTAGAAAAAATTGAGCAGTTTCAACCGGATTTTATTCTGATGGATATCTGTATGCCTAAGTTGAGTGGTATACAGTTTCTGGAGGAATTGAGAAAGCTGGATAAAAACTGTCCGGTAATCGTAATCTCCGGATTTAATGAGTTTTCCTATGCAAAACAGGCAATTAAGCTTGGGGTTTCCGAATATCTTTTGAAACCTATCGCAGAGGAAGAACTTCAAGCTGCGGTCGTGAAGGTGACTGAAGAGATAAAGCAGAAGCGAAAATCTGAAAAATTCATGGAACTTGTGAAACAACAGATGATTCAGCATCAGGATTATCTGAGAGATGTGTTTTTCAATGAATGGATGGAAGGAAAATTATCTAGATTCGAATGGGAAGAACAGGCAAGATTTCTTGATATGGATTTTCCGGATAATATGATTCTCATACTTGTGTCAGTTCAGTCCAGTTATGACAAGAAAATTGATAAAGGTACGGTGACTGAGGAAATATATAAGATCACTCTTGAAAAGATTATCAGAGAACTTATGGAGCCATATCATACGGTAAGTGTGTTTTCCAGTAAGTATGAGGATGTAGCGATTGTTATGGAAAAGCTGCCGGAAAATTTTCAGGAGTTCAGTGCAGATCTTCAGCTGCAGACAGAAGAAAAAGTGGGTGGAAAGTGTTTTATTACGGCAAGAGAATGTACTTTTGAAACATTGCCTGATATTAGCCGTGAGATGCGCCGGGAAGTGCAGAAAATGCAGGAATGCAGACCAATTGTCCAGGACGCAAGAAAATATATTTATGCCAATTATCAGGACAGAAATCTGGATCTCAGACAGGTGTCACATGCAATTGGCTGTAATTCTTCTTATATTAGCAGGATTATGAAACAGGAATTGGGGATATCTTTTAAAGATTTTCTTACAAGGCTTCGTATCAGTCAGGCAGTGCGGCTTATGGAAGATCGGGAATTGTCGATTAATCAGATTGCAGAAAAAGTAGGGTACAGCAACCAGCACTATTTTTCTGCTGCATTTAAAAACTGTCAGGGTATGTCGCCCTCAGAATTCCGTAAAAATATGCTGCAGATTGACAGAAACGGATTATAACTATGAAGAAAATATGGAAAGTATGGACAGTGATACTGGTTGTGGCAGCAACAGTCTTACTTACGATCAGTACACAGTATAGCAAAAAAGAAGAGATATCTACAGATAGTTATCAGTATCTGATCGGTGTTAGTCTTCCAAATGTAATAGAACCGTGGCTAAATAATTTTGTTGACGTATTTACAGAAAAAGTATCCCAGGATAAAAAAATAAATGTAATTTTTCGAGATGCAGCTGGAAATCCGGAAAAACAGATTCAGGATATTGAGACGTTGATGGAGTACGGGATAGATATTCTGATTGTCTCTCCTGATGGAAGTGACAGCCTTTCTTCTGTTCTTTCGGAGGCTTTTCAGAAGATACCGGTCATTCTGACAGGTGTTGGTGCAGGGACAGAGGATTATACATGTCTTATCAAGTCAGATGATCAGAAGATTGGCAGGCTTGCAGGAGAATATATTCTGAATAATCTTTATGAAAAGAATAAAAAGATCGTGGTCTTTCAGGGGGTTGAAGAATCCCCGGTATCCAAACAGAGACTAAAGGGTTTTCAGGATTCTGTTCAGGGTACAATACCGGAAGAAGATATCACTTATTACTGTGGCGACTGGCTCCGGGATCGAGCAGAGCTCAGGATGAAAGACTATCTGATCGCGCATGATTCTGCTGATATAGTTTTCGCTTTTAATGATGATATGGCATATGGTGCATATCAGGCCTGTCAGCAGTACAGGATTGAGGGCAAGGTGCATCTGATAGGTGTGGATGGGTTTGAAGGAGAAAGTGCAGGGCTGAGTCTGGTAGACAAAGGTGTACTGGATGCAACGATACAGACACCGGACTTTGGTGGACTTTCTTATGAAATTGCAAGAAAACTTCTTGAGGGAAATAAGGTTGAGAAAAATATTATTATCCAGCCGGAATTGATTCTTCAGGGAGGAGCGAAAAGGAAAGAGTAATTGTAGATATGAAAAAGAGTTTGAGAATGACAGAGGGAAGTATCTCTAAAAAGATCATTTTTTTTGCCATTCCATTGTTTCTGGGGAATCTGTTTCAGCAGTTGTACAATACTGCGGATTCCCTAATCGTGGGAAATTTTTTAGGAAGCAATGCACTGGCGGCGGTCAGTTCATCTGGAAATCTGATCTTTTTGATGGTAGGTTTTATTAACGGTATTGCCATGGGTGCGGGTGTAGTTATTGCCAGATATTACGGTGCCAAAAAAAGAGACAGCCTGCAAAAGGCAATCCATACAACCGTTGCATTTGGTCTTGCGGCCGGTGCGGTCCTGACTGTTTTGGGAATGTTTCTGGCGCCAAAGATCTTGGTGCTGATGGGGACTCCTGCGGATGTTCTCCCGGAATCCATTATATATTTTCGTACATACTTTGCAGGTTCTATGGGTGTTGTCATGTACAACATTTTTGTTGGAGTTCTGCAGTCGGTTGGTGATGGACGTCATCCATTGATCTATCTGATCATTTCATCCTGTGTCAATGTTGTTCTGGATATTTTCTTTATCGCAGGTCTTGGCATGGGAGTTGGTTCAGCAGCGCTCGCAACTGCTATTTCCCAGTTTGTCAGTGCGATTCTCTGTATGGTTCATCTGATGCGTGTGGAAGAAGAATATCGCCTGGAACTGCGGGAAATTTGTTTTGACAGTATTATGTTGAAGCAGATTATTCAGAATGGTGTGCCGTCTGGCTTTCAGAATTCAGTCATCGCGATCGCGAATGTTTTTGTACAGTCAAATATTAATGCATTTGGAAAAATGGCGATGGCAGGATGTGGATCTTATTCTAAGATTGAGGGATTCGCCTTTTTGCCGGTTACTTGTTTTACGATGGCACTGACAACATTTGTCAGTCAGAATCTTGGCGCAAAACAGTATGACCGGGCGAAAAAGGGAGCAAGATTTGGGGTTCTCTGTTCGATCATTATCGCAGAATTGATCGGCGTGATCATATATGCTGCCGCACCGGTGCTGATCGCAGCATTTAACAGAGATCCCGATGTTGTACATTATGGCGTGATGCAGTCAAGAACAATTGCATTATTTTATTGTCTGCTGGCGTTTTCTCATTGTATTGCAGCAGTACTCCGTGGTTCCGGCCACGCATCTGTTCCGATGATCGTTATGCTCTGTGACTGGTGCCTGTTCCGTGTAAGCTATATCACCGTTGCAGTTCGCATCATCCCGGATATCCGTGTGATCTTTTGGGCATACCCATTGACCTGGAGTATCAGCTCCGTAATCTTTCTGTTTATGTTCCTGCGAGGAAAATGGGTATATGGATTTGAGAAAACACCACAGATGTAATTAAAAATTCAATCTCTTTAAATAGGTCTCCTGGAACTGCCTGTTTGAAAAGATCTGCTCAAAAAGGTCTGTGTCTTTGAAGCGGCGGGTATAATTCTTTCCAAATGTAGAAAAATGAGGTATTGGATCTAGCATGTCCAGCCCAAGAAACCAGCGGTATGCAACGTTTACCTCGATCTCTTTCATGGTCTGCCGCATGCTTTTTATTCCATAGAGATACTGAATGAATGGTATCTTTATCAGCATAACGGGATCCATACTGGGACGGCCGTTATCCGGACAGGATTTTTCTTCAACCAGATCATAAATAAAATTCCAATTGATTGCTTTATCAATCAATCGCAGCATATGGTTTTGAGGTACCATGTCATCCATGGAAAACATCATCATTTGTTATCTTTTTTTATCTGCATTTTTCGTCATCATAAAAAACATCGCCCTTCTGATATTTATTATATCAGAAAAGCGGTTCCAACAATAGCAAAACCCTGCAAAAGCAGGGCTTTGTCTACAGTCTGAAATGGTCGCCGATCTGGCGACCATTTTAAGTTCGACGGATAGAGCTCTTGTGGTGTTTTTAGCTTCATAAAGGTCTTTGCCAACTTTATGTCCACGTTTTTCATACACGCGGTATCCGGAAAATGCCATATCATCATTTGCAAATACAATGGCCTGTGCATCTGGATTATCATCCAGAAGGTGCTGAACCTGTCTGTCAACGAATTCAGAATAGTCGCCCTGTGTGATCATCTGTGAAGTGACTGGCAGATTGCGAGGTGTCTGACATGTTAAAAAACGTACTGATTGTGGTAGATGATATAGAAAAATCCATAGAGTTTTATAAGGACTTATTTGGACTGCAAGTGATTCTTAAGAATGAAGGTAATGTGATCTTATCGGAGGGACTTGTTTTGCAGGATGCCGGTTTATGGGGGAAAACATTGAATGAAACTTCTGCGTCATTTAATAACAGGATGGAATTATATTTCGAGGACTTTGATATAGATGGATTGCTTGCAAAATATGAATCAGGTAAGTATTTCGTCCGATATGCCACTGAACTAACAGAACTTGCAGGTGGACAGAAGCTTGTAAGACTATATGATCCGAGCGGTAATCTCATTGGGGTTCGTACGCCATTTATGTCTAATTAAAGGAGAAGATATGCAGATTTTTGCTGATGCAGATGCCTGTCCGGTAGTTGGTATTGTTGAAAAAGTTGCAAAAGAGCACAATCTTCCTGTAACGTTGTTGTGTGATACCAATCATGTGTTATCATCTGATTACAGTGAAGTGATCGTAGTTGGAGCCGGAGCAGATGCCGTGGATTATAAACTGATCAGCATTTGCCATAAAGGCGATATTGTTGTATAACAGGATTATGGAGTTGCGGCAATGGCACTTGGAAAGGGGCTCACAAGGTCCAGTGGACCTTGGCTTTGAGCCGACCGAAGCGGAGCGTAGACCTTATGCGATTCATCAGTCTGGGAAATGGTATACTAATGAGAATATTGACCAGATGCTTATGGAACGGCATCTGAATAAGAAAGCACGAAGGGCATCCGGAAAGAATCACTTAAGAGGACCAAGAAACTCCTGCAGGCATTTGGCGGAGGTGGACATGCTGCAGCAGGTGTGCGCAAGCGGACGAATGATGTAGAAAAATTCAGGCAGGAAATCCTTGAGCGGATTGTTATGATGAGAAAGATTTCCGGTCAGGATAAATAAGAATTAGAAACAGAACACAGGAGAATCGGGAGGTGTAGAATGATGGAAAAGAAAAGAACCTATATTGCAATCGATCTTAAGTCATTCTATGCGTCTGTGGAATGTAAAGAACGAAATAGGGATCCTTTGACGACCAATCTTGTGGTTGCGGATAAAAGCAGAACAGAAAAAACCATCTGTCTTGCGGTATCTCCAGCATTAAAGTGTTATGGGATACCCGGAAGGGCTCGTTTATTTGAGGTTGTTCAAAAAGTAAAAGAAGCCAACAGTACTCGCAGGTGGAAAGCGCCGAACAGAACATTTAGCGGTTCTTCTGATGACAGTACAGAATTAAATAGCGATCCGGCAATGGAGATTGATTATCTCGTTGCCCCTCCCCGGATGGCTCTCTATCTGGAATACAGCACCAGAATTTACAGCATTTATCTGAAATATATTGCGCCGGAAGATATTTTCCCGTATTCGATTGACGAAGTATTTATGGATGTAACGGATTATCTGCATACGTATAATATGACAGCAAGAGAACTTGCAATGACCATGATACAGGACGTGCTGAAAACGACAGGTATAACGGCAACTGCAGGAATCGGAACAAATATGTATCTGTGTAAGATTGCGATGGATATCGTGGCGAAGCATATTAAAGCAGATAAAGATGGTGTTCGAATTGCAGAACTGGATGAAATGTCATACCGAAGGAAACTCTGGAGCCACAGACCTCTTACTGATTTCTGGAGAGTCGGAAAGGGATATGCAAAGAAGCTGGAAGAATACGGGCTTTATACAATGGGCGATATTGCAAGATGTTCCATCGGAAAAGAGAATGAATTATACAACGAAGAGCTGTTATATAAGCTGTTTGGCGTTAATGCAGAGCTGCTGATCGATCATGCCTGGGGACATGAGCCCTGTACCATGGAAATGGTCAAGGCTTATAAGCCGGAAACGAACAGTGTTTGTTCCGGGCAGGTACTTCATTGCCCTTATGATTTTGAAAAAGCAAAATTAGTCGTCAAAGAGATGACGGACCAGATGGTTTTGGATTTGGTGGATAAGAAGCTTGTAACGGATCAGATCGTGTTGACAGTTGGTTATGATATTGAGAATCTGAACAATCCTGACCGGAGAAAGAAATACCATGGAGAGATTACTATCGACCGTTATGGAAGAAGAATTCCGAAACACGCACATGGAACGACCAATCTGAAACGGCAGACGTCCTCAACAAAACTGATAACGGATGCAGCAATAGAGCTGTATGACAGAATCGTTGACAGAAACCTGCTTATCAGAAGAATCAATATCACAGCGAACAGGCTTGTGGATGAAGGTTCAGTAAAGAAAGAAGAAGCATATAAGCAGCTGGATCTTTTTACGGATTATGAGGCGCAAAGGAAAAAGCAGGAAGAGGAAGAAGTGGCTCTGGATCGTGAAAAACGTATGCAGGAAGCAATGCTCAGTATCAAAAAGAAATTTGGAAAAAACGCTGTGCTGAAGGGGATGAATCTTCAGGAAGGTGCAACCGCCAGGGACAGAAATGAACAGATTGGCGGACATAAGGCGTAAAGGAGTTGGAAGAGGATGAAAAATAATTCTTATGAAGATATCATCAATTTGCCACATCCGGTCTCTAAGAATCATCCGCAAATGCCACTTCGGGATCGGGCAGCGCAGTTTGCTCCTTTTGCAGCCTTGACCGGACATGATGCTGCGATAAAGGAAACGGCAAAATTAACCGATGAAAGATTGGAACTGAGCGAGGAAGCGATTGCTCAGCTGAATGAAAAAATCAATATAATCAGAAATAATATCGGTATAGAACAGAAAGTATCGATAACTTATTTTATTCCCGATGCAAAAAAAGCAGGCGGCTCCTATGTTACGTGCTCTGGTATTGTAAAAAAGATAGACGAATACGAGCATACCATCATTACGACGGATCAAACAGTTATTCCAATCGAGCAGATAAGTGATATTAAATGTGAAGAGTGGTAAATGTAAAAACAGATACAAAGAATATAGAATGTTTCACTGGAAAAAGTTGAGACAGAAAGTGGAGGTAACCACGATGGCTTCTTTTGATCAGAAGCTCCGTACGTTATATCTGATGGAAATCCTGTTGGAACGTACCGATGATGAACATATGTTAAATGCATCGGAGTTATGCACGATTCTGGATCAGGAATATGGGATCAGTACGGACCGAAGAACAATTTATACAGAGATGGAAATCCTTGAAAAATTCGGACTGGATGTCCAGCAGAAGAAAGGCAAGTGCCCGGGCTATTATATTGGTGCCAGGGATTTTGAACTGCCGGAGTTGAAGCTCCTGGTGGATGCAGTTCAGTCTTCTAAATTTATCACAGAAAAGAAATCAAAGGAATTGATACAGAAACTGGAGAAGCTCTGCTGTAAGACAGATGCCGAAATGCTTTCCAGATATGTCTTCATCGTAAACCGACCAAAGACAGAGAATGAAACGGTGTATTATAACGTAGATTATATTCACACGGCTATTTATGAGAATAAACAGATCAAATTCCATTATGCGGAGTGGACAGTTAAGAAGGAGCTGAAATTTAAAAAGAATGGCGCTTTCTATGTTGTCAGTCCGTGGGCATTGACATGGGATGATGAAAACTACTATTTGGTTGCTTATGATGCAGCAGCCGGAATCATCAAACATTATCGTGTTGATAAAATGCGGGATACGGAGATTATGGAGGCTGATCGTAAAGGAGAAGAGTCCTTCAAAAATTTTGATCTGGCTGCATTTGCCAAGAAAACGTTTGGTATGTATGGCGGTATCGATGCGGAAGTTACATTGGAATGCAGAAATGAACTGGCCGGTGTTGTGATTGATCGTTTTGGTCATGATGTATGGATGTGTCCTCATGGAGAGGATCATTTCAGAGCCAGAGTGCCAGTGGCGGTAAGCTCACAGTTCTTTGGCTGGATTACCGGCATCGGATCCGGGATGCGGATTGTCGGACCGGAAGATGTACGGCAGCAGTATAAAGAGTACCTGCAAAATGCGATTCAGAACTATATGGACTGACAGATTCCGTGAGAAAAAGAAATAATCGGAAATTTCGTTTTTATGATACAATTCATTATAGGAATGATATAATCATCATAGCATATAAAATTGTAAAAAACGGGAGGACGTATATGAAAATTATAATTATTAATGGAAGCGCCAGAAAAGGAAATACATTAACAGCAATCAATGCACTTATAAAAGGTGCTTCTGAGAAGAATGAAATTGAAGTAATTGAGCCGGATAAACTGCAGATAGCTCCGTGCAAGGGTTGCGGTGCCTGTCAATGCCATAAGGGATGTGTAGATAATGATGATACAAATCCAACAATTGATAAGATTGCAGCAGCTGATATGATTCTCTTTACAACACCTGTATATTGGTGGGGGATGTCGGCGCAGCTGAAGCTTGTGATCGACAAATGCTATTGCCGTGGACTGCAGTTGAAAAACAAGAAAGTCGGTGTGATTGCTGTTGGAGGTTCACCGGTTGACAGCATACAGTATGAGCTGATCAACAAACAGTTCGACTGCATGGCTGATTATCTGTCATGGGATATGCTTTTTCAGAAATCATATTATGCCAGTGAAAAAACAGATCTTGCGAAAGATGAAAATTCATTGAAAGAACTGGAGGATATCGGAAAAAACTTATGATATGAAAAAGAGAAAACTTATAATTCTTGCCATCACGATAATTGCTGCGGCGTTATTGTTGGAAGGATTTATTCTAAAGTATGTTAATGACAAAAACTCAGACCGGACGTCAAAAGTACTTCTGGATCGTGTTATCACCGTACTCGATAAAAATGATGCGAGTGAAGAAGCGCTTATCAAATCGCTGAAAGACGATTATATAGTAAGAGCTAAGGCGGTTTCTTATATTATCGATGCAAAACCAGAGGTAGAATATGATGTCGACGAGTTACAGAAGATTGCGGCGTTGATATCTGTGGATGAGATACATTTGTTTGACACAAAAGGTTATATTTACAGCGGTTCGGTGCCAAAATATTTTGGTTATAGCTTTGATTCCGGAGAGCAGATGGCATATTTTAAACCAATGCTTAAGGATAAGAAGCTTACCATGTGCCAGGACGTTACGCCGAATACCTCCGAGGCTAAAGAAATGATGTATGCGATCACCTGGAATGAAGCGGGAAACAAAATGATCCAGGTCGGCATTGAGCCGAAACGCCTTCTTAACGAGGCCAAGCAGAATGAGGTTTCTAATGTAGTTGCGAATATGCCGGTTTACAAGGGAATGGAGATTCTGGTTGCGGATGCAGATACAAAGATCGTAGCCGGAGCTACAGACAGCAGCAAAATAGGACAGGAAATTGACAGCATTGATATGCGGAAGTATCGGTGCGTGGAGAAACAGAACGGGGCATATATTGTTGCTGTAATGGTAGAGGATTCTTATTATCTGCAGGGAAGTCTTTTTGCTATTCTTATAGTTGGAATATATCTGACTCTGGCTTCGTGCTGTATGGTATATATGCTGTCGAAGGTCATGCAAGAGAAGTACGAAAAGGAGAAATTCCGTTATACGTCGAATACGGACGAACTTACCCGATGTTACAACAGACGTGCGTATGAGGAGGACATAAACAAGCTCGACCTTACTAAGGAGTGGGTGTATGTTTCTATGGATATTAATGGACTCAAGAACGCTAATGATTCCTTCGGACATGCGGCAGGTGATGAGCTTATACGGGCCGCTGCGGATTGTATGAAGAACAGTTTCAGTGAACATGGCAAGGTATACAGAGTGGGCGGTGACGAGTTCGTTGTCATCATTACAAAAGATATACCGCAGTTTGAAAACCTTCTGAGAGCATTTGAGCAGAGAGTGGCAAGCTGGCATGGAGAATTTGTCGAGTCGATGGCGGTTTCGTACGGATATGTCTTCAGTTCGGAGCGCAAGTGGAACAGCATATTTGATATTTCAAAAGCTTCAGATGAAAGAATGTACGAGAGTAAGAAGCAATACTACACCAGAAGTGGAATGGACAGAAGCAGACAGTAAAATCAGAGAAATCGAGTGGAGAAATCCATTCGGTTTCTTTTTTCTACCACCGGGGACGGTAAAAAAGCCAAAAACACCGTCCCCATATTACTATTACAGTTTCTGAAATAGAAAAAGAGCCTTCATTTCGTAAGATACGAAGACTCTTTGCCACTGCCATTGGCGGTACTTTATAAGGTGCCACTAATAGAGAGTAATTTTTTGAATGTAAACGGATTATTCTGCGTAAGGCGCAGGATACTGTCAGAAGTGCTAGTGTAAATATTTGAGCGTTCACGTATAATATAGATGAAAAAATCATCTCATAAAATTAAATCAAAAAAGAGTCCGGGGAGAACATTAAAGAGGACAAGGTATGGGATTTATTTGATAGGAAAATCAGTGATATCTGCGGAGAAAAACAGGCCAGAACATGTCTGACAAGAAGGGAGATGAGAGTATGAAAAAATATTTGGCTTCTGTATGTGTTTGTGCGGTACTGTTTTCTGTTGGTATTCATGGTGGAGGTATGAGAGAAGTATCTGCTAAAGCGTCTGGGTCAGATGAGAATCTGGCAATTCTGCAGGACATTATCAGAGAAAATGAATGTCAGGCCGGAATGGCATTTCTGGGATATACCTATGAAGGTGCAGAGACAGCAGAGATACTTGAATATACCAGACAGGGAGAAGTGGCAGCCGCTTATCCTTTTTTACAGAATGGAACGGTGGTTGATGCAGGGGGATATGAAATTTATGCCATTGTCCCGGGGGATGATTGCAGGGTCAGTGTTTATCCGGCTCATCCTACGGAAGAAGGGGAATATCTGGATGATCTGAACGCCCCATACTATATGGGACAGGAGAATGAAATCATTATCCTGCGCTGCAATGTGAGTGAAATTCATTCCAATGTGATGGTTTCGGTACAGAAGCAGAATATGAGTGTGCAATACCATCCTATGGTGTCGTTAAAGGATGGACATCTTGCAGCAGAAACTCACTGCTATGACTTCTCCATATATTATAATTGGGATGAGTATGATCCAGGGTATGATTCGGAACTGGACATCAGGATTGCCAGAGAACAGCTTTCAGAAACAGATGAAGTCAGTTATTACCTTGGCCTTGGTATGTCTCTGTGGTATACAGGTACTGAGGAGTACATTGAAGGAAGAAATTGTCCGGTATTTGTTCTGGGAACGGATCATGAGGATTATTTTACAAAAGAACATTATTATGCAGTAGGAGACAATGTGGTTTATTATTATGATCCGTCAGGTGATGCATGGCTTCTGTATGCTTTTATCCCTGGGAGCCATTGGTGCATCGGAGAAGTATATAGGTGAAGGTCGCTGGGGAATGGCAGCAACAGAGATTCTGCTCTGTTTATTGTTTCTGTATCCGACTTTCCGGGGAATCCAGAAAGCATTGAGGATGAAAAAGGCCAGGGAAATTGCCTGCTGGTTTGAATCTTATGCCCAGAATACGGTCTCATTTGAAAAACTTGAGCAGGAGATGGGAAAAGGTGCAGTAAAAAAACTTGAAAAATTTATTGCCAGGGGATATATCCGGAATATCCAGATAGACAGAGAAGGAAATTATATTATGATTACTGCACCAAACAGACGTGTAAATGAAAAGATTTATATCACAGTTACCTGTACCAGTTGTGGTGCAAAGAACCAGGTAATAAAAGGACGTCTGAGCAATTGTGAATATTGCGGACAGAGTCTTAACTCATAATAAAAGCGCTGTGAGTGAGAGGAGGAAAAAGGGTATGAAAAGTTTAAAAAAAGTGATGCTTCCGATGGTATTTTTGTGTGTTTGTCTTTTATGTGCATGTGGTGAGAAAAAGCCTGAAGAAGCAGCGCCCACAGCAACTCCTGCACCTACGGCAACACCAACACCACTGCCGGAGTATAAAGAATATGATTATGCGGAGGGGAAATTTACGGTTACTCTTCCCTATGAAGCGGAAGAACCGACAGAAAAAGATCAGTATCTGGACTTTGCAGATCCGGACGGGAAATGGACAATGACACTTGCACCTATAACAGCCGGACAGCTTTCAAATCGCATTACGGAGCTTGAATATGCACAGAGCAACCGTGAAGGAGGAGCAAAGCAGGTAAAAAAAGAAGAAACCACCATCAGTGGGATGAATGCAATTGTATTCAGCTCTAATCTGGATGAAGCTAAAAACGGACCAGATCAGACAGCAGTATATCTGGGAAGCGGAGAATATGCTGCAATTCTGAAATATGAGGATCATTATGTGGGAAACTGGGACGGTCTGAAGATTGAAGTAAAAACAACAGAGCGTTTTGATGATATCTATACTGTGATGGAAGATAAGCTGATACAGACGGTGTTGAAGGGAATAAAATTCCAGGAAGGAATTGAGTATGAAGAGGTAACTGCCAAAGGAATTTCCGTGAAACTGCCAACCCGGTGGCAGGGAAAAGAATATGCAGAGTTCTTTGTGAATGGAAAGATTCACTGTGCTTATGATGGTAACCTGAATATTCAGATCATTCACTTTCCGGATGCAAAGAAAATTGCAGAAAATAAGGCAGACGGAGAAATAAAAGAAACAGATGTGGGAGAAAGCCATTACTATGTGGCATGCCGCAGGGAGGAAGGGGCCATTACCCTTTACAGAGATCTGACAGATCAGTATATTTTAAGCATACAGGTGAGTATTCCTGATTGTCCGGAAGAAGAACTCTGGAAATTCCTGGACAGAGAAGAGATGAAAACATTGCTGGAAAGTCTGGAGATTGACCTGAAACAGATTGAAGAAGAACAGCAGGATAATGGTGGCTATGAGAAAAATGGCTATGAGGAGCTGAGTGGTTATACAGGAGAAGGAACGGAGCTTGTTCTGCCTTCCAGCATTGAAGACACAGTAATGAGTGGTGTTGCTTCGCTGGCATTTAAGGATAATACAAAGATTACTTCTGTTGAAGTTCCGGAAGGAATGCGCTATATTGACGTTTCAGCATTCGAGGGCTGCACCGGTCTGAAAAAAATAACACTTCCGGATTCGCTGACCTGGATCGGGGACTATGCTTTCTCAGGATGTACCAGTCTGGAAACGGTGGTTTTCGGTAATCAGGGAGTAGAAATTGCAGGATCTGCATTCAGAGATTGTACAGCCCTGAGAGATGTGGAGCTGCCTGCCAGTGAAAATTATCTTTGGGATTCTGCTTTCTGTGGGGCAGGAGCCGGGGGATACATACATATAGGAGATGGTTCAACAGTAAAAGGTTGTTGCTTCATGGACTCCGGATTTGAAGAAGCTGTCTTTGGAAAGGAATGTATTTTTGAAGGATTCGGAACCTTTTCCGGATCAAAAATCAAAAAGATCACATTGGGTGAAGGAATAACGGAATTACCGTCAACATTTGCTTCTTTCTGTGATAATCTGGAACAGGTAGATATGCCGGAAAGTCTGACGAAAATACCGGATGACTGTTTTTCGGCAAGTCCAAAGATGGAAAAAGAACAGTAGATCTGTCAGATGTGTTCAATCAAAAAGGGAAGAACATATGGAAAAAGTATCAAAAGCTACATCATTCTCAACAATACTGATCGGGATATATATGGTGATTCTCTCATGTTTGGAAATCGGGGCGATATTATTTTGCAAGATAGCAGGAGATGCCACTATGACAGGGGTTAATATAACTGCAATGACCGGCGGAAGCGATGACTACATAAGTGGATATTTGATCGTTCCACGCATTTTGGGAACCGTATTCAGTGGCATGGCTGAAATAACTGTTTTATTATTGGCAGCAGTGCTGTTTATAGTATTGCTCATTTTTCTGACAGTACTGATCATATCCTGTATATTGATAAAAAAAAGAAAACTGAAAGCAGATGCGTGGATGAAAATAATCGTATTTTCAATCTTTACCTGTGTGGCTGCATTTCTCATTCAGAGTTCAGTAATTGCAGTGATGATGGCAGTACCTGTAGTGTTTGGGGCATACGTACTTGCAAAATAGTTAAATAATGATTCAAGGGAACTTTGTGCTGAAAAGCATGGAGTTCCTTTTTCTTTTGCAGGAAAAACTATAGGGGATGATAGTTTGCCTAATAGAAAAGTGCATAAAAAGCAACACTGTAATTTGTATAAAAAGTAGAATCCGGTTTCTATGCAGGCAGGTAATTAGATATTTCCTTATTTTGTGATACTATAAGAAACATTATACACATTATAAGGAGAAGTCTATGAAAAAACGAATAATATCTATGCTCTTGGCTGGTATGATGGTTTTAAACAGTGCTGTTGTTTATGCAGACGCTGATATGACAGGTGATTACACGACATATGTAGAAGAAACAGAAAGTGGCAGTGAAGATGAAGTGGCTGTTCAGAGTGAAGCTGCCGAAGTAAATGCATCTGCAGATGACAATGCAAACATCAGTGTGAATGAAGCCTCAGAAGCAGAGAATGATGAAGTCGCATTCACAGACGGGGATACAGATGAAGTAGAGATTACGGAAGAAAATCCGACAGATGTATCTTCACAGGATGAAACAGATGAGAATGCGGAAATAGAATTTACAGAAGCAGAGGATATTTTCTCAGAAAATGAAGTGGCAGTGCAGACGGGAGAGACGATCACAGCCAGTGGTACGCTTGCCACAGGTGTAAACTGGTCGCTTTCAGATGCCGGAAATCTGCAGTTTAGCGGTTCAGGCGCAATTGAGAAGGACAATGGTCAGGATAACTATCCGTGGGATATGACACAGGTCTTTACTGTAACGATTCAGAGCGGTATCACAGAAATCGGAAGCGGAGCTTTTGCAGATGGGACGAAACTTACGAAAGTTTTCATCAGTGCGGACACTTTGCGGACAGTCAGTGCAGATGCGTTTCAAAATTGTTCAAAGGCTGAGACAGATCTTTATTATTCTGGAAATGCGCCGACAGTAATTCCTGCATTTACCGGGACTGCGAAAGTAAGTGTTTATTATAAAGAAGCAGATGTTACATGGACAGATGCATTCAGAGCAGCTTATACAGATGTAACATGGGAACCTTGCTGTACAATAAATGGAATAACGGCAAATACGAACCATAGTTATGTGCGTACAAATAATGAAATGCAGATCCAGACGGATGGCAAGAATTATCCGACCAAGGACAATACCGCATATTATGATGCAACCTGTTCTGTGTGTGGCAATGTCGGCAAAGATTATAATAATTGTATCAACTGTATTGACACGACAGATCTTCAGTCAGATCATCCGTACAATACAGAGACATCGACAGACTGGACGGTATCCATGGAAGGTGCAGAAGAAATCATCCTGACTTTTGATGCGAAAACGAAGTTTGAAACAAACTATGATGACTTTTTCTATATTTATAAAGAAGATGGAGAACTGTATCAGAAGTTTATCAATGATCAACTTGCAGGAAAGACCGTGATTGTACCGGGAAGTTCCGCGACATTGAAACTGACAACAGACTACAGTACAGATGACTGGGGATTTGCAGTTACCAAGGCTTATGGAACGACGCATAAATGGAATAATGTGGTAACAAAACCGGCAGAGCGTGATCAGACCGGTACTTTAACAAAGACCTGCCAGAAATGCGGTGAGGTAATTGAAGAAGTGATTCCGGCACCATATATTGTCTGTGGCGATGATGACAATATTTTCTGGGGAATCACACCGGATGGAGTATTGGAGATTGCACCAAATACGGACGCGGATGTAAGTATGAAAGGTTATGGAACCAGGTATGAGGGAAGCAATTATGGAATAACAACAGCACCGTGGGGAGAATACAGACCATACTTTAAAGGGGTAAAAATTAAAAAGGGAATTACAGATATAGGAACATGTGTTTTTTCCGGATTGAGCAATCTGAAATGGGCAGAGCTTGATGATGGCATTAAAACGATAGGTCAGAGTGCATTTTCTGATTGCAAAGTATTAGAAAAAGTAAAATTACCTGCTAATTTAGCTACAATAGAATCATATGTATTTAGTGGCTGCAAAACATTAGAGAAAATAGAACTGCCTGAAAAATTGACTTATATAGGAAATGGAGCATTTTCGGACACAGGTCTGAGAAGCATCCGGATTCCTGCAAGTTTAAAAAGGTGTGACAAATACGCTTTTGGGTCAAACAGTACTGTAAATGCAGTATATATTGAAGATCTGACCAGTTGGCTTAGTATGGAAGAAGGTCCTAATTTCTTTTCAAGTGAGGATATTGAGCTGTCCAGTAAGAGTCCGACAATCAAATATTATGTAGATGGCGAATTGCTGGAGCGTTTGGTAATTCCGGACGAGGTTACCAGTATCAGAGATTACGCGTTTAACTGTGGTAAAGAAATCAGGGAAATTGTTTTTCATGAAAATGTGAAAACTATAGGAAGAAGTGCATTTCTGGGATGTGAAAATCTTGAATTAACAAGAGACAAGCTTCCAAATTATCTTCAGACGATAGGTGCGTATGCTTTTGCAAAATGTAAAAAAATATCGAAGGTCGGAATCCCTTCTAGTGTTACTGAGATTGGAGAAGCTGCATTTGCAATGTGCAGTGGAATGACACAGTGTATATTTGCACAGGAGATACAGATAGAAAAAATTTCCAGAAAGCTGTTTCAGGGTTGTACAAGTTTAGAGAAAACCACAATACCTGCTGGGGTAACGATTATAGAAGGATATGCATTTCAAAATTGTAAGAAATTAGATAGGATTACAATACCTGCAACGGTAATTAGTATATTATCGGAAGCATTCTATAGTTGTACAAATTTAGAAGCAGTAGAATTTGAGAAGGACAGCAAGCTTAAGAATATTGAAGATTATGTATTTGCATACTGTGATTCACTTAAGAGCATCCAGATACCGGCAAATGTAATAACAATAAAATTAGCAGCATTTTGTGGAAGTGTTGATGAACTCGTATTTTTAGGAGATTTTGGAAATTTCAATTCTATGCTGGAAATGGATTTTCACGGGCCAAGAAAAATTACCTACTATGCCTGCAATGATACATGGAATTCCTCTGAGGCACAGAATTTCCTGAGTAACAGTTCCTATAATATCACTCCGAATCCAATTCACATGTCCGAAGACTACACGGTGATCACTCCGGCAACCTGTACCACAGACGGGGAGAAATCTTTCACCTGTGACAAGTGTGGACAGGCTTCTACAGGTGTGATTCCGGCTACGGGACATAAGCTGACAGTGAAAGATCATAAAGATGCAACCTGTAATGAAAAAGGTTACGATGTTCAGGTCTGCAGTGTCTGTAACGAAGAAATCAGAACCGAACTGGAGATAGACCTGAATGCCCATAAGTATGATGAGGGCAAAGTAATCGAACCTACCTGCTCAAGAGACGGATACACAGTTTACACCTGTGCAGTCTGCAGAAATACAAAACGTGAAAATATCATACCGCGTAAAGAACATGTTATGGAGGACATAGTAGTACCGGCGACCTGCCAGATACAGGGATATACGAGACATCAGTGTAAAAACTGTGATTATACTTATTATGATACATATACAGATCCTCTGGAGCATGATTACGAAGCAACAGTTAAAGCTCCTGCCTGTACAGAGCGAGGATATACAGTTTATACCTGTAAAAACTGTGGATATACCTATACGGATAATTATGTGGGAGCGTCCGGCCATAAATATACGAAAAAGGTTGTTGCTCCAACCTGTGTTTCCAGAGGATATACAGAAAATATCTGTGATGTCTGTGGAAATGAGTATGTATCTGATTATAAGAGTGCAACAGGCCATACATATAAACGCACGGTGAAAGACCCAACCTGTACCGAAGAAGGTTACACACTTCTGACTTGCGAAAACTGTGATTATGAAACGAAGTCAGATATCCGCAGGGCAAAGGGACACAATTATGAAGAGACCATAACAGAATCTACCTGTACAACAAAAGGCTTTATCACATATACCTGCACAGACTGTGGAGACAGCTATAAAGGCAAAGAGACAGATCTGGCACCGCATAAATGGGATAAAGGAACAGTTACCAAACAGGCTACTTATCTGTCAAAAGGAACGATAGAGTACAAGTGCGCCGACTGTGATGCAAAATATACAGAAGAAATTCCGATGTCAGGTCAGACAGCTCTCAGCGACTGTACGGTTACACTTTCTTACCATAAAACAGCTTATGACGGTAAAGAAAAAACACCAAAGATTACTGTAAAAAACAGCAACGGAATTGTAAGTGAAGAAGATTATACAGTTACCTATGCGGATAATGTTAATGCAGGAAATGCAAAAGTCATCATAACTGCAAAAACAGGAGATGTCAGCATTAAAGGAACAGTGGAAAAAGGCTTTACTATTGCAAAAGCAAAACAGGCTGTTTCGGCTGCAAGCACGGATGAGCAGATTCATGTCAAGGCTTCAACGGAAATTCAGGCAGATGGAATCGGTGATATCTCTCTTAAAAACTCCACTCCTGATCTGGTTGATATCAATGAGACAACAGTTACGGGTAAAAAAGCTGGCCTTGCACTGATCAAAGTAACTGTTTCCGGTGATGCAAACCATGAAGAAGCCAGTACGATGGTTGCAGTTGGTGTCAATGAAAATCATGTCATCGAACAGATGATAGAGAATCAGAAAACACTGGAAAACGGCGATGTGGAATATGATGAGGTACAGAGATGTACACTTTGTGAAGAAGAAATATCACGCACTACGAGATTTCTTAAAAACATCAAATCCTGCGAAGTTAAGCTGGCTGCTTCTACATATATTTATGACGGAAAAGAAGTAAAACCGGAAGTGACGGTACTTCTGGAAGATACCACTTTAAGTGAGGGCACAGATTATCGTCTGGAATATCAGGACAACAACCGTGTGGGAGAAGCAAGTGTTTCTGTTACCGGTATCGGAAATTACACAGACACTAAAACCGTGTCCTTCCAGATTGTTGAAAAGCAGAAGGAGCCGGTAACCCCTGTAGTTGAAAAACTTGATACAGTAAATATCACATCAATTGCAAATGCGAAGAAAGGCATAAAACTGACCTGGAACAGAGTCAGTGGAGCACAGGGCTATATCATCTACAGAGCGTACGGAAAAGGCGGATATAAGGCAATCAAGACGGTTACCAACGGAGCAACAGCTGCATATACAGATACCGGTGCAAAGACAAATGGTGGAAAATACACATATGCAGTTTGCGCTTATAAAGGAAGCATAAAAGGCGCATATGTTGGAAAAACGTATTATTATCTCAAACAGAACCGCATTTCATCTGTCAAGAACAACGCGTCAAAGAAAGCAACTGTAAAATGGACAAGGAATACAAAAGCAAACGGATATCAGGTGAATTATAAGACTGGTAAAAAACAGAAAACAATTACTGTCAAGTCAAATAAAACACTGAACAAAGTGCTTAAATCACTCAAAAAGAAAGCAACTTATTCTGTGAAAGTACGCTCCTACAAAAAAGTATCCGGAGTAACCTATTATTCCGAATGGAGTTCTGCAAAGAAAGTCAAAATAAAGAAATAAACCAATAACACCGGGTGTGTCAATGACGCACCCGGTGTTTTCAGTTAATTAAAAATTCTTATTTTCAGATTGCATCCAGTGCCTGGGCGATATCTGCAATCAGGTCATTCTTATCTTCCAGGCCACAGGAGATACGGATCAGTCCGGCCGGGATTCCGGCAGCGGCAAGCTGTTCATCGTTCATCTGTCTGTGCGTGGAGGTTGCCGGGTTCAGGCAGCAGGTTCTTGCGTCTGCCACATGTGTTTCGATGGCAGCAAGTTTCAGATTTTTCATGAATTTTTCTGCTGCGGCACGACCGCCTTTTAATTCAAAGGATACAACACCACATCCGCCGTTTGGCATATATTTTTTGGCAATTTCATAGTATTTGTTGGATGGAAGTGTCGGGTAGTTGACGAATTCCACTTTGTCATGTTGTTCAAGGAATTCAGCAACAGCCTGTCCGTTTTCTACATGGCGCGGCATACGTACATGAAGAGATTCCAGACCAAGATTCAGTATAAAAGCACTCTGCGGAGACTGTGCACATCCCAGATCTCTCATAAGCTGAGAGGTGCATTTGGTGATGAAAGCACCTTCTTTGCCGAATTTTTCTGCATAGGTAATTCCATGATAGGAATCATCCGGTGTGCAGAGCCCCGGGAATTTGTCTGCGTGAGCCATCCAGTCAAATTTGCCGGCATCAATGATTGCACCACCGAGTGCAGCGCCGTGACCGTCCATATATTTGGTCGTGGAATGAGTAACAATATCAGCACCCCATTCGATCGGACGTAAATTTACCGGTGTCGGGAAGGTGTTGTCCACAATAAGCGGCACGCCATGTGCGTGTGCAGCTTTTGCAAATTTTTCGATATCGAGGACAGTCAGTGCCGGGTTGGCGATAGATTCACCAAAAACGGCTTTTGTGTTGTCTTTGAAAGCAGCATTTAATTCTTCTTCGGTGCAGTCCGGATCAACGAAAGTAACATCAACCCCCATTTTTTTCATGGTGACATCAAGAAGGTTATATGTACCGCCATAGATGGAAGAGGAGGAAACAATGTGGCTGCCTGCTTCGCAGATATTAAAAATTGCGAAGAAGTTTGCAGCCTGACCGGAAGAAGTCAGCATTCCGGCAGTGCCGCCTTCGAGTGCGGTGATTTTTGCAGCAACATAATCATTTGTCGGATTCTGAAGTCTGGAATAAAAATAACCGGATGCTTCGAGGTCAAACAGTTTGCCCATATCTTCACTTGTATCATATTTATAAGTAGTTGACTGATAGATCGGAATCTGTCGAGGTTCTCCGTTGCCCGGCGTATAACCGGCCTGAACGCATTTTGTGTTAATTGAATAGTCCATAATTTTACCCGCCTTTATATAATATTAGTGTACTTCCATGTTATACCCTTTTATATTGCATGTAAAGAAAAAATACATACTTAATCGGTATGACTATCGAAAAAACTATATATAAGAGTGAACTGCGACTGAGAGAATACGGGTGTGTGTTTAATTGTTGGTGGCATATGATACGTAAAAATGGTAATATTGTACAAGAAATTATAATTCAGGATAAATAAAATGGAGTGACAAGTTATGACAGAGAAAAACGACACGAGTAGATTAACTGAAAAGTATATTTTTAGAAATATACGTCAGGAGGAAATCGCACAGGCAGCAGAGATAGAGAAGATCTGTTTTCCGCCAAATGAAGCATGTTCTTATGAACACATGGAAAAACGTGTGGATAAAGCACCGGAGCTTTTTCTTGTAGCAGAAGATCGTACTACAGGACGAATTGCAGGATTTCTTAACGGACTTGCCACAGACAGAGAACATCTGACGGATGATTTTTTTACAGATGCAGAGGTGCATGATCCGAATGGAAAGAATATCATGCTTCTGGGACTGGATGTACTTCCGGAATATCAGCGTCAGGGACTGGCAAGGGAACTGGTGCGCTGCTATAAAGAACGTGAAAAAGCAAACGGCAGAGAAAAACTGATCCTGACCTGCCTGCCGGATAAAGTAGAAATGTATCAGAAGTTCGGCTTCAAAGATCATGGTATCGGAGGGTCTGTCTGGGGCGGCGAGGCATGGCATGAGATGAGTGTGGAACTGCGGGGTTGAATTTACCCCCATTTGATATTATAATCAAAGAGATTGAGAATGAATCCTGAAACAGCAGGAATATTTAATTTTAAGGAGGAATCTGATTATGATTACCTGGAACAATCTGGATACTCTTGAATCATACAAAGAGCTTTCCAATGTAAAAAAAGTAAATCTTGCAGAAGTGATGACCGGCGAGAACGGTGCAGAGCGTGTAAAGAATTACAGCGTACCGATGGCAGCAGGAATGGCATATAACTATGCTGCAAAGCAGGTAGATGATGATGTACTGGAAGCTCTTAAGAAACTTGCAAAAGAAGCTCAGCTTACAGAAAAATATGCAGCTCTTTATAATGGAGAAGTGATCAATACAGGTGAAAAACGTCTTGTTCTTCATCAGCTTACCCGTGGACAGCTTGGAGATACTGTTACAGCAGATGGCGTGGACAAGCGTGCTTTCTATGTAGAACAGCAGCAGAAGATCGCTGATTTTGCAAACAAAGTACATGCAGGTCAGATCACAAATGCAGCAGGTGAGAAATTTACAACTGTTGTTCAGATCGGTATCGGCGGAAGTGACCTTGGTCCTCGCGCAATGTACCTTGCTCTTGAAAACTGGGCAAAGAAAAACGACAAATTCAAAATGGAAGCCAAATTCATCAGCAACGTAGACCCGGACGATGCAGCAGGCGTTCTGAGTACAATTGATGTAGCACATTCCATTTTTGTACTGGTATCCAAATCAGGTACAACTCTTGAAACACTGACAAATGAATCCTTCGTTAAAGACGCACTTAAGAACGCTGGTCTGGATGCTTCCAGACATATGATCGCCGTTACAAGTGAGACTTCTCCTCTTGCAAAGAGTGATGATTATCTTGCAGCATTCTTTATGGATGATTATATCGGCGGACGTTATTCTTCTACATCTGCTGTTGGTGGTGCTGTATTATCTCTGGCATTCGGACCGGAAGTATTTGCACAGTTCCTGGAAGGTGCAGCAGAAGAAGACAAACTTGCAAAGAATGAGGATGTAATGCAGAACCCGGCTATGCTGGATGCACTGATCGGTGTATACGAGAGAAATATCCTCGGATATCCGAGCACAGCAGTACTTCCGTATTCACAGGCTTTGAGCCGTTTCCCGGCACATTTACAGCAGCTTGATATGGAATCCAACGGAAAATCCGTTAACCGTTTTGGTGAGCCTGTAGATTATGTGACAGGACCGGTAATCTTCGGTGAACCGGGAACAAACGGTCAGCATTCCTTCTATCAGCTCCTTCATCAGGGAACAGATATCGTACCGCTTCAGTTCATCGGATTTAAGAACAATCAGATGGATACAGATGTAGTGATCCAGGGAAGCACAAGCCAGCAGAAACTCTGCGCAAACGTTGCAGCTCAGATCGTGGCTTTTGCATGCGGTAAAGCAGATGATAACAATAACAAGAACTTCGAAGGCGGACGTCCGTCCAGCATTATCATCGGCGAGCAGGTAAATCCGGCAAGCCTTGGTGCACTTCTTGCTCACTTCGAAAACAAGGTTATGTTCCAGGGATTCCTGTGGAACTTAAACAGCTTCGATCAGGAAGGTGTACAGCTTGGTAAAGTCCTTGCAAAACGTGTTCTTGCACACGAAACAGACGGCGCACTGAAAGTATTCAGTGACCTTCTGAATATCTGATTTTGAAATAAGATCAATCAGGAAATAATACAGGCCCTTCACTTACAGATGAAATTCTGCAGGTGAGGGGCCTTGTTTAGTTTATTAAATTCTATTTTCGTTCCACGATATGATAATAAGATTTTGCAGTCATGATGTAGATCAGACCGTATACCAGAGCAAAGATCAGTACTGTTCCGGCAGTACAGCCGATGAACAGTTTTGTGTTTGTCATGCCGAAGAGCAGGAGCATCCGGCGGATCAGTGGAAATGCCATCGAAATATGAAGCATTGCCATGAGGAGAGGAAGGAAAAATACCATCAGGATCTGGCGGCGGATTGAACTTCTGACTTCCCGGTGACTCAATCCTACTTTCTGCATGATTTCAAATCGGTTCTGGTCTTCGTATCCTTCTGAAATCTGTTTGTAGTAGATGATCATGGCAGTTCCCATGAGGAAAAGAGAACCGAGGAATATTCCAATGAATAGAAGAGAACCGTTGTCTGCATAGTAGGAATCGTATTCCTGCGCACGTATTCCGGAAGTGATCCAGGAGTTATCAGACAGTTGTCCATTATCTTTCAGAGCCTTTATTGCATCCAGTACCGGTGTGCCATAGGCGATTTTTGTTGAATCAGAACCGGTGATGTCCAGACCGAGATGAACAGTCAGATCCTGTCCGGCAGGAGATGAGGAGGCATCTTTATACATTTCTGTACGCATCTTGTCAAATTTTTCAAAATCAGAATCAGTGACGACAAATACAGCATTACCATAGATAATATCCCGTCCACAGGTCAGAGGAGAATCCGCCAGCCATTTTTTTACAGAAAAGACGGAATCATTGACAGTGAGAGAATCTGATTTTTCAAAAATATTTGAAGCCCACGCAAGAATCTTACCATCCTGTAATGCAGGATCTGTTCCGGTCAGTTTTTCATATTCTGACTGACGTACAAGGGAGAGCGTCAGTACGGAAGCAGAATCGCGTAATGTATTTGGTTCTGCAATCTGAATCTGCCCGTTATCTAAATGACTGATGATCGTGAGATAGATTTCTTCTGCTTTTTTATCTACAGGAACAGCATTATCGGAAATTGCTTTTTCAAAAGCATCTATGGCAGTCTGACATTCTTCTTCGCTGACACTGGTAATGGAAAGATCCGTATCGTATGGATAACGGTTTACCATAATATCATTCATGCCAAAGTAAATGGAGACCGTCATGGAGATCATCAACAGAACGCCGGTACTTAAAATACAGATGCTTGCCAGACCGACCGCATTCTGTTTCATACGGTAAAGCATGCCGGAGATGCTGATAAAATTGCCGGTTTTGTAGTAAAATTTTTTTCTGCGGCGAAGAAATTTCAGAATCACAATACTGCCTGCAGTAAAGAGCAGATAAGTTCCTGCCATAACAAGAATTACCGCAAGAAGAAAAATGGAAATTGCACTGATTGGAGACTCTGTTGTGATGGCGAGGTAATAACCGATGCCAAGGCAGACAAAGCCGATCAGAGCCATAAGCCATTTTGCTTTAGGTTCTTTTTCACCGGTATTGTTGCCGTGAAGCAGTTCGACGGGACGGTTCAGGCGGATTTTGGCAAGATTTAAGAACAGAATCAGTAAAAAAATTCCGCCGAACATCACCATACAGATAACAATTCCCTTTAATGAAACATAAAATCCAAGTACAGCGGGAATATGAAGCAGTCGAAGCAGAAGAAGGAGCGCAAGTTTGCTGCCAAGAATTCCGGCTGCGATTCCGGCTGTGAGGGAGATCACGGTTGTGATAATTGTTTCCAGCAGCATAACAATGCCGATATGTGTTTTTTCCAGACCGAGAACATTGTAAAGTCCGATTTCTTTCTGTCTTCGTTTCATCAGGAAACTGTTGCTGTAGATCAAAAAGATCACACAGAAGATAATAACAATGATTTCTCCGGTGGAAAGTATCATGCGGACTTCGGCAGCATGGCGGACGGCCTGATCAAGTGTCGGGCAGTCACGAAGGAATTCCATCATATAGATCATGACGATGCAGAAGATGCAGGTGATCATGTAAGGAATGTAGGTACTTTTATTGTTGCGGATATTCTGGATGGCCAGTTTTGAAAAAATTCCTTTACGCATGATATTCACCGCCCGTCGTCAGTATAGTAAGTGTGTCGGCAATCATCTGATACATTTCCTGACGGGATTTACTGCCTTTGTAGATCTGATGAAAAACTTCTCCGTCTTTAATAAAAAGTACTCTGGATGCGTGACTTGCTGCCTGTGCACTGTGTGTGACCATCAGAATGGTCTGTCCCTCCTCGTTGATCTCGCCAAACATGGAAAGAAGTGCAGATGCAGCACGGGAGTCGAGTGCGCCGGTCGGTTCATCAGCAAGAACCAGTTTCGGGTTTGTGATCAGTGCTCTTGCAACAGCTGCACGTTGTTTCTGGCCGCCGGAAACTTCATATGGAAATTTGTCCAGAAGCTCTGTAATTCCAAGTGTTTTTGCAATCGGTCGGATTTTCTGCTCCATTTCGCGGTAATCTTCTCCGGCAAGTACGAGTGGGAGATAAATGTTGTCGCGTAAGGAAAAAGTGTCCAGAAGATTAAAATCCTGAAAAACAAAACCGAGATTTTTTCTTCGGAAAGCGGAGATTTCTTTTTCTGTAAGGTGGACGATGTTTTTTCCTTCGAGAAGAACTTCTCCTGATGTCGGACGGTCGAGAGATGCAAGGATGTTGAGCAGTGTGGTTTTTCCGGAACCGGATTCGCCCATGATCGCGACGAACTCACCTTCTTCTACAGAAAAAGTGACATTGGAAAGTGCCTGCACTTTGTTTCCGCCAAAGCGGGTGCTGTATATTTTTTTGATATTTGTTACTTCAAGTAAAGCCATAACCGGGGCTCCTTTCTTTTGATTGATGAGACAAGTATAGAAATTTTTCCCGGCTTCTGCCATCGAAGCAGGTTACAATATACGAAAAAACCTTACATTTCTGTAAGGTGATTTCAAAAAAGTTATTTGATGAAGTGTAACTATTCAGAAGGTAGTATCCCGCGAGGTGTTTTGGCATGTTTTTGCCAAAATCCCGAGACATATAAGGAAAAATGCCATCACCGAAGGTGATTTGGAATGCATTTTGACTCGTAACTGTGAGGGTACTGAACAGTTACGATGAATTTTATTCCATAGTCAGCATCAGATCAGTACATCGTCAGATTTTCCTGAGAAAATTCCAGAAAAACTTTCGTGCCTTTTCCTTCTTCGGAAACTGCATAAATGCGATGGCCAAGGCAATTCATGATCTTGTTGCAGAGGTACAGACCGATTCCGGTCGCACGATTGCTTTCCCGTCCGTTGACTCCGGTGTAGCCTTTTTCGAAGATGCGCGGCAGGTCTTCTGCACGAATGCCGATGCCGGTGTCTTCGATTACGAGTGTAATGGGAGTTGTCGGAGTTATGTTTGAAACATAGTTCCTGACAGGAGAATTTTTCAAATAAATATGGATACCGCCGGTACGGGTATATTTGAGTGCGTTTGACAAAATCTGCCCGATCACAAATCCGAGCCATTTTTCATCGGTCAGGACACTTTCAGAGATTCCGTCATAAGTGAGGGAAAGCTTCCTGGAAACAAAAATTCCGGCGTATTTATGAATCTGATCGCGGATGACCGAGTCGAGAGAACAGCAGGAAAGTGTCAGGTCAGAAGACATGTCTTCTGTACGAAGATAACCGAGAACCATTTCGACATACTGCTCAATCTTGAAAAGTTCAGCGAGAGCTTCTTTATTTGCGGAGGGATTTTCCTGAAGGAGCAGACGCAGGGCAAAGATAGGAGTTTTGATCTGATGTGCCCACATGGTATAGTAATCGGTCATTTCTTCCAGAGATTTCTGGCCGGCGGTTTCTACATTCATACGCATCTGATTCAGACGATGCATGATATCCTGCTGAAGAGATTCAATCTGATCAGATGGTGTATCCATGCGGGACAGATTGATATCCGGTGCTGTGGCTATAAGTGTAAGCTGCTGCAGCTTTTTCCTGTAGTTACTGAAGCCAGTCATACATGCGGTAAGTCCTGCCAAAAGCCAGAGGAGTGCAACGTACAGGACCGGTTCAGGCGACAGCTGATACAGGAAAAAAATGATCCCTGTAAATATTGTCGGAAAAATCATCAGCAGGATATGGAATTTTATTTTGTTCAGGTAGTCGAGAAAGAGTTTCATAAAGTGATTGCTCCATATAAGAAATTACCTTACAGTGCTTCTTGTATTATACCATGTAGCCAAGCCCCTTTTTGGTGATGATAAAATCTTTCAGGCCTTCACCTTCCAGTTTCCTGCGCAGGCGGGTAATATTTACGGTCAATGTGTTGTCGTCAACGAAGCTGTCACTTTCCCAGAGTCTTGTCATGAGCGCATCTCTGGAAACTGTTTGGCCAGCGTGCTCGAGAAGAATCTCCAGAATGCGGAGCTCATTTTTGGTAAGGGCGATATCGTGGCCGTTCCAGGTCAGGGTACAGCGGGGCGGATTGAGGAGAGCACCTTTATATTCCAGTACATTTCCGGGAGTCCCGAAGGAATAGGTGCGGCGGAGAATGGCCTGTATTTTGGCAGTCAGGACATCCATGTCAAATGGTTTTGCAATAAAATCATCGGCGCCGCGGCTCATTGCCATGACCATATTCATGTTATCGGCAGCGGAGGAAATAAAGATGATCGGTACCTGAGAGATTCGGCGGATTTCCTCACACCAGTGAAAACCATTGTAAAATGGCAGCTTCAGATCCAGCAGGACGAGCTGCGGATCGAGACGGGCAAATTCCTGTATAATATTGGAAAAATCTTGTGCGCAGGAGACATCATATCCCCAGGAACAGAGATTCTTTTTCAGAAGGTTTGCGATGATCTCATCGTCTTCGATGATAAAAATACGGTACATGGGTGCTCCTTTCTGTGCAGGTTTTATGCTAATCATAACATGTCCTTGAAAGATTGCAACAAAATTCAGTTTGTGGCATTATAAGGATAAAGGAATTATTTAATGTGTAAGATAAAATCACGTGATGACAACAGAAGGGAGATTTTGATATGGATTTGGTGAAGGAGGCAATCTTTCTGGGATTTTCGGGAGCTGCCGTCATGGATACCACGCAGCTTGTTTTTGTACCGGAATACCGAATGTTTTGTGAAGAAAATTTATGCGGATGTTACAATGTAAATCCGGCCTGTCCGCCGGAGAGTGGGACTGTGGAGGAGATGAAACAGCACGCATTGCAGTATGAAAAAACTCTGGTGCTGCAGACCATGCAGGAAGATGCACATGATCCGTCGCAGTACAAGAAAGACAAGCTTATGCAGAACAAAATGACAGAAGAACTTGCAGAAAAAATGAAAGCAGATGGCAAAACAGATGTCCTGATCATGAGCGCCGGACCGTACAAACACAACTCCTGTATGTCGGCATACTGCGTAGATGCACAGAAAATGGCAGATGCAGCGGGAATGCTGTGCTGGACCGATGACGGAATGGTAAGGTATTTTTCGCAGATTTTGTTTCATGAATGAATGTGATATTACATCATTGATTTTTGGCAGGAATGGACTTAAAATAAAAACGACAAAGTTGTACGACAAAATTTAAATACAGGAGGCTTTTTATTATGGAAAGACATGCATTTGCAATGAAAGTAAAAGCCGGCAGAATGAACGACTACCGCAAAAAACTGGGCGAGATCTGGCCGGAACTGACCGCTTTTCTTGACCGTAACAAAGTAAAAAATTTCAGTATCTGGAACGCAGAAGATTTAATCTTCGGTTACTATGAAAATGAAGACGGTACAGTATTAAGTGAAGAAGAAAACGCAGCGAAAGATGCGATCACTGCAAAAATCAAAGATACTTTTGAATGGATTTCCACACCGGGCAAAGACATGCGCCTGATGTACCACAACTTTGGTATTGTAAGAGAGAATAAAGAGCTGATCCGTCACAGAATGTTTATGACAAAACTTAAAACCGGATGCGAGGAAGAATACAAGAGACGTCATGACGGACTGATCGCGCAGAGGGGCGACACCGTAGATCCGGGTCCGGACAGCAATTTCAGTATCTGGAGTGCCGGTGGATATATCTTCGGATATGATGAGATCGATACAACCATGGAAGTAGAAGAAACTGTTGAAGCAAGAGAGCAGACGGTTGAATGGGAAATGCGCCAGCTCGGTATCATGGACTGGATTACAAACGATGTAGACTGGATGACTGGTGATGTTCACGCAGACGTAAAACGTCTTGCATGGCATAATTAACACTTTTATCACAATTTTCCCACAAAGTAAACACAAATCCTCCCTATACTCTTAGACATAAAAGGAAAACAGAAACAGAGATAGCGATTCACCGGAAGATTTTATAAAGTGAAGAGTAATGATCCTAAGGAGGGGATTTTGATGAGCGATAAAAATAACAATGTAATGATGAACAATGATATGAATAACAATATGAATAATGATAACGATCCAAAAGAAAGAATGAGAAAAAAAGTGAAAAAGGCAGCAGGCATTGCTCTCTGTGCAGTACTTGCCGGTGGTCTTGCAGCAGGCTCCTTTGAAGGAATCAATACAATTACCGGATGGAACAGCAGTACAGTAGAAGCTGCATCCAATAAAGACAATGCCACACTTCTTCAGACAAAATCAAAGAAGAAGAGTGCTGATAAGAAATCAGATGACAAAGAAAGCAAAGATGATTCCGAATCAAAGACAAAAGGAAGCCTTGATGTTTCTGATATCGCTGCAGAAGGAATGAAATCCGTTGTAGCAATCACAACAAAATCTGTTCAGGATGTACAGAGTTACCTTGGCGCTTACGGATTTGGCGGCAGCCAGGGATTCACTACTCAGCAGGAAGTTGAGGGAAGTGGATCCGGTATCATCGTAGGAAAGAATGATGACAACCTTCTGATCGCAACCAATTATCATGTTGTAAGTGGAGCAGATACCGTATCTGTTACATGTATTGATGGTGAGACTTATGAAGCAACCGTAAATGGTTATGATGAGGACAAAGACCTTGCAGTTGTTTCTGTAGCTCTTTCAGATATTTCTGATGATACGATGGATCAGATTGCAGTAGCTACGGTAGGAAGCTCTGATGATCTGAAAGTTGGTGAGCAGGTCATTGCAATCGGTAACGCACTTGGTTACGGACAGTCTGTAACAACCGGTATTGTCAGTGCAAAGAACCGTAAACTCAATGATGAGGGTCTAGAAGAGGATGAAGATTCTGATGCAACAAACCTGATTCAGACAGATGCGGCAATTAACCCTGGTAACAGTGGTGGTGCACTTCTGAATATGGATGGTGAAGTTGTCGGTATCAACTCTGCAAAACTTGCTTCCACAGAAGTTGAAGGTATGGGTTACGCAATTGCAATCTCCGATGTAACAGATACACTTGAGGATCTGATGAATGAGACTCCGAGAGATAAAGTCGACAATCACGGTGTGCTCGGAATCACAGGTATGACAGTAAGTGATGAGGCTTCTCAGTATTACGGAATACCGGAAGGTGTGCTTGTTTCTGAAGTAACAGAAGGTGGCGCAGCTGAGGATGCAGGTATCAAAGAAAAATCCATCATTACAGAATTCGATGGCAAGAGAGTACGCAGCATTGATGAACTGGTAAGTCGCCTTGAGTACTATGAGCCAGGCGAAGAAGTTGAAGTAACTCTTGAAGTTGCAGATGGCGGAGAATATAAAGAAAAAACTGTAACTGTAACACTTGGTGAAAATAAAGATACAGATTCCAACAAAGATTCAAAAGATGATTCAAAGGACGAATCTGATGCAGAGGACAGTCAGGATCAGGGTGATGGTGAAGACCAGAGCACAGACAGTCTTCTTCAGGACTTTGAGAATCAGGAAGAAGATGGAACTGCATATGAACAGTTCTTCGGATTCCTCAATTAATCAGTTGATTGCGGGATTTCAGATCTCCGTAAAATAAATTTTATAAGCAGAAAAGACCGGTACCGGGAAATGGTATCGGTCTTTTTCTGTCCGCAGGTGTGTGCTGTTTTGTTGAAAGAAACGAATCTGTCTGTTATACTAGACAACAGAGAAAAAAATGAGTTGAAATTAATTGTATTGCAGTAACTATTCAGAAGGTAGTATCCCGCGAGGCGTTTTGGCATGTTTTCTGCCAAAATCCCGAGACATACAAGGCAAAATGCCATCACCGAAGGTGATTTGGAATGCATTTTGACTCGTAACTGTGAGGGTACTGAACAGTTACGTATTGCAAATAAAAAGAAGGAACTACTGTATGAACTATATTGTTTTTGACCTTGAGTGGAATCAGAGTCCCGGCGGCAAAAAATATTCCAACAGCCGTCTGCCTTTTGAGATCATTGAGATCGGTGCAGTCAAGATGAATGAGCAGAGAGAAGTGGTGGATGTTTTTCAGAGACTTGTGAAACCTCAGGTATATAACTGGATTCATGACAGCATACACGAAGTGATCCATGTGGATTACAAGGATCTTGCAGACGGAGTTCTTTTTCCGCAGGCAGTGGAGGAATTTCTGGACTGGTGCGGAGAGGAAAGGGTATTTTGTACGTGGGGCAATCAGGATGTGATGGAACTGCAGCGTAATATGAAATATTATGGGCTGCTTAAGAAAATAAAAGGTCCGGTCACGTATTATGATGCACAGAAAATATATGGTATCTGTTATAAGGAAGATCCATGCAGGCGGAGCCTGGAATATGCGATCGACAAAATGCGGCTTCCGAAAGCACAGGAGTTTCATCGTGCACTGACGGATGCGAAGTATACGGGTGAGATATTTAAACGTCTGGATATGCAGGTGGTGCTTGCAAATCCATCCATTGATGTGTATCAAAATCCAAAGACAAAAAAAGAAGAAATTTATTTATCTTATCCGAATTATGACGAGTATGTATCACGCGAATTTGCTGAGAAGGAGAAAGTCATAAAAGACCGGGAGGTGGCAAGTACCAGATGTCCGGTCTGCCATTTGCCGGCGAAGCGTAAAATCCGCTGGTTTATGAATAATTCAAGGGCATATGAAAGTGTATCTTTTTGTCAGAAACATGGCTATATAAAGGGAAAAGTGCGAATCCGCCATACAGATGAAGATGCATTTTATGCGATCAAGACATTAAAGAGAATTGATGAAGAAAAAGCGGAAGAAATCCGTGAAAAACGGGATTCCCTCCGCAAGAAAAGACAGACTAAACGGCAGTCAGAGAAGTTCGTCTGAGAGGAGCCGTGTCTGGTAATATCTGGCAGTTCCAACCTCATGACCGTTATAGCTGTATGTGACGGTAAGAAGGGGAAGACCTGCCAGATTTTTTGTCATGGAATATGATGTTGAAAGCTGGCTCACATCAGTACCCTGTGGCAATGAAACATAGGCATTTTGCCGTCTGCGGAACAAAGTAAAGGCTTTGTAATCTTTGAGAAGATATTTTTCTGCGGGCAGACAGGATCTGGAGATTTCTTTTTTCAAACCTTTGATCTTTGATCTGGAAAAATTATTGAATCCATAATCCAGAAGCGCCTTTGTATCGGAATAAGCTCCATTTACAGACTGCATGACAACTGCTACGAGGTAGGTGTTGTCATTTTTGGCATAGGTGACAAGGGTATTACCGGCTGCTTCCGTGTAGCCTGTTTTGCCGCCAAGGACACCAGCGTATGCGTAAGTCTGGCCGCTCATCATCTTGTGATGATTCAGAAGATAACGTGTTTCTGCAAATTTGTTTGTCGGTGGGATTTCGTAATATCCGGTTGTTACAAATTTGCGGAAGGTGAGGTTGAACCATGCGGCACGGGCAATCTTTGCCATGTCGGCAGCTGTGGTGTAATGTGTTTCGTCCGGCAGACCGTTCGGATTGTTGAAATGTGTGTTGGTGCATCCGAACTGACGGGCTTTCAGATTCATCTGTTCGACAAATTTTTTGGTAGAACCGGAAGTGAGTTCTGCGACTGCCAGAGTCATTTCGTTAGCGGACTGAAGCATGACGGCCATCAGTGCCTGTTCGATTGTAAATTCTTCGCCGGTATCTGCGTAGATACTGGAGCTGTTGGATTCGGTAATGCTGCGGGCTGCGGATTCAGTCATGGTAAATTTGGCGGATGGATCCAGATTCTCGCAGCCGAGAAGACCAGTCATGATCTTTGTGATGCTTGCCGGATACTGTGCCTTATCAGCGTTTTTGGAGTAAAGGACGGTACCGGAGAGCATGTCGACAAGGATTGCAGATTCTCCTTCGATCTGAGGTGCTTTTACCCAGCCTTCGATGGAATCTGTATCGGCGGGCTGGTTGTAATAAGCGGTGTGTGGGTCGGGTGTTGGTGTGGCCGTGACCAGAGGGGCGCCGTAACTGTCTGTGGCAAGGACAGGGACTGTCTGTGTGATAAATACGGCAGAGCAGAGCGTGCCGGTCAGAAGACGCCGGAGTGTTTTCTTTATATTCATATGTGTACCTTTCTGATATTAAAATGTTGGAGCAGAGGTCGAGATAGTGTTGACCAGGCTATATACACATGCCATGAAATATCCGGATTCTGTATCAGGTTCGAGAATTCAGAAGTACCAGAGGTACATGCCTTTGCTAAGAGCGTATGAAAAAAAGTCAAACTCGCTGATGCTCAGACAGTGCCTTTTTTTCATACAACGCAAAGATTTGTACCTTGGGTACTTCTACAAATTCTCTCAAGCGATACAGAACCGGATATTTCAAACATGTCTGATAGCCAGCTCAAGCATATCTGCGACTCTCTGTACCATATTGTTAATATTAAAGTCCTGGCTGGCGGGGCGGGGAGGTCTTTGACCTGTTCGAGGGCATTCGCCGCCCCGCTGTCAGGGAAAAGGAGAAGAACTGGGATTTTTTATAGAGAACATCGAATCAGAAGCGCTCTGCAGGAGCCTTGTAAGTTCTTAGGCGTATTCTGACTGTGTTACGAATAAAAAGCACACTGTTTGAGCGAAGCGAGTTTGGGCTTTTTATGAGTGGTTTTAACAGGAAGAATAGGTCTTAGTACTTACAGGCGACGAAGCCTGCATCTGAGGTGATGTGCTCCGATAAAGAATGCAGTTTTCTCAAAGTATTTCCTATAGTATATCATTCTTTCCAATTATACTGTAATCGTTTTTCTCATACAAGGGTCAAATCCATGTAAAATCCCCGGAAAACCCTGATCAAACCGCCCAAATATCGCAAAAAGACCTTGACATATCGAAAAACATCACCGTATAATAAAACAGCACATATAAAATAAGCAAAAACCATGATGGAGACAGTAAATAAAAATGAACACATCAGAGAGCCGGGGACAGGTGGAAGCCCGGTGCAAGTAATTTTTATCGAAGATCACTCCGGAGTTTCTTTCCTGAAATTCTCAGTAAGGAAAGACGGTTTTCCACCGTTAAAGGGAACGTGTATCGGCGTTTATTACTACCGGCCCGTACAATGTAACAGGTGGTGCGAATGTGGAAATTGCTTTCGTCCTTTTACAGGACGGAAGTTTTTTTATTTCATTGGAAAAAGGAAAATAACAGAGATTTTTTCCGAGAGAATTTAAAGGAGGAATTTGTTGTGTACCAGAAGGTAGATACGAACCTGAATTTTGTAGACCGCGAAAAACAAGTAGAAAAATTCTGGAAAGAAAACCATATTTTCGAAAAAAGTATGGAAGACCGTAAAGATGATCCTACTTATATGTTCTATGACGGACCGCCGACCGCAAACGGCAAACCACACATCGGTCATGTACTGACTCGTGTTATCAAAGATATGATTCCGAGATACCGTACAATGAAAGGTTACATGGTACCTCGTAAAGCAGGATGGGATACCCACGGACTTCCGGTTGAGCTGGAAGTTGAGAAGAAACTTGGTCTGGACGGCAAAGAGCAGATTGAAGAATATGGTATGGAGCCATTCATCCAGCAGTGTAAAGAAAGTGTCTGGAAATACAAAGGAATGTGGGAAGACTTTTCTTCAACCGTTGGTTTCTGGGCAGATATGGAAAATCCATATGTTACTTACCATGATGATTATATCGAGTCTGAATGGTGGGCACTGAAAGAAATCTGGAACAAGAAACTCCTGTACAAAGGATTTAAAATCGTTCCTTACTGTCCGCGTTGTGGTACACCACTTTCCGCGCAGGAAGTTTCTCAGGGATACAAAACAGTCAAAGAACGTTCAGCAATCGTTCGTTTCAAAGTTGTTGGTGAAGATGCATACTTCCTTGCATGGACAACAACACCGTGGACACTTCCGTCCAACGTTGCACTTTGCGTAAATCCGGATGAGACTTACTGCAAAGTAAAAGCAGCAGACGGTTATACTTATTACATGGCAGAAGCTTTACTTGATAAAGTGCTCGGCAAACTTGGATCCGAAGAAACACCGGCATACGAAGTACTTGAGAAATATATTGGTAAAGATCTGGAATACAAAGAATATGAGCCGCTCTTTGCATGTGCAGGAGAGGCAGCAGCAAAACAGAAAAAGAAAGCTCACTTCGTTACAGCAGATAACTATGTAACTATGAGTGATGGTACCGGTATCGTTCATATCGCACCGGCATTCGGTGAAGACGACAGCCGTATCGGACGTAACTATGATCTTCCGTTTGTACAGTTTGTAGACGGTAAAGGTGATATGACAGCAGAGACTCCATATGCAGGAATCTTTGTAAAGAAAGCTGATCCGCTTGTACTTCAGGATCTTGACAAAGAAGGAAAACTCTTTGATGCACCGAAATTTGAGCATGACTATCCGCATTGCTGGAGATGTGATACACCACTGATCTACTATGCACGTGAATCCTGGTTCATTAAGATGACTGCAGTCAAAGATGACCTGATTCGCAACAACAACACCATCAACTGGATTCCGGAGAGCATCGGTAAGGGACGTTTCGGCGACTGGCTGGAAAACGTTCAGGACTGGGGTATTTCCAGAAACCGTTACTGGGGAACACCACTGAACATCTGGCAGTGTGAATGCGGACATATGCATTCTATCGGAAGCCGCCAGGAACTCTTCGAGATGAGCGGTGACGAAAAAGCCAAAACAGTAGAGCTTCACCGTCCATATATCGATGAGATCACACTGAAATGCCCGGAATGTGGTGGAACTATGCACCGTGTACCGGAGGTAATTGACTGCTGGTTTGATTCAGGAGCAATGCCTTTTGCACAGCATCATTATCCATTTGAAAATAAAGAACTCTTTGAAAAACAGTTCCCGGCAGATTTTATTTCTGAAGCTGTTGACCAGACAAGAGGATGGTTCTATTCTCTGCTTGCCGAGTCTACGATCCTGTTTAATCAGGCTCCATACAAGAACGTTATCGTTCTCGGACACGTACAGGATGAGAATGGTCAAAAGATGAGTAAATCCAAGGGAAATGCTGTCGATCCGTTTGATGCACTTGAGAAATACGGTGCAGATGCAATTCGCTGGTATTTCTATATCAACAGTGCTCCGTGGCTGCCGAACCGTTTCCATGGCAAGGCTGTTCAGGAAGGACAGCGTAAGTTCATGGGTACTCTGTGGAATACTTATGCATTCTTTGTACTGTACGCAAACATTGACAATTTTGACGCAACAAAATATACTTTAGATTATGACAATCTTCCGGTTATGGATAAATGGCTTTTAAGCAAGCTCAACTCCGTAGTGAAGACTGTCGATGACTGCCTTGCAAACTACAAGATTCCGGAAAGTGCAAGAGCACTGCAGGAATTTGTAGATGAGATGAGTAACTGGTATGTAAGAAGAAGCCGTGAACGTTTCTGGGCAAAAGGCATGGAGCAGGATAAGATCAATGCTTACATGACACTTTATACTGCACTGGTAACAATTTCCAAAGCAGCAGCTCCGATGATTCCGTTTATGACAGAAGAAATCTACCAGAACCTTGTAAGAAGCATTGATAAAGAGGCAATCGAAAGTATCCATCTCTGCGACTTCCCGGAAGTAAAAGAAGAGTGGATCGACAAAGAGCTGGAAGATGACATGGAAGAACTCCTCAAGATCGTTGTTCTTGGACGTGCAGCAAGAAATACTGCAAATATCAAGAACCGTCAGCCGATCGGTACAATGTACGTAAAAGCGGACAAAGAAATGGGTGAGTTCTATACAGACATCATTGCAGATGAGCTGAATGTCAAAGAAGTAAAATTCGCCAGCGATGTAGAATCCTTTATTTCTTACAGCTTCAAGCCGCAGCTCCGTACAGTAGGACCAAAATACGGTAAACTTCTGAACGGTATCCGTAAGGCACTTTCAGAGATCAATGGAACAGAAGCTATGAATGAGCTGAGAACCACAGGTCTTCTGACGCTGGATATTGATGGAAACAAGGCAGAACTTTCTGAGGAAGACTTATTGATCGAGACTGCACAGACAGAAGGTTATGTAACAGAAGCAGACGGTGATATTTCCGTAGTTCTTGATACAAATCTGACACCTGAGCTGATCGAAGAGGGCTTTGTCCGCGAGATCGTCAGCAAGGTACAGACCATGAGAAAAGAAGCTGGATTTGAAGTTATGGATAAGATCCATATCTATGCAAAAGACAATGATAAGATTCTTGAGCTCATGAAGAACCACAAAGAGGAAATCATGTCTGAAGTACTGGCAGAGGATATGACTCTGGGCACAACCGATGGCTATGTAAAAGAATGGAACATCAACAAAGAGCCAGTTGTTCTTGGTGTTGCAAAAATGTAATTTGTAAACAATACATGCCCGGTAATTTACCGGGCATGATTCGTGAAATTTGGGGAACAAAAAGCGCAGCTTAAGCTGCACAATAAGGAGGAAATGCGATGATCGACAAGCAGTTAAAAAAAGAAGCTTTCAAAGAGAGCGTAAAGGAAAATGTCAAATTTCTGTATCGTAAAAAACTCGAAGAAGCTACACAGGAACAGATTTTCCAGGCTGTATGTTACACCGTAAAAGATGTTATCATTGATAACTGGCTGGAAACACAGAATGCATACAAAGAGCAGGATCCGAAAACGGTTTATTACATGTCCATGGAATTTCTGATGGGACGTGCTCTTGGAAACAATCTGATCAACCTGACTGCATACAAAGAAGTAAAAGAAGCTCTGGATGAACTTGGTCTTGATCTCAACGTGATCGAAGATCAGGAGCCGGACCCGGCACTTGGTAACGGTGGTCTGGGACGTCTTGCAGCATGCTTCCTTGATTCTCTTGCAACTCTGAATTACAGTGCATATGGATGCGGTATCCGTTATCGTTACGGTATGTTCAAACAGCAGATCAAAGATGGATATCAGGTAGAAGTACCGGATAACTGGCTGAAAGATGGATATCCGTTCGAACTTCGTCGCCCGGAATATGCAAAAGAAGTTCATTTCGGTGGATATGTTGACGTTGAATATGATCCGGCAACAGGATCAAACAAATTTATCCACAAGGGATATCAGGCAGTAAAAGCTGTTCCGTTTGATATGCCGATCGTTGGATATAACAACAAAATCGTCAACACATTAAGAATCTGGGATGCAGAGCCAATCGTAGATTTCGAGCTTGATTCCTTCGATAAAGGTGATTACAAAAAAGCAGTTGAGCAGGAAAACCTTGCTCGCAATATCGTTGAGGTGCTTTATCCGAACGACAACCACATGGCAGGTAAAGAACTGCGTCTGAAACAGCAGTATTTCTTTGTATCTGCAAGTCTTCAGGCTGCTATCGCAAAATACAAAAAGAACCACAAAGATATCATGAAACTGCACGAAAAAGTTACTTTCCAGATGAACGATACTCATCCGACTGTAGCTGTTGCAGAACTTATGCGTATCCTTATGGATGAAGAAGGACTCGGATGGGATGATGCATGGGCTGTCACAACAAAATGTGTTGCTTACACAAACCATACTATTATGGCAGAAGCACTTGAAAAATGGCCGGTTGAGCTGTTCTCCAGACTGCTTCCGCGTGTATACCAGATCATCGAAGAGATCAACCGTCGTTTCATTCTTGAGATTCAGGAAAAATATCCTGGAAACTATGACAAGATCAAGAAGATGGCGATTCTCTATGACGGACAGGTCAAAATGGCACATCTTGCAATCGTTGCAGGATACTCTGTAAACGGTGTTGCAAAACTTCATACAGAAATTCTTAAGAAACAGGAACTGAAAGATTTCTACGAAATGATGCCGGAGAAATTCAACAACAAAACAAACGGTATCACACAGAGACGTTTCCTGCTTCACGGAAACCAGCTTCTTGCAGACTGGGTAACCGATCACATCGGACCGGAATGGATCACAGATCTTTCTCAGATCAGCAAACTGAAAGTTTATGTGGATGATGAAAAAGCACAGCAGGAATTCATGAACATCAAATACCAGAACAAAGTTCGTCTGGCAAAATACATCCTTGAGCACAATGGAGTAGAAGTAAATCCACGTTCTATCTTTGACGTTCAGGTTAAGAGACTTCATGAGTATAAACGTCAGCTTTTGAACATCCTTCATGTGATTTATCTGTATGACCAGATCAAGAAACATCCGGAAATGGATTTCTACCCAAGAACATTTATCTTTGGAGCAAAAGCATCTGCAGGTTATGCACGTGCTAAGAAAATCATTAAACTGATCAACTCAGTAGCAGATGTTGTCAACAATGATGCTTCTATCGAAGGCAAGCTGAAAGTTGTATTTATCGAGAACTATCGTGTATCCAACGCTGAGATGATCTTTGCAGCAGCAGATGTTTCCGAGCAGATTTCTACTGCAAGTAAAGAGGCTTCCGGTACAGGTAACATGAAGTTCATGCTGAATGGTGCACCGACTCTTGGAACCATGGATGGTGCAAATGTTGAGATCGTGGATGAAGTAGGTAAAGAAAATGCATTTATCTTCGGTCTGAGTGCAGACGAAGTTATCAATTACGAAAACAATGGCGGATATGATCCGAGAGTTATCTACAACACAGACGATGAAATCCGTCAGGTGCTGACTGAGCTTGTTAACGGAACTTTCTCTTCTGATACAGAACTGTTCCGTGATCTGTATAATTCTCTTCTTAACCAGAACGGTGGAGAGAGAGCAGACCAGTACTTCATTCTTGCTGATTTCCGTTCTTATGCAGCAGCGCAGAAGAAAGTGGAAGAAGCATACAAAGACGAAAAAGGCTGGGCTCGTATGGCAATGCTGAATACAGCGTGCGCAGGTAAGTTCACATCCGACAGAACGATCGAAGAGTATGTGGAAGATATCTGGCATCTGGATAAGGTTTTTGTAAAGTAAAAAAATTATAAAAAAGTGTTTTTAAAATATTCTGCAAAGGGGACTTCGCCAGTCCCCTCTGCACACCCCTGGGCCTTTTTAGGATTTCTACGTGTTATAAGTCGGGAGAGAATGGATTAGGGTTCGAACGCCTGGTTATAGTGTGGGGAAGATATCCTGTGTGGGGGACGAATACAGGGAAAATGAAGATGGTAAAAGACTGGATTCTTTGAAAAAAGGGTCTGGTCTTTTCTTTTAGAGAAAATGCAGAAATGTGAGAAGGTTAGACTTCGAAATGGAAGTCTGGACTTTGGGTTTTAAGAAAAAGTGTGAATATGGAGAAGGCGGAGATATATAAAATAAAGGGAGAGGGAATGGTTTTTGGGGGTACAGAAATGGCGTATCTATGGGGTGGGATGCTTCTGATCGGGATTGTGTATGGTGTGCTGTCAGGAAATGTGGATGAAGTTACGAAGGCGTTTGTGTCGTGTTCGGGGGAAGCAGTCAGTCTTTGTATTTCAATGGCGGGGATCACAGCGATGTGGACAGGGATGATGAAAATTGCGGAGGCTTCCGGGCAGGTTGCGGGGCTGGCGGACAAGATGAGACCACTGATAAGGTTTTTGTTTCCGAAACTGGACACAGAATCGAAAGCGGCGCATTACATATGTCTAAATTTTCTTTCAAATGTGCTTGGATTGTCATGGGCGAGTACAAGTTCGGGTCTGTGCGCGATGAAGGAGTTGAAAGAGCTTCAGTTGCGGAAGGAAAGTACAGTAGCAGGAACGGCACATGACAGAAAGAAAAACGGCATTGGAAATATCGGAATAACTGCCAGTAATGAAATGTGCACGTTTCTGATCATCAATGTTTCTTCCCTGCAGCTGATTCCTGTGAATATGATCGCTTATCGGGCGAAATATGGAAGTGCGGATCCGACGGCAATCGTAGGACCGGCAATCCTTGCCACCGCTGTCAGCACTACAGTGGCAGTGATTTTCTGTAAGGTTGTACAAAACGTAAAAAGGTTACGCAACTGACAAGCTTCGACATAATTGCAGTACATTATGTGCTGTGGTAAAACTGTTACCGCCTCCCACCGGTACGGAAAGGAGGTGAGAATATGGATGGAATAATCGGCTTTATACTCACTGTCATGGCTGGTGTAGCGTGTTATTGCATCAACAAATGGCTGGATGGTGACAAATAGTCGGTGACCAGCCTGTGGAATAAGCCACCATAAAAAACGGAATAGAAAACCCCTCGGAATGACGGTCCGAGGGGTTTTTGTTTTGGTACTTGGATAGAATAATAAGCTTCTGCTGACATTATAGCATATGTTATAATGTCTTACAATATACGAAAATGAAAATCGTTTGACAAGATTCGACAAAATCCGCCATGAAATTTACAATAAAAATTGAACGATGCACACAGCAGCCACCATCCCGGCAAGTGAGGCAAGCAATGCCCCCGGCAGTGTGTATCGGGTTTTCTGTACTCCGACAGAACCGAAATAGACACTCATACAGTAAAAAACACTTTCCGTTGCGCTTAACATCAACGCAGCCATCAGTCCGGTCGGGGAGTCTGTTCCAAATTGTTTAAAAATATCCAGAAGCAGACCTGTCGCGGCACTGGAAGAAAAAAGTCTCACCAGTCCCAGCGGAAAAAGTTCCGGTGCAATGCCAAGCGCCCCGGATGCTTTTGAAAGTATGCTGCCCAGAAAATCAAGAAAACCTGACGCGCGCAGCACACCGACTGAAGTCATCAGTCCGATCAGAGTCGGCACAAGTCTCCATACGATTTTTAATCCTTCTTCTGCCCCCTCCAGAAAATCACCATAAATATTTCTTTTTGCGATCAGTCCGTAACCCAGTATGTACAAAATTAAAACAGGTATCATAAATACAGAAATGTAAGAAATAAATCTCATAGAAAAATTCCTCTTATCTGTAGTTATGATACCTTATGAAGGGTACACTATGATTTATGTATGATTTGTCATTTATATCTGAATATCAGAAACGTAAAGATAAACAACGGATGTCGTTTTTCTTTCTGTATTATTATCCGATATGAGCAGCGCCTACGGCACGGATGTCCATTGGATATACATTTTCTCTACCGACAAATCTGGAAATGTATTCTACATAATTATCCTGCTCTTTTTCTGGAACGATAGCTGCAATAACACCGGCAAAACCACCGCCATGAACACGGCATACACCGGCACCGATTTTTTTCAGGAAAAGCTGTGTCAGAGCAAGGGTTCTTGTGATCTTCTGCTCATGGAAATCCTTCATGGTATAGCAGTTCTGCAGAAGCTCCCATGAAGAAGTACCGGATTCATTTACCAGTTCCAGGAATTTCTTATAATCTTCGTGATGGATCGCATCTGCCGCATCCTCTACACGGGTAGTTTCTCCGAAGAAATGAAGTGCACGAAGAACAGCTCTGTCATCCTCGATCTCATTGCAGTGCTCAAGAAGCGCATCCACGTTTGTCTCGTGAAGAAGTTCCACGCCAAGTACTTTGGCAACGGCTTTCATCTCGCCCGGAATTTCAGAATACTCCTGGCTGAGATCTGCATGACCTTTTCCGGTGTTTACGATAACCAGTTTGTAACCAAATTTACCGAAGGAGAAATCAAGTTTGCTGTATTTCAGATTGTCTCTGTCTGCGAAATCAAACAGAACCGGACCACCTACGGCACATGCCATCTGATCCATCATTCCGGAAGCCTTGTCCCAGTATACATTCTCTGCATACTGACCGATCTTAGCATAATCGTTGTAGGACATTTTGCTGTCATTGAAGAAATAGTCAATGATCGTACAGATCAGCATTTCAAAAGATGCGGATGAGCTGACACCTGCGGCTGCAATAACATTTGTACTCACATAAGCATCAAAACCAGATACTTTGAATCCATTTTTCTGTGCGCCTTCCATCATACCGGCAACAAGTGCAACGGTTCCTTTTTTATAATTATTTTTGCTGAGTTTGGTGAGGTCTACAACAATCTCATCTCTGTAGCCTTCACTTGTGATATGAATTACCTGTGTATCATTCGGGTATGCAGCTCCTATGGTATCAAGGTTGATACTTCCTGCAATTACTTTACCACCATTGTGATCTGTATGGTTTCCGATAATTTCAGTTCTTCCGGCTGAAGTAAAGTATTCTGCTTTGTCCTGTTTGTAGATTTTCTCAAAATGATCTGCAAGATCTTTAAAACGGGCACCGCTTACTTCGGTCTCTCCGTAAATTTCCTGAAGTTTTGTTGTTTCCGGTAAATTCATGACTTTGCTCTCCTTTTACATTATATTTTCTGTGCTTTTTATACGTTCGTTTGCTTTATAAATTTATTATACTGTTTTTTTCATAAATTACCTTAATTAATCTGCGAAAAAAAAGTAAAATATTGCGTTCTTCCTGATTTTTTGTGTATAATAAAGGTAATTTTCTGCGTTTAGTTTAATGTAGTATTTTTTAGTTAGTACAGAGGAGATTGATTACCTATGCAGATCATCACCAACCAGTTTCAGAAGGAATTAAAAAAGCATGGCAGTGATTATTTTCCGTTTCTTGTCAGTTACCAGAGGCTTTCTGAATATGAATCCAATTCTTTTATGTGGCATTACCACCCGGAGATAGAAATTACCTTTGTAAAAAAAGGTTCCATGCATTACCGTGTGAATAACCGTTCATTTCATCTGAAAGAAGGCGATATTATTTTTTGTAATTCTAATGCCCTGCATACCGGTGAGATGGAAAATCAGGAGGACTGCTCCTACATACCAATCACATTTGATCCCAAACTGATCTACGGTTTTTTCAGGAGTACCATCTGTACAAAATACGTCACACCTGTGATTCAGAATCTGTCTGCCTGTGCCATGCACATTGATTATTCAGAAAGCTGGCATACAGTTTTTCGTGACCGGATGCTGGAAGTTATAGATCTTGACAAAAAAAGGCCGGACTTTTATGAACTGGATATTTCGATACGGATGCAGACTATGTGGCGCCTGCTTGTTGAGCATCTCCCTCACCATCCGATGACTGCTGCTTCTGATCTTACTGAATATGACCGGATTCGAAAGATCATTGCTTATGTGGAACAGAATTATATGAATCATATTACACTTGCCGAAATTTCCGAGCATATACACCTCTGTGAAAGTGAATGCACCAGACTGTTTAAACGGCATATGAATACAACACTTTTTTCTTTTCTGCAGGATTATCGGATTGAACGAAGTCTTGAGTACTTAAGTTCAGAAGGGACGATCAGCGAGATTGCAGGAAAGGTCGGCTTTTCTGATTCAAACTACTATTCAAAAGTATTTGCCAAAGTGAAAGGATGCAGTCCGAGAGAATATCGGAAGAATTTAATGAAATAAAAAACTGCTGCAGCATAGACTTATTTTTCTATGACGCAGCAGTTTGGGCTTTAAACAAGTTTTTGGTTTTTTTCAAGCATCTCATGGATTACATTCTGTGTGTATACACCGAGATGTTTCTGGTCTTCTCTGGAAAGCTCTTTTACGTAGATTGGTTTGCCGTATTCCAAAACGACATGAGTTGATTTGATTTTGGGCATATGTGCCTCAAAGATTTCGGCGGTGTTGTTCATAGCCATCGGAATGATCGCGCATCCGGATTTGCTGGCGATTTTGAAACTTCCTTCATGGAACGGAAGGAGCTCCAGCTCGTCTGCATTTGCGTTTCGAGTACCTTCCGGGAAGATACAGATGGAGATGCCGGATTTTACTTTTTCGATTGCGGTCAGGATAGTCTTCAGTCCCTGTTTGATATCTTTTCGGTCAAGGAACAGACAGTGAAGATAACGCATCCAGTTGGAAAGAAGCGGGTAACGCTCCATTTCTTTCTTGGCGATGTAACCGGTGCGGATCGGGCAGCGGCTGTAGCTGAGCACAATGTCAAAATAGCTTCGATGGTTTCCGATGTAAAGCACAGGTGTATCTTTCGGAACATTTTCTTCACCGATGATCGTTACCTTTGTGCCGGCTTCCCACAGGATAAATTTGAAAACTCCCTGAATGATGCGCAGGGAGCTGATTTCCTTTGTGCGCGGTGAGAATTTACCGATGATCCATTCGATAAACAAGATCGGAATGGAAAGTATCAGAAATCCGATGACTGTGATCGCAACAATGATAAGACGAATCATAATAAAGTCCTCTTTCTGTTAAATTGAAATAAAAACTAAGATAAAAGCATCCCGAAAAACGGGACTCTGGTACAAGTATAAGTGATTTTGGAAATACTTGCAATAAATCTTTTATCCTTCGCATAGAATACATATTGAAGAAATGAGATGCCGGGAAATGGAAAGCTGTTTATGAAAAAAACTGCCGCATTTCTGTCACTTTTGATACTTTTAATGATGCTTGGCGGATGCCGGATGATAAAGATTGAAGAGGCTGAGAGAACTCCGCTTAAATATACGGTCGCGGATCGTTCACAGATTCCGGAAGAAGCCGCGAAGCTGATAGAAGAAAAAAAGGAAAAAGAATTCCAGATGGTATACCAGAAGGGCGAAGACCTTTATCTGATAAAGGGATATGGAAGGCAGATGAGCGGAGGATACAGCATTCAGGTGACGGATCTGTCGGCATCTGTGAACGCTGTTTTTTTTGAAACAAAACTGATCGGCCCCACGGAGGAAGTGCAGGGCGGTGAACCTTCTTATCCATATATTGTTGTGAAAACAGAGTACCGGGATGTCCCGGTTCAGTTTCGGTGAGATTGGAGGACATAAAAGTGGAATTCAGAAAAGAGGATATTCAGGTACTTCGAACAAAGAGCAGGGCAACCAGTCAGGTAACGCTGGACATGGATTATAATGTACCGGATGTGAAACCGGACATTGGACGCATGATACAGAATAAAGGTGAGGTGACAGTAGAAGAAGTGCGCCTGAATGACGGGCATGCTTTTGTCAAAGGGAAACTGCAGGCGGATGTTTTGTACGTGGGGGAGGAAGACGGGAGAGTTTACAATCTTTCGGCAGGCCTGCCGGTTGAGGAGACTCTGAACCTTGACGGAATCGTAAATGGAGATAAGCTTTGTCTGAAGTGGGAGATCGAAGATCTGAGCATCCATATCATTCATTCACGGAAGCTGAATATTCGTGCTGTGATCACGTTTTATGCATCGGTGGATGAACTGACTGGAATCCGTCTGCCGGTGGCGGCGGATGATGAAAATATCTCTGTTAAGAAAAAACAGATGTGCCTTCTCAGTCTTGCAGTACATAAAAAAGATACTCTGCGGCTGAAAGAAGAAATTGAGCTGGTTTCAAACAAACCGGATATTGCGGAACTTCTGTGGTATACCATCGAAGTACGTGGACTGGATCTGCGTCCGGAAGAACAAAAAATAAAGGCTAAAGGAGAACTGTTTATTTTTGTTCTTTATACGGGCGGGGATGAAGGAAGTACTCTGCAGTGGCTGGAGCACACGATTCCGTTTAACGGGGAAGTAGAATGCACCGGCTGTACTTCGGAGATGATTCCGAATCTGGAAGCGTCAGTGATCAGTCAGTCTCTGGAGGTCAGACCGGATGCCGACGGAGAAGAGCGTAAACTGCAGGCAGATGTTGTTCTGGAACTGGATATGAAGCTTTACCGGGAGGAAGAGCATGATGTGATCATGGATGCGTACACTCCGTTTCGTCAGTATCAGCCAAAAGGCAGAACGGAAATGCTGGAAAGCCTGCTGATCCGGAATTTCTCACGATGTCGTCTGTCGGACCGTGTGACGATTCGTGAAACACAGGGGAAAATTCTGCAGATCTGCCACAGTCAGGGAGAAGTCAAAGTTGACAAAACTCAGGTCGTCAGCGATGGGATTCAGGTGGACGGGATTCTGCGTCTGAAGGTTCTGTATATTGTGGGAAATGATGATATGCCGTTTTATTCTGCCGAGACTGTCATTCCGTTCAGTCATATCGTAGAGGCACAGGGAATCTCGAAAGACAGTGTTTATTATCTGCATAGCGAGCTGGAACAGTTGTCAACGACCATGGCAGACAGCAACGAGCTTGAGATCCGTGCAACGATCGGTGTCAATGTGCTGGTGTTACAGTGCATTGAAGAATTTATCCTCGACAAGATGGAAGAAGCACCTCTTGATCAGGGGAAAATCCGCAGTTTGCCTGGAATTACCGTGTATATTGTTCAGCCGGAAGACACGCTCTGGGACATTGCAAAACGCTTTTATACGACCACAGAAGAAATCAGCAGTATGAATGAGCTGGAAAACGAAGAGATTTCATCAGGAATGCCGCTTCTTCTGGTAAAAAAAGTCGAAGAATGATACTTGAAATTATCAAAAAAATCGGATAAAATAAAACACATAGATTGTATACAAAGTACAAAAAGAACGAAAAATACAAAGGACAGAGGGTGTGTTTATGCGTTTACGAGCTATGGCAAAAATCAATCTTGGACTCGATGTACTCCGCAAGCGTGAGGATGGATATCATGAAGTACGGATGATCATGCAGACGATCCAGATGTATGACCTTTTGGATATCCGTAAGAAATCAGAACCGGGAATTGTGTTGTCTACAAATCTTCCTTATGTTCCTTCTGATGAAAGGAATCTGGTATATAAGGCAGCCAAACTTCTTATGGATGAGTTTGATGTTAAAGAGGGCCTTTCTATGAAACTGACGAAATCCATTCCGGTTGCAGCAGGTATGGCGGGTGGCAGTTCAGATGCGGCAGCTGCTTTTGTCGGAGTGAACCGTCTGTTTCGTCTGGGCCTCAGCGAAGAGGAATTGATGAAACGTGCCGTACAGGTGGGCGCAGATGTTCCTTATTGTGTAATGAGAGGAACTGCCCTTGCAGAGGGAATCGGTGAGAAACTTACGAGTCTTCCGGGACTTCCGCGCTGTTATGTACTTGTCGGCAAACCGGGAATCAATGTTTCGACGAAGCTGGCATATGAGAATCTGAATCTGAACAGCATTCAGAAACATCCGGACATCGATGGAATGCTTCTGGATATTGAGAATCAGGATATTTACAGCCTGACATCTAAGATGGAAAATGTCTTTGAGCCGGGAATCATCCGCCAGTATCCGGTAATTGAGGAGATCAAAGATCTTATGGAAGCAAATGGCGCACTGAAAGCAATGATGAGCGGAAGCGGACCGACTGTATTTGGTATTTTTGATGACAGAGCGAAGATGCGTGAGGCAGCAGAAGTCCTGAAACAGAGCCATCTGGCAAAAACAGTATTTGCAACACAGATTTACAACCGAAAAGATCATGCATAGATCAGGATGTGTGCAGGAAAGGGGAAACTACCTATGATGAATGATTTTTCTGTAGATATGAACGAATATCTGCCACTTCGGGATGTTGTGTTTAACACACTCCGTAAGGCAATTTTGAAAGGGGAACTCAAGCCGGGAGAACGACTGATGGAAATCGCGCTTGCAGAGCGCCTCGGTGTCAGCAGAACTCCGGTACGTGAGGCAATGCGTAAGCTGGAACTGGAAGGACTTGTCGTGATGATTCCCCGGAGAGGTGCACAGGTTGCCAATATCACTGAGAAGGATCTGAACGATGTACTGGAAGTGCGTATTGCACTTGAAAATCTTTCCATTGAGAATGCGTGCATGCGAATGACCGAAGAACAGCTTGAAGAGCTCTGGAATGCAGCAAAGAATTTCGAGGCAACGATGGCAGAGGGAAATCTTGTAAAACTTGCAGAAGCAGATGTGGCTTTCCATGAAGTCATCTACAAATCTTCAGATAATCGCAGACTGAATCAGGTTTTAAACAACCTGCGTGAGCAGATTTACAGATACCGTGTGGAATATCTGAAAGATGAGGAGACAAGAAATCTTCTGGTCAAAGAGCATAAAGAGATTTATGAGGCAATCAAAAATCGTGATGTAAAGAGCGCGAAGGAAATTTCCTATCAGCATATTGAAAATCAGAGAGAGGCGATCATCCGCTCGATCCGTGAGGAGACACAGAATCGTCAGATACGTAAATAAAAAAATAAAATATGGTTATTCTAAGAGAGATGCATGTGATGTGTCTCTCTTTTTGATTGCATATAGAGGAGGCGTCGGTGGCGCATCCGCTGGTTTGTGGAGGAAACCATGACAGATGTAAAAGAAAATGTGAAAAAAATCTCGGCGGATATTCGTGAGAATGAACGTTATATACAAGAACGCTGTGAAAACTGTGCGGATATTCTGATTCGTCCGATGCGGCTCGGGGATGAGCACAAAGTGGACTGCCTTATGGTTTATATAGAAGTGGCAGTTTCCAATATGATGCTGGATGATTCGGCAATCGGCAAGATGATCAACCATTTCTGGGAGATTCCGCCGGAAAAGATTCCGGAGTTTATGCAGAATAACAGCCTCGGAATTGCTGATGTACAGAAACTGAATGATATGAACGAAGTTTTTGGTGCGATCCTTTCCGGAAATGCAGTTTTTTTCATTGATGGTTATGATAAAGCAATGAAAATCTCGAGCAGGGGATATCCGAACATGGGTGTGTCGGAGGCAGAGTCAGAAAAAGTGCTCCGTGGTTCCAGAGAGGGATTTTCAGATTCGGTAAAAACAAACTCTGCGCTTGTGCGAAAAAGACTGCGTGATACCAGAATGAAAGTGGAAGAATATCAGATGGGTGTGCGTTCCAATACGGTGCTGCAGATTCTGTATATAGATGATCTGGTGCACGAGGAACTTCTGGAGCAGATAAAGGAGCGTATCGAAGAATATGAGATAGATGGTGTCCTTGACAGTGGCATGCTTGAACAGCTTACGGAAGAATCGTGGTATTCTCCGTTTCCTCAGTATCAGGTTACGGAGCGACCGGACCGTGCAGCGCTGGAACTTTTGAACGGAAAGGTTGTGCTGCTCTGTGACAATTCTCCGTCTGCGTTGATTTTGCCCGGCTCATTCAGTGGATTTATGGAAAGCAGCGAGGACTGGTATCACCATTTCGAGATGGCATCGTTCTTAAGGATTCTGCGCTATCTGGCACTTCTGACTGCAATGCTTCTGCCGGGACTTTATCTGGCGGTGATTCGTTTTCATACTCAGATTCTTCCAGCGAATCTGCTTCTTTCCTTTGCAGAGGCTAGGGAAGGGGTGCCGTTTACAAGTGTGACGGAACTGATACTGCTGGAGCTTGCTTTTGAATTGATCAGAGAGGCCGGGGTACGTGTGCCTGGTGCGCTTGGAAATGCAATCGGAATCGTGGGAGGTCTGATCATCGGAGATGCGGCAGTGAGTGCAAATCTTGTAAGTCCTATTGTCGTGATGATCGTAGCGCTGACAGCATTAGGCTCCATGGTGATTCCGGATGAGGAATTTGCATCGGCATTCCGGCTTATGAAATATGGATTTTTGTTTCTGGGTGGTTATCTTGGAATCTATGGTATCGTACTGGGATTGTACCTGATGATCTCACATCTGTCCGGACTTTTGAGTTTTGGTGTGCCGTATCTTGTTCCCTTTGTCAGAAAACATCCGGTAAGCCGGGTAGGGGACGGCATCTGGCGCATTCCATTTAAGAAAAGGCAGTATCGTCCGGTATATGCAAAAAGTGACCAGAGTTTGCGACTGAAACATAAAGCGCAGACGAAAGCGGCAGGCAAGGAGGCGGAAAATGAAATACGCAGAAAATAATCGGATCTCACACCGACAGTTATACCGTCAGATTCTGCTGACATTTCTGGCTCCTTTTCTGCTCTGCCTGAATGGAAAAGGTGGACTTTTGGGACTGTCCGGTGTGATGGGAATTATTCTGGCAGTCATTTTTCTTCTGTTGTATTCTTTCTTTTATCTGCGAAGCACCTATGGATATGCAGATATGATCCGATCTTTCGGAAAAGCCGGGGCGGTAATCTTCGGGGGATTTTTTCTTATCTATCTTGTGATGGCGGGAGCGTATCTTCTGAACCTGATCGGCAGGATCATTCCTGTGTGGCTGATCTTTGGTATCTCTGAGAAATGGCTGCTGTTATTTGCAGTACTTGTCTGTGCCTATGGGATGGAAAAAGGAATGCAGAAAAGAGGCAGGATGGCAGAAGTTACAGGAGGGATTTTTCTTGGGGCTATCCTGCTTTTGCTGGTACTGTGCGCGGGACAGGGAAAGACAGAATATATCACGGAACTGTTTCGGGAGGAATCTTTTTCTATAGAAACAAGTATCCGGTCGGCATACCGTTATCTGTGCTTTTTCTCGGGAATCAGTCTGCTTCCGTTTGTGATGAAAGATGTTGAAAAGAGGGGCAGCGCAGGAAAGACTGTGATATGGGGCATTCTGACAGTCAGCGGGGTTATGAGCTGTGTACTGTTGCTGCTTCCGGCTGTGCTGGGATGGCGGAGAGTGCAGTCTGAAACATGGCCGGTTCTTTCTCTGCTGGCAGGGGCAGATCTGCCGGGGAATGTTTTGGCGAGGTTTGACGTGCTGTGGATGGGCTTTCTATTGTATAGTCTGCTGTTTGCAGTCGGCAGTGTTTTTTATTATGGAGAACGGATACTGACATCAGCGCATATCGGGACAGGAAAATTCTGGCTTCCGGTGGCAGTATATGTGGTGTCGATTTTTGAGGTAGACGGCATGACAGCCGCAGATCTGTTTGAAAAATATCTGGCGCGAATTTTTGTGCCGGGACTTCTTGCCATATTGCTGTATCTGTTCTTACGCGGCAGACAGAAACAGATAAAAAAAGCAGCAGCGGCCGGCTGTATTTTCCTGATATTTGCAATGACCTGTGTCGGCTGCGCGGGAATTGAGCCGGAAAAACGAATGTATCCGCTGGCGCTTGGCATTGATGTTTCAGGAGATGATTTCGTCATTTCATACGGAATGCCGGATCTGCCAGAGGCGACCGGTCAGGGAAAAGAGGAAGAAAATACAGATCATTCTGTACTGACATTGAAAGGAAACGATTTTGAGGCAATTCAGAAGCTTTATGACAGAAGCCAGAATCGATATCTTGATATCGGACATCTCGAGGTCATTATCATGGGAAATGAGCTGATGGAAAGCGGCAGGTGGGAGGATTTTTTGAACTACCTGAAAATGGAACCGCTGGCGGGAGAGAATATTTATCTTTTCAGAACTGAAGATCCGGAGGCTGTGTTGAAATGGGACAGTGGCGGTGCTTCCATCGGGGATTATCTGACAGGGCTTCTTGAAAACCGGGTTCCGGCACAGCAAAAAGAAGGAGTGACCCTGCGGCAGGTGTATCATCAGTGGTATCAGGATAGAACGCTGCTTGCTCTTCCACAAATTACACTTGTTGACGGAGAACTGGAAGTGTTTCTGGAATAAAATACCGAAAATGGTCAATACTTCTGACAGAGTAATCAGAAATTATGTATGTACAGGAGGCATTTGATATGAAAGAGTGGCTGCGGCAGAACGGAAAAATAGATATATGGAAAACAGAGGCGGCAAGAATAAGAGACATTCTCGGAAACAGAAAACACAGGGTACAAGCTTCAATTCTTGCCGGGATGCTTGCGCTTGCGCTTCTTGGAGGCTGTGTTTCGGGGTCGCATACACCCGGGGTGATGGCATGGTGGGGAAGCCTGTACCCACAGTTTTGCTTTTCACAGACAGATCAGAAGCCAAAGATTTCCTTCTGGCTTGCGAAAGCCATTGAGAGGTGGTAAGATGATAAATAGTCCGGATGGTCGCAGGGCTTTTCGGACTACATTATTTAAGAAATGGAGATACATATATGATAGATAAGAATGCGCCTGTCGGTGTGTTTGATTCCGGCGTGGGCGGTCTGACCGTAGCACGTGAGATCATGCGAAATCTTCCTTCAGAAAAGATTGTTTATTTTGGAGATACTGCAAGGGTTCCATATGGAAGCAAATCAAAAGATACCGTCATCCGCTATTCCAGTCAGATCGTTCATTTTCTGAGAGAGCAGAATGTCAAGGCAATCGTGATCGCCTGTAATACCGCGAGTGCGTTTGCACTTGAGGCTGTACAGGATAAGCTTGATATACCGGTGCTTGGTGTGATTGAAGCAGGTGCCCGTGTGGCCGCAGAAGAGACTAAAAATAAAAGAGTCGGGGTGATCGGTACTGTGGGTACGGTTGGAAGTGGCATCCACGAATCTTACCTGAAACGGCTGAATCCGGAGATTACGGTGATCGGGAAGGCATGTCCGCTTTTTGTACCGCTGGTAGAAGAAGGATGGCTGCATGATCCGGTTACAGTCGAGGTTGCATCCCGTTACCTGCAGGAGCTGAAGGATGAGCAGGTAGATACCCTGATTCTCGGATGTACACATTATCCGTTGATCCGTTCAACGATTCAGGAAGTGATGGGTGAGAAAGTTCGTCTGGTCAATCCGGCATATGAGACGGCACTGGAATTAAAGAGCCTTCTGACGAAAATGGATCTTCTGAGTACAGGAGAGCAGCAGGCAGAGTTTCCATACCGCTTTTATGTCAGTGATCTTGCAGATGAATTCAAGGAATTTGCCAATTCCATTCTGCCTTATGATGTAACCATGACACGCAAAATCGACATTGAGAAGTATTAGGAGAAATAAATGAAAAAAGATGTACTTATTCGTGTACGGGGACTTCAGATGATGGATACGGAGGATGAGCAGGAACCGCTTGAAATCGTTGTTCCCGGACAGTATTATTATCGAAACGGAAGCCATTATCTCCGGTATGAAGAAATGATGGATGATACGGCACAGCCGACAGTCAATTATATTAAGCTGTCTCCACAGGGCGTAGAAGTACGCAAACAGGGACAGGTAAATGTACATATGGTGTTTGAGCAGGGAAAGAAAAACATGACTCTTTATTCGACACCATTTGGAACACTTCAGATGGGAATTGCCGCAACAGGCCTTGAAATCATGGAGGATGAAGACTGCATTCAGATGAAAGTGGATTATGCACTGGATATGAATGATGAACATGTGGCAGATTGTTACCTGACGGTTCAGGCACAGTCCAAAGATCTCGGAGATTTTTCTTTTTACGAAAACTGAAGAACAGATATATCATTACAAAAATCAACACCCGGAGGAATGAACCTTCGGGTGTTTGCTTTATGATCCGTATGAAATTATTTATTACGTAATCTGGCGAAGAAGCCTTTTTTCTTAGGAGCCGGAGTTTCAAGGGAACCACGGATTCCTTTTACACCAACGATGTATAAACCGCTGACTTCTGCTTTGACTTCTTTCTTAACCGGAATCAGATCAAAAACTTTTTCGTCTGCGATCAGTACGGAGATCTTCGGTCCGACTTTTGCCTTAACGATCGGAAGTTTGGAACGACGCATAAGCTTCGGAGCCTGATCGATCACCATCTGCGGAAGACCGGATTCTTTTAACGGAAGCCGTTTCTTATCGATAATCAGCATAGATACGGTTTGTTTTGCTGCTTCAATCTGAGCCTGCTGTTCTTCTTGTTTCTTCTGAGCTTTCTTTCCAAAGAAATAAAGAGCAATCAGAGCACCGATCAGGATGATCAGGATTACAAGAAGGACGATGGTAAGTGTACTCATAAATACCCTCCTCAATATGTAAATTTACAAACTAATGTCATGCGAAATATATTCTAACATCATTTATTACAAAAGGCAAACAAATTCAGGAAAATTCCATGAAGAACAGGAAAAGATATGGAAATACAGCGGGCAAACAGGTATAATAGAAACATATTTCTTATATGTGGAACATGTAAAAATCAGCAGGCTGTAATAAAATACACCGATTTACGGGTATACTAGGAATTACAGAATAAACCATACAGGGAGTTAGTATGAGGGAGACAGTGAACAACAATACAGATACAGGCCAGGAGGGCGGATATACAGATGTGACCGAGGATACAGACCGTGAGTTGAGGGAGAGACGCCGCCAGCGCAGACTGAGACGCCAGAAGAGGGAGCGAAGGAAAAAGCTTATGATCCTTGGTGCGACAGGTATTATTACGATCGTAGTAGTGGCTGGGGCAGTAAGGGGGATTGCAGGTTTTATCAGTCACAGCGGCACACAGTCGACATCTTCTGTGAAAGAGACACAGAAGAAAGAAGATTCACAGGAAGTCCCGGCGGAGCAGCAGGGACCAAGTGCAATGGAGCAGGCGAAGCTTCTGGCCGCGCAGTATGATTATCAGAGTGCGATCGATCTTCTTAAGAAACAGTCGGATTACGAGAGCAATACCGACATGCAGAATGCGGTAAAAGAATACGAATCAGACAGAGATTCCTGTACTTCATGGCCACTGGAAGAAGTGACGCATGTTTTTTATCATACACTGATCAAAGATACGTCTAAAGCCTTTGACGGTGATTATAAAGAAGCGGATTACAATCAGGTCATGACAACGATCGATGAATTCAACAAGATTACGGAGACCATGTATGAAAAGGGTTATGTCATGGTCAGTATTTACGATATGGCTAAGGCGAACGATGACGGTACGATGACACCGGGCGAGATTCTTCTTCCGCCGGGCAAAATCCCGTTTGTATTATCGCAGGATGATGTCTGCTATTACCACTACATGGATGGTGATGGATTTGCAACGAAACTTGTGGTAGATGATGAAGGCAAGGTTCGTAATGAGTATGTCGAAGATGACGGAAGTATTTCAGTCGGGGATTATGATATGGTGCCGTTGATTGATCGTTTCGTTGAGAAGCATCCTGATTTTTCCTACAGAGGAGCAAAGGGAATTGTGGCACTCACCGGATACAATGGTATTCTTGGTTACCGTACGGATCAGAGCTATGAAACAAGACCCGATGACCTTGATCAGAACAAGGTCGACTGGCTTGACAGCCATCCGGATTTCAGCCTTGAGAAAGAACGGGAAGGTGCCAAAAAGGTCGCCGACACCATGAAAGAAGAAGGCTGGTTGTTTGCAAGTCATACATGGGGCCATCAGAATATCGGACAGATCTCACTGGAGACTTTGCAGGCAGATACGCAGAAATTTAAGGATAATGTGGATCCGCTGATCGGTGGAACGGATATCATTATTTTTGCGTTCGGAACGGATCTTACAGATGCAGAAGATTATTCCGGAGATAAGTTTGAATATCTGAAGAGTATGGGATATAACTATTATTGTAACGTCGATTCGAGCAAATATTTTGTACAGATACGAGACCGGTATTTCCGTCAGGGGAGAAGAAATTTAGACGGATACCGTATGTATTACAATCCGGAACTTCTGGAGGATCTATTTGATGCAAAGAGTGTGTTTGATCCTGCCAGACCGACACCGGTTCCGCCAATGGGCTGATGATAAGTAAAGGGGAACAATGAGATGAAAAAAAGAGCAATGATACTGACGGCTGTTCTGACAGCGGCTGTTCTGGCAGGCGGAGGTTATTTCCCGACAGACATCGGAAACAGACTTACGCAGACTGTTTCAGCAGCCAAAAAGGATTCAGATAAGAAAGATGATACTTCAGAGAGTGAGGGTTCGGTGCTGGATCAGGCAACGCTGATGTACCAGCAGTACAATTATGATGAAGCAATCAAACTTCTGAAACAGCAGGATGATTTTGATACAAATAAAGATTATATGGATCTTGCAGCAAAATGCCAGGTTGCCAAATCCACACTGGTGGAATATCCACTGGAGCAGATTACACATGTTTTTTTTCATACGCTGATTGATGATACAGGCAGAGCTTTTGACGGCGATTCAAAATCAGGTAATTATAATCAGGTAATGACGACAGTCAGTGAGTTCAATAAAATTATTCAGATCATGTATGACAAGGGATATGTTCTGGTAAGTCCACATGATATGGCGACAGTGAATGATGACGGTACGATGAGCCGTGGCAAGATCATGGTGCCGGAAGGCAAGATTCCATTTGTTCTTTCACAGGATGATGTCAGCTATTATCACTACATGGATGGTGATGGCTGCGCATCGAAACTGGTTCTGGATGAGAATGGAGAGGTAAAGAACGAATATGTCGAAGCAGATGGAAGTGTATCAGTCGGTGATTACGATCTTGTACCGCTTTTGGATACTTTCATTAAAGAACATCCGGATTTTTCTTATCATGGACGCAAGGGAATCCTTGCTATGACCGGATACAACGGAGTGCTTGGATACAGAACCGATATTGCTTACAAGACCGGTGAGAACTTACAGGATGATCAGAAGAAATTCCTGGAGGACAATCCGGATTTTGACTATGATCAGGATGTGGCAGATGCGACGAAAGTTGCTGATGCCATGAAAGCAGAAGGATGGGAATTTGCAAGCCACACATGGGGACATATGAATGCAACGGAGCGTTCCGCAGAAGACCTTAAGACGGATGACCAGAAATGGAAATCCTATGTTGCACCGATCCTTGGAGATACCGATATGATCATCTTTGCATTTGGTGCCGATATCGGTGACTGGTCGGGATATTCTTCAGATAACCCGAAATTCCAGTACTACAAGAGCGCAGGATATGATTATTTCTGTAATGTAGATTCCAGCCAGTATTTTGTACAGATCACAGACCAGTATTTCCGTCAGGGAAGAAGAAATCTCGATGGATATCGTATGTATTACAATCCGGAAATGCTCAGTGATCTCTTTGATGTGGCTGATGTATGGGATTCTTCCAGACCGACACCGGTACCTCAAATGTAAAGATGTTAAAATGAAGGGAGTTTTATTATGAAGAAAAAAGCAGTAGTTGCAATGTTAATTATGTGTATGGCGGTTTCAGCAGCCGCATGCGGCAAATCATCTGATACAGAAAAAACGACCACAGAAACAACCGATACAAAGGACAGTGAAGATTCGAAGGAAGACAGTACAGATATAGACACAAAAGAGACTGATTCTTCTGAGGGAAACAGACTGGTTTCCGTCAAAGATGTTTCAAAATATGTGACGATAGGCGAGTATAAAGGTCTGGAGCTTAACCGTACTTCACAGAGCGTCACAGATGACGATGTTCAGGCAGAGATCAATTATGATCTGGAAGACAATGGTACCGAAGTCAAAGACGGCACCGTAGAAAGCGGTGATACAGTAACGATCAATTTTACAGGAACTATTGACGGCAAAGAATTTGACGGTGGTTCTGCAGAAGATTATGAGCTTGTGGTTGGTGACGGTGAGATGATCGATGGATTTGAGGATGGCATTGTCGGAATGAAATCCGGTGAAACAAAAGAACTGGATCTGACTTTCCCGGACGATTATTATGAAGAGTCTGTTGCAGGAAAAGCAGTTGTATTTAAGGTTACACTTCAAAAATTTACCCGCCCGGCAGAGCTGACAGATGAATGGGTTGCCGCAAATACCGATTATAAGACAGTAGATGAATATCGCGAGGCAGTTAAGAAACAGCTCGAAGACACAGCAGCGCAGACCGCAGATTATGGGCTTTACAGCAACGCATGGAATGAAGTACAGGCAGCTTCCGAAGTCAAAGATTACCCTAAGGAAGATGTTGACGCAGCAAAGAAATCCTATCAGGAACTCAATGAAGAGTATGTGAAGGAAGCGGGCATGGAGATGTCTGACTTCCTGGAGTCTCAGGGAATGACAGAGGAAGATTATGAATCACAATGCCAGCAGTACGCAGAGTCCAAAGTAGAACAGAATCTGATCGTACAGGGAATCATGGATGCAGAAGGACTCAGTATTAATGATGAAGAAACTCAGAAGTTAAAAGATGATCTGATTGAGGAATATGGGTTTGCAAGCATTGATGAAATGATTGAGACATACGGCGAACAGGAAGTGAATGAATCACTGGCACTTCTGCGTGTAGAGCGGTTTATCGTTGAAAATGCAACTGTCACAGAAGTAGCAGGTGATTCTGAGGATGCGGTAGACGAAGGTGATGATCTGGAAGAATATGATAAATCCATGGACATTGACACGGGCGATGATACAGAAGATAATGTGGATATCGAAGATGCAGCCGCAGAGGACGCTACAGATGAGGTGGCCGAAGAATGATTATAAAAAGAGGAAAGGTCTTTCAGGAAGATGGAAACTTTCTGGAACAGACACTGTATGTCAATGACCATCGTCTGGTAGACAAAGCAGAATATCAGGACGACGGAGAAGTTATAGATGCAGAAGGACTTCTTGTACTGCCGGGGCTTGTGGATATTCACAGCCATGGTGCAGCGGGGGAGGATTTTTCCGATGGAAATCCGGAAGGATTTAAGAAAATCCTGCAGTACGAAAAACGCTGCGGAATTACTTCCTACTGCCCGACATCGATGACATTTCCAAAAGAACGGCTCCGCCAGATTTTTGCTTCAATCAAAGGTGCACAGACAGAAGACGGTGCGACGGTTGTCGGTATCAATATGGAAGGTCCGTTTCTTGATCCTGCCAAAAAGGGTGCACATGTTGAGAAATGGATCGCAGCACCGGATGTGGCATTTGTAAGAGAACTGAATCAGGATGCCGATGGTCTGGTGCGTCTTGTTACAGTTGCCCCGAATATGGACGGCGCAGAAGAATTTATAAAGGAAATGCACGAAGAGGTCTGCATTTCACTGGGACATACAGCAGCAGATTATGATTGCGCATCAAGAGCAATGAAGCTTGGTGCGCATCATGTTACGCATCTTTACAATGCGATGCAGCCTTTTGGACACAGAGCACCGGGACTGATCGGTGCGGCAATGGATGATCCGGAGTGCATGGTTGAGTTGATCTGCGACGGATATCACATTCATCCGTCTGCAATCCGCGCAGCATTTCGGATGTTCGGACCGGAGCGTGTGATCCTCATCAGTGATTCTATGCGTGCGACAGGGATGGAAAATGGTACATATGAGCTTGGAGGACAGGAAGTAACTGTTAAGGATCGAAAAGCAGTTCTGAAAGATGGTACGCTTGCCGGTTCTGCGACGAATCTTTATGGATGTATGTGCAAAGCCGTAGAATTTGGAATTCCACTGGAACAGGCGATTATGGCGGCGACCGCAAATCCTGCCAGAAGTATTGGAATATTTGACCGTGTTGGTTCTATTCGAATCGGAAAGCAGGCGGACTTACTGCTTGTAAGTGAAAATCTTGAATTAAAGAGAGTTATTTAAATACCTGTCATTGTATTTCAGAATTAAATGCGTTATGATAATAAGAAAAGATAAAGATATAGAAAATACAGCAGGTGGAGTCAATGGATAAGAGGGTATTGCGCGAACGAATGCGCAAAAAGCAACAGCAGATAAGACGGCGGCAGATGATGAAAAAGGGTGCATATGTCGTTGCAGTTATTTTGGTACTGATTTTTGTAATCCGCGGAATCATTCTTCCGGTCATTAACAGAGCCGGTGGCGGAAATACAGAGAAGCCGCAGCAGGTACAGGCAGAGACAGACAGCACAACTACTGACAGCAGTTCGGACAGTACAGATACAGGAGATACGAGTACAGAAACAAACGCGGCAATACGCCAGCCGGTCAAAGGGCAGAGTGATCTGACGAAAGCGGCACAGCTTACAGCCGGATGGCATGACGATGAAAACGGCAAATGGTATCAGAATGCAGATGGCACATATTTCGCCGGTGGTATGCAGGAAATCGATGGTTCTACATATTACTTTGATGATAACGGTTACATAAAGACCGGATGGGTGGAAGTCGGATTTGATGATTATTACTTCAACGATGATGGTACTTATGATCCGAGTCAGCATAAGACACGAATTGCATTTACTTTTGATGATGGTCCGGGAGAATACACTGATGAACTTCTTGACTGTCTGGAAGAAAACAATGCACATGCGACATTCTTTATGCTTGGACAGAATGTAGGAAGCTGGGAATCCACAGTACAGCGTATGGCAGATATCGGCTGTGAGATCGGCAGCCATTCCTGGGATCACCCGAATCTTTATGATCTGAGTATGGACTCTGTGGCAAAAGAGTTTTCCGATACAGATGCAGCACTTGAAAAAGCCTGTGGACAGAAAGCAAGTGTGGCACGTGCGCCTTATGGCAACTGGAGTGATGATATCATTTCTACTGTAGGTAAACCGTTTTTTACATGGTCACTGGATTCTATGGACTGGAGTTATCTGGATGTAAACAAGGACTATGATGCAGTTATGAATGGTGACCTTACAGATGGTTCTATCATTCTGATGCATGATATTCATGAACCTTCTGTACAGGCGGCAATCAAGATGATTCCGGAACTTGTGCAGAAAGGATATAAGCTGATGACTGTCAGCGAGCTGGCAGCAGCGAAGGGAGTTACCTTACAGGGTGCCAATTATTCTGATTTCTGGGACAGCTCCCTGCAGAAGGGAATCGTTGCAGGATACAGCGGAAATACCACAGATACATCCGGTGATGAAAGCACAGATGGTACGGATACTTCTAATGACGGAAGTACAGATACATCGGATGGAAGTTCTGACGATGGCTCTTCCGATGATGAATCTTCAGATGATGGTTCTTACGATGACGGAAGTTCCGATGACGGATATTCAGATGATAGCTCCTACGATGACGGAAGTTATGATGAAGGCGATTATTCGGAGGAGTAATACGAAATAAAGTAACTTACAAAAGAGGACATGAATGGCAGGGAAGTACAGATACGTTCCTGCCGGACAAGTTCTCTTTTTTTACGTTTTCTGTAGTTTTTTTCTTACAGACTTCTTGTTGTTTTAATTGACGGGAACTATATGGATTGGTATAATGTGTCTATAAAAATACGAAAGATTGGCATTAATCATGTGCATAATGCCGATGAAGAATCAGAAAGTAACAAATTAACAATTAAGGGAGGTACGTTTGAATGGGAGAGAAGTTGCAGTTTACAGAGCTGGATCAGTATCTGTTCGGACAGGGAACCCATTATGATATTTATAAAAAGCTCGGAGCGCATCCTACGATGCGGGGACGCAAAAAAGGTGTCTATTTTGCGGTGTGGGCACCGAATGCCAGATCTGTTTCTGTAGTGGGTGATTTTAATGAATGGGATATTCAGAAGAACCCAATGCAGAAGACAGGACCGATCGGAGTCTATGAGACTTTTATACCTGAGGCAAAGATTGGTGACCTTTATAAATTTTATATTATCGGTTATCACGGTGAGGAAATTTACAAAGCCGATCCATATGGCAATGAAGCGGAGCTTCGTCCGGGAACAGCATCCAGAATTACAGATATTTCCGGTTATAAATGGAAAGATACTACCTGGATGAAACACCGTCCGGAATTTAATGAGAAAAAGAGTCCGATGGCAATTTATGAAGTTCATCCCGGTTCATGGAAGAAACATGAAGCAAAGGATGAGGACGATCCAGGATTTTACAATTATCGCGAACTGGCACATGAGCTGGCTGCTTATGTGAAGAAAATGGGCTATACCCATGTCGAACTGATGGGAATTGCAGAGCACCCGTTTGACGGCTCCTGGGGCTATCAGGTAACCGGTTATTATGCACCGACTTCCCGCTACGGAACAGCAGAAGATTTCAAATATATGATAGATTATCTTCATCGCAACAAGATAGGTGTTATTCTTGACTGGGTTCCGGCACATTTCCCGAAGGATGCACACGGACTTGCAAACTTTGACGGAACGGCTGTTTATGAACATGAAGACCCGAGACAGGGAGAGCACCCGGATTGGGGAACGAAGATTTACAACTACGGCCGGCCGGAGGTCAAAAACTTTCTGATCGCCAATGCGCTTTTCTGGATAGAGGAATGCCACGTAGACGGTCTGCGTGTCGATGCGGTTGCATCCATGCTGTATCTGGATTACGGCAAGAAAGATGGGGAATGGGTTGCCAATAAATATGGTGACAACAAAAATCTCGAAGCAATCGAATTTTTCAAACATCTGAATACAGTTGTGCTTGGCAGGAATCATGGTACTGTCATGATTGCAGAGGAATCAACGGCATGGCCGCTGGTTACCGGTAAGGCAGAGGACGGTGGACTCGGTTTCTCGCTGAAGTGGAATATGGGATGGATGAACGATTTCCTTGAATACATGAAGCTGGATCCGTATTTCCGTAAAGACAATCACAATAAGATGACCTTCTCCATGACGTATGCATACAGTGAAAATTATGTACTTGTTATTTCTCATGATGAGGTTGTTCATCTGAAATGCTCAATGCTCAACAAGATGCCTGGATATCCGGATGATAAGTTCCGTAATCTGAAAGCTGCATATGCGTTTATGCTGTTCCATCCGGGCAAGAAACTTCTGTTTATGGGGCAGGAGTTCGGTCAGCTCCGTGAATGGAGTGAGGAGAGAGAACTTGACTGGTATCTCCTGAAAGAAGAAAAGCATCAGGATCTTCAGAACTTTGTGAAGACACTTCTTCATATGTATACGAAGTACCCGGCATTATATGCTGCGGATAACGATCCGGAAGGTTTTGAATGGATCAATGCGGATGATTCATACAGAAGCATTTTCAGCCTGATAAGAAAATCACCGACGAAGCGAAATAATCTTCTGTTTGTGGTAAACTACACACCGGTCGACAGACCAGACTATCGTGTAGGTGTTCCGAAGAAAAAACAGTACAAGCTGATCATGGATGAAAACGGACTCCTCGACAAACCAAAGATTTTTAAAGCAGAAGAACAGGAATGCGATCACAGAGAATATTCGTTCAATTATTCTCTCCCGGGATATGGAGTCGCAGTATTTACTTATTAATCCTGTACAAAAGCGAGGGTAAAATCACTGGTTAATTGTGTGTAAAAGCCATTGCTTTTTCTGTGAAGATAGGTTATACTGAACGCGACCGAAAGGTATGAGATAGCTAAGAAATATATAATTTAAATAATAAAATTCTGAAAGGAGAAACAAAAATGAAAGTATCCAATATTAAAGACATTGAAAAATTCTTCGAAGTAGTAGATAGCTGCAGCGGTAAGGTAGAACTGGTAACAGGTGAAGGAGACAGACTGAACCTCAAATCCAAACTTTCCCAGTATGTATCTCTTGCAAACATCTTCTCTGGCGGAGAAATTCCGGAACTTGAGATCGTTGCATATGAGAAAGAAGATATCGACAAACTTCTCAGCTTCATGATCAATGGCTGATCTTAATGAATAATAAGAGTCTCTGTGGACATTATAACCAGGGGGTATAAATGCCTCCTGGTTAAATTACGTTATGAGTTAGCGACATAAAACAAATAAACAAGAGTTACTTTGTCTTCGGGCAGAAAGAGAGGAAATGCAACCATGGAAAAAACTAAAATTGACATTATTTCCGGATTTCTTGGAGCCGGTAAAACAACACTGATCAAAAAGCTTCTGAAAGACGCATTTCAGGGTGAGCAGGTTGTACTGATTGAAAACGAATTCGGTGAAATCGGTATTGATGGTGGTTTCCTGAAAGAAGCAGGAATTCAGATTCGCGAAATGAATTCAGGATGTATCTGCTGCTCACTGGTTGGTGATTTTGGTGCATCTCTGAAAGAAGTAATCAGCAAATATCATCCGGACCGAATCCTGATCGAGCCATCCGGTGTCGGCAAATTATCTGATGTTATCAAGGCTGTACAGGGTGTTGAAGAAGAGACAGGACTTGTACTGAACAGCTACACAACTGTTGTCGATGCAAAGAAATGCAAAATGTATATGAGAAACTTTGGTGAGTTCTTTAACAATCAGGTAGAATATGCCGGAGCAATCATCATGAGCCGTACAGATATCGTAGATGAAGCGAAAGCACAGGCATCTCTGGAACTTCTCCGTGAGATCAATGCAAAAGCTGCAATCATCACTACACCGATTGAAAAACTGGACGGAAAGAAACTTCTTGATGTTATGGAACATCCGGTATCCCTTGCGCAGGAACTGATGGAAGAAGAGGAAGTATGCCCGGAATGCGGACATGTACATGAACATGGCGAACATCACCATCACGATCATGGTCATGAAGAACATGAGCATCATCATGACCATGAATGCGGATGTGGACATGATCACGATCACGAAGAACATGAGCATCATCATGACCATGAATGCGGATGCGGACATGATCACGATCATGAAGAACATGAGCATCATCACGACCATGACCATGAATGTGGATGCGGACATGATCATCATGACCATCACCATCATCATGCAGATGAAGTATTTACAAGCTGGGGTCGTGAGACAATCAGGAAATTTACAAGAGAAAATCTTGAGAAAATGCTTGAAGCTCTTTCTGCATCAGACGAGTATGGTATCATTCTTCGTGCAAAAGGTATGCTTCCGGCAGAAGATGGAACATGGATCTACTTTGATATGGTTCCTGAAGAAACAGAGATCCGCGAAGGCGCACCGGAATACACAGGCCGTCTCTGCGTAATCGGATCAAAACTGAAAGAGGACAAACTGGCTGAACTTTTTGGCCTGTAATGATGGAGGATAATACAGATCATGAATGAAATCACAGTACCGATTTATTTAATGACCGGTTTTCTGGAGAGCGGTAAAACATCGTTCTTAAGCTTCACGATCCAGCAGGATTATTTTCATACAGACGGAAAAACACTTCTGATCCTCTGTGAAGAGGGCGAAGAAGAATATGATCCGGCAATTCTGAAAGCAAACAATACGGTTGTGGAAGTCATCGAAAACGAAGAAGATTTTACAACAGACCGCCTTGTTGCAATGGATATTCTTCATCAGCCGGAGCGTGTCATCATAGAATATAATGGCATGTGGCTGGTAAGTAATTTTGAGAAGATGCAGCTTCCGAAAGGCTGGGGAGTCGAACAGCAGATCACATGTGTCGATGGCAGCACTTTCCAGATGTACATGGCAAATATGAAATCCATTTTTATGGATATGATCAAAAATACAGATATGGTTATCTTTAACCGCTGCAAGAAAGAAGATCCGCTTCCGACTTACCGCCGTGGAATCAAAGTCGCCAACCAGAGGGCCGAAGTCATTTTTGAGGATGAAGAAGGTGAACTTGGTGATATCTTCCAGGATGAGATGCCATTCGATATGAACGCACCGGTTATCGAGATTCTGCCTGAAGATTATGGTATCTGGTTTGTTGATGCGATGGATCATCCGGAAAACTATGAAGGTAAAACTGTCAAATTCAAAGCAAGAGTCATGAAACCGCGCGGAATGGGAAGTAAATTCTTTGTTCCGGGACGTACAGCCATGACCTGTTGTGCGGACGATACGACTTTCCTCGGCTATGTATGCAAGAGTGCTTATGCACCGAAGCTCACAGCCGGACAGTGGGTGGAAGTCACTGCAAAAGTCGGTATTGAGAAGCGTAACGAATACCAGGGCGAAGAGGGCATTGTTTTGGATGCAGAACACGTGGAGACCTGTGAGCCGCTGGCAGATGAGATGGTTTACTTTAATTAACACAGTGAGGAAATAACAATGTATCTGATCGTAGGTTTGGGAAATCCCGGAAGGCAGTATGAAGCGACACGCCATAATATGGGATTTGATGTAATAGACAAGCTTGTGGAAGAATATCAGGTTCCGCAGGCAGGCGTGAAATTTAATGCCATGTACGGAAAGGGAAGAATCGGCGGACAGCCGGTGATCCTGATGAAACCGCTTTCCTATATGAACTTAAGCGGCGGACCGATCCGGGAGATGGCAAACTACTTCAAGATCGATCCGGAGACAGAGATGATCGTCGTTTATGATGATATTGATCTTGATCCGGGACAGCTCCGCATCCGCAAAAAAGGCAGTGCGGGCGGTCATAACGGAATCAAACACATTATACAGCAGCTCGGAACACAGAATTTTGTGCGTATCAAAGTTGGTGTTGGTGCGAAGCCAAAGGGCTGGGATCTGGCTGATCATGTGCTGGGAAGATTTGATAAGGATGACCGTGCCCTTGTCGAAGAAGCGCAGGAGAGAGCGTGCAAAGCAGTTGAACTGATTCTGACAGACAGCGTGGACGCAGCCATGAATGAATATAACAAGAAAACGGGGAATGTATGAAAACATTTTTGCAGCCTCTGCAAAGTCTTGCAGAGATCGAAGAAATTGAAAAACAGGCAAAAAAGAATCATGGAATTCTGGAAGTCAGTGGTTGTATAGAGTCCCAGAAAGCTCATCTTATGTATGGGCTTTCCGGGCTTTTTCCATCTCATCTGGTAATTGCGGCAGATGAAAAGACAGCAAAAGATCTTTACGAGGATTACCGCTTTTATGATAAGCGTGTTTATTATTATCCGGCAAAGGATCTGCTCTTCTTTCAGGCAGATATTCACGGAAACCTTCTGATACGTCAGCGCATGCAGGTTATCCGTGCGCTTCTGGAACGGCAGGAGGAGATTACGGTCGTTACCAGTATTGATGGCTGTATGGATTATCTGCTTCCGCTGGAAAAGATTGAAAAACAGCTCATACATTTCCGTAATGACAGTAGCCTTGATATGGACAAACTGACAGCAGCACTGGTTCATATGGGATATGAGCGCGTCGGACAGGTAGAGATGCCGGGACAGTTTTCAATAAGAGGTGGTATCATTGATATTTATTCTCTTACCGAAGAAAATCCATGGCGAATCGAACTCTGGGGAGATGAGATTGATTCCATCCGAAGCTTTGACGCACAGAGCCAGAGATCTCTGGAAAATCTGGATGAGATTATGATCTATCCGGCAGCAGAGCAGCCGATCGAAAAGGGCGAGGTTACTTTTATTGATTATTTCAAAGACGGAGATTCGATGCTCTTTCTGGATGAATTAAATCATCTGGAAGAAAATGCGAAGGCAGTCGAAGAAGAATTTCAGCAGAGCTGCCGGAACCGTCAGGAAAAAGGTGAGACGACACTTTCCGGTAACTGGATGTGCTCCTGGGAAGAACTGTGCAAAAAGCTCAACAGACGTAACTGTATCGGGCTTTCCCTTCTTGATCCGCGTAAATCCGGATGGAAGATCACAGGACAGTTTAATCTGACCGTAAAATCTATGAATTCATACCAGAGCAGCTTTGAGCTTCTGGTGAAGGATCTGAAACAGTACAAAAAAGAGGGCTACCGGATTGTGCTTCTTTCCGGATCAAGAACCCGTGCCGAACGTCTCGCAAAAGATCTGCAGGACGAAGGTTTAAGCGCTTTTTACGGGAAAGATTCGGATCGCATTCTGGAACCTGGCGAGATCATGGTTGTTTATGGCCATGCGAGAAAAGGGTTTGAATACCCGATGGTCAAATTTGCAGTGATCACAGAGACGGATATTTTCGGTAAAGAGCAGAAGAAGCGCAAAAAGAAAAAAGAATATAACGGAAAGCGTATTCAGGACTTTTCTGAATTGTCGATCGGCGATTTTGTTGTCCATGAAAAGCATGGACTCGGCATTTATCGTGGTATTGAAAAGGTTGCGGTCGACAAGGTTGCGAAGGATTATATCAAGATTGAATACCGAAACGGAAGCAATCTCTATATTCTTGCAACACAGCTTGATGCACTGCAGAAATATTCCGGGGCGGAGACTGCGAAGCCCCCGAAACTGAACCGCCTCGGCGGTCAGGAATGGAAAAAGACCAAATCAAAGGTCAAAGGTGCAGTCCGAAACATTGCCCGTGAGCTGGTCGAACTTTATGCGGTACGTCAGGAAAAAGAAGGTTATGTCTGTGGCCCTGACACTGTCTGGCAGCGGGAGTTTGAAGAAATGTTTCCGTATGAGGAGACAGAGGATCAGCTCTCCGCCATCGAAGATACGAAGCGGGACATGGAAAGCACAAAGATCATGGATCGTCTTGTGTGTGGGGATGTCGGCTACGGCAAGACAGAGGTTGCACTTCGTGCCGCATTTAAAGCGGTGCAGGAGAGCCGTCAGGTAGTCTATCTCGTTCCTACAACGATTCTTGCACAGCAGATTTATAATACTTTTATTCAGCGAATGAAAGAGTTTCCGGTACGTGTAGACCTGCTCTGCCGTTTCCGTACACCTGCACAGCAGAAAAAAACCATCGAAGATCTCAAAAAAGGGCAGGTAGATATTGTCGTAGGTACGCACCGTGTACTTTCAAAGGATGTAGAATACAAAAATTTAGGACTTCTGATCATTGATGAGGAGCAGCGTTTCGGCGTGGCCCACAAAGAAAAAATCAAGCAGCTGAAAAAAGACATCGATGTACTGACACTGACGGCAACACCGATTCCGCGAACCCTTCATATGAGTATGATCGGTATTCGTGATATGAGTGTCCTGGAGGAGCCGCCGATGGATCGTGTGCCGATCCAGACGTACGTTATGGAGTATGATGAAGAGACCGTCCGTGAGGCGATTAACCGTGAGCTTCGAAGAGGCGGACAGGTATATTATGTTTATAACCGTGTCAATGACATTGCAGATGTGGCTGCCAGAATCGCGAAACTTCTTCCGGAGGCGAGGGTGGATTTTGCACATGGACAGATGAGCGAGCGTGAACTTGAAGCTGTTATGTTTGCATTCATCAATGGAGATATCGATGTGCTTGTTTCGACTACGATCATTGAGACAGGCCTGGATATTTCCAATGTAAATACCATGATCATACATGATTCAGACAGATATGGACTTTCACAGCTTTATCAGCTGCGAGGAAGAATCGGACGCTCAAACCGTACGGCATATGCGTTTCTGATGTACCGCAGAAATACCATGCTGAAAGAAACAGCAGAAAAGCGTCTGTCAGCGATTCGCGAATATACGGATCTCGGAAGCGGATTCAAGATTGCGATGCGTGATCTGGAGCTTCGAGGAGCGGGAAACCTTCTCGGCGCGGAGCAGCATGGACATATGAATGCGGTCGGTTATGACCTTTACTGTAAGATGCTCAGCGAGGCGGTCAAAGAAGCGAAGGGCATTCACACGATGGAAGATTTCGAGACAACGATCGATCTGAACATGGATGCATTTATACCGGATTCTTATATCAGCAACGAATATCAGAAGCTGGATATTTACAAACGAATCGCCGGGATCGAGACGCAGCAGGATTATGACGATATGCTGGAAGAACTTTTGGACCGTTTTGGCGAGATGCCAAAGGCAGTAATGAACCTGCTTTCCATTGCGAGGATGAAAGCGCTTGCACATCGCTGTTATGTGACAGAAATCAAACAGATCGGAAGAGATATGAAGATCACTTTGTATGAAAATGCAAAACTGAATCCGGTTGGATTCCCTGCACTGATGCAGAAATACAGACGCGGTCTTCAGTTCAAAAACGAGCAGGAACCGAAGATTTTATTTACACCGGAGGGAAGCGGAAATGTGCTGACAGCCCTTACGGATCTGCTGACAGAGCTTGAACAGCTTGTAGAAGAATAAAACCGGCTGCATGAAGAGTATAAACTGTGAAATATCAGTGAAAATAGCTGGTTTTTGTGATTTTTCTTGCCCTGTCGAGGAAAAAAGTTTATACTCTTATTTATATGAATTCATGCAGTGATGGAGGATAAAATGAAAACAATGACAAAGAAAACAGCAGTTGTAGCGCTTGCCGGTGTGATGGCAGCAGGAATGCTCACAGGCTGTGGTGAAAAAGAATTAGATGGAACAAAGACAGTTGCAACTGTAGATGGTACAGAGATCCCGCTTGGTATGTTAAGCCTTTCTGTCAGAGAGGGTCAGGCGCAGGCAGAGGCGATGTACAAGAGCTTTATGGGCGGATCTGATTATTCTATCTGGGGTACAGAGGCAGAGGAAGGCAAGACTTATGGCGAGCAGGCAGTGGAGCAGGCTCTGGAAGATATTGAGTTGATGTGTATCCTTAAGGAAAAAGCAGCTGATTATGATGTAGAGATCACAGAAGATGACGAGAAGGCAATCGCCGATGCGGCAGCAGCCTTTATGAGCGCAAATACAGAAGACACCCTGAAAACTCTGGCAGTTACAGAAGATCAGGTGAAGACATATCTGGAACTTGAGACATATAAGAGCAGAATGCATGATCCGATCATTGCTGATGTAGACAAGAATGTTTCTGATGAGGAAGCACAGCAGTCTTCTTTTAACTATGTAAGCATCAGTACATCTGACCTGAGCGATGATGAGATCAAACAGAAAAAAGAAGATGCGCAGAAGATCCTTGACGGACTGAATGCAGATCCAGATGGAGATTTCGGTGAAATTGCAAAATCCGTAGATGACTCTTATACAGTACTGAGCGGTTCTTTTGATACAAATGAAGATGCGTCAGAAGAGGAATCTGATGACGAAGATGAGACTACAGCATCTTCCAGTAATTATCCGGATGAGGTAATGAAAGTTCTCCGTACACTGAAAGACGGCGAAGTCGGCCCGGATGTTATTGAGGCAGATTCTGCTTACTACGTAGTCAAACTTGACAAAGTAAACGACGAAGATGCGACAGCTACAAAGAAAGAATCCATTATCTCTACCAGAGAAAATGAGCTGTATACAGAGACTACAGACAAATGGATGGATGAAGCTGACATCAAAGTTGAGAAGAAAGTTCTGAAGACACTGAAAGTTACAGACAATCATAAATTCACAATTCAGACAGCAGCAGAAGACACTACAGACGAGACAGCAGAAGTAACTGAAACACCAGAGGTAACAGAAGCAGCAGACGCTACTGAGACACCGGAGGTAACGGAAGCAGCAGATGCTACAGCTACTCCGGAAGTTACAGAAGCACCTTCCTATGACACTGATTCATCCCTTGAAGTCAAAGATGGCGATACAGTCAATATTGACTATGTAGGAAAGATTGACGATGTTGCATTTGACGGTGGAAGTACAGACGGAAATGGTACAGATCTGGTAATCGGTTCCGGTTCATACATTGATAACTTCGAAGAGCAGCTGATCGGTGCACATCCTGGGGATGAAGTAGAAGTAAAAGTTACTTTCCCGGATGATTATCAGGCAACAGATCTTGCAGGAAAAGAAGCAGTATTTGATGTCACTGTAAACGGAATCTACGAATAATCAAATAAGATAAACATAAAAAGGATGGCAGGAAAACCTGTCATCCTTTTTAACTTTATAGGAGCGTGCTCAGCAAAGCAAAAAAACTTATATTGTTTGTTTCTAATGTTATATATGCCACAAATCATTGATTGCCAGATATTCCGCTAATTTATAAGAAAGTCGCAACAAAAACTCTGTCGTGGAATCATTTAAATCTATTTTAGCAATGTCACAGATTTTTTCCATTCGATATGCAAGCGAATTTCTGTGGATGCACAGGAGATTGGCGGTTTCTTTGTTATTGTGGAAACTCTGAAGATATATTTCGAGTGTATGGTAAAGTTCATTACCTGTTTCCTGATCGTATTCCCGCAGTCGGTACAGAGCGGGATGAACATATTTTATAAGTTTTTGTGGCTCTTCAAATTCATCCATCAGTTCATAGAATTCAATCTCTGAATAACGGTGTGTGCGATGTTCTGACGGGTATCTTCGATCCCATGAGATCTGTTTTTTCAGGGAATCAGGAATTCTTCGATTCCATTCGAGTACATCACGTGCCTGCTGATAAGCTGTACAAAATTCATCCATTCTGGAAAAGACCAGAGAGATTCCGACATCCAGATGAAGATCTGCCATAGTTTTTAACATCAGTTTCTGCGTATCTTCATATACGACAGAACTGCGGTCCGGAACAAGAAGTGCGATCGCATTGTCATGAAGTGTCATGTACGCTTCAGGAAAAATGTGCTGAATGACAGGACAGATCTGCTGTTTCAGTTCAGTCTCTTTCAAGGGTGACTGCGGCTGAACACAGAGTGCATACATTGCGTCTGACATATGGAGATGTGCAATGGCTTCTTTCAGAAGCTCTACAGGTGTTCCAATAAGTAACGCTTCCAGAAGCTGCTGATCTGCACTGGAATAGCGAAGCAATTCCGGATGATAACGACCGACAACAAAGCTGATTGCGCGGCTTATATCACTCATGGCAGCCAGATGTTCGGTGGTAAAGGCGGTTACGCTTTCAATCATAAGTACAAATCCAACCTGAACACCATTCAGAAAAACTTTGGAACTGCATTTTCGATATGGTGATTCCGGGCAGGACACTTCGATCGCTTCAATATTTGCAGAAGAACTCTGTACTGCCTCAAGGGACATGACATTACTGATAAATTCATAAGTACAGTATCCTCGTTCGATATTTTCTTTCCACAGGATATCCGTAACAGGAATGGAAGTGGAATAGGAGAGAATGCGAAATTTTTTATCACAGAAAATCAGGCAGTTTCCGATTTTGATCGAGGCAAAATTTACAACTTCATCCACACTGTGAGTGGAATTTCCTTTTCGAACCAGTTCTTCATAAAGACTTATCTGTTCCTGTGTCTGAATAAACTGTTTGGCGGCATTAAAAACTGCAAACAATTCATTTGCGTTTACTGTGGCACGGTCTGTGCATGCATAGGGAAACAGATGGTCCTGGCTGTCAACAAGAATACACTGCGAAGGCTGTGTATCCGGTGAAAGGACAGAGGAATAACCAAAATAAACGATATCTGTGGAATAGCTTGTCTGCGTTCCATCTAATAATTCTACATCACGTATTTCGTGCAAATCTGTTGAACAGTTCAATTTAATGTCAAAATTTTTTTCTCCTTTGAGATAATGATAAAGATTTGAAAACAGCATTTTCGCACCTCTTTTACTGAAATTGTGAAAAATATACAACGAAATGTTGATTTTTTATTATTATAGTGCGTTTTGCACAACTGCTCAATAGTTTTTTCTGTATCGATGCCGTTGTTTTTTTAACAAAGAAAATGCTATTTTATGCATAGTAATCAACGGGTAGTAATCAAGGAGGTATGCTCATGTATCAGAAAATTTTTGAACAGGGAAAAATAGGAAACGTTACATTTAAAAATCGTCTTGTAATGTCTCCGATGGGAACGAGCCTTGCAGAAATGGACGGAAGCCCATCAGAAGATATGATCGCATTCTATGAGGCACGTGCAGTTGGCGGTGCAGGGCTGATCATCCCGGAAATCGCAAGAGTAAATGATGTTCACGGTGCAGGAATGATGCGGCAGTTATCTGTCTCCAAAGACAGACATATTGAGGGGCTTGCAAAACTTGCAGCAGTGGTACACAAACATGGAACAAAAATTTTTATTCAGTTACATCATCCGGGACGTGAGACAGTAACTGCTCTTACCGGAGGCCCTGTAGTATCTGCTTCTGCAATTCCATGTAAATATCTTCAGCAGGAAACAAGAGCTCTTTCTACAGAAGAAGTAAAAGCTTTGATCCAGCAGTTTATTGCAGGTGGTGTCCGCGTAAAGAAAGCGGGATGTGATGGCGTGGAACTTCATGCAGCCCATGGATATTTGCTGCAGCAGTTCCTTTCACCTTATACCAATAAACGTGAAGACGAGTATGGCGGATCTTTTGAAAACAGACTTCGTATGATCACAGAGATTATAGAAGGAATCCGTGCACAGTGTGGACCAGATTTCCCGATTGGTGTTCGCTTAAGCGTTGAAGAATTCCTGGATAAAACAGGAGTGACAGAAGATTATATCCACATTCAGGATGGCGTGAAGATTGCTATGGCACTTGAAAAATGTGGTATTGATTTTATTGATGTATCTGTTGGATTATACGAAACAGGAAACGTATGCGTGGAGCCGATATCTTTCCCACAGGGTTGGAGAAAAGACCTGATCAAAGCAGTAAAAGATCATGTTTCTATTCCGGTGATCGGTGTTTCCTGTATTCGTGAGCCACAGATTGCAGAGCAGTTTCTGGAGGGCAGTATTGTTGATTTTGTATCTATGGGAAGAAGCTGGCTTGCAGATGAAGAATGGGGACGTAAAGTACTGGAAGGAAGAGAAAATGAACTTTGCAAATGTATCAACTGTCTGCGCTGTTTTGAGAGTCTGAATGCATGGATGGGTGCCGGTATCCCGGCTGAATGTGCAGTCAATCCGCGTGCCTGTCGTGAACGCCGGTATGGAAATGCAGAATACGATTCGAAAGGACACAAAGCAGTTGTTGTCGGCGGTGGACCAAGTGGTATGATCGCAGCAAAGACACTTGCAGAACGTGGTGTAAAAGTAACGCTGATCGATCGTCAGAACGAACTCGGAGGAACGGTAAATCTTGCTAAGAAACCGCCACTCAAAGAACGAATGAGCTGGATCGCAGATTATTACAAAGTAGAATTTGAAAAATTGGGGGTAGAAGTAAAACTTGGTGTGGAAGCAACAGCAGAAAGTATTGCAGCAATGAATCCGGATGCTGTGCTTGTTGCGTCAGGTTCTAAATCCATTATTCCGAGATCTATTCCGGGCATTGATGGAGAGCATGTATATACCGTTGAGGAGATTCTTACGGGGAAAGCCGGACTCAAAGGAAAGAAAGCATTGATCGTTGGTGCCGGTGTTACCGGACTTGAGACAGCAGAATATCTCTGCCATGAAGGAAACACAGTGGTGCTTGCAGATATGCTTGAAAAAGTAGCTCCGAATGCAAACCATACAAATGTAGCTGACGTATGTGGAAGACTGAAAAAGTACAATGCACAGTTTATGCTGGCACATGCATTGAAAGAAATTAAAGAAAACGGTGTGGTACTGGAAAGACTGAGTGACCATGAACTTGTTACCGTTGATGCCGATGCAGTTGTTCTTTCTCTTGGTTTCCGTCCGGACAATGGACTTGTTGAAGAATTGAAGGAAAAAGGAATCCCGGCGCAGGCAATCGGAAATGCAGTAAAAGACGGCACGATTGCTCCTGCTTCCAGAAGTGGATTTGAGGCAGCCAGGGCATTGTTTAAAACATCTGTAAGGACTCCGAGTTTTATCACGGCACCGGATGATATGCCGAATTTCGGAAAAATTTCTCTAATGAAAAATCAGGAAGGTGTTTATCTTGCATACCTTACAGATCCGGCAGCGATTGCCAGAATTTTGCCGCCACCGTTAAAACCATTTTCTGTGCCAGTAGTTACAGTGTCTGTATGCCATGTCAAGGAACCAACCTTTGCAGATGATTATTATGAGGCAATTCTTGGAGTTTACTGTACCTATGGAAAACAGCTTGGATTATATCCGATAGGTCTTGTTCTTGGAGGACCGGGAGCAGAGATGGCTGTTCAGTGTGGTCGTGATAATGGATCGATTCCTAAGAAACTTGGATCAGAATTTGTGATTCGTCGAAATGGAGAGCATATAACTGCACAGGTTTGCCGCCGTGGCACAGAACTGGTCAATATTGATCTTGAAGTTGGCGAGTATAACAATGCGATGACAGGAATGCTTTATCAGTTCCCGGAAGCCGGAAAGAAGACATATGGCGGTGGGTTCTATTTCCATCTTGACCGTGAACCGGATACAGAAGGAAAATCACACTTCCAGAATGGCGCACTTCTCCAGAACCTGTGCGAATACAATTATCATTCCTGGGAACCGGGCTTTGCAAGTGTTGAACTGAAATCATCTATCGATGATCCATGGGGAGAACTTCCGATCAGAACAGTGATTGGCGGAGCATATTCCTCAAATGATCTGATGGTTCATAAATTGAATCTGTGTGAAGAGATTGATGCAGATATTCTGGCACCATATTTACTTACTGCGCGTTATGATCGTACCGCATTTATGGAAACAGGAAGAAGATAAAGGAGGACATGAGCATGAAGTTAGAGAATAAAGTAGCGATTATTACAGGATCTACAAGAGGAATCGGAAGAGCAACAGCAGAACTTTTTGCAAAAGAAGGTGCAAAAGTAGTTGTAGTTGGAACCAAGGAAGAGCTTGGAAAAGAAGTAGCAGAGGAAATCAAAGCAACAGGTGGAGAAGCTATTTTCTGCAAGACAGATGTAACATCTGATGAAAGCCTCGAGAATCTTGTTAAGACAACATTGGATGCATTTGGAAAGATTGATATACTTGTAAATAATGCAGGTGTAGGTGGAACAACTGCCAATATGAATCAGATCACAATGGATGAATGGAATACAGTGCTTGCTACAAATCTTACAGCACCGTTTGTTCTTTGCAAGAAGGTAATTCCGATCATGGAAGAACAGGGAGCAGGAACAATCGTCAATGTAGCTTCTATGGCTTCTACAGCGGCAGGCCGTGGCGGACTTGCCTATACATCTGCAAAACATGGTCTTCTGGGACTTACACGTCAGATGTCACTGGATCATGGACGTACAGGTGTGCGCATCAATGCAGTGCTTCCTGGACCGATCGCAACAGAAATGATCGCACGTGTACTTGCAATTCCGCAGCATCCGGTAACCATGAAAATGGGAATGAGCCCGGCAAAACGCCCTGGAGAACCGATTGAAGTTGCTCAGGCGATCGCATTCCTCGCATCCGATGATGCAAGCTTTATTCATGGCGCAGCACTGGCTGTAGATGGCGGTTATACAATCTTCTAAAAAATCATTCAGAAGAATTATACTAAAAAGACCCCAACGGTCTGAAATCAGGTCGTTGAGGTCTTTTTGGTATGTAGTGGTATATAATATAGGAAGTTTCACTTTTTCATACAGAAATATAAGTAAAAAGTATTACGATATACGATCAGAATTCTTCCGGATCATCTTCGGAACTTCCGCCGTTTCCACCGGAAACATGGATTCCATTGATCTCGACGTCACCTTCCATTGGGATTACAATGCATTTGCGTCCGTCAATGACCTGTGTCTCAATCAGCATCGCACGGTCCGGGTCGACATGGATCACAACATCCGGTGTCTTGATCTCTGTACGCCGCGTGTTGGTGATATTGTTTGCCATGAGAGAGGCGTTTTCGCCTGCAATTGCCTCATAAGTCTGATCAAATGTTTCGAGTTTTTCGTCCTCTACACCGCACTCTTCAAAGAGACGTTTTACCTCCGGTTTGGTCAGGACAGCAGGCTCCGGAGAATCTTTCTGTGATTCCACCCATTCATTGAGCTTTTCGTGGATGTTCATAACGGTATCGTAAGCACAGTCATCACCGAGGGTTTCTTCTACGAGCGCATTAAAAGAATCTCTCTGTCCGCCCGCAGAGAGCGGAGTCGTGCATCCGAACATTTCATCTACGAAAGTACTGCGAAGCTGCTCGGCATTTTTTGTGTAATACAGAAGTCCGTGAATATCTGTACTGCGGTCGTTAAATACCGGGAAAAGGAAGCCCAGATCCGGCATTTCCACGATCCAGTCACGGATACGGTCTTCGATATTGTTGGTTTCAGCATTGTAGCACAGTCCCGCTTTGGAAAGGTTGACCGGACAGATGCTGCAGAGGATATGATCGTAGATCTCATCAGAAGCATCAAACATTTCCTGGCCGTCGGAGGATTTGCCCGGGATATCATAAACGGCATGGATCAGAATAATATAATAGTTCTCGCCGTAATCATAGTTTTCGATGATTTTATCATAAAATTCTTCCAGAATGGAATTGTCCTGAAGTTTGCTGCCACGGAGTTTCATAAGAAATTCCTGTGTGCCGCCCTCTTTTTCCTGATCAAGAGGGAACTCCATATTGATCAGGTTCTTGCCGATGGTTCCGGAAAGAGTTTTCTTGAATATTTCAAAGTATTTGAACATTTCTTCCTCAGAAAGAGAGAGAAAAGCTTCTTTCAGTTCGGTCTTTTTGTTTTTTTCACCGTCAACGTAGCAGCCGCAGATTCGTGTGATCGCGCAGTTGTTTGGCGAAAACTGTTTCTTAATTTCGGATATTTCTTTTTTGTTCATTATATATCGCTCCTGATTTACAGAATTTCAGTACGGAAAGCCTCCGCAATCCCGCTTAAGTTGTAGCGATCTGCGAGATCCTGGATTCCCATCATGATCTCCTCGCGGCTGAAATTGTTTGCCTCGAGAAATTCGTCATCTTTTCCATTCAGTTCATAATAGAAAAGAAGTCCAATCTCCAGATTCTGACGGTCTCCGTCACAGGTCATTTCGTATAATCTGTTTTCGGCTTCGTCAATCTTGCCTTCATCGGCAAGGGAAGTCAGAGAGTCCAGAGTCTGTCTTGCGTCTTTATCTTCAATGACTTCCGGAGTCAGTTCAGGGGCACTCACCTGAAACAACATTTTCATGACGGCGCGCACCATTTCACGGATCTGGCGCAGTATATAATCATCCTGAAGCATTTTTATTCTCCCTTCTGCATCAAAATTTTTGAATAATAAATTGTAAACATATAATTGTAACGATGTAAATGTACCTACCTAGAGTACCACAAAAAAGGAGTTTCTTCCAGATGAAAAGTACTTTTTCATTCTCTGTTGGGAAGATAAAACTTTACGCGGAAATTACAGAATGCTATAATAATATATTATATAGTGGACGGAAGCAAGTTAATTACAGGCAGGCATATGCCTGCTACAGGAAGGATATGAATAATGAACAAAGGTACTGCGATGACACAGCAGGAGTCAGAAGTGATGATAAAGGAATTGAGTAAAGTATTTGACGTAGTACGTTTGCTCGATGAAGAAACACTTGAAACAGGAAATATAACGGATGTCACAGATGCAAAGGGATTTCCGTGTAAATGCTATTCTTTTTGGAAGAAGAGAAATAACTGTAAGAACTGTACTTCCAGAGACGCTTTTCGTAAAAAAAATGAGCAGCTGAAACTTGAATATCTGGATTCCAATATATATCAGGTAATTTCGAAGTATGTAGAGATTGACGGGAAACCTTATGTCATGGAGCTCATCAATGTAATGAATTCCGATGCGGTCATGGATGAGGACGGAAGGAATGAACTTATCAAACAGCTTTCCGGTTACAATCGGGAACTGTATACCGATGCACTGACAGGAATTTATAACAGACGTTATTACGAAGAGCGTATCCGAAATTCTAATATGTCTGCCGGTGTGGCAATGATCGATCTTGATGACTTCAAGATCTACAATGACACATTCGGCCATGATGCAGGTGACCTTGCACTTACAACAGTAGTTGGTATTATTAAGGATAACATCCGACGGACAGATATGCTGATCCGTATGGGTGGGGATGAGTTTTTACTTGTTATGCCGGATATTGGGGAACAGGCATTTGCAGACAAGCTGAATCAGATACAGGAAAAGGTTCATTCCTCCAAAGTCCCGGGATATTCACAGCTTCGTATATCGGTAAGTATCGGAGGTGTACTGTCCGGTATCGGAAACACGGTTGAGCAGGCAATCCGTAAGGCGGATCAGTTTATGTATCAGGCCAAAACCTGTAAAAACATGGTTGTCACCGAACATGATGAACAACTGAAGGAGCAACAGGAAAGTGCAAATAATAACGGATCAAAAGCATACAAATACCGGATTCTGGTCGTGGATGATTCCGAGATGAACCGGGAGATTCTGTCGGAGATTTTAAGTGAGGAATACGATATTATAGAAGCTGATAGTGGAGACACATGTATTGATATGCTTCGTAAGTATGAAACAGGTATTTCACTTGTGCTTCTGGATATTGTTATGCCGGGCATGGATGGATTTGGTGTTTTGAATTATATGAATCGCCATCATTATCTGGAAGATATCCCGGTTATTATGATTTCCAGTGAAGATTCGGCAGAAATTGTTCGAAGAGCTTATGAAATGGGTGTTTCAGATTATATCAATCGTCCATTTGATGCAGGTGTTGTACACCGGAGAGTATATAATACGATCAAGCTTTATGCGAAACAAAGGCGACTGATCACACTGATCACCAATCAGGTATATGAGAAAGAAAAGAATAACCGTATGATGGTCGGTATTCTGAGTCAGATAGTTGAGTTCCGTAATGGAGAGAGTGGCAGTCATGTTTTAAATATCAATATATTTACAGGAATGCTTCTTGAAAGTCTTGTGCAGAAGACAGACAAGTACAATATTACCTGGTCAGAACGTCTTCTGATCACGACAGCTTCGGCATTGCACGATATCGGTAAGATCGGTATTGATGACAAGATCCTCAATAAGCCTGGCAGGCTGACAGATGAAGAGTTCAAGATCATGCAGAATCATACGATTATTGGCGCATCAATTCTTGAAAACATGGGAAGTTATCAGGATGAAGAACTGATGAAAGTCGCTTACCAGATTTGCAGATGGCATCATGAGCGATATGATGGTAAGGGCTATCCGGATGGACTGAAAGGTGATGAGATCCCGATCTCTGCACAGGTAGTTTCTCTGGCGGATGTATATGATGCACTTGTCAGTGAACGTGTATATAAGAAAGCATATTCACATGAAAAAGCGATAGAAATGATCATAAATGGAGAATGTGGATGTTTTAACCCGATTCTTCTGGAGTGTCTGCTTGATATTCAGGATCGAATCAAACGTAAGATGAAGACCAGCACACCGGAAAATAATCCGTTTCAGAAACGGGAAAAGAAGGCAGAACTCAAAGAGTTTGAGAATGCAAAAGAAGATTTTATGGATGTAGTATCAAAAAACATGGAAAAAGAATATTCCAATCTTGAAAATGAGGAACTTGTCGATTTTTCAAGGGGGGGGCAAAACTCAGATTCTGAGTGACATGCGGAGGAAATATTTAGAATAGGAGAAAAATTATGACAATCAGAGAATGCTATGGTGAATTAAGGTTAGATTTTGATGCTGTGCTGAGCAGACTGGTAAATGAGAAACTTGTACAGAAATTTGCACTGAAATTTCTGGATGATCCAAGTTTTCAGAATCTGAAAGATGCTTTAGATTCAAAAGATGTAGAGACCGCTTTCCGTGCGGCACATACCTTAAAAGGTGTCTGCCTGAATCTTGGATTTGATAATCTGTATCCGTCAAGTAAGGATCTGACCGAACTGCTCCGTGCCGGAAGCATGGATGGCTATGAAGATCTTTTTGCAGAAGTAGAAAAAGAATATAACAGAACCTGTGAGGCACTTCGTAAAGTTGCCTGAGAGAAGTTAAAGGGCTGTCGCATTTTAGTGCGAAGCCCTTTTTTGAGTTGTCATGCATCCGAAGGAAGCTGCCAGTGGCAGGTTCTGTAGGTGTTTCTTTATTTTGATGTGCTTACTTTTCTACGGTGATTTTGATATCGCCGTCTTTGTTTTCTATTTGCAGGGAATTCTGTGTCTTATTTTCAGAACTGAAAAGCTGAGTGTCATCTTCATCGGTCGTGACATTGCCGAGTTCTTCCGGGATATTGATTTCACTTGCTTCTGCCTGGATGGAAAGTGCAGCAAGAGATTTTTTCGGAATGCTGAGGGTGATGTCACCAAGGTCACTTGTAAATTCATTTTCTCCACTGAAAGAAATATTTTCTGCTTTTACATCTCCATCCATCATCTCAATCTGACTATTAGTAAGTATAGTATCATTGATTTCCAGATCACCAAGATCGGCACTGAGTTCAAGATTTTTGAAGGTGCTGTCTGAAATATTAATATCACCGTCTTCATTCTGAATCACTGCTTTTTTTACATTCAGAGATTCTACATTAATATCACCATATCCCATCTTACAGGAAAAACCACTCAGGTCGGTTTTCTTTGGAATATAAACAGTTACCTTGTTGGAGTTTTCAATCACGTGGCTCTGTCCAAGCATTTCCTGAAGAAAGTTAATATCAATATGAATATAGGAAGAGGACTCGTGCCCGTTTTTCTCAACAATGTTTAATGCGTCGTTCTGTACCTGGTAGGAAAGCGGAAGCATTCCGTCAGTTGTTTCAATATTATAGGAGATATAAAACTTGTTATCATCAGATGCTTTTATATCCAGATCAAGATTCTTAAGATCGACATTTACAGAGGAAAAGGCGTCGATTTCTGTCTTACTTAAGATGGCATGACTGTCACTGGAATCCATCATTGCGGTGCCGCTGATGCGATTAAGATCAGCAGTTTTTACGTAATTTCTGCCGCCGGATACGATACCGACACCAAAGAAAAGGATTCCAACAGCACAGAAGATACCAGCGGCAGCCAGTAAACGTTTATTTGTTTGTTTCATGATTTTTACCTCTCTTTCTTGCCAGGCACTGCGCCAGTTTGATCAGAAGCATACCCATCCATTTGCAGAGACAGATGCCGAGAATATACAGAAGGAGTGCACAGCCGATTCCAAGTAAGCCGCATCCTGTTATCATTAAAGCTCCTGAGAGGGAATATGGGAAAGAAACTAATCCACGCAGTAATAATTTTCCGCCAATCAGTAACACACTGAGGGCAGCGATGAAATCAGAGATGATCACGCAGACTACGCAGATTGCAACAGCCAGCAGGACTGCAAGCATTGCAATAAAAAGTGGGACAGTCACAGGTGTGGACAGGATCGCAAGTACAGCGAGTAAAGTGATTCCTTTTTTATCCTGCTTTTTCTCGCTGTCTTCATCGGCAGCATCCTGTTCCTGAATTTTCCGGTCAAGCAGATTGTACATAAGATCCGCGGCCGCCTGTTTCGGAGTGCCGAGTTCTTCCATCAGTTTTTGCTGGCCGGCTTTATCTGTATCACTGAAATATTCATTAAAATATTCAATTGCATCTTCGTAATCCTGTTTGGGAAGTTTGCGAAGATATTTTTTTAACTTGATCATATATTCTTCTCTGGTCAATTTCGAATCCTCCCTTCAATAATTCCGTCAATGGTATCTCTGTAAGAAATCCATTCTTCGTGCAGATACAACAGTTGTTGTCTGCCGGAATCGGTGATAGAATAATACTTGCGTTTACGTCCCTGAAATTCCTGAGAGTAGGTTGTCAGATAAGCGTTCTTCTCAAGCTTTTTCAAAATGGGATAGAGTGTTGATTCTTTGATGTCGGCGACGATTTTGACGGTCTGGCTGATTTCGTATCCGTAGGAGTCCTGCGTGTCGACCACAGACAGAATCAAAAACTCGATAAGTAATGCTGAGACGGGATAATACATCCGATCACCTCCATAAATAATATATAAAATAATTATATATAAAAATTTTATATATAAAATATATACATATACATATGAAATGTCAAGGAGTAATTTTGCAAATGAAGAAAAAAGCATTCAAAGCCGCATTTCCATATACGATTCCTATAGGTATAGGATTTCTTTTTCTGGGTATGTCCTATGGGTTTATGATGCAAAGTAAGGGTTTCTCCGTATGGTATCCGTTTTTTATGAGTATGTTTATCTTTGCGGGTTCTATGGAATTTGTAACATCGAATCTGTTGCTGTCGGCCTTCAGTCCGGTCGCAGCATTCTTTCTGGCACTGATGGTTAATGCCAGACATTTATTTTATGGTCTTTCCATGCTGGACAAATATAAGAACACTGGCTGGAAGAAATTCTATCTGATCTTCGGTATGTGCGATGAATCTTTTACTGTTAACTGCACGGTGACGCCGCCGGATGATGTGGATCGTGGCTGGTTTATGTTTTTCGTCAATCTGTTAAACCAGATCTATTGGGTAGCTGCGGCTACTGCAGGCGCACTACTTGGATATGTGATCCATTTTGATACGACCGGAATTGAATTTGTCATGACTGCACTGTTTGTCGTCATGTTTCTGAATCAGTGGGAAGAGACGAAGGATCACCGCCCGGCGCTGGTGGGGCTGATCTGTTCGGTAATCTGTCTTCTAGTTTTCGGAAGCAGTAACTTCATTGTTCCGGCGATGGCATTTATCATCATCTGTTTTATCGCGGAACGCAAAAACAGCAAGAAAACGATGGAGGCAGAGGCGAAATGACGATGACAACGACACAGGCAATTATTACAATCGCAGCAGTTGTTCTTGGAACAATGGCGACACGTTTTATACCGTTTATTATCTTTCCGGAAGGAAAAAATCCACCGGAGTTTGTCAAATATCTGGGGACGGTTCTTCCTTATGCGGCAATCGGTCTTCTTGTGATCTATTGCCTCAAGGATGTGCCGGCGAGCAGTACTCATGGGCTGCCGGAGGCAATCGCGATTTTGTTTATCGTATGGATCCATAAATGGAAAAAGAACACACTTCTCAGTATCGGTGGGGGAACGGTGCTGTACATGATACTTGTACAAACTGTTTTTCATTAATGGTGTGAAATCTGCTATAATATAATGAAGAAGGAGAATATTATGCGAGTTGAGGATGTTATAGAGGAAATTACACAACGATGCAGAAAGTACGGTGCGCAGGAAATAATTTTGTTTGGCTCCAGAGCAAAGGGAACGGCAACGGAACGCAGTGATATTGATATTGCGGTGTCCGGAGTGGTTTCACACGATATCTATGAATTACAGGAAGAACTGGAAAATATTCCAACATTGTATAAAATAGATCTTGTTGATCTCGATACCTGTAAGAATCAGTTATTATTGGAGGATATTAAAGAGTATGGACGAGAAATTTATAAGAAGGTTTGAGTCATTTAAAAATTCACTGGATTCTCTGGCAGAAGCCAGACAACGTGATTTGTCAGATTCATTCGTAATCAGTGGAACCAGTGCAAAATTCAGTATCACATTCGATCTGACATGGAAAGTCATGAAAGATATTTTGGTGCAGTATTATGCGATAACCGGATTTGTCACCGGATCACCCAGAGAAGTACTCAGGCAGTCATTTCAGGCAAACCTGATTACTGGCGATGAATGGATGGACATGCTCAAAATAAGAAATCAACTGCCACATGATTATGATGGGTTGATCGTGAAAGAACATTGTCAGACTATTGTTAATGAGTATATTGATAAAATGTATGAGTTTAAAATAGCCGTTGAAACATTATTAAAAGAAGACAAATAAAAAGTATTATACAGGAGAATTATGATATGAGTTTTCAGTTTGCACATTATAACTACAATGTTATGGATTTGGATAAATCAATCAGATTTTATGAAGAAGCACTTGGACTTAAAGAAGTGCGCCGCAAAGAAGCCGAAGACGGAAGCTTCCTTCTTGCATATCTTGGAGATGGCAAGACCGGATTTGAACTTGAACTGACCTGGCTGAGAGACTGGGAAAAGGATCATTATGATCTCGGTGATAACGAGATCCATCTTGCATTTACGACAGATGACATGGAAGCAGCTCATAAGAAACATGAAGAAATGGGATGCATCTGCTTCGAAAATCCGGCAATGGCATTTACTTTATCACAGATCCGGACGGATACTGGCTGGAAATCGTGCCGGAAAAATAATACTGTTGGTTAAAATATGACAAATGATGGAGGTTCAGGTATGCCAAAGAGAATCCTGATCATAAATACAGGAGGGACGCTTTCTTCTGTCAAGAGCTCCAATGGGCTTGTGCCGGGAATGAGCAGTGGCGATATGCTGGAGGAACTGCGTATGGTTTCCAAAAATCTGGAGCTGGAAACAGAGGATTTCTGCTCACTTGACAGTTCCAATATCGGACCAGAAGACTGGACCGGACTTGCAACACTCATCGCAAGAAGAAGTTATGATTATCAGGGGATTGTGGTGATTCATGGTACCGATACGCTGGCCTATACGTCTGCGATGCTGTCTTTTATGCTGCAGAATATTTCGATTCCGGTAGTTGTGACAGGAAGCCAGCTTTCTATTGCCAATCCGGTTGCAGATGCGCTGGAAAACTGTCGGTGTGGAATCCATATGGCAGCCAGCGGATATCCGGGAGTTTTTGTTGCATTCAACCGTAAGGTGATGCTCGGATGCCGTGCGTCCAAAGTCCGTACAATGAGCTTTGATGCGTTTGAAAGCATTAATTATCCATATGTCGGAGAAATCAGTTCACTGGGACTGCGCGTTTTTGAGAAAAATCTTGTAGAGAAAAAAGGAATCTTTAAACCACAGACAGCGTATTCAGACAAGGTTGCACTGCTGAAGCTTTATCCGGGAATCAGTCCGGAGATACTGGATATGTACTATGAAAAAGGTTATAAAGCTGTCTATATTGAGGGATTCGGACTGGGAGGAATGCCTTTCCTGAAAAATGATTTCACAGGAAAGGTCGGCGAAGTTATCGCGAAAGGAATGCTCGTCCTTGCAGGAAGCCAGTGTCGTTATGAAGGAAGCAATCTGTCCGTATATGAAACAGGACGGGTTGCGCTGGAAAAGGGCGTGATTCAGGCATATGATATGACTACGGAGGCCGCCATGACGAAGCTTATGTGGGTACTTGGGCAGACCGACGATCTTCGTGAGATGAAAGAATATTTTTCCATGGACATTGTCGGAGAGGTATGTATTGGATAGCGTGTGTAAAGTATTGAAAGTGGATATGTAGGATGAATAAATTTTGTGCAGCGGCGATTCAGATGCCGACAGTAGAAGATAAGATGAAAAATATAAAGGCAGTCAGACATTATCTGGAACAGATTAAAGCACAGAACGTTGACTTTGTCGTGTTACCCGAAATGTTCTGCTGTCCTTACCAGACGGAAAAATTCCCGGAATACGCAGAAGAAGAGGGCGGTTCTGTGTGGAAAGCTCTTTCTGCATATGCGAAAGAATACAACATTTATCTGGTGGCAGGCTCCGTTCCGGAAAAAGACGACGAAGGCCACGTGTACAATACCTGTTACATTTTTGACCGGAATGGAATGCAGATTGGAAAACACAGAAAGACACATCTGTTTGATATTGATGTAAAAGGTGGTCAGAGCTTTAAAGAATCCGATACGCTTACTGCGGGAAACAGTGGGACGGTATTTGATACGGAATTTGGCAGGATGGGTGTGATGATCTGTTTTGACATCCGTTTTCCGGAGTTTGCACGCATGATGGTAAATGACGGAGCAAAGATGATTTTTGTACCGGCAGCATTCAATATGACGACCGGACCGGCACACTGGGAGCTTTCTTTCCGCGCCCGTGCACTGGACAACCAGATTTATATGCTGGGATGTGCACCGGCACGTAACCCGGCGGCTTCCTACATCTCATGGGGACATTCCATATTTACAGATCCATGGGGAAGAGTCGTGGACATGCTCGATGAAAAAGAAGGGATTTTGATCGGTGAAATCGATCTTGATTACGAGAATGAAATCCGCGAACAGCTTCCACTTCTGAAAGCACGGAGAAATGATGTGTATAGGATAGAAAGGTGAGTGTATGTTTAAAGATTGTTACTGTTCATTCCGTTCACAGCAATTAAAGATTCTCCCTGTATAAATTCAATTAAAGAATTGATTGAAAAAAATAAAGCAGTAGCATATAATATGTTTAACAAGGGAGCTGGAAGGTGAGTGCTGGTCACCCAATCCGGCGAAATAAGATTAGTAAAAAATAGCTGTCAATTCTCGCCAAAGATTAGGACGGCTATTTTTTATGGGCATATGTAAGTATAGCTACAATTAGATTAGAAATAGTTAAAATAATCATAAATGTCTCGTAATCGCTCATAAACTTCACCTCCTCCGTAAGGTGCTCGGATTAAGAGAAGAGCACGTCCCCCAGCTACCTGGGTAAATATATTAAATTATGGAAAGTATAGCACATACAGTTCCATATAATTGTCGAAAAAGGTCGAGTGATATTATTTAGGGAAGATTTCAGATACAGTGCGGTACGGACAGGTTGGATGAATCGGGACATGGCAATTTTCAGGGATCCGATGCCAATTATTGTTGAAATCCAGTCAAGAAGCATCGGGTTTCTTAATGTCGATTATGAATCGATGCAAGTTAGTGTGCAAATTATTACAAAATGGCATCGGAAACAGCAAGAGCACAGCTGAACCGATGCTTTTTTTGTAAGTAGTTTATTAAAAAGTCAGGAATGTTCTGATCACAAAACAAACTGCAAAGATGAAATTATATACATGAGAAATATATCCGTCGAGGTGGGATGTGTCTGACATAGAGAGAGTAACAAGTCTCTTAAAAATTAAGAGATCATGATTTGGAAAAAAAAATATAGCAGAAATTTTATTCTCCAAATTATATATAATGCACAAACATTAAAAACAAAAAAAAAATCCATTGACAAATTTAGACAAAAAATATATGATAAAGCCATCAGTTGAGAACGTTCTCAATTATCAGACAAGAACGCAATCAACTATTATTTTTAAAGATATTTGAGAACGTTCTCAAATTATCCAAGGTGATAAATATGAGTGAAGAACGAACAATTACAATTGATGATGTTGCCAGATTAGCAGGTGTTTCCAGAGCAACTGCAGGTCGAGTTGTCGGGAATTACGGAAGTGTATCGGATAAAGCAAAAGAGAGAGTACTGGAAGCTGTCAGACAGCTGGATTACCAGCCGAATCTTATCGCAAGAGGATTAAGATCACAGTCTACAAAGACGATAGCGGTTGTCATTGGCAGTATTCGAAATACTTATTCGACAGCACTTGTATATGCGGTAGAAAAAGAAGCGCAAAAAAAAGGATACAATGTTTTGATCTGTACGACACACGAAGATATCGAAAAAGAAATAAAGCATTTGAAAGATTTAAGTAGCAAAAAAGTAGATGGAGTAATTCTGATGTCGGCTTACAGAGCAGACGGCAGCATGGATGAGAAATACAGGGAATTCTATATTGGAAAATTGCCAATTGTGTTTGTCGACAGAAATATTCCGGATATTAATCGCGATGTAATACAAAGTGAAAACTTTGAAGCATCATATGATGCAACGCAATATCTTTTAAAGATGGGACATAGAAGAATCGGAATTATTGCGACATCAAATTTTTCAACAGTGCAGGAACGTATCGAAGGATACAGGGCGGCGCTTTCAGATGCAAAAGTAGAATTTGATGATTCGCTTATTGCAAGCGTAGATGAGCTGTCAGATAAAATGAGTAGAAAAGTATGTCACAACTTTTTAGAAGAACATCTGGATGTTACAGCATTATATGTTCTGAATAATAGTCTCTGTAGTGGTGTACTGCTTGATCTGAAAGAGCGAAAAATGCAGATTACAAAGGATATCTCGCTTCTGGTATGGGATGACGAAGAGTATAACGAACTTCTTGATATCACAACAATTGAGCAGCCGATTACCGAAATCGGCAAACAGGCAACCCGACGATTATTTGATCTTATCGGTGAACCTGAGGAGACGACAGATTATGAATGTAAGAAACTGAAACCGGAACTTATTATTCGTAAATCCTGTACAGCACCAAAATAATGTACGTAATTCCGTGAGGATTACAAATAGAAATCACAAAAAAGGAGGAAGAAAAATGGATTTAATTATGGGAATGAACAGCGGTTCTTCATTTGATGGAATCGATGTAATTTTAGCTGAAACCGAAATGGCGGAAGACGGATTCCCGAAAGCCCCACGTTTTATCTGCGGAGGATCGTATGAGTGGCCTAAGGAAGTGGCAGACATTGTTAAGGACGCATTCGTAAATAAGGTGGATATGATTGGACTGAATCGCCTTAATTATCTGTGTGGAGCAGTTTTTGCAGAAAAAGCAGCTCAGTTTATGAAAGAAAATAATATCGATTCAAAGGATATAAAGGTTCTCGGACTGGATACACAAACAATTTATCAGGAACAGCCAAATCATGCGGCTATTGCAAAAATGACGAAAGAAGAAAAAGATGACTGGGTAGGACGCTGGCTGTCAGGAAATTATCCATGTGGAACACAGATGGGTGATACATCTGTAATTGCCAATCTGGTAGATATTGATACTGTTACACATTTCCGTCCGGCAGATCACACTTCCGGTGGTGCAGCCGCTCCATTGATGCCATATCTGGATTACATTCTTTTCAGAGATAAACCGGGATATACCATGACATTAAACATTGGTGGTATTGCAAATCTGCATGTTGCAAATGCAGACAGACGAAAAATGTTTGGATTTGATACCGGCCCTGGAAATATTATTTCAAACTATATGTGTAAAGTTTTGTTTGGAAAGGAATATGACAAAGACGGCGCGATTGCAGCATCTGGTAAAGTAGACAAAGGTCTGATGGATCATTTTATGAATCATCCATTCTGGGACAGACCTGTACCGCGTTCAGGATGGTCACAGGACTACAGTGAAGAATATATTAAAGCAACAATTCAGAAGTTCAGTGCCCTGCCAAAAGAAGATCTCCTTGCTACAGCGTGTGCATTTACAGGAGAAGCAGTTGCAAGAAGTATGAAAGAAAATGTACCGGAAGATATTATTAAATCTACTGACAAACTTTATGCCAGTGGTGGTGGAGTAAAGAATCCTCAGATTATGAAAGAGATTCAGAAACGTGTTCCGGATAATATTAAAGTAACAACCTCTGCTGAAATCGGCATTCCGCCGGAATATAAAGAAGCAATAAAGTTTGCGACCATTGCTTATTCAACTATTCATTGCGTACCGGGCAATATTCCAGCAGCAGGTCATGCATCACAGTATGCGATTTTGGGAAAAATCGCAGTGGCACCTCGTCACATTAAAGGTGGTTCACAACTGTAAATACATCTTTATCATAACATGGAAATCGGTATTAATCTACAAAAATTATAGATATGGGGAATTATAACATTTAATTTGAGAACAGGGAGGTCTTTTATGAAGAAAAAATTAATGAGCATTTTATTAAGTGCAGCAGTAAGTGTGTCTATGGTAGCAGGTATGGGCGCCGTTGTTTATGCAGATACAGCAGAAGATAATGAAGCCATTAAACTGGAAAAAGTAAAAGAAGCAGATTCTAATGGCGAAGAACCTGTGCTTGATATCAATGAAATTTATGGACTTAGCCCGGCAGGAGATCTTGCAGAACTCGCAGGAGACCTTTCTCTGACAGACGAAGAAGTACAGAAAATCAAAGATGGAAATTTTCGTGTTGCAATCTGTATGCATATGTTAAATAACGATGTAAATGTAACAAAAGCAAATCTGATCAAAGATACTCTGGAATCCTATGGCATTGATGTAATTGCGGTAACAGATGGAGAAAGTGATGTAGACACAATGATCACAAATCTTGAAACAGTTATGGCAATGAGTCCGGATCTGATCATTTCAATTGCATATGATGTAAATGCAATGGTTCCGATTTTTGAACAGGTCAGAGATGCAGGCATCAAACTGGTATTCTTTGAATGCGCACCGACAGGATTTGAAGCAGGAAAAGATTATGCAGCACTTGTAAGTACTGATTATTATGGAAACGGTCGTTTTGCAGCAGAATATATGGCATATTTACTGGACTATAAAGGTACAGTAGGTATTGCATACTACGATGCAGACGTTTGGACATGTAATCAGAGGGATCAGGCTTTCCGTGATGTTATGGAAAAATATCCTGACATTGAAGTAGTTGCAGACCAGGGATATGCAGACTTTAACCAGGCAGGTGTCGTAGGCGATGCAATTCTGGCACAGTATCCGGATGTAGATGCAATCTATGCAACATGGGATTCACCGGCAGAACAGATCATCGAATCAGCAGTCGCAGTAGGCCGGGATGATTTGATTGTTACTACAGTAGATCTTGGAGATAGCTCTGCAAGAATTATGGCAGAAAATGGAATGATTAAAGCAATCGGTTCTCCGAGATCCTATGAAGATGGAAATGCAATCGCGATGTCTGCACTTTATGCACTGATTGACAAAGACCTCGGAAGTGGATACATTGCAACTCCGACAATGGGTGTTACAAGTGAAAATCTTCTTGATGCATATAAAACAATCTTTAATACAGAGCCGGATTCTGCAATCGTTGATCTCTGGAATGAAAATATTGGCTCTAAATAAAAAGAGTATGGAAATGGCTGGCATGTAAAACTGCCAGCCATTCACAAAAAGGGGTGAAAGAATGGGCGATTATGCGGTAGAAATGATTAATATATGCAAAGGATTCGGTGGAGTCTCTGTATTAAAAAATGTTAATTTTCAATTGAAAAAAGGCGAGATACATGCACTGGTAGGTGGAAATGGTGCAGGAAAATCGACATTGATGAAAATAATGACAGGTGTATATAGTTGTGACAGCGGCGAAATCCGAATAGATGGTCAGCCGGTTAAGATTAATAGTACAGAAGATTCTAAAGAATGTGGAATTGGTATGATTTTTCAGGAATTAAGTTTAATTCCGACACTCACAGTAGAAGAAAATATTTATTTAAATCATGAGTTAAAAGAAAAAGGCTTTCTCAACAAAAAAGAGATGAGAAAGAATGCTGAAGCATTGCTTAAAGATCTGGAAATAGATGTTGATGTTACGAAAAAAATTCAAAAACTGGAAGTAGGTGTATGCCAGTTAGTTGAAATTGCAAAAGCATTATCGGTCGAACGAAAAGTATTGATTATGGATGAACCTACGGCGTCTCTGACAGATGAAGAAACAAAGCTTTTATTCAAGATTATGAGACGACTTCAGAGCAGAGGTGTTTCTATAGTTTATATATCACATAGAATGAAAGAAATCCTTGAAATTTCAGATACAATATCAGTCCTGCGAAATGGTGAGATTGTAAAGACCGCTTCGACAAAAGAAATGACACTGGACAGTATCATTACACATATGATGGGTGAAAATGCAGTTAATTCTTTTGTGTATAAACAACGAAAAGTGCCGGTAAGTAATGAAACGATGTTGAAGGTTGAAAATCTTACATGGAAAGGAAATGAAAACGAAATATCTTTTGAAGTTAAAAAAGGTGAAGTGCTGGGGCTGATTGGCCTGATGGGTAGCGGCAGAACAGAAACATTGGAAACGCTGTTTGGACTTAGAAAACAGTATGGCGCCAAAATTATTCTGGATGGAGAAGAACTTGACTTAAAAGATCCATCTTATGCCATTGAAAAGGGAATTACACTGATTCCGGAGGACAGACGCAGACTGGGAATTATTTTATCCCATTCTGTAAAACAGAATTTAAATCTTCCGAATCTGAACTCGCTTAAAAAAGGAATTTTTCTGGACAATAAAAAATGCAAGAAAATGGCAGAACAGTGTATTGAGCATTATGGAGTTGTTTCTGATGGTGTGGAACTTCCAATTCAGAAGTTATCGGGAGGAAACCAGCAGAAGATCGTTATTGCAAAATGGTTTGAGACGAATCCAAAGCTGCTTCTTATGGATGAACCTACCGCAGGTGTAGACATTGGAGCGAAAGGTGAAATTGTAAAAATGATTCGTTCATTTGCGGAAGAAAACAAAAGCGTTATTTTTGTTTCATCTGAATTGGCAGAAATTATGGCAGTTTGTGACCGTGTTCTGGTTTACCATAAAGGAATGATCAGTGGTGAACTCAAACGGGAAGACATGATAAATGAGGAGGTATTACAGAATGCAATCCAGAACTAAAAAGAAACAGGTAGATATTACAAAGTATATGGTTTACATCATATTTGTTTTTGCGATAGCAATCTTTGCATTGTGGCTTGGGGGAATGTTCTTTTCCGTTACAAACCTGTTAAACATTATTCGTCAGACAGCAGCAATTTCAGTTATGGCGGTTGGAATGACCTTTGTACTTGCAACTGGCGGAATTGATCTGACAATCAGCGGTATTGTTCCGACAGCAGGTCTCGTAAGTGCGATGATTCTGAACGCAACAAATAATATTTTTCTTGGAGTAGCTGTACCGCTTGCAATGGGTGCGGTGGTAGGACTTGCGAATGGATTACTGATTACATTTTTTACGATCCCACCATTTTTGGTTACATTAGGTATGCAGGGCGTGTTTATCGGTGTATCCATGTGGGTCAGCAATACGAAATCTGTTCCAATCTATAATAATACATTTAACAATATTTTTGGTTATGGAAGTGTTGGAGGGATCCCGGTACTTTTCTTCTGGATTCTTGCATTCCTTATTTTGGGAATTATTTTATTAAATCATACAGCATTCGGACGTAAAGTTCTGGCGGTTGGTGGAAATGCTGCAGCAGCAGAATACACGGGTGTAAAGGTAAACAAAGTTCTTATCCAGACATATATTCTTTCCGGTATTCTTTCTGCAACAGCGGGACTTCTTTACTGTGGACGAACAAAAGCTGCCAAATATACATATGGTGAAGGCGTAGAGATGGATGTAATCGCAGCTGTTGTACTTGGCGGAACTGCAATGTCAGGAGGAACAGGAAATATTTTAGGTTCCATTGTCGGAGCGTTACTTATGGGTATGATCAATAATGGTCTTATTATGGGCGGTTTAAGTGTAAGTCAGCAGAAAATCGTCAGAGGTATTATCATTATTATTGCAGTTGCAATTGGAAATCTTCAGAGCAGAAAGAAAAAAGTATGATCCGGAATATGTAGAAAGAGAGGCACAAATCTATGAAAAATGTTGGATTAAGTATGATTGGCGGTGGATTTATGGGAAAACTTCATACTCTTGCAATTCAGAGTTATCCAGTATATTATTATCCGCCTGCAGTAAATGTTTTTAAAGAATGTGTTGTAGATGTTAATCCGGCGGTTGCTGAGATGAGTAAAATCCGTTACGGATTTGAGAGAAGTACTACAGATTATCATGATTTGTTTGAAGACGATAAAACAACGGCAGTTGTAGTTGCTACGCCAAACTTTTTACATAAACCGATCGTTCTGGATGCGATTAAAGCGGGAAAGAATGTTTTTTGTGAAAAACCGCTTGCAATGACAGCAGATGATGCATGGGAAATGTATGAAGCAGCACAGAAAGCAGGAGTGATCCATGCAGTAGGCCATAATAACAGAGCGTTATCGGGCATTCGATTTATTAAAAAAATGATTGATGAAGGTAAATTCGGAAAAATTTACAGTATTCAGATGAGATACATTCAGAGTTGGGGAATGGATCCGGAAGCTCCGATGCAGTGGAGGTTTGACGCAAGTAAAGCAGGAACAGGAACTTTAGGCGATACCGGTTCACATGCGCTGGATATTGGAAGATATCTTTTAGGAAATATAAAAAGAGTTTCCAGTCTGAACAGTACGTTTGTTAAAGAAAGAAACGTAGCAGCAGGTGCACTTCTTTCAAAAGTTCCGGATAAAGATCAGATTACGGGAAGGCAGAAAGTTGATGTAGATGATGATACCAAATCTGTTGTGGAATTTGAATCTGGTGTAACAGGATTTCTCTGGTCAAGCCGCTTCTGTATCGGCCAGGAAGATACGCTTGATATTGAAATCTATGGAAGCGAAGGTGCTGCGAAATTCTCGAGAGAACGTCCGAATGAGGTACAGGTTGTATTTAAATCAGATGGCGATGAACTTAGAGGTTTCCGCACTATAAAAATGGGACCGGCACATCCGAATGGAGAACTCTGGCCTATGGCAGATCTTGGTGTCGGGTATGTAGAACAGAAATGTGTAGAATACAAAGCGTTCTTTGATGCAATAGCAAATGATGATCCGTCGCTTGTTTCCTGTAGTTTCTATGATGGCTTTAAAGTATGTCAAGTTGTAGACGCTATCAAGAAATCTTCTGAAACAGGAAACTGGGAATATATCGATAACACGAAATGATCATGGAGGTATTGAAGTATGGTAAAAACTATGAGAGCAGTTAAAATTCCATGTGAAGATACAATTGAACTACATCAGGTACCGATCCCGGAACCGCAAAAAGGATGGGTAAGGATCAAGATGAAAGCATCTGCTCTTTGCAGAAGTGACTTGTACCGTTTTCATGGACAGAAAGTTTTTGAAGATACCGGTGATGAAAGTTTTATAACACCGGGACATGAACCTTGTGGTATTGTAGAAAAACTCGGTGAGGGTGTAGATAAAGTTAAAGAAGGCGACAGGGTTGCAATTTATCTGGCGATTGGCTGTGGTCATTGTGAACATTGTCTTTCAGGAAATACTGTTCTTTGTCCGGAATTTAAATGCATTGGTTTTGCATTAGATGGAGCACATGCCGATTATATTGTAGTACCTCAGGAATGCTGTCTTCCATTACCAGATGATATGGACTTTGTAACAGGAGCATTATCTACAGACGTAGCCGGAACACTGTATACGGCATGCCGGAGAATCGGTGTAAACGCAACAAAGACTGTTACAATATTCGGTATCGGACCGATGGGAATGGGAGGAGTACTGATTGCAAAAGCTCTGGGTGCACGGGTGATCGTATCTGATATCAATGAGCAGAGACTTGCGCTGGCAAAAGAACTCGGAGCGGATGTTGCCATTAATTCTAAAGAAGTAGATGCAGTTGCAGAAATTAAAAGACTCACAGGCGGACGTGGATCAGATTGCGTGATTTGCTGTGCAGGAAACAATATTGCATATAATCAGGCACTGGATTGTGCGAAGAAAGGCGGAAATGTAGCGTTTATTGCAGAAGCACATGGAATCACAATTGATCCAAGTGCACAGTTTATCAATAAGAGATTAAATGTAATGGGCTGTTGGTATTTTAACTGCTGTGACTGGAGAGAGATTACCGATTTTATTCTGGACCAAAAAGTACCGCTGAAAGCAATTGCAACGAAATTGTATGATTTGGATGATGCGGACGAAGCCTTCCGATTATTTGATTCAGGCAAAACGCAGAAAGTAGTTTTTGTGTGGGACTAAATAAATACAATTCTGTGTAAACAGAGAAAAAGAAACCTGCTGAATGATTAATGCATATAATCATCCAGCAGGTTTTTAATTTGCAATGAGATATTTTCCGGGAAGGTTCCGGTGGCAGTATGGGGAACCTTGAGCCAGAAATCCAGGTGTCTGTAGCGACTGGAATTTTTGGCCTTTTTGCTGTCCTGCTTTTCGGAAACACGAATTTTGACCTGTGCCCGCCGCTGTTCGAGAAGGGGGATAACGATATAATACAGACGGTCATCGTGGAAAGAAAGATAACCGACATTTTGCCCGGCAGCGGATTTCAGGAAGAGGCGGTGCCTGGTGATAGATGCCGGATATAAGGTGGATCCGGCGGTAAGTTTCGGGGCAGATAAAGACAGCTCCAACATGGCAGGAATACGATAAATATCCGCCTCTTTTCCGACAGATGGTTTGATCAGAAGCTTTAATGTTTCGGAGGCATCGATGAACTGCTGGGTCAGAAGATAAGTGAGTTCTGCCTGCACTTCGCCGCGGCGAGAGAGACTGGGTCTGCCATCACCGGTCTGTTCTGTCTGCTCCAGAATTTTTTTGCTGCATTCAAAGATGCTTTTCAGGAATAGCGGAAAGTCTTCTTCTGGTTTCCAGATAAATTTGCCGGTATCCAGAATAAAGCTTCCGATAATGCTGCAGTCGTAATCTTCTACGTAGTGGTAGATGTTGCGTTCGGCATAAGCGTGTGGATTGACCGGGGCATTCCAGCGTTTTTTCTTCGAAGTATCAGAGGATGCATGAGAAGAAAATCTGGCAGAAGAATCGAATGCAGAAGCGCGTGAAGCAGATCTGGCGGAAGCTCCGGACGAAGAAGTGCGAGATGCAAGTCCATTTAGTCCGTTACCGGATTTGCACATAAACGTGTAAGCTTCATTGATTTCCTGTACGCTGTAATCGTATTCAGTTTTGTGGAAAGCATCCGTATCAGGATGGACTTTGTGCATCAATTGCCGGTAGCTTTTCTTGATTTCCTGCATGTCTGCGTCAATACTGACTCCAAGAATCCGGCAGGCCTGTGATCTGGTCATAAAATTTCTCCGTGATTTACGAATACAGACATCATAGCATGAGGAACAGGAGAGTTCCAGACCGGAATGCCAATTTATAGAAAGTTTATACACATACAGAAAATTATGTGCTATTATATAAATGGAACAAAATGTTCGGAAAGAAAGGCTTGTGGTGGATGAGGGCAGAAAGTACATTAGCAAAAATGATTTCTACCGCAGGAGAAAAGGCAGCATATGATAATGCATGCAAGCGATTACTTGCAAATAAGATAATTCTTGCATGGATCATGAAAAGCTGTCTGGAAGAGTACAGGGATTGTGGGATTTCGGAGATTGCTTCAAAGTACATAGAAGGTGAGGCACAGATCTCAGAAGCAGCAGTGCATCCGGATGAAGAAGCAGAATCCCTACAAATAACAGGTCTAAATACAGAAGATAGCACCATTAATGAAGGAACCGTAACCTATGATATCAGATTTCGTGCTATTGTGCCGGACACAGGAGAGAGAATCAGTCTGATTATCAATGTTGAAGCACAGAATGATTTTTATCCGGGATACCCGATTGTAAAGAGAAATCTGTATTATTGCTGTCGGCTGGTTTCATCACAGTATGGTACAGAATTTACGAATTCTCATTATGAGAAGATAAAGAAGGTTTACAGTATCTTTATATGCATGAACCCTCCGAATTACAGAAAAAATACGATAAATCAGTATTCCATACAGGAAGAAAATCTGATAGGAGAATTTGGCGAAAACGTAGAATATTATGATTTACTGACAGGTATTATTATTTGCCTTGGAGATGTTGAGGATGAAATGACTGGGATACTAAAGTTTCTGGAAGTACTATTATCATCGGAGAGAAGTCCGAAAGAGAAGAGAGAAATTCTACAGGAAGAGTTTAACATTAAAATGACGCAGGAGTTAGAAAGAGAGGTGTCAGAGATGTGTAATCTGAGTGAAGGGGTAGAACAGAAGGGTATTGCGAAAGGAATTACTGCTTCAATACGAAATCTCATGGAGAGTATGGGATGGAGTATCGAGCAGGCGATGGATGCGCTTCAGATACCGACGGAAGAGAGAAATGGTTATCTGAATATGTTGAAGAAATAAGAAAATGAAAAGTATAATAGCATGATGAAAAGGTCAGGGGAATTTTTGATGGAATTTCCCTGACCTTTTTTCCTGGAGAACAGAAGAAAACGCTTTAATTTGTTGACACATTTTTTATCAGGTGATACAATACAATTCTTTGATGGAACAAAGTGTAACATATATGAATCAAAATACAAACAATATAACACTTATAACCACATAAATGATCCATTACAAAGATCAGGAGAAGACAAATCATGAACAAAAAAGAAAATCATTCCGCAAAAAGTGAGATAGAGCAGGCTTTGCTTCGTCTCATGACACAGAAATCCTATATGGATATCACTGTGACGGACATTGTGCAGGAGGCGAAAGTCGCGCGGGTTTCTTTTTACAGAAATTTTGCATCTATTTCGGAGGTATTGGACAGTATCGCAGATGCGACTGCAGAGAAGTTGAATATCGAGTTTCTGCCGATGCTGGATACGACAGATGAGCGTAAAATACGGGAGTATCTGTTTAATTATTTTTATCAGATATCATTGAATTATAAAGAAATGTGGGCAATCCGCGGACTGAATATGGATTTTTTTACAAAACGCCTCGGAGAAAAAATCCATGAAAAACGTAAAGCCGTCGAGTCCGCAGACCCGAATATGGAAGAGAAATATGGATGGGTTGTAAAACTCTGCGTACTGGATGGCGTATCCAGGCGCTGGATCATGGATGAAATGAAAGAAACACCGGAAGAAATGATCGATTATGTAATGCCGATCATCAAGTCATTATAAGAAGTTTGAACAGTGGAAATACAAAGGAGCAGAAACAATATGAAAAAAACAGGAATCATGACAGACAGTCACAGCGGAATTTTACCGGAAGAAGCAGAACGACTTGGTATAAGAGTTCTTCCGATGCCTTTTTATATCGGAGAGAAACTTTATCGTGAAGGTGTAGATCTATCCAGGGATGAATTTTATGATATGCTTCGAAAGGGCATAGATGTGTCTACTTCACAGCCGTCCCCGGCAGAAGTTATTGATATGTGGAAAGAAATGCTGAAAGAATACGAGGAAATCGTCTATATTCCTCTCAGCAGCGCGCTGAGCGGTTCCTGTATGGCAGCAGCGGCAATGGCAAATGATGATGCATTTGCCGGAAAGGTATTTGTCGTTGATAATGGCCGTGTGGCGACACCAATGCACCGTTCTGTCCTTGACGCAGTAGAGATGGTGGAAAAAGGATACAGCGCAGCCGAGATCAAGAAGATTTTGGAGGAAACCAGAGAAAAAATGACCATCTACATCGGCCTCAGCACACTGGAATACCTGAAAAAAGGCGGAAGAATAAGTTCCGTAACCGCACTGGCGGCAAATGTCCTGAATATCAAACCTGTCATGCATTTCAGCACAGGAAAACTTGATACCTACCAGAAATGCCGCGGACTGAAAAAGTCACGTAAGGTCATGATCGATGCAATGAAGGAAGAACTGGAGACAAATTTTGCAAAAGAATATGCAGCAGGAGAAGTATACCTGATGGCGGCATCCAGCAGCAACGATGAAGTGACAGAAGAATGGGTAAATCAGATCCGGGAAAGCTTTCCGGGAATGGAAGTTATGTGTGATAAGCTTTCCTTCGGCCTGTCCTGCCATATCGGTCCGGATGGACTCGGAATCGGATGTACCTGCAAGCCAGTATAAAAGAGCCTCTTGACTTTATAAAGTATAAAAGGGATAATCTTTTATATACATATGAAAATTGCAGGAGGGTTTAAAATGGAAAAACCTACAGTTTATTTTACGGATTTCCGCTGCCCGGTCGGAACCAGCCAGCTTGACAAGCTGAAAAAACTCTGTATCGCAGCCGGTATCAAAGATATTGATATGGACGGTAAATTTGTAGCAATCAAAATGCATTTTGGTGAGCTGGGAAATCTGGCATTCCTACGTCCGAACTATGCCAAAGCAGTAGCAGATCTGTGTAAAGAGCAGGGTGGTATGCCGTTTCTGACAGACTGCAATACACTGTATCCGGGAAGCAGAAAAAACGCACTGGAACATCTGGACTGTGCAAATCTCAATGGATTTAATACAATTACGACAGGCTGTCAGATTATCATTGGCGACGGACTTCGCGGAACCGATGAAGTAGAAGTTCCTGTTGTAAATGGAGAATACTGCAAGACCGCATTTATCGGACATGCGATCATGGATGCAGACATTTTTATCAGTCTGACTCATTTCAAAGGTCATGAGACTACCGGATTCGGCGGCGCACTGAAAAACATCGGTATGGGCTGCGGAAGCCGTGCAGGAAAGATGCAGCAGCATTCAAGCGGAAAACCGGCGATCAACGAAGAAGTCTGTCGTGGCTGCCGCCGCTGTGCAAAAGAATGTGGCAGTGATGCGATTACATATGTCAACAAAAAAGCAGTGATCGATTATGATAAATGCAAAGGCTGCGGCCGTTGCATCGGAGCCTGCAGTTTTGATGCTGTATACAATCCGAACAGCAGTGCAAACGAACTTCTTGACCGTAAGATGGCAGAATATGCGCAGGCTGTCTGTCATGGCCGTCCGCATTTCCATATTGCGCTGGTTCAGGATATCAGCCCGAACTGCGACTGCCATGGAGAGAATGATGCACCGATTCTTCCGGATATCGGAATGTTTGCAAGTTTTGACCCGGTTGCACTGGATCAGGCATGTGCAGATGCATGTCTGAAGGCAACACCGATCGCAGACAGTCAGCTTGGAGAACATCTGGCAGAGCCTGGATGGCATTGCCACCATGATCATTTCAAAGATTCCAATTCAAACATCGAATGGAAAGCAACTCTTGACCAGGCAGAAAAAGTCGGACTTGGAACCAGAGAATACGAATTAAAAAGAATTAAATAATCACAGGAGAGGGCTGATTTATGGAAAAACAGCATCATGAGAGAAGCACGTTTTCCGGCAAACTCGGATTTGTACTATCCGCGGCCGGAGCTTCCGTCGGACTGGGAAATATCTGGAGATTCCCGTATCTGGCGGCAAAATACGGCGGCGGCATTTTTTTACTGATTTATATTATTCTGGCACTGACATTTGGTTATTCAATGATCGTGGCAGAGACTGCACTTGGACGAATGACGAAGAAAAGTCCGGTCGGTGCTTTTGCCAAATTCGGCAAATCTAAATGGCTGTCATTCGGCGGCTGGATCAACGCGATCATTCCGATCCTGATCGTGCCGTATTACTCAGTAATCGGCGGCTGGGTAATCAAATACCTGATTGAATATGTAAAGGGCAACAGCCAGAAGCTTGCGACAGACGGATATTTCTCAGAATTTATTTCCAATGGAGTATCCACAGAAGTCTGTTTTTTGATTTTTGCGGTATTCACAGTAGCAATCATTTATGCAGGGGTACGTAACGGTGTTGAGCGTGTTTCGAAATTTATGATGCCGGTTCTGGTATTTTTGTCTATTCTGATCACAGTTTATTCTGTGACAAGACCGGGAGCACTGGAAGGCGTAAAATATTTCCTGATACCGAATATTGAGAATTTCTCATGGATGACCGTTGTGGCAGCAATGGGACAGATGTTCTATTCACTTTCAATCGCTATGGGTATTCTGGTAACTTTTGGTTCCTACATGAAAAAAGACGTATCCATTGAAGGTTCCACAACAAACGTAGAAATCTTTGATACAGCGATCGCAATCATGGCAGGTCTGATGATCATTCCGGCAGTCTTTGCATTCTCAGGCGGAGATCCGGATACACTGCAGGCAGGACCGTCCCTGATGTTTATCACGATTCCGAAAGTCTTTGCAAGCATGGGACTGGGAACCCCGATCGGAATTTTATTCTTTGTGCTGGTACTCTGTGCGGCACTGACAAGTTCGATTGCTTTGACCGAAAGTGCTGTATCGACCTTTCAGGATGAGTTGAAATGGTGCAGACAGAAGTCCACACTGGTAGTCGGTGCGATCATGCTTGTTCTCGGAAGTCTTTCTTCCCTGGGATATGGACCGCTTGCCTGTGTAAAGATCATCGGAATGCAGTTCCTTGATTTCTTTGACTTCCTGACAAACTCTGTGATGATGCCGATCGCGGCATTTGCGACCTGTCTTCTGATCTCCAGAGTGATCGGTGTGAAGAAGATCGAGGAAGAAGTTCTGCATGGCGAAGGCACATTTAAGAGAAAGAAAGTCTTTAATTTTATGATCCGGTATCTCTGCCCGATCTTTGCGGTAATCATTCTTTTGAGTTCCGTGGCGAACGCATTTGGATGGATTTCCATGTAAAACAGATATAAATATAGAAGAACATCTTGTTGAAAGAGAGTTTCGTAGATTTTTCGTTTATTCTTTCACACAAGGTGTTCTTTTTTTGATAAAATGATGATACAAGGTTAAAGGGACTGAAACTATATAAGTCCGGATACCGGAGGAGGAATATTGTCTATGTTCAGAATAGCAATATGCGATGACAGTGAAAGAGATTTACGTTTAAATTTGGATATGGTAAATAAATGGAAAGATGATAATTCCGACAGTGAGATTGTGGTGGATGCGTTTCACAATCCGAATGATTTGCTGGAAAGTCATACAGAAGATATGTATCATTTGTGGATATTGGATATTGTGATGCCGGAGCGGGACGGAATCAGTCTGGCACGCGAAATTCGCAAAAAAGGCGACGAGACAATGGTCATATATACTTCGTCCACCACAGAATATGCAATGGATGCTTTTGGAATTCATGCACTGGGATATCTACTAAAGCCGGTCGAGTACGCAGAATTGAAAAAAACACTCGATATGACCAAGACTTTATATGATGCAAGACCACAGAAATATATGCATATCATGAGTGAAGAAGGTCCGCAGAAGGTTCCGATCATGGACATTACTTATGTAGAAAATATAGGAAGAAATGTAAGATATAACCTTCGAAGCGGACGGGAGATCGAAGCAGGCAGACGTAACGGAACTTTTGAGGAGGTGGTTGCACCCCTTGCAGATGAAAAGGAATTTGTGCAGACACATAAATCATTTTTTGTGAATCTGAAATACATAAAGAGCATAAGAGAAAATTATGTTCTGCTTGATAACGGGACAGAAATTCCGGTCGCGAAGCGCCGTAAGACGGAGCTGCAGAACAAATATATGGCCTATACGTTTGGAGATGAAATCATATGAATGAATTTTTAATCTATCGATCATCTATGATTTTTCAGCTTGCTTTTTTGCTTCTGTTTCTTCCGCTGACGAAACAAAAATGGAAAGTGATAATGGGAACGGCAACGGCATTTATCCTGACGAGTATTGTGGATTATATGAATTTTGACCCGACGGTGCATATGAACAGGCTGCTTAACGTGTTGCTGTGGGTTGTTATTGTGCAGGCAGCGGCTCTGTTCCTTTGCAGATATTCAGACTGGCGGGCAGTTTTCACAGTACTTTGTTCATCAAACTATGTGATGATTGGAAATGTAGTTGCAGAAGTGGTTCTTGTTTTTTGTGGGGGCATGGCACGGGCATTGACAAGTCAGATATTGATTCATGCAACGTTGCTCTATCTGCTTGTACGTACCGTTAGAAAAAATTATCTTATGGAGTTGGAAATGGCGAACAGGAAATGGAACCGTATCTGTCTGATGCCGATTTTGTTTTATATAACGGTTTATGGAATGACTGTGTGGCCGGTTTCTATTGCAGAGGTGCCGAATATCTGTGGAGCACTTATATGTGTGTTTCTTCTGATGGGTTTTTATTATGTGTCACTGATCATCGGTATTGCACAATCCAGAAATGAGGCAGAGAAGATCAACGCATCGGCCCTTATGGAGAAATATACGGAGGGTATCCTGCATGAGGCAAGGACCGTGCGGAATCACCAGAAACTACTGGCTATTCAAAGACACGACCTCCGTCATCAGTATGCGCTGATTAAAAGCCTTCTGGATGAAGGACAGTATGATGAGATATACCAATTACTGGAAAAGTCAGGACAGCAGCTTGAATCCCTGAAAGAAATCCGGTACTGCGAAAATTCCATTGTCAATGGCATTATCGGAATCTATCATGCGAAAGCTGAAAGAGCGCAAATTGACTTTACCTACAAGATAGATGTCCCGGCAGAGTTTGAGCAGGCAAAAGATTTCGGCTTTGCGACTATGCTCAGCAATCTTCTTGAAAATGCATTTATAGCGGTATGCAAAGTTCCGGATTCGCAGGAAAGAAAAGTATCTGTCAGAATCGAACCCAAAAAAGAACAGCTCATCATCGAAATCAGAAATAATTATTTTGGAAAACTGGACATTTCAAGGGAGACGGGACTTCCGGTAACAGATAAAGTTGACGGTCATGGATACGGACTTGTCAGTGTGAGTAACTATGCACGTAAAAGTGGTGCACTACTGAAATTCCGTCCGGAAGGACAGTTGTTGGTCGTGCAGTATATCACAAATTTATAGGCAATTTTCATATAAAAAATTGTTTTTTTGTGTATACAATGTTGAAAATGCGCAAAAAAGGGAAAATATGCGTAAAAATAGTCGTGCTTGTCGATACGTAAGAAATTATAATATATTTTGTATAATCATATTTAAATATCATATGCATAGTCTGTCAATGCGAACGGGAAGGCTTTGCGAAATATGAATATTTATTATTATAAATTCAATTACAATAAGGAAAGGATGGAATGAAGAGATGAAAAAATTTGAAAAAGGTAAACGATTTTTAACATTTCTTCTTGTTGCTCTGATGGTCGTACAGCAGAGCAGTGTAACTACACTGGCTGAGGAGCTGGCGGAATACACCCAGGAAGCACAGAATCAGGATACGGAGGCAGTAGCTGAAGTATCGGAGGCGAGTGAACCGGAGGCATCTGTTCCCGATTCAGATAAGGCACAGGAGCAGCAACCGGCAGCAGAGGAACCGGCGGCACCGGCAGAGCAGGAGACTGCAGAAGTGACAGAAGCTCCGCAGGCAACAGAAGCTCCGGCACAGGAAGCTGCACCGACAGAAGCACCTGCACAGGAAGCAGAGCAGACAGAGGCTCCGCAGGAGAATGCAGCAGTTACGGAGACACCACAGGCAACAGAAGCTCCGGCTGTTACAGAGGCACCGGCAGAGACAGCTACAAAGGCTCAGTTCAGTGGCGCAGTTGATAATGCAACTGCAAACGTTACCCTGTCACAGCCTATTTCTGACAAAGCTGTTTTCGTAGCAAAGCAGTACAGCGTAGATTCCGATTATTTTGTAAATAATGCAGAAGCAGCCGTATCACAGTGGGTAATAAACAACGGACTTACCGTTCTCGATGCAACCGCATATGATATGCATTTTGAAGAAGACGGACAGGAAATCGCAGTCAATCAGTCTGCAAATGTCAGCCTGTCATTCAATAGCCCGATCCTTACCATGACCGGAGACGCAGGAGTTCCTTCTAATATATATGTACTTCATATCGTAAACGGACAGGCAGTTGCAGCAGGAAGCGCATCACAGGACGGCAACGGCGCAGTAGTTGCAGCGAATGTTGTCACAGAGGGATTCTCTCCGTTTGTATTTGTGAAGGCAGTGAGTGGGGATGCGGTGGAGCCAGCGGAAAGCTCCGCAGATTTATCTAATTTCGTTACATCAGTAACTTTGAATGGGGCGGAATGGAACGATAACACTACAATTTTGCCAGATACAGATTACGAAATCGAATTAACGTTTAAGGAGAATCAGGAAGGAATGCAGTTTAATACTGCAGGAGAACTGGAATATACTTTACCTGATGCACTATTAAACTCATGGCTTGCTTCAGCACAGGAATTTGATTTGAATATCGATGGACATACGGTAACGGGTAATAAAGCACGTCTGTCCAAAGATGGAAGGACGTTAATTGTAAAGCTGAACAATAATGATCCAAATCTGACAGGTTCTGGAGATGTTCATTTCTGGATAAAAATTGGTGCGAAATTTGATGCAAATAAAAATGGACAGGAAATCAAATTCGGAGCCAGTACAAACAAGACACTTCATATAGATAATAGCAGTAGTGTGTCTATAAATAAAACTCATTCTGATTATGATTCCAATAAAAATGAACTTACATATACTGTTGAAGTAACATCGAAGGGCGCAAACCAGAAGGTGCAGGTAACTGATGCGCTTTCGGGAGAAATCCTCAAATTCAAGGAAATCAAATCAATTACATCAAATAAAAGAGATAATCTCAGTCAGGATGTTACTCCTTCAGGAAACGGTTTTCAGTATGCAGTAGGAGATATGGTTCATGATGAGGTTGTTACCATCACATATACTGCAGAAGTAGATTACAGTAAGATACCGGCAAATGGTACTGTGTCTGTAGACAATAAGAAAAACACAGCAAGTGTTATTGTTGATGGAGAGAAAAAAGAAGAGAAAACAGATACATATGATAAGGATATTAATAACAAAATCTCTATTTCCAAATCAATGACAGGCGCTACAGAAAATGGTGTGGTAACAGATCCGAGTAATATACCCTGGAAGCTTGTAGTAAATGAATCAAAGCGAGCATCTATGTCCGGGAAGAATATTACCGACACGATCGATAGCAATTCACAGGCATACATGCATTATACAGGCAGTGGAATTACGATTCAGGTATCTACTGGTGAGGTCAGAACTATTCCGTGGTCAAATCTTAATTTAGCCAAAGACAGTAATGGAAATATTATCAGTTGGTCATATACAGCACCGGAGAGTGATGGAAATGTCTCTTATGAGATCAGCTATGCAACTGCGGCTGATAACTCCAGCTTCTATGATAAAACTGATCTGAAAAACAATGCATCTGTAGATGGCGGTGGCAGTGGAAGTGCGACAGCACCAGTTGGACCGAATGAGGGAAATAAAGGAGCTGCTATTGCTAAACAAGGAAAGCTGAGTGCAGATCACAAAAAAATTACATGGACCATCACAGTAACCGTACCGGTAAACGGAATTCCGAATGCAACGCTTGTAGACAGTCTGCCATGTAGTGATCCTTATCTGGATGTATATGATGGTGAAGGTATTACTGTGAAATATCTGGATGCAGATGAGACTCATACGGACACACTGTCTCAGGATAGAAAGACAATAACAATTGCATTTAGTTATAGAGACACCGATGGTACCATAAAGAAAGGTCTGAAAGGCACCGGTGAAAAGAGAACATTAGAAATTACCTATAGCACTAATGTGGATTCCGAATGGGCACAAACAGATGAGGCATGGAGATATGGTCATACCAATACTGCAAAGTTGACAGGACCAAATATAACAGCAAGTGATACAGTTCATGTTACCAAAACATCCCTTTCAAAATCTGGACAGTGCAATGGAACAGTAAAGATTGGCAATGTTGATTATCCTAAATTTGATTTTACGTTAACATTCAAAGGTGATGTAACAGATGGGGATGAAGTTACAGATACGTTCCCAACAGAATACTTTAAAGTGTATGAAAACCCTCAGATTGCCGGTAGTAATAATCAATGGTATCAGGGTGAGACAAAAGGAGGAAATGTTTCAGCTACATCTACAGGCTTTAAAATTGACAGTTATCCAAAGGATGCGGATAATGAATATTATAAGTATTACCAATTAAGATATACACTGATTCCAAAAGATGAGAATGCACTTAAAGAGTTGCAGAAGCTTGCACTTGTAGCTCCTAATCATACCTACAAGCTTCATAATGAGGCAAGCTGGGGTGGTGCAGACAGTCAGGTAGATGTTGATTACACATGCAAACCATTAACTAAATCGGATGCTTTTGAGTACAGCACAAATAAAGTACATTTTACTATCAAAGCAAATGAAGCAGGGCTGAAATTAAACGGAGGAGAGTCACTAACTCTGACAGATACCATGTCTACGACACTGCGCTATGATGCAAGCAGTCTTGTCGTGAAGGCTGACGGAGAAGATATCACACAGAAGGTTGTTCCTAATGAAAATAACGGTACGCTTACAATCACAGGTATACCGGATGAAAAAGTCATTGAGATCACTTATGATGCACGAGTACTTGGCAGTGGTCAGGTTACTTACTCCAACAGAGCAGAACTGACCGGCTGTGGAGATGGCATCAATATTTCCAAAACGGTAACTTTAAATGGAAGTGCCGGTGGTGGCGGTTCACGGCTGGGAATCAAGATCCGTAAATATAAAGCAGGTGATCAGTCCAGCAAATTAGCAGGTGCAGTATTCCAGCTTTATAAACGGGATGATAATGGCAACGGAGTACCGGTCACAGATAAAAACGATAACATTGTTACCTGTACAACAAATGACGATGGAAATGCAGAACTGCAAACTGATATGGATAAAAATGGCTGGGCATTTGTAAAGGACAGAACATATTATTTAGTTGAGATAACTGCACCGGAAGGATATCAGCTTGATTCCACACCAATAGAATTTAAATTTGTAGATTCTCCATCAGCTTCTAATGAATATTACAGTGGTGATACGATTTATGTAGCAAACACGGAGAAACCAGCTAGCGGAAGTGTACAGGTAACAAAAGCATTCAGCGGCTTGGAGAAACTGCCAGAAGGCTTCCAGATCAAAAACAGCTTTAACGATACAGTATTCACAGTAGGAAATAAGACAAGTGGAACAGGAAAAGCGAA
>FMEL01000013.1:0-48124 GCA_900066355.1 uncultured Ruminococcus sp.
AAATTGATGCAAACGAAAGGGCAGTTAATGAAAAGTCTCCATACTGCTTTTTCGTTTGCACCACCTTCGATTCTTTCCTTAACGATTTGTCGAGATGTTTGGGGATGAAAATAATTCTAAAAACTGGGATGTTGTAAATGTTGAAGAAGTAGCAGATGTCCAAGTTGGTGTTGTTATAAAGCCATCTCAGTATTATACAGATAAAAGTGAAGGAGTAAGGACTTTTCGATCTCTTAATATAGGTGCAGGATTTATTAAAGATATTGATTGGGTATATTTTACTAAAGAAGGACATCAGAAGAATTCAAAATCTATTCTTAAAAAGGATGATTTGTTAATAGTAAGATCTGGTGCACCGGGTACCGCATGTGTTGTTACAGAAGAATATGCGGGATGTAATGCAGTTGATATTATAATTGCTCACCCAGATTGTAAAAAAGTAAATCCTTATTATCTATGTACTTTTACAAATATGCCACATGGAAAAAAACAGATAGACGAAGGGATTGGCGGGGCAGCTCAACAGCATTTTAATGTTGGAAAATATAATAAATTACAATTGATGCTACCGCCAAAGACGTTACAAGATGAGTTCGTTGGTTTTGTCAAACAAGTCAACAAATCAAAAGTTGTAGTATCAAATACACTCTATTATAATTAAGAATGTTACTAATGAAGAGAAGGTGAGAATGGGATGTCACAAAAAGACAATGTTATAGAAGCGATGCGTAGAAATGGTGGCTATGCTACATTTCAGCAATTGAATCAAATGGTAGATTTTAGCACATGGAAAACAAAAACGCCACAGGCGAGTATCAGGCAGATTGTGCAGATACATAATGAATTTTTCAGAATTCGACCAGGGTTATGGGCATTAACAGAATGCAAAGATGATGTATTGAGTCGTTTTGATATAGAGGAAAATAATAACAGGAGTGATGAAATATTTACTCATTCTTATTATCAGGGAATCATTGTGGAACTTGGAAATATGCATAATTATACGACCTATGTTCCGAATCAGGATAAAAATAAAAAGTTTCTTGAGAGAAAACTTAGTGAACTTACTACAGAACCAGAACTTCCAAATTTTACATATGAATCTATAGCTAACAGAGCAAAAACAGTCGATGTGATTTGGTTCAATGAAAGAAGAATGCCATTCAGATTTTATGAGGTAGAACATTCTACGAATATTACCAATTCATTGGATAAGTTTTATGAACTTCAGGATTTTAGGGCGGATTTTTATATTATTGCAGATGAAAGTCGGCGAAATCAATTTAATAGTTTATTGGAAAGAAATATTTACAATAGTATTCGTAGGTATGTTAAGTTTTTTAATTATGATAATTTAATTAATCAATATTCAAGAGAGAGTGCACTAATGCAGATGGATAGGCTGTAAGAACTCTTTACGGGAGGTGTTCTATGATAACCAATTTTGATTATTTAAAAAATGATCCTAAATTTTCAAGTTTCGCAAGTGTTGCTATATCAGCAGAAAAGATTATTCTCATGGATCCGGAGGCGAGTATTCTCAACAGCCGCAAGGCAATGGAGTTTGCAATAAAGTGGATGTATTCTGTGGATTCTGAACTTGAAATGCCGTATCAGGATAATTTACAGAGCCTGATGAATGCGGAAGAGTATCGACAGATTGTTGGTCCGGATTTATGGAAACGTATGGATTATATTCGCAGAAGTGGAAATAATGCTGCTCATAGCAATAAAAAACTTGGAAGAGATGAAGCAATGCTTTGTCTGGAAAATTTGTTTATTTATTTAGATTACATTGCATATTGTTATTCGGATCAATACGAAGAACATTCTTTTGATAAAACACTCATTACCTCTCGAATTAAGAAAGCAAAGGAATCAAAAGAGACAGCCAATGCCATAAAAGCAGAATTGACAAAAGCACAGGAACTGTCTGCGAAGCAGGAACTTGATTTGCAGAAATTAATTGCAGAAAATGCATCACTCAAGGAAGAACTTTCAGCCAGAAGACAGGAGCAACAGCAGACCTATGTTCCGAAACCGATTGATCTGTCAGAATATAAAACAAGAAAGTTGTACATTGATTCCATGCTTATAGATGCCGGATGGACAGAGGGAAAAGACTGGATCAATGAAGTAGAACTTTCTGGAATGCCAAATAAATCAGAAGTTGGTTTTGCAGATTATGTTCTTTATGACGATATGCATCGTCCATTGGCCGTTATAGAAGCCAAGAGAACCTGTGTGGATGTTTCGAAGGGACGACAGCAGGCGAAGCTTTACGCGGATTTATTGGAAGAAAAGTATAAAAGAAGACCGGTTATTTTCCTGACAAATGGATTTGAAACACATATTATTGATGGGAAATATCCTGAAAGAAAATGTGCAGTGATTTATTCAAAGAGAGATCTGGAGAAATGGTTTAATTTATTAGCGATGAGAACCAGTCTGAAGCATGTAACAGTGGATAAAAATATTGCCGGACGTTATTATCAGGAAGCGGCAGTTAAATCAGTATGTAACAGCCTTGATGAAAAGAATCGAAGAAAAGCGTTACTTGTTATGGCTACCGGATCTGGGAAAACAAGAACTGTCATTGCATTATGCAAATGTTTATTAAAGGCAGGCTGGGTAAAAAATATTCTGTTTCTTGCCGACAGAAATTCACTTGTCACGCAGGCAAAAAGAAGTTTTGTAAATATGTTGCCGGATCTGTCGTGTACAAATCTGGTTGAAGAAAAAGACAATTATAATGCGCATTGTGTTTTTTCGACTTATCAGACAATGATGAATTGTATTGACATGGTAAATGATGGTGAAGGAAAACTCTTTACATGTGGACATTTTGATCTTGTGATATGTGATGAGGCGCATAGATCTATTTATAATAAGTACAGAGATATTTTTTCATATTTTGATGCACCGCTGGTTGGTCTTACAGCAACGCCGAAAGATGAAATTGATAAAAACACATATGAGATATTTGAATTGGAAAACGGTGTTCCGACATATGGATATGATCTGGCGCAGGCTGTAAAAGATGGATATCTTGTTGATTATGTTTCTGTCGAGTCGAAGCTTAAGTTCATAGAACAGGGAATTATATATGATGAATTATCAGAAGAAGACAAGGAAGCATATGAAGAAACATTTGAAGATGAGCACGGAGACTTGCCGAAAACAATAAATTCATCGGCGCTTAATACATGGGTATTTAATGAAGACACCATAAGACAGGTTTTAAACATCTTAATGACAAATGGTATTAAGATTGATTATGGACAGAAAATTGGCAAGACTATTATTTTTGCAAAGAATCATGACCATGCTGAGAAAATACTGGAAATTTTTAATAAGGAGTATTCGAATCTTACTAATTACGCAAAAGTAATAGATAATTACATGACTTATGCACAGAGTGCAATTGATGAGTTCTCTGATCCAAAGAAAATGCCTCAGATTGCAATTTCTGTTGATATGCTGGATACAGGTATTGACGTGCCGGAAGTGCTGAATCTGGTATTTTTTAAAAAAGTAATGAGCAAAGCAAAATTCTGGCAGATGATAGGAAGAGGTACACGGCTTTGTCCTGGTTTGCTTGATGGAGAAGATAAGCAGAAATTTTATATTTTTGATTTCTGTGGAAATTTTGAATTTTTCCGAATGAATAAAGGAAAAGCAACGGCTAACATGATTGCACTTCAGGGAGCAATTTTTAATCTTAAATTTGAGATATCATATAAACTTCAGGATATCGAATATCAGATTGATAAGTTGATTGAATATCGTAAGAATCTGGTCAGGCAGATGAGTGAGAAAGTGCGGGAATTGCAAAGAGATAATTTTGCGGTTCGTCAGCATTTAAAATATGTGGATTTATATTCGGAGGAATCGAATTATAATGCGCTTACATATGAAGATACTTTGATTGTCAGGACAGAAATAGCACCTCTGATAGCACCAGATGGAGATGAAGTAAATGCAGTTCGCTTTGATGCGCTTATGTACGGAATTGAGCTGGCTTATTTAATTGGAAAGAAGTATACAAGAGCCCGTACTGATCTGCGCAAGAAAGTAGAAGGAATTGCAAATGTGGCAAACATTCCTGAAATTCAGGCACAGTCAGAATTAATTAATAAGATTCTTAATACAGATTATATCGATAATGCAGGAATTAATGAGTTCGAAGAAATCAGAGAAAAACTTCGCGATTTGATGAAATATATTCAGAAAGGAACAATTAAATATGTGACTAATTTTGATGATGAGTTGCTTTCAATGGAATGGAATGAAGCTGAGCTTGAAAACGATGAGCTGAAAAATTACAAAGCGAAAGCAGAATATTATATCAGACAGCATCAGGATAATATTGCAATTGCCAAATTAAAAACGAATCAGCCTTTGACATCCGGGGATATCGCATCATTAGAGGAAATACTGTGGCGTGAAGTTGGAACAAAGCAAGATTATGAACACGAATTTGGAAGCAAGCCACTTGGTGAATTTGTCCGTGAAATTGTAGGACTTGACATGAATGCGGCTAAAGAAGCATTTTCTGAATATCTTACAGGTGCAAATCTTGACAGCAGACAGATTTATTTTGTGAATCAGATTGTAGAATATATTGTTCATAACGGAGTATTGAAAGATCTTTCTGTTCTTCAGGAATCACCATTTACGGATCGTGGAAGTGTGGTAGAAATATTTACTGATTTAAATGTGTGGATGGGAATCAGGAAAGTAATAGACACAATAAATGCGAATGCAGCAGCATAAAAGAGCAGTATAAAAAACAGGAGAATCATTTCATGAACAAAAATCAGATTTTTATAAAGAGTGGGACAGAATACAAAAAGATGACAAAGGAATTGCTTACAGCAAGTAATCTTGCAGAACTGATCGGTGACCGGCATAAAATGGTCGGGATCAAACCGAATCTGGTGTCGCCATCCGATCCATCCGAGGGCGGCACCACACATCCGGAAATCATAGCCGGGATTCTGGAATATCTGAAAGAAAACGGATTTCAGAATATGATGATTCTGGAGGGATCCTGGGTGGGAGACCGTACGGCGGATGCCTTTGAAGTCTGCGGATATCGCAGCCTCTGTGAGAATTATGATGTAAAATTTTATGACACCCAGAAAGATAAGAGTTATGTGAAAAACTGCAGCGGACTGGAACTGAAAATCTGCGAAAGCGTGAAAAAAGTCGATTTTCTTATCAATGTGCCGGTCATGAAAGGACATTGTCAGACAAAAATCACCTGTGCACTGAAAAACATGAAAGGTCTGATTCCAAATACAGAAAAAAGACATTTCCATGCAATGGGACTGCACAAGCCGATTGCACATCTGAATACAGGAATCCATCAGGATTTCATTGTAGTTGATAACATCTGCGGAGATCTGGATTTTGAAGACGGAGGAAATCCGGTTGTGATGAACCGCATCTGGACTGCGATGGATCCGGTACTGGTTGATGCCTGTGTTTGCAAGCAGTTACATTATGAAGTAGAAGAAGTGCCATATGTAAAAATGGCAGCAGAACTTGGTGTAGGCTGCGCTGATATTTCAAAAGCAGACATCCAGATCCTTGGAGAAGCAGCAGAACATCACATTGCAGAACGACGAAAAGTAGTCGATGTGGCAGATGCAGTAGAAGAAGTAGAATCCTGCAGCGCCTGCTACGGCTACCTGATTCCGGCACTTGATATGCTGAAACAAGAAGGCCTCTTCGAAAAACTCCACGAAAAAATATGTATCGGACAGGGCTACCGTGGAAAGACTGGCGAACTCGGTGTCGGCCATTGCACCCGAAACTTTCGATGCCACGTAGAAGGCTGCCCGCCAACCGAAACTCAGATCTACGAATATTTGAAGGCGTATATTGAGCAACATTCCTAAAGAATAAAAATCAGAATCTATTCCTATTACGGAATGGACTCAATCTACTATGTATGTTCAGAGAAGCCCGTAAGATATTCACTATTCAGCAACAGGAATTTCCCTTTCCGTTTGAATGCTCTCTTAAACTATTGAATTCACTTACAACAGGAAATCTCACTTTCCCCAATTCCAAAGTTCAAGAGCCGGAAGCCATATTAATTTAATTCTTTGAACTCACAGAAAGAACCCTGAGCAGGGAGTCTCGCAGACATCTGCAGAAGTCGTGCAATTTCTTAGATATGTTCTGGCTGTATTATCCCCTGAAATCGTACTGTTCGAGCAAAATGCGAGTTTACGATTTCAGGGGATGCCTTTTACAGACAGGTCATATCTTAGAAATTACCGACGACGAAGCCGTCTGCGAACTCCCTGTTACTGGGTTCTTTTGTGAATTATACAATAATATCCATCCAGCTCGTTACCTGCAATCCCATCTATTTCTTCATTGCAGCTTCCTTCAGAATCTTCACAACCTCCTCCAGACTGAACTTACTGCTGTCAATACACAGATCATACTGTCCCATATCCAGCCACTTCTGATCCGTGAAAAACTCAAAATACGCACGACGTTCCTTGTCCATTCTCTTAACAAGCTTCCTTGCACTCTTTTCCTCACGATCCAGCCGTTTCATAACTGTCTGCACACGGTCTTCAAATGGTGCATAGATAAAAACTTTCAGAGCATGGTCAGTGAGAATGTTGTTTGCACACCTGCCGACGATCACACAGTCTTCCTGATCACTTAAAGAAAGAATGATTTCCCTCTGGATGCCAAACAGAACATCATTCATGGGGATCGGATAACGGTCAACACCGATCTGCAGCTCACTGTCAATAGGGAATCCCCATGGACTTGGCCGCTTTTCATCCACTTCTGCAAACTGACTGAGCGGAATCTGCTTTTTACTGCTTGCCAGCTCAATCAGTTCTCGGTCATAAAATCCGATTCCCATTTCTTCGGCAAGAGCCTTTCCGATTATCCGTCCATTACTTCCATACATACGATTGATTGTGATAATACGTTTACTCATATAGCTGCCTCCTCTCAAAGAATCAAACTTTTATTTGCTTTTATAATAGTACAATTTTTGGAAAACTTCAATAAAAAAACAAAATAAAATGATAATAATTTATTATATTCGCAATAAAACTGACGAATTAAAACAAGCTTTAAGGTATCTTTAAGGTTGATTCATTCGCCTTTCACAGTTCTCTCAAGAAGTAAACACATCTTTTCGTTAAAGTAATAATCAGAAACAGAGAAAAAGGAATCCCCAAAAGTTATAAATGGAGGAAAAGGATGTTTAAAAAAGGAAAGCAGCGGCAAAAAAGCCGATCGAGGCCCTTCGCTATACCAGTTAAAACAGTATCCAAGTTGCTGTGAACGGAGTGAACAGTAGCGATTGTCGGATTTGAGAGACAAACGTCGAACGAAAATGATTGACCATACAGCAGCATGAAAGTTATAATGATCCTGTCAGGGAAAACAGTACTGGAAAAAATTACTTGACATATCTACGCATATTAAATATAATTTTCTTATGCATTACAGAAATGTTACAAAAAATTAAAAACACGAAACAGTAACGACAAAAAGTAATGACAAAGATGCAAGGAATGTTTGAGTATGAGAAAAACAGGATTAACAAAACAGCATAACAGAAAGGATAAAGACGGCAAAGTACAGAATTCTTCCCTTCATGGATTTGTATCTCTTAGTGTCTGTGCGCTTACAGTACTGACTGTGACCGGCGGATGTAAGCTCATTGGAAGCGGAAGACAGAATCAGGTCTATGCTGCGTCTGAGCAGAACAGCAGCACATATACAGACTATACAGATGATTCGCTGCCAACCGGAATTGCCGGTGTGGTTTCCGGGGTAAATGCAACACCGTCTGCCGGTATGACTGTCAAACGTATCGGTATTTCCTGCGATGATGTAATTGTTGGTCAGCGTGTCAGCAAAGTTACCAGCAGTGCAGTGGAGATGAATGTCAGTGACTCGATGACGACCACGGTAGATAACTTTGATGCGCAGGTAGTTTCTCTTTCTTCTTCTGCGAAGATGATGTCGGATGAGGATTACGAGAACCTTTTACAGATTGTAGAGGCAGAGGCGGGTACAGAAGATCTCAAAGGCCGTATTCTGGTAGCAAACGTAATTATGAACCGTATTAAATATCCGGAGTTTCCGAATAATGCGACAGATGTCATCTGGCAGTATATAGATGGTGTGGCACAGTTTTCACCGGTAGCTGATGGCAGAATTGCAGAAGTTGTACCTACTGACGAAACAAAAGAAGCTGTCAGACAGGCACTGGAAGGTGTAGATTATTCAGAAGGTGCGTTGTTTTTTATCCAGAAATCAGCTGCAGCCAAGAGTAATATTCAGTGGTTTGATAAGAACCTTAAGAAGTTGTTCAAGCATGGTGTGCATGAATTCTATACATATCCTGAGGCAGTTCAGCAGTAAATTTTTACAAAATATATAACAGGGATTCCGGAGAGACATGATGTTTTACCGGAATCCTTTTTTTCACGGCAGGTAATGAATAAACAGACGGAAAAGTTTTTCTGCAATTTTGTATGGAATTTTACACGGCAACGTGGTATACTGTGACCAAAAATGAAACAAACCCGAAGAAAGGCAGGAAGGATACATGCAGGTATTATACAAGAGCACAAGAGGCAAAGGTGAAACAGTAACTGCTTCCATGGCAATTTTAAAAGGACTTTCTGAAGATGGAGGTCTGTTTGTACCCACTGAGATTCCGAAACTGGATGTGCCGGCAGAGAAGCTTGCACAGATGACATATCAGGAAACTGCATATGAGGTTATGAGTCGTTTCCTTACAGATTTTACAGAAGAAGAACTGAAAAACTGTATTGCAAATGCATATGATGAGAAATTTGACACTTCTGAAATTGCACCGCTTCATGAGGCAGATGGTGCTTATTATCTGGAACTGTTCCATGGTGCGACGATTGCATTTAAAGATATGGCACTTTCCATCCTGCCACATCTTATGACAACTGCTGCAAAGAAAAACGCAGTTAAGAATGAAATCGTTATCCTTACTGCAACATCAGGTGATACCGGAAAAGCAGCATTAGCCGGTTTTGCGGATGTTCCGGGTACAAGGATCATTGTATTCTATCCGAAACACGGTGTCAGCCCGATTCAGGAAAAGCAGATGGTAACACAGAAGGGTGACAATACTTATGTAGTTGGAATCACCGGAAATTTTGACGACGCGCAGACAGCAGTCAAGAAGATGTTCAATGACCGTGAACTTGCAGCGGAGCTTGATGCAGCAGGATTCCAGTTCTCATCTGCAAACTCTATCAACATCGGAAGACTGGTTCCGCAGATCGTTTATTATGTATATGCTTACTCCAGACTGGTTGGACAGGGTAAAGTAAAAGCAGGAGACAAGATCAATGTTGTAGTTCCGACAGGTAACTTTGGAAATATTCTTGCTGCTTACTATGCAAAACAGATGGGACTTCCGATCAACAAACTGGTTTGCGCATCCAATGAGAATAAAGTCCTTTTTGATTTCTTCCGTACAGGAACTTATGACAGAAAGAGAGACTTTATCCTTACAACTTCTCCGTCCATGGATATTCTGATTTCCAGCAATCTGGAACGTCTGATCTATCGTCTGACAGGCGAAGATGCACAGAAGTGTGCAGAACTGATGAAGTCCTTAAGTGAAGGCGGAGAATATACAATCACTGATGAAATGAAAAAAGGTCTTGCAGATTTCTATGGAAATTACTGTAGCGAAGAAGAAACAAAAGAGACCATCCATAATGTTTACAAAAACAGTGATTATGTGATCGATCCTCATACAGCTGTTGCGGCAGGCGTTTATAAGAAATATCTGAAGGATACAGACGATCATACTGTAACGGTGATTGCATCTACAGCAAGTCCGTACAAGTTCACAAGAAGCGTAATGGATGCTGTTGCCGATAAAGCAGAAGACAAAGATGATTTTGCACTGGCAGATCAGCTTTCTGTCATTTCCGGTGTCAAAGTGCCGAAAGCAGTAGAAGAAATCCGTACAGCACCGGTACTGCATGATATTGTAGTAGATGCACCGGATATGCCGGATACTGTCAAAAAAGTTCTCGGCATCCACTGATCCGGCATATGGAAAAAGAATCTTTTTACAGAAACTTTTTCCAGTATTATGTGTTGAAAAATCACATATAATAGAGTACAATAAAAAAAGAAAATAACTTCTGGAATGTGCGAGACCCCTTTTTTATTTGAACCTACATTGACAAATAGGGACTCCTACATTGTTGAAGTGATGTCAGACCTCTCGTTGTGGTAGGCAGATCTTCAGTTGCGGACACCCATCCTGGCTTAGGCTAGGCGTCAAATGGAAGGGAACGGCATTCCGGATCTTAAAGAAAAAAATGAGTCATAGAGATATGGCTCTTTTTTTGAAGATGTATTATGTATAGTCAGGTTTGGGAGGAAATTATGGTAACAAAACGAACATTTGGAAAATTATCATCAGGAGAAGAAATTCAGATTTTCCATCTGGAAAATAAAGCCGGTGCCTATGCAGAAATTTCACAGTTTGGTGCAATTCTGGTAAAGCTTTGTGTATCGGACAGAGAAGGTAAACTTACAGATGTAGTTCTGGGGTATGATGATCTTGCAGGCTATGAGGTTAACGGATGTTTCTTTGGCGCGACGATTGGAAGAAGCGGAAACCGTATTGCTGATTCCAGATTTGCGCTGGACGGACAGGAAATCACCCTTACACCGAACGAGGGCAAAAACAATCTGCACAGTGGACCGAATGGATTTGAGAAAAAAATCTGGAATGCAGCAGAGATTTCCGAAGATAAAAATGCAGTAACGTTTTCAAGAATCAGTCCGGATGGTGAGAATGGATTTCCGGGAGAATTTCAGGTTTCTGTTACATATGAAATGACAGAAAACAATGAGCTTCGGATAGTATACGGAGGAGTCTGTGACAAGACAACAGTTGCAAATATGACCAACCATTCTTATTTTAATCTTGCAGGAGAGGGCAGTGGGAAAGCAATGGATCAGTACCTGACGATTCATGCTGAATCCTATACACCGGTTGGAGAAGGATCTATTCCGCTTGGAGAGAATGCGCCGGTTGAGGGCACTCCGATGGATTTCCGCACACCACATCAGATTGGTGATGAGATTGAAGCCGACTTTGAGCAGTTAAAGATTACAGGTGGCTATGATCACAACTATGTGACCGATTATTATAACAAAGCCAGTGTCCGTGAGATTGCCCGCGCATGGTCCGAAAAGACCGGTATCGAGATGAGCGTACTGAGTGACTGCCCATGCGTGCAGTTTTATGCAGCCAACTTTGTAGAAAACGAGCATGGTAAGAACGGACATGTCTACAATCAGAGAGAAGCGTTCTGTCTGGAAACACAGGTAGAGCCGAATGCAGTCAATGTAGAAGCGTTCCATTCACCGGTTCTGGATGCCGGTGAGCGATATTATTCCGAGACCATTTATTGTTTCTCCGTCAGAAAATAAATAAAAGTTATTTTTCCGGCTTTCTTCATATAATGCAATATGAAGAAAGTCGGATTTTTTATTGGGATAAGTATGATTTTTTATAGTGTCACAGTGGCAAAATGTGTAGCAGAAATTTATGCGGAAGTGCCGGATCCGGTAATTCGTGTGCTGATATCGGACAGTGATTTCCAATCGTATTATCATTCGTTTGTGACAGTTGCTTATAACGGCAGGGAAATACGATATGAAGCAGAAGAACTTCAAAAGCAAAAAACAACCATACGTATTCCGGCGCAAAAAGATGGCATCTGTATTCAATCATTGAAGCGCCAGGATGGTGCACCGGTATATCATGGGAGTATGGAACTCATACCGGATGAGCAGGGAATTCTGCTGGTAAATGAACTGTGTCTGGAAGAATATCTGAAAGGTGTTGTGCCAAGTGAAATGCCGTCATCGTATTCGCTTGAGGCACTGAAAGCACAGGCAGTATGTGCCAGAACTTATGCATGGAAACAGATACAGGAGGGCAGACTGACAGAGTATGATGCGGATGTGGATGACAGCGTGAGCTTTCAGGTGTATGGAAATGTTCGGCCACAGGATTCCACGACACATGCCGTCGAAGAAACAAAGGGGCAGATCATATGTCAGAATGGAGAAGCAATTGACGCGTATTATTTTTCAACTTCGGCTGGTGTGACCAGTACGGATGAGATTTGGGGTGCTGCAAAGGCCGCGTCTTATCTGCAAAGTGTTCCATGCAAATTTGATGAACTGGAACCATGGAGTCACTGGAGTGTTGAAATTCCGTGGGAAACAATAGAAGAGAAGGCAAAAGCATATCAGGACAAAAACAGTGTGTTGACAGCAATTACCATAAATACAAGAAATGAAAGCGGTGCAGTGACAGGGCTGACAGTAAGTATGGAAGACAGTTCTTTTGAATTAAAAAATGAATATGAAATCCGGCAGTTCTTTTCTCCGGAGGGCTGTACGATCACAGAAAAGGATGGCACAGAGACGGAAGGAGGAAAGCTGTTACCGAGTGCATATTTTGAACTGGAAATGAAAAAAGATGAATCCGTGAAGATTACAGGCGGCGGCTACGGGCATGGTGTCGGGATGAGCCAGACAGCAGCCAATGTGATGGCGGAACAGGGATATGATTACAGGAAAATCCTGGATTATTTTTTCAAAAATATTACAATCGAAAATCTGGGATGACAGAAAGATGATTTCGTGGTAAAATGTACAACAAACATATTTGACCCTGGGAGAAAAAATATGGAAAAAAAATCAGAAAAAAGCACGATAGCGCTGATCCTTGGCTTCATAAAGCGTATGCAGGAGGATCATATCGGTGCATATGCTGCGCAGACGGCATATTTCCTGATCATGTCGTTTATTCCTTTTGTGCTGGTACTTACCGCACTTGTTCAGTATACACCACTTACTTACCGGATGCTCAGACAGGCAATCATCGGGTTTGTCCCGGATAATTTACAGGATTTTGTCCTCAAGATTATTGCAGAGATATTTACGAAGAGTGCAGCTGTTGTACCGATTTCAGGTCTGTTCGCACTGTGGTCCTCCGGTAAAGGCATGCAGTCCCTGATTGCGGGACTGAACGAGATCTATCACGTAAAAGAAACTCGAAACTGGCTGACGAACCGGTTGTATTCGATGCTATATATGTTTTTGTTTATTATTGCAATTATCACCAGTCTTCTTCTTCTGGTTATGGGTAATCGGATACATGCGGAACTGATCGTTCATATGCCCTTACTCGGGAAGGTAGTAGGGAGAATTTTGAGTGCCAAGACATTTCTTGTTTTTGTTGTGCTCTTTCTTGTTTTTCTGGTGTTGTACAGATACCTGCCAAACAGAAAGGCTTCATTGAAAAGTCAGGTGCCGGGGGCATTTATCATTGCTGTGGCATGGTCATTGTTTTCCTATTTCTTTTCGTTGTATTTTACATTTTTTCCAAATTTCAGTAATATGTACGGAAGTCTGTCTGCATTGATCATGGTCATGTTGTGGCTTTATGTGTGCATGAATCTTCTGCTTTATGGGGCAGAATTAAATGCATATTTTGAAAAACAGTTCCGCCAGGCACAGTATACCGTATGGCAGCAGATAAAAAAACTGCTTGACAGATTTTGGGCACTGTGGCATCATAAAGACTGATAAGCGAAAAGCTGTGAAGGCGTTTCAGGAAATTGTTTTCTTACAGAGAGAAGGAGTCGTCGGCTGTAAGCTCCTTTAAGTTCAGACAGTTTCTTATTTTCCCGCCGGAGCTTCGTTTCTGAACTTTCAGTAGGAAACGACGTGGATGCGCGTTAAGCATGACTCAAGTGCCTGTGGATAGTTTCACGGGAAGCAGGGTGGTACCGCGGTTATAATTCCGTCCCTTTTTGGGGACGGATTTTTTTATGCAAAAAAAAGGAGAGTAAAATCATGGATATGAAGGAAAGACTTCAGGAATTAGCTGAAGCAGCCAGAAAACGGATCGAGGAATCAGATCGTCCGGAAAGGCTGAATGAAGTAAAAGTTGCTTACCTCGGCAAAAAGGGTGAGCTGACTGCAATCTTAAAGAGTATGAAAGATGTTGCTCCGGAAGATCGTCCAAAAGTAGGTCAGATGGTAAATGAGACCCGTGTGAAGATTGAAGAACATCTGGAAGCAACCAGAAAGAAACTGGAAGAAGCACTTCGTGAAGAAAAAATGAAAGCAGAAGTGATCGACGTTACACTTCCGGCAAAGAAAGCAATGATCGGTCATCGTCATCCAAACAGCATTGCACTCGAAGAAGTAGAGCGTATTTTTATCGGAATGGGCTATGAAGTAGTAGAGGGTCCGGAAGTAGAATATGCAGATTATAACTTTACAAAACTGAATATTCCGGAAGATCATCCGGCAAGAGATGAGCAGGATACATTCTTTATTAATGATTCTATTCTTCTTCGTTCTCAGACTTCCCCGGTACAGGCACGTACCATGGAAAAGGGCAAACTGCCGATCCGTATGATCGCACCGGGACGTGTATTCCGTTCTGACGAAGTAGATGCGACACATTCTCCGTCCTTCCATCAGATTGAAGGTCTTGTCATCGACAAGAATATTACATTTGCAGATCTTAAAGGAACTCTGCAGGAGTTTGCACAGGAATTGTTCGGACCGGAGACAAAGACAAAATTCAGACCACATCATTTCCCGTTTACAGAGCCGAGTGCAGAGGTTGATGTTTCCTGCTTTAAATGCGGCGGAAAAGGCTGCCGTTTCTGTAAAGGTTCCGGCTGGATTGAAATCCTCGGTTGCGGTACCGTTCACCCGAACGTGCTCAGAATGTGTGGCATTGATCCGGATGAATATACAGGATTTGCGTTTGGTGTAGGTCTGGAACGTATCGCGCTCCTGAAATATGAAATCGATGACATGCGTCTTCTCTATGAGAATGATGTCAGATTTTTAAAACAATTCTAGTTCAATTCAACAGAATTAATTTAAATGAACTTTATTCGAAAGGTGGATATAAAACATGAATACATCAATGTCCTGGATTAAAATGTATGTGCCGGATCTGGATGTAACAGCCCAGGAATACACAGATGCCATGACACTGTCAGGAACAAAAGTGGAAGGCTTCGAAAAACTGGATGCAGATCTGGACAAGATCGTGATCGGACAGATTGAAAAAATAGAAAAACATCCTGATGCAGATAAACTGATCATCTGTCAGGTGAATATCGGAACAGAGACTGTTCAGATCGTAACAGGTGCTCCGAATGTCAAAGAAGGAGATAAAGTACCGGTTGTTCTGGACGGCGGTCGTGTTGCCGGCGGTCATGACGGTAAAATGACTCCTGGCGGGATCAAAATTAAAAAGGGAAAACTCAGAGGCGTAGAATCCTGCGGTATGATGTGCTCTATCGAAGAACTGGGAAGCTCAAGAGAAATGTATCCGGAAGCACCGGAATACGGCATTTACATTTTCCCGGAAGATGCGGTAGTAGGAGAAAGTGCAATCAAAGCACTTGGTCTTGATGATGTTGTTATCGAATATGAGATCACATCCAATCGTGTAGACTGCTACGGAGTACTTGGAATTGCAAGAGAAGCAGCTGCTACTTTTGATAAGAAATTCATTCCTCCTGTAGTCAAAGAAACAGGAAACGATGAAAAAGCATCTGACTATATCAAAGTTACCGTAGAAGATCCGGAACTTTGTCCGAGATATACAGCAAGAGTTGTGAAAAATGTCAAGATCGGCCCGTCACCGAAATGGATGCAGAGATGCCTGGCTTCTAACGGCATCCGTCCGATCAACAACCTTGTAGACATTACAAACTATGTTATGGAAGAATACGGTCAGCCGATGCACGCATATGATCTGGATACCATCGAAGGCAGAGAAATTATTGTGCGTCGTGCGAAAACCGGAGAGAAATTCGTAACACTGGATGGTCAGGAACGTGAGATGGACGACCAGGTTCTGATGATCTGCGATGGCAGAAAGGCTGTCGGTATCGCAGGTATCATGGGTGGCGAAAACTCCATGATTACAGACAATGTGCATACGGTTCTGTTTGAGGCAGCATGCTTCAATGGTACAAATATCCGTCTTTCTTCAAAGAGAATCGGACTTCGTACCGATGCATCCGGTAAATTCGAAAAAGGTCTTGACCCGAACAATGCCAAAGCAGCAATCGACCGTGCCTGCCAGCTTATGGAAGAACTGGGAGCAGGTGAAGTTGTAGGCGGATGTGTAGATATCTGTAATGAGACGAGAGAACCTTCCAGAGTACCGTTTGAGCCGGAGCGCATCAATGCACTTCTCGGAACAGACCTTACAAAAGAAGAAATGCTTGCATACCTTGCAAAAGTTGAACTGACACTGGATCCGGAGACAAACGAGATCGTAGCGCCTACTTTCCGTCAGGATATCCATTGCATGGCAGACGTAGCAGAGGAAGTTGCAAGATTCTTCGGATATGACAAGATTCCGACCACACTTCCAAACGGAGAAGCTACTACAGGTAAACTTCCGTTCAAACTCCGCATCGAGAATGTGGCAAGAGATATCGCAGAATACTGTGGATTCTCCGAAGGAATGACTTATTCTTTCGAAAGCCCGAAGGTATTCGATAAACTTCGCATTCCGCAGGACAGTGATCTTCGTAAAGTTATTACGCTCAGTAATCCGCTTGGTGAAGATTACAGTATCATGCGTACAACCACACTGCATGGTATGCTGTCTTCTCTGGCAACCAACTACAACAGAAGAAACAAAGGTGTTCGTCTGTACGAGATCGGTAAAGTTTATCTGCCAAAGGCACTTCCGCTGACAGAACTTCCGGATGAGAGAACACATTTTACTCTTGGCATGTACGGAGCCGGTGATTTCTTTGACATGAAGGGTGTTGTAGAAGAGTTCTTCGAAAAATCCGGCATGAAGAAAAAAGTTCACTATACACCGGACAGCAACAAGACATACCTGCATCCGGGCAGACAGGCCAACATCAGCTACGAAGGCAAAGTAGTCGGCTATCTCGGTGAGGTACATCCGATTGTTGCAGATAATTATGGAATCGGAGAAAGAACATATGTCGCAGTGATCGATATTCAGGATATCCTTGAATTCTGTGGATTCAACCACAAATTCAGCGGAATTGCCAAATATCCGGCAGTTACCCGTGACTTAAGTATGGTTGTTCCGAAACATGTGCTTGCAGGTCAGATTGAAGACGTTCTGGAGCAGAGAGGCGGAAAGATTCTTGAATCTTATCAGCTCTTTGATATTTATGAAGGTGCACAGATCAAACCCGGATACAAATCCATGGCTTATTCTGTTGTGTTCCGTGATCATGACAAGACTCTGGAAGAGGCTGAGATCACAGCTGCAATGAAGAAGATCCTGAATGGCCTGACAAACCTTGGAATCGAGCTGAGAAGCTGATGAAACTTTATGTTGTACGGCACGGGGAAACTGTGTGGAACGAACTCCACAAAGTGCAGGGGACGGCGGATATCCCACTTGCAGAGAAGGGAATCGAGCTTGCAGAGAAAACGGGTGAAGCATTAAAAGAAGTCCCGTTTGATCTCTGCATCACAAGCCCTCTTGTGAGAGCGCGAAGGACGGCAGAACTGATCCTTGAAAAGCAGCCACATAAGGTGCCGGTCATCGAGGACAAAAGAATCCAGGAGATCAATTTTGGCGAACTGGAAGGTGTTGTCTGCTTTACAGATGAGCATGTATTTCTGAATGAGCAGATGGAGAAGTTTTTTAATGATCCATGGAAATTTGAACGTCCGAAGAACGGAGAAAATATTTCAGATATTCTTGCACGGACAAAAGAATTCTGGGAAGAGGTAACCGGTAATCCGGATTATCAGGACAAAACGATTCTGATCGCATCACACGGCTGTGCAGTGCGCGCACTTCTACAGAACATTTATCAGGATCCGAAAGATTTCTGGCATGGACATGTCCCGCCGAACTGTGGTGTGAATATCGTCGAAGTAAAAGATGGTGAGGCTGTGCTTCTGGAAGAAGATAAAGTATATGCATAATGAGATAGGCGGTTCGAAAAAGAGCCGCCTGTTTTTTATGTAACAAGTCCATCAAAGATTGAGGGATTTAGGGAGGTTGAAGCGGACTTGTCCGCTTTGTTCCAGAAATATGAAAAATTTGTGAGAAACGGGTAAAGTCAGGAAAACAGCTTGTTCGTAAAATTGTGATATGATATGATAGAAAAGGCAGAAAATAGTATGAAATCAATGCTTTTTTGCAAAAAAACAAGAATAAATTAAACACTACAGGGAGGTTAGCTATGAGGAAAAAAATCATGAATGTCGTGTTGTTTCTGGCTGTGCTTGCAGCTGCTCTCGGAATGACATTGTACGTAGGCAACAGTGCGGCAAGTGTGCTGATCTACAACTTTATTTTTCTCGGTATCATTGCAGTTGTCTATATCGTGGGGCTGTTGGGCGGAATGTTTCGCATGAATAAGCTTTCGCTTGCATTGAAGGATGCGGCGGACGAGCTGGAGGATGCCTTTAAAATGCCGGGAAGAGTAGCACCGGATAAAGTGGCATCACTGAACGGAATTTTTCATCATGCCTATCTGGATAGTAAGATGAAGGCATTTACAGACAGTATTGCAAAGAGTCAGGAAGGAATCGTGGACATCGAAGAATTTCTGAATGAGGATGACCTCGATATGCATGTGCATAAGCGGCTTCTGGAAATGGCGCCGGATCTTTTTACCAGTATTGGTATCCTGGGTACCTTCGTAGGTCTGGTATGGGGACTTAAGGATTTCCAGCCGTCGGATTATCAGGCAATGACAAGTTCTGTCTCTTCTCTGGTCGATGGTATCAAGGTTGCATTCCTGACATCTATTTACGGTATTGCATTTTCCATCGTTTATACTTCAGGAATGAAGAGTGAATATTCATCTATGACAGAAAATCTTCAGCTGTTTCTTGATCGCTTTCATACATATGTCATGCCAAGCGCAGAGAGTGAGTCGATGAACCTTCTGGTTGCAAGCCAGAAGAATCAGACAGCGGCCATGAATCAGATGGCAGAGCAGTTTTCCGTAAAAATGGCGGACAGTTTTGAAAAGGTTATTACACCAACTTTCAAAAAAATGAATGATTCTCTGGATACACTGGTTGATTCCGTGACCAGATGCCAGGAAGATGCGGTAAAAGAGATTCTGGATGCATTCCTGAAAGAAATGAATGCGTCATTTGAAACACAGTTTGCAGATTTCGGGAAAGCACTTACTCAGTTGAAAGATGCACAGACGGACAATGTAAACTATACGACAAATCTCTATCAGGCTATGAGCAGGCAGCTCAGTGATGCTTATGTAGAGCATGAGACTACAATGAAAAAGATGCTTGAAGAGTCCGTAAGCATTCAGAAAGAATATATTTCTGTGGCTGGCCGTATTGTACAGGACAATCAGACAATCCAGAAACAGCAGCAGGCAGATTACCAGCATCTTGCTGATTATCTTAAGGAAGCAGAGACCTCTTCTGCAAAATTCTGGGTTGCATGTAACCAGACCATGCAGAAATATGTCGAGGCTGCAGCGCATGGAATGGAACGTATTTCTGCAGCGGGCAAAGGTAATGCAGATGTGGCAAAAGCAAATCGTGAAGTGGTTGAGGCGTTTGAACAGAAACTTCAGGATTTTGCTCAGTATCAGAAATTATCCTGTAAGACGATGGAACAGGTTCGTCGTCTGCTTGCAGATATCTCGGCGACAGGAAGCGGAAATAATGTTCAGCTCAGCGGCGGACAGATGGCTCAGAAAGAGACGCTGGAGAGACTTCAGGAAACTATTCAGGAACAGGGTGACCAGCAGCAGGAACTTCTGGAAGAAATTTCCAGAAATATCCGTGAACTTTCCAAGGGAGTCCAGAAAGGCAAATTCGGTTTATTCAGATAAAAGGAGAAACAGATGCGCAAAAAGAAAAAATCAGAAGGCAATGGGTTTAACGTCTGGCGTTCTTATTCTGATATGATGGCAGGTGTGCTTCTGCTTTTTGTACTTATTATGTGTGTGACTCTTTTTCAGGCACAGAAAAGTTATAATGAAAGTCTGCAGGAGCGTGACGAGAAGATTGCAATGCAGGAGCAGTATACGCAGGAACTTCTGGATAAACAGAATGCCATTGATGAAAAGAATGAGACACTGCAGAATCAGGATGAGCAGTTAAAGACGCAGGATGAGAAGCTTGCCGAGCAGCAGAAACAGCTGGAAGCTCTTGCTGCAAAACTGAAAGAACAGGAATCAACGCTGAATGCACAGCAGACAGCACTTGATGAAAAGACGGCACAGCTGAAAGACCAGCAGGCGCAGATCGATCAGATTATCGGTGTAAAAGCCGATGTTATTGAGGCATTGAAAAATGAATTTTCCAAAAACAACATAAACGTTGACATTGATGCACAGACCGGTGCGCTGACTCTGGAAGCAAGTGTTATGTTTGATTACGATCAGGCAGAATTGACCGATTCCGGTAAACAGGCACTGGAGCAGATTCTTCCGATCTACTGTAAAGTACTTCTGCAGGATGATTACAAAGATTACCTTGCAGAGATCATTATTGATGGATACACAGATACAGACGGAGATTACAGTTACAATCTGCAGCTTTCTCAGCAGAGATCACTGGCAGTGGCACAGTATCTGATCGACATTCAGGGTAATTTCCTGAATGACGAGCAGTCACAGGAACTCGAGAAGTATCTGACAGTCAACGGACATTCAATGGCAAATCCGGTTCTGGATGCGAATGGAAATGTAGATAAAGACGCATCCAGACGAGTAGAAGTCAAATTCCGTCTGAAAGACGAAGAAATGATTGATGAACTGAATCAGCTTCTTTCGGGCACAGACAGCCAGTCAGACACCGTGGATCAGACAGATGCGGAAAATACAGAAAACAATTAAAAACTTCTTGCATTAGCAGGGAGAGTATAGTATAATCAACAATGTTGTAAAAAAGATGGTCCTCTGTTACAGTCGTATGTATTAAGAACATCCAGATAAGAATAGGAGAGAATAAAATGAACGACATTATCAAAAACATCGAAGCTGCTCAGTTAAAAGCAGAAGTACCGGAGTTTCGTGTAGGTGATACAGTAAGAGTACACGCTCTGATCAAAGAAGGAAACCGTGAGAGAATTCAGATCTTTGAAGGAACTGTTCTTAAGAGACAGGGTGGAAGCACCAGAGAAACTTTCACAGTAAGAAAGAGCTCCAATGGTGTAGGCGTTGAGAAAACATGGCCGCTTCATTCCCCACACGTTGTTAAAGTAGAAGTTATCCGTCATGGTAAAGTTCGCCGTGCTAAGCTGAACTATCTGAGAGATCGTGTAGGTAAAGCTGCTAAAGTTAAAGAACGCGTTAGATAAGAAAATTTCAAAGGTTTCAGAAGCAGGGACAATAACGACAGCTATTGTCCCTCTTTTTGCATTGCATATCGGGGAGGCGCCGGTGGCGCATCCGCTGATTATATTGTGATTCCATTATGGGAGAATGAATATGGATATAAAAAACTGGAAACAAAGTCCAAAAATTCAGGAAGCAAAAGAAAAACTGGAAGACGAAAAAGTACGCGGTTTTATGCGGTGGGGTTTTGAAATTGTTGTGACACTGGTACTGGCTGCTATGGTTGGCATTATGCTGTTTCAGACAGTGACGATGCAGGAAAGTTCTATGGAACCGACGATTGCGGTAGGTGACCGTTTTTTTATAAACCGTGTGGTATATAAATTTTCTTCCCCCAAAAGAGGAGATCTGATCGTGTTTCGAACGAACGCCAGTGATGATGCAGCACTGCATATCCGGCGTGTGATCGGACTTCCGGGAGAAACCATCCAGATCTCGGGTGGACGAATCCTGATAGATGGGGAAGCATATAAAGAGGGCAAAGATTTTCCTATGATCAGTAATCCGGGACTTGCATCCAGCTCTATCACACTGGAATCCGGTGAATATTTTGTTCTTGGAGATAACCGGAACAACAGTGAAGACAGCCGTTATGCAGATATCGGTATGATAAAGAAACGTTATATCGCAGGAAAAATCTGGTTTACGTGTGCGCCCTTTGAAAAACTGGGATTTACGAAAGGTTAGGTAATATATGAACGTACAGTGGTATCCGGGTCATATGACCAAAGCAAAGAGACAGATGCAGGAAGACCTGAAGCTGATAGACCTGATTATAGAGCTGGTAGATGCCAGAGTGCCGCTTTCCAGCAGAAATCCAGACATTGATCAGCTCGGACAGAACAAATCACGTCTGATTCTTCTGAATAAGGCGGACCTTGCAGATGAGAGACAGAATGAGGCATGGAAAGAATATTTTCAGAGTAAGGGTTTTCATGTAGTAAAAGTGGATTCCAGAAATGGAGCCGGCATGAAGACCATACAGAATGTGATTCAGGAAGCATGTAAAGAAAAAATCGAACGCGACCGCAGAAGAGGAATCAAAAATCGACCGATTCGTGCCATGGTTGCGGGAATCCCAAATGTGGGAAAATCTACTTTCATTAATACTTTTGCAGGTAAAGCCTGTGCAAAGACCGGCAACAGACCGGGTGTTACAAAGGGAAAACAGTGGATCCGTCTGAATAAAAATGTAGAACTTCTGGATACACCGGGAATTCTCTGGCCTAAATTTGAGGATCAGGAAGTTGGAATCCGTCTGGCATTTGTCGGTTCGATCAAAGACGATATTCTGAATATGGAAGAACTGGCATTACAGTTGATCGACTATCTGAAAGAGTGTTATACAGGACTTCTTGAGAAACGCTATGGCATTTCTGAGGAGGGAAATGCCGTGGAAATCCTTGGTGAGATCGCAAAAGCGCGTGGCTGCCTCAAAAAAGGGGAAGAGCTTGATTATACAAAGGCATCCGGGCTGTTGTTTGATGATTTTCGAAGCGGAAAGATCGGACGTATCACTCTGGAGTGGGCAGAGCAGGAGAAAAACTGATGAAAAAGATCGGTGAAATAAAAGATGAATTTACAGCGGCGAAAGAAGCTGACTGGCAGAGCATGTGTAACCAGTACCGTGAAGATTCCAGAAGTGGTGTGCAGAAACTGATTTTGCAGTACGAAAAGAAAATAAAGGCACTGGAAACAGAGAAACTCCGCATGGAACAGATGATGCAGTATGAGCATAAATACGAACATCTGGGATATCTCTGTGGAATCGATGAGGTCGGCAGAGGTCCACTGGCGGGACCGGTAGTAGCATGCGCGGTAATTCTTCCGGCGAATCATCAGATTTTATATCTGAATGATTCGAAGAAGCTTACAGCACATAAAAGAGAAGAACTGTATGACGTGATTCTTCGAGAAGCGGTAGCTGTTGGCATAGGCATGGTCGGACCGGCGAAGATTGACGAGATCAATATTTTGCAGGCAACCTATGAAGCCATGCGTCAGGCAATAAGCAAGCTGAAAGTTGCGCCACAGCTTCTTCTGAATGATGCAGTTACGATTCCGGGAATCGAGATTCCACAGGTACCGATCATAAAAGGTGATGCTAAAAGTGCTTCTATTGCAGCGGCAAGTATTGTGGCGAAGGTTACGAGAGACCGTCTGATGGTTGAATACGACAAAACACTGCCGGGATATGGTTTTGCATCCAATAAAGGTTATGGCTCGACAGAGCACATTGAAGCATTGAAGAAATTGGGACCGACACCGATCCATCGGACAACCTTTATCAAAAACTTTGTGTGACAGCAAAGTTGCGTTATAATGTCATAAAATATAGTACGAAAGATACCGACATAAAAGCAGAAAAGAGTGTTTTGTATCAATAAAAGAAAAACGGGCAGTCGCTATGAGGAACAGGTGGCTGCCTTTCTGGAAAAACAGGGACTGTTGGTGATTGAGAAGAACTTTCGCTGCAAGAGCGGAGAAATCGATCTGATAGCCAGAGACGGGAGATACCTGGTGTTTATCGAAGTAAAATACCGAAGTTCCGGTAGTAATGGGTATGCGGCAGCAGCAGTAGACTGGCACAAACAGAAACGGATCAGTCGTGCAGCAAGTTATTTTCTGATTCGTTATGGGTATCAGGAGCCGCCATGCAGATTTGATGTAGTTGCAATTGACGGAGAACAGATTCAGTGGATCAAAAATGCATTTGATTATTGCGATTGACAAAAGAGAGGACGAATGGGATGACGAAAATCAGATGGCATGAGGGAACTGCCTCACATATGCAGATAAAAGAAAACAAAGGTGTGACCTGGCTTACATATCCGGCATTTGAGCAGTTTACAGATATTGTGCATGGATTCAGCACAAGGCTGGGCGGAGTAAGTGAGGGGATTTATGCATCCATGAATCTCAGCTTTACACGTGGAGACGAGGATGCTGCTGTTCATGAAAATTACAGGAGATTTGCGGCTGCACTTGGCTTTTCAGAAAGAGATATCGTGACTTCGGATCAGACACATACGGCGAATGTACGTATCGTTACAGATGAAGACCGTGGAAATGGGATTACGAAACCGCGACCGTACACGGATGTAGATGGCATGATCACGAATGTGCGTGGACTGGTTCTGGCGACATTTTATGCAGACTGTGTACCGCTGTATTTTGTTGATCCGGTGCATCATGCGATTGGCCTGTCTCATTCCGGATGGAGGGGGACTGTTGCAAAAATCGGTGCGGTTACAGTGAGGAAAATGCAGGAAACATATGGCACAGATCCGGCTGATGTGTATGCGGCCATTGGACCGTCTATCTGCCAGGAGTGCTATGAGGTCAGTGAAGATGTGATACTGGAATTCAAGAAATCTTTTGCGCCGGAACACTGGGAAAAGCTTTTTTATAAGAAGGAAAACGGAAAATATCAGTTAAATCTCTGGGAAGCAAATAAGACTATTTTTACGGAAGCAGGCATCACGGAGAATCACATTTCAATGCCGGGAATTTGTACCTGCTGCAATCCGGAATTTTTGTTTTCTCATCGTGCATCGCATGGCAAAAGAGGAAATCTTGGGGCATTTCTCGGATTAAAATAGAGAAAATGATGCAATGTATCTGAATAATACAGTAAAAATGGGAGTTCGCATAATGCGAACTCCCATTGAATTTAGCGGTTATTTACTTTTTCCATAAGTTCCATGATCTTTTCGTTGCTGGAACGAACCTTTTCCACGGAAACATCATGATTGATGATGTCAATAATACTTGCAAGGTATTTGCTCATATTTGCTTCAATGTAGTAAGGTTTTGTCAGAAGCTCCGGCAGACGGTAGTTGAGGTTGGTAGTAATGACTTTGTCAATCCAGCCCTTTTCATAGTACTCATCAAATTTGTCGAGACCATCTGTGAACAGGCCGTATGTGGTGCAGATGAATACACGTTTTGCGTGGCGCTCTTTGATTTGTTTTGCAACATCCAACATACTTTCACCGGAAGAAATCATATCGTCGATGATGACAACATCTTTGCCTTCTACGGAATCACCAAGGAATTCGTGTGCAACGATCGGGTTTTTACCATTAATAACGGTAGAGTAGTCACGACGTTTGTAGAACATACCCATGTCTACGCCGAGGATGTTGGAGAAGTACACGGCTCTTGACATAGCGCCTTCATCCGGGCTGATGATCATCAGATGATCATTGTCCAGTCTGAAATCGTTGACTTCTTTTACCAGGGCTTTCAGGAACTGATAAGTCGGGAAAAAGTTATCAAAGCCGTCCAGAGGAATTGCATTCTGAACACGTGGGTCATGTGCATCAAAGGTAATGAAGTTGGAGACACCCATATCTCTTAATTCCTGAAGCATCAGTGCACAGTCAAGAGACTCTCTCTTGGTACGACGGTGCTGACGGCCTTCGTAAAGGAATGGCATGATGACATTGATTCTGTGTGCTTTACCGGTAGCAGCAGAAATGATGCGTTTCAGATCCTGATAATGGTTATCCGGAGACATATGGTTCTCATGACCGCAGACTTTATAAGTAAGGCTGTAGTTTGTGATATCAACCATGATAAAAAGATCCGTACCACGAACAGATTCTTTGATGTATCCTTTACCTTCACCTGTACCGAAACGGATGATCTCGGAATCAACCAGGAAAGAAGGAAGGCTGTAACCCTGTGGAATTGTACTTGGCTTTTTCTTTGCTGCAAGTTCTTTACGGAATTTTACAAGTTTCTTGTCAACCTCCTTCGCCAGATCCTGACATCCTGCAAGTGCTACGATACGAATCGGAGCAGTTGGAGTTGATTTTTCAAGTAACTCTATATTTGGCATAATATTCCTCCTAGGTGTAGTTTTCAAACTGAGTCCTAATACATTTATAACATTTGCCCTAAATCCAGTCAAGGAATTTATTGATTTTTACTTGTGAAATTGTTATAGTAGTACTATCTGGGGTAATATGTCCATTGGGATATTAAAATCAAATTCTCATATGACGCAGCCCAGATATGGTCATAAATCAGAAAGGAATTCTATGAAAAAAAAGAAACATGTGATTTCCAGCGTTCTTCCGGGCAGTATTGGTGAAGAACTGGAACTGGAACCGGGAGATGTGTTGGTGGAGATCAATCACCAGCCGGTAGAAGATGTGTTTGATTACCGTTATCTCCTGAATGATGAATATATAGAGCTTTTGATAGAGAAAGCAAATGGCGAGTTCTGGGAACTCGAAGTTGAAAAGGATTACGACGAAGATCTTGGAATCGAATTTGAGAATGGTCTGATGGATGATTACCGTTCCTGCAGCAATCACTGTATGTTCTGCTTTATCGATCAGATGCCGCCGGGTATGAGAGAGACCCTGTATTTTAAAGATGATGATTCCAGGCTCTCTTTTTTGCAGGGGAACTATGTGACACTGACGAACATGAGTCAGGAAGATATAGATCGTGTGATCAAATACCATCTTTCACCGATCAATGTATCTTTTCAGGCGATGAACCCGAAGCTTCGGTGCAAAATGCTGCACAACCGTTTTGCAGGAGATGCATTAAAAAAAGTGGATCAGCTTTATGAGGCAGGGATTACAATGAATGGGCAGATTGTTCTCTGCAAAGGTGTCAATGATGGAGAAGAGCTGGAATACAGCTTGCAGGAAATGGCGAAATATGCACCGGTTCTTCAGAGTGTGTCCGTTGTTCCGGTCGGTCTGACGAAATTCCGTGACGGACTTTATCCGCTGGAGTCATTTACAAAAGAAGATGCAAAAGCAGTTTTGGAGCAGATACACCGCTGGCAGAAGATTATGTACGAAAAACATGGAATCCACTTTATCCATGCGTCAGATGAATGGTACATTCTTGCAGGGGAGAAACTTCCGGAAGAAGGACGCTATGATGGTTATCTGCAGCTCGAAAACGGAGTTGGCATGCTCCGGCTTCTGGATACTGAGGTACGCGAAGCCGTTGCCAATAGAGATGGCGATGACAGGTCATATCATGTTACCGTTGCGACAGGCAGACTAGCAGCACCCTATATAGAGAAATGTATGGAAACCATTCGAGAAAAATATCCGAAGATCACGTTTGAGGTGATCGCCATCAAGAATAATTTTTTTGGCGAAAAAATCACGGTGTCCGGACTTATTACCGGACAGGATCTGACAGAACAGCTTTCCGACAGAAAGCTTGGAGACAGACTTCTGATTCCGTGTAATATGCTGAGGAGTGGGGAAAATGTTTTTCTCGATGACATTACAGTAACTGAACTTTCCGAGAAACTTGGAAGAGAGATTATCGTTGTAGATCCGGCAGGGGCTGACCTTGTATCAGCAGTGCTGGATTCGACAGAAAATAAAAAACAGATAAGGAGACAAATGTATGAGCAAACCGGTAGTGGCAATAGTGGGCAGGCCTAATGTAGGCAAATCCACGTTATTTAATGCGCTGGCAGGCGAAATGATATCAATTGTAAAAGATACCCCGGGTGTTACCCGAGACAGGATTTATGCAGATGTGACGTGGCTGGACAAGTCATTTACGCTGATTGATACAGGCGGTATCGAACCTGACAGTGGAGATATCATCTTATCACAGATGAGAGAACAGGCGCAGATTGCGATTGATACAGCAGACGTGATCGTGTTTATTACAGATGTACAGCAGGGACTTGTGGATTCTGATGCAAAAGTAGCGGATATGCTGCGCAGAAGCCAGAAACCGGTTGTTCTGGTCGTAAATAAAGTAGACAGTGTCCAGAAATACATGATGGATGTCTATGAGTTTTATAATCTGGGAATCGGAGAACCGATTGCAATTTCCGCAGCAAACCGTACCGGTATTGGTGATATGCTGGATGAAATCGTAAAGGAATTCCCGGAAGATGCAGACACAGATGAAGATGATGATATTCCGAAGATTGCAGTCGTCGGAAAACCAAACGTAGGTAAATCTTCCCTGATCAACAAGCTTCTCGGTGAGGATCGCGTGATTGTTTCTGACATTGCCGGAACGACCAGAGATGCCGTCGATGCAAAAGTTAAATGGAAAGACAGAGAATATATCTTTATTGATACGGCAGGGCTTCGCCGTAAAGGCAAAATCAAAGAAGAACTGGAACGTTACAGTGTAATCCGTACAGTTACTGCAGTAGAGCGTGCAGATGTGGTCGTTGTTGTGATTGATGCAACGGAAGGTGTGACCGAGCAGGATGCAAAGATTGCCGGTATTGCACATGAACGTGGCAAGGGCGTTGTGATTGCGGTTAACAAATGGGATGCAGTCGAAAAAGATGACAAGACTATTTACAAGCATACAAACCGTATCCGTGAAGTACTTGCATACATGCCGTATGCAGAACTGGTATTTATATCTGCGAAATCAGGTCAGCGTCTGCCGAGACTGTTTGAAACAATTGATGCCGTTATCGAGAACCAGACTTTACGTATTCAGACAGGTGTCCTGAATGAAATCCTTTCCGAGGCAGTTGCAATGCAGCAGCCGCCGTCAGACAGAGGAAAACGTCTGAAAATCTTTTATATGACGCAGGTGGGGGTAAAACCACCGACATTTGTTATTTTTGTCAATGACAAAGAACTGATGCATTTTTCTTATACCAGATACATTGAAAACAAAGTAAGAGATGCGTTTGGTTTCCGGGGAACTTCCCTGAAATTTATTATCCGTGAACGCGGGGAAAAGAGCTGAGTAAAATGACAGAACGTTTGATTAGTATTCTGATCGGTTATGTGTTTGGACTTTTTCAGACATCCTATATCATTGGGAAAATGCATAAAACCGACATTCGGGAGCACGGAAGCGGCAACGCCGGAACAACGAATGCACTGCGTACCTTTGGCAAGAAAGCCGGCGCAATAACTTTGCTTGGCGATTGCCTGAAATGTGTACTTGCAATTATGGTGGTCAGACTGATTTTTGCGGGCAGGGAGACAGAGATGATGCCGTTGCTCTGCATTTATGCTGCTGCAGGATGTATTCTCGGACATAATTTCCCAATCACTCTTGGATTCAGAGGCGGAAAGGGAATTGCAGCGTCTGTTGGATTCCTGATTGCATTTGACTGGAGAATGTTTGTGATATGTGCAGTGGTATTTTTTGCACTCTTCTTTACGACGCACTATGTTTCTTTGTGCTCGCTGACATCTTATCTGACGGCGCTGATTGCGATGATTGTAATTGGAGAGACCGGTGGATATGGTATGGACAGAATGCATACGACGGAAATGTACCTTGTGATGGCTGCGCTGACTGTACTGGCATTCTGGCGTCACAGAGCAAATATTGTACGATTATCAAAAGGAACAGAAAGCAAGGTCTTTCTGAGCAAATCAAAAACAAAGAAAGGTTAAATGGTGGGGCAAATGGCAAAAGTAAATGTACTGGGAGCTGGAAGCTGGGGAACGGCCCTTTCACTGCTCCTGCACAAAAACGGACATCAGGTAAAACTGTGGTCGGCACTTGAAAATGAAGTAAAGATGCTGAACGAAAAACGTGAACATGAATCAAAACTTCCGGGAGTACGAATTCCGGAAGAAGTGGAAATTACGACAGATCTTGAGGGATGTCTGCGGGATGTTGATGTAGCAGTTCTTGCCGTGCCGTCCCCTTTTACCAGAAGTACGGCAAAACAGATGGCTCCGTTTGTCAAAGAAGGCCAGATTATTGTTAATGTAGCAAAAGGTGTTGAAGAAGACACATTGATGACACTGAGCGATATTATCAGTGAAGAGATTCCGGCAGCGAATGTCTGCGTTCTTTCCGGTCCGAGCCATGCAGAAGAGGTGGGCAGAGGTCTTCCGACAACTTGTGTGGTCAGTGCTGCAAAAAGAGAAACGGCAGAATATCTTCAGGGAATTTTTATGAGTCCGGTATTTCGTGTGTATACGACCCCGGATATCCTCGGGGTAGAACTTGGCGGAGCACTGAAAAATGTCATTGCACTTGCGGCAGGCACCGCAGATGGCCTTGGATACGGAGACAATACAAAGGCGGCTCTGATTACGCGTGGAATCGCAGAGATTGCCCGTCTTGGTACAAAAATGGGAGCAAGCCAGGAGACTTTCTATGGCCTTTCCGGTATGGGGGATCTGATCGTAACATGTGCAAGTGTACACAGCCGTAATCGTAAAGCCGGATATCTTATGGGCAAAGGTTATACTATGCAGCAGGCGATGGATGAAGTAAAGATGGTAGTAGAAGGTGTATATTCCGCAAAAGCTGCAAGGAGCCTTGCAGAAAAATATGATGTGGATATGCCGATCATCATGGAAGTAAATAAAGTATTATTTGAGGACAAGCCGGCTGCAGATGCAGTACGCGATCTGATGATCCGCGATAAAAAAGTGGAAACACCGATGCTTCCGTGGTAATATTCTTAGACATTACCGGAAGGAAAGCCGGGCAAAAAATATCACAGGAGAAGCAATATTCGAAACGAAAAATAACGACTAAGAGAAGTACACATAAAAGAAACCGGCTGATCACTGACCAGTCGGTTTTATTTTGCTGCATAAATGTGTGGATGCAGTTCTGAATTCTCAAATAAAAATTAAAAAACAATATCCCTGAGATCTTCCGGGATGGAAGCACTGTGATAATTCTGATTCAGTGTATCAAGAAGATCCATATCTTCCTGGTCAATAGTGAAATCAAAAATTCTGGCATTAGAAGCAATGCGTTCCGGGTGTGTGGACTTTGGTATTACGGAAATTCCCTTCTGGATTGCCCAGCGAAGTCCGACCTGCGCCGGCGTATGTGCGTATTTGGTGCCGAGAACACAAAGAATATCATTGTCAAGATAAGCACCTCGCGCCAGAGGGGCATAGGCCTGTACCTGAATTCCGTTTGACTGACAGTATTCGATCAGTTCTTTCGGGTAGCAGAGAGGGTGGCATTCAATTTGGTTAACAGCAGGCACAATACCGGAAACTCTGCGAAGCTCTTCAAGGTGGCGAATTTCGAAATTGCTGACTCCGATAGAAAGAGCACGACCGGATTCAAGGATTTTTTCCATGTCCTTCCATGTGTTTAAGAAACAGCCGGGAACCGGCCAGTGAATCAGGTAGAGATCAATGTAATCCAGGCTGAGACGGTCAAGGCTTCGCTGCAGAGAACCTTCTACATCACCAAGCCGCTGTGCATTATTCCAAATCTTTGTGGTAACAAAAAGATCTTTGCGGGGAATACCGCATTTTGCAAGTGCATGTCCGACGAACTCTTCGTTTTTATAAGCAGATGCCGTATCAAACAGGCGGTAACCGTTCTGGACAGCAGCGGTAATTGCTGTTTCTGCCTCGGCATCGTCAGTAATCTTATATAATCCCAGACCAAGCAATGGCATGGTGCAATCATTGTTTAAAAATACGGAAGTGGTCAAAATGATTCCTCCTTGTTAGCAAAATCCATAATCTTTGTTTATTATAACATGAAATTGTGAAAGAAGAACATCAAATATGTTAAAAAATTAATACAAGTGGGAAAGAAAAACACAAATAACTTGTCGTTATTAATTTGACAAGGGTGTTATTTGTGTAACAAATAAAAAACATACCGATTTAAAAAAATGTAAAAAAAAGTGAGTGAACGACAACTGCTTTTGTCTATTTTTTCTTATTATATCCTTGATAAACCGAAATAAAAGATGTATAATGAATTATATTGATAAATTCTTGTCATAAGTGCGCCTGTTTACAGGCGTTCCGGAGGTAGAACCGGAGAAAGGAGCACGATATGCATCTTATTAAAGATGAGAACGGAAATCTCGTTCAGCACGGACATGAACATACACCGGAGCATTCTCATGAACATACTCATGCGGACGGTGTGACACATACACATTCCCATGTACATGGTGATGGAGAACATGCACATTCTCATGGTGACTGTGGAAGTACAGATCATTGTGGATCCTGCGAGGGTGGTGACTGCAAGAAAGAAACCGTTGCACTGCTGACATATATGCTTCAGCATAACGAACATCACGCAGCGGAACTTGATCAGATGGCAGATAACCTTGAGAAAATGGGACTGAGCAGCTCTGCTAAGACAATTAAAGAAGCTGTGGCTGATTTCCAGAAAGGCAACATGCGTCTGGGCCTTGCGCTGACTTTAGTTAAAGAAGAGATGAAATAAATCAGCGGATTTCGAAGGTTCACAGGAATGCGAAAATTATTAAATAATGAAGCAATTCGTAAGTATAAAGAAAGACAGTGACATAGTTAGGAGGCAGAAATATGTGTCTTGCAACAGTATATAAAGAAAGTGACGATTCTGTAATCTTCAAAAATGTAGCCAGAATCGATGTAGACGGTAACAAACTTGTGCTCAGAGATATCATGGGTGATGAAAGAGTTGTAGAAGGTCGTATCCTTATGGTGGATCTGGCCAACAGCATTGTAAAACTTGCCTGTGAATAAATCTTAGTCAGATCTTAAGGGTGATAACGAAAACCCATTAGATAAAAAACATATATGTGGAGGTATGTATTATGGCAACAGTAAAATTAACAGAACTGATGAAAGAAAGACAGCTCCTCTCCTTCGAACTCTTCCCGCCGAAGACAGACAAGGGAATGGAAAACCTTCCGGGTACAATCGAACATCTCTGTGAGTTCAAACCGGAATACATTTCTGTTACATACGGAGCAGGCGGCGGAAACGTCGGCACCAACAGAGAAGTATGTCAGATGGTTAAGAAAGCCGGCACTGTACCGGTAACTCATTTCACAGTTATCAAAAACACAAAAGAAGGAATCAAAGATCAGCTTGAAACTTATTTAAGCGAAGGTGTTGATCATATCCTTGCACTTCGTGGTGACTTCCCGCGTGGAGAGAATTCCACAGGCGGAGATTTCAACTATGCAACAGACCTTGTTAAATTTATCCGTAAAGAATTTGGTGACAAATTTGAAATCGCAGTAGCAGGTTCACCGGAAGGACATATTGCATGTCGCAGCCTGGATGCTGATATATCTGTCCTTAAAATGAAACAGGACAACGGTGCTGACTATATCATGACTCAGCTTTGCTGGGATATGGAACAGTTTGCACGCTGGCAGGACAAGATCCGCAAAGCCGGTGTTACAATGCCGATCGATGTAGGTATTATGCCAATCCTTGATCAGGCTGCTACAATCAACATGGCACTGTCCCGTAACGGCTGCGTAATGGATCGTGAACTTTCCAGACTGATTTCCAAATACTGGATTTTCCCGAACCCATTCGACAAAGCTCCATTCGACGATGCTCTTGAGCAGAAGAAAGAAGATTTCAAGAAAGCCGGCATCGAATATACAATCAAACAGATTGATAAATATCGCGCTCTCGGCGTAGAAGGTATCCATCTGTATGCACTGAACAAGTGGAAAGACGTAAGCGAGATCATCAAAGAATCCGGTATGCGTACACTTGTATAACTCGAAGTAAGACTAGAAAGACTAAATTACGGATTTATAATTTTATAAATGCGGAATTAGAGCAGGAGGCACTCTATTATTATGGCACACGTGATTGCTGTCGCCGGAAAAGGCGGCGTTGGTAAAACTACTTTATGCGGAATGCTGATTCAGTATCTTTGCGAACAGGGCAAAGGACCGATCCTTGCAGTAGATGCAGATGCAAACTCCAATCTGAATGAAGTCCTCGGAGTGGAAGTTGAGACAACTCTCGGCGACGTCAGAGAAGAAATTGCACAGGCAGAACTGGTTAAAGAAAGCCCGATTCCGAAAGGAATGTCCAAAGCAGATTACGCAGAGATGCGTTTTGAGGATGCGTTAACTGAAGAAGATGACTTTGACCTTCTCGTTATGGGAAGAACACAGGGAAAAGGCTGTTACTGTTATGTAAATGGTCTGCTTCAGGCGCAGCTTGCAAAATATCAGAACCACTATCCTTATATCGTTGTGGATAACGAGGCAGGTATGGAACATATCAGCCGAGGTGTCCTTCCGTCCATGCAGACAGCAATCCTTGTCAGTGACTGCTCCAGAAGAGGAGTTCAGGCGGTTGGCAGAATTGCAAAACTGATCGACGAATGCAATATGCATCCGGAATCAGTAGGGCTTATTGTGAACCGTGCACCGAAAGGTGAACTGAATGATGGAATCAAAGAAGAAATAGAGAAACAGGGTCTGCACCTTCTCGGTGTAGTTCCGCAGGATGACACAGTCTATGAATATGACTGCGAAGGCCGTCCGACAGCGTCTCTTCCGGAAGATAATCCGGTGAAAGTCGCACTGAAAGAAATTATCAAAAACTTAAATCTGTAAAAAAGACCCTTGCTGTCAAAACTGGCAGCAAGGGCATTTGTGCTGGAAAAAGCACTTTTTATTAATTTAAAAATAACCCATGGCGGGGGATGGGTTCTGTCAGTGAGGTTATTACATAAAAAAAGAAAGAAAAGAAAAATACATGTCAAATCATGTATCGTTAAAAGGAGGTCTATAATGAGTGAATTCAAATTAACTACAGTGGAAGAATTTGAAGCTGCTACCAACAGACTGTTGGAAACTGGCGCAAAGGTAGGCGCAGATGCATGGCAGTTTCGTGTAAAAAACCAGACTCCACACTGTAAGTTCGGCGAGCAGGGTATCTGCTGTCGAATCTGTGCTATGGGACCATGCCGTATCACACCTAAGGCTCCGAGAGGAATCTGCGGATGTGACGCACACGGTATCGTAGGAAGAAACTTCCTGAAATTTACAGCAGGCGGTGCAGCTACTCATTCTGATCACGGTCGTGAGATCTGCCACACACTGTACTGTGCAAAAGAAGACGGAAACTATAAGGTAAAAGATCCTGAGAAACTGATCCGTATTGCAAAAGAATGGGGCGTAGAAACAGAAGGAAAAGATATCTATGATCTGGCTCATGAGATGGCTGAGATTGGTCTGATGGAATATGGTAAACCATTCGGATATCAGAGATTCCTTGACAGAATGCCGGAAGGACAGAAAGAAAAACTGATCGAGAACGAAATCGCACCACGTGCTATCGACCGTGAGGTTTCAACTTCTATGCATATGGCCCATATGGGATGTTCTTCTCTTCCGGAAGCACTTGTAAAACAGTCCCTTCGCTGCGGTATGGCTGATGGATGGGGCGGTTCCATGATGGGAACAGAGTTCTCTGACGTACTGTTCGGAACTCCGAAGCCGATTGATACAGAAGCTAACCTTGGTGTAATGGTTGAAGAAAACGTAAACATCGTTGTACATGGACATGATCCGAGCCTTTCTGAGATGATCTGTGAATATGCAGACAGCAAAGAAATGATCGATTATGCAAAATCCGTAGGAGCTAAAGGAATCACAGTTTCCGGTGTATGCTGTACTTCAAACGAAGTAGCTATGCGTCGTGGTGTTCCGATGGCTGGTAACTTCCTGCAGCAGGAAAACGTAGTACTGACAGGCGCCTGCGAAGCAATCGTAGTAGACGTTCAGTGTATTTTCCCGGCCTTAGGACCTCTGAGCAAATGCTTCCACACCAAATTTATCACAACTTCTCCGATCGCTCAGATGCCGGATTCTGAATTCATCAGATTCAACGCTGAGACAGCAGGAGAAAACGCAAAAGCAATCGTTAAGATGGCTATCGATAACTTCAAGAACAGAAAACCAGAACTTGTACATATCCCGCAGCTGAAACAGAAAGCTACTGTTGGTTACTCAGTAGAAGCAATTGTTAAAGTTCTTGACGGTGTTACAAACTCTCAGGTAGACGAAACAGGAACAACCAAACCATTACTTGAGTGCATCACTTCCGGTGTTATCCGTGGTGCTGTTGCTATGGTTGGATGTAACAATCCTAAGATCCGTCCTGACTATGCACATATCGAACTGATGAAGAAATGTATCGCAAACGATATCGTTGTCATCGCTTCCGGATGTTCAGCACAGGCAGCTGCAAAAGCTGGTCTGATGGACAAATCCGCAAGAGAACTCTGCGGTGCAGGTCTGAAACGTGTCTGTGAGCTGGCTGATATCCCGCCGGTACTCCACATGGGATCCTGCGTAGATATCTCCCGTATGATGATCCTGGCTGCTGAACTTGCAAAAGATTCAGGACTTCAGATCAATCAGCTTCCGGTAGTCGGATGTGCTCCTGAGTGGATGTCTGAAAAAGCGGTATCCATCGGTAACTACGTAGTAGGTACTGGTATTGATACCTTCCTTGGTGTTGATCCATATGTTTCCGGTTCTTCAGAGATGGGTGAACTTCTTACAGAAGGAACAAGAAAATGGACAGGTGCTGCTTACACAGTAGAAACAGATATCGAGAAATTAGTTGATCTGATGATCGAAAGAATTGAAGAAAAGAGAACAGCATTAGGAATCTAATCTGCTGTAATCTAAAATTGTAATAAAAGGTGGATGACATAAAATGAAAATAGCAGTTACAGGAAAAGGCGGCGTAGGCAAAACTACTTTTGCAGCAACGCTCGCGAGATTGTATGCAGCAGAGGGCAGACCGGTACTTGCAGCAGATGTGGATCCGGATGCAAATCTTGGCCTGGCACTGGGGTTTGATGAAGAAACACTGGATTCTATCGTTCCGATTTCCAAAATGCGTAAGCTTGTGGAGGAACGTACAGGAGCAACTGCAGGAAATCAGTTCTATCATCTGAACCCAAAGGTAGACGATATTCCGGATAAATACGGTAAGGTCTGCAACGGCGTACGGCTCCTTGTCCTGGGAACTGTCGAGACAGGCGGCGGCGGATGTGTATGTCCGGAGCATGTAATGCTGAAACGTATTATTAATAATCTGGTGTTGAGAAGAGAAGATGTGGTGATTCTTGATATGGAAGCCGGCCTGGAACATCTCGGCAGAGGAACCACAGAGGGAGTTGACGCATTTATCGTAGTGATCGAACCAGGTGCAAGAAGCGTACAGACCTACAAGAATGTCAAGCGACTTGCCGGTGATCTTGGAGTAGCACAGGTTAAGGTTGTGGCAAACAAGGTCAGAAACACAGAAGATGAGGAATTTATCCGTTCCAGAATTCCGGCAGAAGACCTTCTTGGTATACTCCATTACAATACGGAGGTTATCGACGCTGACCGTCAGGGTAAATCCCCTTATGATTTCAGTGAGACTGTAACAGCTGAAATCACAAAAATAAAAGAAAAGATTGATCAGAATTCAAATCTTTAAAAACAGGAGGTATTAAAGTGACTTTATTTGATAGAGTATTCAGCGGAAATGATGCTGTATATGGTTTAACAGAGGGCGCTATTGATGGAGCAATCGCTCAGTATGGCGAAGACAAAGCTGTCAGCTTCCCGAACACCGCTTACAGCCTTCCATGTTACTATGCTGTAACAGGAACCAAAGTTACGACTTTAAAAGAATTAAAAGAAGCTCTTGGTGTTGTTAAAACACTTATGACAAGAGAAAAAAGATTAAACGATGCATTCATGTCCGGTGTTGCTACAGCACTTTGCGCAGAATTCATTGAAGTTCTCAAATATATTGATGGTGCAACACCATACGAAGAACCATGCTACGGACATCTTGCAGATGCAGTAATCCGTGAACTTGGTGTTCCGCTTGTAACAGGAGATATCCCTGGTGTAGCTGTAATCCTTGGCTCTGCTCCATCCGTAGAAGAAGGTGTTGCTCTTGTAAAGAGCTATCAGGCACAGGGTATCCTCGTAACACTGGTTGGCGGAATCATCGATCAGGTTGCAGAAGCAGGAATGAAGACAGGTGCAAACGTACGTGTTATTCCGCTTGGCAAAGACGTTACAGCAGTTATCCATGTAGTATCCGTTGCACTTCGTGCAGCACTGATCTTCGGTAATGTAACACCGGGTGATGCAGGCACACTTATGAAATATACAATGGATCGTGTACCGGCATTCGTTAACGCATTCAAACCTCTGGATGACGTGATCGTAGCTTGTGGAGCTGGTGCTATCGCACTTGGATTCCCGGTAATCACAAACGAAACAGAAAACATCTTCCGTGTACCAAAGAGCCTGATCGTTCAGGAAGACGTAAGCAAATTCAATGCTACATCTCTTGAAGCTCGTGACATCAAGATCAAGATCACAAATATTGATATTCCGGTTGCATTTGCATCCGCATTCGAAGGTGAGATCATCCGTCGTAAAGACATGCAGGTTGAGTTCGATGGTTCCCGTGTAGACTGTGCAGAGCTTGTACAGACATGTGACGCTTCCGAAGTAGAAGATCACAAGATCACAGTAGTTGGACCGGAAGTAGACGACATGGAACTTGGAAGCAAGAACAGCATCGCCTATATTGTAAAAGTTGCAGGCAAGAACATGCAGCCAGACTTTGAACCGGTTATCGAGCGTAAATTCCATAACTACATCAACTGTATCGAAGGTGTATACCATACAGGACAGCGTGATATGCAGCGTATCCGTATCAGCATTGATGCATTCAACGCAGGCTTCAAGATCAAACATATCGGTGAAGTTCTTTACGCTTCTGTTAAGAACGAGTTTGACGCAGTTGTTGACAAATGTGAAGTTGTTATCTATACAGATCCGGCAGAATGTACAAGAGTACGTCATGAAGTTGCAATCCCGATCTTTGACAAACGTGATGAACGTCTTGATACTCTGACAGATGAATCTGTAGACGTATATTACAGCTGTATCCTCTGCCAGGCATTCTCCCCGAGCCATGTCTGCGTAGTAACACCAGAAAGACTTGGTCTCTGCGGTGCCGTTTCATGGCTGGATGCAAAAGCAACACATCAGCTTGATCCGAACGGACCTTGCCAGGTTATCACAAAAGAACGTCCGATTGATGAGAACCTTGGTTCTTACGAAGACGTTGATGAAGCAGTTCAGAAATTCTCACAGGGTGCGCTGGAGCACGTTACACTGTACTCCATCATGCAGGATCCTATGACTTCCTGTGGATGCTTCGAGTGTATCTGCGGTATCGAGCCATTCTCCAACGGTGTTGTAATTGCAAACCGTGAGTATGCAGGCATGACACCACTTGGAATGACATTCCCTGAAATGGCATCCATGACAGGCGGCGGTGTTCAGACACCTGGTTTCATGGGACATGGAAAACACTTCATTTCCTCTAAGAAATTTATGAAGGCTGAAGGCGGTATCGAACGTATCGTATGGATGCCGAAAGAACTGAAAGAATTCGTTGCTGAACGTCTGAATAAGACAGCACAGGAACTTTACGGAATTGAAAACTTCACTGATATGATCGGTGATGAGACAGTAGCAACAGATCCGGAAGCACTGGTTGAATACCTGACCGAAAAAGGACATCCGGCACTTGCAATGGATCCAATGATGTAAACACCTCGAGGGCCAGGAGTGCTTGAACTCCTGACCCGGGGGTTTAACCTTGAAAATCGAATCACAACGTAAAGCTGTTACAAACAACCGGCTGTGACAGTGCAAAATCTTTGCACATGTGACGATTTTTGATATTTTTTTAACGTAAAAGACCTGTGTTATCTTGTCACTGGTAATTTTATGTAGTATAATAGTAGTTGAGTTTTTAATAATTTAGAGGAGGCTTATGAGAAATGCCGTTTAATCAGAAACCACAGAAATTTAATGCAAAGATTAACGCTGTCACAATCGGAAGCGGAGATAAGACTGTGACAATCGGCGGAGAAAATTCTTTCCCGTTCTACACCTTTGATGCACCGACAGAGAACACACCAAAGATCGGTGTTGAGATTTCAGACCTGGGTCTGGATGAGTTTTCAGAAGGTGTAAAAGCTTATTATGAAGGCGCTACTTCCATGGCTGATATCGCAAAAAAAGCAGCAGCTATCGAAGGCGCAGATTTTGTTGCCCTCATCCTTGACGGTGGAGATCCGAACGGGGTAAACAAATCTATCGATGAACTGATCGAGGTTGTTAAAGAAGTAGCAGGTGCTATTGACTGTCCACTGGTTGTAGAAGGCTGCAAAAACGTAGAGAAGGATGCGGAACTTCTCCCGAAAGTAGCAGAAGTCCTTCAGGGAAGAAATGCCCTTCTTCTTTCCGAAAAAGAAGAAAACTACAAAGCAATCGGTGCAGCAGCAGGTCTTGCTTACAATCAGATCGTCGGCGCTGAATCAGCCGTTGATATCAACCTTGCAAAACAGTTAAACGTTGTTACTACACAGCTTGGTGTTGATGCGAAGAAAATCGTTATGAACATCGGTAGTGCAGCAGCTGGTTACGGATATGAGTACGTTGTTTCTACAATGGACCGTATCAAAGGTGCAGCATTAGGTCAGAACGACAACATGCTGCAGATGCCTATTATTACACCTGTATCCGCAGAGACATGGGCAGTTAAAGAAGCAACCGCTTCTGAAGCTGATATGCCTGAATGGGGATCAGCAGACGAGCGTGGAATCGATATGGAAGTTATGACAGCAGCAGCAGACCTTGCAGCTGGTTCTGATGCCGTAATCTTAAGACATCCGGAGTCTGTCAAGACTATTTCCAAACTGATCAAAGCACTTGCGTAAGGAATAATAGGAGGAAAAAATAGCTATGGCACTGAATGGTATTCAGATTTTTAAATTAACACCAAAGAAAAACTGTAAGGAATGTGGATGTCCGACATGTATGGCTTTCTCCATGAAAGTTGCACAGGGCGCAATGCAGATTGAGCAGTGTCCACATATGTCTGACGAAGCACTGGCTTCTCTGTCTGAGGCAACTGCTCCGCCGATGAAGACAATCAAGATCGGAACAGGTGATGCAGAATTCACTCTCGGAGGAGAAACTGTTCTGTTCAGACATGAAAAAACATTTGTAAGCAAACCAAGATACGCTGTATCCCTTTGCACATGCATGGATGATGCAGAAGTAGATGCTAAGCTTGCAGCAATCCCACATGTAGACTATGACCGTATCGGTGAGAGAATGCATGTAGAGCTTGTATATGTAAACTGTGATGCAGATGCAGACGCAGCAAAATATACAGCACTTGTAGAAAAAGCAAAAGGTCTTGGAAGAACTCTGGTTCTCGGATGTACAGATCCTGAGATCGCAAAAGCAGCTCTTGAAGTATGCAAAGATGGCAAACCGGTTCTGAACGGTGCAAATGCTTCCAACTACGAAGCAATGAATGCTGTTGCTACAGAAGCTGGTGTTGTTCTCGGTGTATCCGGTAAAGACCTGAACGAATTATATGACACAGTAGCAGCACTTGAAAAACTTGGCAACAAGAACCTTGTTCTTGACACAACAGGCGCTGACGTCAAAGAAACCTTCGCAAACACTGTACAGGTTCGTCGTGCAGCACTGAAAGATCAGGACAGAACATTTGGATATCCATCCATCGTTAACCTGGTTAAAATTGCTAAGGGAGATCATCATTTACAGGCAGCACTTGCTTCCATATTTACAATGAAATACGGTTCCATCATCGTTATGGAACAGATGACCTATGCAGAGGCACTTCCACTGTTCGGTCTTCGTCAGAACGTATATACAGACCCACAGAAACCGATGAAAGTAGAGCCGGGTATCTACCCACTCAACGGAGCAGATGAGAACTCTCTCGTTGTTACAACTGTAGACTTCGCTCTTACATATTTCGTAGTTTCCGGTGAGCTGGAGCGTTCCGGTGTTCCGCTTAATCTTGTAATCAATGATGCAGGCGGACTTTCCGTACTGACATCCTGGGCAGCTGGTAAATTCTCCAGCACCAGCATTTCTGAGTACATCAAAGAAGAAGTAGAGCCGAAGGTAAAATGCCGTAAACTCGTTATTCCGGGTAAAGTAGCAGTCCTCAAGGGTGACCTTGAAGCAAAACTTCCGGGATGGGAGATTATCGTAGGACCTAGAGAAGCAGTACAGCTTGTGAAATTCTTAAAAGATATGCAGGCATAAGCCGCATAAAATAAAATTTATGCTCAGGGAGAACGAATACTCCCTGAGACATCTAAAACCATGTAAAGGAGAACACAGGTATGGCAAAATTTGTTACAATCGGAGAGAGACTTTCCACAACAGCACCGGCAGTTAATAAAGCATTCACAGAGAGAGATGCTGAGCCGATTCTCAAGAGAGCAAAACAGCAGCTCGACGCAGGTGCTACATATCTGGATGTTAATATCGGACCAGCAGAAAACGATGGACCGGAACTTATGAAATGGGCTGTAGAACTTCTGCAGAGCAACTTCGACAATGTTCCGCTTGCACTGGATACTTCCAACGTAGCAGCTATCGAAGCTGGTATTTCTGTATACAACCGTTCCAAAGGAAAACCGATCGTAAACTCCGCTGATGCAGCTGGAAGAATCGGATATGTTGATGTTGCAGCAGCAAACGATGCAATCGTTATCGCTCTTTGCAACGGCGAAGGAATCGCAAAAGACAATGACGAACGTATGATGTACATGCAGACTCTGATGGAGAGAGGTATGGAACAGGGTATGGACGTTGAGAACGATATGTGGTTCGACCCGTTATTCCTCGTTATCAAAGGAATGCAGGACAAACAGATGGAAGTTCTTGACTTCATCAAAATGATCTCTGACATGGGCATGAAGAGCACCGGTGGTCTTTCCAATAACTCCAACGGTATGCCGAAACATATCCGTCCGATCATGGACTCCGCTATGGTAGCTATGGCTATGATGCAGGGACTTACCTCAGCAATCGTTAACCCTAACGATCTTCGTCTGATGGAAACAATCAAATCCTGTGACATCATCAAAAATAACTATCTGTACGCAGATTCTTATCTGGAAATCTAATCAGTCTGTCGTTTTTACGACTGTAGGTACAAAAGGGCTGGAGGCTTTGCGGCCTCTGGCCTTTTTTGCATTGCATATTGAGGCGAGAAAGGTGGTTACCGCATGTTTAAGGTAACATTTACATTTGAAAATGGCAGTGAGGTAGAAGCATTTGCCAATGCGGGGGATAATCTTCTGGAGGTTGCACGTGGTGCCAATGTAGCAATCGATGCCCCATGTTCCGGAAACGGAGCCTGCGGAAAGTGCCGGGTGCAGTTAAAAAGCGGAGAACTGGACTCAAAGAAAACACTTCATATTTCTGATGAGGAATTTGAGAAGGGCTGGCGTCTTGCATGTATGAGCAAGATCAGTGCTGACGTGGAAGTGCTGGTGCCGGATATCGCTTCTGCATACAAGAGCAGAATGAAGGTGGCTGACTTAAGTTCCAGGGAAGAAATTGCAATTTTTGAAAAAGCAAAAGATCAGGTAGAAGAAACCGGGATTCAGTTGAGAAACAGCCTGGAAGTAGTAGAACTTCAGATGAATGAACCTACTCTGGATGATACCATGCCGGATGTAGAAAGACTGACAAGAGCACTTCGGAAATTTATGAATCTGAAACGGATCAGAGTGCCATACACAGTTCTTCGTAAACTTCCGGATGTACTTCGTGCAAGTAAGTTTTCGGTAAAATGCGTGGTACGTGTGACTCCGGATGATATGTTTGTATACGATATTTTTGACAGCAAAGAAGACGTTGTAATGGGTGGACTTGCTGTGGATATAGGTACGACAACGGTTTCAGCTGTGATTATTGATATGGTAACAGGAGAAATCCTTGCAAAAAGTTCTTCCGGTAATGGTCAGATCCGTTATGGTGCAGATGTAATCAACCGTATCATTGAGACGACAAAACCGGGCGGAATCAAGAAACTGCAGGATGCAGTGATCAAAGAGACAATCAATCCGATGATCCATGAGATGTGCAGAAGCATTCATTTTCCGGAAAGCCAGATCTATCGTATGTGTGTGGCATCCAATACAACAATGAATCATCTGTTTGCAGGAATCAATGCAGATTATCTGCGTACAGAGCCGTATATTCCGGCATTCTTTAAGACAAATTCTCTGTTTGCATCGGATGTGGGAATTGAAATCAACAAAGATGCACACATCATCATGGCACCGAATATCGGAAGCTATGTTGGCGGAGATATTACAGCAGGTACTCTGGTAAGTATGATTTGGAACAGACCGGAGTTTTCACTGTTTATTGACCTTGGTACCAACGGCGAGCTTGTTTTTGGAAACTCTGATTTCATGATGAGTTGTGCCTGCTCAGCAGGACCTGCTTTTGAAGGTGGTGATATCAGTTGTGGCATGCGTGCAACTGACGGAGCTATTGAAGCATGTACAATCGACAAAGAAACGATGGAGCCGACTTACAAAGTTGTCGGTGAACCGGGTACGAAGCCGGTTGGATTATGTGGATCAGGTATCATTGATGTGATCAGTGAACTTTATATGACAGGAATTATCAATCCAAAGGGCAAATTTGTACGTGAAGGAAAGAGAGTCCGTCACGACCATTATGGAATGGGAAGTTATGTGATCGCATTTGAAGAAGAAGCAGGATCTGCAAAAGATGTCGAGATCACAGAAGTAGATATTGACAACTTCATCCGTGCAAAAGGCGCGATTTTCTCAGCAATCCGCACAATGCTGTCTTCACTGGACTTCGATGTATCCATGATAGATGATGTTTATGTTGCGGGTGGTATCGGCAGTGGAATCAATATGCAGAATGCAGTCAATATCGGAATGTTCCCGGATGTACCGCTGGATAAATTCCATTATATTGGTAACTCTTCCCTGACTGGTGCATATCTGATGCTTCTTTCAACAGCAGCAGAGAAGAAAACATATGAGCTTGCATCCAATATGACTTATATGGAACTTTCGACAGTTCCGACTTACATGGATGAATTTGTGGGAGCCTGCTTTATCCCGCATACCGATGCATCCATGTTCCCTAACGTAAAACAGAGATAAGAGGTGTGTTATGAGTTCTGACGCAAAAACAACATTTGATCCGACAGAAAATGAATCTGTAGGAGATAAACTCGGATATGAAAAAGACAGCAAAGAACGTCTCCCATGGGAACATTATCTGAGCCAGTACAGAGACGCTGATCCAAAGGAAATTGCCACAAGACTTGGCATTTCTTACAATGAAGAAGAGAAGTATTTTACTTTAAAATTTCTCGGGACAGTATATCAGATTTCATGGCCGGATTTTGAGGTCAGTCATAAAGAGGATGATATGGGATTTTATCCTCTGGAAACTATGGTTTATGCCAGAACTCTGACCATTCGCTTTTTGCTGAACGGTGCCTGTGCGCAGGGAACCGGTAAATTTAAAACTTACAGGGAAATGCCATGGGGTGAGGTGTATCTCCGTCAGTTTGATGGCCGCTGCATTAAACGTTTGGCATTTTCCTATGGAAACCGTATTAAAGACTTTCAGGCAATCATGGAACATATGCATTGTGAACTGATAAATCATGGTGACATTGCATACCAGCTTGAAATCTTTCCGGGATATCTGGTGCAGATGATCCTGTGGGAGGGTGATGAAGAATTTCCACCGTCCTCTCAGATCCTGTTTTCGGACAACTTCCCGATATCTTTCCAGGCAGAAGATATGGCGGTTATGGGTGATGTGATCATCGGATCGCTGAAATCTTTTGCAAAAGTATTATAAATTTCTTGAAAAAAAGGCGGGTAGCCTTTTCATAAAGACATGCATAAATAAAGGAGGTAACTTTTATGGGATTCAAAAGTGACATCGAAATTGCACAGGAGTGCGAAATGCTGCCAATCACAAAGATTGCAGAAAAAGCAGGTATTGATGACAAATATCTGGAGCAGTACGGAAAATACAAAGCAAAAATTGATTACAATCTTTTAAAAGAAAGCGACAGAAAAGATGGTAAGTTGATTCTTATGACAGCAATCAATCCGACACCGGCAGGTGAAGGAAAGACTACTACAACCGTAGGTCTTGCAGATGCAATGCAGAAGCTTGGAAAGAGTGTTATGGTTGCTCTTCGTGAGCCATCTCTCGGACCGGTATTCGGTGTCAAAGGTGGTGCAGCAGGCGGCGGCTATGCACAGGTAGTTCCGATGGAAGATATCAACCTTCATTTCACAGGTGACTTCCATGCCATCGGTGCAGCAAACAACCTTCTTGCAGCAATGATCGACAACCATATCTTCCAGGGCAATGCTCTGAACATCGACCCGAGAAAGATTACATGGAAGAGATGTGTGGATATGAACGACCGTCAGCTTCGTAACGTAGTAGACGGACTTGGCGGAAGAACAAACGGTATGCCTCGTGAAGACGGATACGACATCACAGTTGCATCCGAGATCATGGCAGTCCTTTGCCTTGCAAGCGATATTACAGACCTGAAAGAAAGACTTTCCAAGATCATCATCGGATATACATATGGTAAAGTTTCCGAACAGAAACCGGTAACAGCTGGCGATCTTCATGCAGAAGGTGCAATGACTGCACTTCTGAAAGATGCCCTGAAACCAAACCTTGTTCAGACACTGGAACATGTACCGGCAATCGTTCATGGTGGACCATTCGCAAACATCGCTCATGGATGTAACTCCGTAACAGCTACAAAAATGTGTATGAAACTTGCTGATTACACAATTACAGAGGCTGGATTCGGCGCTGACCTTGGAGCAGAAAAATTCCTCGATATCAAGTGCCGTATGGCAGGTCTGCACCCAAGCGCAGTTGTTATCGTAGCTACTGTACGTGCGCTGAAATATAATGGCGGTGTAGCAAAAGCAGACCTTAATAATGAAAACCTGGAAGCACTGGAAAAAGGACTTCCAAACCTTCTGAAACATGTAAGCAATATCAAGAATGTATATAAACTTCCTTGCGTAGTTGCTATCAATGCATTCCCGACAGATACAAAGGCAGAACTTGACCTTGTAGAGTCTAAGTGTAAAGAACTCGGCGTAAACGTAGCACTTTCCGAAGTATGGGCAAAAGGTGGCGAAGGCGGAATCAAACTTGCAGAAGAAGTTCTGCGTCTGGTTGAAGAGCCAAACGACTTTACTTATTCCTATGAACTGGAAGGCTCCATCGAGGACAAACTGAATCAGATCGTACAGAAAATCTACGGTGGCAAGAGAGTTGTACTTACAGCAAATGCCCAGAAACAGGCAAAACAGCTTGAGGCTCTTGGCTTCGGCAACTGCCCGATCTGTGTAGCTAAGACACAGTACAGTCTGACAGATGACCAGACCAAACTCGGTGCACCGACAGACTTCGAAGTTACTGTACGTAACCTGAAGATTTCCGCAGGCGCAGGATTCATTGTAGCCCTGACAGGCGAGATCATGACCATGCCAGGACTGCCGAAAGTACCGGCTGCAGAAAGAATCGATGTAGATGAGACCGGAAAAATTACTGGACTTTTCTAAAAATATAAGGAACTTCCTTGCAAACCGTCAATGGTTTGACAACCTGTGAAAAACCTGAGGGGGAGCATCTCATAGTTGCACAGGGTGGGAACTGCCCGTCAGCCCGTCAATGGTTTGGCAACCTGTGAAAACCCTGAGGGGGAGCATCTCATAGTTGCACAGGGCGGGAACTGCCCGTCAGCCCGTCAATGGTTTGGCAACCTGTGAAAACCCTGAGGGGGAGCATCTCATAGTTGCGAAAGGCCGAAGCTCCCCCTCAGACTCCCCCTTTTTGGCCCCGCTGAGCAAGCATTGTGGTATGGTCAAGTCATTCGTACAAATGGAACTATACGTAGAATAAGAGCCAGGGAGTCTACGGTGTTGGTATCGACGTGTTGCGTTGACCACCGATATCGTTCATTCCTACTCTGCGTGGCCTGGTGGGG
>FMEL01000013.1:48325-120436 GCA_900066355.1 uncultured Ruminococcus sp.
TATCCTGAGAAAGAAAAGATATATAAGATTTCCATCTTATAAAAAAGAATAAAATTCAAAAGGATGCCCCTTTTGTTTTGACTTATTTTATTACAGGAGGAAAATAAAAAAATGGGATTTTCCACAAGCACATGTACAGAATTTGTAGAGGTACTCGCTTCTAAAGCCCCGGTACCGGGTGGCGGTGGAGCGTCTGCTCTGGTTGGTGCAGTAGGAACTGCACTTGGTAACATGGTAGGCAGCCTGACAGTAGGCAAGAAAAAATATGCAGATGTTGAAGACGAGATGTGGGAACTGAAAGCAAAATGTGATCAGCTTCAGAAAGATTTTCTGCGTCTGATTGAAAGAGATGCAGAGGTTTTTGAGCCGCTTTCCAAAGCATATGGAATGCCGAGAGAAACAGAAGAAGAAAAAGCAGAAAAAGCACGTGTTATGGAAATCGTGCTGAAAGATGCATGTTCCGTTCCGATGGAGATTATGGAAAAATGCTGCGAAGCAATCGAACTGATTGTGGAATTCGGTGCAAAAGGATCCAAACTTGCAATCAGCGATGCTGGTGTCGGTGCAGCATTCTGCAAGGCAGCATTAAAAGGTGCCAGCCTGAATGTTTACATCAACACAAAATCCATGGCTGACAGAGAATACGCAGAAGAACTGAACAAAAAAGCAGATGCAATGCTTGAAAAATATACCAAAATTGCAGATGAAACATTCGAAAGCGTTCTGGGACGTCTGAAATAAGCAGCAACAAAATTAGCGGAGGAAATATAAAAAATGGCAAAGCAGTTATTAGGTAAAGAAGTAACAGCAGCACTGAACGAAAGAATCAAAGCAAACGTAGCTGAGTTACAGGGAAAGGGTGTAAACCCGACTCTGTGCATCATCCGTGTTGGCGAAAACCCAAGTGACATCTCTTATGAAAGAGGAGCAACAAAACGTTGCGAAACACTGGGCGTTGCATGTGAAAAAATCCTTCTTCCGGGAGATGTAACTCAGGAAGAACTTCTTGCAACCATCGATAAAGTAAACAAAGACGACCATATTCATGGCGTTCTTCTGTTCCGTCCACTTCCGAAACATCTGGATCAGGCAGTGATCGAGAATGCGCTTGCAGCAGAAAAAGACGTAGACTGCATGACAGATCTTTCTATGTCCGGTGTTTATACAGGAAAGAAAATCGGTTTCCCACCATGTACACCACAGGCCTGCATGGAAATCCTTGATCACTACGGAATCGACTGCACAGGCAAAAAAGCCGTTGTTATCGGAAGAAGCCTTGTTGTTGGAAAACCTGCAGCAATGATGCTGGTTAAGAAAAACGCAACTGTAACAATCTGCCACACAAGAACAGTGGATATGCCATCTGTAGCAAGAGAGGCAGATATTGTGATCGTAGCAGCCGGTCGTGCTGGTGTTGTCGGTGCGGAATATGTAAAAGAAGGACAGACTATCATCGACGTAGGAATCAACGTAAATGCAGAAGGAAAACTTTGTGGTGATGTTGATTATGCAGCAGTTGAACCGATCGTTGATGCAATCACTCCGGTACCGGGCGGTGTTGGAAGTGTTACTACATCTGTTCTTGTAGGACATGTAGTAGAAGCTGCAATGAGAAAGGTTAATGGATGATAAGAAACAAAAAAGCAATGCTCTTTTGTTCTCAGATAATACTGACAGGTGCCCTTTTAACAGGGGCACCTTGTCTGGCATCTGGGAGTGAACCAGATTACTCCGGAGAAGGCCAGATTCATAAACCGGAAAGTCTGGAAGCACCGGATTATACATCGGATCCGGATTTTGTAGATGATTCTACAGACAATACGTATGGTTATTACACAATTATGGGCGAAACGACAGTTTCCCTTGCACAGATGACTTCACAGTATGAAGAACGCGGCGTAGAATATCCGGCAGCAACCTTGAAAGAAGGTGGAGCAGCAACCATCGATGAATTTTGCACAATAATTCTTGAGGAGGCAAACGCAGAAAGTGTACGTGGAGAAGTTGTATATGAACAGGCAATGCTTGAGACAGGCTGGCTTCAATATGGAGGGGATTCCGGTGCATCACAGTTTAATTTTGCAGGCATTGGAACGACCGGAGGCGGAGTTGCCGGGGTATCTTATCCTGATGTCCGTACAGGAATCCGCGCACAGGTGCAGCATCTGAAGGCTTATGCATGTGAGGAAGCGCTCAATCAGGACTGTGTAGATACAAGATTTGACCTTGTGGCCAGAGGCAGTGCGCCTTATGTAGAATGGCTCGGACAGCAGGAAAATCCGAATGGCGGAGGATGGGCGGCTGGATCTGATTACGGAGAAAAACTTAGAAAATTACTTGCTCAGCTGAAAGCTGAATGATAAAAATATAGACAGAAAACACAGAACAGAGGTTTGAAATAAAGTACAAAACAAAAATACCAGAGGATTATCAGATTGAAAAGCATATCTGATAATATCTCTGGTATTTATATATAGAAGAAAATTTTTAATAATATTTCCTGTAAAAGAGCTAGAAATATATCAGTTAAGTTCGATGTCGACAAGTCCCTTCGGTGGAAGTTTCTTAGAACAGGAAGCAAGGAATTTCTTCAGTTCTTTTGAAGATTTTGCAACCGGTACATTGGTTCCGGCACCGCCCATACATCCACCAGGGCATGCCATACCTTCAATCATACAGCCATTGAGTTTGCCGGCTTTGGCAAGCGCGAGGACTTTTTTACATTCGGCAAGACTTTCTGCATGTTCGATGTGAACCGGTACATCCGGATAATATTCTTTCAGGCACGCTTCGATTGCACCGGCAACACCGCCTGCAACAGCGTAACCACGTCCGGCTGCCGTTGCATCATGGAGTGAACCATCTTCTTCAAAAGAAGCAGGATCAATTTCACGTGCATCAAACATGGCATCCAGTTCTTCGAAGGTAAGAACAAAATCAACATCACTGCGGACGGTGCGGCGCATTGCCTCAAGCTTTTTGGAAGCGCATGGTCCGATAAAAACGACTTTTGCGTCAGGCTGTTCCTGTTTTACCTTACGTGCAGTGGCAACCATCGGTGTCAGTTCCTGAGAAATATTGTCGATCATGGTCGGGAAAAATTTCTTTGCCATCATGGACCAGGATGGACAGCAGGAGGTCAGAAGAAACGGAAGATTACCGGTAGCGACTTCTTTGGCATAATGGTGTGCTTCGGAAATTGCACCGACATCAGCACCGAAAGCAACTTCATGTACACCGGAAAAGCCCAGAACCTGCAGCGCGGTTTTGAATTTACCTGGTGTTACATCATCGCCAAACTGACTGATATATGCCGGGGCAACGATCGCAATAATTTTGTCTCCGTCGCGAAGCGCGTGAGAAAGCTGGAAAATCTGAGATTTATCAGAAATTGCACCAAACGGGCAGCTTACCATACACATACCACATGATACACATTTGTCTTCCAGAATGCTTGCACGGCCCTGCTCATCACTTCCAATCGCTTTGACTCCACATGCCTGCTCGCATGGACGTACGTTGTGTGAGATGGCATCGTATGGACAGGCTGCCTTGCATTTGCCGCATTTGATACATTTTTCCTGATCGATATAAGATTTGCCGTCTTTCATGGAAATCGCACCTTTTGGACAGGCCTGCATACATGGATGAGCCACACAGCCACGGCACATATTGCTGACGATGTATTTGTTTGGCGGACAGGCTGCACATGCAGATGGGATGACCTGCATAAGAGGCGGCTCATAATATTTTTCGTTGATATTGCTGGCTGCAAGACCGTCTGTCAGATGGACGGCTTTGTTTTCCGGGCGAAGAGAAAGACCCATGGCAAGACGGACTCTTTCGCTGGCAACGGCGCGTTCTCTGTAGATACTTTCACGGTATTTGGCTTTTTCTTCCACGATATTGTAAGGAATTGCTTCAATATCATGGATCAGAGTTTCATCAGAAGATTCGAATCCGGCTTTAGCAACTTCGGCAAAGACTTTGTGTCGGATTGCCCTGACTGGTGTGTCATAATTTCGCATATGTATATCTCCTTAAACTTAATAAGAAATTTTTTTATCTACCTTTCACTATAATAGTGTAAAGAAATTCCAAAAGCAATAAATATTATGTATTTTTACAAGCACAAAAGCCGGAATAGAAATATATTTTATACAAAGTTGCATTAGAATAACAAATTATACGAAAGTTAGATGAAGAAAACAAGATTGATAAAAAATTATACAATATGTTAAAAATGTCACGAAAAAGTCGCGAAAAATAAAAAAATTAAATAAATTAATTCAAAATATCTATATTTTCCTTGTTTAAAATATATATTTAATGTATAATTGGAGCTAACAAAGCTGTGTAAATTAGACAAAAACGATGAGCGCAGGAAAAACTATTTTCAAACAAGGAGGGAATTGAATGTTAGATCAGTCTTATTACGCGAAGACAGATGAGATCATCGAGCATTACGGACGTAAACCAGCATCACTGATTCCAATTATGCAGGACATTCAGGCAGAATACCGTTATCTTCCGGGAGAACTTCTGACTTATGTTGCATCCAAGATCGGAGTTACAGAGGCTAAGGCGTACAGTGTAGCTACTTTCTATGAGAATTTTTCTTTTGAGCCGAAAGGAAAATATGTGATCAAAGTCTGTGACGGAACTGCATGTCATGTGCGTAAATCCATGCCGGTTAAGGAAGCTCTGATGAAAGAGCTTGGACTTAGTAATAAGAAGCATACGACGGACGATATGCTTTTTACAGTAGAAACCGTATCCTGTCTTGGTGCGTGCGGACTGGCACCAACACTTACGGTTAATGATGAAGTACACCCGAAGATGACACCAGAAAAGGCAATCGATCTGTTAAATGAATTGAGAGGTGAGACGGTATGAGTATTGTGAGTAAAGAAGATCTGCTCAACAAGCAGACTGAAGCAAAAAATACCCTGAAATCCTTTACCTGTCGTGTACTTGTCTGTTCCGGTACAGGATGTATTGCTTCCGGCGCACAGAAGATTTACGACGAAATGATGAAATTATGCGAGAATCTGGATTGGGTAAGCGTGGAAATGCAGAAAGATGTTCCGCATGTCGGTGTTGTTAAGACCGGATGCCAGGGACTTTGCGAACTTGGACCTCTTATGAAAATCGAGCCTTACGATTATCAGTATGTGCATGTACAGGTGGAAGACTGTAAGGAAATCGTAGAGCGTACTGTTATGGAAGGTCAGCCGGTAAGCAGACTGTTTTATCGTGATCATGATACTGTCTGTCCACATCCATCTGATATTCCGTTTCTGAATCAGCAGACAAGAATCGTTCTTGAAAACTGTGGAAATATCGATGCAGAATCTATTGATGAATATATTGCAGCCGGCGGATTTCAGGCTATGGCAAAAGCTTTCTTTGATATGTCCCCGCAGGATGTTATCGATGAAGTAACGAAATCCGGACTTCGCGGACGTGGCGGAGCAGGTTTCCCTGCCGGTAAGAAATGGTCACAGGTAGCCCGTCAGAAAGAAAAAGTCCGCTACGTTGTATGTAACGGTGACGAGGGTGACCCGGGTGCATTTATGGATGGCTCCGTAATGGAAGGTGATCCATACAAGATGATCGAAGGTATGGTCATTGCAGCATATGCAGTAGGCGCTGAAAACGGATATATTTATGTACGGGCAGAATATCCGCTTTCCGTAAAACGTCTCCGCATGGCTATTGAGCAGGCGGAAGCGTATGGTCTCCTTGGTGACAATATCCTTGGTTCCGGTATAAATTTCCATTTACATATCAATCGTGGAGCCGGCGCGTTTGTCTGTGGTGAAGGTTCTGCCCTTACCGCATCTATCGAAGGAAATCGTGGTATGCCGCGTGTAAAACCACCGCGTACCGTAGAAAAAGGACTCTGGGAAAAACCAACTGTTCTTAATAATGTAGAGACATATGCAAATGTTCCGAAGATCATTCTTCAGGGTGCTGACTGGTTCCGTACCATCGGTACAGAAGGAAGTCCGGGAACAAAGACTTTCTCCCTGACCGGAGCAATCGAAAACACAGGTCTTATCGAAGTTCCGATGGGAACAAGCCTTCGTCATATCATTTATGATATCGGTGGCGGTTTAAAGAGCGGAGCAGCTTTCAAGGGTGTACAGATCGGTGGACCTTCCGGTGGATGTCTGATTGAAGATCAGATCGACCGTCCACTTGATTTTGACTCCGTAAAATCACTGGATGCGATCATGGGTTCTGGTGGTTTGGTAGTAATGGACGAAAACACCTGTATGGTAGAAGTTGCCAGATTCTTTATGAACTTTACACAGCGTGAAAGCTGCGGCAAATGTGTTCCATGTCGTGAAGGAACCAAACGTATGCTGGAAATCCTCGAAAGAATCGTAGAAGGAAAGGGCGAAATGTCCGATCTTGATGAACTGGAAGAACTTGCAACCATGGTTCAGAGTATGGCTCTCTGTGGACTTGGAAAGAGTGCACCGCTTCCGGTCATCAGTACTCTGAAACGCTTCCGCGATGAATACGAAGAACATATCCGCGACAAGAAATGCCGTGCAAAAGTCTGCACCGCACTTCGTCAGTTCCATATCAATCCGGAATTCTGTATCGGCTGCGGTAAATGTGCGAAGAACTGTCCGGCAGCGGCAATTTCCGGAAAGATCAAACATCCGTATCATATTGACAATGAGCTTTGTATCAAGTGCGGTACCTGTAAAGATAACTGTAACTTTGATGCAATTTATGTGGAAGCATAGGAAGGGGGCTGACTTATGGGTACAATGACAATTGACGGTAGAAAAGTGGAATTTACCGATGAAAAAAATATCCTTACCGTGATCCGTAATGCAGGCATCAACATTCCGACACTGTGCTATCATTCAGAGATTTCCACATTCGGAGCCTGTCGTTTATGTACGGTTGAAGATGACAGAGGCAAAACATTTGCATCCTGTTCCGAACAGCCGAGAGACGGAATGGTAATCTATACCAATACCGGAAGACTGAGAAACTATCGTAAACTGATCGTGGAGCTGCTTCTTGCAGCACACTGCCGTGACTGTACAACCTGTATCAAGAGCGGTGAATGTGTACTTCAGGAACTGGCACATCGTCTCGGCGTAAGAACCATCCGATTCGAAAATACAAGAGAGCAGCATGAACTGGATTTCAGTTCGCCATCCATAGTACGTGATCCGAATAAATGTATTCTTTGCGGCAACTGTGTACGTGCCTGCGAGGAGATTCAGGGAATCGGAGCACTTGGATTTGCATTCCGTGGAACAGAAGCTATGGTTATGCCGGCATTCAACAAAAAAATTGCAGAGACACAGTGCGTAAACTGTGGTCAGTGCCGTGTATTCTGTCCGACCGGTGCGATTTCCATTCATACAAATTCTGACAAAGTCTGGAAGGCTCTGGCAGATCCGGAAATCCGTGTGGTTGCACAGATCGCTCCGGCAGTTCGTGTAGCTGTTGGTGACCATTACGGTCTCCAGAAAGGCAGAAGTGTAATGGGCAAAATCGTCAATGCACTTCACCGCATGGGCTTTGATGAAGTTTATGATACAAGCTTCAGCGCTGACCTTACCATTATGGAAGAAACAGCGGAGTTCCTGGATCGAATTAAAAAAGGAGAAAAACTTCCTCTTCTGACGTCCTGTTGTCCTGCATGGGTAAAATTCATCACTGACCAGTATCAGGAATTTATTCCAAATCTTTCTACCTGCCGTTCCCCACAGGGAATGATGTCGGCAGTCATCAAAGAATATTTCCGTGATCCGGAGCATGCAGCAGGAAAGAAGACAATCATGGTTTCTGTTATGCCATGTACTGCAAAGAAAGCAGAAGCAGTTCGTCCGAACAGCTATACACACGGAGAGAAAGATACGGATATCGTTATTACGACTACCGAACTGCTTCGTATGATCGATAACTTCGGTCTTGATTTTGCATCTCTGGATCCGGAGGCATGTGATATGCCGTTTGGATTTGGTTCCGGCGGTGGTGTAATCTTTGGTGTTACTGGTGGTGTTACAGAGGCAGTTCTCCGTCGTCTGAATCCGGATCATTCCAAGGAGACCATGAATGAAATCGCAGAGTGCGGTGTTCGTGGAGAAGAAGGTATCAAAGAATTCACAGTTCCGTATAAAGGAATTGATGTAAAAGTCTGCGTTGCCAGCGGTCTTGCAAATGCAAGAACCGTTATGGAACGTGTAAAGAACGGCGAAGCCGAGTATCATCTGATTGAGATCATGGCATGTCGTCGTGGATGCATCATGGGTGGCGGCCAGCCGACCAGAGCAGGTGACAGAACCAAGTATGCGAGAGCAAAAGGTCTGTACAATGCAGATAATACTATGATCATCAAGAAGTCCGATGAGAATCCGCTTGTACAGGAACTGTATGCCGGATTGCTCAAAGGCAAGGAGCATGAACTGCTTCATAATGAGTTTTATTGATTTGTAATTTGAGGGTATGATGAGAGTAATGTGATATAACTCCGGTTCATTAGAGCTCCCGGTAGGGGCATTCCGCCCCGACCCTGAGCCAACTTCGCATCCAGGCAAATTTTTGACGGGTGCGATGAAATGAAATTGTGTGGAGGGGATACCAATTCACAGAAAGAAAGGCAGATGGTCCGGTGACTCAGCGAGGCTTCCCAGTGGACGACTGTGCCAGCGATGAGTGATTTTGTTCTGTTTGAGCGTTAGCGAGTTAACAAAATTACTCATCCATAGGCGCACGGGAGGACACAGGAAACGAAGCGTGTCACTGGACCGCCTGCCTTTCTTTCGTGATCTGTCAATCCCCTCCGCACAAATTCCTTCATCCACCCTTGCACAAAAATTCCCGATACGATACAATAAAACAAAAAACACGAAGGAGTGCAACCGACATGCGTGAAATACAAGCATCCATGATTACGGACACCATCGAGAGACTTTGCATCGAAGCCAATCAAGTGCTTCCGGATGACATCAAAAAATCCATTCAGACCTGTCGTTCCTGTGAGGACGGACAGATTGCCTGTGGCATCCTTGACAACATTATCGAAAATTACGAAATTGCCGAGAACGAACAGGTTCCGATTTGCCAGGATACCGGAATGGCCTGCGTTTTCCTTGAAATCGGACAGGACGTACATATTACAGGAGGAGATCTGAGTGAGGCAGTAGATGAAGGAGTACGCCGTGGCTACACCAACGGTTATCTGCGTAAATCCGTTGTCAAAGATCCGGTTCGCAGAGGAAATACAGGAGACAACACACCGGCAATGCTTTATACAGAAATCGTTCCGGGCGAAAACATCAAAATCACCGTTGGCCCGAAAGGTTTCGGAAGTGAAAACATGAGTGCGATCCGCATGTTTAAGCCATCCGCGGGAATCGAAGGAATCAAAGATTTTATTCTCGAAACTGTAGAGACAGCAGGCCCGAATCCATGTCCGCCGATGGTTGTCGGAGTAGGGATCGGCGGTACTTTTGACAAGGCTGCGCTTCTTGCAAAAAAAGCTCTGATGCGTCCGGTAGATACCGAAAACGAGGATCCATATTATGCAGACCTTGAGAAAGAAATGCTGGAAAAAATCAACCAGCTTGGTATCGGACCGCAGGGATTCGGCGGTAAAACAACTGCACTCGGCCTGAATATCGAGACCATGCCGACACATATTGCCGGCATGCCATGTGCGATCAATATCAGCTGCCATGTGACAAGACACAAAACGGAGGTGATCTGAAAATGGAACGACATATTACACTTCCCCTGACAGAAGAACTTGCAAAAAGCCTTCATGCCGGTGATAGCGTTTACCTTACCGGAACCATTTACACCTCCCGTGATGCCGGGCATAAGAGAATGTGTGAGGCACTTGCCAGAGGAGAAGAACTTCCTTTTGATCCAAAAGATGCAACGATTTATTATGTAGGACCAACCCCTGCCAAACCAGGACAGGTTATCGGTTCCGCAGGACCGACTACAAGTGGACGAATGGATGCCTATGCACCGACCATGATGTCTGTAGGTGCGCGCGGCATGATCGGAAAAGGTGCCCGCCTTCCGGAAGTTGTAGAAGCAATGAAAAAATATAATGGTGTTTATTTCGGTGCGATCGGCGGAGCAGGCGCGCTTCTTGCCAAATGCATCAAAAAAGCAGAACTGGTGGCTTATGAGGATCTCCAGTCAGAGGCACTTCGCCGTCTTTATGTAGAAGAAATGCCATTGGTAGTCATTATTGACTGCGAAGGAAATAATCTATACGAGCAGGGAAGAGAATCATACCTGAAAGAACATGGTACAAAAGAAGCATAAATCTTATGCAAAACATGAATTGGTTGTGCAGATTTATTCTATAAGAAAACAGAGAAAATCATAACAGAAGCTCCTTATGCATATATATGTAACAATACATGGGATTGTGTGAGTATATGCAAGGGGGCTTTTTTATGGAAAAATTTCAGGTTTACCGGGATATTCAGGCAAGAACCGGCGGCGATATATACATAGGCGTTGTAGGTCCCGTCCGCACCGGAAAATCCACATTTATCCGCAGATTTATGGAGCTGGTCGCACTGCCGGAGATGGAACCGGCAAAACAGGCAGAGGTACGTGATCAGCTTCCGTTAAGCGGATCCGGAAAACTGATCACGACAGTTGAACCGAAATTCATACCGAAAGAGGCAGTAGAAGTGCCGCTCGGAGATGAGCAGAAAGTCCGCATCCGTCTGATTGACTGCGTTGGATTTCTGGTAAAAGATGCCAGCGGACACATCGAAGAAGGAAAAGAACGAATGGTAAAGACCCCGTGGTTTGAAAAAGCAATTCCGTTTCATGAGGCAGCAGAGACCGGAACACGTAAAGTTATCGAAGAGCATGCAACGATCGGCCTTGTGATTACGACGGATGGCAGCTTCGGAGAATTACCACGGGAAAACTTTGCCGAGGCGGAGGCAGCAACCATCAATCAGTTGAAAAAACAACGCAAGCCGTTTCTGCTTCTTGTGAATTCTCAGGCACCATACAAAGAAGAAACACAGGACCTTGTCCGCTCCCTTCAGGAAAAATATGGTGTCATCACCATGGCAGCAAACTGTGAACAGCTTCGCAAAGAAGATGTTACCAAAATTCTTTCGAATGTGCTGTATGAATTCCCTGTGACAGAAATTCAGTTTTTTGTTCCGAAATGGGTGGAGATGCTTCCGACAGATCACGAGCTGAAAGCACAGATTCTGGACTGCATTCGCACGAAGATGAAAGAATTTCATCATATCAAAGACATCACCAGAGAATCGGTCAGCCTCGGGATTCCGTGTGTACAGGAAACCATGTTGGAGGAAGTCTGTCTGTCGAGTGGCTGTGTCCGTGTTCGAGTGCAGGTCAAAGACGAATATTATTACAAAATACTCAGTGAAATGAGTGGGATTCAGATGGAAAGTGAATACGATCTGATCCACACGATGAAAGAGCTTGCCGCAATGAAAAAGCAGTATGTAAAGGTGCAGTCAGCACTGGAATCTGTCCGTGACACAGGCTATGGCGTCGTTGTACCGGAGCTTGATGAAATCCAGATTGAGGATCCGTCCGTAATCCGACAGGGCAGCAAATTCGGAGTAAAAATCAAGTCAAAAAGCCCATCCGTCCATATGATCAAAGCAGAAATCGAGACGGAGATCGCGCCGATCGTAGGTACAGAGCAGCAGGCAAAAGACCTGATCCAGTACATTGGCGAGAGTGGACAAAGAGGCGAAAGCATCTGGGAAACGAATATTTTCGGCAAATCCATTGAGCAGCTGGTGCAGGATGGCATCCGTAGCAAAATCGCATCCATCGGTGAAGAAAGCCAGTCAAAATTGCAGGATACCATGCAGAAAATTGTCAATGACAGCAAAGGCGGCATGGTCTGTATTATCATCTGAATATTATAAAAGAATATAGATATTCTCCATAGTTTATGAAAACACATGATATCATATGAGTAATATGATGCCATGTGTTTTTGCTTACTAAAAAGGCTGGAATGTCGGAAAATGTCGAGAAGATTAAATGGTTTTAGATATGAAGTTACTGAATCTAAATACATTTTCCTCATCCATCAACTCTTCAAATTTATTCAGATTCAGATCAGAGTGTTCCAGCTCGCGTGAGAAGCGATAACAGATGGAAACCATCTCATCAAAAGAAAAACTTCCGCCATTTTTCAGATAAGTTCCGACTGCCAGATCATGAATCATAAAAGTACATACAATCGCCATTTTTACTTTGGCGAAGATACGTCCGTCGTATACAGCACCGCAGAAATATGTGTAAATCCAGTAGAGCAGGAGCTGTTCTTCCTGAATTTCCCAGTCGGGGTATGCTGTGATAAAGGATTTGTAAATATCAGGTTCCGCAGCAAAATCACCGTCATAAAGCGGCACCAGCGTTTCCTCCAGATATTCATGCCAGCCCGGACGAAGGACTTCCATCTGCGGAATTACTGTCTGCCAGATCTGCTTCCTTAATTCCAATGAGGAAGAATCACAATTCCGGAAATTTGAATCAGATGCCATAACATCAGTATCTTTGTTTGTAGTAACACCTTTACCTGCAGCCCAGCTTCGCACTTTAGCCTGAAATTCTGCCGTAAATCCTGACCTTTCATGTCGTGCACGAATATCCTCCCACTGGAAAAGTTCATTTTTATCCAACGCCAGTTGGAAATCGTGCGCACATACCAGCAGTTTCTGCCAGCGCAGCTTCACCGGAACAGATCGATCCTGAATAATGGAAAAAAGATAATCTCTCGTATCCATCAGAGCTGTAAAAAGAAAATAATCAAACTCTTCATAAGTTTCTTCCTTTGAAGGAACTTCCCGTGTCACAAAAGAAATTTTATTCCTGTGTGAAAGAAAAATCCGCGCAGCCTCCGGGCAGGAAAGAGAAAGCGAGTATTCGCGGAGCCCCTCAAATTCCTCAATATGACGCGGATATTTACGGCAGGTATCACAGAGCATATCCGCTCCGGCCTCACTGTAAATATCACAGAGATTTTCTTCATTCAGGAATGCACAGCGATGGTCATACTGGCGAAAAGCCTGTTCTGACCAGTCAATATCATTGTGCAGCCGGTTACGAAAAGGTCCTTTGAGTTTTTGGTACTTTTTCAGACTTTTTTTATCAATCATGATCTGCCAGCCTGCGCAGCATGTATCCGGACAGGATCCGGCAATACAGGAAAATTCTTTATAAAAATCAGGGCGTGTGATCTGCATAGGGTAGTCCTTTCTCATAAAATATAATTCTGCAAAAATATAATCATACTGTTCTATAACAATATTTCTTCTATAAAACAATTCAATCATACTTCCCCTTGCTGTATCTGTCAAATTGGGATATACTGTCAACAAGTAAAATTGCGGAAAAGGAGCAGATTATGGAAAATATTATTAATCAGTCACCATTTGCACTGGTGCTGGTATTTCTTGTGATTGGATTTGTGTTTCTGATAAAAGGAGCAGACTTCTTTGTAGAGGGCAGTTCCAGTATAGCACGTAAACTAAAAGTCCCGTCTATCATTATCGGACTTACGATCGTGGCGATGGGAACATCCCTGCCGGAAACAGCAGTCAGTGTAACCGCATCTCTGGCACATAATAATGAACTTGCCGTCAGCAACGTGGTCGGCTCGAATATTTTTAACCTGATGTTTGTTGTTGGAATCTGCGCTCTGATCACGCCGATCATGGTAAAGAGTGAGACTATCACGAGAGATATTCCACTTTCCATCATCTGCGCCCTGCTTCTGCTCGGACTTGGATATCTGGCAATCGGAGATAAACACAACATGATTCTGGGACACCTCGATGGAGTCATTTTTCTGGTATTGTTTGCTGCCTACATTGTAATTATGATACGCACAGCAATGAAAGCCAGGGCAGAGGGTAAAAAGACAGAAATCGAGAGCATTGAAGAAGCAGAAGAAAATACACAGAAACTTCTTTCCTATCCGAAGAGTATTTTATGCATCGTAGGCGGCGCAGCAGCAATCGCTTTTGGCGGAGACCTGACAGTAGATGCAGCAAGCCGGATCGCGATTGACCTCGGTATGAGTCAGACACTGGTAGGTCTTACGATCGTTTCCATCGGAACATCCCTTCCGGAGCTTGTTACTTCACTTGTGGCAGCACGTAAAAACGAAATTGATATGGCAGTCGGAAACGCAGTCGGTTCCAATATTTTTAATATCCTGATGGTACTTGGTATCGCGGCATCCATCAGTCCTGTAGCGCTGATCAGCGTCAATCTGATTGACATTCTGGTGCTTATTGTTTTTTCAATCCTTGTCCTGATCTATACAATAACGGGCAAAAAAGTCACCAGAACAGAAGGCGCGTCCATGGCGTGTCTGTATCTGATCTATACCATCTATATCATACTCAGGTAAAAGCCATCCGGTGAAACCGGGTTGAACATCTGACGGTTTTGTGTTATCATAGACGAAAAATGGATTTTTGTATAATTATGTTTACTTTTTACATTATATTGTAAGCTGCATATATTAAGCAAAAGAGAAGAGGAGAAATATTTATGTGTGGAATCGTAGGTTTTACAGGAAACCATCAGGCAGCACCGATCCTTCTGGATGGACTGTCTAAGCTTGAATACCGTGGATATGATTCAGCCGGAATTGCTATTCGCAACGGAGATGGCGAAACAGAAGTCATCAAGGCAAAGGGGCGTCTGAAAGTACTTGCAGAAAAAACAAACGGCGGAGAATCTGTTCCGGGAACCTGTGGTATCGGACATACCCGCTGGGCAACACATGGAGAACCGTCCGAAAACAATGCACATCCGCATGTGAGCGATGACGAAAATGTAGTTGCCGTACACAATGGTATTATCGAGAATTATCAGGAACTGAAAGACAAACTGCTTCGCAAAGGATATACTTTCTATTCAGAGACAGACACAGAAGTTGCCGTCAAGCTGGTAGATTACTATTACAAAAAATACGAAGGAACTCCGGTCGATGCGATCAACCATGCAATGGTCCGTATCCGTGGTTCCTACGCACTTGCAATTATGTTTAAAGACTATCCGGAAGAACTTTATGTGGCACGTAAAGACAGCCCGATGATCCTTGGTGTAGCCGATGGAGAATCCTATGTGGCATCCGACGTTCCGGCAATTCTGAAATACACAAGAAATGTTTACTATATCGGCAATCTGGAGATGGCTCGCGTCCGTAAGGGTGAAATCACTTTCTACAATCTCGATGGCGAAGAAATCCAGAAAGAAATGAAGACGATCGAATGGGATGCAGAAGCAGCCGAAAAAGCCGGATTCGAGCATTTCATGATGAAAGAAATCCATGAGCAGCCAAAAGCAGTCAGAGACACACTTAATTCCGTACTCAAAGACGGACAGATCGATCTTTCTGAAATCGGACTTTCCGACGAAGAAATTCAGGAGATCAGCCAGGTGTATATCATTGCCTGCGGCTCCGCTTATCATGTAGGTATGGCATCACAGTATGTATTTGAAGATATGGTGCGTGTACCGGTACGTGTAGAGCTTGCATCTGAGTTCCGTTACCGCAACCCGATCCTGGATCAGAAAGCACTGGCAGTGATCATCAGCCAGTCAGGTGAGACTGCAGACAGCCTTGCGGCACTGCGTCTTTGCAAAAATGAAGGTATCCGCACAATGGGTATCGTAAACGTAGTCGGTTCCTCTATTGCGCGTGAAGCAGACAATGTATTCTACACACTTGCAGGTCCGGAGATTTCCGTTGCAACTACGAAGGCATACAGCACACAGCTGATCGCAGCATATGTACTGGCAATCCAGTTCGCAAAAGTAAAAGGTACAATTTCTGAAGAACAGTATAGCACATATATCAAAGAACTTGAGACTCTGCCGGATAAAATCCAGCGAATCATTGATGACAAAGAACGCCTGCAGTGGTTTGCATCCAAACAGGCCAACTCAAAAGACGTGTTCTTCATCGGTCGTGGTATTGATTATGCAATCAGCATGGAAGGCAGCCTGAAGATGAAGGAAATCAGCTACATCCATTCTGAGGCGTATGCAGCAGGTGAGCTGAAACACGGAACCATCTCCCTTGTTGAGGATGGTACACTGGTTATCGGTGTACTGACACAGCCGGCTCTTTATGAAAAAACAGTCAGCAACATGGTAGAGTGCAAGAGCCGTGGTGCATATCTGATGGGACTGACTACATTCGGCAATTACAATATTGAGGACACTGCAGACTTTACCGTATATATCCCGAAGACAGATCCGCACTTTGCGACATCCCTTGCAGTAATCCCACTGCAGCTTCTGGGTTACTTTGTCAGCGTTGCAAAAGGTCTTGACGTTGATAAGCCGAGAAACCTTGCAAAGAGCGTTACTGTAGAATAAATTTCCGCAGAAATAAAATAATAAAATGCATCACCTGAGAATGATTTCTGAGAGGTCAGACAAGGGTGGTGCTTTTTTCGTTAAATTAAAATTGTTTTGAAAAAGGGAGTAAATGTGATTATTTTTCAAAAAGATGACAACTATGGGAATGTTGTGGTAAAATACAGACATCAGAGAATTACGAGGAGAAAAGAAAGGGGCTCTTATGCCAAAAATATCAATCGTTACTCCGGCTTATAACTGTGAAAAATATTTAGAAGAGGCAGTAAACAGTGTTCTTGCACAGAGTTTCGAAGACTGGGAACTGCTGATCATTGATGACTGTTCAAAGGATGCAACCTGGCTGCGGATGCAGACACTTGCAAAGAAAGATAACAGAATACGAATTTTTCAGAACCGGCACAATTCCGGTTCGGCGGCAACCCGAAATAATGGTATCCGACAGGCGCGGGGTGAGTGGATCGCGTTTCTGGACAGTGACGATCTGTGGAGACCGGAGAAGCTGGAACGGCAGATGTCAGTTCTGAGAAAACATCCGGATGCTTCGTTTCTGTTCACAGGATCGGCTTTTATCGAAGATGATGGAATGACCATTGCCCATGTACTTCATGTACCGGAAAAAGTAAGCAGGAAAAAACTTCTGAAGCAAAACGTGATTTCCTGCTCATCCGTGTTGATCCGAAGAGAACTGATGCTGGAATTTCCGATGCCGGAAGAGAACGGAATTCACGAGGATTTTGCTACATGGCTGGCCATCCTTTCCAAAATTCCATGCGCATATGGGGTAGATGAGCCGCTGCTTGTTTATCGAAGAGCACTTGCGTCCAAATCAGGCAAAAAGGGCAAGTCAGCGCATATGAACTGGCAGACATACATTAAAGCCGGTGTGCCGACGATAAGCCGTGTCTATTATATGGTAAGCTATACCCTGCATGGACTCAGTAAATATTCCATGTTATGGTGGAGAAGTTATCGTCTGATGATGAGAAAAGAACGGTTCAAAAAACTGTTTCTGATGATCATGAATGCGCTGCTGATCCTTGCATGGACAAGTGTATTTGCGCATGCATGGTATCAGAAATACAACTTTAAAGCGATTATCGGACGACAGTATTCCTTCTGGGGATATGTGGCATTATTTGTTTTGTATGCGGCATTAAATATCCTGATCGGAAAGGTGTTTTCTGTTTTTCGTGTTGTGCATCAGCAATATATCGAAATTTTACTTTCGCATGGATTTACCGTAATTCTGGCAAACGCTGCGACATATATCGAGCTGGCTCTGATCGGACGATGGAGATTCCGTATGCATATTGCACCGATGATCGCTGTAACAGCAATAAACCTGCTGATCGGTCTGGTGTGGTCACTTTTGGTACGGTGGTTGTATGCCAATATTTATCCGGCACACGAAGTACTTCTGATCTATGGCAAAAACAACATGGAATCCTTAGAAGAAGAACTTCTGAAACAGGGCGAACGTTTCCATCTTAAAACCAGAATTTCATTAAAGGAAGGCAGGGATGCCATCCTTCGCGAAATTAAGCGGCATGAATCGGTTATGCTCGGAGAAATGCCGGAGGAAGAAAGAACTTTTTATATCCGTTATTGTTACGAACAGAAGAAGAGATGCTATTGCCAGACGACATTAGCCGATATTCTGCTGATGAGTTCCGAAAAAATCTCACTCTCAGATAAGACTTTGCAGCTGTTTCGTAACTGCGGTCTGACGGTCGAGCAGAGAGTGGCAAAAAGAGTTTTTGATATTGCTTTTTCTGCGCTGGTGCTGGTGCTTCTGTCATGGCTGTATCTGATTCTTGCCCTGTACGTAAGGATTGCGGCAGGTGCCCCGGTTCTGACTAAGAGGGAATGCCTTACAAGAAACGGAAAGCATTTCTGGCAGTACAAATTCCGCACCATGAAGCCGGGCAAAACGATCGAGGATCCGGATCCGTGGATCCCGGGCGGATATTTCCTGATGGTCTCGCACCTTGATGAACTTCCGCAGTTTTTCAATATCCTTAAAGGAGATATGTCAGTAGTCGGTCCGTATCCGGAACAGGTGGAGTCGGCAGAACACATTCAGAAAAAACTTCCGGAATTTACGTATCGTCAGGCAGTCAAAGCAGGCCTGACCGGATATGCCAAAGTTCACGGCAAATACAGCAGTTCCAAGTCAAATCAGTTAAAAATGGATTTCTATTATATCCAGAACTACTCTTTTGCACTGGATCTGAGCATTATTGCGTCAACACTGAAGGTACTGCTGGAGCCGTCCGTGAGCAGGAGAAAATAATCTTTAAAAGGTGAGCTAAATGTATATCAGCAAGAGAGCTATTATTGATACAAGAAAGTATGATGTCAGAGAGATATTTTTCCGATATAAACAGGGAAAAGTCTGGTTTTATGAAAAAAATGCCACAGCATGGAAAAAGCCTAAGAAAATAGTGCGAGAAGTGTTGTGGGCACTGATGAGAGGAATTCCATTTCCACCAGTATATGCTTCAGAATTACAGACTGGAGAATTGCTGATACTAGATAAGAGCGATAAGCTGCGTTTTCTGCTGGAATATCTGAAGCACAGAGAAGAAAACATCCGGGATTTTCGTGAAGAAGATGATATGTATTTTACGAAAGATGTTATGTATTCTCCGATTATATTGTATGTGATAGATTATATGAATCCTAAATATATGCATATGCAGATCGGAAAATTTGTTGAGGAATGGACCCCCACACAGGAACAAAGCATATGGGATATACTGTATCGAAAAGAGGGTGCCGACAAATTAAAAGAAATGGTAAAAGTTATAAGGCCGTCCGGGCGGGCAAATTTAACATTGGAATATAATTTATTATATTTTATTATGAGTGACTTTTGGGTGAAGGGTTTATTACTCAGCTATCAGAGCGAAGAATCAGAAAAATTTCAATTATTGGAAAATACTATGAACGAAATGAAATACAGGAAAAGTGAAGAACTGGAAGAGATTTTTGATGAATTTATAACACTCTATTTTGTTGCACAACAGGGAGTGACTCGAAATTACGTGTTAAAAAGTAAAAATACAGAAGAAAGAATGAAATACCTGTGTTTTATGCATATGTGTAAGGTAGTTGAGAAAGATTTTACAAATTACAGGATCTTTGAACTAAAAGAAATTCAAAACAAAGTAGAAAACTGTGATATGAGTTATAATGATATTAAAAGGACATTTGATTTTATAGAGAGGAAAATATAAGAAAATATGATCAGGAAAATAGAGATTAATGGCTTTAAATCATTTGACAGCGTCTCTTTGGAATTGAATAATTTTACATTACTTGCAGGACGTAATTCAGTGGGAAAGACAAGCGTAATACAGTCTGTTTTTGCAATGTTTCAGGATGGAGATAATCCATTTCGCGGAGAATACATGAATATAGGAAATGCAAATGAACTTTGTAATGCAATTGTAGGAAGTGATGAAATTGAATTTGACCTGGAATATGAACACGATGGAAAAACAGAAAAAGCATCTAAAAAAATAACGGCGGAAGGAACAACTACTGAGGGAAAGATAGAGGAAAAGGTAAAAGTAATATATTGTTCATCAGAAAGAATTGGAGTAAAAGATACTTACGAAAAATACCTTGGGGATGAGATTGTAATCGGGAAAAACTGTGAGTATGTGTTTGATTACTTAAATGTACATGATGAAGAACATATAAAAGACGATTTTGTATATGATACAGATTCTAAACTGACGTTTGGAGGACAGGTGAATTTCTGGCTTGAAAAAATCATGGGGTATCGGGTAAAAGCCAGAGAAATAGAAAAGACAGAGTTTATTCAGGTTTTATACAGCAATAAAAATATAGCATTTGAAATGAGACCGAAAAATATTGGTACTGGTGTGACGTATATAACAGAAATTATTATTGCAGCCCTGGCATGCAGAGAGGGTGATTTGCTGATTGTTGAAAATCCTGAAATTCATCTGCATCCATCAGGACAGTCAGAACTGGTAGAATTTCTTGCTTTTCTTGCACAGAGTGGTGTACAGGTTATTGTCGAGACTCATAGTGATCATATTTACAATGGAATTCGAAAAAGTATATGTCAGGATCGGATAGACTGTGAAAAGGTTTGTATATATTCATTTATGCAGGATGAAAATGGTTGTAGTATTCCTGTAAGAATACCAGTGAATGAGGACGGAAAAGCTTTGAAAAAATCGGAAGGATTTTTTGATCAGATCGATAAAGACTTGAATGTAATTTTAGGATGGTAATATGGACTTTTTATTAAATGAATTGTCGTTACAGGGACAGTTTGACAGTACGGATTCGTTCCTGAAATCATTACCCTGTACAGTTAAATGCATAGAATTAATACATCAGAACGCTAATATGCCGATATATAAAACAGAAGATTTTTATAAATGCAGCATTACGCAAGATATGAAATTGTGTGATTTGAAAAATTATCAAATTTCTGATGAATTGTTGCAGTTTAAGATAAAGCTGGATAATGAAATCTACGAAGAACCTGTGTGGGATACGGATCCATATCACGACATTGAACAGAAGTTTTTCTGGGACGGAGAAGATGTATCAGCTACTTCGCTGGCAGAGGCTGTAGCAAGAAAAGGTGCATTATTGTCATTTTTTCTTGATGAGTTCAGAGACTGTGTATTAAATATCTGTAAAAATGAGGAAAAACATGATATAGTATCGGTACATAGCCCGCAGTATTTGACTGAGCAATACGGAAAGCTTCTGAATGTGGACAGAAAAACATGGCTATTGCTCAGATATGAGGGGAGCAGAATTGATTGTAGTTTACTGGAAGACAAATATGGCGCGGATATTTTGGAAAAAAATGAGTTTAAAGAGCTTGTTTCGACATTAGATAAATTTGTAAGGCGTGAATCATGGGAAGCTATTGCAATAGATGACGGATTGGAATATAAGAAATATAGTCCGGAAAATGAAGAAAAAAACTGGTTTTCCGGTGGAAAGTATAAAGGTAAAACTATTATGAAGTTCAGATACAGCAAAGTGATGAGGTGTTTTGGATACCGCAAAGGAGACAGGTTCAGGATTTTGAGAATAGAGCGAGATCATAAGATAAGTGATAATGGATAAAAACATAATTAGGAGAAAACATGAAAGAACAATCAAGAACCAAAATGCTTGCTCATGACATTCCGCTTCGTTTTGTAAAACTGTTGAATGTCATTCTTATGACAATACCGTTTGCCTGGTGCTGGTATGGGTACTATGTCGGACAGATGGAAAACAGCTTCTATAAAAAAGGAAACCTGCTGATGCTGGTTCTCTTTATGCTGGTATATTTTATGTTTGCCAGAGTATACAGCGCATTCCTCGTGTCAGTAAATCGTATATCAGAAATGGTCTACAGTCAGGTGCTGGCGGTGCTGATCACAGATGGAATCACCTATCTGGTGATCGTACTTCTTGTTAAGGGATTTCCGAGTGTGATACCGGGACTGCTGGCAATCGCCGGTCAGACTGTAATCTCTTTTGTATGGTGTACACTGGCACATCTCTGGTATTTCCATACGTTTCCGCCACAGAAGACCATGATCGTTTACGATGTCCGTGAAGGAATGGAGAAACTGATCAGCCAGTATGACATGCAGAAAAAATTCAAAGTGGAAGAAGTACTTCAGGTAGAAGAATGCCTGAATGATATGAAAAAACTGGATGAGATGGAGACGGTTTTTCTCAGTGGTATCCACAGCCGCGAAAGAAATATCATCCTGAAATACTGTATTGACAAGCATGTGCGTGTATATGTGATTCCACGAGTGGGTGATGTCCTGATGAGTGGAGCCAAACAGATCCACATGTTCCATCTGCCTATGCTTCGGATTGGAAGATACGATCCACAGCCGGAATACCTTTTCCTGAAACGACTGGCGGATATCGTCTTTGCCGGTGCTGCGACCATTATATTGTCACCAATCATGCTTATTACAGCAATTGCGATCAAAGCTTACGATGGCGGCCCTGTTTTTTACTCACAGACCCGTCTGACCAAAAACGGGAGAGAGTTTGGCGTGCTGAAATTCCGCTCCATGAAAGTAAATGCAGAGAAAGATGGTGTGGCGCGTCTTTCAAGCGGTGAGAATGATCCGAGGATCACACCGGTTGGCAGAGTTATCAGGAAATGCCGTATCGATGAACTTCCACAGCTTTTTAATATCCTGAAAGGGGATATGACAATCGTCGGCCCACGTCCGGAAAGACCTGCCATTGCAGCAGAATACGAGAAAGTTATGCCGGAGTTTCGTCTGCGCCTTCAGGCCAAAGCCGGTCTGACCGGGTATGCACAGGTTTACGGCAAGTACAATACGACACCATATGATAAACTTCTGATGGATCTGACATATATCAGTCGTCCGAGCCTTCTGGAAGATATGATGATCATGTTTGCAACCGTAAAAATATTATTTATGCCGGAGAGCACAGAAGGCATCGAAGAAGGTCAGATCACAGCCATGCAGGATACCTCTGCGTCCAGGACTGATAAAGAAAAAAAAGATGAGCAGTAAAATAATGAAAAGTCGTTCACTTATCATAAGCTGAGCGGCTTTTTTGGATTGTCTTTCCCCATATTATGTATTAATATGTAATATATACAGAGGGGGAGTCGAAATGTCTTCAATGGATAAACAAAACCTTATATTTCCGCTATCTTATGATCCGGATCTGAAAGAAAAAGAAGAGCAGGAAATATATTACAGATATTTGAATGCTGCATTTGAAGAGCCACGTATCAAAAATATTGGTGTCGTAGGCAGCTATGGTGTTGGCAAGAGCAGTCTTCTGCATTCCTATGAGAAAAGAGAACATAAGCATTTCCTTTATGTCACCATGGGAAAAAGCAAAGACAACAATGACGACAGCAAAAACGCGATTGAGAGACGCATTTTACTTCAGATTTATTCTAAATTCCGCAGAGAGGACATCCCGCTCAGTGGCTTTGAAATGATCCGCGAAGCAATGAGTCATGTAAAATCAAAAGTTGCCGTTGGTATCATATGGCTTCTAGTGATATTATTGTTGACCTTCTATGCACCACTGGGCAGATTACTGAAGGCGAAACTGCCCTCAAACACTGTAACTGTTAAGAAGTCAAACTACAAGACAGTTACAAAGAAGATTAAAGTAAGAGTTAAATAATTAAAGCAAAAAGACTTCCTGGCCACGAGGAAGTTTTTTTGTTGCATGAAGAAGAAATAGTAGTTGAATTAAATTAGGGCGGTGATATAATAAATGAATATAAGAATTTAGGAGATGCATGTTGCTATGGTATTGACTGATAAAAAAATAAGAGAATTGGTAAAGAAGGAAGAACTTATAGTTCCGTTTAATGAAAGCAATCTGCAGAGTGAATCGTATGATGTGACTATTGGTACTGAAATAACGGAGTTGAGCAAAGAAATACATTGTATTGATATTTCTAAACAGGAAACGGTGGATAATATATATAAATATAGATATATCGGAAAATGGATATATTATTTCTCCGAAGCAATATTTACTTGTATCTTTAAGGGAAACTTTAAAAGTGCCGGATGATATTACAGTTCATTTACGACCAAAGACCAGATATACAAGGCTTGGTTTATTGGTTACAGATCAGCATTGTAATTCAACGTATTCAGGACATTTAAGAATAGGATTGTTTAATGCGACAGAGTACCCGATTCATATTTATCCTGGCTATACAATTGCACAATTAGTTTTTGAAGAACTGGAAGAAGTACCGTCTTCTGAAAAATTGTATAAAAATAGAGAAGATGTACATTATCAGAACGAAAATGGTGCATTCAGAGGTGCGAAGTTTGATGACAAATTTTTAGATTCTATATGGGATGAAATGTTAAATTAGTATGAGTGAATTAGATAAAGTTCTTGATACTGTTATGAGGTTGAAAGAAGATATAATAGAGAAGAGCGCATCTTCGGAAGGTAAGTTTTATAATTATTGCTATGGTTACGTGCAGAGGGAATTAGGAAATTATATTAGAATTTTGGAAGGAGAAAGTTCTGCATATTATGCGCGCCTTCATCAAAAAATTATGAAGGCATGTAGGAAAATTGAGGCTGCCGGTGGTGTTGTAAGCATTAGTAGTGTTATGAAGGAAACAGGATTAAGCAAAAAAAACGTTACCAGAGAACTGCAGATTGATTATACAAAAGTATCATATGAGGCATTAGACAGGGTATCTTAATTTGTTGGGGCGATTTTCTTTACGGAAAAAAGGTTTCATGGTATCATTATTTTATTGATATCGTGAACCTTTTTTTGATTGTGAGGTGTGGAAATGGGCCGATTTGTAAATCCGGGAAATGAAGCGTTTCGGGTTGCTTTAAATTCAGAAATATACATCGATAAAACAGGATTGATCGAATATACAAATAAAGTGATGAATACCACACAGGCATTTATCTGTAACAGTCGTCCAAGGCGATTTGGAAAGTCGATTACAGCGGATATGCTTACGGCATATTACAGCTGTTCATGTGATTCAGAAGAATTGTTCGAGGGACTGGAAATCAGCCGAAAAAGCGATTTTAAGAAATATTTGAATAAATACGATGTGATTCATCTGGATGTACAATGGTGTATGATGGACGCCGGTTCACCGGAAAATACAGTTGCCTATATGAATGAACATCTGATTTCGGAATTGCAGGAAATTTATCCGGATATTGTGCCGGATAATGATGAGAAAGTATATGGAGTATTATCCAGAATTAATGCAGCAACGGGAAAGAAATTTGTAGTAATTATTGATGAGTGGGATGTCCTGATCAGAGATGAAGCACTGAACCAGAAGGTACAGGATGAGTATATAGGATTTCTCAGAGGCCTGTTTAAGGGAAGTGAGCCGACAAAATATGTTCAGCTTGCTTATCTGACAGGTATTCTTCCGATTAAAAAAATAAGAACACAGTCAGCACTTAACAATTTTTCTGAATTTACAATGTTGGACGCTTCTGTGCTGGCTCCGTATATAGGTTTTACAGAAGAGGAAGTAAAAGGACTTTGTGCAAAATATAATCAGGATTATACTAAAGTAAAGCAGTGGTATGACGGCTATATACTGGAGGAATATCAGGTATATAATCCGAAAGCAGTTGTGAGTTTGATGACTCGGGGAAAGTACAAAAACTACTGGTCAGATACCGGTACTTATGAAGTGGTTGTGCCTCTTATAAATATGGATTTTGATGGGTTGAAAACTGCCATAATCGAGATGCTTTCCGGGACAGCAGTTGAAGTGGATGTAAGTTCATTTCAGAATGACACAATCAGTTTTGCAAACAGAGATGATGTATTGACATACCTGATCCATCTGGGGTATTTGGGATATGATGAAAATAATCAGACTGCATTTATTCCGAATGAAGAAATCCGTCAGGAGCTTACGAAGGCGGTAAAACGTAAGAAGTGGAATGAGTGGATGAATTTTCAACAGGAATCAGATGCATTGCTGGAAGCTACATTGAATCTGGAATCAGATCAGGTTGCAAAGCAAATAGAGAGAATTCATACAGAATATGTGTCTATGATTCAATATAATGATGAAAATTCTCTGAGCAGTGTGCTCACAATCGGTTATTTAAGTGCGATGAAGTATTACTTTAAGCCAGTCAGGGAATTGCCGTCAGGAAGAGGCTTTGCAGATTTTGTATTTATACCAAAGCCGGAATATATCAGCAATTATCCTGCATTAGTGGTGGAACTCAAATGGAATAAAGGCGCACAGACTGCAATACAGCAGATAAAAGAGAAAAAATATCCGGATACAGTAAGACAGTACACTGGCAAAATTTTACTTGTGGGAATCAGCTATGATAAAAAGACAAAGGTGCACATCTGTATAATAGAAAAGGCGGAGAATTGATCTGAAAACACTCAGGGCATTCGAAAGACCGAATTATTATATCGTGAAACCGAAAGGATGAAAATGCGAAATGTGTGATAGAATAGGTTAAAGCAGTTGTATAGTATTCGACATCCTGAATCAAAGAAAAATGTAAGAGTAATTTATACGTTTTATGAAGATGTGATAGTTTTACTTCATGCGTTTTTAGAAAAAAATGATGGAGATTATCAAAGAGCTATAGAAACAGCAGAAAGAAGATGGAATTGGCCTAACAGTTAATTGGCTTTTTATGTTTTAGGTTAATGTGGAGGAAAAATAATGGGAATTGCAGAAAAAATTGCACATGCAAAAAAACAGTTGGTAATGGTGAATGGGGCAGCAGCTGTTGTTGGCATAGCAAGAGGAAAGTCATCCGGCTTTCCTCTTTCTTGTCTCCATCCACATTTCAATATATTTCATCTGTTCCTGATCGGAGACTTCCTGCGAGCCGGGATCATCGCCGGCGGCGAGGCAGCAAAACAGTACAAATCCCTGCAGGCAGAAAAATACAATGAGTACGACTATGATCAAAAAAGACACCCCCTTTAGAGTGGACTGGAATATAGTATTATAAATCCTCTTTTTGGAGTATATGCATGAATCAGCCATTTTATACTGGAAAAGGCATCGGAGTGGCAATTCTTGACACAGGAATTTATCCGCATATAGATTTTGACAGCAGAATCTGTGCTTTTGTGGATTTCATTTTAAATAAAAAAATGGCATATGATGACAATGGACATGGAACTTGCGTTGCCGGGATCCTTGCCGGAAGTGGTATGGCATCGATGGGAAAATATAAGGGTGCGGCACCGGGCTGTCATCTTGTGGCGCTGAAAGTTCTGGATCGCTTTGGCAATGGAAACAAAGAAGATGTACTGAAGGCATTTGAATGGATCTTATGTAACCGGCAGCGGTATAATATCCGGATCGTGAATATTTCTGTGGGGACGACATATCGGACACGAAGCGAGCAGGATGTGCTTGTAAAAGGTGTGGAAAAGCTGTGGGACGAAGGTCTTGTGGTGGTTGCTGCGGCCGGCAATCAGGGACCGGATCCGGGAAGTGTCACTGCACCGGGCTGCAGCAAAAAGATCATCACAGTCGGTTCCAGCGACATGCTTTCCGGAAAGCGGGCAGTTTCAGGCCGTGGGCCGACGTTTGAGTGTGTGTGTAAACCGGATCTGGTGGCACCGGGGAAAAACATCATGGCATGTTCGCCCGGAGCGGGCAATCTGTACAGCATGAAAAGCGGCACGTCAATGTCTACTCCGCTGGTTTCCGGGGCAATTGCGCTTGCATTGGAAAAAGATCCGCTGCTTACAAATCTTGAAGTCAAAATGATGTTACGGGAGAGTACGGAGGACATGGGACTGCCGAGAAATCAGCAGGGATGGGGCAAATTTAACTGCCAAAAATTTCTGGCGCTATAAAAGTTCACTATAAAATTTTACTATAGTAAAGGCTGAAAGTATTGACGGAAATCCTTTTTTCAGATAGAATAGTAGGAAATTGGGAATTTTGAAAAGAAAAACAATTACAAAATCAGATATCAAGCAAGGGAGAAGTATTATGAAAAAAATTCAAATGACGACACCGCTGGTAGAAATGGACGGAGACGAGATGACAAGAATCCTCTGGAAGATGATCAAGGATGAGCTCCTTCTTCCGTTTATTGATCTGAATACAGAGTACTACGATCTTGGATTGAATTATCGTAATGAGACAGACGATCAGGTAACGATCGATGCTGCAGAAGCTACGAAGAAATATGGCGTTGCAGTAAAATGTGCGACAATCACACCGAATCATGCACGTATGGATGAATACGATCTGAAGAAGATGTACAAGAGTCCGAACGGTACGATCCGTGCGATCCTTGACGGAACTGTTTTCCGTGCACCGATCGTTGTAAAGGGAATCGAGCCATGCGTACGTAACTGGAAAAAGCCGATTACGCTTGCCCGTCATGCATACGGAGACATTTATAAAAATACCGAGATGTACATTGACAGACCTGGTAAAGTTGAGCTTGTTTATACATCAGAAGACGGTGAGGAGAAACGTTCCCTTGTGCAGGAATTTAAAGCACCGGGAGTTGCGATGGGTATGCACAATATGTCTGCATCCATCGAAAGCTTTGCAAGAAGCTGCTTCAATTATGCGCTTGATACAAAGCAGGACGTATGGTTTGGTGCGAAAGATACCATTTCCAAAACATACGATGCTAAATTTAAGGAAGTATTCCAGACAATTTTTGATACAGAATTTAAAGATAAATTCGAAGAAGCAGGTCTGACATATTTCTACAGCCTGATCGATGATATCGTTGCACGTGTCATGAAAGCAGAAGGCGGATTTATCTGGGCATGCAAGAACTATGACGGAGACGTTATGAGCGATATGGTTTCTTCCGCATTTGGTTCACTTGCAATGATGACTTCCGTACTGGTTTCCCCACAGGGCTATTACGAATACGAAGCTGCACACGGAACTGTTCAGAGACATTACTATCGTCATCTGGAGGGTAAAGAGACCTCTACGAACTCCGTAGCAACCATCTTTGCATGGACAGGAGCACTTCGTAAACGTGGCGAACTGGACGGCAATCAGGAGCTTTCTGATTTTGCGGACAAACTGGAGAAAGCAACTCTTTCTACAATTGAAAGCGGCAAGATGACCAAAGACCTTGCGCTGATCACAAGTATCGAAAATCCGACGGTACTGAACAGCCGTGACTTTATTCTTGCAATCAGAGAAGAACTGGAAAAAATGTTATAATTAAAACGACAAAAAGAGCCATTGTACCGGATGATGATACAATGGCTCATATCTTTGAATTGTGGGAGACTTATGCAAGAGTCTCCCATTTTTCGTATAATTCCTCAAGCTCCTGCTGGATTTTATCTTTTTCACGGCTCAGCTCTGCGCAGCGTCCGACATTGGTACATACGTCCGGCAGAACAAGGGTGTCATCGATTTCTTTGTCGCGTGTCTCGAGTTCTTCGATACGTGTTTCGACTTTTTTCAGCTCGTTTTCCTGTTTGCGTTTGCGTGCCTGTTCTTCCTTTTGCTGCTGCCAGGTGAGCTTGCCCTCGGAAGGAGCTTCTTCTTTGGCTTCAATGGCAGTTTCGGCAGCAGACGGGGCATATTTCTCAGTCAGTTCTTCTTTTTTCTCCAGATAATAATCGTAATCGCCGATGTAATTTACGACGGACTGATTGGTCAGATCCAGAATACGTGTTGCGGTCTGGTTGATGAAATATCGGTCATGTGATACGTAAAGAACGGTTCCTGTATAGCTGTTCAGCGCTTCTTCGAGAATCTCTTTCGAAGCAATGTCGAGATGGTTGGTCGGCTCATCGAGGATCAGGAAGTTTGCCTCGGAGAGCATCAGCTTCGCGAGGGATACACGGCCGCGTTCGCCACCGGAAAGTGCGGAGATTTCTTTAAAAACATCATCTCCGGTAAACAAAAATGCCGCGAGCATATTGCGGATCTCTGTTTCTGTGAGAGTCGGGTACGTGTCGGAAATTTCCTGAAAAATAGTTTTCTCAGCATGCAGGACATGATGTTCCTGATCGTAATATCCGATCTGTACCTTTGCTCCGAGTGAGAAACTTCCGGCATCGGCATCGAGAAGTCCGTTGAGGATCTTGAGCATCGTGGTCTTGCCGGTACCGTTGTTACCGATCAGGGCAACACGCTCACCGCGTTTGATCTGGAAGGAAATATTGGAAAAAAGTTTCTGCTGCGGAAAGCTCTTGGCAAGTTCTTCGACAGTCAGAACGTCATTTCCGCTGACTACACGTGGTTCGAGAGAGAGACGCATCTGACTCTGGACTTCGAGCGGCTTTTCGATCCGCTGGATTTTGTTCAGCATTTTCTCACGGCTCTCGGCGCGTTTGATGGATTTTTCCCTGTTGAAGGATTTCAGCTTGACGATGACAGCTTCCTGATGCTTGATATCGCGCTGCTGGTTCAGGTAAGCTTTGTACTGGGCATCTCGGAGCTGTGCTTTCTTTTCGGCATAAGCAGAATAATTTCCGCTGTACATACGGACGTGACCGGTTTCAATCTCAATAACTTTAGTTACCACTTTATCGAGAAAATAACGGTCGTGGGAAACGATGAATACGGCACCCGGATAATTCAGAAGATAAGTTTCCAGCCAGGCAATGCTTTCCATATCAAGGTGGTTGGTCGGCTCGTCGAGAAGCAGGATATCCGGTTTGGAAATCAGCAGTTTACCGAGTGCGACACGTGTTTTCTGACCGCCGGAAAGAGTGGCAACCTGTTTGTTGAAATCTTCTTCGGTGAAACCGAGACCGTTCAGGACACCCATCAGCTCACTCTTATAAGCGTAGCCGTTTTCAAGTTCAAATTCGTGGGTCAGGCGGGTGTAACTGTTCATCAGACGATCCAGTTCTTCACCGGAAGCGTGTTTCATCTCAAGCTCCATGGAACGCATGCGTTCTTCCATGTCGATGATGTATTGTTTGGTGCTGAGCAGCTCTTCGTAAACGGTGCGATGTCCCTGTACATCCTGATACTGTGCGAGATAACCGATCTGCTTGTCCTTCATCAGGACGACCTGACCGGAATCAGCATGCAGCTCGTTCATGATGATGCGGAGAAGCGTGGTTTTGCCTGCGCCGTTATTGCCGATCAGAGCGGCTTTTTCGCGTTCTTCTATATGAAATGAGGCATCTTCCAGAATCACTTTTTCACCAAAGGATTTCGAGATGCCCTGACATGATAAAATCATAATCTTTCCTCCATTGTAAATATACCGTAATGATTATAAAAGTAAAAACTTTTTTTGTAAAGAAAAACCGCAAAAATTGTACGTATTTCACAACAAAGATTGACAATAAAATGTCATTTCGTTATAATTAACGGGAAAGTGTAAGGAGGGACAACGGTGGAAGCAAAACAGATTTCAAAAGCTGTGATCAAAAGACTGCCGCGTTACTATAGATACCTGGGCGAACTTCTGGAGGATAATGTAGAGCGTATTTCTTCAAATGACCTTAGTAAGAAAATGCGTGTAACGGCATCACAGATCAGACAGGACTTAAATAACTTTGGGGGATTTGGACAGCAGGGTTACGGATATAACGTAAAATATTTATATACAGAGATTGGTAAGATCCTTGGTCTGGATACGGTACATCCGATGATTATTGTCGGTGCCGGTAATCTCGGTCAGGCGCTTGCCAATTACGTAGAATTTGAGAAACGTGGATTCAAACTTGTTGGTATTTTTGATGTAAACCCGGTGCTCGAGGGCATCGCGGTACGGGGAATTGAAATTCAGATGATCAGTGATCTGCCATTTTTCCTTAAGGAAAATAATGTGGAGATCGCGATTTTGACATTGCCGAAAAACAAAGCGATAGATATGGCGGATATCCTTATCGAAAATGGAATCAAGGCAATCTGGAATTTTGCACATGTGGATCTGGATACACCGGACGGTGTAATTGTAGAGAACGTTCATCTTTCTGAAAGTCTGATGACATTGTCATATAATCTCAGCCAGTATCGGCAGGAACATGTGGATGATGAGAAATAATTCAGGACAGGCTGTTGCATGGCTCCTTTTCAGGGATGCTGTGTAATAGCCTGTCTGTTGCTATAAGCAGGAGGTGACCGGATGAAACAGGTAGTGACCTGCCAGGAAATGAAATCCTGTGACAGTTACACGATTGAGAGGATGGGAGTACCGTCCTGTGTGCTTATGGAGCGGGCGGCTCTGAAAGTTGTAGAAGAACTGGAAAAAAGATTTACAACAGAGAATATAAAGCAAAAGATCCTGTGCATCTGTGGAAGTGGAAATAATGGCGGAGATGGTGTGGCTATTGCGAGAATCCTGCATCAGCACGGCTATCAGAGCGCAATTTATCTGGCAGGAAATCCGGATCACAGGACGGAAGAAATGCAGCGGCAGTGCCAGATTGCCGTAAATTATCAGGTGTCTGTTGTGAATAACCTGCATAGTGAGGAATATACTACTATAGTAGATGCCATTTTCGGCGTTGGACTGACCAGAGAAATAAAGGGTGAATACCGTGAACTGGTCGCTGAACTGAATGAGATGCCCGGCTGGAAAGTGGCGGTTGATCTGCCTTCGGGAGTGGATGGCGATACCGGTGCTGAGCTTGGAATTGCATTTCATGCAGATCTCACTGTGACGTTTGCTTTCCGTAAAGCGGGGCTTTGCCTGTATCCGGGAAGAAAGTTTGCAGGACAGGTCGTTGTCGCAGATGTTGGCATCTACAGAGAAGACGGGGCAGAGCCAAAACTGTTTTTAATGGAAAAATCGGATCTGCGTGAATTGCCGGAGAAAGAGGCAGACGGAAACAAGGGTACCTTTGGAAAAATTCTTGCAGTGGCCGGAAGCAGTGGCATGTGCGGAGCAGCATTTTTGAGTGCTTCAGGAGTTTTTGCAACAGGAGCCGGAATGGTAAAAATCGTAACACCGGAGGAAAATCGAATTCCGCTTCAGACGATGCTTCCTGAGGCGATGATTTCGTGCACCGGTGACTGGGGAAAGGATTTTGAGTGGTGTGACGTACTGGTGATCGGCCCGGGAATCGGAATGACGGTGAAGGCGGCCGATAAAGTGGAGTTTTTCCTTAAAAAAGCAAAACAGGAAAAGAAACAGGTTGTGCTGGATGCAGATGGATTGAATCTTCTGGCAGAGAATCCGAAATGGAAAAATTATCTGGGCAGACATGTGATCCTGACACCACATATGGGCGAGATGAGTCGTCTGACCGGTAAATCAATCAGAGAATTAAAGAGTGACCGGGCAGGTGCGGCACGTGCGCTCGCGGCGGAGACAGGGGTGGTATGTGTACTGAAAGACGCGTGCACGGTGACTGCTGCGCCGGATGGGCGTGCATGGATCAGCCTTTCCGGAAATGCCGGTATGGCGACAGCCGGAAGCGGAGATGTTTTGTCCGGGGTGCTTGCCGGTATGCAGGCAATGTATCTGGAAACACCTGTTGAGGAGAAAGATGCCGGATTTTATGCGGCACTTGGTGTCCTGCTTCACGGAGCGGGCGGGGATCAGGCTGCAATGAGAAAAGGCATGGCCGGCATGAAAGCAGGAGATATAGCCTGTGGTGTTGCGGAAATTTTAAAAGAACAACAGAACTTTTGAGAAACAAAGTTTTGAAATACAAAGGAGAGTTTTATCATGAAAAAATTTGACAGAGTGAAGGCAGTTGTTTCTCTGGATGCAATTGCACACAACTTCGAAGAAATGAAAAAAAATATCGCAGAAGGAACAAAGATCGTTGCTGTTATCAAGGCAGACGGTTATGGACACGGTGCGGAAGCAATTGCGCGTCTGATCGAAGATTATGAGTATATCTGGGGATATGCGACCGCCACACCGGAGGAAGCACTCCAGTTAAGAGATGCCGGAATTGACAAACCGATTCTGATTCTTGGAATTGTTTTCGAAGAATATTATAAAGAGCTGATCGCACATGAGGTACGTATGACTGTCTGTGAATATGAGATGGCTGCTGCACTTTCCGAGGAAGCGGTCCGTCAGGGCAGGAAGGTACATATCCATATCGGACTGGATACGGGAATGAGCCGTATCGGATTTGCCGATGTACCGGAAAGCGTAGAGACGATCAAAAAGATCGCAGCTCTTCCGAATGTAGAGATTGAGGGCATGTTTACACATTTTGCAAGAGCAGACGAGACAGATCGTTCTCCTGCGATCACACAGCTGAACCGTTATCTTGCATTTGCAGAGCTTCTCGAAAAAGCGGGAGTAGAGATTCCGATGAAACACTGCTCCAACAGTGCCGGTATCATCCGTGTTCCGGAGGCAAACTTAAATGCAGTAAGAGCCGGTATTACGATTTATGGCATTTATCCGTCAAATGAAGTGGAGAGAGACATTGTAAAACTGATTCCTGCAATGGAATTAAAGAGCCACGTATCATACGTCAAAGATCTTCCGGCAGGCACACCGATCAGCTACGGCGGAACTTTTGCATCTGAAAAAGATCTACGTGTGGCAACGATCCCGGTAGGTTATGCAGATGGATATCCGAGAAGCCTTTCCAATAAAGGCTGGGTTCTGATCCGCGGACAGAAAGCTCCGATCATCGGAAGAGTCTGCATGGATCAGTTTATGGTAGATGTGACAGACATTCCTGAGGTAAAACACGGGGATGAAGTTACCCTGATCGGAAAAGACGGAGAGGAATTTATCAGTATTGAGACATTTGGTGATCTGTCAGGCAGATTCTCTTATGAATTTGCATGTGACATCAGCAAACGTGTACCGAGAGTCTATATAAAAGACGGCAGAGAATGGGGAGATCTGACCTTCTTTAAATAAACCTCCGGATTGTGGGGACAGTTCGGAAAGATACCTGCAGCCCCATAAGGATGCAGTGAAAATACCACGCATGTATACACAGAAGAAAAATGGAAATACTAATTCCAGAGAAAAAAGAATCGGAGTGTGATTGTGTGGTAATTAAGCGAGGGGATATTTTTTACGCAGATTTAAGACCGGTTGTCGGAAGTGAACAGGGCGGTGTGCGTCCGGTCCTGATCATTCAGAATGATGTCGGCAACCGTCACAGCCCTACGGTGATCTGCGCGGCGATTACATCAAAGATGAATAAGGCAAAGCTGCCGACGCACATAGAGATCGATGCATCTGCATATGGAATCGAAAAAGATTCCGTGATTTTACTGGAACAGCTGCGTACCATTGACAAAAAACGTCTGAAAGATAAGGTATGTCATCTGGATCAGGTGATGCTTGACAGGGTGAATCATGCCCTTGAGATCAGCCTGGAGCTTACTTTTTAGCTGTTTAAGGGTGTTATCCTTGACGAACGTAAGTGAAAGTGCTATATTTTATCAGTAATTATGCAGATTTGTAACTGTTCGGTACCTTCACAGTTACGTATATTTTACATTTGAAATCAGTAAGACAGATTGTGGAAGGAAAAGGAAACAAAATGGACGATGGCAGTCGCCTGCCCCTTGAGGAGGGGCATGTAAAGAAAAAATCAGGGATATTTGATAAACTGACACATATTTTTCATGGGAAGCAACAGGATGCAGTGACCGAGAAAGAAATCATTTCCATGGTGGATGAGGCACATGAGAAAGGCGTCCTTCACAAGGATGAAGCTGAAATGATCCAGAATATTTTTGCTTTCGAGGATAAGGAAGTGGGTGCGGTCATGACGCATCGGAGCCATGTGGCAGCGTTTGCGCTGGATGATCTGCTCAAAGATGTTGTGGAACATATGATGGAGGAAGGTAATTCCCGTTATCCTGTCTGCGGAGAGGATATGGATGATATCCGGGGACTGATCCATTATAAGGATGCGCTGAAATTCTTTACACAGAATTCATGGGCGAAGTTCAAACCATTAAAAGAACTGCCGGGATTGATACGTAAAGTGACTTTTGTTCCGGAGACCAGACACATCGGTCAGCTTTTTCGTACCATGCAGGCCAGACAGGTACATATGGCGGTTGTGGTGGATGAATATGGTCAGACAGCAGGTATCGTGACGATGGAAGATATTCTGGAAGAGATCGTCGGTGATATTTTTGATGAGTACGATGAAAGCAAAGATACATTCCGACCTCAGGTGGACAACAGTATCATCATTGACGGACTTGCGAGTCTTACGGATGTAGAGCAGGAACTGGATATTGATTTCGGAGATGTTGAGATGGAGACACTCAACGGATATCTGACGGAGCATCTGGGACACATTCCTACCCAGGATGATCTCGACAGAGAAATTGTTGCAAACGGCTACAGATTTAAGATCCTTTCGCTGGGCAACCGGACGATCGGAAGGGTCAGAGCCGAGAAAATAAATGACAAAGAAACAAAAGGAGAGAGTGAAACATGTCAGGACATTCAAAATTCGCAAACATAAAGCACAAAAAGGAAAAAAATGATGCCAAAAAGGGTAAGATCTTTACCGTTATCGGCCGTGAGATCGTTATGGCTGTAAAGGCCGGCGGTCCGGACCCGAACAACAACAGCAAACTTCGTGATGTCATTGCAAAAGCAAAAGCAAACAACATGCCGAACGATACAATCGACCGTGGCATCAAGAAAGCAGCAGGGGCAGATTCTGCAGACAGTTACGAGCATGCTACATATGAAGGTTATGGCCCGAATGGTGTTGCAATCATCGTTGAAACTCTGACAGACAACAAAAACCGTACAGCAAGTAATGTAAGAAATGCATTTACAAAAGGTTACGGAAGCATCGGAACACAGGGTTGTGTATCCTTCATGTTTGACCAGAAAGGTCAGATCATCATTGATAAAGAAGAACTGGAAGACGAATGCGGCGATATGGATGCAGATGAGCTGATGATGACTGCTCTTGATGCTGGTGCTGAGGACTTCAACGAAGAAGAAGACAGCTTCGAGATCCTGACAGCTCCGGATGATTTCAGTGCAGTGCGTGAAGCGCTGGAAAAAGCTGGAATCCCGATGGTAGAAGCGCAGGTTGCCATGGTTCCGCAGACATACGTAGAGCTTACAGACGAAAATGATGTCAAGAACCTTCAGAGAACACTGGATCTTCTCGATGAGGACGATGATGTCACAGACGTTTGGACAAACTGGGACGAATGATTCATCAGAAATTGATTTGAAAAGATACATCTGAATAAAATTGATTTGTATAAGTAAGGGTACTTCTGCTTGCCGGATTAAGAAAGAATCACTTGAGTCTGATGGAGAAGCTGGATGCAGTCCTGATGTATATGAATCCATAGTTTTACACAAAATACCTTCATGAATGTACATGGAGGTATTTTTATGTCTGAAAACAAAAATGAAAAACAGCAGGAAATTGATACACAAAAAGAACAGGATGAGCAGATCAGGGAGACGGGACAGCTTACACTTGATCAGAACAAAAGGAAACACAGGATTGAACTTCTGACGATCATTGGCGAGGTGGAAGGCCATGACAGCGCGCCTTCACAGAGCAAGACAACGAAGTATGAACATGTTCTTCCGAAACTGGCACTGATCGAAGACGATGAAGACGTGGATGGACTGTTGATCCTTCTGAATACGGTCGGGGGAGATGTTGAGGCTGGGCTTGCAATCGCGGAAATGATCGCATCTTTGAGTATTCCCACGGTATCACTTGTGCTGGGCGGAGGTCACTCGATCGGGGTGCCGATGGCGGTGTCGGCGGATTATTCTTTTGCAGTGCCGAGTGCAACGATGGTGATCCATCCGGTGCGTTCCAGTGGGATGTTTATCGGTGTGGCGCAGTCTTACCGGAATATCGAGAAAATTCAGGACCGCATTACGGGATTTATTGCGGCACATTCCGGCACGACACAGGAACGGCTTGAGGAACTGATGCTGGATACCAGCCAGCTTGTCAAAGATGTAGGAACGATGCTTGAAGGAAGAGAAGCAGTTAAGGAAGGACTGATTAATGAGATTGGCGGAATACGGGAGGCGCTTGCACGGCTGCATCAGATGATTGAAGAAAAAGAATCTGCAGACAGGAAAGGAATGTGAAAAATAGTCAGTTTTATGTATGTTTGTAAATCTTTTCCTTGTAATAGGAAAGATTTTAGCGTATTATTATTAAGGGATTGAATGAATATACGCTAGGAGGGAAACAATGTATAAGATTTTAAAAGCTGAGACACTGGCAGCTAAGATCCATCTTATGGTCGTTCACGCACCGCGTGTTGCAAGCCACTGTCAGCCAGGACAATTTATCATCGTAAAAATGGATGAAAAGGGCGAGAGAATTCCGCTTACAATCTGTGACTATGATCGTGAAGAAGGTACAGTAACAATCGTATTCCAGGAAGTTGGTGCATCTACAATCAAGATGTCCGAATTAAAAGCAGGAGATTCTTTCCGTGATTTTGTAGGACCTCTGGGATGTCCTTCTGAATTTGTTCATGAGGATATTGAAGAATTAAAGAAAAAGAAAATGGTATTTATTGCCGGAGGTGTTGGTACTGCACCGGTTTACCCACAGGTAAAATGGCTGAAAGAACATGGTATTACTGCAGATGTAATTCTTGGTTCCAAGACCAAAGATATGGTAATTCTTGAAAAAGAACTTGCAGCAGTTTCCAACCTTTATGTTACAACAGATGACGGATCTTACGGACGTTCCGGTATGGTTACAAAGACTCTGGAAGATCTCGTTACAAACGAAGGCAAACAGTACGATGTCTGTGTTGCAATTGGACCGATGATCATGATGAAATTCGTCTGTCTTCTTACTAAGAAGCTGGGCATCCATACAATCGTCAGCATGAACCCGATCATGGTTGACGGAACAGGTATGTGTGGAGCATGCCGTCTTCAGGTTGGCGATGAGATCAAATTTGCCTGTGTAGACGGACCGGAATTTGACGGACATCTTGTAGATTTCGATCAGGCTATGAAGAGAAGCCAGATGTACAAGACTGAAGAGGGTCGTGCATTACTGAAGCTTCAGGAAGGCGATACCCATCACGGTGGATGCGGACAGTGCGGAGGTGACAAGTAATGGCAGATGCAAAAATGTTAAAAAAAGTACCTGTAAGAGAACAGGATCCGAAGGTACGTGCAACAAACTTTGAAGAGGTTTGTCTTGGATATAATCAGGAAGAAGCAATGGAAGAAGCTCAGAGATGTCTGGGCTGCAAGAAACCGAAATGCGTAGAGGGATGTCCGGTATCTATCAATATCCCTGGATTCATCGAACATATCAAAGAAGGCAACATGGAAGAAGCTTACAAAGTAATCGGACTTTCTTCCGCACTTCCGGCTATCTGTGGTCGTGTATGTCCGCAGGAGTCCCAGTGTGAAGGACAGTGTATTCGTGGTAAGAAGGGTGAAGCTGTTTCCATCGGTAAACTGGAAAGATTTGTTGCTGATTACGCTCTGGAGCATGACATCAAACCGGCTGGCGCAGAAGTGAAGAACGGACACAAAGTTGCAGTTATCGGTTCCGGTCCGTCTGGACTTACCTGTGCAGGTGATCTTGCAAAAGCGGGTTACGATGTAACTGTATTCGAAGCACTTCATGAGCTCGGTGGCGTTCTTGTTTATGGTATTCCGGAATTCCGTCTTCCAAAACAGAAAGTCGTTAAGAAAGAAATCGAAAAAGTTAAAGAACTTGGCGTTAAATTTGAAACAAACGTTGTCATCGGTAAATCCACAACTATCGATCAGCTGATCGAGGATGAAGGATTTGAAGCTGTATTTATCGGTTCCGGTGCAGGTCTTCCGATGTTTATGGGAATCCCGGGTGAGAACGCAAGCGGCGTATTCTCTGCAAACGAATACCTGACAAGAAGCAACCTGATGAAAGCTTTCGATGATTCTTATGATACACCGATCGCAGCAGGCAGGAAAGTTGCCGTTGTCGGTGGTGGTAACGTAGCTATGGATGCAGCAAGAACAGCTCTGAGACTTGGTGCAGAAGTACATATCGTTTACAGAAGAAGTGAAGCAGAGCTTCCGGCACGAGCTGAAGAAGTTCATCACGCAAAAGAAGAAGGTATTATTTTTGATCTTCTTACAAATCCGAAAGAAATCCTTGTTGACGAAAACGGTCATGTAAATGGCATGAAAGTTGTCAAGATGGAACTGGGCGAGCCGGATGCATCCGGAAGAAGACGTCCTGTTGAGATTCCGGGATCTGAGTATGACATGGATGTAGATACTGTTATCATGTCTCTTGGTACTTCTCCGAACCCGCTGATTTCTTCCACTACAAAAGGTCTTGAGATCAACAAGAGAAGATGTATCGTTGCCGAAGAAGAAACAGGTAAGACATCCAAAGACGGTGTTTATGCCGGTGGTGATGCCGTTACAGGTGCAGCTACTGTTATCCTTGCTATGGGTGCAGGTAAAGCTGGTGCAAAAGGTATCGACGAATATCTGAAAAACAAATAATAAGCAATGCTTATGCGAAGGAGCCTTTGGCCGCTGATGGGATGCGGTCAAAAGGCTTTTTTTTTTCTCGAAAATGTGTTATACTGACCACTGGTAATGTGCCTTTTTATCGAAAAGGACAGGCAAATCATAAGAGAAGGAAAAAATTATGACGGTTTTATACATCATTTTACTCGCCATTGTACAGGGAATTACAGAGTTTTTGCCGGTCAGCAGTTTCGGGCATCTCTGTTTTGTGCAGAATCTTCTTGGTATGGAGCACGGACCGGGTGTCCTGCTCGAGACCATGCTGCATCTGGGAACACTGGCAGCAATTTTTATGACATTTCAGAAGGATATTCGACATCTTGCGTTCGAAGCGCTGGATATGTTTATGGATCTGATCGGAAATGCAAATCTGTACATACACAACAAAAGGACAGGAGAGCAGCTTCACTACACACGCATTATCAGTAATATATATCGGAAATTTGTAGTTCTGCTCCTTGTATCTATGATTCCTACGGCATTTCTGGGTTACACTGCAAGACGGCTGGTTTCGGTGTCCGCCACGTCCGTATTGATTCCGGGGGCCGGAATTATGGTGACAGGTATTCTTTTGCTGGTTATTGATCTGAGTCGCGTTGGTGGCACGAAGGCAGCGAAAGATGCACATTTTTCTGATGCGATGTGGATCGGTATCTGTCAGGGCCTTTCGGTGTTTCCGGGATTATCCAGAAGCGGACTTACGATCAGTGCAGGTTTAATGAGCGGATTTTCACGTACATTTGCGGTTAAATATTCTTACATATTATCAATTCCGGCAATCGTCGGTGCCATGCTTATGGAACTTGGACAGTTTGGTTCTGCGGACATGACGATAGGGCTTGGATTTGCTTATGTATTTGGGATGATCATTGCAGCAGTGGTCGGTATGCTTACGATTCGTACCTGTCTGCGTCTGGTGCATAAGGGGAAATTCCGCTACTTTGCTTATTATTGTTTCCTTGCAGGATTTATTGCCCTGATCACGAATTCTGCATTATAAAGCTTGAAATTTTAGGAGGGGTGCCAGAGTGGCAGCAACAAAGAAACAGACCAACCGAAAAGGGACCGGCAGGTCTTCTTCCGGACGTAAAAATACAAAAAAGAAAACGACAGCAAAACAGAGTGTGACCAGTGGATTTCAGACAGAGATCATTCTGCTTATCATTCTGGCTGCTTCGATCATTTTGATTTTCAGTAACCTCGGAATGGGAGGTACTGTCGGTGCAACGATCAGTGCGGCATTTTTTGGTGTGATGGGTATCCTTGCGTATCTGTTTCCGATTCTGATCTTCGGATGTGCGGTATTTCTGGTTTCGAACCGCAGGAATCCACTGGCATACAAAAAGGCGCTTGCGGCACTGCTGTTTTGTATCTTTCTGTGTGGACTGATCCAGCTTCTGATGGAAGGATATATGCCAAGTATGACACTGGCTGATTATTACTCCGTAAGTTCTGTTTATCATACAGGTGGCGGTGTGATCGGCGGAGCAATCTGTATTTCGACTACCTCTGCATTTGGAGTGGCAGGTGGTTATGTGATCATTGTTCTGGTATTGTTGATTTCTCTGATTCTTGTAACACAGAAATCTTTCTTCGGATTTGTGTTCCGTGTGTGGGATGCTGTCTGTGCACTTGCACGTGACGGTCGTGATATGTATATGGAGGGACAGCCGGAACGTGATTTGAGAAAAGAACTCCGTGTGCAGGAGCGTCGTCAGCGAAGAGAAGAGCGTCAGGCACAGCGTATCCGTGATCTGGAGGAAGCTCTGGCAGAAGATGCGGCCGCAGAAGATGAAAATGCTGTGGCAAAGGCAGAAAAAGACACAGCAGATAAAGCAGCAGATACAGAAGTAAATACAAAAGAAAAAGAGACTGTTAAAGATACAAAGGCGGCCAATAAGGGAACTCTGAGAAAGAAACGCACCGGATTCCTCGAAGGTACGAAGCTGGCACCTCGTGAGAATGCGGTAGAGGATGCGGGTGCACCTGTGCCATTACAGGAAGCAGATTTTGAAATTCACCGTGCAGAGCCGGTGTATGAAGAATCTGTATATGAAGAATCGGAGGTGCAGGAAGAGCAGAGCATTGAAGCAGAAGAGCAGATGCCTTATGCGGACCCACAGCCTTCTTATACAGAGGAGCAGTCTTATACAGAAGAGCAGTCTCCTTATGCAGAACAACAATTTACTTATGCAGAAGATCAGCCCTCTGCTGATACAGAATCACCATTATCTTATGAAGAACCACAGAATGATTATGTGACGGAGCAACACCGTGATTATGGCGCACCGCAGGAAATTTATCCTGAGGCAGAGCCGGAGCCAGATCATGCTCCACAGCCGGCAGCCGCTGCGGAAAAAGCCACTTCACAGCCTGCGAAGAATCCAAAATCTTCTCCGAAGGAGATTGAGAGCGGAATCCAGAATATCCAGAAAGAAATCACGCAGAAAAATGAAGAGGTCAAAAAGGAATATCATTATCCGCCGCTGAAGCTTCTGAAACGTGGTGACGGCAAATCACAGGGAGATTCTGACGAACATCTTCGCAAAACGGCGAAGAAATTACAGGATACACTGCACAATTTCGGTGTCAATGTCACAGTGACGAATGTAAGCTGTGGTCCGACGGTTACCCGTTATGAACTTCAGCCGGAGATGGGTGTAAAGGTAAGTAAAATTGTAAACCTTGCAGACGACATCAAGCTGAACCTTGCGACACCGGATATCCGAATCGAAGCACCGATACCGGGCAAGGCAGCGGTCGGCATCGAAGTACCGAATAAAGAAAATCATGCGGTCATGCTGCGGGAACTGCTGCAGTCACAGGAATTCCAGACTGCGAAGTCAAAACTGGCATTTGCCGTCGGCAAAGATATTGCAGGTAAACCGGTCGTAACAGATATCGCGAAGATGCCACATCTTCTGATTGCGGGAGCAACCGGTTCCGGTAAATCTGTATGTATCAACACGCTGATTGTCAGCATTTTGTATAAGGCGGCACCGGAAGATGTCAAACTTATCATGATCGACCCGAAAGTAGTAGAACTGAGTGTATACAACGGAATTCCACATCTGTTGATTCCGGTAGTGACTGACCCGAAAAAGGCTGCCGGTGCACTGAACTGGGCTGTTACAGAGATGATGGGCCGTTACAATACTTTTGCGGAGTTTGGTGTCCGCAACTTGCAGGAATACAATCGAAAGGTTGATGGAATGCGTATTCCGGAAGGGGAAGAACGACCGGAACGAATGCCGCAGATCGTGATCGTGGTAGACGAGCTTGCTGACCTTATGATGGTTGCACCGGGCGAAGTTGAGGATGCAATCTGCCGTCTGGCACAGCTTGCACGTGCTGCAGGTATTCATCTGATCATTGCAACACAGCGTCCGTCTGTAAACGTTATTACCGGTCTGATCAAGGCAAATATGCCGTCTCGAATCGCTTTCTCTGTTTCTTCGGGTGTAGACTCCAGAACCATTCTGGATATGAACGGTGCCGAGAAACTTCTGGGCAAAGGCGATATGTTGTTTTATCCGCAGGGATATCAAAAACCGGCACGACTGCAGGGTGCGTTTGTATCGGATGAGGAAGTCAGCGCAATTGTTGACTTTCTTGCAGATAAGAATCCGGGAACACAGTACAATACACAGATCGAACAGCAGGTAAATACGGTCAGTATGTCTGCAGGAGGCGCCGCTTCCGGGGATGAGAGAGATATTTATTTCGTGGATGCCGGTAAATTTATCATTGAGAAAGAAAAGGCATCGATCGGTATGCTCCAGAGAATGTTCAAGATCGGATTCAACAGAGCTGCCAGGATTATGGACCAGTTGTGTGATGCTGGGGTTGTAGGTCCGGAAGAGGGGACAAAACCGCGTAAAGTACTGATGTCGCAGGAACAGTTTGAAAATTACTTAGAGGAAAACGGCTGATGGAGATACGAATCGTAACAGTAGGAAAAATCAAAGAAAAATATCTGAATGACGGAATCGCAGAATATGCGAAACGTCTCAGCCGTTACTGTAAACTCACATTCTGTCAGGTGCCGGATGAAAAAACACCGGACAAAGCTTCGGATGCTCTGAACGAACAAATCAAAAATACAGAGGCGCAGCGTCTGATGAAACAGATCCGTGAGCAGGATTATGTGATAGCGCTTGCACTTGACGGTAAGATGCTGGATTCCGTAGAACTTTCGGAAAAAATCAGCCGTCTGGGTGTGGAGGGCAAAAGTTCGATTGCCTTTGTAATAGGTGGTTCACTTGGACTTGGAGAAGAAGTTTTACGCAGGGCAGATTATAAGCTCAGTTTTTCAAAAATGACTTTTCCGCATCAGCTCATGCAGATGATTCTTCTCGAGCAGATATATCGAAGTTATCGGATCATAAATCATGAGCCGTACCATAAGTGACGGCAGCATTGTAGAAACATTCCGGACAGTCCGGTTTGTAATAAAGGATTCCATAAAGGAGGATAAGTGATATGACAACAGAAAGAATAGAGAACATGGCGGGTGGTCAGGGACACGTACTGATCAAAAGACTTCTTAACGAAAAACAGTTAAACGGTAAATGCGGCCTGTATGCAGAAGTAACACTGGAGCCGGGATGTTCTCTGGGATACCATGAACATCACAACGAAAGCGAAACTTATTATATCCTTTCAGGAAAAGGCATCTACAGTGACAACGGCACACTGCGTATGGTAAAAGCCGGAGATGTGACCTTTACATCGGACGGTCAGGGACATGGAATGACAAATACCGGGGATGAAGCCCTTGTTTTCATGGCACTGATCATTTTGGACTAATAAGCGAAACGGAGGAAGTACACATGGCTGAACTGGATACTGCAAAATTCGAAGAATTTATTTCCGCGTATCCGATATATGAATATCGTATTCTGGACACGTCTGATCTTTCTGTAAAAACAAGAGTACGTCAGATCTGCAAACAGGAATGTGAACGATATGGAAGTACATGGGCCTGTCCTCCGGCGGTCGGTACACTTGAGGAGTGCGAAAAAAAGATCCGCAGCTATGGAAAGGCTGTGTTTTTTTCCAGTGTTGCAGAGGTTTCAGATCTTATGAATATGCAGGAGATGCTTTCTACAAGAGATGCGCATGAAGATCTGACTACTGAAGTTGCCGGATTTCTGAGGGAACAGGGATTTGATACATTTACTCTGTCAACGGAATCCTGCGATATCTGTGAAACCTGTGCTTATACACAGGGCGAACCGTGCAGATTTCCGGAGCGGATGCATCCCTGTCTGGAAAGCCATGGTGTTGTGGTAAGTGAGATTGTTGAGAAAGAACACATGGAATATAACCTTGGCGGAAATACCATTCTCTGGTTTTCCATGGTCCTGTACCGAACTGCATAAACATTACATAACGAAGACCTCTCCGGCATAAAGTAGTGATAAAGACCGGAGAGGTTCTTTTTATGAAAAAAGAAAAAGAGCGAAAGAACTGGCGCGAAAATCTGGTCACTTCACTGGAGGTTCCGGGTGATCTGGCTATGAAAGAAACGATCATTACGCTCACAGGACGGAATCATGCCGTAGTCTGCAATTACAAAAGCATTCTCCGGTATCAGCAGGAGGAGATCGTTGTGCTGGGATTTCATGGAAAGGTAGTCATCCGGGGGAAAAGACTTATGATTCCGAAATATACATCCGAGGAAATGCAGATAGAGGGAATGATTTCAGAAATTGTAATGGAATAATTGTAATAGAAAGTCAGGAGGCTGTTATGAGAGATCTGACCGGATTTCGAAAAGGCGCTGTCAGAATTCGGGTTCAGGGAGAACAGACGGAGCGTTTTCTTAATCTCTGCAAAGCCCGTGAAATAAAAATTTCAAGGCTGATTCGAACGGGTGACCAAAGTCTGGAGGGAAATATACTGATAGCAGATTTTTTCAGACTTTCACCGATTCACAGAAAAACGGGTGTAAAAATACATATTCTTGAAAAACATGGACTGCCCTTCTTTTTTTACCGAAGTAAAAAGAGAAAGGCTTTTTTTATCGGAATCTTTGCCTGTGCCCTGATTTTATTTGGCTTGTCGGGGCGTGTCTGGGAAATTGACGTGTCGGGAAATGCACGGAACAGTACACAGGAGATCCTGGATTTTCTTAAAGAGGAAGGCATTGTGCATGGGATACAGCGGAGTAAGATCAGCTGCAGTGCCATTGCTACGTCAATCAGGGAAAACTATAATGACATTACCTGGGTGTCGGCCAGAATAGAAGGAACATGTCTTGTGATTACAGTCAAAGAGGGGATTTTTACAGATGCAGTGGAGAAGGAGGAAAACACTCCCTGTAATCTGACTGCAGATCAAAATGGTGTGATCGTACGGATGATCACGCGGGCGGGATATCCGAAAATGCATGTCGGTGAGGAATGCCACATCGGAGATGTACTGGTTTCCGGCTGCCTGGAGCTGAAAAACGACAGTCAGGAAGTGGTAAGGTACGAAGGCGTTCATGCGGATGCGGACATTTATATAAAAAGAAAAAAAGCATATTACCGGGAAATTCCGCTGGAATATCAGGCAGAGGAGTATGATGGCAGGGAGCGAAAAAGCTATTTTTTCAAAACAGGAAATACTTATCTGGAACTGGGAGGAAGTGCCGAAAACAACTGGCAGAATACCATGGAGGAGAAGATCCTACGGCTGACAGACAGTTTCCGGTTGCCGTTTACAGTGGGCAAAATCACCCGGAAACACTACGAAATAGTGAGCAGAGAATACACCGAAAAAGAGGTCCGCGCGCTTGCATGGAGCACTTTACAGCTTTACGAGGAAAAATTAATTGAAAAAGGGGTTCAAATATCTGCAAATAATGTTAAAATAGAGGTTGACCACAAGACCTGTATAAGCAAGGGTTTTCTGGAAATTATAGAAAAAATCGGAAGGGAGACTCCTGTAGAAATACCGGAGCAGCCTGCAGAAAGGACAACAGAGGATGGCGAACAGCATTATTGAGCTATATACGCAGGTTCCTGCAGATCTGGAGGGAAACGTGTTCGGACAGTTTGACGAACACCTGAAACTGATTGAACGGACACTGAATGTCACACTGATCTCAAGAGACGGATTGTTAAAGATTCTCGGGACAGAGCAGAGTGCCACTCAGGCAAAGAAACTGATAGAAGAACTGGTGGGGCTTGCCGGAAAGGGCAGCACCATTACGAGACAGAATGTAAGTTACGGATTGTCACTTGCGATGGAAGAACGCAATCAGGTGCTTACAGAGATAGATAAAGATTTTATCTGTAACACAATACAGGGACGTCCTATTAAGCCAAAGACTTTAGGACAGAAGGATTACGTAGAGCAGATCCGCAAAAAAATGATCGTCTTCGGTATCGGACCGGCAGGAACCGGTAAGACATACCTTGCAATGGCGATGGCGGTCACTGCATTTCGAAATGAAGAAGTCAGCCGTATCATTCTGACACGACCGGCGATCGAAGCAGGCGAAAAGCTTGGCTTCCTGCCGGGTGATCTGCAGAGTAAGGTAGATCCGTATCTTCGCCCGCTGTATGATGCACTGTATCAGATCATGGGTGCAGACAGCTTTGCAAAGAACATGGAGCGTGGACTGATCGAAGTCGCACCACTTGCCTATATGAGAGGTCGTACGCTGGATAATGCCTTTATCATTCTGGATGAGGCACAGAATACTACACCGGCACAGATGAAGATGTTTCTGACGCGTATCGGTTTCGGCTCAAAAGTTGTTGTGACCGGTGATGCTTCGCAGAAAGATCTTCCGCGTGATGCGGTATCTGGCCTGGATGTGGCTGCAAAAGTACTCAAAAAGATCGATGACATCGGTTTTTGCCAGCTTACCAGCAAGGATGTTGTGAGACATCCGCTTGTACAGCAGATCGTACAGGCATACGACGATTACGAAAAGAAACAGAAACCATCCCGCAGTACGGGAAGTACAAGGACAGTCCGGAGGAAAAAGAATGACCATACAGATTGATTATGAAGCAGAACGAAAACTTGATATAGATTATGAGAAACTGGCATCAAAGGTAGCGGCTCACATCCTTGAAACAGAGCATTGTCCGTATGATGTCTGCGTAAATCTTGTGATCACTGACAATGAGGAAATCAAACGTGTCAATACAGAATTTCGTTCGATCGGAGCACCGACGGATGTGCTTTCTTTCCCGATGATCCCGTTTGAGACACCGGCAGATTATTCAGTTATTGAAGGTGATGACAGTTATTTTGATCTTGATACAGAAGAACTGATTCTTGGCGATGTGATGATTTCCGTAGACAAGGTTTATGCACAGGCAGAAGAATACGGACATAGTACCGAAAGAGAGTTCAGCTTTCTTTTTGCACACAGCATGCTTCATCTTCTGGGATATGACCATATGGAACCGGATGAGGCAGCAGTGATGGAGGCGAAACAGGCAAAAGCACTCGAAGATCTGGGAATCACCAGATAAACAGATTAACATACTGGAGAATAGATAACATGAATTACCGTGAATTACTGAAAGACAAAAAACGTATTGTGGTCAAGGTCGGCTCTTCGTCCCTGATCCACAAAGAAACCAATAAACTGGATCTTCGCAAGCTGGAAGTCCTTGTACGCGAATTAAGCGATCTTCATAATCAGGGCAAAGATGTCGTACTGGTTACTTCCGGTGCGGTGGCAGTCGGCGCATCTGCGTTCGGAATGCATGAAAAACCCGTGGAATTAAAGAAAAAACAGGCCTGCTCTGCAGTCGGACAGGCACGTCTGATGATGATCTATCAGAAACTTTTTTCAGAATATAATCAGATGGCAGCACAGATTCTGATGACCAAAAACACAATGGTTAACAACCTGAATCGCATAAATGCCCGAAATACGTTCGAAGAGCTTCTTGAACTCGGGGCAATTCCGGTTGTCAACGAAAATGACTCGATTTCAAGCTATGAGTTGGAGATGCTGGAATCTTTCGGTGATAACGATACACTGTCAGCAGTAATTGCAGGACTGATCGGAGCAGATCTTCTGATTTTGCTTTCAGATATTGACGGTCTGTTCACTGATGACCCGAATACCAATCCGGATGCAGAGTTTATTGATACTGTGGAGAAACTGGATGACCGCCTGCTCAGTATGGGCAAAGGACCGAAGAGCAAAGTCGGAACAGGCGGCATGGCGACGAAACTGACTGCTGCCGAGATTGCAACATCCGCGGGAGCAGATATGATCATTGCCAACGGCAGAGATTTTCATATCATCCACAAACTCATCGAAGGCAGAAAATACGGCACGCTGTTTGCCGGTAACAAAAAAGAAGAATTTTATCTGATCGACTATATAGAAAAGCTTCTCTAGGAGGAAACCGATATGATGGACAATACAAAGATCGACCGTATCAACACACTTGCACATAAGGCAAAGAGTGTAGGTCTTACAGAAGAAGAAAAGAAGGAACAGGCAGAACTCAGACAGGAATATCTGGCGGCTGTACGTCAGAATCTGAAAGCGCAGCTCAACAACATCGATATCAAAGAAAAAGATGGTTCAGTTACAAATCTGGGTGAAAAATATGGAAGAAAAAAAGCAAATTAGAAAACAGATTTTTGCAGCACGAAAAGCACATACCGATGCGCAGATCGAAGAATGGAGCCGGATGATCGCTGATCGGGTGACCACACTTCCGGAATATAAGGATGCGAAGCGTATTCTTGCTTATGCAGATTATAACCATGAAGTTATGACCGGGTTTATTATCGAAGCCGCATGGCGGGATGGCAAAGAAGTTGCCGTACCGAAGGTAGTCGGTCAGGATATGGTGTTTTATAAACTGACAGATTTTGCACAGCTTGAAAAGGGCTACTTCGGGATTCCGGAGCCGGCAAGGGGTGAGATCGTTCAGTGGGAAGATGCCATGATGGTCATGCCGGGAGTGGCATTTGATCAAGAAAATCACCGGGTCGGCTATGGCGGTGGCTTTTATGACCGCTTCCTGGAAAAACATCCGCAGATCAGACGTGTGGCAGTGGCATTTGAATTTCAGATGCTCCCGGAAGTCCCGACAGAACCCACGGATATTTCGCCGGAGATCATTGTTACAGAAAAATCAGCTTATCATCTTAAATAAAAGGGCAGATGCCCCGGGGAGGCCATGCAATGAATAAAATGCTGTTACAACTTGGAATGAATGCAAAAGAAGCAGAAAATACCATACGCACGATCACGACAGACCAGAAGAATCAGGTGCTTACGGCGGTTGCCGATCATCTGGTCGAATCGACAGACAAGCTGCTGGAAGCGAATGCAGCTGATGTGACAAATGCGAAGCAGAACCACATGCCGGAAGGGCTGGTTGACCGGCTTATGCTGAGTCCGGAGAGAATCGAGGGTATGGCAGAGGGACTCAGACAGCTTGTGGCGCTTGAAGATCCGATCGGAGAAGTCACCGGCATGAAAAAACGTCCGAACGGTCTTCTGATCGGGCAGAAACGTGTGCCGCTCGGTGTGGTCGGTATTATTTATGAGGCGCGTCCAAATGTGACAGCCGATGCATTTGGCCTCTGTTTTAAAACAGGCAATGTGGTGATCCTGAAAGGCGGTAGTGACGCGATCCATTCCAATGAGGCAATCGTGGATTGTATCCGCGAATCTCTGAAAGCATGTGGCATTACGGAAAATGCAATCCAGCTTATTGCAGATACTTCCAGAGAGACTGCGGCAGAATTCATGAAAATGAACGAGTATGTAGATGTGCTGATTCCGAGAGGCGGTAAGGGTCTGATCAAGGCGGTTGTGAACCAGAGCACGATCCCGGTAATTGAGACCGGTACGGGAAACTGTCACATTTATGTAGATGAGAGTGCAGATCTGGATATGGCAGTGAATATCATCCTCAATGCAAAGACGCAGCGTGTCGGTGTCTGCAACGCGTGTGAATCACTTCTGGTGCATGCTAATGTAAAAGAAAAACTTCTCCCGGTACTTGCACAGAAACTGAAAGAAAAGCATGTGGAGATGCGAGCGGATAAAGAAGCGCATGAACTGATGCCGGGATCTGTAGATGCCACAGAAGAAGACTGGGGAACGGAATATCTGGATTACATATTGTCAATCAAAGTGGTGTATTCTGTAGACGAGGCAATTGCACATATCAACCGTTATAACACAGGACACTCTGAGGCAATCATCACCAATGATTATACCAATGCCCAGAAATTCCTTGATGAAGTGGACGCGGCAGCAGTATATGTAAATGCCTCCACGAGATTTACCGATGGATTTGAGTTCGGTTACGGTGCAGAGATCGGTATCAGTACCCAGAAGCTTCACGCCAGAGGACCTATGGGATTACTTGCTTTGACGACCACGAAATATATCATCTACGGAAACGGACAGATTCGTCAGTAATATTGGACAAAAGAGCGCATGTGTTGATTTGACATTTAAAGTGTGCGTGTGTATAATTAGTTACAGCTTACAGACTCATAATGGAGGAACATTAAATTGAGACGAAAACAGTTATTTGCAATAATTCTTGCAGGGGCACTTGCAGCAGGAAGCGCTCCGGCAGCAGTATTTGCCGCAGAGAGTGATATGGCGGCCATGTCAGAAGAAGGTGTCGGTAATGCCGGTTCCGAAGAAGCAGGAAGCGAAGACGGAAGCAGTGATGCAGAAGCACCTGTAACAGATGGTGCGGATGCAGCAGATGCAGCAACTGATACACCTGCAGCAGATAATACAACTACCGATGAAACACCGGCAGCGGACAATACCGGAGCGGCTGAGACACCGGCGGCAGAAGATCCAGCTACAGCAGATACGACACTGCCAGAAGAAGTTCAGACACAGGAGCAGACGGAAGAGAATAAAGAAGTGGATCCGCAGGAAGGTGAGAATCCGGTAGAGGCAACAGGAATTGAGGTTTTGGATGCCGACGGACAGGAGATTTTCAATACGGATGGAAAACGATTTGAAAATTTACAGGATGCCATTAATGCAGTACCAGATTATGAAGAATCTGCTGAAAACAAACCGATAATTAAAATCAGCCAGTCAATTGTACTTACAGATACGATTACAATAAATGGGAAAAAAGTCAGAATTCAGTCAACTGCAAACGGTGTTACTATTAAAAGAAACACAGAAGGTGAAGCTTTTACAGGAACGATGTTCTCTGTAACAGGAGAGAACAGTCGGCTTCAGTTCTTTATAGATGACGCTACAGATGCGACGCTTACAGTTTCCGGTGAACTACCAGCGAATGGTGTTATAGAAGCAGAAGCAACAGGTGCGATAATTGATGTTCAGAGCGGCGGTACATTTGGACTGAATTCAGGAGTTACTTTGACAGGTAACAATTATGCGGAGGGCGGTTCTGCGATTAACTGTACAGGTGGTAAGATTGTTTTAGCAGGTGGTACTGTTACTAATAATGACAGTGGAGATAAGGGTGCCGTGTATAGTGACACAGATATCTCTATGGAGGGAGATGCCAGTGTCAGCGGAAATGTTGACAATAAGAACATCTATCTGGGTGAAAATGCAAAACTGACTTTAACTAAAGTAACAAGTGTTCTGACAGGTCAATCTACATTTACTCATATAAAAGCCCAGGATGGTCTGGGAGTAATTGCAGGAACAACCGATATGACGAAGGATGAGTTTGCTACTGCCATAAAGAATATTACCTATGATGATACTACAAACTATGAGTACAGTATTGGTTCAGATGGATATTCTGTAGCATTGAAGAAGAAATCTTCAGGTGGTAAAGACGATCAGGATAAGCCAACAGATTATGAAATCACATATAAAGCCGGTTCAGCGAAGTGGCGTGATCATACAACCGTTGAGGCTAAGTTTACGGTTACAGGTGACTGTGAATGGGCTTATGTAGTGGTCAAAAAAGGCACGACTAAAGTAAGTCCTAAGAAACTGTCCAAGTTTACATCTGCCAAGAAGAATACTTCTTTTACAGTGGTTGCGGAGAACGTACCGGAAGAAGACTCAAAAATAATTGTGGTTGCCCGACGTAACAGCAGTGACACAGATTATAAACAGGCGAAACCGGTATATCTTTATACGTCTGCTATGAAAAAAGCCCGTCCGGCAAAACCGCAGGCTACAGCGACTATACGCCCGGCAAGTACTCCTAAAGTAACAGAAGGAACGGTAACCGGATTTGAAGATTCTATTAAATTCTTCCCGGGAAAAGTGTATACATTTACACCAACAGGAGCAGGACAGGATAACCAGAACCCTGTAACCGGCGATGAGAGATGGATTCCACAGTACTGGACATTTTCTACATCCAATGATGCAGAGAAACATACAAAGTGGCAGATCAGTGCACCGAAGGGTCAGCAGCTGAAGGGCAAAGGCTCCGTGACATATACGATTTATATTTACTGTAAGAAGCAGGTTTATAATGGAAAGAAATGGGTGGACACAGATGTAGTTCAGCCATATAAATCTCAGTTCACCGCAGTAGAGTATACGGATAAAGAACTTGCAGACTATCTTGCAGAACTTTCCGGTACACCGGCACAGGATGACGCGGATGGCGGAGACGGCGGAGACGGCAGTGGCGGAGATGGCGGCACAGATGCAGAACTGACTGCAACGGCAGCAGCATCCGCAAAAGATGCAGGCTCCAAATCTAAATCTGCAGTATCTACAGCCGACGAGTCCCCGATCGGTACAATGTCTGTACTTGCAGCACTTTCACTTCTTGCAGGCGGTTATGTGGTAGTTCGCAAACGCAAAAAAGAAGAAATCTGATTCACATAAGAAATATTTTTAAGAGGCAGGTCTTTTGACCTGTCTCTTTTCATATACTGATAAAGGAACAAATAATTTTTTTTATACATAGCAGGAACGACGATATGATCAAAACAAATAACACACCCTGTACATATGAAGAACTTTATTACGAAATGTGGGAAACGGCAGGACGCTACAGTAAGATTACACGCTTTCAGGTAATCGGAAGCTCTCATGATGAACGAATGATCCCGGCAGTATGGGTTGGGAATGGTAACCAGACAGTTTTTTGCATTGCCGGGATGATCGGTACAGACCGGCATATGCCCGGCTATCTGGTGGAGATGATGAAAGAATACACAAGAGCCTGGGAATGTGGCTGGAAACTTGAAGAAATCTATGATCTCAGAGATTTATTTGAAAAGTGGACAATCTGTTTTGTCCCGATTTTAAATCCGGATGGCTATGAAATCTATGAGAATGATTTTTTTGCCATACGTAATCCGATCTATCGGCAGATGCTTCGTATGCAGGAAGTCTCCTGCAAAGAATTTACCGGCAATGCCCGTGGAATAGAACTCAGGAAAAATTTCCCTACCGGTTATTATCGGAGAAAGCAGATCCACCAGCAGCCTGCAAGTGAAAATGAAACGAAGGCGCTGGTAAGACTGTTTCAGGATGATCCCGGCAGAGGCCTCCTTTCCTTTGGATATGCCGGCAAACGAATTGTGTATTTTCGCCAGTCTCAGGCATTCACTGCGAACCAGAAATCATACCGCATGGCACGACATCTGCAAAAATGCAGTGCTTCCGATATGGACAAAAAGAATTTCCATCTCGAAGATGTGGAACCTGCAGGACGACAGGGATACGGTTCCCCGGAACAATTTTACACTGAAATCTGTCACCAGCCGGCATTTCGTATCGAAGTGCCCTGCGAAAATGAAGTGCATGCTGCTTCCATTGAAAAACAGATTGAATACAGAGAAATCCATACCCTGCCGCTGGAATATATTTTTTCACTGTAATCGGGACATTACCTGTGAACGGAGTGAACAGTAACATCGGAAGTACAAATCGATGAGACAGTGGAGATAACGCTTGCACAAGCCCTGAAATTACGGTATGATTATAAGATGCAATTAATTAATTTACTATTATAAATGATTATTATAACGAAGGAGTCAGTACAAAATGACAAACGAATCCTCTAAAGAGAAAAAGACTACAAGCGCAGAAGAAACTCTGCGTCAGCGTTCATTTATAGAACTTGCGCAGGCATTAACTGCACAGAAATCCAATGCGGCAGGCCGTCCGCTTACTTATTGCCTGACGACGTTCGGCTGCCAGATGAATGAAAAGCAGTCTGAGGCCGTAGCGGGAATTATGGACGAAATCGGATATGTACGACAGGATAATGAAGAGGCGGATGTGGTTCTTTACAATACCTGTACTGTCCGCGAGAATGCAAACCTCAAAGTATACGGAAGACTTGGCCATCTGCACAGTCTGAAAGACCGTAATCCGGATATGAAGATTATTCTTTTTGGCTGTATGATGCAGGAACAGCATGTGGTTGACAAGATCAGGAAGTCTTATCCGTTTGTAGACCTTGTGTTCGGAACGCATAACATCTTTAAATTTGCAGAGCTTTTCTATGAAATGCTGCAGTCTGATCAGCAGATCGTCGATATCTGGGAGGGAACAGACCAGATTGTAGAAGATCTTCCGACAGAACGTAACTATACATTCAAATCCGGTGTTAATATCATGTTTGGCTGCAACAATTTCTGCAGCTACTGTATTGTACCATACGTACGCGGACGTGAGAGAAGCCGTGAACCGGAAGCAATCGTAAAAGAGGTAAAACGTCTGGTTGCAGATGGTGTCTCAGAAGTCATGCTCCTCGGACAGAACGTAAACTCTTATGGAAAAACACTGGAGCATCCGGTTACATTTGCACAGCTTCTGGAAATGCTGGAAGATGTGGAAGGCCTGAAGCGTATCCGCTTTATGACTTCTCATCCGAAGGATCTTTCTGATGAACTGATCGAAACAATGGCAAAAAGTAAAAAGATCTGTCATCATCTTCATCTGCCGCTTCAGTCCGGAAGCAGCCGTATTCTGAAGATCATGAACAGACGCTACGATAAGGAAAAATATCTGAATCTGGTCGAAAAGATCCGTAAGGCAATCCCGGATATTTCCCTGACTACAGATATCATTGTTGGTTTCCCGGGAGAGACTGAAGAGGATTTTCAGGAAACTCTGGATGTTGTAGCAAAATGTGGTTATGATACTGCATTTACGTTCCTTTATTCAAAGAGAAGTGACACACCTGCTGCCGCTATGGAGAATCAGATTCCGCAGGATGTGGCAAAAGAGCGTTTTAACCGTCTTCTTGCACTGGTACAAAAGGAGGGACGTACCCGTTCTTCCAGATTTGAAGGTTCTGTACAGGAAGTACTGGTTGAGGAAGAAAGCAAAGAAAAAGGAATTTTTACAGGAAGAACCGAATATAATCTTCTTGTACATTTCCCGGGCAGTGCCGATCTTCTTGGCAAGTACGTCAAAGTCAGCCTGGATGAGTGTCATGGATTTTATTACATGGGCTCTCTTGTTGAAGAATAAGGGCAGATTTGACAGCTTTGGATGAATGTGGTACTGTAACGGAGAAGAAAGTAGTGTATTTATACATGCTCAGGAGGAAAATTATTATGAGAAAAAGAAGTGCAAAGACAACAGTAAAGTCAACAGAAGCAATTGCTGAAACAGCAGCAAAAGTAAAAGAGACTGTAAAAACAGCAGCCAAAAAAGTTGAGGCTTCCGCACCGGCTGAGAAGACAGCAGAGGTTGTAAAAGAAGTTGTAAACAAAGCTCCGGAAGTTGTTCAGAAAGCAGAAAAAACAGTTAAGACTGCTACAAAGACAGCAACCAAGACTGTTCGTAAAGCTGCTGGTGTAAGAGTAAAAGAAGTATCTCTTGAAATCTTCGAAACAAACGTTTCTATGAAAGACGTAGAGAAAGCAGTCAAAAAAGCAGTTGCAGATAAAGGACTGACAGGAGATGTCAGCATCTACATTAACGCTGAGAGACGTGCTGCATACTATACAGTAAATCAGGAAGGTTCTGACGAATACAAAGTAGACCTTGGAAATTTATAATTTATGAAGCTGTATCTTGCTCCACTCGAGGGAATCACGAATCATATTTATCGCAAAGCTCTTTATGAATGTTTCGGAGGTTTTGATAAATATTTCATTCCTTTTATCAGGGCAAAACAGAACCTGAATTTCAGCGGCAGAGAAAAGAAAGACATTGATCCGGAAAACAATCAGGGAATGTATGCGGTTCCGCAGATCCTGACCAGAAATGCAGAGGATTTTCTGCGTACGGCATCGCAGCTTGCCGGGCTCGGATATCGGGAGATCAATCTAAATCTGGGCTGCCCGTCCAAGACAGTAGTTACGAAGGGCTGTGGTGCGGGTTTTCTTGAGAGACCGGATGAACTGGAATGTTTTCTTGATCATATTTTTGCAAATACCGATTTAAAAATATCCATAAAGACGCGACTGGGTATGGATGATGCGGAGGAATTCGAAGATTTACTGGAAATTTATAATCGCTTTCCGCTGGAAGAACTGATCGTTCATCCGAGAGTTCAGAAAGACTTTTATAAAAATATTCCGAATCTGGAAGCTTTTGAATATGCAGCTCAAAAGAGTAACAATCCGCTTTGCTACAATGGGGATATTTTTTCGGCAGAAGATTTTGCAAAAGTGCAGGAACGTTTTCCGTCTGTGGATTGTTTTATGATGGGGCGAGGTGTGCTGGCTCTGCCTTCACTCGCAAGGGAGATTCGAGGCGGAAAGCCTGCTGATAAAGAGGAGATACGTAAGTTTCACGATATCGTATATCATACATACTGTCAGGAGGTGTCCGGAGACAGAAATGTTCTGTTCAAAATGAAAGAACTCTGGTTCTATCTGGCGCCGATGTTTGCTGACAGCAAAAAATATATCAAAAAGATCAAAAAAAGTGAAAAATGTGCGGTATATGAATGCGCAGTGAACGAATTATTTGCGAACTGTCCGTTCAATATTGTATCTGAGCAGTAAATAAAAAGGAAAGGGAATACGCCAAAGTAGCGTTCCCTTTCCTTTTGTGCGCCTGTGTATCGGTAAGAAACTATTATTCTTCTACATAGTCGCCGTTATCGGAGGATGTGGTGTCATCTGTGCCGGTGTTATCCGGTTCGTAATAGGTGAATCCGTCACCGCTATCATCGGTGGTGTCAGGATAATCGTAATCACCCGGCTGGGAAATACCCTCATCAACTACATTATCACTGGAAGCGTCATCATAATTGTTGTCAGTGGATGAATCGACATAGGAATTGTCCGTGTCGGAAGTAGTTGTGTCGGAAGTAGTTGTATCGGAAGTATCGGTACCTGTGTCTGAATTATCGGAATCATCCGAAGAATCGTCATAATCATCATAATCATAGTTACTGTCCTGAGTATAAATCGGAAATCCGGCATCTTCTTCCTGTGAGGAACGGATCGCCTCAGCTTCTGCTGCTGTCTCTGGTGCTTCTGTAACCGTGGCACGGGCTTTGGCAGCTACGATAGCGTCCTTTGGTACTACTGCATAAATAGCAAACATGGCGCAGGAAAAAACGAGCGCCATCATGGCAATGTGTATTTCGTCTCTGTATTTCATAGATATCCCTCTTTGCTTGTGTGTTTGATCTTTTCATAGTATATCATGTCCTGAGCTGTTTTTGTAAAGAAAATTCTACCACAATTGCAATATTTTGCGTTCCATTGTAAAATAGGACTATTCCAGGAAAGTGAAAGAAAAAAATGAGTGATAAAATTGTAATCTGCCTCGAGAAAGGCGGACAGAGAGATATGGCGGAAGCCTTTGCCAGACGTACAGGCTATCGCATTGCAGAAAAACAGGGAGAATATCTGACAGTTCTTTTCAGTGCAAAAGGAGTGTCTCTGACAGGTTTCGGACTGACTTATCAGGGAGACTTCGAAAATATGCTCCACCGTGTCACGAATGGCAGACTGCAGCATGAAATGCTGGTTCGTGCGGCCAAGTCGGAAAAGTCCGGCCGCAGGGCGATTGATGCGACAGCAGGCATGGGCGAAGATGCGTTCCTTTTGGCGGCGCAGGGTTATGAGGTGACATTGTATGAACAAAACCCGGTGATCGCGGCACTTCTGAAAGATGCGCTGCGTCGTGCAAAGAAACATATGGTTTTAAAAGATATTACGGCCCGAATGAAACTGATCGAGGGGAACAGCGTGGAATGTCTGACGAAACAGCTTGATCCGGTAGATGTGATCTATCTTGATCCGATGTTTCCGGCAAGACAGAAATCCAGCCTGATCAACAAAAAACTTCAGCTGATCCAGAAGCTTGAGCCGCCATGCTCCGAAGAGACAGATCTTTTTGATGCAGCGATCTGGGCAAATCCGGAAAAGATTATTGTAAAAAGACCATTGAAGAGTGAATTCCTCGCCGGCAGGAAGCCGTCCTACACCTTAAACGGAAAGGCAATCCGGTATGACTGCTACACTTTATAGAAATTTTGGAAAAAATTCACATAAATAATTTGAATGTTGTTGCAAATACAGATTTAGAGTATAATAAATATATAGCCGAAGAATAGTTTTAGATGTGCTGTAGAAAAGGAGAAAGACTTTGAATACAGAAATCAAAAATACAATTCTTACGACAGATAAAGATGCACAATATGATGAAAGTGCGAAACGATTACTTGGCCAGAAAAGTATCCTGGCCCATATATTAGTAAAGACTGTTGATGAATTTGCAGGAATGGATCCGAAAGATGTGGTTTCTTACATTGAAGGCGAACCATTTATTAACACTGTCCCGATAGAAACTGGTCTTACTAATACTGTTATTAAAAATGATGAATCTCGAGTGGTTGGTCTTAATTCTGAAAACCCGGAACTTCATGAGGGAATGATACGATTTGACATTATATTCTATGTCAGGATGAGGGATGAATTGTCGCAGATTATTATTAATGTAGAAGCCCAAAAGGACGAACCGAATGGGTACGATATATTGAATCGGGCAATCTTTTATGTGAGTCGAATGATTTCTTCACAAAAAGAAAGAGATTTTTCAAATTCAAATTATAATGATATCAAGCGAGTCTATTCCATCTGGGTATGTATGAATATGCCGGAAAATAGTCTGGAACATATTCATTTGGTGAAGGACAGTATTGTAAATTCCCATGAGTGGAAGGGTAAAATGGACTTGGTTAATATTGTGATGATTGGACTGGCTGAAGAACTTCCGGAGTATGAGGAGAAATATGAGTTACATAGATTACTGGGAGCATTGTTATCTCAGGATTTAACAGCAAACGAAAAACTGGATATCATTGGAAATGAATATGCAATTCCAATGGAAAAGGATTTTAGAGAGGATGTGAGTATTATGTGTAATTTGAGCCAGAAAATTAAAGAGACTGGAATTGAGATGGGTAAACGGGAAATGATTATGAAAATGTACAACAAAGGTTATACAGCTGCTCAGATCGCGGATGTAGCTGAAATGGACGAAAAAAAGATAAAAGATATCATAAAAAATGCTGAATTGTTGACAGTATAAAAGATTGAACAGAATCTGATTATTCAAATGTTGTGTAATTGGATGTTTGACGGGGTGTTATGCATCAGCTGCGATACAGGTATTTCCACAACAGTTACAAAAAGATGGTGAACCGGACTGAATCCACCATCTTTTTTTCTTTATCTTCTGTTATTAATAACCTCTCTCGCCATATCTGCAAGTTCTCCGGCAGATAATTTTCCATCTATTTGCAGCAAAGCATACTGGATGCCATCCTTATTCCAGTTAACGCTTTGAACCTGACTGACTTCAATCTGAGAAGCACTGTCATCGTAACTGAATACAACTTTTCCACTGGACTGGTCTTTTTTATCTTGTTCTGTCAATTCGTAATCATCTGATACCACTTTATTTATATAATGTACATAATACAAATTTGTTTCATTTACAGTGGCAATAATATCACCTGACGGAGTAAGTTTTGAGTTGAATTTCTGCTGTTTAAACGATACAATATCTCCATTCTTCTGATAATCAAAGGACACAGATTTAAAATTCTCAATTACATTTGCATTGCCATCCTTAAAACTGTTTTTTCTAATATTGCCCTCTTTGAAGCAGTACCCGTTCTCAAAGGTATCAATCAATACCGGTCTATACCCAATATCCTTTGTAACCTGTTCTGACGTTGGAAGAGATGTATAATCAGCACGTGATGCAGATGAACTTGTCCACATTGAAATCTTTCCTGTTGCTGCCACAGCAGTAACTCCAATTGTAAGTGTTGCAGCTATCAACAAAGGTAATATTTTCTTTTTTGATCTCATAGTCGTTTGCTTCCTTTCTGTATCTGCGAAGTCAAGTTTTGCATAAACTCTCTGTCTGACATTCTCTGTATCAATATCAAGAGCATTGCAGGAAGTATCTGCCTGTTTTTGTATTCCCAATTCTTTAAGCAAATTTTTTCTTCTCATAATTTTTCCTCCGCATCCGATAACATTTTTCTGAGTTTTCTTTTTCCTCTTGAAAGTCTGGCCTTAACTGTAGAAATATTAAGTCCCATTGCTTTTGAAATATCCTTGATTTTTTCATCAAATTTATACCGCCTTACAAAAATCTCGCTGTCAGGTTCGCCAAGGCTCATAACTGTTTCCCATACATAATTATTGTGAAAATTCTCTTCCATGAAATTTTTGCCATCTGACAGTTCAATATCTTCAAGAGATGTATGATCCATCTTTCTGTTTATCCGTTTCAGAGCAAAATTCCGGGCAACAGCAGCAAGATATGACCGTAATGTACCTTTCTGCAAATCTATCCTCCCGGTATTCTTCCAAAGTACAACAAACACATCTGCCACAATTTCTTCAATATCCTCTTTCGGCAGTGAATTGCCGGCCATATGATACAAAACAGTACTCAAATACGGCGTATAAATTCGGATTGCTTCATCTATGGAATTTTTTTCTCTGTTCCTGAGACGCTGCAAAAGTTCTGCTTCATCTGTCATATCAATCCTACTTTCTTTTTAATATTTTCAAAAATTAAAAGCTTTTAACCTTTACATTCTTATATATCCTGTCAAAGAGCAAAAAGTTTCAATTTTAGAAAATTATGATATTGATACACCACTTTACAACTTTTTTATAAAAAAATATCGTACAGGATTTCCTGATGTATAATGAATTTGGCATAAAACATTACAAAGGAAAGTGACCCTGTACGGCAAAACATTATACAGCGAAAAAACACTGATAGGTAGACTTCAGCAATATTTTTTGATCTATTTTGAAACTTTTTCTGTTCCTCTTGGTTATCGTATGTGGCAGAAAAAAGAGTCTAAATTGGAACTGGCAGCCTCCATGATCCGGCAGGTTATGCCTGAATTTCACAGCAAAGATCATGTCATCATCCCTTGTGACAGCTGGGATACAAAACACAACCTGCTATCCATCGTTGATGAATATCCGAATCCGGATCTGATTGGCAATGCAAGGAGTGCTTCTGTCATGTATGATCTTACTTATGTCCATCTTTTTGTTTGTAAAATTTCTGAAAATATTCTGGTGAAATGGTAGTATAATACGGAGAATGTAAAAAACGTAAGAGAGTAAAAATGAAACTACCGGATAAATTAGCACCGTTTCTGGAATTATTGCACATATACAGAGAAACTGGGTGAGAAAACAGCGAAAGCATATCGGATTGATCTAAGCAGTGTTTTGTTTTTGTCGCCTGTGAAGAGCAAGACAAAGAGAAGCTAGAGGAATATATTACGGAATTACATAAAAAATACAAACAGAACAGAGATTAAAAAAAGTGGATATTTCGTTGGCAATGGAAGAGGCAACGGAAAAAAATACTTTTATGAGAACCGATTTCCTTTCCGATGCATCTAATTAGTGTAAAAGTAAACATGAGTAGTAATCCAGCTGGACAAAAGGAGAAGACAAAGTTATGACAAAAGATGTATTTATTAAGGAGGTTCGGGATGCAGAAGCCATGCTGTATCATATATCAAAGTCCATTCTGAAGAATGACTCTGATTGTGGGGATGCTGTGCAGAAAACAATTCTTAAGGCATATGAAAAACTTCCCACTTTAAAGAAAGAAAAATATTTCCGAACATGGATCACAAGGATATTGATCAATGAATGCAAAGGGATTCTTCGGAAAAGAAAAAATGTTATTCCATATGAAGAATATATGGACAATATGAAAATGACTGAGGAGGACAGATACAGTCATTTGTATATGGCGATTATGGAACTTCCGGAGGATCTGAGGGTTTTGGTAACATTGTATTATTTAGAAGGATTTTCATTGAAAGAGATCAGTGAGGCTCGGGATATTCCGGAAGGAACGATCAAAAGCAGACTTTCACGTGCAAGAGAGTTTTTGAAGGTGCAGTTATCCGAAGAAGAGAAAAGACCGGAAACTGGGAAAAACAGCAAGCAATTAAAGAGAATAACAGGAAAGGGGAAAATGTCATGTTAGAGAAGAAATGGAATCATATCGCACCGGAAGTACCACAGGATTTTCATAATAAATTTGAAGATACACTAAAACAGATTGAACAGGCGGATTCAGTTGATAAAAAATACAAAAGAAAAAAAATCAGTGGACGATTATTGATTGCAGCAGCAGTAATCTGTACTGGTATGGCTGTTACTGTGGCTGCAAAAGAGTTCTTTAAATGGAATGATTACCTGGTGAAAAGACTGGATCCATCGGAGGAACAGCAGGAGACACTGCAGGAATCAACTTATATTCAGAATATAGACCAGTCTGTAACACAAAATGGTGTGACGGTTACCCTGACAGATTCTATTCAGGATCAGGGATTCCTGTATGCTTTTTTTGAAGTGAAAACAGATGACAGTATTTCTATGACTGATCATACTTCTTTTGAGGAGATGACACATTTTAAGATCGATGGAAAGGAAGTATATGCAGTGGACGATAACAGATTTGGAAGTTTCAATACTGGGGTAGGACAGGATGTGTTACTGAAAACAGATCAAAATTCTGCACATCTTAAACATTTTAACGCCTGTATATCTTATGACAGTGATTATGATCTGAGTAATAAAACAGTAGAAATCACATTAAAGAATCTTACGGAGGAAGGAGATTATGATACGACTGTTATTACAGATGGAACATGGGATTTTAAATGGACTCTGGGTGCAGTAAAGCCTCCGACAACTCTGGAAGTGAACCGGAAATGTGATTTTGGAGGTTATGAAATCACTGTGAAAGAAATGGAAGTAACGCCCCTTTTATGGTCATTATATCTTGATTATGATGAAGCTATGAAGGTGTATGAAGATGAGAAAAACAAGTTTGAGTACACAGGTACAGATTATGGCATGGATCTTTATGCCAGAGCTAATATTGACCAGGTGCGTTATAAAGATGGAACGGTTTTAACACTTGATAGGACCATGGGAGGCATCGCTGGCGGTGGAGAAAAACAGGATAAGGAAAATGGTGTCATGATCATCAGAAACAGCTTCCCGCAACTGGTTGATGTAGATAACCTGCAGGCGGTACATTTTGGGAACATTGACCAGTGGCTTGAAGTGCGGGGATAAAAGTTTTTTCGGTGATACAGAAAAATCCTCCCATAATTAGATAATGAGAAAATACAAAAAGAACCGATACAAGGTCTTTGCAAGACTGATATCGGTTCTTCTTGGCTAAGTCTGCCAAGCCCATTACCTTTAGGTGATGGGTAGTTGACTAAATATAGGTAACCATACAGTCGGAAAAATGGCTCTGTAACAAAAGACCGTTTTTCCGGCTTTTCATTTTATCAGCAGTGAGGCATTCACACCGTTTGAAAATCTGTAAGAACTGAGTCATTGGGGTATGTCATGACGGGTAATCAAATATATGACATAGATTCTGCAATTGTAGAAAATAAGATTGACTTTTTGATTCTTCAGATGTAGAATTAGAAAAGATTTCTACATCTGTAGAAAAACAGGGAGAACACAAGCTGAAGCGCAGACTCACAGACCACTATGATTACGATGTGACTATGTGGGATTCAATTGTGGTAAAAAAGTTGCTGCAGCGTATAAACTACATCAAATAGATACGGAGGATAAAATGTGCGGAATCTGTGGATTTACAGGTTACAGACAGGATCAGAAGACAGTAATTGAAAGGATGATGAAGGCCATTGAGCATAGGGGCCCGGATAGTGAGGGCTCTTTTTGCAGGGAGAAGATCACGCTGGGTTTTCGAAGACTTAGTATTATTGATTTAGAAGATGGGCAGCAGCCTATGGAAAGTGCGGACGGAAACCTTCATATTGTTTTTAATGGAGAAATCTATGATTATAAGGAACTGCGGGCAGAACTTGAGGATTTCGGCATTTCTTTCTGTACTCATTCTGACACGGAGGTTCTGGTAAATACTATTCAGCTGTATGGGGAGAAGGCACTGAATAAGCTCAGGGGAATGTTTGGGTTTGCTGTATGGAATGAACAGGAGCAGAGTTTGATGCTTGCAAGGGATTCCTTCGGAATTAAGCCTGTGTACTATGCCGAAATAGATGGACACTTTGTATTTGCTTCTGAAATTAAGAGTATCCTTGCATTTCCCGGCTATGAAAGGAAAGTAAATCAGAAGGCACTGGAGCAGTATTTGTCATTTCAATATTCCCCTCTGGAAGAGACCTTCTTTAAGGGAATTTATAAACTGATGCCTGGACATATGCTTTTATATAAAAACGGAAGCTATGAAATAAAGACTTATTTCAAACCAAAGCTTACACCAGGTCAGTGGGACTATAAGACGAATATGGCGCAGCTGCGGAGCCAGCTTTCCGAGATTCTAAAGGATTCAGTGAAGCATCATATGTTAAGTGATGTGGAAGTCGGCGCGTTTTTATCCGGGGGAGTGGATTCCGGTTATCTGGCTTCTTCCTCTGGCGCAGATCAGGCATTTACAGTGCGATTCGATGAGGGAGACCGATATAGTGAAGTAAACAAAGCTGCCAAAGTGGCAGAAAAAGCAGGTTTGAAACACCATGTGAAAATCATATCCAAGCAGGAATTCTGGGATGCCCTTCCAGATGTTATGTATCATATGGATGAGCCCCTTGGGGATGCTTCCGCCGTTGCACTCTATTTTCTCTCAAAAGAGGCTGCAGGTCATGTCAAGGTTGTTCTTTCCGGAGAAGGAGCAGACGAGCTTTTCGGTGGATATAATATTTACAGAGAACCGGAATCATTGAAAAAAATTGCCTGGATTCCATTTGGTGTCAGACGTGTAATTGGAAAACTGGCTGCAAAGCTGCCGGATGTGAAGGGACGGGATTTCCTTATCCGTGCAGGAATGAAAGTGGAAGAACGTTTCATCGGAAATGCATATATTTACCGTGAAAAAGAGAAAACGCAGATTTTGAAAAATAAAGTAACAGGACCTTCCACACAGGAATATTTAAGACCATTTTTTGAAGAACTTGAGTCAGAAAACAGAGGATCACTTCAAGACATGGAAAAAATGCAGTCTGTAGATCTGAGCTACTGGCTTCCTGGCGATATTTTGCAGAAAGCAGATAAAATGAGCATGGCACATTCATTGGAAGTCAGAGTACCATTTCTGGATAAAGAAGTTTTTGACTTTGCAGCAAAGCTTCCAAAAGAAGCCAAGATTGCAGCGGGTACAACCAAATATATTTTCCGTAAAGCTGTTTCTCAATTCATACCACAGGAAACCGATGAACGTAAGAAACTTGGTTTTCCAATTCCAATCCGTGTGTGGCTGCGGCAGGATGACTGGTATCAGATGGTAAAGGAGTTATTTACCTCGAAAGAAGCAGAAGAGTTTTTTCATACAGATAAGCTTCTTTTACTTCTGAAAGAGCACAAAGAGAAAAAGGCAGATAACAGCCGTAAAATCTGGACAGTCTTGACATTCCTTATCTGGTATGATAGATTTTTTGCTACATGTTCGAAGTGAGAGAGTTGGTTATGAGACGGTAAAAATATAAATATACGAAAAATCCGTTGACAATGGTATTCGGGACTTTTATGATAAAACTCTATTTGTTTATATAGAAACTTTCGGATTATTGGAGGAAGAGTTTAAGGAGTATGTGGGGGGAAATCTGAAAGATTTTACGGTTTTGGATGCTTTCGACTCATTGTTCTTAAATGGAAAGGCAAATCAGGAAGCGCAGAATCCATCTAAATATCTTTTGTACCAGGATCCAATGGCTGGTACTTTTGATCGGGAGGTGGTGGAGAGCGGCGTTGACACTGGTGCCTACTATGAGGAATTAAAGAAGATGATGGAAATCTGCCAGGAGAATTCCCCGGAATATGCTGCTCTATTTGCCTATTATGAAAAGCTGGCAGCAGTGCTGACCGATAAGGCAGATCTTGGTGTCCATATAAAAATATTTTAGATAAGAACCAGAAACCGGCTTTAAAAGAAATCTGTGAAAAAGAAATTCCGGAAATCGTAGATAATTTAGAAAAAATGAAAATTTTCAGAGAAGACCTGTGGATGTCAGAAGCAAAGCCCTTTGGTTATGAACTGATGGATGTGAAACTTGGATCTGTGATTACCAGACTTAACAGTACCATCCGGAGAATCAAAAAGTATCTGGATGGAAGCATCCCATGTCTGGAGAAACTGGAAGAAACGCGACTTCCATACTTTGAGAAAAATGCGGACAAACGTGAAAATCACTGGAGTCAGATTACTAGTGGAAGTGATCTGATTGATACCATCTGATTTTTGAAAATTTAAAAAGATGCTTGCTTTTCAAGGTGTATAATGTTATGATTATACAAATGTTTTTTAGAAATTAGACATAAGAAATCCGAAGAAAGTAGGGGCTTTGGCATAATATCCTGCCGAGGATTGTAATATTAGCAGAGTTCGTTCCTTTTGGAGGGATGGCTCTGCTTTTTTTTGATTACGAAGGAAGGGTATGGAGTGATTGAAAAACTTACAACGGACAGCTATTTAGAATGTCTGATAAAAACTATGGTTTTTACGGCTACCATTTTTATAGAACTAGTGTGTGGATTTAGCATGACAGATATAAAACCATTTTATATTACGATATTATTGCAGGCAATTAACAATATGTATGATGCTGGGTGTTCGATTGCAAAGAAAAAACAGGTATTTCAAGTGAATTTATTGCAGGGAATTACGTTTTTGCTTGCATTGATTGATTTGATTTCAGCAGTTTGCTTCCTTGGAAATCCACAATTGCAATCTGTGGCATCTAGGAAAGGAGTTATATTACTATCCTGTATATTTGTTGGATTTATTCTTTTGTTACTTTACAGAGAAATATTTGTTCATCTTAGCATAATTTACAGAAGAGAAAAATATAGTGCAGGTAGTAGTGTAAGAAATGTGATTGAACCAAAAGACCTTGGGATGCAGTCCGATTGTGACGATGCATGCAACTGGGATGATAAGGAGAATAATTATGATTGAAGCTGTAGCAGTACTTCTTTTTTTTATAGTTGCAGGAACTCTATGGGGGATAGTAGAAACTTTTAAATATAGGAAAAATTTTTCAAGAGACTATGAAAACGGACAAATCTCCACTATTAAAGCGTACCGAATAAAGCGACGTGGATCCTGGCGGATTTTTGGTGACCGTATTCTAGATGAAAAATCGTTTCTGGTAATGAGGGAAAAGGAGTCAAAGTTAAAAATTCATTAATTCAATAGCGGGGTATTTTAAATGGCTGAACAAAATGTTTTTAATCTAATGCAAAACGATGAGATTGGACTGTTGTGGAAAAAGATATATCAATTACATCAAAAAACCAAAATTTATCTACTTACAGCCGAAGAAATATCAGAAAATGGGGATGCATTGATTCAGCCATTAAAAGAGCACCGGGATGCATATGATCATATTGTAAGGATTTTTGCTAGCACAACTAAAAAAGTGCCGGAAGGATACGATTACTATTCTTATATCAAAGGAAATCTTGAGAAAGCATATGGACATGAATATCGTGCTTTTTTTGATACGGCAGACTGGCTTGCATACAATCTGCGGCATAATTTGAGAGAGCGCATAAATGCGATTCCATATAATAAAAGAAATCAATTAATCCCAAATTGCAAAGAAACAATCAAATTATTGAACCAATACCCATTTGAAATTTCTAATCTACGAAATGACAAGGATATAGTAAAAGAGTCTGACTCGGATGAGACAATAAAAGAATATGAAAATTTGCTTAGGCAATTAATAAAGTTATATAAAGAAATTGATTCAATTTGATGTTGCTACTAAAACAATTAATAGACTGATTGATCGTCGAAAGGTATCTGTTTGTCCATATCAGTGATATGTTACTCCATAAGGAGAGTTCAGGAATATGTAGAATATTACACTTGCTAAAAAATCTGAGTGCAGAAGCGGCAGACCTTTTTTACAAGTGTAATACGGTTTTACTTTCAAGAGTGACTCAACGACTTGAATAATTGTGCGTCGCATTCTCGTTATTTCAGTGATGAGTTAGACGTGCAAATCTTTTCTAAAAAATACAAATAGAGGGAGTTTTATTGGACTAAATATTTTATAACAGCAGTTGCAGCCGGTATCTCATGATTTATAAAATGAGAATATCGGCTGCTTTTCATTATTTTTACCTCTAAAAGATAATCTTCTGAAAACCAAAACTGTAGTTTGGATCTCAACTGAAAAAAATTAAATTTTTTTGTTACCATCCACTATTTTTTACGATATATAATATGAATGGAAATTTTTTTATTCAAAAAGGCGCCTTATATCAAGCTGCTTACATGGTATTTTGGAACTCTGTGGAGCATGCCGGTAGAATTACTTGCTATTGTTATTGTGTTTTCTTTCGTTACCGCCATTGCTGCGGCCTACGCCCCGGCGAAGCACATACAATATGTCAATTACCGAAACAATCAATGAATGGTAATAGCCATTAGTTTTGATAAATTTTATTGATATATTGACAAATAATGTAAAATAATCTATTATATAGACAACCGATATATAGAGCGCCGATATATAACTTATTCTAAGAAGGGGGTGGACCAGATGGCTATTGAAAGAGCATTGGTTTCAGGAAGTATGGCAATGCTTGTAATGAAACTTTTGTCTGAAAAGGATATGTATGGATATGAGATGATCGACACACTGAGGCAAAAATCTCAGAATGTATTTGAGTTGAAGGCTGGAACTCTTTATCCATTGCTGCACAACCTGGAAGAGAAAGGACTCCTGACAGTATATGAACAGGATGTAGCTGGAAAGACCAGAAAGTATTATAGCCTTACCAGACAGGGAAGAGGATTCCTGGAAAAGAAAATAGAGGAATGGAAAGAGTATTCTGCAGCAGTGACCAATGTGCTTATACTGGAGGTGTGAGTTATGGATGAATATCTGAAATTATTGCTGGAACAGATTCGCTGCACAAAAGCCAGACCATACATAAAACAGGAACTGCAGGATCATATGGAGGATCAGATTGCGGAAAACATGAAGGCAGGCATGGATCATGAACAGGCAGAGAAGGAAGCCGTCAGAGACATGGGGGATCCTGTGGAAACAGGAATCTCCCTTGACAGTATCCACAGACCTCAGGCTGCATGGAAACTTTTGGGAATGATTATACTTATCAGCATTGCAGGTGTTCTGATACATGCAGGGATTTCCGGAAAAGCCAGTGAGAATGCGGCAGCCGGTTCTGACAGATATGTGTTTCATGTTATGATCGGGCTGGCTGTCATGATGATTTTGTATCTGCTGGACTATACCGTACTGGCAAAATTTTCAAAAATAATTGCAGCTGTTTTATTGTCCGTCTGTTTGCTGGTTATATTGGAAGGAGGCCAGGTAAACGGAGCAAGGATTTTTATATCACTGCCAGGAGGCAGAAGAGGCATGGATGTACAAAAACTGATGCTGTTTTATGTCCCCATATATGGAGCAATTTTATATAAATATCATGGGTGGGGATATAAGGGACTGATAAGAGCAATCTTATGGCTGATTGCTCCAGTAATATTAGTTTACAGCCTGCCGGCACTCAGGACAGCTTGTGTGATGCTGGTAACTATGCTGACTATGTTGACGATCGCAATCAAAAAGGACTGGTTTACTGTCAGAAAGAAAAGAACTATCTGTGGAATCTGGGCTGTGTTTTTGACCGCGCCCATAGCAGCTTTCCTGGGTATGTACCTGAGAAACAGGCTGGCGGAATATCAAATTGCGCGCATACAGGCGATGTTTTCCAGCGGTAGTGAAACAGACTATCTCACAAAAATGTTGCATTCACTTTGGAGACAGAATAAGCTGATCGGGAAAAGCAAATCAGATGTAACGGGAATCCTGCCAGCATTTAACGCGGATTATATTCTGACCTATCTGTCATCTGTATATGGAATAATTGCAGCTATACTTTTGTGCTGTGTTCTTGCGGTTCTGATTTTTGCAATCTTTAACACTGCGTTGCGACAGACAAATCAGCTGGGTATGATGATGGGATGCGGGTGCGGAATTGTATTTCTCATCAGTTTTTTGATAAATGTCCTTGAGAATCTTGGCGTATTTCCGCAATCAATAACATTTCTTCCGTTTTTTTCAGCCGGAGGAAGCTGTATTATAATTTCTTATGGACTCATGGGGATCGTGCTGAGTACTTACAGGTATAAGAATATTTATCCGCGACATCCTGAAACAGGCTTTATGTCCATTAATTCTAAGGTAAAAAAGTATCGTAATATTTAAAACCAATCAAAAACGCTGAGAATTGATATGTACCCAGAATCCTGGACACATATTTATATGAACTAGGCTGAACACATGGATGCTATTCTGTATTGCACAGGTGGCA
>FMEL01000017.1 GCA_900066355.1 uncultured Ruminococcus sp.
TTCAATTCGGCTGGTGGGAACGGAGAAAACCTCATCTTCATCAAGGAAGATGAAAAATCTTTGTCCTTTGGGGATAACCGTATTCGTGAAGCGATTGAGATGTACCACGCAAAACTTTTAATTCTTGACCCGATGAGTTCCTATATCGGAGAAAGTTGTTCGATGAACAATGCCAACGAAACACGAGCCGAGTTTAATCATCTGATAGCGGTTGCGAAAGATACAGGCTGTGCGATTGTGATTATCGCTCATATGAACAAGATGAGAGATACCAATCCCCTTTACCGTACTAACGGTTCGATTGACATTGCGGGTGCTGCAAGAAGTATTCTTGCAATCACACGCACACCGAACAAGGAAGTACCTGCGGAAAGATATTTGGTGCAGGTAAAATCCAACCTTGCCCCGACAGGCTCTGCCATTCTGTTTGAAGTATCTGAGAAAGGTGTGGACTTTATTTCCGAAATGGAAATGACAGCGGAAGAAGCGTTCCAATCCCTCGCCCCGAAAATCGGCAGACCCAACGATAAGGAAGTCAAGGCGAAAGCATTTCTGATTGAAATGCTGAAAGACGGAGAAATGCTTTCTTCGGATTGTGAAGAAAAACTTGAAGCCGCAGGGTTCAGGAAATCGACCATTAAAAAGGCAAAGAAGAACGCAGGAGTTATCTCCCGAAAGAAAGGTTTTCTGTGGTACTGGTCTTTGCCGATGGGCGATATACCGAGAGAATAAATGCAGGCTGTCTGCTGATGGGACAGTCTGTTTTTATGATTGAGGTATCAAAGGAGGTCAAGGGGGAACACCCTTGCCCACGACATCTTTGCAGACGAAGTCTGAAAGTGTCATAGTGGGTTACACACATTCAAAGAATGTTGTGTAATGGCTTCGCCCTGCCGAGAAAGGAGAGCAAAAATGGCGAAAAACAACAAGGCGGATATGAGTTGTGCAAGGGTTAAAAAGTACACCGCTTCTGATGTGAGCAAGGCAGAAAGGCACAACGAACGCAAGAATGAAACCTATGAAAATATGAATGTGATTGAGGAACGCATACCCTATAATGTGCATTTCAAAAAGCCTTTTGCCCCGACCTATATGGAACAATTAAAGCAGATGGAAACCGACGGGCTGGTGTCGCTCCGTGGGTTGAGAAAAGATGCTACACTCTTTAACGAGATTGTGATTGATGTGAACACAATGTACTTTGAGCGTAACGGTGGCTACGAATACGCAAAGCAGTTTTATGAAGAAGCGTTCCATTTCATTGAAGAAAAATTCGGCGCTGACAATATCATATCGGCTGTAATGCACGCTGACGAAATCAATGTGGCTGCTACTGAGGAACTCGGAAAAGAGGTTTACCATTATCATCTGCACGCTATGGTGTTGCCTGTGGTCGAAAAAGAAATCCTATGGAGCAAGCGTTGCAAAGATGAAAAACTGCGAGGAACGGTTAAGGAAGTTGTTCATCAAATCAGCCATTCAAAGAAATGGAAATCGGATATTCCGCTGACCGACGAAAAAGGCAATCCGCTTCTCAGAAAGAACGGAAAACCGATGTTCCGAGCTTCATACAGTATTCTGCAAGATGAATTGTTTAACCATATGACGGAGCAAGGCTTCAAAGGCTTTCAGCGTGGCGAATACGGAAGTACAGCAGAACACCTGACTTCCCTGCAATATCAAATCAAGCAGGACAAGGAACGCTTGGAGAAGTTGCAGAAGCGCATTCAGCGTGAACAGATAAAATATGAGCCTGCCCGTAATGTTTCTAAAACCTATAACGAGATTGACCGTATGGGGCAGAAAACAATCACAGGTAAAATGGCAATCTCCAAAGAGGATTATTCTGAGCTTACTGCCCTTGCCAANAAATACAACGAACTGAAAGAAAAGTGCAGACCTTTTCTTCAAGCGTTGGAGCATTTCCCCGAAGTTGCTAAACTTTTTACCGAAAAAGTGAAGCAACTTTTTTCTTTTAAGGAAGCACAGGAACGAGCCGAAAAAGAAGCAAGGGAAAAAGAACGACAGGAGCGTATCAAGGCTCGAAGAAACAAGCGTGGTATGGAAAGATAACCATTTCCATTATACTCACGACTTAATGACTTCTTGATATATTGAAAATCTGCGGTTACTGGGTGCTCTAATGTGAATGCCCAGCAATCAAATTTTATGAAAGAGAGGAACTGACTATATGAAAGAACAGAAATATTCTTATTCACAGCGAATTGGAAAGACAACATTCATCGTAAATGTAAAGCAGTCCGAAAGTGCCAAAAAGCCTTTGAATACGGTGTTTCAGGACATCTGCAAGCACGAGGTTTTGGGTGGCTTTTTTACGGACAAATCGTTTAATTTAGAAAATCCACAAAAAGTATCTTGACAAACTCGACCCCGAAGGAACAGGCTACCGTGCAAAGTCAAGATTTGCAAGATTTTATAATATTCCGGAACTGATGAATATGTTTAAGGAGATTGCAGATATCAAGACTTCCGATCAGTTAAAGCTTCCTGTGCCAGAGGCGGAATATGAAACAGTGGTGCTGAAACCAACGGAACAGCAGAAAGAAATCGTAGAAAGTCTGGGGGAACGTGCAGAAGTTGTCAGAAACGGAGGGGTAGATGCTTCGGTTGATAATATGCTGAAAATTACCAATGATGGAAGAAAATTGGCATTGGATCAGCGTTTGGTGAACGAATTATTGCCAGATAATCCAGAAAGCAAAATATCAGTCTGTGCAGAGAAAAGTTATGAGATCTGGAAAGACACGGCAGCACAGAAATCTGCACAATTGATTTTCTGTGACTTGAGCACACCGAAAGGTGATGGCAGTTTCAATGTTTATGATGACTTGAAGCAGAAACTGATAGCGAAAGGTGTACCGGAAAAAGAGATTGCTTTTATTCATGATGCAAATACAGAAGCAAAGAAGACGGAGCTGTTTGGAAAAGTGAAATCCGGGCAGGTTCGTTTTTTGATTGGCTCAACAGCAAAGATGGGTGCCGGGACCAACGTGCAGGATCGTCTGATTGCGTTGCACCATCTGGATATTGGCTGGAAACCATCTGATTTGGAACAGAGGGAAGGGCGTATTATCCGTCAGGGAAATCATAATAAAAAGGTTCATATCTTCCGGTATGTAACTGAATCCACATTTGACAGCTACATGTGGCAGTTGATTGAGAACAAGCAGAAATTCATTTCTCAGATTATGACCAGCAAAGCACCTGTGCGAAGCTGTGAAGATGTGGACGAAGCGGCACTTTCCTATGCAGAGGTCAAAGCTCTTGCAACCGGAAATCCAGCAGTAAAAGAGAAGATGGCATTGGATGTTGATGTGGCAAAATTAAAACTTTTAAAAGCCAACCACATGAATAACCAGTACCGCCTGGAAGATGATATTGCAAGGAATTTTCCACAACAGATTGCAAAACTGACAGAAATCATTGACAGCTACAAGGCAGACATCGCTCATTACTCAGAGCATAAAATCACAGATCCAGAGCAGTTTACTATGGAGATTGGCGGCAAAGAGTTCACAGAAAAGAAAGAGGCAGGAGCAGCACTTCTGGCGGTATGTAAAGATATTAAAGCTGTAGATGCTGCGATGGATATCGGAAACTATCAGGGATTCAATATGAGGATTCAGTTTGATGGATGGAGTAAAGAATTTATTCTATCTGTCAAACATGAGGCTGTCTCGAAAGTTCATCTTGGAGCAGATGCACTTGGAAATATTACTCGTATCAACAATCTGTTGGACAGTTATCCAGAGAAGCTTTCAGAAGCACAACAAAGACTGGAAACAGTATATGAACAGCTTGCAAATGCAAAAGAAGAGGTTGGAAAGCCATTTCCAAAAGAAGAGGAGTTGAACCAGAAACTGGAGCGACTGTCAGAATTAAATGCATTGCTCAATATGGATGAACGGGAAGATGCAGAAACAGAGGTGTCTGAATCAGATGAGAAAGAAGAAAGACCGACACGTGGTTCTATCCATGAAAAACTGCAGATTTATAAAGAAAAGAGTCAGCGGGAAAGTGAAACTGGCAAGGAAAACAGAAAACGGGACTTCGGTCTGGAATAAATAAACAGGAAAGATGGCATAATTTGGTAGAAGAAGGTTCTGCCTGTTATGCCATTTTTTAGAACACAGGAGGAACTTATATGGCGAGAAATATGATAACAGGAAAAGAAACGCAGAAAATGCAGGAATATACGCAGGAACGGATTGCTCAGGCAGAGCGTAGAGATATAGAATTTTCAACAGATGTAAAAGAACAGATTTTTGAATATGCGAATCTGATCGGCGAGGAAGAGAAAGTTAGGAATTTGGTAAGAAATCTGGCAGATGCAGTGAGTCAGGCAGATCAAGAAGGTGTAGAGGATTTGCTGGATGACGCAAGAATGGATATTCAAGAACTGCTGGATCCAACCATAGGTAAGCTGGAATTACGTGACTATGGATATACAGCAGAAGATATGGTGCCACTTAGAAAAGAAGCAGCCTTGGATTATCACAGAATGGGTTCTAAGATTTATTGCCTTGGAAGTGATGGCAGTAAAGGTGAATATGCGAGTAAAGAAATGATACAGGCACACGACGGTTTGTTTGGAATGGAATTGCAGATGTGGGAACGGATAAAGGATAACAACCTAGATTATGCAGAAGAAAATTTAGGAGCATTTCAGGAGCCTATGAGTGTCATTGAGCAGGAAGAAGCACTGAAATTATACGATGCCGGAGCAGATATCTATCTGATCACTAATTTTTCATCACCGATGTATGTCACAGAACGCATGGAAATTGAACGAGGACCGGAACATTATCAGATGTCTATGACAGAACTGGAGCGTTTCCGCAGTCTGGAATGGGAAATGCAGAAATATCCACAGATTCAGTCTTTGAAAGAAGCAAACCTGTTGTTAGGAACAAGAAGGACATTTGGAATTTATCAGATCCGGGATGATTCACCGGGCGAAAACTATGCATTTATGAATATGAGTTTTATTGAAAGTCATGGTATGCAGATAAAAAAAGAAGATTATAAACTGGTCTATGTTGGTGAATTATCAGGAAATATGTCACTGGATGATATTTTTGAAAGGTTCAACATTGACAGACCGGAAGACTTCCGTGGTCACTCCCTGTCTGTCAGTGATATCGTAGTTCTGAATGACGGGGAAAAGGTAACTGCCCATTTTGTAGACAGTATCAGTTTTGAACAGCTGGATTCTTTCCTGAATCTGGAAGAACAGGTTCTTAATGAACTGGCATATGAGGTAGGAGAACGGTATTTTGCTATTCAGAGAACAGAAGAAGGATATGATTATTCCTTTTACGATGAAGATTTCCGCTTGATAGATGGTGGCGTTTATGAGAATGATGAAATTTCTATTGAAGAAGCGGCAGAGGAACTTCTGGAAGACGAAGGCTGGAATGGAGAACGCATCCGTGGAGATTATGATCGGTTGATGGAGAAAGTAGAAGAAATGGATGAGGTTGTAATGGCAGAGATTCAGAAAAGCCAGGGCGAATATAAGCCTTTGGCAAAGGTGGAGGAACTGGAAGAAGCAAATTATAACATGATTGATAACGTCCTTAACAATATGCCACCGAAGAAAGAACCATATCTGGAATACTTTGCGGCAGAATGCGATGAGTTCCATGATATGGGAGCGTATGAAAAAAGTACCGATGCTAATCAGATTGCTGCAGTCTATGAAAAATATAGGGAGAATCCAAAAACAGCGTATCTGGGATGCTCGATGGGAATTATTTATCATGATCCGGAAGACAGTTACTATGATGAAGCTGAATTTGCAATTGTAAAAGGAAATACTGTGTTTGGAAATCTGATGGATGATGTTCGGTTTTATGGGGAACTTGCATTGGTACGGGAAGGAATTGAGAAAATTCATGAAGCATTACCTGACTATAAGTACGTTCCGATGCGGGATGTTCGAGAAGCAATGTATCCAGAGAAGATGACCACAGAACAGTTAGTAGAGGCACTGGATGAGATTGCAGAAGCGTTTGATCCATATGAGTATCGGGATAATGTGGAGCCGGGAGAAAATACGGTACAGGAAGTAATGCTGGATTTGCGAAGTGGAAATATTCATTACTATGTTTCTTACTTGAAAGATATTGTAGACGAAGAATGCGACTTGTCTGTTCGTGCAGGTGTATTGATTGAAAGGCTAAAAGCCTATGAACCGGAACTTCCAAAAGATATGCAACCAATGGTGTATGTGAATTATTGTGAGAAAAGTGAACTGGGGAATCCAAGATGCCAGAAGTTATCTGATTTGGATTCCAAAACCATAGAACAGGACAAAGTCTGGTATGCTGATCGTGATCCAAAGACTAACAAACCAAAAACGACAGCACAGATGTTTTTTACAGTATATTATGCTGAGAAGGGCGACAAGATGCTGCATCATTTTCAAGGTAAGATAGATATTGGTACCGGAAACGGCGGTATCATCAGTCAGTTAAAGATGCAGAATGAAATGAAATTGACAGATGAAAGCTGGATCAGCTACCAGCAAGGAAAAGGCAATGAAGAGTATCAGAAGTATATGGAAGATCTGACAGATATGCAGAATCATGTACTGCCGTATCTGCAGAGCTTTTGCAGCCTGGAAGAAAAAGGTGTGAAGGAGAGACGAGAACAGCAGGTAGCAGAGAAAAATGAGAGCAGAGAAGCTGTGCCAAGAACTGGCGGTGAAGCAAATATAGCAGTTAAGGATGCGGGGAAAGCTGAAAGAAAGGAAATAACAGGAAAAGAGAAGAAACCGTCGATCCATGAACGCTTGGAAATCAATAAGAGAATCATCCAGGAAAAACAGGGAAAAGATGAGCCGGAGAGAGGAGCTGATTTGAGTGTAAGGATGGTGTAGTATAAGATAGAATGGAGTCGGAGGTCACAGATAACAATGTGGCTTTCGGCTTTTTGTTTTGAATGATTATGCTTCAAACTTTTATGTGATAAACGTAACTTGCTGTGATATTATAAAAATGATATAAGCGAAAATGACTTTTGCGGAAAGGAAAGTATCTTTATTTTTTTATGTGTATGCTTCCTATTGTGGAAATGAATACTTGCAAAGTTGATAACTAATATTTTTTTGCTATTACAGGTGCAATAAGAACATGTAATAGCGGAAATGAGGAATAGTTACTTGTAGATAGAGAAGTATATTGCGGATAAAATAACATCTCTATGTGAAAAGCGTGATATCAGTAAATGCAGATTATCGCAACTGTCGGGAATTTCCCAGTCGTCACTGGGAAGAATCATGGCGCAGGAAAACCTGCCGTCGCTGATCACACTTGAAAAATATGTACAGCTTTGGGCGTGACATTATCGTAGTTTTTTCAGGAAGATAATTCAGAGAATCTGACAGAAAAACAGAAAGAAGTTCTAGGAATATGGAACGATCTGAGTACAAATGAGCAGGAAACAGTAATGTCAATGCTGCGTGGACTTCGGAAGTAGAAGAACAGTTCGGGTATATGTATCGGCTGTTCTTTTTTGTTTTTCGGGCGTTAAAACGATAAATTTTTCTTGTGTATAGTTGAGCGTTAAAGTATAATAAAATCAATTTTTTGCATAAGATTAGAGCTATAATAAGGAAATCGGCAAACCAGATGAAAGTCTGGGACGCAAAGCTACAGGGCCTGTAAAATGGCAGCCAGATGCATAAAATGAGGTGCACTGTCTGTTTGGCAGTGTTTTTTTACGGTGTTATTTCATAGACGTAACAATAATGATTTTATCAGGAAAGAATGAGAAAAATAAAAGTATGAAAAAGGCAAAACGATGACTGGCAACAGTGGGAAAGAAGAACGGAGGCTCCGGCCCGGCACATTGGAAAATAAAAAATATGGAAAATAGTATGATAAGTGAAAAGCCCTGCGCAGGACCGGATGTGTTCTCGTGGGGCTTTTCTGCGTCTGATAAAGACAGGTTTTTTGCGGATTTCTCTAAAAACAGGAAAACTGTCAAAAAATATCATACATAGATCAAAAAGACTATATATGGGCGACCTTTTAAAGACGGTTTATATAAAATAGAAGAAAAAAAGGTGGTTGATTCCGTGGATATAAAAACAGCGGTCATATATCGGTTAAACGATCTGATTAAGCAGAAAGATATCACAGTGAATGAAGCGGCGGTGCGCTCAGGCGTCCCGCCTTCAACACTGAAAAATATTTTGTATGGACAAAGCAGGAATGCTGGCGTAGTTACAATTAAAAAGATATGCGATGGATTGGATATTACAATACAGGAATTTTTTGAAGATCCCATCTTCGCAGATTTGGAACCGGAGTTATAGGAACAGGCAAATAATCTTAGGATTCAGATTCTGCAAGATGGTTTTTTTATGGGAAAGGGTTAGAAGAAACTAACACTGGAGGATGAATATGTGTAAAATAGCAATTTGCGACGATGATAAAGAATACAGGGAGAAAATAAAGACGGTCATAAAAACGGAAGGGATTCTGTCTTCGAATGAGATACGGTTTTATGAATATGAATCAGGAAAAGAATTATTGGAAGATGCGGATATTTTGCATGATCTGATTTTTATGGATATGCGTATGCCTGGATTGGATGGAAATAAAACAGTACTGAAGCTGAGGGAATATAATGAAGCAGCGATATTGGTGTTCTGCTCCGGCTGTTTTGAACCGACTCCTGACAGCATTAATGTTGGACAACCGTTCCGGTACATCATGAAGGATCTGCATGACAGAAGTCTGAAAAAGGAAATACCTATGATTTTATTAAAAGTGAAATTGTGCTGTGGAGATTCTTCCGTGACAGTTACATCGGCGGGAAGGATAATGCGCATCCATACGGAAGACATTTTATATATCTGTCTGGCGAAAAGGGGCTGTACGATATACATTGCTAGACAGGGAAAGATAGAAGAGATGCATTGCAAGGAATCTTTAAGTGATCTGTATGAGTGTCTGGCCGGAAGGGGATTTGAGTATGCACACAACAGCTATATTGTGAATTTGGCAAAAGTGGAAGGATTGGAAAAGAACGTTGCGTTGCTGTCGTTTGGAATCCAGTTGAATGTTTCGAGGTCGAGAAAAGGACAGTTTGCCGACGCACTGATAACATTTCTTGGGGAAAGGAACGGCATGGTATGATAATAAGAGATTATTTGATTTGTCTTCTTCAGATGTATCTGTTGGAGGACTTGGAAAAGAACATACTCCCATACAGAAGAGAAAGATTCTGGGAAAATTTCTCGTATATTGTATCGCAGCACTGGCAATGTTCGGAACCAACCGCCTGGAATCCTCAATACTTAATATGGTAATGATTCCGGTAATCTATATGATCGCGTCTATGGTTGTGTTCCGGGGAAATATATGGAAGAAGCTGGTTACGGTATGCTGCTATTATGTGCTGGCAATTATTCCCGAATTTCTCTTTGCGGCACTTACGAATGCATATGGCGTGACTGGTGCGTCCGAGGGCTTCAGGACTGAAACAGAAAAGACATTAGCACTCCTGCTGATGAGTACCATGACATTTCTGTTTATTAAATGCATTAATCAGGTAACAAGGAAAAGGGATTATCTGACGATTGAAAATAAAACATTTACAGTGCTGCTCATGCTGCCAACCGCAACGATCGTTATGTTAGGATGTATGTTTTATTCGCACACTTCTTTTGAAGGAATGAACAGGGTCATGGTTCCGGTAGGAGCTTCGCTTCTGTTAATGACGAATATCTTCATTTTCACAGTATTTGACAGGTTTGTAGAAAAATCAGAAGAAGTGAAGAAGATGGACCGGCTATACCAGAAAAGCAGGGCGGAGATTGCCAATCTGCAGTATATGAATAAGGTTAATGAGGATAACAGAGCATTCTTACACGATATAAATAAATTTATCTGTACAGTAGCCGGCTTGATAGAAGAAGGAGAGAATCAAGAGGTTAAGGACATCATGGAACATTTAGGCGTCCGGATTCAGAATCTTCAAAAAAGTGTATATTGTGAGCATCCGATCTTGAACAGCATCCTATGTGAAAGAAAATTTCTTGCAGAATCTAAGGATATATCCTATAGGATTACCCTGGGTAATGATCTCAGACTGGATTTTCTGGAAGAGTTGGATTTGATCTCGATCGTAGGGAATCTTTTGGATAACGCACTGGAAGCGGCAGAAAAGACAGAAGATGGCAGATATGTGGAATGCAGGATGTATATGGGAAATGCGGGGCATTTCCTTGTCATGGAATTTTGCAATGGGTATGTCGTCCCTCTGTTAAAGGACAAGGACAGGTACATAAGCACCAAAAGAGACGCGGACAGTCACGGGATCGGACTGCACACGGTTGGAAAACTGGTTAAAAAGTATGCGGGAATTATGCGAGTGGAGGCAGGAGAACGGGAGTTCTCTGTTAAGCTGATCTTTACAATCAAATAAGGACGTGCAAAAATCGCCCAAAAAGTTACCGTTTTTGCCGCGGTAATTGAAAAGAGGGCGATTTTTGTGTAAACTTTCGGAAAAAAGGAGGCTTTGTAACTATGAAAAAAATAATCAGAAAAAACCTGGGAATCAAACTGCTTGGAGCTGTAAACTGTCTTGCACTCTGCTTGACGGCGTATACGGCAAATCTGGCGTGCAACTGGCTGTACTATCAGGAAGATGAGCCGGAAGAAGTTAAGAAAATGAGGAAATTCTAGTGTGGAAAAAAATGGCTGGTCGGCTTTTTGAACTACAAAGCAGGAATGGGATTCTTGAAGAGAAAGACCGCAGGCTGTATGAATATGCTTACGGCGTACTGCTGGGCAGGGTGGTAATATACCTTATCATCGTCATACTTGGCATCATAACGGGGAATTGGATGGAGATGATAGTCTTTTTATTGCCCTTTACTGTTTTAAGGCAGTATGCCGGAGGGATTCATTTGGAAAAGGCAGGGGGCTGCATGGCTGTTTCCGGTATCCTTGTCCTTCTATGCAGTCTGTATCTGGCGTCTGCTCCGGCTGTAATATGGCAAATGCGGATCATATGGTTTGTCGCGGTTGGCGTTATATTTATCATGACGCCGGTAGATGCCAGCAGCAAGAAGTTGGATGCGAAAGAGAAAAAAGTTTATGGGATGCGCGCGAGGGTAATTTTAGTTATTGAATGCGCGATAGCAGGTGTTTTTTCTGTGATTGGATATTCCCTGATCGTAAACGGGATTATGGTAGCGCATATTGTTTTGGCGTCTGGTTTAATATTAGGATGGACCAAAATTTTTTTTGATAAAGAGTTAGAGTGAACTAATCCATGATAGGAATAAGAAATACCTGGGAAAAGCGTATTGCAAAAGGATGATAAACAGAACAAAAAGAACATGATACAAGAGGAATATAAAAGTGAATTTGAAATTGATAAAAAATACAGAAAATATCAACAAAGAGAAAATAACCTTGTTCTGCCTGCCGTTTGCAGGAGGCGGCGCGTCTGCTTATAATCAGTGGGCGAAAAAGATGCAGGGAAAAGTAACGGTATGTCCAGTCCAGCTTCCGGGAAGGGAAGAACGGATCATGGAGAAACCGTATATAGATATGCCGGTTATGTTAGATGATCTGGAAGAGGCTGTAAGAGAGGTTGTGGACGGACCGTATGCCTTATGGGGGCACAGTATGGGCGGGAAGATCTCCTATGAGCTGGAAAAGCGATTGGAGGCAGAGGGATATAGAGCGAAATACCTGTTTATTTCCGGCAGCCGGATTCCCAGCATTCCGGAACCGAAGCCAATCTATCATCTTCCGGATGAAGCGTTTAAGAGGGAACTGGGAAGATTTGAAGGGACGCCAAAAGAGATACTAGAGAATCAGGAATTGTTGGATTTCTTTCTGCCTATGCTGCGGGCGGATTTTACCATGGATGAAACGTATTATGATAAAGCGGGAGTAGTGCTGCATACACCTATCTCTGCATTTGGCGGAGAAAAGGACGGTGAAGCGGATGAGAGTGCAATCTGTGAATGGGGAAAGTATACGGATAATGATTTTGACTACCGAATATTTCCGGGAGGGCATTTTTATCTGCGGGATTACGAAGACGAAGTAATAAGTGAGGTTGAGAGACCGCTTCAGGGAATGAAAAATGGAGGTTAAACGATGCGGGGAGAAGGAATTTCTGTCAGCAGACAAACTTCGTATCCGTGAAAATGAGATACATATATGGTGCATCTGTTGGCCGGAAATGACAGATTTCTGGAAGAATCATGAATATATCCTGAGTGAGCAGGAGTCGGAGCAAGCCGGAAAGTTCCGCTTTCCTGAAGACAGGATGCGTTATATTGCCGGGAAACTTATCGTGCGAATTCTCTTGAAAAGATACTTAGATGTGGAAACAGTTGATTTTTCTGTCAATGAACTGGGTAAGCCTTATCATAAAGAAATCGCAGGAAAGCAGACAGTCAATTTTAATATTTCGCATTCGGGGGAATTCATACTGGAGGGATTCGCTGTCGGAATGGATATCGGAGTGGATGTGCAGGAAATGGCAGGATGCCCGGATTACAGGGAGATAGCCGGGAATTTCTATACGGCAGAAGAAGCGGAAGATGTAATAAATGAGGGACCGGAACTGTTTTTCCAGTATTGGGCGGCGAAAGAAGCGTATGTAAAAGCGATCGGTATTGGATTGGGAAGAGGAATGGATTTCTTCTCTGTCAGAAACGGGGAAATTACAGAAAAAGGCAGGAAAGGCCAGGGATGGCATTTGTATCCAGTAAAGATTGAGGGATATGCTGCGTATGTGGCGGCGCATAAGAAAGGAGACAAATCAAATGAGTTATAAGAAGGATATGAGCAAATACGAGCATCTGGAAGGATGGGAACGATGCGGCTTTGGAGAGCAGCTTGATAAGTGGGCGGAAAAATATGGAGAAAGAACTGCGGTCACGGACAGCGAAGACGAGATCAGTTATATGGAATTAAAGCAAAAAGCAGATTGTCTTGCGGCAGCTTTTCTGCGTAAAGGGATTTTAAAGGGAGACAAAGTGCTTGTGCAGCTTCCGAATAGGATTTCTTTTGTGATCGTGTTTTTTGCGCTTTCCAAGATTGGGGCGGTGCCAATCATGATGCTGCCGGCCCACAGGGAGGCGGAACTGGAAGGAATTATTGAACTGGCAAAGCCGGCCGCTTATATTGTGGTGGAGAAATATCTGGGATTTTCATATGTGCCGATGGCAAATGCGATGAAAGAGAAATATTCATGTATCCGGCATATATTTGTAGATAGCGAATCCGGGGATATCAGTGGAATGATTGCGGAAACGTGTGGAGAAAATGGAGCATTTCCGGCTGTGGATGGGTATGAAACGGCGGTGCTTTTGCTGTCCGGCGGGACGACAGGGGTTCCGAAACTAATTCCGCGCACCCATACGGATTATATGTATAATGCCCGCATGTCCGCGAAGAGATGCCGCTTGGATAGCAGTGACGTTTATCTGGCGTCTCTTCCGGTAGCTCATAATTTCCCATTATGCTGCCCGGGGCTTTTAGGCACGCTGGACGTGGGAGGAAAAGTTGTGCTTGCGTCTGCGACCAGCCCAGATGATATCCTTGACGCAATTACAGAGGAAGGTGTCACGATAACGGCATTGGTTCCTGCTATGGTTACTGTGTGCATGGAAATGCTGGAATGGGATGAAGATTATGATATATCCAGCCTGCGGATTTTGCAGGTGGGCGGCGCAATGCTGGAAGATTCCCTTGCGGATAAGATCATTGAAGAATGGCCGTGTAAACTGATGCAGGTATTTGGTACGGCGGAGGGGCTACTGTCCTTTACTAGCCCGGAGGATGAAGGTTCCCTGATCGCAAGATGTCAGGGAACTCCGGTGTCTCCTGCGGATGAAGTGAAGATTGTGGATGAAGAAGATAAGGCCGTACCGGAAGGAGTTTTTGGGGAATTATTATCCAGAGGCCCGTATACGATTGATGGTTATTATATGGCGGAGGAAGCAAATAAAAAGAGCTTTACGCCGGACGGGTTTTACCGGACGGGCGATAAAGCTATGTGGACGAAAGACAGAAGGTTACGTTTGGGCGGGAGAATCAAAGAGCAGATTAACCGCGCCGGAGAAAAGATCATGCCTTCAGAGATTGAAGCTTACCTTTGCAGGCATTCGAAAATCAAAGAGGCAGCCGTTGTCGGCGTTCCGGATGAAACCCTTGGAAACCGGATATGTGCATTCCTTGTGACCGATGATGAAGCCGGGATCGATTTGCAGGAAATCCACAGGTTCCTGCGGGAAATAGGCGTTGCGGCGTATAAAATGCCGGATCAGATAGAACGGGTAGAGACATGGCCGCTGACCAGCGTAGGAAAAATAGATAAGAAAGCATTAGAACGGATGGCGCAGGAAAAATAGAAGGAGACAGAATCATGGAATATATAGAGATAAAGGAACAGATCAAACAAAAGCTGCCGGTAGCCAGAGATTTGGGGGATTCCGAAAATCTGCTGGAGCTTGGGCTTTCATCCCTGACGATCATGCGTCTGGTAAACCAGTGGAGAAAACAGGGGGTTAAGGTTTCATTCGGTTCATTGATGGAAAATCCTACCCTTGAAGGCTGGTGGGCGCTGATCCAGCGCAGCATGAAGAAAAAAGCGGGCAAAAAACGGGCGCAAAAATCTAAGATAACGCCGGAAAAGGATATGAAACAGCCGTTTCCTTTAACAGACGTACAGTATGCATATTGGGTTGGCAGGGATGAAGAACAGGCTCTTGGAGGAATAGACTGTCATGCGTATTTAGAGTTTGATGGGGGAAATATAGATCCGGAGCGTCTGGAAAAAGCATGGAATGTGCTGCAGTATCATCATCCCATGCTGCGTGCCTGCTTTTTGGAAGATGGGACACAGAAAATCCTGGATAAGCCGTATTGTGAAAAAATAAAGGTTCATGATTTTTCACGGATGTCATCTGAGGAAGCAGAGGCAATGGCAGTATCTGTCAGAGAACGTTTATCCCATCGGAAGCTAAAGATCGAGGAAGGCGAAGTGGCAGGAATAGAGCTTACGCTTTTTCCTGAAAATAGGGCACGCATGCACGTGGATATGGCACTTTTGGTTGCCGATGTACAGAGTTTGCAGATCTTATTGAGGGATTTGGCGGCTGCCTATCGCGGAGAAAGCCTTCCGGCAGAATCAAAAGGGTGGAATTTTGCTTCTTATCTGGAACGGCAGAAAGAGGAAGATAAGGAAGAGAGAAACAATGCAGAAGGATACTGGAAAAAACGCTTGGAGCATTTGCCGAAAGGGCCAGGCCTGCCACTGGCAAAACGGCCGCAGGAAGTGACAAAGACTGTATTCAACCGCAGGATTGTAAGGATTGGCAAGGAAGAGTGGGCTCATCTGCAAGTACGGGCAAAGGAATACCAGACAACTCCGGCAATGGTTCTTCTTACTGCATATGCAACGGTTTTGGAACGGTGGAGCAGGAATCATCGTTTCCTTATTAATATTCCATTTTTTAACCGGAAAACAGAGCAGCAGGGATTGGAAGACGTGATAGCAGATTTCACTACACTGTTATTGCTGGAGATTGACTGCGAAGGGAATCCGACGTTTGCAGAATTGCTAGACAGGATTCAGAAGCAGCTCCATGAGGATATGAAGTATACGGCATATTCCGGCGTGCAAGTCCAGAGAGACCTTGCACAGATGTATGGAGACGCATCGGCAGTGGCGCCGGTTGTTTTTGCCTGCAATCTGGGAACGCCGTTGGTAAATGATACGTTCCGGAAAGAACTGGGGCAGTTTTCCTATATGATTTCCCAAACGCCGCAGGTGTGGAATGACTTCCAGAGTTATGAAGATGAAAATGGCGTACAGCTTACATGGGACAGCGTGGATAAGTTATTCCCGGAGAATATGATCCCGGATATGCTGGAGTGTTTTGAGAATCTTCTGCATGAATTGGGAAAGAAGGACTGGAATCAGCGATTTGATGTGCTTCCTGAAAAAAGAAAAAGAGAAATTGAAGATACAGCGCGTACAAGAGTGCCGGAGCGTGTGGAATGCCTGCATTGGGCTGTTATGAACCATGCGGAAGTTTGCCCGGAAGATATTGCGCTTATTGATGCGGGAAGCGGAAGATCGGTTTCCTATGGGGAATTAAAAGCACGGGCGACAGCAGTGGCGGCAGGGATTTCAGAAAAGGATATTAAGGGAGTCCCGGTTGCACTTACCCTGCCGCGCGGGATAGAACAGATCGAGACGGCATTAGGAATTTTGCTTTCCGGAAATTCATACCTTCCGGTCAGCTTAAGCCAGCCTAAAGATCGGAGAGCGTTAATCCATGAGAAGACGGGAGTCCGCTATGTGGTCACGAATCGGGAATTATCCGAAAAACTGGACTGGCCGGAAGGTACGGAAATCCTTGTGATGGAAGGTATGGAAGAGGGACAGGAAAATGTGAGACTGCCAGAGGTGTCGCCGAAGGACAGCGCCTATATCATCATGACGTCAGGCTCTACAGGTGTTCCGAAGGGTGTAGAGATTGCGCATGAAAGCGCATGGAATACGGTTCAGGATATTAATGAAAAGTACCATGTGACAAGTGCAGATCGGGCGCTGGCTGTATCAGCTATGGATTTTGACCTGTCGGTATATGATGTTTTTGGAATTCTAGGCGCAGGAGGAACATTGGTATTGCTTCCAGAGCAGGAGAGAAGGAATGCGGATTACTGGCTGGAACAAGTGTTGAAATATCAGATTACCGTTTGGAATTCAGTGCCGGTGCTTCTGGATATGCTTTTGATACGGGCGGAATCCATGAAACAGAAACTGCCGATCAGGGCGGTTATGCTTTCCGGAGATTGGATTGGGATGGATCTCCCGCAGAGGGTTGCGGCATGGACAGAGGATTGCCAGTTTGTCGCTATGGGAGGAGCTACAGAGGCAAGTATCTGGTCCAATTATCAGAATGTTACCCTGCCGATGCCGAAAAACTGGAAATCTATTCCTTATGGAAAGCCACTCAGATATCAGGCATATCGTGTTGTGGATGAGTATGGAAGGGATTGCCCTTACTGGGCAGAAGGCGAACTCTGGATTGGCGGTTTTGGTGTAGCAAAAGGATATAGGGGAGATTCTGCGCTTACGGGGCAGAAATTTATCACAGATCAGTATGGAAGATGGTATCGGACCGGTGATCTCGGAAGAATCTGGGATGATGAGACAATTGAATTTTTGGGAAGAAAAGACCATCAGGTAAAGATCCGTGGACACAGGATTGAATTGGGAGAAATTGAACATGCTATTCAGGAGTTTCCGGGTGTGGCTCATGCAGTTGTTGATACAGTTAGTGATGGTCATGGCAATAAAACGCTGGCTGCTTATATCGGAGCGCCGCTGCAGGAAGATTCTAAAGTTACAACGTATTTGTACGGCACAGATATCTTTGGCGGGGGCTGGAAAGAACTGAAGGATGATGTCAGCAATTGGCAGATGCAGCAGGAACGGAAGACAGCATACAAAAATTTCCTTGCCTATGCAGACCAGAGATGTGTACAGCTTATGCTGGAGACACTCATAGAGTTAGGCGTTTTTGTATCAGAGAAGGAAGTTCTTTCGCAGAAGGAAATTTTTGAAAAAGGGAGCATTACGGAAACACAGAAGAATACTGTGGCAAGATGGTTGGAAATTTTAAAGAAGGAAGGAATCCTGAGAGAAGAGGACGGCAGACTATCGCGTACCGGGAAGGAAGTAGCTGTACCGGAAAAAGCTGGAGATGCGGAAACGTATTTTAAGAAACTGAAGCCGTATCTGAAGCATATGGTTACTGGGAATGAAGTTCCGCTGGATGTATTTTATCAGAAAGATTCGGCGCTGGCTCCGAATATGTTGCTTCGGAGGATTCCGGGTTACGAGGAGACCGTGGAAAGACTGGTGCAGGAATTAAAACTTCTGATAGAAGGGCGCAGGAAAGAACCACTCCAGATTATAGAGATTGGGACAAGGGATGCTGCAATTACAAGACAGATTTTAAATGTGCTGGAAGATGTAAGTGTGGCGTATACATATGTGGATTCTTCAAAATATTTTCTGCAGGAAGCGGAGAAAGAGCTTGCGGGATATGAAAGAGTCGAGTTTGAAATGCTGAATCTGGAAGAAAGCATGGACAAGCAGCAGATGGCTCTGCATAGTTATGACGTCGTGATATCGGTAAATGCTTTGCATAGAAATATTGACGCTGTGGATGCGGTAAAGAAAGTAGCGGAATTACTGAAGCCAAATGGGATATTGTTAATGACAGATCTTGTGGTAAGGACATATCTTCAGGAGCTTACAGCAACTTTTTTGGAAAATGGTTTCGCAGATATTCGGGACAAGAGAAAAGAAGCGGGGATGGTTACCCCAGATTGTCTGCTGTGGAGAGAATGCTTATCAGAGGCAGGATTAGGCCAGGACATTGTTGTAACAGAAGAATATGGGAGATGTATATGCTGCAGTAGGCAGCAGGCATCTGTCTTGTCCTATTATGATGGAGCACTTAGGGAATATCTGTCGGAAAAGCTGCCGGAGTATATGGTTCCCCAAAACTATCATTTTATGGCACAGCTTCCAACATTGTCCAATGGAAAGATTAACCGGAAAAAATTACGGGAAGATTTTAAAGAAGAAACTTCGGTTATCAGATTTTCAAAAGCAGTAACGGAGACAGAAGAAAAACTTTTGGATATTTGGAAACGAATGTTTGGTTATGAAAATTTAGGGACTGAAGATAATTATTTTGTTTTAGGTGGTGATTCATTAATAGCAACCAAATTGATTTCAGATATTCAGAAAGAATTTGGCTGTAAAATTATGATTAGTGATATTTTTGAAAATGTTACGATAAAATTATTGGCTCAAAAGATAGATTTAGTAAGACAAAATGTCATTATGGAAGATATCGAGATGGAGTGTGGAGAAATTTAACATTGTCAAATCTGTTTTTTAGTATATTTCATAATGAAAAATAGCTCGCATTTTTAGGGGCAAATTACGAGTATTAGATATTGAGGAGTGTAACTTGTCCCTATTTTATTGAGAAGGTGAGAAAATGAGAAAATTAAAGTCACTTGTATGTGGTAGTAAGTTTGGACAATTTTATATAGATGCTATTAGTAAGATGAAAGAGTGCGTGGAATTCATAGGCATTTTTTCTAATGGAAGTGAACGATCAAGGCTATGTGCTGAAAAATATAATGTTAATTTATATACATCGATAGATAAAATCCCAGAGGATATAGACATTGTATTTATTGCTGTCAGAACGGGTGTAATGGGAGGTGATGGAAGTGAACTGGCATTAAAATTTTTGTCTAAAGGTATTCATGTATTCATTGAACAGCCTATTCATATAGACGAGATGAAAAAATGTGTAAAATGTTCAATTGAGAAGGGGGTATTTTTTCATGTAGCAAATTTTTATAAGTACATGGACACTGTTCATAAATACATTGAGTGCTCTAAAGGGCTGTTGAGGAAAAATGAAATATTGTCAATAGAATGTGCTTGTGCTAATCAAGTTATATATAGTCTACTGGACAATATTTTGAGAATTTTCAGGGAAAAGGCAAGATTTTCGATTGAAAATTTTTGGATACAAAATCAAGATTTTTTTATTGCTTCAGGTAGTATTAACGATATACCGTTGAGTATTAAAGTATATAATTCTGTAAATACAGTCGATTCTGATAGTTATTGCTATTATTTACAACAGATAAATATTTATACATCGGAAGGAATGCTTTTCATGGTTGATGTTAATGGACCGATTATTTGGAAACCGCAATTTCGAGCTGCTCATGACTTATTTATCAAGAAGGGGGATGAATTAGATCAGAAGATATTTGACAGTAAAATGTACTGGTATGAGTCAGAAAGTGAGTTGAGCTATAAAGATATTTTTTGCAAAAAATGGATAGATGCTATAAAAAAAGAAATTAAAGAATTTATAGATAATATTTATTTTGAAAAAATGACGGAATATCGTCGGAAAATTCAAAGTGAAATTGTAATTCCCAGTATATGGGGGCTTATAACTCAAAAGATTGGCTACCCAAGATTGTATCAAAATGCAAATCATGCAGTTGATTTAAATAACTATGTTTTAGATTTTTTTGAAGAAAAAAACACCTTTTTAAATGATTCACTAGAAATCAAAAAAACTGCAAACAATATTGACTTTTATTTGGAACCAGATATTACATATGGTTATGTTGAAGAAGCAAAACATATAATGAATATCGCATGTTTGGAGTCTATTTCATACAAACTGTACGAGGCGACTGGGGAGAAGGAGAATATATCAATAACAGAAATTGTAAGTTGCTTAAAGGTGGCAGATTCAAATATGCATATTTTACAAAGGTGGCTTAATGCTTTAAGTGAAAATGGATATATAGAATGTAATGCTGGGAAAATTAAATGGAAAAAGAAAAATACAAGTATATGTGAGAAAGACAATTGGAAAATTGTGTCTGATAAGTGGGTTGGAAAATTATCAGGAGAACATGTCATTAATTATTATTTAAAACATATTGAAAAAATGGAAGCTTTGTTATCAGGAGAAATGAATGCTGCGTTATTATTGTTTCCGGAAGGAACAATAGAGTTAGCTAATTGTTTCTATAGAGAAAATTTAATGGAAAAATATCTTGCATATTGTATAGAAAAGATTCTTTCATTCGCTATAGAACATACTAAAAAAGATAAAATTAGGATATTAGAATTGGGAGCAGGAACAGGAGCAACAACAGACAGAATATTAAAGGTTCTTGAAAATTCAACTAAAAAAATAGCATATATTTATTCTGATATTACAAAATATTTTCTCAATTTTGCTGCTCAAAAGTACCAGGGAAAAGAAGAATTAGAGTATAAGGTGATAAATATTGATTCTAACTTAAGTGACCAGGGAATTGCTGAAGAGAGTGTGGACATTGTCATAGCTGCTGGAATGATGAATAATGCTGTCAATACGGATTATTCTATGAGACAAATCATATGCAGCTTAGTACATGGCGGTATTGCTCTTATTGCTGAGCCAGTGGGAGAGAATTATGAGTTAATGTTATCACAATCATTTATGATGAGCCGGCCAACAGATGCAAGGGAAGTATGTAATGAAACTTTTTTGAAAATGGAGGAATGGAAAGAAGTTTTTTGGGGTTGCGGAATAAGTGAAAGAGAGTTAGTGGTAGTGCCAAGTGATACTAGTCCATTAGCACCATTAAATCAAAAGTTATTTATTATAAGGAAGGAATAATACGCTATGGATGCAAATAATTTAAAAAAGGCTTTTGAACTTTTTGTAAAATTGCAGGATAAGAAAGTAAAACTTAGTAATGTTGATGGAAAAATAAAATATAGAGCGCCGTCAGGAATTATGACAAATGAAGTCATAGAGGAAATAAGAAAATGTAAAAATGAACTTCTGACAATTATTAATTGTACCGAGCATCCAGAAAAACTATGGAAAGGAAAGCAAGGAGACAGTTTTCCATTAACAGATGTACAGTCTGCGTATTTGATTGGAAGAAAAAATATTTTTCAATATGGAAATGCAGCGTGCCACATTTATATGGAGGTTGAGTATTCTGAATTGGATTCTCAGCGTGTAGAGGAAGTGTGGAATATTCTAATTAATCGACATCCTATGCTGCGAGTAATCTTTAGTGATACAGGAATTCAAAAAATTTTAAGAGATACTCCTTGGTATACGTTGTATACAAATCGCAACATAACATATACGCAAGAAACTTTGCAAACTGAATTAGGACATAAAATATATGATGCTTCAAAATGGCCTATGTTTGATATAGGGTGTGTATCTGGTCACAATAAGGCTATTCTGGGTATTTCTATCGATTTTATGATAGCGGATTGGGCAAGCATATGGATATTAATAGACGAATTTGAAAAGTTATATCAAAATCCAACGGCTTCATTACCTAGAATTGAATACAATTTTAGTGATTATATATACTGTGAAAAAGTAAAGAAGTATACACCAAAATATTTTTCTGATCGTGAATATTGGATAGAACGCTTAGCTGAGTTTCCTGAAAAACCGGATCTCCCTATTATTAATGCTGTTGAGAATATTGATAAAAATGTTATATTTAAAAGATACAAATTTGTTGTTGAAAAAAACAAGTGGAAAACTATACAATTGATTTCTAGTAAGATGGGATTGACAAGTTCTGCTGTTATTTTATCTGCATACGCTATGGTTATTTCAAAATGGAGTACCAACAAAAAATTTGTTATGAATTTAACGACTTTAAATAGAAACAGTTATGAAAGCAAAGTAAATAATATTGTTGGGGATTTTACTTCAATAAATTTGTTGGCAGTTGATTTCTCAATTCAGAAGAGTTTTAGAGAATACGTGAAACAAATTCAGCAACAATTATTAACAGATATGGAACATAAGTTTTTTTCTGGTGTTGAAGTATTACGTGAATTGTCTCAAGGCAAAGAGAATATTATCATGCCATATGTATTTACTAGTGGAATTGGAGTGATCCGGAATACTAAGAAAGAAGGTTACCATGGTAAATATTATCAAAATGGTATTTCTCAAACTCCACAGGTGTTTATTGATTGTCAAGTGTTTGATCAGGACGATGAGTTATTAATAAATTGGGATGTGCGAGAAGGAATTTTTTTGCCTGAGGTTATAGATGAAATGTTTTTAATGTTTCAAGATTTAATTTGCAATTTTTTGATTGACGCAGAAAATTGGAATGTAGAAAAGGTGACTGCTATATTAAATAAAAACATTAAAATTAGTAAGAAAAAATATGATTTGCCGAGTGGCTTGTTGTATTCTTCTATTTTGGAAATGGCAGAATTATGTCCCGAAAAAGAAGCAGTTCAAGATGAAAATGAAATATGGTCTTTCAGTAAATTAGTAAGAAAAAGCTGGTTCGTTCAAAATAAACTTCAACAGGAAGGGTGCATTCCAGGAGATCTTGTGGGGATTTTTATGCCAAAATCAAACTATCAAATAGCAAGTGTTCTTGGCGTTTTAATGAACGGATGCACATATGTACCGATAGATATTCAACAACCTAAGAAACGCATAAATGAAATTATTGAACAGGCGGGAATAAAATATGTTTTGATAAGTAGTTGTAGCAAGATAGAGTTAATGTTTTTAGATGTTAAGTACATTTATGCAGACAAACAAAACAATGAAATAATTACAAAACAAATTCCGCAAGTCCCCAATAGCAGCATAGCGTATGTTATTTTTACATCTGGGAGTACGGGAAAACCTAAGGGGGTTGCTATTTCTCATTTGTCTGCATTGAATACAATATATTATGTAAATAAAATGCTGAATATTTCCACTAATGATATAGTTTTTGGAGTATCTCGATTAAGTTTTGACTTATCAGTTTATGACATATTTGGAATTTTGTCGGCAGGAGGAAAATTGTTCTTACCTGATGAAAACAGAATTGCAGATCCTTCTTATTTATTTGAGACGATAGTGAAACAAAAAATTACTGTATGGAATTCTGTTCCAGCCATAATGCAGATGATTCTGGAATACAGAGAAAATGAAAAAAGAACGGAACAGTTTAACATAAGGTGCTCATTGCTGTCTGGTGATTGGATACCGCTCACTTTGCCAGAAAGATTAATCTCTGCTTGTATGGAAAAAACACGGGTAATTAGTTTAGGTGGAGCAACAGAAGCAGCAATTTGGTCAATATATTATGAATATGAATACCTTTTTGATGAATGGAAAAGTATACCATATGGAAAAGCTCTTCCAAATCAAGAAGTTTATGTATTGGATAGTAAAAAAGAAATATGCCCGTTGGGTGCTGTTGGAGATATTTTCATTTCTGGTATAGGATTGGCAAAAGGGTATTTAAATGAACCGCTACTAACCGAGAAAGCATTTATTATGGTAAATGGAGAAAGAATGTATGATACAGGTGATAAAGGAAAATATTTAGAAGATGGAAATATTGAATTTTTAGGTCGGCGTGATACTCAAGTAAAATTGAATGGATTTAGGGTTGAGTTAGGAGAAATCGAGGCTAATATAGAAAAAATTAAATCCGTTAAATATGCTGCAGTTTTGTGTAGAGAAAAGGGACGAGAAAAAAGAGTAATTGCATATGTTGAACCGCAGCCATCTGAATTTACGGAAGATTTTAGCCTATATGTATTAAATGAGTTAAAACGAATGCTTCCGGCATATATGATTCCATACAATATACGTGTAATGAAATTGCCATTAACATCTAATGGTAAAATTGACAGAAAATATCTTAAAAATATAGAAATTGTAGAGGATAAAAAAGAGGCAGATACGAAAAACACAATAAATAATGATTCATCTACTTATTTTCCGATAAAAGAGATATGGTGTAAATTGCTACAGAGAAGCGATATTAGACCAGATTCGGATTTGCGTAGTTTTGGAGCAGATTCTTTGATTATGGCACAAGCAGTTGGAAAAATACGGAATTTTTTAAAAGAAAGTGGGAGTCAATGTGATGTACCGTTTGATATATTGCTGAAACAGACGATTAATTCCCCGACTTTGAGTGAGATAGTTTCATACATAGATCAAATTATTTTAAAAAAAGAAGTGAATAGCAGATATGAAGATGCTGAGGTAAATGAGGAAGAACTTGGCAAGCTAAAAATTCATAAAAAAGGGAAAGAAGATAAATTAGTTGTGATTTTCCACGCTGGCTTGGGATCGATTGATGAATTTTTACCATTTATACAAGGTCTATGTAATGAAGAAAAGGGGACTATTGTTAGTATAGCATTAAATAATGTAAAGCAATATTTAGATTTTTATGCAGGGCATTTATATGAGAGTGTTGCTGATAAATATACAAAAATTATACTTGACTTAGGCTATGATAAAATACAACTTATTGGACATTGTGTTGGCGGAATGATAGCTTTTGAGGTTGCAAAAAATATGATGGATAAGGGAGTTGATGTTATTGATGTCTCTCTGATTGATAGTATACCAGGGAAATATAGTATTGAGGATGAGGTAGTAATGGAACTAATGTTTTTACCTATGGTAAATATAACGTATCCTGTGTTGGCGGAATATCAATTAAATGAGCGGGAATTATATGAATATATGGATGAGAAATTTGGAAAATATACAGGAATAGAACAGAAATCTAAAAATAAAGTAGAAGAATACATAAATGGTCTTCGGGAGATTGAGAAAGAGGAAAGAATAAGACTGTATATAAACAGTGTATCGAAAAATATGCCAATTCAAATGTTTGTCTATTTATTTGATATATTCAAACAAAGTACAAATGGAGCTATATATAAACCTATACCATATTTAGGTGATATTCGTTTATTTATAGCAGAAGATACAGAGAAAATTGTATTCCATCGAAGTGAAGAAGTTATAAATTTTTGGAGAGAAAATTGCATTGGTGATGTTACTGTTATTATGATTCCTGGAAATCATCTTACATGTTTTACTGATGTAAACAATATTCAGAAGTTAGTAAATAAGATTACAGAGAAATAGTATCCGAAATAATTAGGTGAATCAATACAATAAGGAGAATGATTACTCCGATTTCTTCGGAGCCACTTGTCCGGACTTATATGCTAACACCAGATACAACCTGTACCTACGCATGGACAAACTGATGAAAAACCATCTCATGTTCCTGCATGACAGAAGGGTTCCGACAAGTAATAATGAAGCCGAGAGACAGCTTCGCAACTATAAAAGAAAGCAAAAGCAGGTCGTGTCCTTCCGGAGTAACCAAAGCCACGATTATCTCTGTAAAAGCATGAGCATGCTGGTTGTGATGCGACAAAATGAAAGTAACCTCTTTGATAGAGTATCCAGGATTCTGGATTAAGAAGAGCCAGTGGTTTTGACTGATTACAGTTTACACCACCGGCTTTTCTTAATCAAGTTCGCACCTGAACAGTAACATAAACAACACGCATACTTCAAAATTCAAAAAACATCCATGGACTGCGGCCATGAAAATATGCTATACTAACTGTGGTTTACTTATGCTAATCAGGGAGAAAATACAAATGAGCGAACAGCAATTTACAGACTTTTTTGACCCGGAAATTCAAAAAATTGTCAGCGAAGATGGCTGCTCCATTTACAGAATGAAAAATGTAACTGGGGAGGGTGTTATCACTCGCTATGAAATTCTTCCGGGTATTGAATTATTCTATAATGATTTTCACATGAGCGATGGACAGAATCAAAACAAGCTTCCGCACTCTGATGTACTTGAAATCAATCATTGCCGGGAGGGACGTTTTGAATGCGAATTTGCTAATGGAGATTATCAGTATGTCGGTGCTGGCGATCTTGCAATTAACCGCCTGACAAACGAAACTACATCAACTTACTTTCCGTTGTCGCATTATCACGGCATTTCTATTACCATTGATCTGCCTACGGCAGATCAAACTATGAAGCGGATAGAAAGTGTGATTGGAGGTCTGAATATAGATGTCTTTTCGATTGCAGATAAGTTTTGCAAGAATGATACCTGCATTGTATTAAGAACTCAAAGCGAAATTGAACATATTTTTTCGGAACTTTATCGGGTGGAGCCTCGGATGATCGCTTACTATTTAAAAGTGAAAGTGTTGGAATTGCTGATGTTTCTGAATCAGGTTTCGCTTCAGGATTACCAGGAAGAACGAAGATATTTTGCAAGAAATCAAGTACAAACAATAAAGAAAATGCAGGAATATATGACAGCTGATCTTCGCAACCATTATACTTTGCAGGAGTTATCAGAAAAATTTGAAATTCCTCTTACCTCAATGAAGGTTTGCTTCAAGGGCGTTTATGGGTGTTCTATTTATGCTTATATGAAATCCTATCGTATGCAGGCTGCCACGATCTTGCTTCGGGATACTTCTGACAGCATAACAGAAATTGCGGCTAAAATGGGATACGATAATCCAAGTAAATTTTCCGAAGTATTCAAAAAGGAATTTGGAGAACTGCCTTCCGAGTTCCGAAAAAAGTTGTCCAAATAGAGGATGTTTGGTCTTTTTAGAGTGGCGGCAAAATACCAGATACAATATACTATCATCTGTACTAGCAGATGATTTAAGAGCGTCGTGCAGACGCTCTTTTTTTTGAATAGAGGTTAGATTGTTCTAACCCGCGAAGGAGTCGGTATTATGAAACGGGATATGAGAAAATATATCCTACGGAAACTGGTTGAGCTGATATTTACTTTATTGTTTGTAACTCTACTGTCTTTCTTGCTGATGAGACTGTCATCCGTTGATCCAGCCACAGCTTATGCAAAGAGGATGATCGGAAACCCCACAGCGGAACAGATTGAAAAGATTCGGATTCAGTTGGGGTTTGATAAACCATTGCTTGTCCAGTATGGCCGTTGGGTATGGGACTTACTGCATTTTGATTTAGGCGTTTCTTTGGCAAATGGACATGATGTTTGGACGGATATTGCCACAGCCTTTCCGAAAACGCTTGGAATTGTAGCTCTGGCATCTATCTTTCAGGTTGTTTTCATTGTAATCGTTAGTTGTATTGCCTTTTTACTTCCCTGGAAACTTCCGAAAAAGGCAGTCAGGCTTTTGTGCATTTTGGGTGTGTCCATACCCTCTTTCTATTTGGCAACCGTTTATCTGGATTATTTTGCTGTTCAAAAGTCATTAATTTCTGTGGCAGGAAATACAACCCTACTCAGCTACATATCTCCGGCAATCTGCATTGGCGTATTCGGGGCTTCTTTCTATACGCCGCTTCTGATGGATGCTCTGGAGCATGAAAGCAACGAGGATTACGCATTTTATGCCCGTTGCCGTGGGCTTTCGGAAAAAAGGCTTTTGCTGTGCCATTTTATTCCGCGGGCAGCGATGGGTTTAGTTCCAAACTTTTTACAAAGCATTGGTTTGGCACTGGCTAACGCAACGGTGATTGAATCCATTTTTTCAATTCCGGGATTTGGTTATCTGATTGTAAACCATGTGCTTGATCGCGATACTCCCATGATACACGCCGAGGTGTTTTTTCTGGCGCTGGCGATTGCTCTTTGCAACATTGCCGCTGACTTGGTGCAGTGGGCAATCGGGCGTAAAAAGGGGGTGGCGTAAATGAAAACGAAGCGTTTTCGAAAATGGTGTGCGATTTTCATTCCAACCCTTGTGATTATTTTCTTTTTTGCCGGATTTTTATTTGCACCCAACGATCCAATGAAATCAAACTTGTTGGAGAGATATGCTGATCCCAGCGCAGAATATCCGTTTGGTACGGATGCTTTAGGGCACTGCATTCTGTCACGGATTCTTTATGGTGGCTGGACAACGCTGGGGATTGTATTAGGAGGCTCTCTTATTGTTTTTCTGCTTGGCACTGTTATCGGAATGGTGACAAGCCGGGCCATTATGAAAGAAAATGCACTTATTGATGGCCTGATTAACGCTGTTACAGCCATTCCCCCGATTGCGTATTTAATTGTGTTTATTGGAGCCTGGGGCAGCGGAGCGAAAACTACTCTTGTCGCGCTCACTGTGTCTTACATTTTGAGATACATAAAACTGGTTCGTACCCGTACCGACATGGAAATGGGAAAAGCTTATGTCATGTGTGCAATCGCTTCCGGCGCTTCAAAGCTCAGAATCATGCTGATTCATATTTTCCCGAATTTGATTGCCGAAATGATTCGCTTTCTGTGCCTTTCCTGTGCGGATATGATTTTGGCTATTACCGGATTTTCCTTTATTGGATTAGGGCTTGGTGATAATGTAGTAGATTGGGGAAGTATGATTTTAGACGCAAGGGGTGCTTTGGTTCTTCACCCGACCATGATTCTCTATCCAATAGGGGCGGTAATTTTATCGACACTCTGCTTTAACGTCATTGGCAGGCAGTTGACAACGAAGGAGGCAGAGTGATGTTAAAAATTGAACAGTTAGATGTCAAGGAACGGTCAGGCCGCTACCTTCTGAAAGACATATCTATGGAAATTCCTGCAGGCCATGTGATTGGACTTACAGGTAAAAGCGGCTCTGGAAAAACAACTTTGCTGCGGAGCATTTTGGGGATGCTTCACACAAGCTGTCATATTGATGCCGGGAAAATTTTGTTGGACGATATAGATTTATCACATCTTTCCCGCAAGTCACATCGTGAGCTTTGTGGGAAGAAGCTTGGATTTATCCCCCAGAACCCTATGACGGCTTTTGACAGCCGATTAAAAATCGGTTATCAGATGCGGGAAACCTTTGTCAATCGTTTGCATTTGAATACAAGTGAAGCAACTGACCTGGCGAAAGAGAAACTGGTTTCCGTAAATCTAAAAGACACGGATCGGATTTTGGGTGCGTATCCGTCTGAACTATCAGGCGGAATGCTACAACGAGTAGCTGCGGCAATCTTATTGGGAATGTCGCCGGATTATGTTTTAGCCGATGAACCAACCGCTGCATTGGATGAAGAAAACAGGGATTTATTGCTTCTCATCATGCAGGAGCAAATGAAGGACAAAGGCATATTATTTGTATCCCATGATGTGGCCGCACTTAAAAACTTATGTCAGAACGTTTATGTTCTGGGAGCCGGAAAAATTATTGAGCATGGAACGATGGATAAACTCTTGTCAAGTCCGCAGACAGACTGGATGAAACAATTTTCCGCGTTGAGCCATAGGGAAAGTCGGGGTGAATGGAAATGGGAGAAATTGTAATCCAGAATGTAAATCAGGTATATCATAATGTGAACCAGGGAGATTTTAATGCGCTTTCGGACATCAACCTCCACCTTTGTAAAGGTGAAAGTCTTGCTATTGAGGGAGAAAGCGGATCGGGAAAAAGCACGCTGGCAAGACTTCTGATCGGCATTGAGAAACCAACTTCTGGCAAAATATTACTGGATGGTGAAGATATAACCTGTTGGAATTATCGAACATGGAAACAGCACCGTAAAAAAATACAGGCTGTTTTTCAGGATTCTTCCGGCACTTTAAATCCTGCCAGGTCTGCATACGCAAATGTAGAAGAAGCACTGGTGAACTTAACTGATAAGAAAAGAGCCGAAAGAAAAAAACATATTTTAGATTTGATGGATGCCGTACACATGGATTATGGGCTTTTGGAAACGCCTGTCCGTCAGCTTTCGGGCGGCGAACAGAGGCGGCTCTCTTTGCTTCGGGCGATTGCCGTGGAACCTGATTACTTAATCATGGATGAAGTGACCAGCGGGCTTGACCTGATTTCGGCGGATGCCGTACTTACTTTAGTAGAGAACTTTGTGAAGCTATCCGGCAGCTCCTGCATTTTCATTACGCATAGCAGAAAGGACGCAATGCGTATTGCAAATCGGATTATCATCATGCGGGAGGGACGGATCGCCGAGCAAGGCTATCTAATAGATCAATTATCAAACCAGAAAGGACAAGGATAACATGAAACAGATTTACAAGAAACTTCTCGCCGCTGTATTGGGCGTGAGTATGCTTCTGTCTATGGTCGGCTGTGGTCAGAATGATACCTCCGATCAGACGCAGACTGGCGGTGAAAACGAAGCGAAGGTACTGACGATCGTCACGGCTAAGGAATTGGACAGCCTTACGACACTGACCATGAACAAGGAAAACAATATTGCCTGTGGCCTGGTCTATGAGACTTTAGTCGCCTATGAGGACGGGGAAATTGTTCCCGAACTGGCCGAGGAATGGGGATGGGATGAGACAAATACTGTCCTTACCTTTAAGCTCCGTCAGGATGTTGCTTTTACAGATGGAGCCGCTTTTAATGCGGAAAGCGTAAAGAAAATTCTGGACTTTGACCGTTCCAACCCTAATTTTAGCGGTATCAAGGGCATTTACAACATTGAAAGCGTAGAGGTTGTTGACGAATACACGGTGGCCGTTCATTATGCTGCCCCTTGCTTCTCTTATATCAATGACTTCTGCTTCCAGAATGTTGCTGGTATGATGTCCCCGAATGTGTTTGAAGCTGAAAACTTCCAGACATTCACAGATGTTGTCGGCACTGGTCCATACATCCGCGAAGAAATGATTTCCGGTGACTGCACCCGTTTTGTCAGAAATGAAAACTATTGGGGCGAAGCTCCTTACTATGATGAAGTTGTCATAAAGTATATCCCGGAGGCATCTTCCAGACTTCAGGCATTACAGACTGGTGAGGTTGACCTGATTTACGGTGCTGACCTTCTCAGCTATGATGACTATAATCAGGCTCTTTCTCTGGATGGGATCGAGGGCGCAATCAATGATGGAAATACCCTGACCCGGAACCTGGTTCTGAATGCGACCAGCGAAATTTTGAGCGATCTTAAGGTTCGCCAGGCGATTGCATACGCTGTCAATAAGGAAGAAATCACCAAGGGCCTGACCTATGGATACGAAACTCCGGCCACCAGCCTGTTTGCACCCGGAGCGCCCTACACAGACATTACTTATAACAGCACATGGAGCTATGATCTGGATAAAGCAAATGCACTTCTGGATGAAGCTGGATGGGTGATGAATGAAAGCACTGGTATCCGTGAAAAAGATGGACAGCAGCTTTCCCTGAATTACACCTATTGGACTGATCTTTCTCTTGCACAGGACATGGCTCTTGCAATTAAGACCCAGCTTGCAGAGGTTGGTATTGACGTAACCACTACCGGCCAGGATCAGATGACCTGGTGGACCGAAGGCGTTGCAGGAAATTATGACATTACAACATGGAATACAGAAGGGTCTTATACTGAACCGCACAAGTTCCTGCAGGAATCCCTCGGTGCTGATCCTCATGCTATTTCCTTGCAGGCACTTGAGGATTTCCAGAGCTATTCGGATGCGGTAAATGCGTTCTCCACCTCTGCTGATCCCGAAGTGGTTCAGAGTGCGATTGCTACTGCACTGAATGTTTCCAACGACAATGTGATTGACCTTCCGATCTCCTATTCTAAGGATCTGGTTGTATATAATTCCTCCAAAATCGCCGGATATACTTTCTCCAGCGTGCCACAGTTCTTTGAGATCGATAACGTACAGCCTGCGGAATAAATATAATCCAATGTCTAAATGGAGTGTTTAACGCCCTATCAGAGTGGCAGAAAATAGCCGAATAGATATAATAGAGGTTGGTTAGAAGTGTTTAACCAATCTCTATTTTTATGAAAAGGAGCGTATGTGAAATGGACAAGAAAGATAATCCCATGTCCAGACTGATGGAACTTGCCGCTCCATATAAGGGTGAATATGTTCTTTCAGTGATTTTGGCAATCCTGGGTGTTGCCGCCGGATTGCTGCCGTTTTTTGCAGTTTCAAAAATTGTGATTCTCTTGATGGATGGAGAGACATCTGTGTCCGTCTATATGGAGTGGTGTCTGATTGCGGGAATTGGTTTCCTTGGGAAAGTATGCTTTGCAAATTTCTCTACTTTAGTTTCCCATACGGCCACTTTCGCAACTCTGGCGGAGATCCGCCTGAAACTAGCAGATAAACTTACCAGGGTTCCGATGGGCTATATGATTAACACCCCATCGGGAGAATTAAAAAATGTCTTGGTAGATCGTGTGGAGGGAATGGAAACGACCCTTGCGCATTTAGTACCGGAGCTGACAGCGAATCTCTGTATTCCGATTTGTATTCTGATTTACCTACTGTTTTTGGATTGGAGAATGGCGCTGGCTGCATTGATTACCCTGCCGATTGGTATGTTGTGCTATAAGGGAATGGCAAATGGATATGAAGAAAAATTCCAGGGTCTTATTATGCGCATGCGTAAAATGACCAGCACTGTGGTTGAGTATATCGGCGGAATAGAAGTCATTAAGGCGTTTAATCAGTCTGCTAATTCTTACCAGAAATATTCAGATGCCGTTGAAGATAATGCGGCCTATGCTGTGAACTGGATGAAAAGCGTGCAGCTTTACAAATCCATGCTTGTTACAATCTGGCCCAGTGTGTTAGTGTGTGTTCTTCCTATTGGCTGTGTCCTGTACCGGAACGGGAGCCTGAGCGTTCCGGCATTTGTTACCTGTATCGTGCTGTCATTGGGTATTATCACACCAATTTTAAATGCCATGAACTTTACGGACAGCATTTCTCAAATGAAATCAGTAGTCGGGGAATTGTGCGCCGTATTGGATGAAAAAGAACTGGATCGCCCGGAAACGCCGGTGTCTATTCATTCTTCCAATATTGTGTTAGAAAACGTCAGCTTTTCGTATGAAAGCGAAAAGCCATTGCTAAAAAATATCAACCTTTCTATTCCAGAAAACAGCATTACCGCTTTTGTCGGTCCCAGTGGCGGCGGCAAGTCTACCATTACGAAGCTGATTGCGGGATTTTGGGATGTAACAAACGGAACTGTCAAGTTAGACGGAACAGATATTCGCAAAATTCCGTTGTCACAGCTTATGGATAACATCGCTTATATTTCACAGGACAACTATCTTTTTGACGAAACTGTTTTAGAAAATATCCGTATGGGAAAACCATCCGCAACGGATGAAGAAGTATATCAGGCTGCCAGAGATTGTGGCTGCTATGATTTCATTCTGAATCTGGAAAATGGATTCCATACAGTTGTCGGAGGTGCAGGAGGTCACTTGTCGGGCGGTGAGCGCCAGAGAATTGCGATTGCCCGCGCTGTACTGAAAAATGCGCCGATTGTTATTCTTGACGAGGCAACCGCTTACATTGACGCCGAGAATGAAGCCTTAATTCAAGAGGCAATGGCAAAAGTGATTGCCGGGAAAACCGTTCTGATGATTGCGCACCGTCTTTCTACGATTACCGATGCAGATAAAATTGTTGTCATAAAAGATGGGCAGATTATTGACGAAGGAACACATGAAAACTTATTGACTTCCTGTACGCTCTATCAGGAAATGTGGAAAGCGCACATGGACACAAAAGATGTGGCGTAGGAGGTGCGAAGATGATAAAGACATTAAGCAAGATTTATCAGTTTTCAGGGAAAATGCAGGGGACAATGAAAAAAGCTATCCTTTTTTCTGTCCTGCACTCCCTTTTTGATATGATGTCCTTTGGAGCATTAGCCATGGTTTTTTCGGGTTTAACAGACGGTTTTACTACGTCTATGATCTGGATGATATTTGGAATCACCCTGGCAAGTATGCTGCTTAAAATTTATTGCAGCTACATTTCAGATTTCGGCAAGGTGCAAATTGGATATTTTATGTGCGCGGAGAAACGGATTCATATTGGAGATCGCATGAAATATATGCCGATGGGGTATTTCAACGATCACAATTTGGGGAATTTGACTTCTGTCGTCACTACGACTATGGGCGATATTGAAAATAATGCGTCCATGGTGCTAACCAACATATTAGGCGGCTATATCCATGCAGCGATTATTACTATTGTTATGCTCTGTATCGACTGGCGGATCGGACTGACGATTTTGTGCGGGATTCTGCTTTTTACATGGTGCATCGGCCGGTTACAGAAAAAATCGGAAACGGTTTCGCCACAAAGACAGCAGGCCCAGGAGACTCTCGTTTCTAATGTACTGGAATACGTTCAAGGGATGCTGATTGTAAAATCCTTTAATCTCGGTCAAAATTCCAATAGCAAAATGAGACAGGCAATTCTGGACAGCAAGGATAAAAATCTGAAATTAGAGCGTACATTCGTCCCTTACAATATGCTGCAACAAATCATTCTCTACGGAACAAGTATTCTTGTTATAGTGGAGGGGTTGTACTTTTACCTGAATGGAACGATGGCGCTTTCCATTTGCCTGCTTATGACAGTAGCATCATTTATGCTCTTTAGTCAGCTTCAGTCGGCGGGGAATACTTCCTCTCTCCTGCGGTTACTGGATGTTTCGATTGACAAGGTAAACGAAATTGATAACACGCCCGTTATGGACGAACATGGTAAACCTATTAATCCCCCAAATTATAATATTGTTTTTGATGATGTTTCTTTTTCCTATGGAGAACACAAGATTCTGGATCATGTGAGCCTCTCTATTCCCGAAAAAACCGTAACGGCTATTGTTGGTCCGTCCGGTGCCGGAAAAAGTACGCTTTGTAACCTAATCGCTCGATTCTGGGATGTTGACGATGGAAAAATTACAATCGGCGGTATAGATGTTCGAGATTACACACTGGACAGTCTGCTCACCAATATCAGTGAGGTATTCCAGAAGGTATATCTTTTTGCTGATACCATAGAAAATAATATCAAATTCGGCAATCCAGCGGCTTCCCATAACGAAGTTGTAAAAGCAGCTCAAAAGGCGTGCTGCCATGATTTTATTATGAGTCTGCCTGATGGCTACGACACCGTTATTGGTGAGGGAGGCGCTACATTGTCCGGTGGTGAAAAACAACGGATTTCGATTGCCAGAGCAATCTTGAAAGACGCTCCTATCATCATTTTAGACGAAGCTACATCAAGTGTTGATCCAGAGAATGAAAATCTTCTGATGGGCGCTATTTCAGAGCTGACGAAGAATAAAACGGTTATTATGATAGCTCATCGGCTAAAAACAGTCAGAAATGCGGATCAGATTTTTGTATTGTCAGGTGGTCACATTGTTCAGACAGGCAAACATGAGGATTTGATAAGGCAGCCTGGTATTTATGCAGATTTCATTGGTATTCGTAAGAAAGCGATTGGATGGAAATTGAGATAAGAGCTCCTACTTCCAGAGTAGTACGGACAGTTCGCTTCTCTATATAGACCATTGCAGGGAGGGACAGATCGAAAATGTTATACATTTGGTTATGTGCCACATTATACATTAAGAAAAAATGAGATTGGAACTTTGGGAAGAGTCAGAAGAAGATGAATGAGGGCACAAAGTGCCCTCATTCATCTCTCGAGATAGGTACTGATTCTCGTTTTGTCTGAAGTGAATCGGATTTTACATTTGGAGTATACATCAAAGCAATGAAATTCTGCTGGATGATATCTAGTGTCTTCTGTTTTTTCTGTAATTCCTGTTTTTCGCGGACAGTAGCTGCCTGTTCAGATTCAAGATTTTCAATCCGTTTTTGGATTTTATTAGAGCTTGGGATTTTGGTAACACCGAGATCCTGAAGCTCTTTTTTTAGTGAATCGTGGAGCTGGTATTCTGCCTGATGCTTGGTTCGGTATGCTTTTGGATTTTTAGCAGATCTGCAATCTTCAATCACTTTACGGCAAAGCCGGTAAGAATCACAGTGTTTCTGAATGATTTTCTGTGTGCTCAGCTCACTGTTGATTTGCGTTATTCTCTGCTCAGCCGCTTTAACAGAAGCATTAACATCAGAAAGATGCTGCTGGAAATCTTCATAATTCAGTAGGTTATTTTCGGAAAGATAGTTGAAGGTGCGGGCCGCCTCTTTCAAATTATTGAGCTTTGCCCATCGTTCAAATCCTTCTCGATTGCCGGTTGTAACATACGTGGAGATATTGATATACAGGCGGGCTTCTCTGGACAGATGCTTTGGAGCTTTTACTTTGCTACGATTTTTTGCCAGGCGGATGCGAACATTTTCTTCGGAATAATAGCTTCCGAGAGATTTCATATAAGTGAAGTTTTTCTGCTCTGGTGCACGGAAGGACAGGTGCTTTCCTTGGCGGATTTCATATCCGGCTAACTGCATCTTTTGCAGAAATTCCTCATAGTTGATGGAAGCCCAGATTGCCTTATCAACCGCAACACGTAGCTTGGCTTTCCAACTGGTGCCACGATGATATTCCATGTTCTCTTTATAGCTTTTGCCTTTTTCTCCGATTGGCATACTGGTGGTAAGTCCGTTTTCATGGCAGATACGATTACTGATCCGGCAGAGTTTATGGTAGCTCCGCTTATTGGAAACATACTTGTGATGATCAACAAAGCTTGCAGCGTTGAAGATGATGTGATTGTGAATATGATTTTTGTCAACGTGGGTGCTGATCACATACTCATATTTTCCTTTTAGTACTTCATCTGCGAATTGCTGTCCTAAGCGATGGGCGGTTTCGGCATCAACTTCTCCAGGTTTGAACGACTGGATCAGATGAAATGCCAGGTTATCACCTTTATCCATTCCATTCTTTTTTGCCATTTCTCTAGTCATAGAAAATTCAAGATCTGCAGTTTCCGGGGAACAGCCAAAACTGGAAACTAACAGTTTTTCTTCTGTTTTATCTGGATTTGTGATGTAGTCCAGAGCTTTCTTGTCTGTTACTTTAATGGGGAAGATCTTAAGATACGCCATAATTCTTTCACCATCTCTTTCAATTCTTGCATTTCTTCCGGATATAGATCTCCGGTGGTATTTACCTTTTTTGCAATCTGGTTGATATTTACACCAATCTTGTGCATTTCCTCATACTGTTTCTTCAGTGGAGTGGTATCTGTGTTGACGATGTAACCGTCGATTGCCATTTTGCGAAGATAAGCTCCCATGTTTTTGGTCTTTGATTCAATCATCTTTCTACGGATAAGCTTCCGTTCTTCTTCTGTGACATAGAAATGGATTTCTTTGCTTCTCTTTCTTTCAGCCATTGGCGTGTTCTCCTTTCTGAGAAGGTAGTAGTATCGTTGCTTTCAGCTTTTTTCAATTTAGGGCAGGGTTCCCTAAATTGGGATTTCCCGGAAGTGTATCCTCACTTCCTGTCCTTGCTGTTTTACCCCTCTATTAGTTAAAGTCAGGAGAACCGGAAAAATGCAAAAGAATTTGGCAGGTAGTATGGGATACGAAAATGTGGTATGATTATGGGCAGGATATCAGAAAAATCAGGAGTTGAATAGATTGTGAAGAAAGAAGAAATTTTTGAATATGTGCAGAAACAGTATGGCACAATGCCGGAATATTTATGGAGTAAACTATCGGACAGTGCAGTACTTCGACATAAAAATGGGAAATGGTATGCAGTGATCATGACGGTTGAAAAATCGAAACTGGGATTAGAGGGAAATGATCTGGTTGAAATCATGGATGTAAAGTGCGATCCAGAAATGACCAGCATGATTATTCAGACTTATGGATTTTTACCAGGATACCATATGAATAAACAGCACTGGGTCACGATTTTACTGGATGGTTCAGTCAGTGAAGCGAAGATATTGGACTTTTTGGATATGAGCTATGACCTGATTGACGGAGCAGACAGAAAGGAAGAAAAATGAGAACAGCGATAGTATACGCATCTGTGCATCATGGAAATACAGAAAAATTAGTAAAGAGGATCGCAGAAGAATGTCAGGTGGATTTGATTGATGCTGTGAAACAGCCAGATGCAGACCTGAGCAGTTATGATATGATTGGGTTTGCATCAGGAATCTATTTTTCAAAGTTTCATCAGTCGATATTGGAATTTGCAGAGAAGAATCTACCGGACGACAAAAAGATATTTCTGATCTGTACTTATGGCGGGAGTGCTAATTATAAAACCATAGAGCAGATTTTGGATAAAAGACATGCCAGTGTGGTTGGAAAATTTGGCTGTAAAGGGTATGACACATTCGGACCATTTAAACTGGTTGGAGGTATTGCTAAAGACCATCCGAATGAAGAAGATATGAAAAACGCAGCGGACTTCGTAAAAGGATTACACTGATTTTTGAGTAAAAGGAAAACCGGGGATTTTACTCCTCGGTTTTCTGGCAGTTGTGTTTCTAGTCTTCAACCTGAAAAATATCTTCTACAGGCACTTTCAGGTAATGTGCCAGCCGGATTGCAATCTCAAGAGAGGGATTACGTTCTCCACGTTCGATGCGGCCTATAGTCTGGCTGCAGGAACCTATGGCTTCAGCCAAATCTGCTTGAATGAGATTCCGTTCTTCACGAATATCTTTTAGTGTATTATTGATTGCCATTCAATCACTTCCTTTGCTTATTGTTATCAGCAGGATCATGAACCTGCTGTTGAAATCTAATGAAATCCCGGAATTTCTGCACCTTTGCATTTCCCGATTACTTTTCCAAAAATCTTAAAAGAGTCAGATTCCAAAACCTGGATAGGACGATATTTTTGATTTAAAGAAATCAGATAAACACCATCTGGCTCATCGTGTAATTCCTTGATGTAAGTATTGCCGTTGAGATAGAAGATTCCAATTTCACCATTAGCAAGAGAATCTTTTTTCTGAATCCATGCAACATCGTCTGTATGATAAAGTGGCTCCATACTGTCACCGGAAATCCGTACACCAAAGTCAGTCTGCTCAGGAGCAAGGTATCCTACATCATAGGTTTCTTTTACAGAATCCTCCAGGTAATTTCCAGTACCAGCAGAAACTGGTTCCCAGGTAATTTCTACAGGATGATGGAATGGGATAATTTTTGCAGACAGTGGAGAAAACTTTTTAGAAGCTTTCAAAATATCAGCAAATTCAATCAATTTATTTCTGCCTTCTTCATTCAATCCACTCATAATGTTATATGGGTTTTCTCCAAAGAAGGATTCATATATATCTTCGATATCAAGTAACTGGCAAAGTGTCAGGAAAACATGTAAAGCTGGTTCTCGTGCATTGGTCTCCCATTTGGAGAGTGCTTTTGTAGTGACCTGAATACCTTCCTGAGAAAGCAGGTCTACAAGATATGATTGAGAGTATCCTTTCTTTTTTCTATTTTCTGCTAATATTTCCCCGAAATCACGCATTTGTTCGCCTCATTTCTATTTGAATTTTCTATATGCATTATACCGTATGTTAGAAATAAAATCAACAACAATCTCCAAAATGGAGAAAATACAACCAAGATGTTACTTGACTATCTCCGGAATGTCGATATATACTAAACATACAAAAATTGATAAGACATCATGTTGAAGGAAACAGCTGGGAGGTAAAAAGTTTGAGTGAGCGTGTGATCCTGCATAGTGATATGAACTGTTTTTATGCCAGTGTAGAAATGCTGCATCATCCGGAATTTGCCGGAATGCCGCTGGCAGTCGGTGGCGATCCGGAAGCCAGACATGGGATTGTGCTGACAGCAAATTATATTGCAAAGCAAAAAGGTGTAAAGACCGGAATGGCATTATGGCAGGCAAAACAGATTTGTCCGAAAATCATATTTGTACCACCACGGATGGATTTGTATTTGAGATTTTCAAAGATGGCAAGAGAAATCTATTCGGAGTATACGGACAAGATCGAGCCATATGGAATTGATGAAGCCTGGCTGGATGTATCGGACAGCAGAAATCTGAAAGGAAGCGGAATGACGATTGCAAGAGAAATCAGCCATCGGATTAAATACGAATTGGGTGTAACGGTAAGTATTGGAATTTCCTGGAATAAGATTTATGCGAAACTTGGTTCAGATTATAAAAAGCCGGATGCAATCACAGAGTTTAATCGAGAAAATTATAAAGACAGGATATGGCAGCTTCCAGCGTCAGATTTGCTTTATGTCGGAAGACAGACAAATAAGAAATTGCAAAAACTTGGAATCCGGACAATCGGGCAACTTGCGGAATCAGACGAAAAGTTGTTAGAGAGTCATTTTGGAAAAATAGGAAATGTATTATGGGCTTTCGCAAATGGCTGGGATGAAGATCCGGTTTGCAAGGAAGGATATGAAGCACCAGTAAAGTCGATAGGTAATAGCACTACAACACCGAGAGATCTGGAAAATGATCTGGATGTATGGATCATTCAAATAGCATTGGCAGAAAGTGTAGCTGCACGATTGCGGAAACATGGATTTAAATGCAAAACAGTAGAAATTACAGTTCGAGATAATGGATTGTATAGTTTTTCCAGACAGATACATTTACGACAGCCAACGAATATTACAAACGAGATTGTAACTGCAGCATTTCAGCTATTTAAAGATAATTACAAATGGGAATATCCCATTAGAAGCCTGGGAATCCGAGCTGCGGATCTTGTGTTAGATGATATTCCCGTGCAGTTGGATTTATTTGGAAATCAGGAGAAAAAGGAAAAGTTAGAGAAGCTGGATCGTACTGTAGATGAGATCAGACGACGGTTTGGTTATTTCAGTATACAGCGAGCGGCAATGTATCAGGATAAAGTCTTATCCCACTTAGACGCTGGTACGCACACGATCCATCCACACAGTTATTTTCATGGGTAATTGGAGGGATAGATTTGAAAAAAGCATTAACCAGAAAACAGAAAGAAAGTTATCAATGTATTTTGGATTATACGAAGGAGCATGGATATCCGCCGACAGTACGGGAATTTGGAAAATTGATCGGGGTGAAATCAACATCATCAGCATTTTCCAGAATCAAGCAGTTGGAGTTAAATGGATATATCCGCAGAATCCCGGCATCGCCAAGAGCAATTGAGATTTTATAGTGAGGTGTCGGCATGAACAAAGTATATGTAGATGTAGTAGCAGAGTTTCGTAAAGACGGACAGCTGGTTCCCATATTTTTTACATGGGAGGATGGAAGAAAGTATAGCATTGACAGAATTTTGAAAATCGAGCGATGCGCCAGCAGAAAGGCAGGCGGTGTAGGAATGATGTACACCTGTATGATACAGGGGCAGGAAAGCCACTTGTTTTACGAAGTGGATAAATGGTTTATGGAGAGAAAAACAGCATAAGGAGAGATTGGTATAGACGATATTATTTGGATTATTAACCGGCAGGGATAGTCACTTTCCCTTTATATTCCTGCAGGTTTTACATAAGAAGAGGGATTCCGGTCAGCAAAGGCAGCTCCCACAATGCCTTTTGGATATCCGCTTCTGCAAGTTATAGTAAGTAATTGCTTCCCATCAAAATCATGGGGAAAGCGAACTGGTCTGAAAGACCGCCAGTTAGTGTGATGATGATAAGGAGATTTTGAAACTGATGACAGACAGAGATTATGCAATTAAATCAATGAAAGAAATTACCTTCCAGATGGCAAGTCATGCACAGGATTATCTGGAAGTTACAATCGAAAGACATTATACTGATATTAAAGAATTGATGACAAGCTATCAGAAATTGATTTTGGAAAATCAGATTGTGTTAGAAGAACTGGATATGGAATGCCAGGAGAAAATCAATGAAGACATGGCATATGCATTGAGTTATCTGAGCATTTATAACAACCAGCTGAATGTGCCAAAGATGCACCGGGAGATGAATAATCTGATGATTATTTATGGATTGTCGGACATGATCTATCGGGGAATGACTTTAGTGAAGTTCTATGCACCGAATGGTGTGATGCTCAGTGAAATCCTTCATTCCTGTTTTTGCAGTCATTATAATAAGACAGATGTGGAAGTGCAGCAGGAGTTAGGAATAGGCAGGACTTCTTTTTATAAAATGAAGAAGCAGGCACTTGGGTATTTAGGATTTTATTTTTATGAGATCGTGGTACCGCAGGCAAAGGATAAAAGATTTAAACCGTCACTGGGCGTTGAGGAAGAGTAGGTGAGTAATATGAGATACGAAGATTCGATGAAAGGTGTAGCTGATCAGATAATCAAAGAACAGCAGCGAGCCAGTAAAATTAAAAACAATCCAGAAGAGTTCCATTGGCATGACGAATATGCAACGTTGAATTTCTTTCGGTTTATCTGCAAAAATATCGGTAACTTGGGAAATGGAGAAATTGAAAAAATGGTCACACGCTTAAAGAGCATAGATCAGAAAGCAGTGGAAAACCATGTGAATGGTGCTATTTGGGCATTTGATTATGATAAGATGTTCTGTGTATTGATGGAAAATGAAATTTGCCGAAAGGTGTGTGAAAAGAATAAATATAATAGTTGGACGAAGCTGATTGGACAGTATTGTATTTCAATGGCTTAAAGATAAAGAAAGTTGCTGGAGAGAAAAAATATTCTCCAGCAACTTTGTCTTTGATGAATAAAGATCAATTTTTTATTTAACTATTCTCACTATTATTTGATTCAGTGATTTTTTTCTTCTTTGGAGAAACCAGTTTGTGACCGGAATAAATGGACATGCCCATACAAAGCAATGAAGAATAGGCAAAGTATTTATGTGCAGTCATAGATTTTTTGATTCCAGAATAAATGCATCCCAACATACAGAAAAGTGCGCCTAAGGACCAGTATTTATGTGATTTCATGATTTGATACCTCCTTTGATTTAACTGATTCAATCATAACGCTTTTTTACGAAAATGCAAAGAAAAACTTTGAATATAGTTCTGTAGAATTAGAACTTGGTTTTGCGATTCTGTATATTTAAGATATTCACAAGTATACTAAATTCAGAACGATTATTCGTTCTGGAGGAGGTGTTACGATGGATTTGAAAGCAGTAGGACAGCGAATCAAATCAGCACGAGAAGCAAAAAATCTCACGCAAGAGGAACTGGCTGCATTAGTAAATTTAAGTCCGACGCATGTGAGTGTAATAGAGAGAGGCTTGAAAGTTACAAAATTGGATACCTTTGTTGCAATTGCAAATGCATTAGATGTTTCTGCAGATACTCTTTTGATTGATGTTGTGGCACATTCAGTTACAGGTGTTACCAATGAGCTGGCAGAGAAAATAGAAAAACTTCCGATCAAAGAGCAGAAAAAAATTATCAAAGTAATCCATACATTATTGGAAGAATAATATGACAAAACTAGGAAGAGCAAGTAGCTCTTCTTTTTTTTGCCCCTTTATCCAGCTTTAAGTTGTAAAGTGTCTTTTCATGACAATAGAAATATGCTAAATTAGTTCTATAGAACAAGATATAATTCTACCTGTATATTGGAGGAAAATGAATGAGAGAGAAAACTATTTATGAGAAGATTGCAGAAAAGTACAACACAACACCAGAAGAGGTACGCAGAGAAATGCAGATAGCCATAGATGCAGGATTTGATAATCCCGATCCGGCTGTGCAGGAAGAATGGAAGAAAATGACACTTAAAGGAGACAGACCTACACCGGAAGAAGTAGTCAATTACGCAGTAAAACAATTTAAAGGAAATTAATGAAAATATGAAGAAAAAGATAATTGCAGTGATAACAGGAGCAGTGATCTTGATAATTGCTGCAGGAAGTATTTATGGGAAATCTGAATCTGGTCATAAGGAAGGCGAACCGGATGTAGTTGGAACATTTTCCGTAAATCGAGATGAAAATATTACAGTGGTGGCTAACCGGGGACATATCGGGGATAAAGAAGCTTTTGCAAGAGAACTTTTGCAGATGTACAAGGATGATTCATTTTATTCGACAAAATTCTCCACAGACAGGGGATATGCGACGAGCCTTGATATGAACATCTATTTATGGAAAGAGGATATTGAAGATGGGGAATCGGTAATGACAGCCGAATATAGACCTGTAGAATACGGAAAGGACTATGATGTAGTCAATAATCCTGATAAATTTCAACTATATATAGATGGAAAAGAAGCAGAAGAATAACACGGTGAACTTTTTATACTGAAATATGTACGATTCCAATAATGATATGAACTTATGGGAATATATTGCGGATACTTTGTGAACTTTATCCTGATACAATGATTATGCTGATGAAAGAAGGCATAGATAACTGAATACAAGAAAGAGACGAAAGCCTCAGTAGTTAAGAAAAAACTACTGGGGCTTTTTTTCGTGCCTGAATTTCTCAGCCAATAACTGCGGGCGTATCCCGGCAGGATAAAGGCGGAGCAGGCATGATCCTAAACAGAGGTCCGCCTTCTGGATTTGAAACGAGCAACAAGATTTCAAATTCAGGAGGAACGGATATGTATATTGAACACCCATATTTTTACGAAGGAAAGTATTACGCAAATATTGATGGAGAAATGATCGAGATTACAAAAGAAGTTGCGTATGCGATGAATAATTTTTACAGAAGCAGCAAGGCAAAAAAAGTTGAGATTAAGAATGAACTGGGTGAGGTTGTGGATAAGATGCTGAGAGAAGTACCTTACAGCGGTCAGTCTATTGATGGAGAAGGCTTCATGATTGAGGATTTTCCAGATCTGAACTGTGATGTGGAGCACTGTGTACTGACAAAAATGGAACAGCAGGATATTCACACAGTGATCTATCAACTGAACTCAGAGGAACGCATGATTATTTATGGCATTTTCTTTGAAAACAAGACACAGACACAGATGGCGGAAATTATGGGGATTTCCAGACAGATGCTGTCATACAAGCTGAAATCCACTCTTAATAAGATGCGTGAAATGTATATGAATAAATTTTTTTAAAAAATTTTTCAAAATCTTTTGCATCTGCCAAAGTCATTTGACTTTAGTAATTAGAGGAAGTTAAAGGACTTCCTAAAATGAACCATGATAACTGAATATCCAATAATAACTGACGTGACATTTCATACAGTGAGCACGAGGAAGATGCCGCTATAGGATTATAAGACGTAAAAACCTTTTTAGAGCTAATAATGCTGCGAAAAAGCACTGACCAAAGCCAGTCGGCAGACTGGTGATGCGATGACATGTGTGAGATGCGATACACTTGCAGACCCTGAGAAGTCTGTAACTGGTAAACCTATGAACTGCTGGAGCCTGGAAACGAGAGTTTTTTGGTTGTGGTCCGGAGTGTAGCATCCGGACAGGTTATTATTCCCTTCCTGCAGATGTAGGAGTAACGATTCGGGGTATCGAGGATAAATAGAATCGAGCGAGCACTGTTTAATAATCAAATTGGCTATAGAGGTTATGCGGCAGAGCTTTCCGTCTTGGAAAGGAACTCTGCCGTATTCCTGTGGAGCCAATATAGCGCTATGAATGCTTTACAAATAAAAAAAGATTGGAGAGATGACAAGTGACGATTCGAAGAGGAGATATCTTATGGGCGGATCTCGGTATGTTCCCGACAACTTCGGTTCAGGGTGGAGTAAGACCGGTGATCGTAGTAAGTAACAACAAAGCTAATACATACAGTTCAGTCATTACAGTAGTTCCGCTGACGTCAAGAATATATAAGAAGCGGTATTTACCAACACATGTATTTATCAGTAAATACGATATGATAGGGATCCGAAAAGGAAGCCTGGCATTGGCTGAACAGGTTATGAGCATTTCTACAAAATGTATTATTGAGAAATGCGGAAGAGTAAATAAGTGGAGCCTGGATCGGGTACTGAAAGCAGTACGGATTCAGATGGGAATGGAAGGAGAAGGGCATGACTGCGGAAGAATATAGAAACTATCTGGAAACGGATTTTGATGATGTGGATCTGAAGGAATTGAAGGATATCCGAAAAATAAGGATTGACCGGAATCAGACGAAGGAAAAAAGAATAGCTCAATATCTCAGACAGGTGGGAAATCCCTATCTTGTCTGTATAGGAAATGTAAAAGTGAAAATAAGGTTTGCAAACAATGGAGTATCTTTTGAAGATGCATTTGAGGAACTTTTGCTTTCTGTATAAAAAGTGATGGTAAAATCTGAAGAGTTATGTTAATATGGAAACGAGGAATTCAGGACTCCTCATTCATATCAGGACAAAATCGACTCACCCTCTGGGTTTTACCAATGTTGATGGAAAGGTAAAACTAAGGAGGATGAAGATGAATCAAATTAACAATTCAAAGAAAATCTATCATGCAGCCATTTATGTTCGTTTATCGAAAGAAGATGGCGATGTTGCTACTGCTGGAAAGCGTGAAAGCAACAGTATCTCAAATCAGAAAGATCTGATAAAAAATTTCCTAAAAGATAAAAAGGATATAGTTGTTGTATCAGAACGGGTGGATGACGGTTACAGCGGTTCTAATTTTGAACGTCCTGCATTTCAGATGATGCTGGAAGATATCAAAAAAGGAATTGTGGATTGTGTCGTTGTAAAAGACCTTTCCCGTTTTGGACGTGAGTATATTGATGCCGGAAAATATATCGAAAGATTATTTCCGGCACTTGGCGTGCGGTTTATTGCGGTCAATGATCATTATGACAGCCTGGAAGGGAAAAGTCAGGCAGACGAAATCGTAATTCCCTTCAAGAATCTCATTAACGATGCATATTGCCGTGACATTTCTATCAAAATAAGAAGCCACCTGGAAGTAAAGAGAAAAAATGGGGAATATATTGGAGCGTTTACACCGTATGGATACCAGAAAGATTCAGATAATAAAAACAAACTGGTGATAGATGTATATGCGGCAGGTATCGTCAAAGAAATTTACCGCATGAAATTATCAGGTATGAGCCAGACAGCAATTGCCAATGCATTGAACAAACAGGGTGTTCTTTCACCAATGGAATACAAGCACAGTCTTGGAATAAGGATTCAGGATAATTTTAAAACACACGAACAGGCAGAATGGAGCGCCATGTCGGTAAAAAGAATCCTTGAAAATGAAGTATACACTGGAACTCTGGTGCAGGGAAAAAGAACAACACCAAACCATAAAGTAAAAAAATTGATGAAAAAGCCGGAGACAGATTGGGTTAGAATTGAAAAAAACCATAAGGCTATCGTATCAGAACGAGAATTTGCACTGGTGCAGAGATTATTAGGGATAGATACAAGGACTTCTCCGAACGAGGAAAAGGTATATCCATTATCTGGACTTGTGGTTTGTGGAGACTGTGGGGCAATGATGATCAAACGGGATGTTCCGGCAGGAGGAAAGGTATATGCTTACTATATCTGTTCCAGACATGCGGCTACGAAAGCGTGTGCAGCACACAGAATACCAATGGGTAAACTAGAAGAAACAGTATTGGAACTGGTAAAAATCCATATTGAAAATATCCTTGATATGAAAAAAATCATGGATTTTATCCATGAAGTACCATTTCAAGAATTGGATATAAAAGAACTGGAAATTAGAAAAGAAGCAAAAGAAAAAGAAGCCGTGCGATGCCGGGAGTTAAGAGATTATCTATATGAGGATTTCCGTGAAGGAATCATTTCAAAAGAAGATTATAAAGAGCTTCATGACGGGTACACAGAAAAACGGAAAAAAGCCGAGGAAGCAGTCCGAAGCATTGATCAACAGATCAGTGAAGTCCTGGAATCAAAAAGTGATAAATATCATTGGCTGGATTATTTTGCCGAGCATCAGAATATACAAGAACTTACAAGAACTGTTGCTGTTGAACTGATTGACCAGATATTGGTATATGACAAAAAACATATTGAAGTCAGATTTAATTTTGATGACTGTTATCAATCCCTGTTACGGCAGATACAGTCGGTGGGATGTGATGTCAGCACAGGTATGGACGGAAGAATAGAAATTCAAAAGAGGGAGGTCGTATAAATGGCTCGAAAATCAAGAAAAGTAGATTATGTGAATGTTGGAAATAAAGAAAATTTGGTTACAGAAGCTGAAAACCAGTGTGAAAAAGTTTCACATGCAGCCCTTTATGCAAGGCTTTCTTATGAGAGTGAAAAGAACAGAGAAAGAAATACGATAGAAACGCAGATGGTTTTGCTTCATAATTTCGTAAAAGAACAGAAAGATATCGTGGTTGCAAAGGAATATTATGATATATCTAAAACCGGAACTAATTTTGAGAGAGATGGTTTTAATGAGATGATGCAGGACATCAAAGAGGGAAATATTGACTGTGTTATTGTTAAAGATCTTTCTAGGCTTGGAAGAAATTATGTAGAGGCGGGAAGCTATATTGAAAGAGTGTTCCCATTCTTTAATGTGCGTTTTATTTCGGTGAATGATCATTATGATTCGTTCAGAGATGACATAAGTCTGCTGATCAGCATGTCAAACGTGTATAATGAGTTTTATTCCAGAGATTTGGCAAAGAAAATAAGAAGTTCATACCGGACGAGCTGGGCAAATGGCGAATTTCCTTCCGGTCAGATGGCTTATGGTTATGAAAAAGACAAGGATAATCCTCATCAGCTGATTCCAGATCCAGTAGCAGCACCAGTGGTGAAAAAGATATTTCAGTATTTTATTGATGGAATGACTTATGCTGAGATTGCCCGGAAATTAAATGCGGATGGGTATCTCTGCCCGAAAGCCTACAAGCTGGATAAAGCAGGAAAAGCAAATGAAAAGTCAGCGGCATGGACATGGAGTGGAGGAACAGTCCACAAAATCCTTGAGAATCAATATTATGCCGGTGATAGTGTGCATAATCAGTTTACCAATGATTCCTGGGCTGCACAGAGACAGAAAATGAATCAGAAAGAAGAATGGATCATTATCAAAAATACCCATGAGGCACTTGTGAGCAGAAAGGATTTTGATGAGGTACAGGAAAAGATTGGTCATATCGTAAAGCGGGTTAATGAAGCTCGTAAATCAAATGGCAATAATGTAAGAGACTTCAACTTTTTCAAGCAGAAAATTGTATGTGCAGACTGTGGAAAAACCATGTATTTATATGGGAAAACAAAAGGCAATCATCGTAGGTTTTACTGTGGAAATAATAAGCTCCACGGGAAGTGTACGCCACATTCTATCACTGATTTGGAAGTGAATGATTATGTACTGCGTGTGATACGTGCACATATCAATGTATATGTTGAAAATGTAGATTTGATTCGGCGGTTGAATCAAAGACAGGAAAGCATTAAAAAATATGATGTGTTTAACAGGGAAATCAAGAAATGCCGGAAAGAACTGGAAAAAGTGGCAGTACACCGGGAAAGATTGTTTGAGGATTATGTGTGCCGTATTATTGATGCAGAGCAGTATGAAACATTTTCAAAGCAGGATGCGGAAACAGAAAAAGAGATCCAGAATAACATGGAAATTTTATTAAAGCATCAGGTTGGATATGAAAAAAATTTTCACACAGAGGAAGAATGGGAAACATTGATCAATAAATACCGCAATACGAGAACGCTGACAAAGGAAATGGTCAATGCTTTTGTAGAAAAAATCGAAATACATGAAAGCGGTTCTATTACGGTACGTTTGGTGTATGATGATATGTTGGAAGAATTAAGAAAATATGCAAAAGAACGGGAGGCTGAGTTATGCCAGTAACAGAATGTATCGCTGTTTATATCAGACTTTCGTCGGAGGATAATGATGTAGATGGCAGTATAAAAGCCGAAAGTAACAGTGTCAGTGCACAGAGAATGCTGATAAACGAATTTATCAAAAAACAGGACGAATTTACTAACTGTCCAGTAGTTGAATATGTAGACGATGGGTACAGTGGTACAAACTTTAACCGTCCTGGCTTTCAGAGGATGATGGAAGATGCAAAAACAGGACGTATAAAAAGTATTGTTATAAAGGACTTTTCAAGATTTGGAAGAGATTATCTGGAAGTGGGGAATTATCTGGAAAAAATCCTGCCAGTCCTTGGTATTCGAATTATCTCAATTAACGATGGCTTTGACAGTATCAATTCCTCTGGTTTTACTGGAGGAATGAGCGTAGCGTTAAAAAATATGCTGAATGCAATGTACAGCAGAGATTTGTCCAGAAAAGTTCGTTCTGCTATGAAAACACATGCTAAAAACGGTGAATATATGCCGGCTTTTCCCAAATATGGATATATTAAAGATCCAGAAGATAAGCATCATCTGGTTATAGACCCAGAAGCGGCTGAAATAGTGAAACTGATATTCACAATGGCGGCAGATGGGAAAACAAAAGGACAGATAGCAAAATATCTGAACGAAACCCATGTGCTTACATGCCGGGAGTATATGTGCAGAAAAGGTATAAAAATGCACAGAGAAAACGAAAAAGAAAAGAAACTCTGGTCAGTCACAACAATCTCAGATATGCTCAAAAATGAAGTGTATCTTGGGAAAATTATTTGGAATAAAAAGAGAGTGGCAAGAACAGGAAGCAATAAATTGGTTTCCAATGATAAAGAAGAGTGGATTGTTGTAGAAAATGCACATGAACCAATTATATCCGATGAATTATTCCAGAAAGCAAATGAAAAAGCATTTACTAACCAGAAAAGAGTTCTTACAAAAAGAGGAGTAGCCTGCCCTATTTTCTTTTGTCCGACCTGTGGAAGAAGACTTGGTTTTACCAGCAGAGAGACTGGGTATCGCTGTATGCAGGCACATATCAGCGGTCTTAGTGGGTGTGTGGAAAGTAAAATGGACAGGAAAGAAGCAGAAGAAACAGTACTGGATGCAGCCAGAAATATGGCACAACTCATTTCGGAAAATCTTGAGAAAAAGAAAAGTGAATGGCATAAAACAATTTTGAAAGAAGAAAATATCGCAACACTGGAAAGTGAAAAAAAGCGACTCTCGTCAAGAAAAATGAAACTGTATTCTGATTATCGTTCAGAAGTGTTGGACAAGGAAGGGTATATGGAAGAACTGGAAAAAACGACTTCCCGTATTTCAGAAATCACTTTGCAGATAGCAGAATTGGAGAATGAGATTGCTACAGCGAAGAAAAAATGTGATGAAGCAACAGAAAAAGAAATGGAAGTAAATGAGATTGCAGCATTGCAGGATTTTGACAAAATACAGCTGTCAAAGATTATTGAGAAAGTCTTTATTTATGAACCAGGTCGTATGGAGATAAGCTGGAAGATGGATGACATTTTCTACAAAGAAGAAAAAGCATAAACGGAATAAGATTGTTCGCAGGAGCATCACTGGATGAAAACAGTGGTGCTTTTTGCGAATTAAAAGCAAATTTTTTTTAGACTTATATTGACAAAAGCAGAACTTCTGGCATTGAGTCTTTCAGACTTTGATATGAGTGGTAATCTTTTGCATATCAATAAGACTTATAACCGGATCAGGAAAAGAGATGTGATTGATACTCCAAAAACAGAAAATTCAGTCCGTACCATTGATATTCCTAATTTTCTTAAAGAAGAGGTGCAGGAGTATGCGAAGAAGCATTATGGATTTCCGGAAAATCAGCGGTTATTTCCGATTGTGGCGAGAACACTGCAGAAACGGCTTAAGAAGTATGAAGCATTGACCGGTGTAAAACCAATCAGAGTGCATGATATCCGTCACAGCCATGTAGCATATCTGATTTATCAGGGTGTAGAGCCACTGATCATCAAGGAAAGACTGGGGCACAAAGATATTCAGATGACATTAAACACTTATGGTCACCTGTATCCGTCACAGCAAAAAAAGGTAGCTGAGATGTTGGACAACAAACGTTAAATATGGAGGAAAAGACACATGAAAACAAAGAAAGTAGTCAGAAAAATATTTGATACGCTCAATTATAGTAAGAAGCTGAAGATAAGTTCCATTTTACCGGATCGAGATTCGGATTATGCGATTCTTCTTGAATTAGAGGATGGAAGCAAATTTGAAATTATCATTATCCCAACAAGGAGATTCGTATAAGGAGTGGAACTATGGCTACTAACAGACAAAAAGAAAAAGCCCAGACAAAATATCTGAGCAAGTTCTCTGATAATCAGATTCACTGATATATCATCTTGGCAGATTCAGTATATCACGAATTGAACGATACAACAATTCCCGAATATCTGTTCATCAGAGACTTGTCCGGAGGGGCAGGAGGTAGAAGTGACATTATTTGAACAGGTAAAAGAATGTGTGACAGCCAGACAGGCTGCGGAGCATTACGGGATTAAAGTAAAAAGAAATGGAATGGCGTGTTGTCCGTTTCATAAAGACCGACACCCAAGTATGAAGGCCGATAAAATATATCACTGCTTTGCATGTGGAGTGGGCGGTGATGCGATAGATTTTACAGCAAGGTTATTTGGAATATCACAGTATGAAGCTGCGAAAAAGATGATAGAAGATTTTGGACTGGATATAAAAATCGAAGACAGAAACAAATACAAAAGGATGCACCAAAGCAGGAATACTTTGATATCAAAGAAACCTAAAGTTGTGATGATCAGAGAAAAACTGGAGCAGTGGTTGAAACATGCAACAGACGTGCTGATCAGATATCTGAAATGGATTCAGTTCTGGAAAGAGATTTACAAACCAGAACCAGATGAAGAGTGGCACGAATTATTTACGGAGGCATTGGCAAATGAAAGAAAGATAAATGACTATCTGGACGTGCTGATGTTTGGAACAGGAGAAGAGATTGTAGAGTTTTTCAAGATGAAGAGAAGGGAGGTTGAAAAAATTGAAGAAAGAATTAACGAATATCAGCGAGAAGTCCTTGATGGAATTAGAAGATATTGTGAACGAGGAAATGCTTACAACAGAAGATGTCAATAATATGTTGGAGCATACGGATAAAGGAAGAACAAAGCAGACAATTAGAAATTGTGTAACCGTACTTCAAAATGATCCGGTATTGAAAAAAGCGATTAAACGAAATGAACTTTCTGGAAGGATGGACATTGTAAAAGAGGTTCCCTGGGAGCGGAGGAATAACAGTCCTACGGTTACAGATACTGATGAAAATAATTTGAAGATGTATCTGGAAGAAAATTATGAACTGACAAGTGAGCGTGTGATCAAAGCAGGAATAGATATTGTTTCCAATGAAAATAAATATCACCCAATTAGAGATTATCTGGAGAGTCTGGTCTGGGACGGAATTCCAAGAATAGAAAATATGCTTCCACATTTTCTGGGAGCAGAAAAGAGCAAATATACAATCGGAGTAATGAAAATGCACATGCTGGCAGCGATTTCAAGAATTTATGAACCGGGAATAAAATATGATATTATGTTGTGTTTGGTTGGGAGTCAGGGAGCCGGAAAGTCCACATTTTTCAAATATCTAGCGATAAAAGAAGAATGGTTCAGCGACAATCTGGATCATTTGGATGATGAAAATATTTACAGAAAACTGCAAAATCACTGGATTATCGAAATGGGAGAAATGAAGGCAACTATCACAGCAAAGAATATTGAACAGATAAAATCGTTTCTGAGCAGACAGAAAGAAACTTATAAAGTACCTTATGAAGTTCACCCGGAAGACAGACCGAGACAGTGTGTATTTTGCGGTACTTCAAATGATTTGAATTTCCTTCCGCTGGACAGAACCGGAAACAGAAGATTTGCTCCGGTGATGACAGATATGTCGAAAGCAGAAGTTCATATTCTGGACAATGAGGCAGAGAGCAAAGCCTATATCGAACAGGCTTGGGCAGAGGCAATGGTACTGTATCGACAGGGAAATGTGTTCTTAGGATTTACAAAGGAAATTGAGGAAGAGGCAAAGCGTCTGCAGAAAGAATTTATGCCGGAAGATACCAATGCCGGAATCATACAGGAATTTCTTGATGACTACGATGACGATTATGTATGTACAAGAATTCTGTTCGATGAAGCGCTACATCGAACCGGAGAAATGAAACAGTGGGAAGGTAAAGAAATTGCCAATATTATGAACAATGCGATTGTAGGCTGGAAACCACATGGTACACATCGATTCGGAAAGGAATATGGAATACAGCGGTCATGGAAACGGATGAAAGATTCGGTGAAGAAAGATAAAGACGGATTTATAGAAGTACCGGAACAGTTGGAAATACCGTTTGAGTAAAGATTATTGTAAACGATGTAAACGGAACTTGAAGAAAAAACTTAAAACGTTAACTTTTAAAATCTTTTGAACTCCGTTTACAAATTTCGTTTACAGACTGGAAAGGAGCAGAAAATGATGAAACAGGGAAGATTAGGATATAACAGCAGCAATGGAAGATATGGATTATTATCATCAGATTTATGGATTGATACAGGATTTCACTGCGGAGAAGGACTGGAAGTGCTGGTAGATGATGAATGGGTACAGACCAGAATGGAGATGAATCTGGCAAGAGAATGGTATCTGGTGGGAACACCTTATTGTGGAGATTTGGAATATGTGCAGGCGAGGATACCAGAATAAACAGATCTATGATCCACTTCGGTCGGTGCAGAACAGACGTCCATAAGGACGTTATGCCCCCGGCAGGGCGCAAGGGGACTTTTGATGGACGGTACGGCTGTCGAAAGTGCTTTTGCGTTACTTTTGACAAAAGTAACAAAAGAGGGGCTTGTCCCCGATACTTCTCGAACTACTAATGTTCGAGAAGGTTCCTAAATATCGTATCCGGCGAAAATTTCTTAAATATCGCCATAACTGGCGTAAATAAAAATTATGTGCCATGTCTGGCACTCGAGTAGAAAAGAGGTGAGAAAATTTATGATGAAACGGACAATCAGTGGCATGATCGGAGCCGGTTCACTGGCTCATAACAGACGGGATTTTGTAGCAGAAAATGTAGATCCGGACAGAGTGCAATTGAACATTTGTTATAAGAATGAGAATCTGAAAGAAGTTTATAAGGAACTGTTTGACGATGCTACGGAGAGATACAATGTCGGGAAAAGAAAGGACCGGCAGATTGCAAATTATTATGAAAAAATCCGACAGAGCAAACAGGAAAAGTTGTTCCATGAAGTGATATTCCAGATTGGAAATCGAGAGGATATGGCAGTGGGAACAACAGAAGGAAATCTGGCTGTAAAGGTATTGGACGAATATATGAAAGATTTCCAGAAGCGGAATCCGACACTTCGGGTATTTAGTTGCTATCTGCATCAGGACGAAGCTACTCCACATCTGCATATCGATTTTGTCCCTTATGTGACCAACTGGAAGGGAAAAGGAATGGATACTAGAGTTTCACTGAAGCAGGCATTAAAAAGTCTTGGATTTCAAGGCGGAAATAAGCATGATACAGAACTGAATCAGTGGATAAATCATGAAAAAGAAGTGCTGGCAGAAATCGCAATGCAACGTGGAATTGAATGGGAACAGAAAGGTACACATGAAGAGCATCTGGACGTTTATAATTTCAAGAAAAAGGAACGTAAAAAGGAAGTGCAGGAACTGGAGCAGGAAAAAGAAAATCTGACAGCAGAGAACGAAGGATTGATTTCTCAGATTGCGGACGCAAGGGCAGATATTAAACTACTGGAAGAAGAAAAAATTCAGTTCCAGAAAGATAAAGAAATAGCAGAAAAACGTGCCGAGAACGCAGAAACGGAATTGAAAAAACTGGAGGACAGAAGAGAATTCCTGCAACCGGTGATGGATAATGTCAGTAAGGAAATAAAAGAATATGGAATGATCAAAACATTTTTGCCGGAAGCTACAGCATTGGAACGTGCGGTAACTTATCGGGATAAGAAAATAAAACCCTTGTTCATTGAAATGAAGAATAAAATTGGTGCGATGGCTGCACAGGTTAAAGAACTTACCAGAGAAAGAGATAAGTGGAAAAGTAAGTTTCAGAAGAAAAAGCAGGAGCACGAGAACACTAAAAAGGAACTGGCAGAAGTTCAGAAGGATTATCAGAAATTATCCGGTGAGAAAGAAATATTGCAGGGATTTGCAGACAGATACAATCGACTTTTACGTATGCTGGGGAAAGATATGGTAGAAAGACTGGTGCAGGACGATATCCGGATGCAGGCGGAACTTGAAGCGAAAAAGCAGAAAGAACAAATGCCGAAAAAATAGGCGACCGTATACAATGGGCAAGAGAACGAAGTGAAGAACACAATGCACAGATAAAGAAGAACAAAACAAAATACAGAGAAATGGAGTTGTAAGAATATGAAGAAACAGATTTATGATGAAAAGAACGGACTGAACTACACACTGCATGGAGATTATTATCTGCCGGATCTGGAAATCAATGAGGAAGAACCCACATATGGGAAATATGGAATAATGCGAAAACAGTTTCTGAAGGAACACAGGAGTGCCAGGTATCAATATCTGGTACTGACCGGGAAATTGACGGAGCATTTGAATCAGGTCGATAAAGAAGCGAGAGAAAAAGTTGAAATGCTGGTGGAACAGATGGCTGAGCAGTGGGGCGTGACAGAAAAACTGAAGATGCAGGATCAGATGGAATGGGTTAGGAAAATGAATAATATTCGTAGCAGAGCAGTAGAGATTATAGATGTAGAATTGATTTGTGTTTAGGAGGACAAAGCGGCAGATATAATGTTAAAAGTAGTTGCGTGCGCACGCATATTGTATTATAATACTGGTGGTTAGGAGGAATATATCTATGAAACTATTAAAATGGCTTTCAGTAACAGACCGATTTTACAAAATCTATTTGGATAAACAGCTTGCCCCCTTTGGAATCAACAACAGCCAATATATGTTTTTGATTAAAATCTGTCGTTCGCCTGGCATTTTACAGGATTCTTTAATGGATATGTTTTATGTTCATCCGAGCAATATTGTACGGACAGTTGCGGCATTAGAAAAGCAGGGAATGATTATGCGTTCCCCAAATGATAAGGATAAGCGGACGTGTAAGCTGTATCCTACGGAACGTGCGCTGTCTGTAATTGATGAGATACAGACGGTATGTGAAAAGACAGAAGCTCTTTTATTGCAAGGCTTCAGGGAATCCGATAAAAACCTCTTTATTGATTTGCTGATTCAGGCAGGTGAAAATATTACAGCGGAACTCCGTATAGAAAGAAAGGGGGATGAATTTAATGACTGAGAATCCCCTAGGATATGAAAAAATTTCAAAACTGTTGAAAGATTTTGCCATTCCCAGTATTATGGCGTCTCTTGTCGGCTCAATCTACAATATTGTGGATCAGATTTTTATTGGTCAAGGGGTCGGTTATCTGGGAAATGCAGCAACCAATGTTGCCTACCCGTTCTCTACCATCTGCCTTGCTATTGCACTGCTGGTTGGAATTGGCAGTGCTTCCCGTGTTTCCCTCTGTCTTGGACGCAAAGAGCCGAAAGCTGCCGCCAAAGCAGCGGGAAATGGTATTGTTCTGATGGGGATTTTCGGAATTATTTATTTATTGGTTGGTGAAGCTTTTCTGTCTTTGCTCCTAAAGGCATTTGGGGCAACGACAGATGTATTTCCATATGCAAAGCAGTATGCTAGCATAACATTGATTGGAATGCCGTTTCTTATTGTAACGAATGGTATGAGCAATTTGATTCGAGCAGATGGAAAACCAAAGTATTCAATGGTTTGCATGGTTATGGGAGCTATTATCAATACCATTCTTGACCCTATTTTTATTTTTGCTTGCGATTGGGGGATTGCCGGCGCAGCTTGGGCAACAGTTATTGGGCAAATTTTTTCCTTCATACTCGCACTCCGTTATCTATGGCGTTTCCAAACAATCCATTTTGAAAAAGAGTCGTTTTTATTGGACATCAAAGAAAGTATGAAAATTTGCAGCATGGGAATCAGCAGCAGCTCAAACCAGATTGCAGTTACCGTGATTCAAATCATTCAGTACAATTCGTTGACTTATTACGGCGCATTAACAAAATATGGAACAGATATTCCCTTAGCTGCTTGCGGAATCGTTATGAAAACAAATGCCATAATCCTTGCGATTGTTGTAGGAATCTCGCAGGGAACACAGCCGATTATCGGCTTCAACTATGGGGCAAGGCAATACCATCGTGTACGGGAGGCTTACCTGCTTGCGGTAAAATGGAACCTTGTTGTTTCCACAATTGCTTTCATCGCATTTCAATTTTTCCCGCAATCTATCATTTCGCTATTCGGAGATGGGAACGAGCTGTATTTTGAATTTGCTGTTTTGTTCATGCGTACCTATCTTTTCATGGTGTTGGTAAATGGTGTGCAGTTGCTTTCTTCCAGTTTTTTTACCGCAATAGGAAAATCGTTAAAAGGTGCTCTGTTGGCATTAACAAGGCAGACCTTTGTGTTGATTCCGCTTACCCTGCTGCTCCCGCTTCGTTTCGGAATTATGGGAGTATTGCTTGCGGGACCTGTTGCTGATTTTTCAGCGTTTATGCTATCTGTTGTACTGGTGGGTATAGAATTAAAAAAACAAAAAAATGACATGTAAACAACAGCCCTATGTGAAAACATTCTTTTTCCGCCGTTAAGTAATCAAGAAGCAAAAACTTAAAAACCGTTGCGATAAATTTTATAAATTCACCACCACAATCTGCGCAAAACATGAGTCCGGTTAACGGATTTGCTTTGCCCTGTGCTATTGGGCGGTGCTTGGTCTCTCTGATTTTCTGAACCACATACCAGGTGTTCTTCATCAACAATAGCTTCCTGCGTATCTCTGAATATCATCCAGTCCTCCGGATTAGTATATTGGGAATGCTTGTCTTCGCAAGATAGTAGGATGGACGCTCAACCTTTTCGTTTGTGAGTATTCTGGCAACCTGCATCGGTCCATTCCCTTCAATAATTAACTGGAAAATACGTCTTACCACAGCAGCGGCTTCTTCATCAACAAGCCAGTGGTTGTTATCTTCCGGGTCTTTTTTGTATCCGTAGATGGCATTAGAAGTCAGATGTTTGCCTTCCATACCCTTGTTGCGAAGTACAGACTTGATTTTTCTGCTGGTATCACGCACATACCATTCATTCATAATGTTTAAGAATGGTGCAAATTCATTGGATTCAGAATGTGTGCTGTCAACACCATTGGAAATGGCAATAAAGCGGACGCCTTTTTCTCGGAATAAAACCTCCGTATAAAAGCCTACTTCCAGATAATTTCTGCCGATTCGACTCATATCCTTGACGATAACACATCCGATTTTTCCTTCTTCAATGTCGGCAGTCAACCGCTTCCAATCCGGTCTGTCAAAGTTAGTACCGCTATATCCATCGTCGGTATAGTGTGCAAGGTTCGTAAACCCCTGTTCTTTGGCATACTTTTCAAGCATTTTCTTCTGGTTTACAATGCTGTTGCTGTCCCCATTCAGTTCATCATCTCGTGACAGTCTTTCGTAAAGTGCTGTTATTTTGTTGTTGTCCGGTCTCTTCATAAAATCTCCTTTCCGAGGTAGCAATACCTCTGTGACCGGGCATCTATGGATGAATTTATTCTATCATACAGGGTCACTGCTATATAATCTTGTGATTCGGGAACAGATTTTCTAAAAATGACCATAAAAATGACAGGGCATGTAACCCTGTCATAAAGTTAGAAATTGTTCCTTCACTTATAGGAGAAATTCGAGGGGATAAACGGAACTGTTTTTTTCTAAACAATAGTATGTAAATGTTTACGACAAACTGCGATTTTCCTACGATTCATCATATCTTATTTATCAGTTTTTCTATTAACGAATTCACTTCCTCCGGTGCATCGGTATTTGAATTATGTCCTGCATTTTTAATCCATGCAATAGGAATTCCAGTATTTTTATGCCATGCATTATTGTAACGAATACAAGAACCGGCATGATCTTTTTCTCCACATATCAGTTGAGCCGGACAGTTTATCCTGTATGGAAGATTAGTTTCCATTGCTTCTGCCAATATTCTAAAACCATGACCTGCGATTTTGGCATATCTTTTTTGGTCACCATCGTAGATCATCATAATATCATGCATTAATTTTCTACCATATTCGGATGTAGCCACACCATTTGTTCCCGTTTTCAATAATGATTTCCAAGGATAGTATCTATATACTGGCTCCATTTTTTTCAGAAGCCACAGCTCGATTCCTGTTACATATTTTCTTTGTAAAGGAGCAGAATCAATAGAAATAAATCCTTTCAGCTTGTTGGGAAATAATTCTGCATACGCTTGACCAACATAACCTCCCATGGATTGTCCTATAATCACTGGATACCGAATGTTTTCCAAGCTCAAAATATCATCAAGCCATTTCGCTTTATCCGACAAAGAAAAATTAAATTCAAACGGCCAGGATTTTGCATGACCAGGTGCATCCCATACAAAAACATTATATATGCCTTCAAAGAATTCAATTTGTTTATCAAATAGTCTATGGTCGGCAGTTAAACCTGGAAGGAAAATCAAGGTTGCTTTTTCTGGATCTTGTCCCAGATTTATCCAATAATGAATACATCCACTTTGCGTTTTATATATCTTTTCATTCATTGCAAACACTCTTTCAAATTCAAGTTTTCTTTATTATAGTACTGATTAAAACGTGATACAACATATAAGAAGGACGGGACTAAATAAATGTCCTGTCCATATCATTATGCTATGAATATATCAGTTGTCAGGGCTCCAGCCTATCCGCAAATACAGTTCATAATCACGCTTATCATCAGAAGCTCCATGCGGAAGCGAAACGGCATTTATTATTATGTATATCCGTGTGTGTACCGGGATAAAAAACTGACCTGCCTTGCCTATGCAACGTCGAAAAGTCCGTTAGGGCCATTTACTTATCAGGGGATAATTATTGATAATGCCAAATGCGACCCGAAATCCTGGAATATACACGGAAGCAGAGCCGGGAACCTATGAAATCAAAGTAACCTGTAAAGGAGATGTGGTACTGCATTCCGTGACCATTCAGTAAAGGAAATGCAAACCTATTTTTACAATAAATAACTCAAAACTATAATACGAAAAGAAAAATATATGCTATCTTTATCCAAAAGAGAAAGATTGGCAGGAGGATGAAACATGGAAACAGCAAAAATAAAAGAATTGGTCTCCAGAATGACTCTGGAGGAGAAAGCATCTTTGTGTTCCGGGCTTGATTTCTGGCACACAAAAGGAGTGGAACGTCTCGGAATCCCTTCGGAAATGGTCTCAGACGGACCTCACGGACTCCGCAAGCAGGACGATAAAGCAGACCATTTGGGAATCAACGACAGCATTCAGGCTGTTTGCTTTCCAGCGGGATGTGCAACCGCATCCAGCTTTAACCGTGAGCTGGTGACAAAACTTGGAGAAACACTGGGGGAAGAGTGTCAGGCAGAAAATGTAAGCACAATCTTAGGCCCGGCTATGAACATTAAGCGTTCCCCGCTGTGCGGACGTAATTTTGAATACTATTCAGAGGACCCACTTGTGTCAACGGAAATGGCAGGTGCGCTTGTCCACGGCGTCCAGAGCAAACATATCGGAACAAGTCCGAAGCATTTTATGGCAAATAACCAGGAATATCACCGCTTAACAAGCTCTTCAGAAATGGATGAACGCACCATGCGTGAAATTTACCTTGCTTCTTTTGAAGGAATGGTAAAGAAGGAAAAGCCGTGGACCATTATGAACGCATACAACAAGCTGAACGGCACATACCTTTGTGAAAATAAAGAAATGCTCACAGATGTGCTCCGCAAGGAATGGGGATTTGACGGCTATGTAATGACAGACTGGGGTGCGATGAATGACCGTGTGGAAGCTCTGAAAGCAGGCTGCAATCTGGAAATGCCGTCCTGTGAAGGCGCTACGGATGTGGAAATTGTTGCCGCAGTACAGGACGGAACACTGGATGAATCTGTACTGGACAAGTCCTGTGAAGAATATTTGAATGTTATTTTCAAATATGAGGAAAACAGAGACAAAAACGCGGTATTTCAGCATGAAAAAGACCATGAGACAGCCCGGGAAATCGAAGAGGAGTGTATTGTGCTTCTGAAAAATGAGGATGCGCTTCTCCCGTTGTCCGCAGACAAAAAGGTGGCTTTTATCGGCAAATACGCCGAGGAACCACGCTATCAGGGCGGCGGAAGTTCCCACATCAACAGCTTTAAAACAGAATCTGCAATGGACGCCGTAGAATTTCTCGCAACTGTAAAAAAGGAAAACATCACATTTGCCAAAGGCTTTGATGATGTTGAGGATAAAGTGGATGAAGCATTGGCTGCAAAAGCCGTAGAGGCTGCTGCTAATGCGGATGTGGCGGTAATCTTTGCCGGACTGCCGGACAGCTTTGAATCCGAAGGGTATGACCGGAAGCATCTTGGGATGCCGAACTGCCAGAACGCACTGATTGAAGCGGTGGCGGAAGCACAGCCGAACACCATAGTTGTGCTTCACAACGGCGCTCCGATAGAAATGCCGTGGCTCGGAAAAGTAAAAGCCGTGCTGGAAGCCTACCTGGGCGGACAGGCTGTGGGCGGCGCAGTGGTCAATGTGCTTTACGGAAATGCAAATCCAAGCGGACGATTGGCGGAAACATTCCCACTTCGGATACAGGATACGCCGTGCTATTTGAATTACGGCGGAGAACATGACAAATCGGTTTATTCAGAGGGCGTATTTGTGGGATACCGCTATTACACATCCAAAGAAATGGAAGTCCTGTTCCCGTTCGGATACGGATTGTCTTATACGACCTTTTCTTACGGCAATCTTACGGTGGACAAAAAGGAGTTTAAGGAAAGTGAAAAACTGCTGGTATCCGTAGACGTAACAAATACAGGCGCATGTACAGGAAAGGAAGTCGTACAGCTTTACGTAGCGCCGAAGGGCGGAACAATCATCCGCCCGGTACGGGAGTTAAAAGCATTTGAAAAAACAGAACTTGCACCGGGTGAGACAAAAACCGTCACCTTTGAACTTGACAGCAGAGCCTATGCATACTGGAATACGGAAATCCATGACTGGCATGTGGAGACCGGAGCCTATGAAATCCAGATTTGCCGGAATGCACAGGAAGTGCTTCTGTCAGAGGAAGTACAGGTAGAATCAGAAACCGTCCTGCCGAAAGTGTATACCCTCAATTCCACAATGGGAGAAATCATGGCAGACCCGAAAGGAAAAGCCATATTGGAACAGGCAATGGGTGAAATGGAAGGAATGGACGGCGAGAGTACAGAGGAACAGATGCAGGATGATTCCGGAGTGATCAACGACGAAATGATGGCGGCAATGATGGAAGCCATGCCGCTCAGACAGATGCTGAGTTTTGTACCGGGAGTGACAAAGGAAGCACTGAACCAGCTTGTTGCAGCGCTAAACGCAGCAGAATAAACATACAGATCTACAAAAAAATACCGGAACAGGGGATTCAAGTTTCCTCTGTCCCGGTATTTTTCTAGGACCACCAGGTGTCAGGCATTATTAAATTTCCTAACTCAAAAATTATTTAACAAACAACTCCCGCAGTGCTTTTCGGAATTCGAAGAAGAACAGTACTGCAGTGAATGTGACCGCCAAGAAGTCTGCAATCGGCTCAGCCATATACACAGCCATTGTCTGGTTGCTATGTAAGATTGCCGGCATGATGTAGATCAACGGAATGAGAAGGATGAATTTTCTCATAACTGCAACGATGATCGATGCTTTAGCTCTTCCGATAGATGTAAATGTCATCTGGCAGGCAATCTGGATACCGAACATAAACAGACATGCCAGATAGATGCGCAGCGCTTTTGCAGTAAATGCAAGCAATGTGGCATCGGAGGTGAACATTCCTGCAAATACCTGCGGGAAGATCATGACGCAGAGCCACAGGAAAACGGAGTATGTCAGACTGACCTTCAAAAGAAGTTTAAAGGCAGATTTGACACGATCCACATTTTTGGCTCCGTAGTTGTAGCTGATGATCGGCTGTGAACCTTGTCCGACTCCCTGCAGCGGAAGCATGGCAAACTGCATAACACTTGTCAGGATTGTCATTGCACCAACTGCGATATCTCCACCGTATTTCAAAAGAGAAGAGTTGAAACAAACGGAGATGATACTTTCACTTGCCTGCATCACAAAGATGGAAGAACCGAGAGCGAGTGAAGGCAGGATAATCTTAGACTGAAGTTTCATATTGCAAACTTTCAGTTTCAATGTTGTCTTTTTTCCAAACAGGAACGTCAGAACCCAGATGCAGGAGCAGGCCTGAGAAATAACAGTGGCAAGGGCAGCACCGCGGACTCCGAGTCCAAATCCAAAGATGAAGATCGGATCCAGGATAATATTGGTAACAGCACCGATCAATACGGAGAGCATACCGGTTTTGGCAAATCCCTGAGCTGTGATAAACGCGTTCATTCCAAGTGTGAGTTGTACAAAAAGCGTTCCGATAGCGTAAATGTTCATATAGGAAACAGCATATTCAATCGTGTTCTCACTTGCTCCAAAAGAAAGCAGGAAAGTCCGGTTTCCAATCAGAAGCACGATAGTAAGGATCGCAGATATGATGAGCTGTGTGAGAAAACAGTTGCCGAGGGTTTTCTCAGCAGACTCTGTATCTCTCTGTCCCATGAAAATAGATGCGCGCGGGGCCCCACCGTTTCCGACAAGGGCAGCGAATGCCGCTACGATCATGATCAGTGGCATACAAACACCTACGCCGGTCAGTGCAAGAGCACCTACATTTGGAATGTGACCAATGTAGATACGGTCTACGATATTGTAAAGCATGTTGATCATCTGTGCTGCAACGGTAGGCAGTGCCAGACGCAATAACAATTTACCGATAGGTTCGGTTCCTAAAAAATTCTTGTTCTCGTTCATTTCTCATTCTTCCTTTACAAATTATTTGTCTGAGTTCTGTTGCTGCATTTTGAATGCATTTTTTGCATTTTCCATCAGTTTCCGGTTCAAAAATTCCAGCTGCTCTTCCTCTTCTTTGGAAAAACCATGGAAAAGCTCTGTACGGAATGTCTCCTTTATCGTATCAATCTCATTCGTGATTGGAATTGCATCCGGAAGCAGCTCAAGATGAATCCTTCGCCGGTCATTTTCATCCGGAATCCGTTTCAGTAAAGATTTTTGAATCAGCAGTTCTACAGCCTGAGAGACATTTCCCTTGGAAAGCATCCGTAGTTCTACGATGTCAGCAGCTGTGTCACGACCCGGATTATTATAGAGAAAACTGATGATCGTTGTCTCAATCAATGTCAGCTTATGCCGTCTGCATATTTCTTTCAGCATACATTCGTACAGTTTGTTCAGTTGCCGGAATTGTACAAGAAAATGGGTTGAATTCATTATCCAAAACTCCTTTTGTGTTCAGATACAGAATGATTCGATTGAGTTCAACCAAAATGTATCACAGAACAGTTTTAAATAAAACAGTTCTAAAAAGAACTTTTAATTGTAATCATACGCACAAAAAGAGATTTGTCAAGAATAATTTGAAAAATTGTGTTACAAAATTATAATAATAAATTTATATTTATAATACGGAATACTCTTCAACTGTTAGAATAGTAAAAAAATGAACAAGCTGCATTAGGGAGGTCCGAATGAAAAAAATATCTTTAAACAAGAATTGGCAGTTTGCCAAAGGAACCATAACAATGATGGAGTTAATGATGGGAGACGCAGGAAATATAGAAAATATTGATTTGCCCCATGATGCCATGATTTATCAGGAAAGAACTCCGGCAACTGCGAATGCACATCAGACAGGATTTTATCCGGGCGGTGAATATACATACATGAAAAAGTGGGAGATTCCGGAAGCGTGGAGGGGATGTACAGTTGTTTTGGAATTTGAAGGTGTTGCAGATACCTGCCGTATTTATATGAACGGGGATCTTGTAACAGAGCATGTGAATCCATATACAGGTATTTTTGCAGACGTCAGCGGTTATCTGAAGTATGGCCAGGAAAATGAACTGAAAGTAGAAGTATGCAGTATAGAGCAGTCCAGCCGCTGGTATAGTGGTGCGGGGTTATACCGTTCTGTGTATGCATGGGTGGGAAAGACTGTGCATATTCCTGCCCAGGGGGTGCGTGTTACAACAAGAGAAGCTGACTGTGAGGCGGCAGTCGTGGAAGTAGAGGTTCCAATCTGTAATCGGGGAATGGTTTCCGAAACGGTACAGGTGGAAATTACATTGACCGGACCGAATGGGGCAGAAGCAGCCGCAGAGCACATACCGGTAACTGTTTTTGGAGAAAGCACGCAGATGTGCTGTCAGTGTTTGCTTGTAGAGCATCCTGCATTGTGGAGTGATGAAACACCAAATCTATACTCCTGCCGGATTACAATTTCTGAGGATGAAAATCCGATAGACAGTGTAAATATTTCAACAGGAATCCGTACACTTCGGCTGAATGCAAAACATGGTCTGTTGGTGAACGGTAAACCAACGAAACTGAGGGGGACTTGTATTCACCATGATAATGGGATTATCGGAGCGGCAACATTTCCAGATGCGGAGTATCGGCGTTGCCGCCAGATGAAGGAAGCCGGATTTAACGCTCTTCGAAGTGCACATCATCCGATGAGTAAGGCAATGCTGGATGCCTGTGATAAGCTGGGCGTGTTGGTGATGGATGAACTGAGTGATATGTGGACTCGGACAAAGAATCCCCATGACTATGCAAATTATTTTCCGACACATTGGAAGCAGGATGTGTGGGACATGGTGGAAAAAGACTATAATCATCCATGCGTGATTTTGTACTCGACCGGAAATGAGATTCCGGAGGCGGGCACTCAAAAAGGGGCAGAATGGAATCGGAGGATTCATGCAGAAATGAAACGGCTGGATGCCACACGCTATACGACGAACGGAATCAATGGTCTGATGGCAGGAAATGACCGAATGGGCGAAATTATGTGCCAGGCTACAGGGATGACTCCGGAGCAGCTTGAAGCGATGCAGCAGCCGGATGAGCAGAAGCGTGGAGGCGCAGATGAAATCAATGGGATGGCTGAGGTTATGGTGGGACCGCTGGCAGATGCGATTGCCACCAGTCCGATTCTGGAAGAAATGATAGGAGAATTTGCTGCGGCAAATGACATTGCCGGATATAATTATCTGACGGCATTACATGAAGAAGATCACATACGTCATCCGAATCGGGTTGTGCTTGGCACAGAGACTTTTCCGGCGGACATTGTTCATTTGTGGGATATCGTAAAGCGCAATCCACATGTGTTAGGAGACTTTACATGGACCGGATATGATTATCTGGGAGAGGCCGGATGCGGTATATTCCATTATAATGGAGGAGTGAATTTTTCAGCGCATTGGCCGGACAGACTGGCAGGTATCGGTGACATTGATATTCTTGGTGATCGTAAACCAATCAGTTATCTACGGCAGGCAGTATTTGGAATTGGCCATGCACCATCTATCGGTGTACTTCGGATGGATAAGGCAGGAATTGAAGTCGGAAAAACACCGTGGATGTGGAAGGATAACCTTGCAAGCTGGACATGGCCGGGATATGAAGGGGAAACAGCAAGTGTGGATGTTTATGCCAATGCAGATGAGGCAGAACTGTTCTTGAATGGGGAAAGTCTGGGACGAAAGTCGATTGGCGGAGTATATGTTGTGACGTATGAGGTACCTTATCATCCGGGAAAGCTAGAGGCAGTCAGTTATCTGAACGGAGTGGAGGCAGGCCGGGCTGTCTTACAGACAGCAGGGAAAGCGGTGAAGCTTAAGGTTGAAGCCGACCGGAATGAACTTCCTGCTGACGGAGAAAGTCTTACTTTCGTAAAAATCAGACTGGAAGACGCAGCAGGAAATTTCAATCGTCGGGAAAGTGCAGCAGTTACAATTAAAGTAGAGGGATGTGCTGCATTGCAGGGATTCGGAAGTGCAGACCCGAGCTGCGAAGGAAGTTACCAGTCTCATACATGGAATACCTATGACGGCAGTGTAATGGCAGTAATCCGGGCTGCAAAATGTTCGGGGAAGGCAGTCGTAACCATTTCAGCGGTAAATTTTGCAGAAGAAAAACTCGTTCTGAACATCAAATAGAAAGATGCCCCGCCTGATATATTAGTAGATTTTGTGGGTCTGATTCCGATACTGTGTCGGAGTCAGACCATATTTTTTCTTAAATACAGTCTGAAAGTAAGACTGACTGGAAAAACAAAGATAGTTACTGATTTCGCTTAATGTCTTATCCGAATATGTCAGGAGACTTTTTGCCTCTTCCAGCTTACACCGCATAATGAAGCTGCAGACATCGAAGCCGAGCTCTTTTTTGAACTTGTTTGTCAAATAAGAGCGGCTTCTTCCGATATGCTCAGCTACATCGCCAACCTGAATGGATTCGTTGATGTGGTGAGTAATAAACTGAATACACTCAAATATTTCCAGAGACATTCCCTGAGGAATTTTATTTTGCGAAACCCGTTCCGTAAAATCAATCAGCATAGAATAAGACAAGGTTTCAATGTGGGAAATATTCTGCAGCTTTTCACATTCACGGATATATACATCGGCAAGCTGGTAAGCCTGTTCCATATCCATTCCTCCGGCAATGGCACTTCTTGTAACAATTGCAACAGTTGTAATGAAAACATTCTTTTCCTGCCGGAGGGAGTTGTCAGCCATAAGACCACCCGATAATTCGGAGGGGGTGTTTAACAATGTTTTCATTTTTTCGACGTCTCCATTTTGAATATACTGCAGAAGTTTCTGTTCAAACTGGTAGGTATTATGAAAATGCTGTTCTTCCTTTGCATTCATCACCTGATTGGAATGTACATTGGAAAACTCGCTGATGCTGCTTGTGTTTTCCAGATTAAAATGCTGTCCAACAGAAATATATTCATCGTTGAAACACAGGTGAAGCCAGGCAAGTGTCTGGAGAAACTGGTTAAAGGAAATCTGAGGAATATTGACCAGAAATTGGAGTATATCCGGTTTGTGTTCCTGACTGATTGCCCATTCCTGCATGAAAGTGCGAAGTGTAAGATCTGAAATAGGTGTGCTGAATACAGGGCCAATGATGATTACGCAATCAGCATGCTCCGGCTTTATATAACCATAATAGCCGAAGGACTGCGAGATAAAATAGTCCGGGTTTTTTGTGAAATGTCGGAAACCGGACAGGATGCCTTTAAAAACAGACGGATCTTCCAAAATCGAAGGAAAGGAACAGTCATTGTCGGGTGAAGCGTGGTAATAGCCAATCGGTATGGAGGTTGATGCATAAAATAATTCACAAAATGCCTTTAAATCAGTAATCATGGAAGACTCCTCCAGGTAAAACCGTACTTTTAAACTCTCTTTGAAATGGATGTAATACTAATTATAAGGTGTTCTATTTATAAAAACAAGGACAAAATTGAAATATTGTAATCAATATTGTAATACAAAAATTATATGGTTTGATATTTTATTTTATAGATAACTCGTAACTGTGAGGGTACTGAACAGTTACGATAACTCAATGAAAGTATTTAAAAGGAGAACTCAACATGGGAATGGAAGATTTTTGGGAACAGCTTCCGACAGGAAAAGAAGATAAACCATTGCTTTTTGAAATGGGACCGCTGGAGTACGATTTTCATGATATTGACGGATTGTATTTTATGCTGGATCGTCGACTATCCGGCTGTCTGCTTATGATGTGGGCAAAGCCGATGAATCCGGATATTCAGGGAACCGTCACCTTAGATAGCAGGGTGGTATCCGGCTGTATCAACCAATATATGGAAGTTATGGGAAATATGTGGGTGCTTGGAATTCCGCTTCGGGGACTTGTGACAGAGTACGGTCGGGAATATCAACTTCACGTGGAAGGTTTTGTGGACATGGATGGGAATGAGATGAATCCGCAGGATTTTACGGTCAGAGGTGTGGAAAAAGTGAAACCGAAGCCGGAAGATGCAGCACATGAACAGATTGCACTGGAAGCCGCCAGGGAGGGAATCGTTCTTTTGAAAAATGAGGCGGAAGTTCTTCCACTGAAGAAGGGAACGGTATTGAATCTGTTTGGCAGAGGTATTCACGAATTTCGTATCGGAGCAGTGGGGGCAGGCAAAATCAATCCTCGCTACAGTGTTAATTTTGTGGAGGCTGTCAGGGAAGGAGAAGCTTATTCACTGAATGAAGAACTGGTTGAATTTTACGGCTGTGACAGGGATGAGATACCGGAGGACGAGATGTTGATGCGTGCAAAGAAATTGTCCGATACGGCAATCGTGTTCCTGACACGTGCAGCAGGAGAAAACCAGGATGCTTCCACGGCGAAAGGGGAATACTATCTGAGCGAGGCTGAAGAAGCACTTATTGCAAAAGTAACGGATACATTTGCAAAGACAATTGTGGTTTTAAATGTCGGATATCCGATTGATGTGACATTTGCAGAAAAGTATGCAGTTGCAGGACTTATATATTCGGGATTTGGTGGAATGCTTGCAGGACCGGCACTTTCGGATATCCTGAGCGGGGCTGTAAATCCGTCAGGGAAGCTGCCGGATACATGGGCAAAGGATTATTTTGATATTCCGTCGTCGAAAAATTTCTATGACTGTGTAGATAAAACACGTCTGACAGCAGATGAAAATATATATGTGGATACTTGTTACGAGGAAGACATTTATGTGGGATATCGTTATTTTACAACATTCAGGAAAAAAGTGGCGTATCCGTTTGGCTACGGATTAAGTTATACAGAGTTTTGTATCAGGCAGGAGAATATTCGATTTGACGGGGAAGTACTGGAACTGGATGTATATGTGAAGAATGTCGGGGAAAAAGCCGGAAAAGAAGTTGTTCAGGTTTATGTAGGCAAACCGGAATCAGAACTGGAGCAGCCGGAAAAAGAACTGGTATTCTTTGAAAAAACAAAGGAACTGCTTCCGGGAGAGGAACAGAAGATTCCTGTTCATGTTCCGGTGAAAGTATTGACTTCATATTCGGAAGAAAAAGCGGCGTATATTTTATCAAAAGGATATTACCGTATTTATGTGGGAAACAGTATTGAAGCAGCGGAATGCGGCGGATTCGACGAAGAAGAAACAAGAATAATCAAACAGGTAACCAATCTGCTTTGCTGCGATTACAAATTTACAAGATTATCCAAAACAAATCCGGATGATACATGGCCGACAGGAGCGCATTCCGGAGTGGTCAAAAATAAGTTGACATTTTTGCCTTATGAGAAGAGGAAACATTATCCTGCAAAGTTTGATATGGAGAAACCGGAAGAGAAGGTAACATTTGATGCTGTAAGAAAAAATCCGTCACGTGCGGCTGAGTTTGTGGCACAGATGTCACCGGAGGAACTTGCCCGCATCAGCATCTGTGCCTCGGCAGGGTGGGGAATGGAAGGTATCGGTGAGGCAGGTCGTGTATTTCAGACAGAAGGATATGATTTGCCGGACTTTCCGGTGAGCGATGGAAACAGCGGAGTCAATCTGAACATCAAAAATATTGGAATGCCGTCAGGCGTTACAATCTGTGCTTCGTTCAATAAAGAATTATCGGAAGCAATCGGGTGTGTAATCGGGGAAGAAGCGAAGGCATTGGGCATGCCGCTGGTTCTTGCACCAGCATTTAATATTCACAGAAATCCGCTAAATGGACGACAGCCGGAATATTTTTCGGAAGATCCGTATTTGTCCGGTGTCATGGCCGGATTTTATGCAAAAGGATTGGAAGGAGCCGGGATCGGAAGCTGCTATAAACATTTTATCGGGAACAACTGTGAATCTTCCAGAAAGCGAAATCAGAGTCTGATTTCCGAACGTGCAATCCGGGAAATTTATTTCCGAACTTTTGAATATGCGATGGATGTTCATATGCCAGCCAGCTTTATGACGGCGTATAATGCGGTAAACGGCTGCCCGACAGCAGCGGATGAAGAACTTCTACAGGGGCTTCTCAGAGAAGAAAATGGGTTTGCCGGTTTTGTAATGACGGATTGGACAACCTATGACAGTGTAGATGTGGCAGCAATGGTACAGGCGGGAAACTGCTGGATTACGCCGGGCTCTAATGATGATACATATACCGGTCAGATAAAGAAAGGATTGGAGAACGGTACCATAGACATGGCAAGACTTCAGGAGAATGTTACCGCTCTGATTCGTACAATGGCAAAATTTTCGTAACTGTTCAGTACCCTCACAGTTACAAATTTTCATAGAATAGAAAGAATCAGAAAAACAAAAAGAGAGAGGAAATGCATATGATTCGTGATTTGACAATAGAATACAGAAAAAATCCGATAGGAATCGATGAGAAACCACGTTTCTCATGGAAGTTGGAGAGTGAAAAGCAGGATGTTGTGCAGACAAACTACCAGATTCAGGTTGTCAGCGGAGGCCGGCTTATGTGGGACAGCGGCCGGGTGAAAAGCGACCAATCCGTTCTGGTGCCATATAAGGGTGCTGCATTGAAAGAGATGACTGTTTATCAGGTGCAGGTCAGTGTATGGGATAATTACGGAGAGCTGGGACAGGTGACAGGAAACTTTGAAACCGGTTTGATGAGAGAAGAAAACTGGAATGCAAAATGGATTACCCATACACTTCCGGCTGAAGAGACTGCATGTCCGGTATTTGTCCGCAGCTTTTCTCTGGACAGACCAGTGAAGAGAGCAAGGCTGTATGCGACTGCCTGTGGTGTATATGAGGCATTTATTAACGGAAGGAAAACAGGAGACTTGTTCCTGGCTCCGGGCTGGACATCTTATCATCACCGACTGCAGTATCAGACTTATGATATTACGGAACTCCTGGAAAAAGATAATGAGATTACGGTTACTGTAGGAAACGGGTGGTATAAGGGAGAACTCGGGTTTGATGCAAGACCAAATCTTTACGGCGACAGAACGGCTTTGCTGGCAATGGTGCGTATCGAGTACGAAGACGGGGAAATTATCTGCATCGGCACTGATACGGACTGGCATGTGGAAACAGGAGAAATTCTGTTTTCCGAGATTTATCACGGTGAGATACAGGATTATACAAAAGAAAGAAGGCAGGTAGGAAAGGCAGTTCTGTTTGAACATACGGATGATATCGGGCAGATTGTGGCGCAGGAATCCGAGCCGGTCCGGGTAACGAAACGGTTTGATGTAAAGGAAAGGATCGTGACTCCAAAAGGAGAATTGGTGTTTGATTTCGGACAGAATATGGCAGGACTGGTAGAAATACGACTTCCAAAACTTATTGGAGACAGATTAGTTATTCGATATGCAGAAACACTGGATAAAGATGGAAACTTCTATACAGAGAATCTGCGGACGGCAAGATGTACAGATACATTCGTATACGGAGAAAAGCAGGTGGGAATGCTTGTGATGCCGCACTTCACTTTCCACGGATTCCGTTATATTTGTGTGGAAGGCGCAGGAACGGAAACAGAGGCATCGGATTTTACGGCATGTGCAATGCACACAGACATGCAGCCGACAGGAACATTCACATCCGACAACACGTTGGTTAACCAACTGCAGAGTAATATACAGTGGGGACAGAGAGGCAACTTCCTCGATGTTCCGACAGACTGCCCACAGAGAGATGAACGGTTGGGCTGGACCGGAGATGCACAGGTATTCTGTGGCACAGCCTCCTATAATTTCCACACGGCATTATTTTTCCGAAAATGGCTGCGGGATATGGCAGCAGAGACCACTCCGGAGTGGGGCGTACCTCATGTTGTTCCGAATATTCTCGGAAATCAGGCGGGAGCAGCGGCATGGAGCGATGCTGCGACAATCATTCCGTGGACGATTTATAAGGTTTACGGGGATAAAGAGATGCTTGCGGAGCAATTCCCGATGATGAAGAACTGGGTGGATTATATACATGCGAGAGTCTCGAAAAACGGATTGTGGCAGAGTGGATTCCAGTATGGAGACTGGCTGGCGCTGGACATAGAATCCGGAAGCACCGACCGGACAGGCGGAACGGACAAATATCTGGTGGCAAATGCTTATTACGCATATTCGACCAGGATTGTGCGGGATGCTGCGGATGCATTGGGGTATGCAGAGGAAGTAAAAGCATACGGTGACTTATATGAAAAAATAGTAGAAGCCATTCATGTGGAATACGTGACAAGAAGCGGACGAATGGTCAGTGAGACACAGACAGCCTGTGTGCTGATGCTGTACTTTGACTTGATAAAACCGGAATTTCGTAATCGGATTTTGGAGACATTGGAGTTAAATATCGGGGCACACCATAATCATCTGACGACAGGTTTTGTGGGTACACCGTATCTGTGTCATTGTTTGTCAGAAAACGGTCTTCACGGGTTGGCGGATGAAATCTTTATGAAAGAGGATTTTCCGGGCTGGCTCTATGCAGTAAAGAAAGGCGCAACGACAATCTGGGAGCGTTGGAATTCCATTCTGCCAAATGGGGATTTTGACGAATCAGGTATGAACTCCCTGAACCATTATGCGTACGGTTCGATTGGAAGCTGGTTGTACGAAAAAGTTGCAGGAATACGCTGTATGGAACCGGGATATAAGAAAATACGGATTCAGCCGACGCTGACAAAGGGAATGACAGAGGTGTCCGCAGCTTATGAATCCATATATGGAACAATCGTAAGTGCATGGAGCTGTAGAGAAGGAAAAATCTGTGTGGATGTGCAGATTCCGGTGAATACAACGGCTGTTATCCAGCTTCCGGAGAAAGAAGCGGAATTTACGGTTGGTTCCGGCAGATATCATTACGAGTACAAAACGGATACAAATCTGAAATTCGAGAAATATTCGTTGGAGTCAACACTCGGAGAGTTGGTCGCCGAAGAACTTGGCCGCAATATGTTTGAAGAAATGATGCCGGGAATGCTGGAAGACCCGCTGATTCAGTTTGCATTGTCCATGACCATATCCGATCTGCTTGTGCAAGATGCGCAGGCAAAGCCAATGTATCTGGCAGTCATTGATGCGCTGAACGCTACAAATTCAAAATTATAAAAATTAAGCTAAAATTAAAATACAGACAAATAGGAATGTGATATTTTAAGCTTACAAGATATCAAGGAAATGTGATACGAAATGAAGGAGGGACACAATGAGTAAAAAACCATTAGGAAAGGACAAATTTGGCGTTCAGAAAGTAATGCGCGTGAAGGATTACTTCGGAGATGCTACGGGACAGTTCGCATTGAATGCGATGTCCACACTGGTAGGACAGCTTACATACTTCTATACGGATAAGGTTGGCATGGCTGCTGGGGCGATTGCAACAATGTTTATTGTCTGTAAGATTATTGACGCATTTACAGACCTGATTATGGGAAATATCATTGACCATACAAAACCGGGAAAAGAAAAATATCGTCCGTGGCTTTTGAAAGCGGGAATTCCGGCAGGTATTGTAATGGTTCTGATGTTTACGGTGCCGAAAATAGGAGATATGGGACAGATTATTTACGTGACAATAACGAACATTCTTCTGACAGCAGTATTATATACGGCAATGGCAATCCCTTATAACTCGCTTATGACCGTTCGTACGAACAGCCAGGAAGAACGAGGCATCATGGGAACATGGAGAGCGGCGACCGGTTATGTGGCAGGTATGATATTTGCAATCTGTATGATTCCGATTACGAATGCACTGGGCGGAAACCAAAACGCATGGATTAAATTTGGCTTTATCATGGGAATTATTGTAATACTGGCAGCCTTGATTTGTTATGCAACAAGCCGTGAGACAGCAACAGAGGCAGGAGCGGTAGTAGAAGCGAAAGAAGAGGATGAAGAAGTGATTCCGTTTAAGGAAGCGCTTGGAAAGCTGTTCCACAACAAATACTGGGTGATTGTTCTTGTGGTGAATCTGCTCTCATGCATTATATATGGTCTTACAGCGGGTGCGGGAGTATATTACTGTAAATGGATTTTCGGCAATGACAACCTGGTCGGCGTTCTCGGAGGAATCGGAATGATTCCGACCCTGTTAGGATTCATATTTGTAGGACCGATGATTAAGAAACTTGGTGTTGTGAAAACGCTGCTGGTGAGCTTTGCAATGGGTGCAGGAGCAAATATACTGCTTCTCTTCACAAAAGACATCTTTTTCTGCTACGCATTATTCGGAAGTATTACAACATTTGCAACCATTCCGATGATGTGTCTGGTTGGAGTTATGACGGCAATGTCAATTGATTATAATGAATATAAATATGGTGTAAGAATGGTAGCAACCTCCAACAGTGCATCCAGCTTTGGCGGTAAAGTGGGAAGCGGGCTCGGAACATCTATTATCGGCTGGTTCCTTGCGGCAGTCGGCTATGATGCTGCACTGACTGCAGCGCCGGCAGCTACAAAAATGGCAATTTACGGATTCACTATTGTAACACCGTTAGTGATATTTGTTATTATGTTTATTCTTGTAAGCAAGTTTGATCTGGAAAAAACACTTCCTGCGATGAAAGAAGAAATTGCAAAAAGAAAAGCACAGAATGCCTAAAAAAACGCCAAAAAGCTTCCTGTATAATTTAAATAGGTCAAGAGATTGACAAAAAAATACCTCAAGTAAAATTAGATTATTACTGACCGGCAAGTTGGTAAAATCTAACGAATACAAGAGGTATCTACAATGAATATTAAAGGTTCAAAGAAGAAAAATCAAGTTTTATCAGTAAATAAGAGATTCAACAGTAACGGATTTTATTCAGTGTATTGAGTGTGAATATAGCAAAAATTGCCGCTTAGTTTAGCAGACTGGTGAGGTGACCCCAAAAAGTTAGACTTTTATTGCGTAACAGATTTTGTCTGTTACGCATTTTTTATGCAGCCAAGAGGCTAAGCC
>FMEL01000014.1 GCA_900066355.1 uncultured Ruminococcus sp.
TGGATGCCACCTGTGCAATACAGAATAGCATCCATGTGTTCAGCCTAGTTCATATAAATATGTGTCCAGGATTCTGGGTACATATCAAAATTGTCGGGGCGTTTTGATGGAAAAAATTTTATGAAGCACGAATATTTGAAGTCCTCCAACCGGACGGGTGTGGGAGGTACGATGTGTTGTTTGTAAAATCAATTTTAGATCATGTGTTCGAAAATGTCTATTGGCGTAATCACCAAAGCTATTTTCGTGACAATAGTAACTATTTTCCTTATTTTCAGAAAATAATCCAAAAAAAGTTATAAGAAATCTTTTTCAAAATCTTGCACAATTTATCCTATCTCACGCCACCATATTTTATTACAACATTCATAAAAATCCGTCGTTTTATTTTTCGTCATTTTGCACAATCAAATATTTAGTTTTCTAAATAAAAAATGAGTGTTCGGAAATCTATTCGCAAAATACAAAGTGACGAAAATACTCAAAATCACTGTAAACACTGCACTTTCAAAGATTTTTATGATACTCTTTTACTACAAAAATATAGAAAGGAAGGTATTGTGCAAAATGACTAATTACGTTACATACGGCAGGAACGATAGCTTCTTCATCGCCGCGGACAATGAAGATCTAAAAAACACTATCTACGCCTATTACTGCAACAAAGGTTATCCGGATGATCTTCAATACATTATTGATAATGCAGCGCATATAATAGCGGCTGACAGGTCTATGGACGAACATAAGATCGGAGATATGTTAATGACCGCTGCTGGTGCCGCTGACATTTGGGCATTCTGGGAGGGATTCAAAGCCTGCACGGATGTTATGACCGGTAGCCTTTTTCAGAGAATTCTTATACAGCATAACGAAGGGGAGGACAATAAATGAAGGATCTGGAAGTATCAAATCTGGAAATGTCAAATCAAAAAGCATGTAAATCTATTGACACTATAGATGTCATGAGGATTTCGCAAGAATTAATCGTAAAAAACAGGACAGTGTACAAGCACCTTGCTGCTGATATCCCCGTTCAGCAAATCCTGGATGAGATCATCCCTCAATTAATCAAATTATACAAAGGGCATGTGATCCAAATTGTTCAGTTCAAGAACGATCTTGCATATATTAACCTGGCTGTTCTGTTTGATGACTCTTATACTCTGACTATGCATCAATCTAAAATCGGGAAAAGCCGCAAACTGATGCGTGCCATCAATGACAAATACGGGTCTGCAACTATTACTATAATTAACTGTAGGTACAATGACGTGCATGATTCAAAAAAGAACAGCACGCACCTCTACAAGGCGCGAAGCGGTAATGTGATCTGGACCCGCAAAGAAACGGAGGAAAACAACCATGAATGAAGAAAAATCAAAAATTATAACGGAATTAGCTGATTACGTCCGATCTGATCTGCCGGTACAGGAAATAATAGATAATTTTCAATATCTAATTCAAAAGCTTGATTATACAAATCGAGTAGCTGCGATCACGAAGGCAATCGAACGACTCAACGCTGGTTGTACGTATGACTACGTAGCCGCCGGTCTTAGAGAATGGTATGGAATAAATATATCCTCTCAAGAGCTGGCGCTGCTCTTATATGGAGCAGAAGGGCTTTTACCGCGTGAAATACGATATAAACGACAACTTGCAAAACAAGAGAAAAAAACGAATCAAACCGAATAATCTCCTCACAGAAAGAGACCCACTCACCGGGTCTCTTTTCCATATCTATCAAAATCACCTCAAAACCCTATAATATCGCCTCAAAACCTATCAATATCAGCGTAAAACCGTTTTGTGACCGACATATATGTCAGTCACATCAACTGCTGTTATTATAATTATGCCATATACGACATAATAGTCCTTTCATTATGTCACATACGACATTTTCAAATCTTTATTATGTCATATACGACATAATAGGCTTTTTGAGATATGTCACATATGACATAATGATCTTCTTATTGTGTCACATACGACATAATCAGGACTAAGCCTTTCTTACTGGCGGGGATCTTTAGGCTCATGTCATGATAGAATATTTATTTTAATAGAAAACTCTTAAATATTAACTTATATGAATATTCTTTTTCTGTAAAAGTTGCCACCAACTTTTATCAAGAAAAGTCCCATTTTTACACCAAAACCGCCCATTTTTACATCAGTTATCACTATTTTTCCAACTAATATTATTTAAAGCATTAACTACTATCCTGGAAGCATAACTTTTAGTCTTATTAGAGTAGTCTATTCCCTTAGAGGCGGGCAACCGCTACTCTGATAAAAGTTGGTTTCTTCCCACTCCTGCTCAATTGTATTGTCGTAATTAATCCATTATGGTATATTCAGATTAATAAAGCTCAGCAAAATACACTAATAATACTGTTTATCTTAAATAAGGAGGCACATAATGAACTATATTGAAACAGCAAAAAGTCTTATAACACGTGGAGAAATACAAGATGCTTCAGCAAATTTGTTAGAAGACATTCTCAATGCACTATTGGGTAATCCTATATCTTTAGGAAAAGTATTCCTTGCATTTTCCAAATCGCCATTTTTTATACGCGAACAAATATTTTGGACCAAATTTGAAGCATTTCTTGATGGAGTTTATTTAGATGAAAATGATCGCGACAAGCTGCGAACAAAATTGGTTGAAGATGGAAATGCAAAAGACAATGCTTTTCGTCTGCTTGACAGTATTGATAGAGCTGAAACTAAGCAAAAAATAAATTATCTTATAAATGCTACTCGGTGTTTACTGGTTAATTTCATTAATCGCTCAGAATATTTCCGAATTTGTCACGCAATTACGCACACATTAGACGAAGATCTAGTTTTTCTAGGAGAGCATATAGCTGAAAAAGATATTCCATATAATCCATATACCCAAGGATTATTAACTGCAGGCCTGATGTATCAAAGTGTAATTGATGCAAATGGAGAGCAAAAATATTCATTTACACCTCTTGCCAAAATCGTAGATCAATACGCTATAAGTTATGATAATGTTGAGCGATATCCTCGTCCGGAAATTTTGCAGGAGCTTCCTTCTCCCAAGCCTCAATTATCTGTTACCCCTGAATTAATAAATTTAGATACACTACTTACTGATGACGAAAATAAAGAATAAAGCAAAATAAACATTGTCCAAAAGAATAGTAATTTAACACAAAATCCCGTATATATCCAACATCTGCAATATATACGGGATGAATTTATTTTTTCTTATGCTATTTCTATATATATTCCCGCTGCAGTCCCTGCACTTCACAGTACGCATCTATCTTGCTTCCTTTTTTGCAGCGTATCGTACAGCTTTTATTCACGATCCTGTCTCCGATATATTTCGGATCGTGATGGATCTCCAGATATTCCAGCCAGTTACAGCCATGGAAAGCTTCTTCTCCGAGATAAGTTACACTTTCCGGGATATACACATTTTTCAGCCTTTTACATCCAAAGAAGGCTTTATGATCCAGCTTCTGAAGCCCCTCTGGTAACTCCAACGTTTCAATGGGGCAGAAATAAAATGCTTCTGCTCCGATCTTTGTCAGGGTATCCGGCAGTGTGATCTCTTTTAGTTCTTTGCAACGGTAAAAAGCCCGTTTTTGTATGATCCTTAAATTTTTCGGAAACACAATGCTGTTCAGCTGGAGGCAGGAATAAAAACAGCCCTCCGGGATTCTGTGACATTTTGAACCAGCCTTAAACTTTACTGTTTCCAGGGCTGTGCAGTTTTTATAACAGTACGCCCCGATACTTTCCAGGGATGCAGGAAAGATAACTTCTTTAAGAAAACGATTTTCAGAAAAAGCCCCTTCCCTGATCTCCTCTAAAGTTTCTGGGAATGTCACCAGCTTACGGATCTGGCTGTTTGCAAAAGCCTCCCTGCCTACGATCTTACAGTTTGGCGGCAGGACCGGCTCTTTTAATTTTCTGTTACCCTTATAGCAGTAATCATCTATATCTCTTCGTGGCTGCATATGGTTTTCTCCTACTCGTTAATAGTTTCTTCTTATAATATTTTCTGGCTCTGTACCAGAAGCTCAGATACCCGGCAATGAGAACTGCAAGAATGATAAGCAGCTTCGAGAAATTCCCCAGTCCTTTCCAGCCATCTGCGATCTGAGATATCACAGTCTGTTCTTCCGGGGTTCCGGTATCTTTCAGGGACTCCCCATCTGAACCAGTATCGGATGAAGAGGATTCATCTGTTGTTTCTGCCTTTTTCCCGGAAGATTTTCCAGATGTCCCGTTTTTTTTCTCCTCTGCTTTTTTCTTATCTCCGGACTTCCCTGTATCCTTCTTTTTCCCTTTGCTTTCGGTCTTTTTCTGGTCAGTGGAAGTTCCGTTTTTCTCTCCGGCCTGACCGCCGGAGCCTGTACCGCTGACTTTTTTCAGGTTTGCCTTAGAGCCATTCCCGTCTGAGCCGCTGCCCGGTCTTCCTGCTTCGGATTTATGTCCTCCGTTTCCCGGTCGGTGGATCACACTGCTGTTATTATCATTATTTCCGGTTCCACTGCCCGCATTTTTGATGTCCGGGATACGGATCACCAGCTGCTGGCTCACATTTCCTGAACCGTCTTTTACCACTACCACAAGGTCTTTCTCCCCACTGGTCAGTCCGGTCAGAGTGATGGTGTCCGTTCCTGCCTGAACTTCCGTTCCCTTTCTGGAAGTATCAACTGCAGGAATCTTCTTGCCTGCATCTACCACTTTATAATAGCGGTATCCCTTTTCACTGGTCTTATAGACTACCGATGCCTTGTCTGTAGAAATGCGGCTGGCACTGACCTTTTTAAGGACAGGTGCTGTTTTATCAGTCAGTCTGAGTGTCAGGTACACATTCTTTCTGGTACCGTCTTCTGCTGTTACCTGTATCCTGATCTTCGCCTCTTTTTCCCCACTGGCAAACAGGATCTTCCAGAACGGGTGTCCCTCATCGGTTCCTGTCTGAAGAATGGTTTCGTCTTTCTGGACGGAACTTCCCAGAATTCCAGACATTGCATAGACTTTTATGCTTCCATGTGCATCCGCTGCTTCTGTCCAGACATTCAGGCTCTGTCTTTCATCACCATAGACTGCAGTGTAATGGTCTTCCGTTTTCTTAAAGGAAGGTTCCAGCTTCTGTATGCCCTTTCCATAATGGTCCGCACTGGAAACATACAGGTACTTAAGGTCTGCATCGGAACTCATCAAAGATTTCAGGGTAAAACTGTAACTTGTCACCTTCGGATCAGCAGTGACTGTTTCCGTCAGTGTTTCATAACCTTTTCTGGAAATTTCAATTTTGTATACATTTCCCTTTAAAAACATATATTTCCCATTCTGGGTTTTCAGCTCTTCCCCATCCTGGTTTGTTACCCGGACTCCTGCATCTGCCGGTACTGTTTTTATCGTTATCGGGATTTCCTTATACTCTGTTACCGGGATTTTTACCGGTGTGCTCATCTGGTTTCCTGCAATGTCTTTTGCCAGGATCCAGATCTCCCTCTCCTCTGTTTCAGGAATCATCAGATCAAGGGAATTCTGTCCCCTTGTCATCAGTTCCACCGAACCGGAAAGGTCAAACTCCGGTGTTTCCCCCGGTTTGACGATCTTATACTGGTAATTTCCCATCTCATTTGAGGCAAAAGTGATCCGCACCCTCTCCGCATCGTACCGGACAGCCCGGACATCACTCAGCTTCGGCGGGTAAATATCCCTCCTCTGAAGGATCACCTGATAAGAAGCGGTTTTTCCGCTTTTCGTCTTTACGGTCACCTTCACTGCCGCTTCTGCCTCTTCATCACCAAAATAGACCGCAATCCTGCTTGCACTGCCGCTTCCGGCGGTATGTCCATAGTTATTGATTTTTTTCGTACCCCGGATTCCCTCTACTGTCACAGAAGCATCTTCCTCCTGTGGTTCTACAAAGATATTCAGGAATTCATTTTTCCCGTTATACATCTCTGCGGTATACTCATACCGTTCCTGCGTAAATGCAGGTTCCAGGGCAAGATACCCGGTATCGTCTGTGTAGCTGTTACTGGTACTCACTATCAAGTTCTTTAAAAATGGGGAGCTTTCATCACCAGTGATGCTGAAAACATAAGTCCTTGACTTATTTCCCTTAGATACCTGTACCTGAATACTCGTTCCGGTTCCGTCAAAAGCAACCTGATAGGTGCCCTCACACTTTTTCCCATTTACGCTGATTGAAACACCCTCCGGGGCTTCAAAGGAAAATACTGCCTGTTTTGCCCCCTCTTCCAGTATCAGGTCATAGCTGAGACGGTCTTTCCGGAAAGTTTTGTTCCATGTGACCTTTCCCGTATCTGCCGATACATTGACACTGTTTAGATAGGCTCCGTTTTTCTCTATCGCCATCAAATAATTGGAATCGTTTTTATAATAGATTGTTCCGTCCCTGTCCACACACAGGGTACTGATACTGTATTGCTGCTGGTCTGTATCCGGTGTGAAGATCTCCTCTGCCTTGCCTTCTGTCTGTCCGGGGCTGTCCTCCAGCATGTAAATCCCGCCCGGATAGGCGTTGGCGGTAAAATACACATAAACCCTTCCGTCTGCCTTTCCATCTTTGTTATAATCTTCATTTTCATAAGCAGTGGAAAGAAGCGGTGCTGCCTGTGGATATCCTGCAACAGGGACAGAATATGCCAGTGAAAGTGCATCATCGGATTCTGTGAGCACATCGAAATGGTGTCCCCCATCCGGGTTAAACTGACCACCCTGTCCACAGACCCCGATATAGATTCTTCCTTTGTAGATCACAGGGGTAGCGGTTGCCATTCCTCCAAGGTTATAGCCAAGCACCTGTCCGAAAGTTCCGTCCTGGTTCATTTTTACCCGGTAAAGATAACCGCCCTTTGTGGCAAAATATACATAGCCATTGTTATACGCCACCGAAGTACGGATATCTCCCTTAAGCCCTGTCAGCTTGTCCAGCATGACACCGGTTGAAGTTGATACGGAATACAGGATCGAGGTATTGGTATAATTTCCTTCTGCGGATCCGTCATCGGAACCAAATACCAGATAATCCCCTGACGCATAGGCACCTGCCCAGTAAAATCCGCCTTTATGGCTGTACTTCCATGTGCAGTACTTGATCTCATCTCCCCTGGACGGATCCTCATCTGTAACAGACAAAGCAAAATAAGTTCCTGCTGTTGTCTCTGAGTTCCAGGTTCCTGTGTAAATATATCCATCTTTATAAGTGATCGGCGAAAGCGTCTGTCCTCCTACCGGCTCACTGATCCACAGCGATTTCAGTGTCGATGCACTGACTGCCTGTATCTGTCCTCCCCCGATCTGTGCAAACAGCATTCCTTCTGCATAAGTAAGCGGATTCAGGGCAAAGACCATGCTTCCTGCCAGTTCCTCACTGACTGCCAGGATCTCCCCGGTAGCCCGGTCAATCTTATAGATAAATTTGCCGGAAGCCACATAAAGAGCCCCGCCAAGGATCAGCGGTGGTGTGACTGCCGCATTCCAGTCACCGCCCAGCTGCATGGCCCACTTCTGTACACTTTCTGCTCCGGAAGAAGGTGCTGCCACATCGGTGACCCCGTTGTTGGTATCGCTGTTCCTGTAGTTGATCCAGTCATTATCTGTGATCTCCGGCTGGGAAGAATCTATGCTTTCCAGTTCTGCCCGGATGTTGTCAGTATCCCCTGCCACGAAACTTCCTGTCTGCGTTTTATAGCCATAACAGGAAACCGTCCATGTATAAGAATCTCCCATAAGAAGGTTCTCAAAGTTCCACCCAGTTCCTCCTGTCGGAACCACCCGGTCCCCGTTTTTGTCATACAGGCTGACCACTGCATTGTCCGGCGATACTTCAAATGCCACAGAACTGCTCTTCTGCCTGGTCACCCGGATATGGTAAGTTCCCTCACTTACATAGGTCTGTCCGGCATATTCCGGATCCAGATAGGTCTCTTCCTGATTCATCTGGAGCGTGATCTCTGTTTCTTCCCCTGTCAGCGGGATCTCCTGCCTGTTTCCTTCATATGCCACGCCATTGACCGTAAGTCCGTAATAACTGCCTGAATAAGCATTTGCCACAAGGTTCAGGGATTCCGTACCTGAACCGACTGCTACTTCATATTCCCTTTTTGTGCTGTCAAACTGACCCGGGATAAGGTTCTTCGCCAGGTCTTCATCTTCTGGAAGGTAACATCCGATAAAAGAAAGATCCAGCCTCCTTAAAACCACCAGCTTATATGTCTGGTAAGTTTCCTCTGTTCCTGCTGTGATCGTATACACAGCCCGCTTTGCACCATTGGCTCCGTTCCCGAAAGTACGCCCATTCAGTCTATAACGTACCCCTTCCGTATAGGCTTTCGGGTTCATATCTTCCTGTACATTTTCCCCGCCATTGAGAAGAAGTGCCTTCATAGACCATGACGAGCCTTCCGGTGCACTGTCACTGATGTCCCCGGAAAGATAAAAGCTGGAAGATGTTGCATAAGAGCCATATTCCACTGTATACACTTTCCCACCAAAAGCTTCATCCAGGTCTTCCCGGCGTTCCGGCTTAAGGATCGTCTCAGGTGCATTGCTGTTCTGACTTGTATAGACCGTCAGGTTTTCCAGATAATCAGAAGCCTCTTCCCCGGCATCTTCCATCTGCACCTCACCGTCATTAAATTCCAGTTCCAGGGAATCGTCTTCTGACGGTGTTTCCGTAATCTCCGGATCTTCCTCCGGGATCTCTGTGATCTCAGGTTCCTCCGGGACTTCCGGTTCTATCTCCGGCTCCTGACTGTCCGGTTCCTCCTCTGACGGAGCAGGTGTCTCTTCTGTATTCTCTTTTTGATTTTCTTCCACATTCTCTTCATTGGAAGTATCTGCTGTTTCCTGCGGAACATTTTCTCCGCTTAAGGCTTCCTCCGTCTGGGAAAGCTCTGTCCCCTCCACACTGTAACCAGCTTCCGGGGATATTCCCATATCCTGTGCACCATAGACAGGAATGCTTCCCATAAGGAGTACCGCCGATAAAATTCCTGCAAGAAATCTCTTCATCACCAGTCCCCCCATGTCTCACAATTCTGTCCTGCACCTACGTCAGCCCCTGCATACAGGGAAAAACGCAGCCTTACGCTGTCGCCATCTGCAGGGAAATAGCCTGCCATTCCCACATTCATATATTCTCCGTTGACAAAATATAACCAGCCGGAATCCATCGTAAAGTCATACTCTCCAAGCCAGTCGTTATCATGGTCTGTCATCTGGCAGTTGGCAGCTTCCAGATGTGCCTGCAGGTCTGCCGGTATGGAAGCCCCTGCAGTAAGACCGCTTCTTCCAATGGAACGGAGATAAAAGCCGCTTGTGGCACTGCCCTCATTCCTCCAGTCAAAACCATTCTCATCTAACAGACGCAAAAGTACGGAAGAAAGCTGTTCGCCCTGGTAAAATTCCACCGGTGTAGACGAAAGGATCGTACCAAGCCCCACAGATCCGGCTTCAATACTGATATTCACCGTTCCTGCCGGCTGTTCTTCCCCGTCTTCACTTCTTATGATCCGGTACTGTGGAAGTGTATAAGACCAGCCCTCACTGTCCGTTACTTTAATATCTACGGTATTTTCTGCCTCTGTCAGTTCCATACGGTAGGCAATGATGCCTTCCCCGTCTGTACTGACAGAATAAAGTTTCTGTCCATTTCCCAGCACCTCTACCGAAGAAGAAGGAAGGACATTGCCCTGATAGTCCCACGCCTGTACATAAAAAGTCCGGTAAGATGCACTGACGCTCTCTCCGTCTGTCAGGTCGGTTGCCACAGAAGGATATTTATTTTCTTCCGGGGCAGGCGTCGGTGTCTCCTCCTCCGGTACCTCTGCCCCTTCCTGGTTCCTGTCATCGTCAAGATCCGGTGTTGCTTCCTGATCCTCCTGGTTATCTTCCCCATCTTCAGGATCATACTGGACCGTATTTTCCTCTGGCTGCTGTGGTTCCTCAGATGGATTCTCCTGATCTGTATTTCCATCTTCAACAGACTCTTCTGTTTCCTCAGACGCAGCCTGCACCGTATCATCAGAAGGAGCTGTCACCTCCGGTTCTTCTTCCGGATCAGCTTCCTCCTGCTGTTCCTCCGGTTCATTTTCAGGTACCTGTGCCAGCGTGCCGGTACTCTCTGTCTGTAAAGAATCGGTATCCAGATCCGCATAAGTATATCCTTTTCCCAGATAACCCTTCATGGAACTGTCTGCACTGATCCCCTGCACCGGATTTTCTATCGTTTCCGGCACCTGTGCCCTTACTCCTAAGACAAGGGCTCCCGAAAAGAGAAGAAGGCATAGCAGGATAAGGATGCCCGGCAGTATTTTTCTGTGTTTATTTTTTCTGTGATCCACGATATGCTCCTCCTTTTCCTTTCCGGTCAATACAGCCTCTCAATGTACTTCATGACCCAGCGGTCATACCAGCCTGTATTTTTCAGAAGTTCTTTCTTTAAAGCCTTTACGCATTTTTCTACTTCCTGACGCTCTTCACTGGATATTTCATGGGGACTGAATGCTGCTTTCTGCCCGGTACGCCAGGTATTTTGAAATTCGCCGGAAAGTTTTTCATCAAAAGTCCCCTGTTCATAGAGCCTTCCTGCATACCCTGCCATTGCCCGTACTGCCTGTCTTCTGTCCTGTGACTGAAAAGCCCTCTTTCTCCGGATATTTGCCACTGCCCTTAAGATATATACTGTAATCAGGAAACAGATCCCGAAAATATCAAATACCAGAAGAAGCAGAAGGATAAACTTCACCAGTCCTGTGACTGCGATCTGGAGATTCCAGTGGGTATTTATCTCCGGTGTGTTTTCTTTCTGTTCCGTCTCTGTTTCCGGAAGTGGTGCTGTCCGGGCTCCTTCGGCTTCCAGTCCAAGTGTCAGGTCCGGTTCTTCCATGACCCCGTAATATTCCGGTGTCATCTCTACCGGCACCCAGCCCATGCCATCTATGTAGATCTCTGTCCATGCATGTCCATTTTTTCCGGGAATGTCGATCTTATCCCCGTCTTTTTTATCTTTTACGTCTTCCGGTGTGACCAGATAGCCTTCCACATATCTGGATGGAATCCCGTAATACCGGAACATCAATGCCGCTGCTGTTGCATAGTGGACACTGTGCCCTATCTTAGACTCTGTAAGGAAATTCTCTGCAAAATCTCCCGTTCCACTGTAAACATCTGTGGCAGTGCTGTAAGTCATATTATCTTCCAGATAAGAACGTATCCTTGAGATTGCTGTATAATAATCGGTATGTCCCTGATTCCGGTCCCCACCGTTTCCAAGTTCTTTTTCAAAAAGTGTAGTAAGGTTGTCTGGAATGACGGTATCCTGCTGGTACACAAAACTGTTATAATAGCTTTCCTGCTGTCTGTAGGTTGAATCCGGCTGTTCCGAAAGAACCTGATAGCTTTCTGCCCCCAGTGCAGTAAAGTCTTTCACCAGATTTCCAAGGGAAGTAAATGAATACTTCCGGTCTCCGAAAAGCCCTCTGGCATTCAGCATACTGTCAGCTGTCCCGGTGATGCCCCTGTAGTTTTCCGGCAGTTCCTGTGTCTCATAAGGAAGATAAACATACCGGCTGTCTGCCTTTTCATTCTCTACTGAGACCGTTCCTTCCGTACTGGAAAGACTGTCATCTTTTACCAGGTTCCGTATAGACGCAAGCTGTGTCTCCCCATAAAACCCGTCCTGATGCAGCCAGTAAAACAGGTTCTTTTCCCCGTAAGCAGTTTCTGTAGAAACACTTTTCCACTGGTTCCCGTCATAAACGCTTCCGGTAAATCCCTTAAGGTACAGTGAATCCGGATGCTCCATAGTCACAGAAAGGGCTGTATCCTCAGAACCTTTCCAGCTTCCAGCCTCTTTCAGCTTTCCGTTCGGAAGAGAATTGACCACGCCTCTTTTATAACGGATTTCTTCGATCTTATCAGTGATCTCTTTCCCTGCATTTTTCACCAGTTCCGAAGAACTGTAATCTTTTTCCGGTGCGATCAGCCCCATTGCAGACACAGAAACTGCCACCACCACAATGGAAAAAAGGATTCCCCAAGCCAGGATACTTCCCCGGTTTCCCATCTGCACCCTGCCTTTCTTTCCGGGCATCATCTCATTCAGTTCCAAAATTACCCCTGTATAAAATACCAGTCCTGTTTTCAGGTCAGGGAATTTCTGAAGATAAAACATACAGACCGGAAGAACCAGTGCCCACAGGACTACGAGCACCGTAAACCTCATGCGGCTGACCAGTGTTCCCGCAAGTCCCATCACAATCCCCAGAAACAGAAAGAAAAATATCTGTTCCCTGCTTCCTGTTTCTGCTAAGTTTCCATAACGGGTCAGATAAATCCCTGCCCTGCTTCCCAACGTGTCTGCCAGTTCATCCCAACAGGAAATGCCTCCATGAAGAATCTCTTTCCAGAAAAATATTCCTACACTTAATACCACAGACAGAAAAATACTGCTTCCTATGGCACATTTCCTTTGCCCGGACAGAAGCCCCAGACACAGAACGCAGCCGATAAGCACGCCTGTCAGAAATGGCATTCCAGGAACAGTTTCTAACAGTTCCCGGAGAATCAGATAACCGCCTGTACCGACAGAAGCCAGGATAAGAAGGACTGTGACCAGTACAGAAACTATGTCCTGTCTGTATTTCCCGGACTTTTTCTTATTGATCTCTGTTGTCCATAGTTCCATAGCCTGCTCTCCTGTCTGTCTTACGGATGCCAAGTTCCCGGCGGTAATCGTCTGTATAAGTTATCTCATTTCCGTTATGTGCCGCATTCTTTCCCCTGCGTACTGTCACGTTCTGAGCCTCCCGTGGAAGAAGCTCATTTTCCCGGTCATCAGGATTCCCTGTGATATAGATATAAGCGGCAAAAGATTTCTGCCCCGGATTCTTTATGTAGTCCCTGATGACTGCCGGTTTCTCCTTTATACTGCTGTGACAGAGGAACCGGTACAAAATGTCCTCATAGTCCCGGAGTGTTTCTATCTTTTCCAGCCGGAGCTGTCCGGAGGCAGGGTCATATACCGCAGTCTGGCAGGGGATTCTCTGCTCCATAAAGCTGTAAAGGACTGCGCCATAGATCTCTGCAACAGCCTCCGGTGCTTCTGATCTTTCCCCCTCCTGACCAGGTTCCGCAAGGATCAGGACAGCCTCATCCACCGGATAGCTTTTCTCCCGGATCATAACTTCGTCCAATTTTCCAGACAGTTTCCAATGGATCTGGCGGATACTGTCGCCGGGGCGGTATTCCCGGACATCGTAAGTTTCCCCCGGATCATCTCCCGGACGGTTTTTGGAGAACTTAAAGCTCTCCATATCAAAACCTTCCCGGGAAAGAAGTGCAAGATCCATTCTGGACTTATGCGGCATTACGACCATATCCCGGCTGATACCTGCCCTCCGTTTAAAGGCAACGATCCCGAAAAGATCCCGTACTTTCCAGTCCGCAAACTGAAACCTGATACAGCCACAGCGATTGCTTCTGCCCTGAAAAGCGACCAGTTCTTCTTTTTTCCCCCGCAGGGAAAGTTCCAGTTCCTTATCCCCGTTTTCACCGGTAAGCAGGTTCTCCCAGTGGATACTCCCGTTTCCCCTGAAGACCGGATAAAAAGACTGGTTTTCAAGTCCCATTTTTACCTGAAATACTGACTCCTGCTCTGACCTTTCCGGAAGGATAAAGCGTGTCTGTACCTTTCTTCCCGAAAAGACACCATAGATACAGGACACCACCAGCAGCACCGCAGTTGCAGCCAGCACACATACAAAAAGATATTCTCCTGTGATCACTGCCCCGGCTGCCATGCAGACCAGCCACAGGAACCATACGACCCTGTTCTTCATGCTCCCTCTACTTTCGGTACTGGTACGGTATCCAGGATCTCATCAAGAATGTCCCTTGCTGACCGTTCCTCGTATCGTGCCCTGGATTCCAGTACCATTCTGTGTCCTGCCACATCTCCAAATACTTTCCGAATATCGTCCGGCACTACATAGTCCCTGCCATCTACAAAAGCAGCCGCTTTGGACATGCGGCACAGTGCCAGTGTTCCTCTGGGGCTTAACCCCAGTGTGATCAGTGCGTGGACTCTGGTTGCCTCTGCAAGATCAGCCACATAAGACAAGATCCGGTCATCCATATAAACTTTCTGCACCTGCTCCTGCAGCTTCAGAAGTTCTTCCTTATGCACCACAGTTTCTGCATGGTCCAGAGGGTTTGTATCCTGCCGGTCTCTCAGGATCTCTACCAGACTTTCGTGATCCGGGTATCCCATGCTCAGGCTGACCATGAAACGGTCCAGCTGTGACTCCGGAAGCATCTGGGTACCGGAAGAACCTACCGGGTTCTCCGTAGCAAGTACCACAAATGGCTTCGGGACTTCATGGGTCTCACCGTCAACGGTCACCCTGCCTTCCTCCATGACTTCCAGAAGGGCAGCCTGTGTCTTACTGGAAGTACGGTTGATCTCATCTGCCAGAAGGAAGTTGCACATGACAGCTCCCGGGCGGTAGACAAATGTTCCTGTTTCTTTCTGGTACATGGTAAAACCTGTCACATCAGAGGGAACCACGTCCGGTGTAAACTGGATACGCTGAAAATCCATACCCATCAGCCTGCTCAGTGCAAGAGCTGTGGTCGTCTTTCCTACTCCCGGCACATCTTCCAGCAGTACATGTCCCTTTGCCAGAACCGCCATGATGATCTTGTCTGTAACTTCTTTTTTTCCTTTAATGATCGTCCCCAGTTGTTCCTGAAGAATCCTGATCTTATCTGTCATCTTTTGTTCCCCTCATCTGTGATCTGTCATATTGTAAAAACTGTTTTTTCCGTCTTTGAACCGTTCATAAGAAACCAGTGCACAAAATGCCTGGTCGGTTGCCATTCCATCGTTTTCTCCATCTAAGGTATGGGAAAATCCCCCGTCTTTCTGCTGATACTCCATCAGAATATCATACAGACCTTTTCCATCTTTTATAAACCGTTCATCTTCATTACAGTCAATCCCATAAGTGCTTAACGTAAGGATCACCTGTGATACAGACTCTGAGCTGTCGGAGCCATATGCCACATAACCACCATTCTCTTCCTGTCCTGCCGAAAGTATCTGGATTCCTTTCTCAATGATTTCCTTTACTGCTTCCTGATCCTGATAAGGTTCCAGGCACTGTAGGGTCATTGCTGTCATGTCCACATCGGACTGGTCTGCATTGTCATCAAGAGAAAATCCTCCGTCCGGTTTTTCCTGCTCCAGAATATAAGACAGATATTTCTGTTCCAGCTCCCCGTCCTTATTCTGCTCCGGGTCGTCTGCATTCAGTGCCAGCAGTGCAAAGACTGCTCCATTCAGCCCCTGTGCTGTCACCGTATCAAAATCTTCCAGCGGTTTCTGTACATCATACCCGCCAATGTCTGTGGGGGCTGCCCCTATGGATTTCAGTGCAAGAACTACCCTGGAATACTCTGTGTATTTATGATCGCTTAAGATCCCGTCATTTTCTTTCAGGTATTTCTCCACATTTGCCCTGTATTTTTCAAAATAATCGTCTGGCAGTGATGCCTCCCCTCTGGCAAGGGGCATCACTGTCCATTCTCCCCCAATGGAAGCAACTGTCGGGTCTGTCACGATCCCCGTCTCATAATCTGCTGTTTTCTGGATCACCTCTTCCAGGGAATCCCCTTTTGCACTGACAGCCACTCCCGAAGTACAGAAAAGAGCCGCACCTAAAAATACCGCAATTCCCCTTGTACCTTGTTTTCTTCTGTTTGTCATTCCCGGTTTCTTCATATGCAGGCTCCTTTTCATATACTATGATGTTTGGGCAAAAACCCTCAACTATGTTTCAACTGTGTTATTTTGCTTTGCCGGTCACTCTATTAGACCAGGTACTGTAGACTTTCTTTCCGCCGATCACCTTAAAGGACCGGATACGGAAATAGTAGCCTTTGTTCTTCTTAAGTTTTGATACCGTATATGCGGAAGTCTTTGCATTGACTGCCTTTATGGTCTTGTAACCGGATTTCTTTCTGGTGCTCATCTGCACTTCATATCCCTGTACACCGGAAACTTTCTTCCAGTATACTTTAAGACTCCTTGCTTTTCCTTTCTTTACGGAAGTCGCCTTTGGTGTGGAAGGCAGGGTATACGCATTTTTCAGAACCTGCTGGCGTCCGGTCACTGTCTTTTTCCCTTTCTTATATAAAGAAGTAACTGTGATCTTATAAGCAGTTCCTGCGCTCAGCTTCTGTTTGCCGACCTTCTTGATGGTATAGGAAGTGGTCTTGCTGCTCACATCAGCGACCTTTGTATTCTTCTTAAACTTGCCGCCCTGAATGGAGATCCGGTATCCGGATACAGAGGCTTCCCTCTTCCAGGATATTTTCATGGCAGATGCAGACACCGCTGACTGTTTCACTCCTGCCGCTGGTGTTGGTGCAGCGGTTGGTTTCGGTGTGGCAGTTGGCTTTGGTGTTGCTGTCGGTATTGGTGTGGCAGTCGGTTTCGGTGCCTTTTTCTCCAGTTCACCGTAACGCTCTTCTGCGTATTCCAGGTAATCTACTTTCTGGGAATCAACATTCCGGTATGCCACAGAACCTTTTTCAAGGGCATCATAAGCCTTTTTTGCTGCCAGGATCTTCTTGTGGCATTCTTCCGTATAGACAACATCTTTGTCAGAAGAACCGATGGCATCAATAAGGTCTTCCACCTGTTTCACCTTCGCTACCGTTTCCCGGTCTGCCCTGATCAGGAACTGTATGGAATCCTGAATAAAACGGTTCTCCCTTGAAAAGGCAGTCACTGTCACAAGCTCATCTTTTGAGATATATTCATTGGCATGGAGTCTTCCCTGGTAGTCCATATAAGCTGCGGAACCGTCCACTCTCCAACGGATAGACTTCTGTGCTGCGGAAGCCGGGAGGATCTCTGCTTTCAGCTGAATACTCTCGCCTACATTTAACTCTGTCTTGTTGCTTTCTGCTGAAATCTCAATGGAGCTTACCGCTACCGGTGTACTGCTCTCACTGACAGTGATCTTCGCAGTTGCCGGGGAAAAAGCTGCCCCGTATTTTCCTGCATTGTCTTTCTCTGTAGCAAGTAAATAATACGTTCCTGCCTTATTAAACGTATAGGAAACATAACCATCCGCATCATAGTCCAGCTTATCAACCCTGTTCCAGTTCCCGTCATAAAGGACTGCATCCATGTTCTGGATTGCTACAGGGTCCGGTACACTGTTATCAGAAGACATGACTGTTTTCTGGGAATATACTTTTGTCTTTAAAGTGCTTCCTTTTGACAGGTTGTAATCGTCCTGGCTGAAAGAAGTAAAAGCTCCCCTTGTCCAGAAGCTCCGGTCTGTGAACATACCTACATCAACCACATCCCCGTCTTCCAGAAGGATATAATCTGCGGTGGAGCCAAACCCACTCCACATCAGGGGATATTCATGGTTGACATAATACATCAGGTTCTCATCATGTCCCCAAAAATTCTGCATGTAGAGGTGTGTGGCACTGCCGGTTGGTTTCAGAAGGCGGTTGCCTTTTCCAGTACCTGCATTATAAGTAAGATATGCCTGTCCACCAGTCATATAAAAAACAGAGTTGAACTGTTCGCTGTTGAGAATTGCATCTTTGCCAGCACCTGTCCCACATTTTTCTGCAGGATAACCCAGATAATACCGTTCCATCAGATAGATATACAGATGGAGCACTGTAGGACGTTTTACCACACCCTGTTCCTCCAGATAATCACAGACACTGTTTGTAGGATAACGGTAATACTCCTGAAGTCCGTATAACCCCAGATCAAAATAAGGCACTGTCACTTTCAGATGGGATAAAATTGTGCCATCATCCCCTGCAATGGGGATACCATCGTTGGAAATCGTTACTGTTACAGTTACTTCTCCCTGGCTGGATTCATTGTATGCACTTTTCTGTCCTGAAAATCCTGTCATAGCCCAGGCATTCCCGGAAAGGCACAAGACACCTATAAGGACTGCACAGAACAGAAGACAGTACTTCCGTAACCTATACAAAAGACTTCTTTCCTTCAATTTCTTCCCTCCTTAAAAAAGTTCCCATATGTGCCCTTTGCCGGAACCTCACACAGGAACTTTCTTTTTGAACTTATTTTACTGTTACCTTGAATGTCATTTTTATCTTACCGGAATAAGCGGTGATAGTAGCACTTCCTTTTTTCAGACCTTTTACTACGCCTTTTGAAGTAACGGTAGCTACTTTCTTATTGGAAGTTTTCCATTTCACAGACGCTTTGGCTGTGATCGGGCTGTTTGCCACTTTCAGTGTGGTCTTCCTGCCTTTCTTCACAGTTACCTTGCGGCTGGTAAGTGCCTGCAGCTTTTTCAGTGCTACTTTCTTTTTCTGGACAGTTACCTTCACTGTGGCTTTTGCACCCTTCGCAGAGGTCACTGTAACCGTAGCCTTACCTGCCTTCATTCCTTTAATGGTAAGTTTTCCATTTTTGACAGATACCCTTGCCACCTTAGAATTGCTGCTCTTCGCAGATTTGATCTTATCTCCCTTGATCGCAGTCGTCTTGATACGGACAGCTGTAGTAGACTGTTTCACCTGAAGAGGGATACTGGTATAATTCAGCCGGATCGAAGGTTTCGGCTCCGGTTTCTTTGTCGGTGTCGGTGTCACTTTCTTAAGCTGTGCGATCTTTGCTTCCGCTGCGGTAAGTGCTTTCAGCTTCTCAGCCGGGATCAGTTTTTTCTGGTCCGCACTCAGACCGTCATAGGCTTTCCGGGCTGCTTTTACAGACGCTTCATCTGCCAGTGTCAGAGAAGAAGCCCCTTTCAGGTTTCCAAGGATCTTTTCCACTTCAGCTGCTTTCTCTACATTTGTATGGAGCTGTGCGATCCTTGCTTCTGCATTGGTCAGACGTGCCAGATCCTCACTGTTTACCAGTGACTTCTGGGTATCATTCAGTGCATCGTAGGCTTCCCTTGCTTCCTTTACTGCGGCTTCATCAGCCAACGTCAAACCATCAGCATCTGGCAGGGATTCCAGCTTATCAATAACCGGATTCAGGATCTCGTCACCGGAATCTACGGTTATATAGAAAGATGGAAGGGTAGAGAATACTCCTTCAATAATCGGAGCATAGAAAAATGGCTTATCTGCCTTTCCCTGTACCTTTGTCTCCCAGTACAGCCGGTGTCCCCACCAGTCACTGTGGATTCCATCACTGTCGAACCGGTATCTTCCTGCCTGTGTAAATGTGACCTTAAAAGAGTTCTTTGTTGCAAGGTCCCACTGATTACAGCTTCCCTGGAAAGCTCCCAGAATAGAATTGCTATAAGCCACATACGTCGGGTAGCCATATTCGCCTACGCCACCATAAGCATCCGGTCCGAAACATGGGTTGTAAATGGTAGCCAGTTTATAGACCGGCATGGTGATTCCTGTAAAACTTACCTCTGCAGTATCCCCTACGTGGATCTCTGAGGAATCGTCTTTTGTATTTTTTACATTAACACGCATCACACGTGCATCTACCACACGATACAGGGAACGGGTATTTCCTGATGCATCAGTAGCCACAACACCGATAATGTTGCTGCGGTTCTCCAATGCTGCTGTGTAACTGCCATCACTGTTCGGTTTTACTTCCAGACCATTGCAGGTCACTTTCAGGTTTGCAGCTCCTGCAGCTGTAGCAGTGAAGGTAAATGGAACCGTCTCCTGTCCCTCCAGATAATAGATGGTGTCATAATGACGCCAGTTTTCTAGGTTGTCACTGCATGTAATAGAAGCAGTTCCTGTTTCACCTACGGTGATTACTGCATAACCCGTATTTACCACACTGCAGGCAGGGAAATAATCCCCTTCTGTATGAGTGAAAGCATCATAGTTTACCTGAATCACAGCGGTTCCCGGTTTCAGTGCAGTTGCCACTGCTTTTTCTTTTGATTTCGTGGTATCAAGAGAAATTACATCCTGACCCTTGATAACCTTGAAGTTAAATTCCGGACGTTCCACATCATTATTAACAACGTCATGGACAGCCTGCCATACACGCCATGGATAGATGTCGGTAGATTCCCCTACCTGCAGTTCTCTCTGCTGGAACTGCAGCCAGAGATCTTCTGCAAAATCATCGTAAATGATCGGCTGTGTACGGACTCCCAGATAAGAGTCAGCTTCTTCACCGACTGCATCCGTAAAAAGATCCTCTTCCACAGGGGAATCTGAGAAAAGTACTTCTTCTGATGTCAGCTCCGCCTCTTCACTGTCTGCATCCTCTGTGTCCTCTTCGATCTGGATGTCTGCTGTATCCGGATCTTCTTCCTCTTCTGTAAGATCCAGTTCTTCCTGATCCTGTACCTGCTCATCAGTGTCTTCCTGGATCTCAAAGTCTGCCCCATCATCATAAAAGGCAGCTTCTGTCTCTGCCGGTTCACTGGCATACGCCATAGTCTGTGAACCACAGGGGGACACTGCGATCAGCAGTGCCCCAATAATACCTGTAAGTCTCTTTAATCTGTTTTTCATTATTTCACCGTAACTTTGAATTTCACAACTTTCTTACCTGCTTTTGCAGTAATAGTAGCTGTGCCTTTCTTCAAGCCTTTCACCACACCTTTGGAGGTAACTGTAGCAACCTTCTTGTTAGAAGAAGTCCATTTCACAGTATCCTGTGCGGTAAATGGTGTCTTTGCAACTTTCAGTGTGACTTTTTTACCTTTCTTCAGTGTCTGTTTTGTAGAAACTGTCGCTTTCAGCTTCTTCGTTGCAACTTTCTTTTTCTGGACTGTGATCTTAACAGTTGCCTTTGCACCTTTTGCAGAGGTTACTGTAATAGTAGCTTTTCCTGCTTTCAGACCTTTGATGGTCAGTTTTCCACTTTTAACGGAAACCTTTACCACTTTCTTATTGCTGCTCTTCGCAGATTTGATCTTATCGCCCTTGATCGCAGTTGTCTTGATACGGACACCTGTGGTAGATTTCTTCACCTGAATTGGAAGAGAAGTTACATTCAGGGTGATCTTCGGTTTTACCTGTGCCGCCTTCTGAAGCTGTGTGATCCTTGCCTCTGCATCGGTAAGCACTTTCAGCTGTGCAGCTGTAACCAGTTTCTTCTGATCTGCACTCAGCTTGTTGTAAGCATCACGAGCTACTTTTACTTTGGAAGCATCTGTCAGTTTCAAATTTTTCACAGCTGGAATGGAAGCGATCTTATCTGTCACTGCTTTGGCTGCTTTCTCATCAGCCGCCTTTTTGTCAGCTGCCTTCTGAAGTTCTGCGATCTTTGTCTCTGCCTCTGTAAGTGCTTTTACTTGCTCTTCTGGAACCAGTTTCTTCTGATCTTCGTTCAGTGCATCATAAGCATCACGAGCTGCCTTTACGCTCTCTTTGTCTTCCAGTGTGATCTTGTCAACAGCCGGGAGATTCTTTAACTGATCTGCAACTGTACTTGCTGTTTCTTCCTCTTTTGTAGTCAGACCAACGATTGGCATTTCATAAGTAAAGATGGCCTCTTCATCTATATCACTGATAATCTTTAAAGTAAGAGAATCTCCCTCGTAATCTTTAAGTAACTTTGCTTTTTCTGACCCTATAGACACAAGCATTCCTTCTGGTGAACCAAGACCACTGTCAATCATCTGGTCGCCTAGCCATTCTTCATGATGTGTTCCAATAAGGTCATCCGGAAGTCCCTCCAGTTTCATAGATACATTGAAGTTCTGAGGATTCTGACGATCAATATACTTTACTTCGTCTTCCTGATAACCATCCAAAACTTTCAGATTAGTTACTTTAATTTCATTCGGATCAAGTTTGGACCCTGAACGGATTGCTTCACTCAGTCCATTGTCCATTTCACTACCAATGCCAACTTTTACACGTACCGCATCGCCCACCAGTGGATTGGATGGGGTATCATCTGGCAGAGTAAAGGTTATGATTCCGTTATAAGCACTGTTGTCGGCTTCTACTGTCATCTTCTTAAGTTCGCCAACTAGGTTGCCGCTTACATAAACTCCTGCATATACATCCAAAGGATCAGTTTCAACTACATCCCTGAATTTTCCGGTGATATAAGCAGTGTAGGTTCTTCCGGCACGTACCCAGTTTAACCCTTTCTCATACGAAGCATCTTTATAAACAGAAACTTCATCAACCTTTGCCCCCTGAAGGAATGCTTTACCAATAACTTCGATTGTAACTACTTTATCAGAAATATCTTCCATTTCCGATCCAAAACCAACTTTTATTTCAACTTTAGTACCCTCTGGCAAATATTCAGTTAAGCCAGGATCAATGACAATATTTTTCTTTTCGTATTTATTCTCGATGTCCGAGCCATACTTTGCTTTGTCCAATGTCACAGGTTCTGTTTTTCTTTCGCCATTAATGTAGACAGCATAATACGGTTCTTTACCTTCAACAGGACGATCTGATAATTTCACGGAAATACTTCCTTGACATTCTTTTCCTCTCTCATACTTAAAGCCATTTCCATCAGCTTTGATTTCTTCTACTGTAGGATTTTCCGCTACTGGTGTTATCAGTTTAAATGATTTCGTTAATTTTGCACTTGCTGGTGTTTCTAAATTAGAATATACTTTTACGGTAACTTCTTTGCCTGCCGGATATTTCTGCATAACTGCATCCGTCAACGTGTAAACTTTTGAGGCTGTTATTAATGATTTTTTTTCTAACTCTATAGAGGTATCATTCACTTTTACATCATCAATATAAATATCCGCATAAATTGAAAGACTGTCATATGCGCGAATATCAATTCTCTTTCCATCTACATAAGCCATACAGGTAACACTCAAATTAAGTGTAGCATCAGTTCCTCTGGTTATTTCTGTTTTAGACGTTCCAGATGTCACCCGACTAGTATTATTGCAGGTTTTAATCCCTGGAATAACCACTTCATCCCCAACGTCCTCAGTTGCCACCTCTTCTGAACTAAAATCAACAGCTGTGTCACCATCACCTACGCTATTTATTTCGCTTGTATCGTCATTTACCTCTAAAGCAATTTCGGCATCTTCATTTAGTATTTCCTGCTGTGCAATTTCTCCACTATCAGCCTCAGTTTCTACAGCAATATCTTCGATGTCAATGTCATCCGCAAAGATTGCTGTTGGGGCAGCGATTGTCGTTGCTGTCATTGCAACGCCCATAAGGATGCCCACTAATTTTTTCTTCATTCTACTCATCCTCCTTTAGGATTTTTATTTATTACAGAGCTGATGTAAGCCTCCATAATGTTCTTTTTGAGTACATTTTCCAAAAAAAGGTATAAAAATAGACTTCCAATTTATGCCTTTGGAATCTTTGAAACGCTCTAAGATATTTGTATTCTGACTCAGGATCTGACCTACTCACTGCCCTTCCCGGATAATCTGTGTTACCCAGTGGCTGAGCATTTATGCTCTGCAGTTTTCGTACCTATTACAGCGGGGATAAAACCGTCCCGGAATCTCACCGGATGTTCCCGATGTGTCTGTGACACATCTATACCTATAGTTACTCATAAAAATATAAAATTCTCGTACTATTTCTTCTACATTTCCATTTTAACCCCCCCCAGTTTTGATTTGTCAACGCAATTTTGACCCAAATCTCTGTAATTCTTCACAAAATTTTCATACTTTTTTCGTTAATAATTCATCAAATACTCCGATTTACCAGTTATATGTTGAAAATACAATATATATTTACTTGTCATAATCCCAAACAAGTGCTATTCTGTTTTATACATAAAAAAAGAGAACCCGACACATCAGGTTCTCCAGGTATAATTTGAGAATATCCACCGCACACTTTATTTACTATTATCTCCATGATTTCAGTATATTCCATCACTGATCCCACCTTTAAAAAGAAGCTGTACGAAATTCGTACAGCCTACATTGTTGCTTCTTTTAAATCGATATATTCATCTATAAGATCCAAGACAGTATCAAGATTTTCCAAATCAGTAAATTCTTTCATATATTCCAATTCTGGAACTTCCTTATCTGCCTCTAAATTTAAAAGATCATGTTTAGTTGTTCCCAACGCGCTTGCAAGCTCTGCAATTCTGCGTGGCGGAAGCATAAATTTACCTTCCAAAATCCGGCATACTTCACGATATGAACACTGTAATCGTTCTGCCAGTTTTTCCCGACTAATTCCGGATTCCTGCATTACGGTAAAAATATTAACCCCCAGCTTTCTTCCAATGTTAGCCATATTTTCACACTCTCTTTCTATTATTTCATGCATTTAAGCATATTACCACCAAAATACCATGTCAAATAATTTCTTTAGTGAGTATATCATAATTCATGTTATTCATGCAATGGCAATTTGATTTTATATAGCTTATATGACTTCTTAATTTGTACTACAGCCATAAAGAATCTTATTATGGTTTCATGACTCCTGTTCTTTTTATTTTGATATTTCCCATTTTGGCTACTTTTGTTTTTCTAGCTCGTCTGACTACTCTGCCAAACACAGGCTTCTGAATCCGTTCCCGTGACCTTGTATTATTTTTTCTTGCTCTGTTTACTATTGCAATATTCTCAGCTGTTATTTTCTTTACATCTTCCGGGCAGTCATTTTGTCGTCGTAATTCATCCACTATCTCCATCAGATTGGCACTGTATCCCTCATACATAAGTACCGGATTTCCTTTTTTTACCGCCATAAACGTTGGAGACTTAGATAAAATCCGGACGATTTGCTTCTCATCTTCATTCCCGGTTATGGCTGAATACGTTTTAATGATATTTCTGGTACTATAATTCATTTAAACACCTTCTTTTTTTATCAAACTTAATTTTTCTATTGCTCTCCCTGTCTTGAAACAATATTGATCATATCGTCTGTATTTCGGAAATCTTGCAATGGTTAACAACGTTTTTAAATTTATCTCCCCAAAATAATAACGTTCGATATAATTCGATAATACTTTAAATGTTGAATCAGCCATTCTATCATAAATAATATCCCAAGCCAAAGTCTTTTCCCTTACGCGCCTTTGACAAATCTATTTCCATAAAATCATATGCGCTTCCATGATACAAAACCATATAAATTTTTCCCTTCTTAATGGTTTTCTTGTTTCTTCATATTATCATAAAGCAACTTTTTAGCAAGCGACTCGCCTTTTCAAGTATTATATTTCTACAACTAGCAATTAATGTTGATTGTAAGCATGATCATTCTTTTCGCTGCTCCTTCTATATCATCATCTGCATTTTTTATCTTTAACACTTCAGATTTTTCCACAATCCGATTATAATCATTATCCTTTGTCTCAACAGCCAAATTTTCCTCATAAAAAGCCATTTTAACTAGCTCATCAACGCAAAAACTTTTGGGTCTGCTGCCAGCAATCTGTAATATCACACGGCGATGGCCACATACATGTTTTGTGGTCAATATATGTCCCGTATTTTTGTTCATTATACGTCCATCTGCTGATATAACATATCTTGCTGCTGTGTATCTGTTATACCCAATATCTTTCCAGATTTCTGATACTTTTTCCATCACTCCATCTCCTTATTTTTCTTTCACATCACTTTCTTTTCCCCGGGATTCATTTGCAGTAAATCCCGGGACAACACTGAAATGTAAAAAATATGTTCGGACATTCCTTTGTCCACCTATATTATAATATAACATTATGTTTCATGCCTTTCAGATTGTGTTTCATTTGTTTCTTTCTTCATGCAAAAACATAATTGTACTGCTTCTTCCTTAGCTTTCAGAAATGCTTTATGACATTCTAAATTTTTAAAGAACTGACTAATATAACGACTTACCTGAGGTGTGCTATAGCTGATTTTATCAGAGATAGTTCTATATGGCATACCATCTATAACCGCCATGGATACAGCTAAATAAATTTTCTCTTCAACGCATTCTTTACACATTGTGATCGTTCGACGTATTACAAAGAGTTTCATCGTAAGATTACTTATATTTTCCTCCAAAGATGCTTTATTACATTCATACACATTTTTCTGCATATACGCAATATTCATTCCAGGATTAACCTTCTGTATCTTATAATTTTCTTTCAGTTCTTTTAACTGTATAATATGCCACTCCAAGCTGGTTTCAAGGTCTCTAAACTGCATAAAATCAGCTTTTGTAAACTCAAGATTTCCATTTATCATATTACTCACCTGCTTCTATTGTTTTCTGTAACTTCACTGGTTTGTTGTCTAATTGCACTAAAATATATCGCATAAATCCATAGCCATAATATTCTGGACTGTGAATTCCAATGCACACACTGTCCTTATCAACATAATAACCTTTTATAGGCTTAGGCTCTGTTCTGAAAAAGTCATGTTCTGAAATGACTTTGATTTCTGGTTCCGGTCTCTTCAGGTTTGTACTTGCATTCCAGCGTTTCTTCTGCAATGCTCCATCCTCTTTTTTACGATGTTTATCCGTATATTTGATCAGATAGCTTGCTAATTTAGCATAATTTCCGGAGTTGTCCAAGTTAAAAGCTTTGATTTTATTCTGTTTCTTGTATGCTTTGTTCCAACATTTTTGCAGTATTTCCGTAGCTATTCTATTAACGATTAAGTGGTGATGTCTTGCACCCCTTTCTCCAATCTCCATTACGTGAATATATTTAAATTCCAAACCTGCTTTTCTATATTCTTTACGGCATTCCCGCAGAAATATATCTATATCATGTCGCATTTCTTCCGCTGTTCGGTCAGGTTCTCCTTCTACTCTGATATAATCTAGTATGAGATGAATATCCCCCTCTTCAAAATTAGCATTAATCAACTGTCTCAATTTTCTCTCAGCATTTCTACTGTTAATTTTTTTCTGTCCCTCCGTCGTTGGTTTTACTTTATCTCCTCGTTTAATGCCTTTCTTTTTATGATTGTTATTATAGTATTTCTCAACTTCTATGGTTTTTCCTGCTATAGTTGTTCTCTTATAATATGACATATTCGTATCTCCTATCATTTCTTCTTGTCGGTAAGTTAATGGGCTTATCAAGTGTTAAAACCAGATTTCATCTGGTAATCAATTACTTGTATATAAAGAATATGTAATATTAGGAGAGGTCCTGTCACAAAAAGTCTCTTTTTTCCATTAATTATTTTTTTACGCAAAAAAAGAGAACCCTCATTCGGATTCTCTTTCAATAAATTCGATTCGTTTTTTATACCCCATCCGGTACCCCATTTTGTACCCCATTTTTAAACCACATTATGTCTAACTACACCATTTTATGCCATTTCAGGCAATTTCTCCAAATCCGCATTAATCCATGTTTATACTCGCAAAATCAGGTGTTCCGTACAGATCAAACGGTGTGCTCTGGTATACGTAATAATTCAGCCAGTTCGTATACAGATTGTTTGCATGTGCACGCCACAGAAGCAGTGGTTTACTTTCCGGATCGTCGTCTTTGTAATAATTTTTCGGAAGATCGATAGGCAGTCCCTTACCCATATCGCGCTTATACTCTCCATCCAGCGTGATGCGGTCGTATTCCGGATGTCCCATTACAAAAATCCGGCGCCCGCCCTGTGCCATCGCAAGAAAAAGACCTGCTTCTTCGGATTCTGCAAGAATGGTGATTTCTTTGCATGCACGGATATCTTCGATCGGCACTTCGGTATGTCTGGAATGTGGTGCCAGAAAAGCATCGTCAAATCCTCTTACAAGCGGAATCTTACGGTTGAGGACTTTGTGCCAGAAAAGGCCGAACATCTTATGATCAAGCTGTCGTTTCTGAAGTCCGTAAAAATGGTAAAGACTCGCCTGCGCTGCCCAGCACAAAAAGATCGTTGAAGTTACATGGCTTTCTGTCCAGTCCATGATTTCTTCCAGCTCTTTCCAGTAGTCCACTTCCTCGAATTCCATCTGCTCTACCGGTGCACCTGTCACGATCATTCCGTCAAACTTCTGATCTTTCAGATCAGGAAATGTCTGGTAAAATTTATTCAAATGGCTGACAGAAGTGTTTTTGGCCTGATGGCTTTCAACCGCCATAAACGTTACATCCACCTGCAGTGGTGTATTTGACAGAGAACGCAAAAGCTGAAGTTCTGTCTCCTCTTTCAGCGGCATCAGATTCAGAATCAGAATCTGAATTGGACGGATATCCTGATGAATTGCTCTTCCCTCATCCATCACGAATATATTTTCTCTTTCCAGAATTTCTTTTACAGGCAGATCGCCCTGTATCTTAATCGGCATTTCCCGTTCCTCCTTTAGTTCATACTTCTATATTATTTCATTCTATTTTGATTCTTCCGTCAACTTCAGGAAATCTTCTTCGGAAAGAATCGGAATCCCAAGCTCTCTTGCTTTTTTGTTCTTTGAAGAGTTCGAAGTGACATCGTTGTTGATCAGGTAATTCGTCTTACCGGTTACAGAACCGGTCACCTTACCTCCCAGAGACTCGATCAGATTTTTTGCTTCTCCACGATTACTGAAATGTTCCAGACTTCCCGTAATCACGAAATTCATCCCTGCAAAAATCTGATTGTCAGATTTTTCTTCTTTTACAATGTGAAGATATCCAAGCAGATGGTCAACCTTCTGATTATTTTCCGGCTTCGCAAAATATTTTTTCAGACTGCCGGCAATGACCGGTCCGATACCGTCAATCATACTGATTTCTTCCTCTTTGGCAGAGCGAATTTTGTCCAGGTCATCATCAAAATAGCGACAGATTACTTTTGCATTGGACAGTCCGATGTTGCTGATTCCCAGACTGTAAATTACTTTTGCAAGTGTAGTCTTTTTTGCTTTCTCAATGCTGGATATGAGGTTGTCGAAAGATTTCTCTCCAAAACCGTCCATCGTGACGATCTCATCCCTGTATTTCCCGATTTCAAAAATATCTCCGAAATTATGAATAAAACCTTTTGCAATAAATTTCTCCAGAGTAGCTTCTGAAAGTCCGTCAATATTCATTGCATCCCTGCTGACAAACAGTGTAAACGCCTTGATTTTCTTTGCCACACAGTCCGGATTCATGCAGTACAGGGCTTCTACATCATTTTCACGAAGCACCTTTGCCTCCTGGCCGCACACCGGACAGATATTCGGAATCTCCAGATTTCCACTCTGTGTAAGGTTTTCCGCAATCTGCGGAATGATCATATTTGCCTTATAAACCTGAATCGTATCACCAATGCCAAGTTTCAGATCTTTCACGATGCTGACATTATGAACGCTGGCCCTGCTGACCGTCGTTCCCTCCAGTTCCACTGGATCAAAGACTGCGACCGGATTGATCAACCCTGTCCTTGACGGACTCCATTCGATTTCCCGAAGTGTTGTTTCCCGCACTTCATCTGCCCATTTAAAAGCAAATGCATTTCGCGGAAACTTCGCTGTGCTTCCAAGGGACTCTCCATACGCAATATCATCATATAATGCCACAAGCCCATCCGATGGAAAATCATTGGTTATGATCTTTTCAGCAAAATAATCCATTGCCTCATCCAGATTCTCTGATGTCACCACACGGTACTCCACCACTTCAAATCCCTGTGTCCGCAGCCATTCCATCTGGAACTCTCTGGAATTATGCATGTCTACATCCTGCGCAGATACAAGCGCAAACGCAAAAAAGCGTACATTCCTTTCTGCCGTAATCTGATTATTAAGCTGACGTACCGATCCACTGCAGAGATTTCGCGGATTCTTGTATTTTGCATCTACATCCTCAATAGAATTATTTATTCGTTCAAAATCAGAGTAAGTAATGATTGCCTCTCCACGAAGCACCAGTCTTCCCTGATATGCGATTTTCAGTGGAATGTTTCGAAAAACACGCGCATTGTTGGTGATAACTTCTCCGACAATCCCGTTTCCCCTGGTGACTGCTTTCTGCAATTCTCCATTTTCATAGGTAAGAACGATAGTCAGACCATCCATCTTCCATGACAGAAGCGTCTTATGACTTCCTACAAAACCTCTTAAAACTTCCCTTTCTTTCGTCTTGTCCAGAGAAAGCATCGGAGAATCATGTGTTTCCTTCGGAAGCGCATCCACTGCCTCATATCCGACACGAACGGTCGGACTGTCAGCAAGAACGATTCCTGTTATTTTTTCTGTCTGCTCCAGTTCGTCGTACAGCGCGTCGTACTCCCTGTTGCTCATGATTTCTCTGTCTTCCTGATAATATGCCTTTGCCGCCTCGTTCAGCTTCTGAACCAGTTCTTTCATTCGGGTTACCTCTGCTGTTTCCATGATGGCCTCCTGTTTCTGTTATTGTTTCACTTGAGGAATTACGAATCAGCTCTTTAAGCTCACTCCACTCATCTCTCCGTATTTCACGATATGCCCCACATTTCAGTCCATCCAGTGTAAGATTCATGATCCGTACACGTTTCAGTGTACGTACATGATATCCAAGATACTCACACATCCTGCGGATCTGTCGGTTCAGCCCCTGCGTCAGAACAATGGTAAAACTATTCCTGCCAGTCTTTCGCACGATGCATGGGCGCGTAACAGTCCCAAGTATCGGCACTCCATTCTGCATATGACACACAAATTCATCTGTAATTTCGTGGTCTACCGTCACCTGATATTCCTTTTCGTGGTAGTTGCCTGCCCTCATGATACGGTTGACAAGATCTCCCTGATTGGTCATAAGGAGAAGTCCCTCGGAATCTTTATCCAGCCTTCCCACCGGATAGATCCGTGTCGGATAATCAATGTATTCGGTTACTGTTGTCTCCTGCCGCTGTTTCTTCGTGCTGCAGACGATTCCCCGTGGTTTATAAAAAAGAAGCAGTACCTCCCGTTCTTCCTTTTCCACAGGTTTGCCGTCCAGACAGATCACCGCATCAACAGGGATTCTCTCCCCTGTGCCTATCTTTTTCCCGTTCACGGTAACTCTTCCGGCTTCTGTCAGACGATCCGCATCCCTTCTGGAACACACTCCGGCACTGCTCAGATATTTATTTATCCTTATTGTATTCTGATCTTCTGATTTCATTTTTTTGTCCATTGCTTTATTATATAGTGTTTTCAATTCGTCCGCAACCGGCAGTTTTATATTTTACACTCCTCTTGTATTTTTTTGCCACATCATGTATGATGAAGAAAATATACAATTGTACATTTGTACAAAGGAGGGAAATTCATGTCAGATCATAATCGACAGACAAATCCCCTGCTGCTTATCATCGTCATTTTGCTTTGTCTTTCTTCTGGATTTTTCCTGCGCCAGTCATCGTACGATCCGGATTATTTTACAAAAGAGTCCGTAACCTCCAGGAAATCAGACAAAGCTTCATCAGCAAAGGATTCAAAAGAAAAAAACACCACTCAAAATTCAGATAAAAAGAAAACTTCAAAGAAAACACCATCCGTAACTCCAAAAACGACTCAGACACCGACCGAAACACCGACTGTTTCTGACGACAGTAACATTTCCCCGGAAGCATCCGAAGGTACTTGGACTGCAAGCGGAAGCAACTGGCTGTTTCTGGTTGACGGACAGCCTTACACCGGATGGCTTACCGACACAGATCACAAGAAATATTATTTCAACAAAGACGGAATCATGCAGACTGGTTGGATCGATGTAGACCAAAAACGTTACTACATGGATCAGGATGGAATCATGCAGACCGGTACAATCACTGTAGACGGCGAAACATACGAACTTCAGACAGACGGTTCTCTTAAGAAGTAGAAAAGACACAGGAAAATCTCCTGTGTCTTTTGTCTGTTCTTATTTACTGAAGCAATCCACTATAGACATATCCAGTCTCGCCATCGTAATCAATCTGAATCCAGTCACCCTCCTGAGCAACCTTCACAACCTGATCACCGGCATCAAGACCACCTATGATATCACTGTCGCTGCTTGCTTCTGCCCTGACATTACATCCTTCTGTAACTGTCAGAGTCGTGCCGTCTGCACTCGTGCCGGAAGAAGTATCTACTTCTTCACCTAGTCCATTCAAAAACTGTGCCAGAGCCGAATCATCCTTCTGTGCCTGCTCATATGCCGCCTGCACTTCTGCTGTCAGGTTCTGCACATCTTCGTCTGACTTCAGTGAATCCATATACTCAGAAACCTGTGTGTTCTGCTCGAGATCACCAAGTATCTTGTAATTATTATCACTGTCTTTTACTACATAAGAACTCCACAAAGATGGTGCCGGTGTATCAATTCCTTTGCATACAAAACTTCCCCGTGTGTACACTACAAAGGAATTATCATCCAGGCCTTTCTTTGTATAAACATTGCTGACCTGATACCCTTCGATGTAATCTTTGGCATTTGTGATCTTTGATTCATCTGAAGGTGTCAGATTGTTGACAACAGTTCTCAATGCGGTAATGTCTTTGTCCCCTAAAGCTTTGTAGTAACTGTTCATAAGCGCAGTGATTTCTTCACTGCCATCCTCCAAGGGATTCGTGTCTTCTTCTTTCTTCCCGTCGTTTGTCTCCCCATCATCTTCCGGAGAAGAAGGATCAGTTCCCTGGTCGTTGTCCTGAGCTGTTGTTTGTTCTCCGTCTGAAGTTCCCTTCCCACTTCCGACACAGGCGCGAACACCAACGAACAACACAGCTACGATCACCAGAATTGCTCCGCCAAGCATAAAATAGCGAAGGTTATCTGACAACCATTCCCTGAAATTATCCAAGTTCTTGTCCTCCTTAACTTACAACGCACCGAGGCAGACCCGTACCTCGTGCAACACACCTGAAGGGAATCGAACCCCCGCACATGGTACCGGAAACCACTGCTCTATCCACTGAGCTACAGGTGCAGGCCATTAAAGCTTTCTATAATATATCACATATTTTACTATTTGTAAAGTTTTTGAATAATTTGCTTTTTATAAACAACTTCCTCAATCGCCTAATATTTTTGTATTTCTGTAATCTGTGACATGATTTCCCAGACGGAATATGGTATATCTTCCAATGCTTCCAATCTCCTGATATCCTGCCTCAGCCAGCACTTCTTTTTGCTCATCTGCCGTAATTCTTAATGCCAGATAATTACACTTCTGTTTTTTTCCGCCTGTAGCGATTATTCGGTAATCTGGCTCCGGCGAATTAATCTCATAATAAAGCTTCCTTGATCTGCCATGTGTCGAACGTGCATTTCTTCCTATCAAATTGTAAATAGACGGATCATATACACGCACATATGAACTTATATCGTCGTCTGATGCAAATGTAAATTTTTCGCCCTGCGCATCCGCCTGAATGAGCTCGCAAATTCCGGCAACCTCATCCGGCACCTGCTGATAATTATGAACACGTGTATAATTTCCAGCCAGATATACTTCCTTTCCACTCACTGCAACGATTCCTATACACAATACCACCAAAAGCATCTGCATGTTTTTCTGATGGTCTTTTATCAATTCTGTCATTGCCAGTGCAATTACAGGAGAAGAAGGAATCAGCCACAACACTCGCCAGTAAACGCTCTCACCAATGCATTTCTGAATGACAGCAGCTGTAAGAGGACAGAAAAACAAAAAGAGCATGATCAGAAGATAGGTGAGCACATATTTTACATTTTCTTCTTTTCTTTTAAAAACGAGCAAATAAGCAGCTGCAAGTATCAACAAATATGAGAAAAGGCTGTCCCCCCAGTAATTGCTCCATAAATTCAATATCTGATTGATTAATTCTTTCATTCAAGTTTTCTCCTGTTTACAGAACATATAAAAAGATCAGTCCCAAAACCAATGTCGGAATACAGCACAATGCACACTTCCAAATACATGTAAAATTTTTTTTATAAATCAACTTCACGACTGCAAAGCTTCCGATCAACAATGGTGCCAGTATAATTCCCATAGAAGATACCAGACAACAGCTCAAATTTGCCATCAGCATCAATCCCCATGAATATTCCGCTTTTTCTTTCATAACTATTGTCAGGCACAGATACACCAGCATCGGAATCAGAATTGCTGCCAAAATCGCCTTTCCCTGCCACAGGCGAACCATCTGAAAATCACCTGCATTATAAACAGAATATGCCGAAAAACTACTGAGTACTGCCACGAGCAGCAAATAAATATCCCGGGCTTTTCGGTCATTCGGAAACCAGCATCTGCTCAAAAGACTTTGAACCATATAAACTACAACCAAAAATACTGCCGGAAATACCACATGCGCCATAATCGCAGGGTGCAGTCCGGCACTCAGCTGACTGACTACCGCAAGAAATACCGGAAACGGAGAAAGGGTATATCTCTCCGGTAATACCATATAATATCTGCCTGTATCAGGGTTCACTTCAAAAATAGTGTCCGTATAAACATCTGTTGTTGCACTTGCCACAAAGAAACTGTCATCTGCATCCATATGTGCCAGAAGCGCACACATTACAATCTGGCATATAATAAGAAGAAGTGCCAACGCAAAGTAAAACGTAATCTTATTTTCTCTTTTTTGTACACTTATCATATTTTGGCTCTTCTCTTTATTTCCAACAACCGATACAACTCCCACTACTGCCAGAAGTACTGCCACCCCACCATACAATACTGTCAGAATATGAAGGGGTGCCTTCAAAAAAGTCAATGGAAGTGTGAATATCTCCATCAATGAAAATAAGACCAGATAGCCCAAAGGCAGGCATGCTTCCGGACAGATGTGTTTTCTTTTTGACATAAACAAATTTCCGATTGCCGCCGGTACCAGCAGCAACCAGAACAATGCAAGTATTCCTTTCAGAATAATACTCATTTTATTTCTCCAATTTCTTTTTGAGGATTCCCAGCGCAATCTTTTCCGGTGTGATCGGAAGCTCTCGTACCCGAACACCCGTTGCATTATAGATTGCTTCTGCGATTGCCGGACATGGAGTATCAATAACAAGTTCTCCGATTGATTTTGCACCAAACGGACCACTCTCTTCATAACTGCTCTCAAATGCCACACGGATGTTTCCAAAATCTTCTCTGGTCGGAATTTTGTACTGCATCAAAGAATTGTTACGGACCTTACCTTTTTCGGTATACTGAACCTCCTCAAACAGTGCCATTCCGATTCCCTGCGCAATACCTCCCTCGGTCTGCACACGGGCAAGATTCGGATTGATCGGTGTTCCACAATCTACGGCGGCCACATAGTCCAATACCTCCACAGTTCCTGTTTCTGTATCAACCTCTACTTCTGCCATACCCACCATAAACGGTGGCGGAGACAGCGGTGAAGAATGCTGTTTTACTACCTGAAGCTCAATATTATTGAAAAATGTACCCTTTAAGGCAATCTGTTCCAAAGATACTCGTTTCTCTTCTTCTTCTCCATCACAGAAAACATACAATCCGTCAAAATCCACTTTGTCCTGATCTACTTCGATCATCTGTGCGCCAAGTTCACAGATCTTTTTTCGAAGCTCCTGGCAGGCTTTCATAACTGCCACACCTGTGGTATATGTGGTTGAAGAAGCATAAGAACCGGAATCATATGGTGAAATATCAGTATCCACACTGAATACAACAATATTTTCCATCGGTGTCTCAAGACAGTCTGCCGCGATCTGCGCCATGATGGTGTCACATCCGGTTCCCATATCTGTACATCCAAGTGCCAGAGTATAAGATCCGTCTTCATTCAACTTAATATCTGCGCCACCAACATCAACACCGGCAATCGAAGAACCCTGCATTGCCATAGCTACGCCAACACCACGCACCTTACCATTGCCCATATCACGGAACGGATATTTGGAATCCCAGTCCATCATCTCTTTGGCTCTTGCCATACATTTATCCATGGTACAGCTCTGTGCATAAGGAACATCCGGATATCCCGGAAGTGGGCCGCCCTCGATCGGCATGTTCAGCTCTTTGATTCTGACCGGATCCATGCCCATCTTGTGTGCCAGCTCATTCACTGCAGATTCGACAGCAAAGATTCCCTGCGTCGCACCATATCCACGATAAGCTCCTGCTGCCTGTACATTCGTATAAACTACATCAAACGCAAAACGATATGCTTCTGTATGACGATAAAGTCCGATGGATTTGTGACCACTTAATCCAACTGTTGTAGAACTGTGCTCTCCGTAGGCTCCCGTGTTGGACAATGTATAGACGTCAATTGCTTTAATGATTCCGTTTTCGTCTGCACCGGCACGCACTGTAATTTCCATCTCGTGACGCGGTGAAGAACAAATCATAGATTCATGTCGTGAAAAGATCATCTTTGACGGTCGTCCGGTCTTCCATGTAACGATCGCCGGATAAATTTCACTGACGGATGTCTGCTTTGCACCAAAACCACCACCGATCCTCGGCTTGATGACACGCACTTTAGATGCCGGAATGTCCAGCGCCCTTCCTACGATTCTTCGTACATGGAACGGAATCTGTGTAGATGAAAGTACAACCAGTCTGCCAAAATGATCCATATAACATGCCGTACGGAAAGTCTCCATCATAGTCTGCTGATTTGCTTTTGTGTGATAAGTCTGCTCTACAGTATATTTACACTCGCTCAAGACTTTATCCACATCGCCGTGCTCTTCCAGTGCTTCTGCACACAGGTTACGCTTATTATTTCCACCAAGCGGAATTTTTAGTTTCCAGTCTTCTTCCGGATGAACCAGAATCGGATTGTCTTTTGCTTTATGCATATCAAGAACCGGTGCCTCGACACGATACTGTACTTTAATTCTTTTTAATGCCTTGTCTACCGCATCCTCAGTCTCTCCGGCAACGATTGCAACCACATCTCCGACAAAACGTACATGGCGGTCAATGATCAGCCGATCATCCGGACTCATCTCCGGTGCGGTCTGTCCTGCAAGTGTAAAACGTTTCTGCGGCACATCTTTATAAGTAAGAATACAGGCAATTCCGGCAACCTTTTCCGCATTTCCGGTCTTAATGTCCTCTACCCATGCATTTGCATGCGGACTTCGCAGGATTTTTACGATCAGGCAGTCTTTCGGTGCCAGATCATCGGTATATACCGGTTTGCCCGTTACCAGTGCCATTGCGTCTGTTTTGCGTACAGGCTGGTTTACATATTTCATTTTATGCCTCCTCCTGTGCTTTTTTGTATTTCAGAAATTTCAAAATACTCGCCGTCTGAGAAACAAATCCGGAACATCTGCACAAATTTCCGGCAAGATATTCTTTGATCTGTTCTTCTGTAGGTTCTTTGAGTTCATTCAGCATTGCAAATACATTCATAATAAATCCAGGGTTGCAGAATCCGCACTGCTCCGCCCCCTCGTTTGCAAGAAAGCTTCCAAACTCCTGTGCCTCTCTCTGCATACCTTCCAGTGTTACAACTTTTTTGCCATCAATCCGTGCTGCAAGCATTGAACAGGAAAGAACCGGTCTCTCATCAAGTAATACGGTACAAAGTCCACAGTTTGCTGTCTCGCATCCTCTCTTTACACTGAAACAGCCTTTTTCTCTCAGGAAATCAATGAGAAGCATCCCAGGTTCTATCTCTTCCTGGCGGTAAACGCCGTTCAGCCAGAAACTAATATTCATCTTTCATTCCTCCTATTGTTTCCCATGTTCTCTTTGTGAGCACTTCAACAAGAAGTGTTCTGTATTCTGCGGAAGCACGCATATTTCCGGAAGTTTTGACATTTGCAGCCGCATATTCTGCAAACTTCCTGATGGCTTCCTCTCGCTGCTTTTTCGTCATATTCTTAAAATTTTTAAGAATATGATCTTTGTCTTCAACTACAACAGCATGTCCCGGTCTTGCACCAATCACTGTCCGCGCTTCTTCTCCGATCATAGATGCTACGCATGTCAGTACCGGGAAATCCGTCTTTGTATTACGCTGGCTCATATAACAGACACGAAGAGGCTGTTTTTTTACAATAATATTGACCAGAATATCATTGTCCTTCTTACGGTTTACAAATTCTGTCAGCGGAATCTTTCCTGCATCGTAAAGTTCCACCCATGTATCCATACCCAGAAACATGGTCAGCACATCAGAAAATCCATAGCGTCCCCAAATGCTTCCCCCTACTGTCGCACAGTTGCGAAACTGCACTCCGACAATGTGTCGCAGACTTTCCTGTATTGCTCCATGTGTGTATTCATTCAGACTTTCATTTATCTCCAGTTCCCGAAGTGGTGTCATACAGCCGATCACAAATTCATCGTCAAATTCCTGAATCGTATCCAGCCCCAGCCCCGAAAGATCAATGGCTGTGGAAATATTACGATTTCCCATCTTCAGCCACACCATTCCGCCAAGGACAATTGCTGTTTTTTTCTGATTCAGCTCATACGCTTCTGCAACGCTTTTTACTTTCACATAGCTTTTAATCTTTAGCATCTGTGTATCGATTCCTTTCTGTTATCCAATTTCGAATATGCACAGGCATACTTAATTTAAGTTTAGCAGAATTTTTTTTAAATTTCCATATCCATATCTCTGTTTTTTGTGTCTGTTTTCTGTGAAATATGCATAAAAAAGCCTTTTTTACCTCGACAGTTTCTTTTTACTATCGAAGTAAAAAAGGCTTATATTCAATAAAATCAGCGATTATTGATAGCCGTCACAAGGGCATCAATGGAAGCTCTGATAATATCCGAATCTACTCCTGCACCCCATGCAAGGGTTCCGTCCGGTTTCTGGATACCGACATATGCAATTGCTTTGGAACTGGAACTCTTTTCAAGTGCATGTTCCTGATAAGTTACCAACGTAAACTTCATCTCATATGCTTTCTTCAGTGCATTGCTGACTGCATCCAGACGTCCGTTTCCGGTCGCTTCTGTTGTGATAGTCTTACCGTTAAAGGTAGAAGTTACCTGAGTTGTAATACCGCCATCTTTCTGCTGAAAATGAACTTCATTGATACTGTATGGTTCCATAACATTTTCAAATGTAGATTTGAACAGGTTGAAGATCTCATCCGGATGAAGTTCTTTATGGCTGTGATCGGAAACAGCTTTTGTTGCATATCCCATAGCTTCGCGCATTTTTGGAGGCAGGTTCAGACCATATTTTGTCTCAAGAATATATCCGACTCCACCCTTACCAGACTGGCTGTTGATACGGATAACATCAGCATCGTAGTTTCTTCCGACATCGGTCGGGTCGATCGGCAGATACGGAACCGTCCAGCGGCTCGGATCTTTTTCTTCTCTCCAGTGCATGCCCTTTGCGATGGCATCCTGATGAGAACCGGAGAATGCTGCAAATACAAGTGCACCACTGTACGGGCTTCTCTCATCTACTTTCATTCCGGTACATTCTTCGTAAACTTCACATACATGAGGCATATTTGAGAAATCCAGTTCCGGATCTACACCCTGTGAAAACATGTTCATGGCCAGTGTTACAATATCCACATTACCGGTACGTTCTCCGTTACCAAACAGAGTTCCTTCGATTCTGTCTGCACCTGCAAGCAGTCCCATCTCAGAGTCTGCCACACCGCATCCACGGTCATTATGCGGATGAAGAGATACAATTACATTTTCACGATATTTTAAATTGTCACACATGTACTCGATCTGGCTCGCATATACATGCGGCATGGAATGCTGTACAGTAACCGGCAGGTTGATGATTGCTTTGTTATCTGCAGTTGGTTTCCATACATCCAGAACTGCATTGCACACTTCCAGTGCATATTCCGGCTCTGTTCCGGTAAAGCTCTCCGGACTATATTCAAACTGGAAGTTTCCTTCTGTCTGGGCAGCCAGTTCTTTCAGAAGTGTTGCACCATCTACGGCAATCTTTAAGATTTCTTCTTTTGATTTTTTAAATACCTGTTCTCTCTGTGCAACAGAAGTAGAGTTATATACATGTACGATTGCCTTCGGAGCACCTTTGACTGCTTCAAAAGTCTTACGGATGATGTGCTCTCTGGCCTGTGTCAGTACCTGGATCGTTACATCGTCCGGAATCAGGTTCTGCTCGATCAATGTACGGATAAAGGTGTATTCTGTTTCAGATGCTGCCGGGAACCCAACTTCAATCTCCTTAAAACCGATCTCAACAAGCAATTTGAAAAATTCTACTTTCTGCTCAAGACTCATCGGGATTACCAGTGCCTGGTTTCCGTCACGCAAGTCTACGCTGCACCAGATTGGGGCTTTGTCTACGTATTCTTTTTCTGCCCATTTCATACATTTTACCGGTGGCATAAAATACTGTCTTTTGTATTTTGTTACGTTTTTCATGATCATTCCTCCATTTTCGCTGAATGTTTTGCTGTGCAGAGCAAAAAAAAATCTCTCATCTCTACAGATTACTGTAAGAGACGAAAGACAACTGTCTTCGCGGTACCACTCTTATTTATGAACGGTTCATACACTCATGGGATACGGAACTAAAAAAGTACTTATATCCTCTCCATATAACGGTGGATACCGTCTGTGCCTACTATCCATCATGGAATTCGGACAGCTGCTCAAAGGCGAGTTCCATGAATTCCTTCTGCTGTCTCACACCACCCGACAGTTCTCTGTGCTCCAGTCCTCACGTACTATTCCTCATCAAAGCATTTCACATATTTTGTCGATGAATAAAGACTAACATGTCAACGTATGATTGTCAAGTAGGAATTTCCTGCCATATATTCCTGCCTGTGCAAAAACGCCCTGCCATAAGCAGAGCGTCTCTACACTTTTATGATATCAGCCTTTTAATCTGCACACCATATCCCAGAGTGCTTTTGCTGAATTGAAGTTGTCCGGAATGATATCTGCCGGAGTGATCGTGATGTTAAATTCATCCTGTAATTCGCTTACAATAGACAGAATTGCAAAAGAATCCAAAATACCATCATCGATTAAAGTTGTGCAACTTTCATAATCTGCATCCGGCTGAATGTCTTCCAGAATTTCAATTAATTTTTCCATTTTCGTTCTCCCTTTAATTTTCTGAATTTAAAATATCGGTATGTATGCCATCCCGCACCAGGCGAAGTCCATCTGCCTGTGTCCAGAAATAGATTTTCGGAAGTGGACGGCTCAGAAACAGATAAATTCCTTCTGTTACAGAATATGCACCTACTCTTTCAAAAACCAGTATATCACAAATTTCCGGATTGCGCAGAGGAAATTGTTTTACGATTACATCACTGACTGTACAAAGTGCACCGCACAAATTCCAGTTTTCTTCTTTACCTTCAATCTTTTCACTGCCTTTAGAATTCAACTGACTGCAGTATGGGCGTTTCATTGCCATTGCCTGTCCGTAATAGTTTAAATGATTGATTCCTCCATCCAGTATTACATATGGCTGTTCTTTGTTTACTTTTATATCTACAATTGATGTGATGTAATATCCACAGGCGGCAGCCAGAAATCTGCCCATCTCAAGTACAATTTTGCCATGAAACTGCAATGCTTCAAGAATTTTCTTAAATTCCCCCAGCAAATCTTCTGTCCGTTCACTTTTATCTTTCACAAAATATGGCACAAAGAAACCCGGGCCATATTCAAGTGTCCTGATTTTCATCCCATTAATGTCCTCTAAATCTCTGATAAAAGCATCCAGATGCTCCAGTTCCTCCTGCATCTGAGACAAATTTCTTTTCTGTGTTCCGGAATAAAACTGTATTCCCTCTATCTCTATACCGGCATATTTTTCTCTTTCTGAAATTATTTTGCGTATTTCCGTTTCATCAATACCAAACTGATTTCCACTTGTAACACGTATCAACACCGAAAGGATTATTCCATGACGAACTGCAGTATCATTCAGTATTTTCAGATGCTGCAAAGACTCTACCGTATAAGTTCCGCTGTTTCCATATCTGTCCAGCATATAAGCTATATCATCCGGATTTTTGTATACACCTGAAAGTACAATTTTCTCCATTGGAATCCCGGCTCTTTCACAAATTCGAAATTCGCCCGGTGAGCATACTTCCAGAGAAGAAACAATCTCCATCATCGATTTTATCAGAAATGGATTTGCTTTCATCGCATAGCAGATTTCTGCTTTCCCGGTCAGACATCTTTTGACTTTTTCAGCGAATTCTTTCATTTCATCCAGATCAAAGACATATGCCGGTGTCGGTATTTGCCCTTTTTCTGTCAGTTGGTTCATAAATCTGTATTCTGACATTATCTGTTGTCCTCCTGATATTCTGTCATAAGTGCTTTGCGGTCGATTTTTCCGTTTTTAGTAAGCGGCATCTGTTCAACCTGACGAAATACATTCGGAACCATAAACGCGGGCAAATACTGCTTTAATGCTCTGACGATTTCTTTTCGCTCGACATTTCCTTCATAAAAAGCTACAATTTTACTTTTACCCTGATCGAACAGGCAACAGCTTCTTATTATCTCAGGAATTTTATCCATTGATGCCTCTATTTCTCCCAATTCAATCCGATGTCCCATGTGTTTAATCTGAAAATCTTTTCTTGTTGCAAAGCATAGTTCGCCCAGATTATTATAATATGCCAGATCGCCGGTGCGATACATCGGTTCCAGATATCTGTCATTAAGTGGGTTCTGTACAAAAGCCTTTGCTGTCTGCTCCGGATTTCTGTAATATCCAAGTGCAAGTGCACTTCCGGTTACACATACTTCTCCATTCTGATTTTTTTCTTCCACAAGGTGATTCTCTTCATCCAGAAGGAATACTTTTTCATTCGGAAAAGCTTTTCCCATTGGAAGGACATCGCCCGGCTGAAATTCTCTGTTTACAACATAATATGTACAGTTACAGGTAATTTCTGTCGGACCGTAAATATTTACATACATCGTATCCGGAAGATATTTTCTCCAGATATTCAGATGCTTCACCGGCATGCTCTCACCTGAAAAAAGAATTTTATTTATCTTTTCCGGTACCTTATATTCAAATCCATTCAGCGTTGAAATAATACACAATGCTGAAACTGCCCATACTAATGTCGTAACTTCTCTCTCAATCAGAAAATCGATCAGTTTAGTCGGGAAAGAAAATAACTGTTTCGGTATAATCTGTACCGTCGCACCAGTCTTCAGTCCGGAATAAATATCCTTTACAGATACGTCAAAATCCCACGGTGCCTGATTTCCGATAACATCCTTTTCTGTAATATTAAACAGCTCTGTAAAACAGTCGATAAAGTCAAGAACTGAACGATGTCCCACAACAACACCTTTGGGCGTTCCGGTAGAACCCGAAGTAAAAATACCATACAGCGGATCTATATCTACTGCCTGATTTCTGATGGTCTCCAATATTATCGGGTCTTCCTGTACAGCATTAAGCTCCGAAAGCATAAGAACCTTCCCCTCAAATCCCAGTTTTTCCAAATCCTTTAAATATTTTTCTGATGTGACGATGACTTCACTTTTCAGGATATCCAGAATCTGATTCAGACGGCTGGCCGGCTGTTTCGTATCAATCAAGACATAAAAACAGCCTGCATAGACAGCTCCCATAAACGCTCCTATTGTCTCAACACTCTTTTCCATAAAAATCGGAATCGGATTTCTCGGAGCAATATATCTGCTCAATGCTGTTCCTATCTTTCTGCCTGTGCATTCCAGTTCCTTAAAAGTACAGGAGGTGTTTTCATCTGCAAATGCGGTTTTATCCGGATATTTTTGTGCCGACTTCTCCAGATATTCCAGAATGTTTTTCTTCATTTTTCTCCCCTCTTTCTTTCAGTCAGTCTGCCGACTCTGTTTGGTTCAGCACCTGTGCAAGGACTTTTGAGTATGCTCTTGCAGCATCTCCGTTCATATGACCGTCATAATCGGTATATGCCTTTGCATTATGTGTGAATGCTTTAAAATATTGTGTATTAAAATTAATATAATCCACACCCTGTTCCTCAAAGAATTTACCGAAATATTTCCATGCGGCATTGTAGTTGTCGCTATGGTCTTTCAGTGTTGCAATCGGAACCGGGGTTGTTACCGCTACAAATTCAATATCGTTCTCTTTGCAGAAATCTATCAGCTTCTTCAGATATTCCATATTGGACAGAGCGACTTTGCCATCTTCATATAATTTGATATCTGTCTTTTTCAGTTTAGAAGTGTCCACTGGATATCTCTCAATAAAACCGCTCTCATGATATTCCTGTGAATCGCTCTTAAGATCTGTAATGCTGTAATCCTTTTTTATTTTCTGAAGGAATGTTTCCTTCACTTTCGGCACTTCATAGCTCAGAGAATATTCATACCAGGGAAACAGAATCGTACGGAAATTGCATTTTGCGATTGAGTTCCAGAAATATTCCAGTTTTGCCTTTGAAAAAGGAAATTCATGATAGAACAGCAGGTAATTGTTGCCTTCTTCTTTCTCAGAAACAAAATATCCCGGATCCACTTCATAAATAATTCTTTTCGGATTCTGTTTCTCAGCAACCAGTCGGGCAAGATAATACGCATCAATTCCGTATTCTCCGCCAACACATAAATTGTGTCCTGTTCTTCCGGTGATTTCTTCCATCACTTCAGGATCAATATCCATTTTTCCATGAGAGGTGCCCAGAATAATATCATCAAACTGTTCCGTGACGACAGCGTGAACATCATTTCTCATAAATGTACATGGATATAGTGCCATATCCAGCCCTTTCAGGAGAATGACACATATTACAAGTATAAGAACTGTTTTTAATATTTTTTTAGAACTGTGCATAAATAAAACCTCTCGCTACTGCTGTAGAACCAAAGAATCCGATGGAAATCAGCAGACAAAAATATACTGTAACTGTAACAGGAAGAGGAAGTTTTGCCAGAGATTCCCTGATCTTCATACCTCTCTCCTGAAGTACACTGACTACAAACAAGATTACACATCCTACCGCAAGGATCAGAAGTGCATATGGTGTAAATGTGGTCCCCTGCTTGCCCGCTGGAATCAGCAGGATCTGTGACGGATTGAATCTGGTCACTGACAGTTTCATCATATGCAGTGCAACTCCCATATTGTCCGGACGGTCAAAATACATACTGATCACAGTAAGGATAAATGTCCTGATCACCGTGAACACATAATACCATGTTTCCTTTCCGCTGATATGAAGTTTCTTTTTCCAGCTGCGATAATTACCTGCCATAAGACCACTGAACGCTATGATCAGGCCGTTATACAAACCATAAATAATATATTTCCATGCTGCGCCATGCCATACACCAACTACAAAGAAAACAACAATATTTGCAATGCAGATTGGAAGGGTACGTCCTGTCTTTCTGCCGAAGACTTTTTTGGCCCATTTGCTAAAACTTCCCATCCAGCGTGACAAGGTAACCGGATAAAAAACATAATCCTTCATCCATGTACCAAGTGTGATATGCCAGCGATGCCAGAAATCTGTAACGGAGACTGCAAAGAACGGGCGCTTGAAGTTTTCATCCAGTTCAATTCCAAACATAGATGCAATACCAATGACAACATCCATTCCTCCGGAAAAGTCCGCATACAGCTGAAGTGTATACAAAAGAATTCCGATCAGCGCAAGTCCACTGTACTGATCTGGATTTGCAAAAATCTCATCTACAAATACCGCTGCCCAGTCTGCAAGGATCATCTTTTTGAAAAATCCCCATAAAATACGTTCAAACCCTCTGGCAATATTTTTACCCTCGAATTTATGTGGCGCGTAAAGCTGATTTGCAAGACGGCTGTATCTTCCGATCGGTCCCTGAAGTATCTGCGGAAAGAAAGATACAAACAATGCATATTTCAAAGGATGTTTCTCTGCTTCGCAGCGTTTCCAGTAGACATCCAGAAGATAGCCTGATGACTGGAAAGTATAGAAGGAAATTCCAAGAGGAAGCAGGATCGCCATACCTCTTAAATTCATATGAAACAGTGCATTCAGATTTTCGATTGCAAAATTGGTATACTTAACTACCCCAAGCATACCAAAGTTTAAAATCAGACCGAGAATTAATATATTCCGTGCTGCTTTATGATTTCCCTTTGTTTCCATTTTCTCAATCATAAGAGCTGCAAGCCACGTAACAATCGTAGAAAACAGGATGAACACGACAAATCTCAGACCGCCTGCTATGTAATAAATATAGCTGAATACCAGAAGTACCAGCCACTGCCATTTATGAGGCACTATGTAATAAACCAGTACAGATGCCACTACAAACAACAGAAACAGATTTGATACTAACGACATAATAATTTCTCCTGCATAGACCACAACAGGGCGCTGCACTAATTTCTTAATGCAGCGCCCTGCCTCTTTGTATTAATTTAGTGTAACTGTTCAGTACCCTCACAGTTACGAGTCAAAATGCATTCCAAATCACCTTCGGTGATGGCATTTTGCCTTATATGTCTCGGGATTTTGGCAAAAAACATGCCAAAACGCCTCGCGGGATACTGCCTTCTGAATAGTTACAATTTAGTTCAAAATTGCATCATCCAGACATCCGTCACCGGCACCATCATCAGAGCTATCATCATAATCAGAACTGTCATCATAATCATAACTGTCGTCATAATCATAGCTTTCGTCATAATCATAGCTTTCGTTGTAATCATAACTATTGTCATAACTTTCTGTAGTTGCCTGTGCTGCCGGCGATGCTGTTGGTGTCGGTGCCAGTGCCTTCTCTGTATCCAGAGTATTGATGGATTTCTTCTGGCTTGTGCTGTCAAATACGAGGTATGCTACACTGCCTTCCAGATGAAGCTCAGCTTCTTCCGTATCACCAAACGGGAATGTATGGATTTCAGCGGTTGTTCCATCTTCAAAAGTAAGCTGAATGTTGTATTTCTGAACTTCACTTTCTTTTGCTTTGGTCTCGTCCGTCTTTTCTGTATCTGCAGTTTCATCTTTTTTGTTTGTGTCAAACCACAGTTCGCGTTCTTCGTCTGCTGCAAACTTGTCGTCTTCTTTCAGAAAATTTTCCGGATATTTCTCATCTTTTTCATTCTTAACGGCAAATCCTGTGACTACTTTACCGGTCAGATTTTTAAGTTTGACATCCAGAACACCTTCTGTTTCTTTCTCTGGTTTCTCGCCGATGGTCTTTAATTCTTCTGTCTTAGCTTCGGAAGTCTCGTCTGCTTTTGCAGTATCTTCTGTCTGTGCAGTCGTATCTGCTGCCATAGCTGTCTGTGCAAATAACATGCTGCTTCCGATTATCGCTGTCATTAATACTGTTACAAGTTTTCTTTTCATGATTCTAATCTCTCCTGTGATCTCTTATCTGCCTTTGCTTGTTTTAACATACTGAAGGGTACCCTTCTGTCCATAAGTGATCTTGTATCCGGTGTAACCCTTCTTGCCAAATTCACTCTGGAAATTCGGATCATATACATAAGTCTTTCCGTTGGATTTGATTTCTACCCATGCATGTGGTGCCAGACCTTTTCCTTTCTTTACAGATCCTTTTACATATTTTGCATCATATCCGGCAACTTTTGCCATCTGATAGAAAGTAGCCGCCTGTACATAGCAGTCACCACGGCCTGTCTGGAAGCCATATTTTGCATAATTAGTAACGTTTTTCTTCGCAACTTTGTAGTTTCCTGCATAGCGAACGGAAGATGACCAGTTAAATGCCTTCTTAAGGTTGCCGCCACATTTCTTCAGACGGATAGCAGCCAGTGTCTCTACAGCGGACAGTTTTTTTGCACGACCGTTTTTGGCAATCTTATAATAAGTTTTTGCATTGTATTTGTAATATTTTTTATTTGTTACAAGTTTGCCGTTCTTTGCAAATACATAAGTATACTTGCCGATTTTCTTTACACCGGTAACCTTCTTACCATTTTTATCATAATAATATTTATGATTTTTGCTCCATGCATTCTTAAGTGTTTTTGTGGTTGTAGTTGCTGCTGCAACTGTCTGCACATCCATAATCGGAGCTGCTGCTGGTGCTGCCGCGATCACTGCACTGAGAAGCATTGCAGTAATTTTCTTATTTACTTTCATTTTTCATTCTCCTTTTCGCTTATTTATTTTTAGTATCTCTGTGATACACTTTCCACGATTTCGGCATTTGCATCCTTACCTGTCGGGCGGAATACACTCAATTCAATATTGTCATATACATAAACGACATCGCTTCCGTTTCCATTACCAAAGCAGCTTTCACCGGTAACAGATACTTTTTTGTATTTGCCGAGAAGTTTCTTGATCTGAGCTGCATTGCTGTTGATTTTGGCGGCGTTTCTGTACATTACAGTTTTTTTCTTGTCGTATACACCTTTTGAATTAAAGAAATACAGATTAGGCATACTATATGCAGAAGTACTTCCACCGCGAAGGCCTTTTACCATATGTCCCTGATAGTCAAATCCATAATATTTACCCTTGATTTTTTTGACAAGAACACCGGTCTTGCCCATAGCAGCTTTGTTTGCCTGATAAGCTCTGCCTTTTTTGTCAAAGTAGAATCTGTATTTTTTCTTTCCCACTTTAATGGTACGCCATTTGTTGCAGACTTTCTTTCCGTTTTCGTAAGCGTAATACTTGCCTTTGACTTTTTTCAGTTTGGTTTTTTTCTTGGCTGCTGCCTCTACCGTAACCGGCTGTGTGGCTGCTGTAACCACCGGTGCTGTAACGAGAAGCATGAGCAGCAGAACCGCAAATACTTTTTTGAACTTTTTCATGTTTCCTCTCCTTATTTAATATTAAAATTTTATTTTGTACTGCACTGTATATGCAGGACGGGAACTTGCTCCAAATAATGTGCCGTACATGTTATCATAATACAGTCCATCAATCACAACAAAGCTATGTCCGTCCGGAATTGTAATGACATATGGCTGATAGCCAAGCTCCTTCGCTACTGCCGCTACTGAACTGGAAATACCATAACAGTTGCCTGTCAGTCCATTCTGGAACATCTGAAGTGCATATTTATACACCCAGGTTTTTTTCTTAAATTCAGCCGGTGTCGGATCCATATTTCCGACGAACCGATTATACCATATAATCTGATTAAAACAAGCACGTAATTTCTGCCGTTTGCTCATTTTTGACGTGGTATGCAGTGAAATAAATCTCCTGGCCGCTGCCTTACAGAGGGCTTTCGTGGATGTGGCATAACCATTTTTATTTAACCGAATGCCATCTACAGTCTGATTCACCGCACATTTTCCTGTTTTGGATGCATAATATACCTTATTTCCAAGCTTCTGCCATCCTTTTACTGCCTTACCTTTTTTGTTCACGATATATGTTCTGTTCTGTATTCTGACAGCTTTCGTCTTCCCTGGAGTAAGTTTGCGTGCCAGCGAATCAAACACATAATATGTTCCTTTCACTTTGCAGGCACCGTTTCGTGCTGCCACACCATCTGACTTAAACCAGTAATACCTGCCTTTGATCTTTTTCCATTTGTTCTTTATGGTTTTGCCCTTTATGTAATAGTGGTAGCCGTCTTTCTCCCTGACCAGTCCTTTTTTGACTGTCCTGGTAACAGTTGCTGCCGTAGTTTCGGTCACTTTCGTCTGTCCTTCTGTACTATCAGCATACACAACCGTTCGTCCGGATACAGTCAGTAATATAATAGCAAATACTATTGCACACACTGTAATATTCAGATTCTTTTTCCCCATATCCTTTCTCTCTCCTTCCATGCGTTATATTATAATATATACTCTATGTAAATTCAATCTGTCAGAACTGATTTTACGCATAAAAAACACCGATATACATCACTGTATTTCGGTGTTTCTGTCATCCATATCCTCAATCGGGGCAACAGGATTTGAACCTGCGACCTCACGGCCCCCAGCCGTGCGCGCTACCAAGCTACGCCATACCCCGGTGAGGATTATTATAGCAATCTGTTTTCTGTTTTGCAACCGTTTTCTCTCTGATTCCCTCTATATATTTCAGTTCTGAATATGAATCTGATTCCGCACAACATCGGTGTGGCTATATCTGTCATATCTTGTCTTTTTATTCGTAAAGGTTACGGCTGCCACTTTATTATTTCGATCCAGCACAGCAATCCCGTTTCTGTCATTCAGACTTACATTCGAAGTCTGTGCCGTGATGCTCTCAAACACATAACGCAGAGTTTTCTTTTCGCTGACCGTATACTTTCCCATCGGAAGATTGGTAAATGTACAGCTTATCACCGCATACTCTCCGTCTGTCAGATACTCTCCTTTTCTGAATTCCACATAATCTTCATACATATGTGTAATATCGCTGGTATCTGTTCCGCGGACACTGAAACGAAACACAGGATTTCCGTGCGCCCATGTAATATCCTGTTCCCGAATCCTTTTTGTGACAGTAATCTGCCCGTCTGTCGGTTCTTTTGGGATTTCTCCTTTCACCCATGAGGAATTTGTCTGCTGTGTATCCTGCATTTTATCCGAAATAATTGTTCTGGAAGCCTTATTTTCAATAGTATAAATATTTTCATTTTTTCTGTAATGTCCATGAGCTTCTATCGTGTCATTATTTCCGGCCGTGACTTTTATCCGGAAATAATAAGTCACATCGTTATATGCCTCATCCGTCTTCAGAAATGCCGTATTAGCTGTAAACGTTACTGTATTCTGTACATTTTGAATACTAAACCGATCTGTTACATCTTTTCCGGATGCAGTTGTCACACTGGCACTTTGAAACTGAAGGCATGAATCCAGCGTATCCTGTAGCGTGAAAGCTGAATAAGAACCAGGCAGAAGTCTCTGGCTGATCATATAATCAAAATTTTTTCCTTCTGCTATTTCGTAAGGCGGATCAGTCTGTGTATATTCATGCCTGCTCATCTGTTCATAATCCATCCCGTCATCTCCGACTTTCTTTTCGGGACCCGGATTTGGTTCATATGTTCCCACTGTTTTACCTGTTGTCGAAAAATAAGCATTTTGTGGGTATGTAGCAGTTTTCCAGTTTTCCTGTGAATTCCAGTTCACCATAAAATAACCGTCAAAATCAAGCTGACACCACGCCTTTACATCGTCACTTTCTGCATCTATCCCTTCTGGGCTTGCTATCTCATTATAAATCGAACCATTTGCTATACTTCCAGTTATTTTCTTCAGATAATTATAACCCTTTCGCAAATATATATGATTTACACCCCATCCGTCATAAACACGAATCCCCTGTCCGGCATCCAGATCTTTCATTGTTACATGTCCTTTAGGAGATATTTTGTTTTGTGTTGCGTGATCCAGAAATTCAAAGCGGAATCTTACGGTTCCTACAGCAATTGTATTTAATGCAAGTTTATCTTTGTAAAATAATATACATGGAATAATTTTTTTGCCATTTTTCCCCACATGATTTTTATTTACAGCACCCCATTTTACAGCTGTCACTTTCAGATCCACGATTTTTCCATTATATTCCCCTACATTGCTGTATATGGCTGTGATCGGTTCTGTATAATCCTTATCATCAATTGCACATCCGTAAAATGTTTTACAATAATTCTCTGTAAATCCACGTTCATCACCATACCAGTCATGCATCTTTGCATTCAGTGTTCCATTATGCCTGCTGATAGATGTAAGCTTTGTCGTATTCTTGCGAAATGCATATGTAAATGCATATTCATCCCGCATTTTATATCCTGCCTCTACCCACTGCACCGGAACACGACTTGCCGCTCTCGCTACCATGGCTTCCGGATCAGCTGTTTCCGCTTCCTGATGATCTTCTTCTAACTCCTCGTCTCCATCCGAAAATGTTTCATCTGTATTAAATTCAATAGCCGAAACTTCTTCTGAGTCAGATTCTGCGTCAGAAATCTCCACATCCTCACTTTCTGTCAGATCAATATCCGTTCCGTCCACTTCATCCTCTTCACTTTCATCTACAATAATTTCCCCGGTGTCGTTGTCTCCCATGCCATTTTCATTATCCCCGAGCGTTTCTCCGGTGTTTTCGCTTTCCGCGTCTCCCAAAATGTCTTCCAAATCTGTCACTTCTTCCGATTCTGCATAGGCCGATGCAAATTCAATAGATGTCTGTGCTCCGCACCACATACCCAAAGTTACGGCAAGTGCAAGGCAGACCCCTGTGATTTTTCTTTTCATGGCTTTTTCGCTCCTTTCCATTTCTTTATCACCGGTATACTGATGCCAGCCGCCAGCAACAGCAAGAGCATAAGTTCTACCGGCATGGAATCGCCTGTTTTTACAGAGGATTTCTGTCTGCTTCCGGTATCTTTAACAGATGCCTGTGCAGAATCTCCGGAAAGGCTCTGCGCTCCGTTTTGTTTCTGTTCTTCTGTCTGATTCACCCCGGAAGTTTCATCCTGCACAGCAAATATCCACGAAACATCTGTTTTCTTCAAAGCCCATGCATTATCCCATTCTTTCGGAATCTCCAGCAAAAATTTAAGTTCACCTGATGCCTTACTTTTGAACACTCCAAGTGAATGATTCTTTTGAAGTTTTGCAGCATCCAGTGTTCCCCTGTAAAGCACTTTTTTCCCCATAGCAATCTGAAAGCGGATATTTTTCAGCATATCCACTTTTTCTTTTGCTCTTCCTTCTGTGCTGATCCTGAAAAAAATCTCCGCATCATTCTTTGTCGTGTTTGATATTTTTACTGTATCTGTCAGAATATCTCCGGGCATTGCCGTTTCCAGATTTGCAAAAAAATCATTCGGAACTGCGATCAGTTTATGTGCTTTTCCCTGAAATTCTACAGCCAGTTTCCGCTCACCTTTTTTGCAGGTCATTGTTCCGTTTGTTTCATGGACACATTCCTGAATTTCCTGATTGCCCCACGGTGACATGGCAGTAAAATCCGGTTTGAAATTAGCCGCCTGTATCGCGTCCACCTGCACGCTAATGTTCAGTTTCTGTCCGCCATGCTCTTCTGTCCACACTGCCGGAACAGATACACTCTGAAAAAGATCTACAGATTCCTGCTTTTTCAAAACTTTAGTATAATAATAGTAATCTCCGCGCTTTATCCACTCTGCGGACATCCCTTCTATATTGCACTCACTCAGCATTTCGACATTCTCTTTGTCGCTTCCGTAACTGATACGTGCCCGTATCCAACATGGGAGAGCACTGTTCTTAATACGTGGAATCTTTGAAATCCGTTCACCCGGAAATATATATGCCGGATCACGATATTTCACTTCTCCGTTTCCTTTTCGTGCAAACTCTGTCATATTTATCCGGATGTCTCCCATCGTGATATGATTTTTGACTTCCAGCCTGTCCGAAAAATATCCATACGCGCCTGTTGTCATACAAAGTAACGCCGCAAGAATTCCGACCACGATTTTTCTCTTTTTCTTCACATATCCACCTGCCTTCTCAGCTCTGTTTTTCATAAACTTCCCATGCCGCCTGACAGGATTCATATGGTTTTGCCTCTACAGACTCCTCATACACCTGAATTTGGAAATCTTTCAATTCCTCCCAGTATGTTTTTTCAATTTTTTCCGCTTCCACCATAAATCCTGTACATAATGGTCTGGTCGATTCTCCTTCTTTCAATACATTTTTGTAATAATAAAATCCATCATCACTGTATACCCAGTCAGTCGTATTCTGCCCTTTCATCGTGACAGCCCTGCCGATATCACTGTTTGAATACGCCAGAGAAACACGTACATAACAGTCTACACTTATCCCATCCACACCCTGTTCACGATTTGTCACCCATATTTTTTTCGTGATATCTGTATTTTTATCTGGCGCAACCGGCGTCGGAGAAGGAAATTCTTCCCCGATTTCAGTTGTATTGCTTCCCACACGTATGATATTTTCTGCTGTATCAAAAGCACTCTGATATGCTGCTATTCCCTGCACAGTCACCAGAGTCCCCATTATAGCCGCCAGAACTGTTATTCTCTTTTTCCTTCCTGTCATACTGCTTCCCACTTTCCGTTATTCTGTTACTTTTCCATCCTGATTCTTGTTCTGATTTACATATTTTTCATAAGCTGCTTTAATCTGCTCTGACAGATTATCTGAACTGCCGCCTGTATAAGAGGTCTGTATTGCATAAGCTCTGACCGGTATTTCAAATGTCTGTCCATCCAGCTGTCCTTCAATCAGATTCAGAAATTTCACAGTATCAAATAAAGCTTCCGAAGTCTCCTGTGGTTTCAGTATTTTCGTGTATGCATATGTATATGTCCGTCGACTTTCTGTGTTCTGTACACTCAGCTGCATCCAGCTGTCTTTTGCTTCAAAGTAAAATAATTCCTGCACTTTTTTACCAAGACGCTCACCATTTTCTGCCGCCGCCTCTACATTCGCCATTGGAATTGAAACCTCCATATACACAAAGGCATCATTTGTCCCTGTATTCGTGATCTGCGGGTCTTTATGAATTACTTTTGATGGTTCGATTTTCTTATTTTCCTCTGGTTTCCATTCCGGTTCTTTCAGTTCGATATCAACCTTTCCGACGGTAAATTCATTGGATACTTTCTCATAATCCGTCAGATATGCAGATACACCTCCAACTGATGCCAGACATAAAATTCCTGCAAGTGTCATAATTTTCACTGTATTTTTTTTCATATTTGTTTCCTGCGCCTTTTTTCGATGCGCTCTCCTTTCCATTCAATTACCAGAAAGACCAGTTCCTGAAAGATCATAAGCAGCAACAGCATTCCCACTGTTTTTTCCTTCAAAAGCTCTGCTGCATAACCTAAAAGTGGAACTGTCAGAATCACCGTTCCTATGATCTGTTCCGGTTCCAGCAGTGATACATCTTCCGTATTATTTGCATCACCCTTTGTTATGTAACTCTGTTTCTGTTTTGCAACTACTCTGTGACTGACTTTTCCCTTCGCATTTCGAAACGTTACAATATCTCCGACAGATGGCTCTGTTCTTTTTGTATCTGTAAAAACAATTCCTCCTGTTTTTAGCGTCGGTTCCATAGAACCGGACATAACAATATCCACAGAAATACCAATCTTCGGTAGAAAAAAAACAGCAAGACCGAAAAGGCCGATCACAGTCAGTAAAATTCTTGCGGCTTTTTCCGCAATTCGCATAAATCACCTGCTTTCTTATCGTGGAATAAAATACAAAAATAAATGGATTTTTTGCAGATCTGCATTGATTGATAAAATCAAGATTGTCTTAAGATGGTTTAATCTTATGCCCTGAGCCCATAAAAGTCAATAAAATTCGTTCGTCATGTTCTGACAGGATTATAAGACAAAAAACGACACATCCAAAAGGATGTGCCGTTTTATAACCAAAATTATCGAACCTCAAACTCCACTTTGTTACGTTTGAGTAGCGTAAATTTTCTTACAAAAATTTATTTAGTTGTTAATAAGCTTGTCTTCGCCGTTCCAGCTGTACAGTTTACGGATTTCTTCGCCAACTTTTTCTGACGGATGTTCGGAAGCAAGTTTTCTCATTGCTTTGAAGTGAACCTGTTTTCCTGCATCAGACATATCAAGCAGGAAATCTTTTGCAAATGTACCATCCTGGATGTCTGTCAGAATCTGTTTCATAGCTTTCTTTGTTTCTGCTGTAACAATCTTCGGTCCTGTGATGTAATCGCCGTATTCAGCAGTGTTGGAGATGGAATATCTCATTCCTGCGAATCCTGACTGATAAATCAGGTCAACGATCAGTTTCATCTCATGGATACATTCGAAATATGCATTTCTTGGGTCATATCCGGCTTCGCAAAGTGTTTCAAAACCAGCCTGCATAAGTGCAACAACACCACCACAGAGAACTGCCTGCTCTCCGAAGAGGTCTGTTTCTGTCTCTGTACGGAATGTAGTTTCAAGAAGACCAGCTCTTGCTCCACCGATTGCAAGTCCATAAGCAAGTGCTTTGTCAAGTGCTTTTCCTGTGTAATCCTGCTCTACAGCTACCAGACAAGGAGTTCCTTTTCCAGCCTGATATTCGCTTCTTACTGTATGTCCAGGTGCTTTTGGTGCGATCATAGTAACATCGACATATTTTGGTGGAACGATACATCCAAAATGAATATTGAAACCATGAGCAAACATCAGCATATTGCCTTCTTCAAGGTTCGGCTCAATGTCTTCTTTGTAAAGTTTGGCCTGTTTTTCATCATTGATCAGGATCATGATGATGTCAGCCTGTTTTGCAGCCTCTGCTGCTGTATATACTTTAAAGCCCTGTTCTTCGGCTTTTTTCCAGGACTTGCTTCCTTCATACAGACCAACAATGACATTGCATCCGGACTCCTTTAAGTTCAGTGCATGTGCATGTCCCTGGCTGCCATAACCGATAATCGCAATTGTCTTACCATCCAGTAATCCTAAATTACAATCTTCCTGGTAAAAAATCCTGTTTGCCATCTTTGTTTCCTCCTAAGCTATTCGTAAAATAATATTTATCGTTAAAGGGCTGTACCCCTTAGCAAACGTAATAAACTACTATGTAAAACACCCTGCATCCTACAGAAATTTTACATCGCTGGCACCACGTGAAAGTCCTGTGATACCTGTTCTTGCAAGTTCCAGTATCTCATATTCACCGAGAAGGTCAATAAAAGCACCGAGCTTGCTCTTACTTCCAGTCATCTCAATGACTAAAGAAGTCTTACCGACATCAATAACATTGGCACGGAAAATATTTGCAATGGAAATAATTCCCTCTCTCTGCTCCGGCCGCGCTGCGACCTTCACAAGTACCAATTCACGGCTTACGCTGTTATCCGGTTCGAGAACCTTAATATCTCTTACATCTACCAGCTTTGCAAGCTGTTTTGTAATCTGTTCCAGAATCATTGAGTCTCCACTGCATACGACTGTCATTCTGGAATATCGTTCATCCGCAGTCACGCCGACTGTCAGACTGTCAATATTATAACCTCTGCGGCTGAAAAGACCGGCAATACGACTTAATACACCGGCAGTGTTATCTACTAACAGGGACAAAATTCTTTTCTGCATAACGCACCTGCTTTCAAGTTACTGTTCACTGCATTTACAGCAGTGTTTTCAATACTTTAATCTTGTAAACAATTCCATCGTAAAATTGTTTGCATGTTTATCATTATAGCAATATTACATCGTTTGTCAATGCAAAATTTTGTATACATTACAATATTTAAACACTTTTTTGTATTTTTATACAAGGTATTTTTTGCGCAGAGCCTCGATCGTTTTCGGATTCATGTACAGTGCTTTTTTCATAAACTGTTCAACTGAACCATACTCTTTTTCGATGGTTTCGAATACACAGTCAAGGTATTCTTCTTTTACACGATAAAACAGACGAATCTTGTCCATAGTCTGGTTATCCACGATCATCTTTGACTCCAGATAGCGAACCATATGATTCATTTCCTCATCGAGATAAAGATTTGTTTTCATATAGTCTTCATATATTGTCTCTCTCGGAACCCCCAGTATACATAGAAGAAGCGCCGTTCCCACACCTGCACGGTCTTTGCCGATGCTGCAGTGCCACAATACTGCCCCCTCTTCCTGATGAAGCAATACATCCAGAAAACGCGCATACTGTCTGACGCTGTAAGCATCGTGTACCAGTGAAGCATACTGGTTCAGTACAAAATCTTCCGGAATATCTTTAAAACTTTTTATAATCTCATCCAGTCTTCCGGATCTGGTAATGCCGGTTGTTTCCTCATCCACAATCGGTATATCGCAGTATTGTACTCCCTCCATGACTATATCCGGTTTTTCCAGAACTTCCGATTTTGTACGGAAGTCGATCACAGTCGTCAGATGATAATCTTTCATCAGGGTGTCCTGGTCTGCGATTGAAATATGATACAGTGTTCCGCTTCGGAGAAGTCTGTGTGGAAGAATATGACGTCCGTCTGATGTCATCAGTGCCCCCAGATCCCTTGTATTCGGCAGACTCTGGAGAGGGATTCTGCCGCCTTTCGGAAAACCTGTCACAATATTCGGATTCAGTGCTTTTAATAACTGAATACAATCCTGAATCTCACGGTCCGTCAGATCAAACTGGTATCTTTTTTTGCGACGTGTAATGATCACCAGCGAACTGGTACTGAACTGCTTCTGTGCCCCGCCTTCTACTCCTTCTTTTCTTTTATATGCCCATAAGATATCTTTACACGGAAGATAATTCATCATCATGTGTTTCGCAAAAATGAAATTACCATCCTCGATTCTTATTTTTCCGTATTTCATATTTTCTCCTTTTATATAAGCCCTAAATGTTTAAGTCCGTTACGGATACCGTAATGAAACATATCCGTCGTTACATAATCGGCCAGTTCTTTAATCTTTGGGGAAGCATTTCCCATTGCCACCTTTGTTGCTGCATATTCAAACATGGACAGATCATTGTTACTGTCTCCGAATACGATCGTGTCTTCCCATGCAATATGAAAGCTCCGGCAGACTGCAGCAATTCCGACTGCTTTATTACAGCCTTTCGGAACCATTTCAATCGTATTTCCCACAAAGTTATTAGATTCATGATAGATCATATCATAATAAGGAGAAAGTTCTGCACATGCCTGCTGTGCATTGCATCCATTTTGCTTCTTCGCACTGATCTTATTGATGTGCATACTGTTTTCATTTCCACGGATCGGTCTCCACTTTTCTCCAAGTGATTCTGTAATCAAATCTGTATACCAGTTCACATCTGTCGTATATTCATCCTTATCATAATACATATAGTCGGCACCTTCCATAACCGGAATCAGTCCGTATTTACGAAGTATCTCAACCGAAAGCTTCGCTATCTCCGGTGTCTTTTCGTTATTATACAGTCTTTTTCCATCTTTTTCGATGGTGGCCCCACATGCACTGATGATTCCTGTAAACGGAATCTGTTCCAGATACCAGGATACAAACGCACGGCTTCTTCCGGTGCAGAGCCATGCCTGATGTCCGTTGGCAATCAGCTTTTTTATTGATTCTACCGCACTGTCCGGTACTCCTTTTTCCATATCGCAGATGGTTCCATCCGCATCAAAAAACACTGCTTTTTTATCACTCATTGTATTGTCCTTCTTTTCTGCTCTATATAGCAATCTGTTATGCAAAAAGTTCCCCTGCCACCCGTATCAGATATTCGGTATCCTTTACACCCGCAGTCTCATAAGGAGAATGCATGGAAAGCTGTGGAAGTCCGATATCTACTGTATTCATTGCAACCTGTGTATTGGAAATATTGCCCAGTGTCGAACCCCCGGCAATATCTGAGCGATTTACAAATGTCTGATACGGCACCCCTGCCTTTATACAGAGTTCTGTAAATTCTGCCGCGGACACGGCATCTGTACAATACTTCTGATTTGCATTATATTTGATAACAATCCCTTTATTCAGAACAGGATGATTCACCGGATCCGTCTTGTCTGCATAATTCGGATGAAGCGCATGTGCATTGTCCGCCGAAACCATAAAACTTCCTGCCAGCGTCATCAGATATTCTTCATAAGTTCTGCCAAGTCCTGTATTGATACGAAGAAGTGTATCCTTCAAAAAAGTAGATGCCGCCCCCTGTTTCGTGCCGCTTCCGACTTCTTCATTATCCAATACGCAATGTACTGCGATGGAATTTTTCGTTTCAGCCCCAAGAAGCCCCTCCATGGAAGAAAAAGCGCACTGCAGATCATCCAGCCGTGCAGAGGAAACAAATTCCCGATCCGCTCCCCAGATTGTACCCGGCATACGGTTATATAAAAATAAATCGTGACTGAGTATATCTGATTTGTCCGCCCCGACCTGCTCTGCAATCATTTCCAACAATGTTCTGTCTGTGTTTTCTGCTGCAAAAAGAGGCAACATATCTTTCTGCGGATTATATGCTGTTCCGTTATTTGCTTCACGATTCATATGAATTGCAAGATTCGGAATCATCACAAGATTCCTCTCAATATTTACCAGTTTTTCCACAAGTCTGCCATTCTCTTTTACAACAACTCTTCCGGCTACAGAAAGCGGGCGGTCAAACCACGGTGCCATCAGCATTCCGCCATATTTTTCCACATTCAGTTTTACATAGCTGCCGTCCACTTTCATTTCCGGATTTTCTTTTATCTTGAATGCCGGAGAATCACTGTGGCTTGCCATAATATGAAATGCAAACGGCGGATCTTCCGGTATTGCAAAAGCAATCAGTGCGGAATTATTTCTGGTCACTACATATTTTCCACCCGGTATGAGATTCCAGTGTTCTCTTTCCGAAAGCACCTGGAATCCACCTTCCGTAAATCGTTTTTTCATTTCATCCACTGCCTGAAATGCAGTCGGACTTTTTTCTATAAATTCCAGTAATTTTTCTGTTGTTTCTATGTACATCTGTAACAACTCCTCGGTCCCGGATCGGGCATATTCTTAACTATTCAGTTTCCTCACAGTTGCGAGTCAAAATAATTTCACTACGATTATACGGTATATTTTTTCGTATAGCAACGAAAAAGAGGCAGTTTGTCAAAAACCACCTCTTTATACGGCCCGAAGGCACGGTTGTTTATTCAATTTTTTATAATGCTTTGATTCTTCTAAGAGCTTCCTGTGTATTTTCATAGCTTCCGAAAGCAGTCAGACGGAAGAATCCTTCTCCATGTGCACCGAATCCTGATCCCGGAGTGCCTACCACATGTGCATTCTCAAGCAGATAATCAAAGAAATCCCAGGAACTCATATTATTCGGAGTCTTCAGCCAGATATACGGTGCATTCACACCACCTGATACGGAATATCCTGCCTCTTTCAGTCCATTGTAGATCGTATGTGCATTTTTCATATAATATGCAACCTGCTCTTTCAGCTGTGCCTTTCCTTCCGGAGAATAAACAGCTTCACCGGCGCGCTGTACAATATACGGTGCACCGTTAAATTTTGTTCCATGCCGTCTTGCCCAGAGGTCATGCAGTGCAACACCTTCTCTTATAAGATCTTTCGGAACAACGGTAAATCCAAGGCGGACACCTGTAAATCCGGCATTTTTTGAAAAACTTCTAAGCTCGATTGCACAGGTACGTGCACCTTCACATTCATAAATACTGTGCGGAACATTTTCTTCTGTAATATAAGCCTCATATGCCGCATCATAAATGATCACTGCACCATTCTTATTTGCATAATCTACCCATTCCTGAAGCTTATCCTTTGTGATTGCCGCACCACTCGGATTGTTCGGGAAGCAGAGATAGATCAGATCCGGAGTCTCTGTCGGAAATTCCGGAAGAAATCCGTTTTCTTCCAGACACGGCATATAGATCACACCGTCAAAGTTTTCTCTTCCTGTATTGTACTCTCCGGTACGGCCTGCCATAACATTTGTGTCAACATAAACCGGGTAAACCGGGTCACAAACAGCTACTTTATTCTCAATACCAAAGATTTCCTGAATGTTACCGGAATCACTCTTTGCTCCGTCAGAAACAAATATTTCGTCTGCATGAATGTCACATCCGCGTGCTTCGTAATCGTTTTTTGCAATTGCGCTGCGTAAGAATTCATAGCCGAGATCCGGTGCATATCCATGAAATGTTTCTGCATTAGCCATCTCGTCAACGGATTTGTGCAGAGCTTCGATAATTGCCGGTGCCAGCGGCTGTGTAACATCTCCAATTCCCAGACGTACGATCTGTACATCCGGATTGGCTTCCTGATATGCAGCTACTTTCTTTGCAATTGTGGAAAAAAGATAACTTCCCGGAAGCTTCAGGTAATTTTTATTTACTGTAACCATAATATTCTCTCCTAATCTGTCTACAGATTCTTTCTTCTTTCTACTTCTTTTACAAGAGCCTCGCGTACCGCATCCGGACTTGCCTTGCCCTTCAGTTCCCTCATCATCTTACCGACAAAGAATCCGAAAACTTTTTCTTTGCCGCCGAGAAGCTCTTCCAACGGTCCCGGGTTCTCATCCATGATCTTCTGTAATGTATCATTGAGAAGTCCGGTATCTTCAACAATTTTCAGACCGTGTTCTTCAATATAAGTTACCGGCTCAATGTCTTCTTCAAAGACTTTTTCAAAGACTTTCTTTGCATTCTGGGCGCTGACTTCTTTTTTCTCCACCATGGAAATCAGATCTGAAAGATGTTTTGGTGCAAAGGAAACATTTTCTACATCAAGTCCTTTATCTTTGGTAAGGCGGAGAACTTCTCCCATAAACCAGTTGGCTGCTTTCTTCGGATTGCCGCAGAGCTTTGCCACTTCCTCAAACAGCAACGAAAGATGTCTGGACTCTGTAAGAATTCCTGCGTCATATGCGGACAATTCATATTCTGACTGATAACGAAGCTGTTTTTCTTCTCTGAGTTCCGGCTGTGATTCACGTATCTGCTGAATCCACTCATCAGATATATGAATCGGTGGAAGATCCGGGTCCGGGAAATAACGGTAATCTTTGGCATCTTCTTTTGATCTCATTGCATGGGAAGATTCTTTGTTATCATCCCAGCGACGTGTTTCCTGGATAACAGTTCTTCCCTCTTCGATCAGTTCAATCTGACGTTCTCTTTCTCCCTCGATGGCTCTTGCAATTGCCTTAAAGGAGTTCAGGTTCTTCATCTCTGTTCTTGTTCCAAAAGATTCACTTCCAACTTCACGGACAGACAGGTTGACGTCAGCTCGCATGGAACCTTCCTGCAATTTGCAGTCAGATACACCGAGATACTGCATCATACAGCGCAGTTTTTCAAGGTATGCAATAACCTCTTCTGAGCTTCTCATGTCCGGTTCGGAAACGATCTCGATCAGCGGCACACCGCTTCGGTTATAATCTACCAGTGAACAATCTTCCCACTCATCATGAATCAGTTTACCTGCATCTTCTTCCATATGCATTTCGTGAATGCGGACTTTTTTCTTTCCTGCAGAAGTCTCGATTTCTACCCATCCGTCATGGCAGATGGGCAGATACAGCTGGGAAATCTGATAGTTCTGCGGGTTATCCGGATAAAAATAGTTCTTTCTGTCAAATTTACAATACTGATTAATCTGGCAGTTTGCTGCAATTCCGGCCTTCAGTGCAAATTCTACTACCTTACGGTTCAGAACAGGCAGCGATCCCGGCATACCGGTGCAGACCGGACAGGTATGTGTATTCGGAGCGCCCCCGAATTCTGTGGAGCATCCGCAGAAAATCTTTGTTTTTGTTGCAAGTTCTACATGGACTTCAAGGCCAATGACTGTCTCATACTGTTTCATGCCTTTTTGCCTCCTTTCTCCGGAGTGGGGAATGCTCCCCTTACTGCCTCATAGGCAGCGGCTGCACGGAGGATCTTCTTCTCTGCAAAACAGTCACCGATCATCTGGATACCGATTGGCATTCCGGCTTTGTCCATTCCACATGGAACCGTGATTCCCGGCAAACCACAGAGATTGACTGCAACGGTATAAACATCACCAAGATACATGGCAAGCGGGTCTTTCAGACTTTCCCCGATCTTTGGTGCTGTATAAGGTGCCGCCGGTGCAAGTATCACATCATATTTTTCAAATGCCTGATCAAACTCTTTCTTGATCAGTGCTTTTGTACGCAGTGCTTTCAGATAATATGCGTCATAATATCCGGAACTTAATACAAATGAACCAAGCATAATACGACGTTTGACTTCCTCACCAAAAGCTTCTGTTCTCGTTTTCTTATACATGTCGTGCAATCCCTCATACTCAGCTGCACGATAACCATATTTCACACCGTCAAAACGCTCCAGGTTTGAGCTTGCCTCTGCGCTGGCAATGATATAATATGCAGGAATCATATATTCCATAGTTTCTACAGAGAAAAACTCTACGATTGCACCCTGTTCGGTAAGTGTCTTCAAAACATTCATAAAAGAATCCTTCACTTCCGGGTCAAGACCTTTTGCAAGAAATTCTTTCGGCACACCGAATTTCATGCCGAGAAGTTTCTTTTCTTCCAGACTCTTACTGAAATCAAGATCATTTCTTTCAAGTGAAGTGCTGTCTTTCGGATCATGTCCGGCAATCACCTCAAGAAGAGCGGCACAGTCTGCCACATTCTTTCCTACCGGTCCGATCTGATCCAGCGAAGACGCATAGGCAACCAGACCATAACGGGATACGGTACCGTATGTTGGCTTGATTCCGGTCACGCCACAAAAAGAACTCGGCTGACGGATAGAGCCACCGGTATCAGAACCAAGTGCCAGAAAAGTTTCTCCTGCTGCAACTGCCGCACAGGAACCGCCGGAAGAACCGCCCGGAACATGTTCTGTGTTCCACGGGTTTCTTGTCACTCCGTAGGCTGAAGTCTCTGTAGTACTTCCCATGGCAAACTCATCCATATTTGTCTTACCTATAATGATCATTCCTGCTTTTTCCAGACGGTCAATGACCTCTGCATTGTACTGCGGAACAAAATTCTCAAGGATTCTGGACGCACAGGTTGTTTTCTTTCCTTTGATACAGATATTATCTTTTATTGCGATCGGAACACCGGCAAGCGGACCTGTATAAGTGCCGTCTGCAATTCCTTTTTCCACTTCTTTTGCACGGGCATATGCTTCTTTTTTGTAAAGATCAAGGTAAGCATGCACCGTTTCTTCTTTATTCTCAATCTGGTCAAAGACTGCTTTCACGCCATCCACTACATGGATCTGACGCTGTTTTATCTTTGCTGCCAGTTCTAATGCTGTCATTGTTTCCAGTTCCATAATTTTTCTCCTCTATCCGGATCATTTCTGTTATCCGATGGTCTTCGGTACCTGATACTGTCCTTCTTTTGCCTTCGGTGCATTTGCAAGCATTGCTTCTTTATTGTCTCCGTTTGTTACCACGTCTTCACGGAATACATTCTGATCACCAAAGATATGTGAAAGCGGTTCAACCCCTTCGGTATCCAGTTCATCCAGCTTTTCCACATAATCCAGCATCTTCTGCATGTCTTCTTTTGCTTTTTCCTTTGCTTCGTCACTTAGGGAAAGTTTCGCAAGAATGCATACATTTTCTATTGTTTCATCATCTATGATCTTTGCCATTTTTGTTCCTCCTGCTTATCCTACGGCTCCAGTCTGTTCAGATCCCTCGGGAACAGACATGCTTCACGGACATTCTCCTCACCAAGAAGCTGCATAGTCAGACGTTCCAGTCCGATACCAAGCCCTCCGTGCGGCGGCATTCCATGTTTGAAAGTATCCAGATACTGTTCCATACCTTCTTCTTCCATGCCTCTTGCAGCAATCTTTGCTTTAAGCTGATTGTAATCATGGATACGCTGACCTCCGGTTGTTACTTCCAGTCCGTGGAACAAAAGGTCAAAACTCAATGTAAACTTATCATCTGTCGGATCATCCATTGCATAGAACGGACGTTTTTTTGACGGATAATGTGTTACGAAAAGAAAATCAGCGTCATATTCTTCTTTGAAATATCTTCCTATCAGTGCTTCTTCTTCTGGTTCCAGATCATACGGGTTTCGGATCTTGCGGTTATATTTTGCAGAGACAAGTTCTTTTGCTTTGTCAAAACGTACCGCCGGAATCTGATCTACTTTCGGAAGTTCGATCTTAAGAATCTGAAGTTCCTTTGCATAGTCTTTCTTAAGTAGTTCCATCGCATACTGAAGAAATCCTGTTTCCATTCCCATGATGTCTTCGAATCCGTCAATGTAACCCATCTCAAAGTCAAGACTGGTATATTCATTCAAATGACGTTTGGTATTATGTTTCTCGGCACGGAATACCGGTCCGGTCTCAAACACACGATCAAAAACACCTACCATCATCTGTTTATAAAACTGTGGGCTCTGTGCAAGAACAGCCGGTTTGTGGAAATAGCTGAATTTGAAAAGGTTTGCACCACCCTCGGCTCCTCTTGCGCCGATCTTCGGTGTATGGATTTCAGTAAATCCCTGTTCGTAGAGGAAATCACGGAAAGCACGTGTCAGTGCTTCCTGAATCTTAAATTTGGAGCGTTCCTGCACATTACGGAGTGCGATCGGACGTAAATTCAGTTTTGCCTCCAGAGAAGTATTTAATTTCCATTTGTCAATTGCCAGCGGCATCGGTTCTGCCGGTGTTGAAAGAATCTCTACCTCCCGGATACGGATTTCTCTTCCATGAGGAGCCCTTTCTTCCTCATTCAGAATTCCTTTTACACGGAGAGTCATCGCTTCTTTCAGATCATGAACGGAAAGATTTGCTTTTTCATTCTCAACAACAGTCTGAAAAAGTCCCTCTCTTCTTCTCAGGATCACAAAAGCCACATCGCCCATATTACGGATGCTGTGAACGGCTCCTTCCAGAATAACTTCCTGATTTAAGAGAGAAGTACCTAACAGCTCATCCCATTCGGTTACTTCTTTTTTGTAAATACCGTTCAAAAACTCCATTTCCTCATCCTCCATATATCTCGTCTTTTTATATTGTGAAGTCCGGATCTAAAAAATCCGTTTCTTACTTCCATCATTGCTGTATCAGCTTTCATATAACAACATCAGAAGCATCTGTGCTGTCTCCACCATATTTGTTCCTGAATCCATACTGGATTTCTGGATATACCTGTATGCATCTTCTTCATTTAAATGATTTCGCTGCATCAGCATCATCTTCGCATTGGAAATATAATTCTGCTCTTTCTCCGAACGAAGTTTTGGTTTCTTTTTTTCTTTACGTCTCTTTCGTTCCTGCTGCATCAGGATCATGCTGACCGTGTTTACCAGATCACCGGCCTTTATCGGCATCTCCACTGAAAGAATAGAAGATGGCACTTCACAGATCACCCTCGCAGATGCCAGCAGCAATATTTCAAAATCTCTCGGCAGACACTCAGACAGATCCAGATAGTTCATATCCGGCAGACGATGTCCACAGATCAGAACACCGCTTCCAAGTTCCGAGGCATTCGAAAGGGCACTTGATGCAGTACTGCATACAGAGGCTACCGTAAATCCATGACGTTCAAGAACGCTGCGGATTTTTTTGGCATCTTCTATTTTGGGTAATGCAATAACAATACTGCTCATAAAAGTGTCTCTCCTCTTCCCCTTGTCTTATTCATCTCACTTACAGTATGTGTAAAATCTCATTACAGTCGATACAGATATTCTGCGATTTCCCAGTCAGTCACCTGTCTGGTATATCTCAACCATTCATTCTTTTTTGCTGCAACATACTGTCTGCAAAATTCCTCACCAAGCACTTCTTTTACCCATGAACTGGACTCAAAATAATCAATTGCTTCCTTTAATGTTTCCGGAAGATGTTCTGCCTGCTGATCCTGTGCCGCAAGATTTGATGATTTTGTCGGTGTGATCTTGTTTTTGATTCCGTCAAGACCAGCGGCAAGGCAGACTGCCAGTACCACATATGGGTTTGCAGAAGCATCCGGACTTCGAAGTTCTACGCGAATCCCCTCTCCTCTGGTTACCGGAATACGTACCAGCGAATTCTGGTTATTTTCAGTCCATGTAAGTTCTGTCGGTGCATCATATCCCGGAACAAGTCGTTTATAGGAATTGACCAGCGGATTGGTGATCAGTGCCATTTCCTTGCTGTGTGCCAGAAGACCTCCTATAAAATAATATGCTTCCTCACTGAGTTCTCCCGGGCGGTCTGCGCATTCAAATACATTTTCCCCATTTTTGATCAGAGAAAACTGGATGTGCATACCGGAACCATTTGCTTCTACCTTTGGCTTCGGCATAAATGTGGCATGAAGTCCATGGCGTTTTGCCACAATACGAACTGCCATCTTAAAAGTTGTAATGCAGTCGGCAATCTTACGAATCTCGCCATAACGAAAATCAATCTCATGCTGTGCCGGTGCAGCTTCATGATGGGAAGATTCTACTTCCATTCCCATATCTTCTAATGTAAGTACCATATCTCTTCTGGCATTTTCCCCGAGATCCAGCGGACTGATATCCAGATATCCCGCCTGCTCATGTGTCACAGTCGTCGGATTGCCATTGTCATCGGTATGGAACAGGAAAAACTCACATTCCGGATCGATATAACAGGTATAGCCTTCTTCCTGTGCCTTGCCTGCCACGTTTTCCAGAATATATCGCGGACTGTTTTTGTACGGTGTCCCATCCGGAAAATACAGATCACAGATCATTCTGGCTACTTTTCCCTGCTGTGGACGCCATGGCAGAATTGCAAAAGTATCCAGTATCGGGCTGAGATAAAGGTCTGAACCTTTCTCCATATCCATCCCCGCAACCTGTTCGCCATTGATCATACAGCGATTATCTAACGCACGGGGAAGTTCCCGAGCCGTCACAGCGATATTTTTAATTGCCCCGAACATATCGGTGAACTGAAGACGGATAAATTCTACGTCTTCCTCATCAACCATCTGCAATATTTCCTCTCTGGTGTAATTCCCCATAGTATTCTCTCCTTATATTTGAAAAATAAATAAAAAAGGGGCGCACTTTCGGAGGGTTACCCTCCAAAAGAACGCCCTTGTTCATGCAGGTATTATAGCAATCTGCATGATCTTTGTCAACTCTCTTTTTTGAGACTTTTTAAGACACTATTTTACTTTTTTCAGAGATTTGTATATCCCATCAGAGATTCATCTACGGCTCTTGCAGCCTCGCGACCTTCACGGATTGCCCATACTACCAGGGACTGTCCGCGATGCATATCACCTGCTGTAAAGACTCTCTGAACAGAGGTTTCATATGCTTCCGGTTTTGTCTCCACATTTGTACGGCCATTGATATTTACCTTAAATGCATCGGTAACATATTTCTGGCTTCCGAGGAAACCTGCTGCGATCAGCACTACATCTGCCGGAATCACTTCTTCTGTTCCCTCGACCGGTACCATCATCATTCTTCCGGTCTTTTCGTCTTTCTGAGGTTTCAGTTTGACGATTTTTGCCTTGCAGACATTTCCTTTTTTATCTGCAATAAACTCTGTTACGGTTGTCTGATATACACGAGGATCATGTCCGAATACAGCAATGGCTTCTTCCTGACCATAATCTGTTTTTAGGATACGCGGCCACTCCGGCCATGGATTGTTTGCCGCACGCTCTGCCGGAGGCTTCGGCATCATCTCAAGCTGTGTCACAGATTTTGCTCCGAGACGTATACTTGTACCTACACAGTCGTTACCGGTATCACCACCACCGATGACCAGCACATGTTTATCTTTTGCCAGTTCATACGGAACTTTCTCGAAATTCGAATCCAGAAGAGTCTTTGTTACTTGTCCGAGGAAATCTACGGCGAAATAAATTCCTTTTGCTTCTCTTCCCGGGGCTTTGATATCTCTTGGATTGGATGCTCCACATGCAAGGATGACACGGTCATATTTCTTAAGAAGTTCTTCTGCTGTAATATCTTTTCCAACATTCGTATTCAGAACAAATTTAACGCCTTCCTCTTCCATCAGTTGAATTCTTCTGTCCACAACTGATTTTTCAAGCTTCATATTCGGAATGCCATAACGGAGAAGTCCGCCCGGGCGGTCGCTTCTTTCATAAACGGTAACGCTGTGTCCACGTCTGTTTAACTGCTGTGCTGCTGCCAGACCGGAAGGTCCGCTTCCGACAACAGCAATCGTTTTACCGGTACGCACACGCGGAATCTGTGGTTTTACCCATCCTTCCTGCCATGCAGTCTCAATAATCGCTCTCTCATTTTCTTTTGTGGATACTGGTTCGCTGTCCAGATTGCAGGTACAAGCCGCCTCACAGAGTGCCGGGCATACTCTGGAAGTAAATTCCGGAAAACTGTGTGTCTTGGAAAGTCTTAAATATGCCTGTTTCCAGTTTCCGGTATAAACCAGATCATTTGTTTCCGGCACAAGGTTGTGCAGCGGACATCCGGAAGCCATTCCGTTAAGCATCATGCCTGACTGACAGAACGGAACTCCGCATGCCATACAGCGTGCGCCCTGAATGGTCTGTTTTTCTTTGCTGATCGGAGTCCGGAATTCATTGAAGTTGGCGATCCGGACTTTTGGAGGCAGCACTTTGGCTGTCTCTCTTTTATATTCTAAAAATCCTGTTGGCTTTCCCATGTTTCCTCATCCTCCTTAATGCTTTGCTCCGATGCTTTCGTAAAATGCTTCCATCTGCGCCTGTTCACTTGTCAGACCTTTTTCTTCCAGTTTTGCACTGAGTGTGATCATCTTCTTGTACTCATTTGGAATCAGTTTCTTAAAGTGAGGCAGATAATAATCAAAGTCGGCAAGCACTTTTGCACCTAATTCGGAACCTGTAGCCGCAACATGGGCTTCGATCAGATCACGAAGTTCTTTTTTGTCATATTTATTTTCCACTTTCTCAATAGAGATCATTGCTTTGTTGATGTTCTTATACAGCTTGTTCTCCACATCCAGAACATATGCAATACCGCCGCTCATACCTGCTGCAAAATTCTTTCCGGTTCTCCCGAGAACAACAACACGACCACCTGTCATGTACTCACATCCATGTTCACCGACACCTTCTACAACAGCATAGGCACCGGAGTTACGAACTGCAAAACGTTCACCGGCAACACCATTGATAAACGCATAGCCACTGGTTGCACCATACAGAGCAACGTTACCGATGATGATATTTTCTTCTGGTTTGTATGCAGCTTTTTCCGGGACTCTAACGATCAGCTTACCACCGGAAAGTCCTTTTCCGAAGTAGTCGTTGCTGTCACCGGTCAGATTCAGTGTAAGACCTTTCGGAATAAATGCACCGAAACTCTGTCCACCTGCTCCATGGCAGTTGATTACTACTGTATCGTCCGGCAGCCCTGTTCCGGTCTGTCTGGTGATCTCAGCACCAAGTATTGTACCGAAAGTACGGTCTGTATTGGTAACATCCACACTTAATTCCACGTGTTCTCCTTTTGAGATTGCCTTTGCACATTTCTTAAGAAGAACTTTTTCATCGAGTGTCTTTTCCAGTTCAAAATTATATACTGCTTTCGGGTCAAAGGTCACTTTCTGACCATTTCCGGCATATGGGTTATTCAGAATTGCACTTAAATCCAGTTTTCCTTTATGTGGTTCGACTGCATCCGGAGACTGTTTTAAGAGATCTGTACGTCCGACCATTTCATCTACTGTATGAACGCCAAGACGTGCCATATATTCTCTCAGTTCCTGTGCAATAAATCTCATAAAGTTTTCTACATATTCCGGTTTTCCGCGGAAGCGTTTACGAAGCTCTGGATTCTGTGTTGCAACACCTACCGGACATGTATCCAGATTACATACACGCATCATCACACAGCCCATTGTTACAAGCGGAGCTGTCGCAAAGCCGAATTCTTCAGCGCCGAGAAGTGCTGCGATTGCAACATCACGGCCACTCATAAGCTTTCCGTCTGTCTCAATACGCACACGGTTACGAAGTCCGTTCATAAGAAGTGTCTGATGTGTCTCTGCAAGGCCAAGTTCCCATGGAAGTCCTGCATTGTGGATAGAGCTTCTTGGTGCGGCACCTGTTCCTCCGTCATAACCGGAGATCAGAACTGTCTGTGCACCGGCTTTTGCAACACCGGCCGCGACAGTACCGACACCAGCCTCAGAAACCAGTTTGACAGAAATATCTGCATATACATTTGAATTCTTTAAATCGTAGATCAGCTGCGCCAGATCCTCAATGGAATAAATATCATGATGCGGTGGTGGTGAGATCAGAGAAACACCCGGTGTGGAATGACGTGTTTTGGCAATCCACGGATATACTTTCTTTGCAGGAAGGTGTCCGCCCTCACCAGGTTTTGCGCCCTGTGCCATCTTGATCTGGATTTCTCTTGCAGATACAAGATAACGGCTTGTTACCCCAAATCGGCCACTGGCAACCTGTTTGATTGCGGAACAGCGGTCATTCTTGCTTCCGGCAGAAGCAATACGTTCTGCACTCTCTCCACCTTCACCTGTATTGGATTTACCATGCAGATGGTTCATTGCGATTGCAAGTGTCTCATGTGCTTCCTGAGAAATAGATCCATAGGACATTGCACCTGTCTTGAATCGTTTTACGATTTCATCCACACTCTCGACTTCTTCGATCGGGATTGCCTTTTCCGGATAATTAAACTCCAGAAGACCTCTGAGTGCACCATGGCTTTCTTTATCTACCAGCGCTGTATATTGTTTGAAAAGATCGTAGCTTCCGGTCCACGTAGACTCCTGCAGAAGATGGATCGTCTGCGGGTTGTAACGATGTTCCTCTCCCTGACTTCTCATTTTATGTGCGCCGACACTGTCCAGTGTAAGATCTGTATCAAGACCTAACGGATCAAATGCCTCGGAATGCAGTTTTTCTACATTATCTTCAATGTCTTCCAGTGTAATTCCACCTACACGGCTTACGGTTCCTGTAAAGTATTTGTCGATCACTTCCTGAGAAATACCGATTGCCTCAAAGATCTGGGATCCCTGATAAGACTGGATCGTGGAAATACCCATTTTGGACGCAATCTTGACAATACCGCTTAATACCGCATGGTTATAATCTTCTACTGCTGCATAGTAATCTTTATCCAGCATATGATTGTCAATCAGCTCACGGATTGTTTCCAGAGCAAGATAAGGGTTAACAGCACTTGCGCCATAGCCGAGCAGTGTTGCAAAATGATGCACTTCTCTTGGTTCCCCGGATTCCAGAATAATGGCAAGAGATGTACTCTTCTTTGTCTTTACCAGATGCTGATGTACCGCGGATACTGCAAGTAGTGACGGGATCGGCATATGGTTTTCATCCACACCTCTGTCTGAAAGCACCAGAATATTTGCACCATCACGGTATGCTTTATCTACTTCTACAAACAGGCGGTCAATCGCACGTTCCAGTTTTGTACTCTTATAATAAAGAGTTGAAACTACCGCTACTTTGAATCCCTCATGATGCATATTCTTGATTTTCAGCATATCGGTATTTGTCAGTATCGGATGAACGATCTTCAGTACATGACAGTTCTCCGGCTGCTGTACCAGAAGGTTTCCGTCTTTACCGACATATACACTGGTAGAAGTAACAATTTCTTCACGGATCGCATCGATTGGCGGGTTTGTAACCTGTGCAAAAAGCTGTTTGAAATAATCAAATAACGGGCGGTCCTGATCAGACAGTACGGCAAGTGGTGTATCCACACCCATTGCGCCGATACTCTCAGCTCCGTTCAATGCCATGTTGCGGATAGATGTACGATATTGTTCATACGTATAGCCGAATGCTTTTTGCAGACGTGCACGCTGTTCATCTGTATATTCTTCCATACGGATGTTCGGGATCTTGATATCTTTAAGCTGTACCAGATTGCTGTTCAGCCACTCACCATACGGCTGCATGGTTGCATATTTTTCCTTCAGTTCATCATCGTCAATGACTTTTCCCTGAACAGTGTCTACCAGCAGCATTTTGCCCGGATGCAGACGCTCTTTTAAAACAATCTTGTCTTCCGGTACCGGCATGACACCAACTTCAGAAGAAAGGATCATATAACCATCAGAAGTAATATAATATCTGGACGGACGCAGACCATTACGGTCAAGGACTGCTCCCATCACATCACCATCAGAAAACAGAATGGACGCAGGCCCATCCCATGGTTCCATCATTGTTGCATAATACTGATAAAAGTCTCTCTTTTCCTGAGAAATCGTATCGTTATATGCCCATGGTTCCGGAATCGTGATCATGACTGCAAGCGGAAGATCCATACCACTCATAACCAGAAATTCCAATGTATTATCCAGCATTGCAGAGTCAGAACCATTGCGATTTACTACCGGGAGCACTTTATGAAGCTGACCTTTCAAATAAGGAGATTCCATATTCTCTTCTCTTGCCAGCATCTTATCTGCATTTCCGCGAATGGTATTGATTTCACCATTGTGTACCATAAAGCGGTTCGGATGTGCTCTCTCCCAGCTCGGATTGGTGTTTGTACTGAATCTGGAATGTACCATGGCGATCGCAGATTCATAATCCGGGCTCTGCAGATCTGCAAAAAATGTGCGGAGCTGTCCTACAAGAAACATACCTTTATATACGATCGTACGGCTGCTCATAGACACAACATAAGTATTATCATTACTCTGTTCAAACTCGCGGCGTGCAATATACAGCATTCTGTCAAACGGCAGCCCTTTTTCTACTTCTTCCGGCTTTTTGATAAATGCCTGCATGATGTATGGCATACATTCTCTTGCTTTATGACCGAGAACCTCCGGAATTACCGGCACGGTTCTCCATCCGAGAAGTTCCAGTCCTTCTTTTTCCACAATGATCTCAAACATCTTTTTCGCCTGTGCACGTTTGATCTCATGCTGTGGGAAAAAGAACTGGGCAATTCCGTATTCTCTCTCATCACCGATCTCAAATCCTTCTTTCTTACAGGCTTTTTTGAAAAATTTATGTGAAATCTGCAGAAGGATACCAACACCATCACCGGTCTTTCCCTCTGCATCTTTACCGGCACGATGCTCCAGATGTTCTACAATCCTGAGCGCATTGGCAACTGTATCATGAGTTTTTTTACCTTTTATATTTACAACAGCACCGATCCCGCAGTTATCGTGTTCAAATTCACTGCGGTACAGACCATGATTTTCTCTGCTTACTTCCTGCATATTCATTTACCCTTTCTTATTCCTGATTTTTCGCCTGCCGGCTTTTTTTCAGTTTTGCATAATCATCTGCTGCCTTTACAAATCCACGAAACAGCGGATGTGCATGGTTCGGTCTGGATTTGAATTCCGGATGTCCCTGTGTTCCTTCGTAAAACGGATGATCCTTGATCTCGATCATCTCTACGATGTGTCCGTCAGGAGAAGTACCTGCAATCGTCATACCTTTTGTGGCCAATTCTTCACGATATGCATTGTTGACTTCGTAACGATGTCTGTGACGCTCCTGAATTTCTTTCTTTCCAAACAATTCCAGTGCTTTGGAGCTGTCTGCAAGTACGCATGGATAGCTTCCGAGTCTTAAAGTACCTCCCAGATCTTCCACGCTCTCCTGATCCGGCATCAATGCAATTACCGGATGCTTTGTTGACGGATCCAGTTCGATACTGTTGGCATCTTCATACCCGAGCACGTGACGGGCAAATTCCACAATTGCCATCTGCATGCCGAGGCAGATACCCAGATATGGAATCTTGTGTACACGTGCATACTGTGCTGCAAGAATCATACCTTCGGTTCCTCTGTTTCCAAATCCTCCCGGAACAAGAATACCGTCTACTTTATGAAGTGTCTGATCCAGATTTTTCTCATTCAGTTCTTCAGAATCAATCCAGGTGATCTCAACCTTTGCTTTACAGGAAATACCACCATGTTTCAGAGCTTCTACCACACTTAAATAAGCATCATGAAGCTGTGTATATTTTCCTACCATTGCAATATTTACAACGCTTTCCGGATTTCTGAGGTCATTGACCATCTGAATCCACTCACTTAAGTCCGGTTTGCGATTTTCAAGTCTTAAGGATTCCAGTACTACATCTGCCAGTTTCTCACGTTCCATGGCAAGCGGTGCTTCATACAGATATTCCACATCCAGATTCTGCAGTACATGGCTGACAGGTACGTTACAGAACAGAGCGATCTTTCCTTTGATTTCATCAGTCAACGGATGTTCGCTTCTGCATACCAGTACATCCGGCTGTATTCCCATTCCCTGAAGTTCTTTAACACTCGCCTGTGTCGGTTTGGTCTTCATTTCTTCCGAGGCTTTCAGATATGGAATCAGTGTTACATGAACCAAAATTGCATTGTCATGTCCTACATCATGCTGAAACTGACGGATAGATTCCAGAAACGGCTGGCTTTCAATATCTCCGACGGTTCCACCAACTTCAATAATTGCAATTTTTTCTTCGTCCTGTGATTTTGCACGGTAGAAACGGCTCTTAATTTCATTTGTAATATGAGGGATGACTTGCACGGTTCCTCCACCGAAATCTCCGTGACGTTCCTTCTGTAATACAGACCAGTAAACCTTACCGGTCGTTACATTGGAATTTTTGTCGAGGCTTTCATCAATAAATCTTTCATAATGCCCCAGATCCAGGTCCGTCTCTGTACCATCGTCCGTAACAAAAACTTCTCCATGCTGGATCGGATTCATTGTACCCGGGTCAATATTGATATAAGGATCAAACTTCTGCATAGTCACCTGATATCCGCGCGCTTTCAGAAGTCTTCCGAGAGACGCTGCCGTAATACCTTTACCAAGTCCGGATACTACACCACCTGTTACAAAAACATATTTTACTGCCATTACCGATTTCCTCCTCTGTCCTGTATCTTAAAATTAAAAAAGCCGCCAGAAGCGCATAAGGGACTATCCCCAATCGCTCCTGACGCCTTTGTCAAAATAAGATCCTAAAATATGAAATTTACTATACCTTATTTTTTTTCGTTTGTAAATATGTATTTTTGTAAAAATATCAACATCCACAGTCGATTTTTTTGTTGAGTTCTGCTTCCACATCCATCGGATACTTACCATCGAAGCAGGCTTTACATAACGGAAGGTTGCCTGCCATTCCCTCAAGATATTCACTCTGCATATATCCAAGAGAATCTGCCCCGATCATCTCACAGATTTCCTGTGCACTGTGATTGCTTGCGATCAGCTGATCATTAGACGGTACATCTGTTCCGAAATAACATGGATGCAGGAACGGTGGTGAACTGATCCTTACATGAACCTCCAGCGCGCCGGCCTTCTTCAGCATACGAATCAGATTTGCGATCGTAGTTCCCCGCACGATGGAATCGTCTACCAGTACGATACGTTTACCTTTAACTGCTGAATCCAGTACACTCAGTTTCAGATGGACACTGGACTCACGCTCTTTCTGTGTCGGTTTGATAAATGTTCTTCCGATATAGCTGTTCTTATAAAATGCAAATCCAAACGGGATTCCTGATTCTTCTGAATAACCTTTCGCTGCCGGAATACCGGATTCCGGAACACCTGTAACCAGATCCGCATCTACCGGATAGGATTTTGCAAGGGATTTTCCGCCACGGATACGTGCATCATAAATCTTTACCCCATCCATCATACTGTCCAGTCTTGCAAAATAAATATATTCAAATACACAATGGGCATGTTTGCCGGTACTCAGTTCTTTGTTGGATTCGATTCCGTTCTTTGAAATCGTGATCATCTCACCCGGTTCAATGTCTCTGACAAATTCAGCACCTACAGAAGTAAGTGCACAGCTTTCAGAAGCAAGCACGTACGTATTGTCACGCTTACCAAGGCAAAGCGGTTTCAATCCAAGCGGATCACGGACACCGATCAGTTTTCTCGGACTCATGACTACAAGCGCATAGCCTCCCTTTAACTTGCGGGCGGTTTTCAGGACTGCTTCCTGAACAGTTTTGGAATGTACCCTTTCTCTTGCCACATGAAATGCAATAACCTCTGAGTCTGTCGTTGTATGGAAAATCGCTCCGTTCTGAATCAGTTCCCATTTCAGTTCAGGGGTATTGATCAGGTTACCATTATGTGCAAGTGCGAGTGTTCCCTTAATATAAGACAGAACCAGCGGCTGTGCATTCTCCGCAACAGATGCACCGGTCGTGGAATAACGTACATGTCCGATCCCGAGATTCCCCTCCATATTCCGTATGGTATCTTCACGGAGAACTTCACTTACCAGTCCGAGATCCTTATGAAACTGAACATTACCGCGCTCTCCGTTCGTTTTGGAAACTGCAAGTCCGCAAGACTCCTGTCCACGATGCTGAAGTGATGTAAGGCCATAATAAATGGATGGAACAACATTACCTCCATCCAGATCATAAATACCAAATACACCACAGGCTTCCTTAATTCCTGCCATCAGAATTTCCTCCCATTATCTATGAAATTTACCTGTGAATCTACCTGAAATTATAATAGAAGATCGACTTTTGTCAACCCTTGTCCCTGCAAAAAGCCATACAAATAAATTCATCTGACCAAACAAAAAATTTGAAATTTTTTTCACAAAAAATGTTGACAAGAGTTTTTTTTTGTGTATACTACATCACATAAGCAACGGCGCTTTGGATTAGATTCCAAGGCGCCTTTTTTGTTTATCACTAAGATCATAACGATTAATGGAATCGAAAATCGAAAGGAGACTTTACTATGGGACATAGCATTCCTGAAATTTATGGCAGTCTTGTTTTTAACGACAAGATCATGCGTGAGAAATTACCGAAAGATATGTACAAGGCGCTGAAGAAAACAATCGAGAACGGTACACATCTGGAGCTTGATGTTGCCAACTCTGTAGCAGTTGCCATGAAAGAATGGGCACTGGAACACGGCGCTACCCATTATACTCACTGGTTCCAGCCAATGACCAACTTTACAGCAGAGAAACATGACAGTTTCATTTCTCCTACTGTTGACGGTCAGGTTATTATGGACTTCTCCGGCAAGGAACTTGTAAAAGGTGAACCGGATGCATCCAGTTTCCCGTCAGGCGGTCTTCGCGCCACCTTCGAAGCAAGAGGTTATACAGCATGGGATCCTACTTCACCGGCATTCATTAAAGACCGTACACTTTATATCCCGACAGCTTTCTGTTCTTACAGCGGCGAAGCACTGGATAAGAAAACTCCTCTTCTTCGTTCCATGGATACCTTAAATAAAGAGGCTGTTAAGATTCTTCGTCTTCTTGGCAATACAGAAGTCAAACACATCAACACAACCGTAGGTCCGGAGCAGGAATATTTTCTTGTAGACAAAGACCTCTACAATAAGAGAAAGGACCTGATCTTCTGCGGACGTACACTGGTCGGTGCTCCGGCTCCTAAAGGACAGGAAATGGAAGATCACTATTTCGGAACTCTGAAGCCACGTGTTGCAGCTTACATGCATGATCTGGACGAAGAGCTCTGGAAACTCGGTATTCCGGCAAAAACGAAACATAATGAAGTTGCTCCTGCACAGCATGAGCTTGCTCCTGTATTTGATACAACAAATGTTGCTGTCGATCACAACCAGCTGACTATGGAAATCATGAAAAAAGTTGCAGCAAAACACAACATGGTTTGCCTGCTTCATGAAAAACCATTCGAAGGAATCAACGGCAGTGGTAAACACAATAACTGGTCCATGAGCACAGACACCGGAGTCAACCTTCTGGATCCTGGCAAAACACCAGCTGAAAATACACAGTTCCTTGTATTCCTTGTAGCTGTTATCAAAGCAGTTGATGACTACGCTGATCTGCTTCGTATTTCTGTTGCAAGTGCCGGAAACGACCACCGTCTCGGTGCAAACGAGGCTCCGCCGGCTGTAGTATCCATCTTCCTCGGTGATGAACTTACCGAAGTGCTCAAGGCAATCGAAAACGATGAATTCTTTACCGGACACGGTGCTGTTCAGATGGATATCGGTGCAAAAGTACTTCCTCACTTCGTAAAAGATAACACAGACAGAAACCGTACTTCACCGTTTGCATTTACCGGAAATAAATTTGAATTCCGTATGCTTGGCTCATCTTCTTCTGTAGCCAACCCGAACATCATCCTCAACACTGCTGTTGCAGAGGTACTTCATCAGTTCTATGAGGAACTGAAAGATGTTCCGGCTGATAAAATGGATACCGCTGTTCATGAACTGCTGAAAAAGACGATCATTGATCACAAACGAGTTATCTTCAACGGAAACGGCTATACAGATGAATGGATTGAAGAAGCAGAAACACGTGGTCTATACAATCTGGTTTCCACACCGGATGCACTGCCGCACCTCATCGATGAAAAGAATGAAAAACTGCTCACCAGTCATCATATCTTCACTGATGCAGAGCTCCATTCACGTTACGAGATCAAGCTCGACAACTATGTGAAAACTCTTCACATTGAAGCAGGTACTTTAGCTGAGATCATTCAGAAAGATCTTCTTCCGAGCATTACTACATACATGGAAAAAATTGCACAGACCGCAGCACTTAAGAAATCAGTCGTTCCGGATATTTCCGTATCCGCAGAGGCTTCTCTTCTTACACAGCTGACAGAACTTTCCGAGACCATGACAAAAGATCTCGAAACCCTGAAAAAAGATACTGCTATGGCTGAATATGAAACCGGCAAAGATCTTCTTAAGAGTGCTAAACTTTATCAGAGCGTTGTCCTTTCTGATATGGAAAAGGTTCGTGCTTCCGCTGATGCAGCCGAAGTTCTGATCCCGGATTCCATCCTTCCATATCCAACATACGGAAAACTTCTGTTTTCTATCTCTGACTGAGGAAAAACAATTTCACAATGGTAAAATCAGGGGATGTCACTATGAACATGAACTACTTCATAATTCATTATCGATTTCCTCATCCATTAATCACACGATACGACATCCCCTGTTTTACATATATATATTTGATTCGTAAAGGCGCGGAGAATGATATAACATCATTCCCGTGCCTTTTCAATTTTGTAACCATTAACTTATTCAACTTTTTAGGGAAAGAGAGGTAACTTTATGGATTATTCAGCAGTAAACACAATATGGGTACTTTTAGGTGCCGCACTTGTCTTCTTTATGCAGGCCGGTTTTGCAATGGTCGAAACTGGTTTTACCAGAGCGAAAAATGCCGGTAACATTATTATGAAAAACCTTATGGACTTTTGTATCGGTACTCCTACATTCTGGATCGTCGGATTCGGAATCATGTTCGGAGCCGGAAACGGATTCTTCGGAAAGATCGGTGGAATTGCTACCGAAGCTAATTATGGTTCCGCAATGCTCCCTGACGGTGTTCCGTTCTGGGCATTCCTGATCTTCCAGACAGTCTTCTGCGCAACATCCGCTACGATTGTATCCGGAGCTATGGCAGAGCGTACAAAGTTCTCATCCTACTGTATCTACAGTTTCCTGATCAGCCTGATCGTTTATCCGGTATCCGGACACTGGATCTGGGGCGGTGGTTTTATCAGCCAGATGGGATTTCATGATTTCGCAGGTTCCTGTGCAGTACATATGGTCGGTGGTGTAGCCGCATTTGTTGGTGCTCTCATCCTCGGACCTCGTATCGGAAAATACTCTAAGAGCGGTAAATCAAAAGCCATTCCGGGCCACAACCTTACCATCGGTGCTTTAGGTGTATTCATCCTCTGGTTCTGCTGGTTCGGATTCAACGGTGCATCTACTGTCAGCATGGAAGGTGATGCAATCGTAAGTGCAGGTAAAATTTTTGTAACTACAAACCTCGCTGCTGCTGTTGCAACAGTTGCCGTTATGCTCATCACATGGGTAAGATACAAAAAGCCGGATGTTTCCATGTCTCTGAACGGATCTCTTGCAGGTCTTGTTGCTATTACAGCCGGATGTGATACCGTATCTCCGGTATCTGCTGCTATCATTGGTATTATCTCTGGTTTTGTAGTTGTATTCGGTATTGAATTTATTGACAAAGTACTTAAAGTAGATGATCCGGTTGGTGCAGTCGGGGTCCACGGATTAAACGGTGCTTTCGGTACCCTTGCAGTTGGTCTTTTCTCTGACGGAGCTGGCACAGGCTGGAAAGGTCTTCTGGTTGGCGGCGGTTTCCATGGATTCGGCGTACAGCTCGTCGGTATGCTCATCACAATCGCATGGGTTGCTGTTACTATGACAATTATTTTCCAGGCGATCAAACATACCATCGGCCTTCGTGTATCCGCTGAAGAAGAAATCGAAGGTCTGGATTCCAAAGAACATGGTCTTACAAGTGCTTATGACGGATTTGTTGTGCATGACACCATGACCGTTCCTGCTCCTATGGGCGTTGCAAAGAAAGCAGCCTCTGCCAATATTTCCGCAAATGTAGCTCCGGCTGAAGTTGTTAACACAATTCCGGAACTTCCAAAAGAAGGCGTACACAAGCTGACAAAAGTAGTTATTATCACACGTCAGAGCAAACTTGAAGAATTCATGCATGCAATGAATGAAATCGGTGTTACCGGTATCACCATTACAAACGTTATGGGATGTGGTGTACAGAAAGGTGCCCGCTCCTACTACCGTGGTGTTGAGATGGATATGAACCTGCTGCCTAAGATCAAAATCGAGATCGTCGTCAGTCTGGTACCGGTCAAAACAGTTATTGAAACTGCCAAGAGAGTTCTTCATACCGGTCAGTACGGTGACGGTAAAGTCTTCGTATACGATATCGAAAATGTTGTTAAGATCCGTACCGGTGAGGAAGGTTTCGAAGCTCTTCAGGACACACAGACACTGGAATAACATTCCGGTAAGCCCTTAAAATTTCCTCTATAAGTAAAATGTACAAAAGCAGCTCATCTCCGATTCGGAGAAGGGCTGCTTCTTTGTCTGCAACAATATTCAATTCTCTTCTTCACGTGTAAGCTTCGGAAGATTCCAGCGGTAATGTGCTGCCAGATACCGTATCAGAACTACGACTGCCGACGCTCCTACCATAGACGCAACCGCACCAAAATGACGGTACAGAACCACACAGACAATTGCTCCTACGATTGATGCACATGCATAAATATGGCGCACAAGAATGTATGGTGGTACTCCTGCCATAATATCTCTCAGTAATCCACCACCAACGCCGGTAATCGTCCCAAGAAACACAAGCAGAAACATATAATCCACATATCCATGTGAAATTCCGGTGTTTACACCTACTACCGTAAATATCCCAAGTCCGATCGAGTCCATCACAAGCATGACTTTATCATAAGTCTCACGATTGTGCCCCTGCAAAAGCTCTTTCTTTAAATATAAGATCAGAAAAACCACACAGGATGTGATCGTTGCCACCAGTGTATAAATCGGATTCCTGAACATTGCAGGCGGTACGATTCCAAGAATCACATCACGTATCGCACCACCGCCGACAGCTGTCGTAACTCCGAGCACGATCACACCGAAAATATCCATGGCACGATCTACCGCTACCATGGCTCCGGACGCTGCAAACGCAACTGTTCCAAGCATTTCCATGATAAATGTAATAAACTGCTGATAATCCATAATTTTCCCTCTCCAGTTCCCCCATCATTATCTTCTTTTTTAGAAGTCCTGATGTTCATTATAACTGCCTGAGAGAGTTCTTGCAATCAGATATCGCAAAACGCTTTCCTTCTTTTCACTCTGCTGCAACTTTTTTGTTCCTCCATTCTGTTTGACTTTAAAATAGTTCTTTGTTAGTATAGTTATATTTAATTCAAGGAGGCATACAATGAAAATAATTTCCATAAAAGATTTTGACAATATCCGCATTGGTAATGCCCAAAACACCTCGTCCGGAACAGGCTGTACCGTCATTATAAGCGAAACCGGCATGTGCGCAGGACTCGATGTACGTGGAGGCGGACCGGCTTCCCGTGAAAGCGAACTGTTGAAACCTCTTGCTGCTGCCGATCGGATTCACGCAGTCCTGCTCGGCGGTGGAAGTGCTTTCGGACTTGATGCTGCCGGTGGTGTTATGCAGTTTCTGGAAGAGAAAGGAATCGGGCTCGATGTCGGCATCGCGAAAGTTCCTCTCGTATGTCAGTCAGATATTTTTGATCTGACTGTTGCTGATCCATATACCCGTCCGGATAAAGCCATGGGATACGAAGCCTGTGTCGGTGCCTGGCAGAATAATTACCAGGATGGCTGCTTTGGTGTCGGAACCGGCGCAACCATCGGCAAATTAAACGGCATGGAACACTGCATGAAATCCGGCATCGGAAGTTATGCCGTACAGATTGGAGAATTAAAGATCGGCGCTATCGTCGCCGTCAATGCCCTGGGGGATATTTATGATCATCACAATGGTCAGATCATCGCCGGCATGCTCTCCGATGACCAGAAATCTTTTGCTGATTCTGCACAGTTTCTTTACCGGTCATATGACATCCACGAAAACAAATTTGTGGAAAATACCACAATCGGTGCGATCATCACCAATGCCGCCTTCACCAAAAGCCAGCTCTGTAAAATTGCCGGCATGACACACAATGGCTATGCACGTTCGATCCGTCCTGTGCATACCTCAGCTGACGGAGACAGTATTTACGCACTTTCTGTCGGAAACATACCTGCTGACTGTGATATGGTCGGAACACTTGCTGCAGATGTTATGGCAGAAGCAATTCTCTCTGCAATCAGAAATACCGAATCAGCTTATGGTTTTCCTGCTTATAAAGATCTCAGTTTCGTATAAAATTTTTTAATCTCAGGAGAATTTTCTTATCAAACCAAACAAAAGCCACACCCAAGGACCATGGCAGTGAATCCTTCTGTGTGGCTTCTGTTTTGGCTTTATTTTTTGGCAAAAATTTTGGTTTACTTACTAAGTACGTGTGTGTAGAAATTGCTTTTGAGGAATTTAATTACTTAATGAAACTTACATGTTTGCAGATTTCTTCTACTGCTTTATCTTTTCTCTGATTGAAGATCACTTTATTCTCTTCAAAGAGGTTGCGGCCTTCTGTATCGATAGATACGATCAGCGGTCCGAACTCTTTGACACGGCAGTGCCACAGTGTCTCAGGCATTCCGAGGTCTCTCCACTGAGCATCTACGATTTCTTCTACTTCTGTTGCTGCTACAACTGCGTTTCCGGCCGGGAATACACAGTGAATCGCACCAAACTCTTTGCAGGCACGCTCGGTGTTTTCTTTCATACCACCTTTACCGATAATCACGCGGACACCTGTCTCTTTTACGAATTCATATTCAAATTTTTCCATACGCATACTGGTTGTCGGTCCTACAGATACCATTTCGAACTTGTCGTTTTCCAGTGGACGGATGATCGGTCCGGCATGAAAAATAGCTGCATCCTTTACATCAACCGGAAGTTCACGTCCTTCTTCTACGAGACGTCTGTGTGCAACGTCACGGCAGGTTGTCATGCTTCCATTTAAGTATACGATATCTCCTACATGGATATCCTTGAGATCTTCTGCTGAGACCGGTGTTGTTAAAATTTTCTTTCCATCTTTCATTTCCAGCATTATAAAGTCACCCCCGAATGTGTTGTGATTGTGTAGTTAAGGTCTTTATCAAAAATGATGTGTCCACGTCTGTGGGACCAGCATCCAACGTTTACAGCCACACCGATTGTGGATGGATGTCTCGCTGTGTTTTCGATATGAACACCCATTACAGAATATTTACCGCCCATACCCTGTGGTCCAAGGCCGATTGCATTGATACCGTCTTCAAGCAGTTTTTCCATAGATGCAGCACGCTCGTTTTCGTTGTGGCTTCCAAGCGGTCTCATAAGAGCTTTCTTTGAAAGCAGTGCTGCAGTTTCTACGGATGTTGCAACACCAACACCTACAAGGAGTGGCGGACAAGCATTTAAGCCATAGGAGGTCATAACATCCATAACGAATTTTGTTACGCCTTCATAACCTTCACCCGGCATCAGAACCATAGCTTTTCCCGGAAGAGTACATCCGCCGCCGGCCATGTATGTATAAATCTCACATTTATCACTGTCCGAAACGATATCCCAGAATACAGTAGGAGTTCCTTTACCAACGTTTTTACCGGTATTGTACTCATCAAATGTTTCTACGCTGTTATGACGAAGAGGTGCTTCGAAAGTAGCTTTTACAACAGCTTCTTTGAGCAGTGCTTCGAGTTCCCCGATTAATGGAAAGTTTGTACCACATTTTACCCAGAACTGTAATACACCGGTGTCCTGACAGCTCGGTCTGTTGAGTTCTTTTGCAAGAACCTGATTTCTCTGCATTGTCTGGTAGATTACTTTGGAAAGTGGGCTGTCCTCTTTCTCTGCAAGCTCATTGATCTTTGCTTTGATGTCATCCGGCAGTACTTTACCAATATAGGAAACAAAGTTCGCCATATAAGTGGTAAGCTGCTCTACCTGTTCTTTCTTACCCATTTTTTTGTCCTCCTGGTTCATATAATTGAGATTAAACTAAGCTTATTTTTATTGTATCAAATTCCTTTCATGCCGCTGCTTCTCACGGGAAGAACGGGAATGCGATCGGAAGAATGATCATACTTACAATAGTTGCTATGATGATAAGCGGAAAACCTGCTTTTACATAATCCATAAATTTGTATCCGCCTGCTCCGACTACCATCGTATTTGCCGGCATTCCGATCGGTGTTGCGTAAGCACAGGAACCGCCGATTACACATGCCATCAGTACTGCTCTCGGGTCAGCTCCCATTCCCTGTGCGATGGACAGACAGATTGGAACCATAAGAGCGGTCGTTGCTGTGTTTGACATGAAATTCGTCAGGATACAGCAGAGAATAAATACTACAAATGTCAGTATGTATGGAGATGGATTTGCACCAAGTGCTCCAATCACTTTGTTGGCAATCAGTTCACCGGCTCCTGTTTCCTGAAGTGCTGCTGCAAGGGAAAGCGTACCACCAAAAAGAAAGATTGTCTTGAGATCGATGGATTTCAGTGCATCTTTCTCTGAAATAACTCCTGTGAGGATCAGAAGCAGTGCTCCGATTCCACCGGAAATACATAACTTAATGCCGATTTTGTCTTCGAAGATCATTGCCAGCAGTGTCAGCACAAGGATTATCAGAGATAACCACTGTTTCCATACCGAAACATCGCTGAAATCTTTTTCTGTGTCAAACGCTCCTTCATCCTTTACATCATGATTCGGAAGAAGCTTATAACCAACTGTTGCATAGAAGAGAATTCCTGCAACCAGGATTGGAATACCTACGATCGCATATTCGAAAAAACCAAATTTCATGTCAATTTCCTGAAGTGCACTTTGTGCGATCAGGTTACCCGGAGCTCCTATCAGAGAAAGGTTACCGCCCATAGCTGCTGCAAATACCAGCGGCATCAGAAGACGGGATCTCTTGTATCCGGATTTTGCTGCAATACCGATAACTACCGGAATCAGAACTGCTGCTGTACCTGTGTTGGATAATACACCACTCATCAGACCTACGATTACCATGATCGCGATGATCAGCATTCTTTCTGTTTTTGCAAATTTTGTTACAATACCTCCGATTTTGTTTGCCATGCCAGTTTCAAATAAAGCCCCACCCACGATGAACATGGATACAAACAAGATGACATTACTGTCGATGAATCCTGCAAAAGCTGTTTTTACATCAAGTACTCCGGTTACCACGAGACCTATACAGACGATCATTGATGTAACTCCAAGCGGAATCTTTTCAAGTACAAACATGATTACCGCAAAAAGGAGAAACAGCAACGTAATTGTTGATGGACTCATTACTACCCCCTCCTAATTTTTCGTTTTGTAATTTCAGTAATCATTCGGCCGTTCGTTACTGTTTATGCTGTTATTATAACTGCCACTTTCCAGATTGTACATTTATAAAAACATATGGTTCCATAAGAAAAAGCTATTGAAAAAATTGTCTCAATAGCCTTTCCCTGTGTCTCTATCTCACTGTCGCTTTATATATTTTGTGGCAACAAATCCATAATACTTACCGGCAATTCGTACATAATACCACTCTGAACCATCTGAGGCTTTTATGGTGTCACAGATGTCAACCAGATTACCTTCCCGAAGCAATGGCCACTTCTTGATGACTGGACTTTCCACATCCGCCCACGATCTGACATTCAACTCTTTTGCCGTAACTTTACCGACATATTGCGGCCTTCTTTTCAGAGTAGATGCCACGTCCACGCTTGTCGATTCCCCTGATGTTCCGTAATTGATCCATACATAGCCGTCTATTGCGGGATCTCCTCTACGATATCGTTTGTTCCTGCACGAACCGCCGTTTGCAACGACACCCGCTGAACTTGAAGTATTTCCCTCATTTGTATAGATGTAGCTTCCATTATAATTGATAATTGATCCTATATGTGTCCCATTTCGAAAAACGACCAGTGCTCCTTTTTTCGGTGTTTTTTTCCATGTACCATTATTTTTTGCATGTCTTGTCACACTTCGACAGTTATAAAAACCGCCTCCCATGATCTGCAGAGCTTTTTTCAGTCCGAATATTTTTACCAGTTTCCAGAACTGATAAACAGCACACCATGGCTGCCCCTGACATCCCGGCTGTCCCCACCTGTTGACATCCCTCGCAAATTTTGTATAATTATTGCTTCCTGCATTCCTCGTAAAATCATCCAGATATGCATTGCTTCTTTTTTCCAGATAGGGTCTGTTTCCGCCTTTATCCGCATAAAAATTACCAAGATCTGTAAAATCTTTTAAGAGACTCATATCATCACTCCCCTCTTTATATAGTAAGCAGAGTGATGTCTGTTTGTTTCATTGATCTTTCTTTTTGTATTGTGTTCGATCCCAGATTCCTTTTATTTTTTCCCATCCTCCTGTTGCAACGAGATACACCGGAAAAGCACCGAGCAGCGCCGCCATAACATAATACCACGTGATTTTTACGGCATACCATGTACATAAAGCAATCAGCGTAACCGGACAGAGGATCAGAGATACCACAAGCGCGACAACACTTGTCGGAATCTTTTTTAATTTCGGCAATTCTTTCAGCACCTGCACAATAATTGCGACTAAGAATGCAAGCCCTCCGATCAAAGCGATTCCATATGTGGTATACTGCATAATTTCCTGCATTTCAAAACTCCATCTTTTACTTTCTCTATATTATATGCTATTATAAAAACAAATTTTTACGATGGAGGACAATTTCATTATGAAATTAACTCAGTTAGAATATTTTTGTGTTGCTGCGCGATACCACAATATCACGAAGGCTGCCAAAGAACTTTTTGTAACACAGCCATCCATTTCCAATGCGATCCGCACTTTGGAGGAAGAATTTGGCGTCAATCTTTTTTTCCGCAATAATAACAAACTGACCCTCACTCCAGAGGGAGAGCTTTTTTATAAAAGTGCTGAAGAACTTCTTGCACATGCAGATTCCGTAGAATCTGAATTTCACGAACTACGCAAAAAGATCATTCCCATACGTATCGGAATACCGCCGATGCTCGGAACCATCTATCTTCCGGAACTCTATTTTTCACTGAAAAAAAATTTTCCAGAGGTTGATTTTCGCCTTTATGAATTCGGCTCAATCAAAGCCTGCAATCTCGTACTCGAGGAAAAACTGGATGTAGCGATTGTAAACGCAGAGCAACCTGCCATTGACAAATGCAATTCCCGCATCATCGATACAGAGGATCTGCTTTTCTGTGTCTCACCGGAACATCCGCTTGCCGGCCAGCAGACTATCCTTCTAAATATGCTTGCCAACGAACCTCTGATTCTTTTTAATACCGATTCTGTTCAGGTAATGACCCTCACACGCCAGTTCAAGGCAGTCGGCGTCAATCCACATGTGCTCCTGAACACCAGCCAGATTACCACACTTCTCAATATGGTAAAAACCGAGCAGGTCGGCACTTTCCTGTACCGCTCTATTGTTGACGCCCATCCGGAAATAATTGGAATTCCGGTCATGCCTTCCATCGAACAGCGTATTGGTGTTATCTGGAAAAAAGGGAAATATCAGAACACCACCACGGAAAAAGTCATCAAATACATAGAAAATTTCTAAATCTATTCATAACCAAAAAGATAGCTGACACAAGGTCAACTATCTTTTTTTCGGTTCCACGCTCCGGTCTCATCTTTGATACCGAATTTTGCCGGATCAAACACCGGATTCTTACCGCTTTTCTTTTGTTTTTCGTAATCTCGCAGGATTTCTACAGCTTTTGGTGCAAGAAGTGCGATTGCAATGATATTTGCCCATGCCATAAGTCCGTATCCGATATCACCCATTGCCCATACAGCATCTGCATTTACAATTGCCCCAAGGAAAGATGCTGCAAGGAACACTGCTCTGGCGATTGCAACTGCCTTTTTGCTGTTACCTGTCAGATAACGGATATTGGATTCTGCCTGATAACAATATCCCGTCATAGACGTAAATACAAACAAAACAATAATGATGGCAAGTGCCTTGCCACTCCACGTTCCAAAAGTACTTATCAATGCATGCTGTGTCCATTTGATTCCGGATTCCAGCCCGCCGGTCTGACTGATCAGAAGATTTCCGGCTGCATCAGCTACATCAAATGTACCTGTCAAAAGAACGATCATTGCTGTTGCTGTTCCGATAAATAATGTATCCACATAAATGGAAAATGACTGGATCAATCCCTGTTTTGCAGGATGTGAACATTCTGCTGCTGCAGAAACGATCGCACCACATCCCATTCCCGCTTCATTGGAATAAATACCACGTTTGACTCCCCATGAAACTGCAGAACCAACAATACCTCCCAGTACTGCATGCACTCCGAATGCAGACTGAATGATCATTTTCAGGATTCCCGGAAGTTTGGTAATATTGAGTCCCAGAATAATGACTGCCGCAAGAATATATACCGCACACATCGCCGGCGCAAGTAATTCCGCAATCTGTGCGATTCTTTTAATACTTCCATAAACAACAATACCGAGGATTACACAACAGATAGCACCGACAAGAATTTTATTTACAGAAAATGCTTCTTCAAAAACTGTTACAAGTGAGTTAATCTGCACACCCGGCATGAGAAATCCAGGTCCCAGAAATGCAACAATTGCAAAAAGGATCGCATACGGTTTGCATTTTAACCCTTTTTCTATGTAATATGCCGGGCCTCCTGAAAATTCTCCATCCGGATTTTTGACCTTGTAAGCCTGTCCCAGCGCAGATTCTACAAATGCAGAAGCCGCTCCGATTGCCGCGATCATCCACATCCAGAATACAGAACCCGGACCTCCGTAAAAAATCGCAGAAGCAACACCGGCAATATTTCCCATTCCAACACGAGCACCTACCGTTGTCGCAAATGCCTGAAACGGAGTAATTCCGCTTTCACTTTCTTCTTTATCCATTAAAAGATGAATCATTTCTTTCATCAGTCGAATCTGTGGGAATTTCAATCTGACTGAAAGATACAATCCCACACCGAGACATAATACAACAAGTACCATGCTCCATACTAACGAGTCTATGTTATTCACAAATACTGAAAATTTTTCCATACATTCCTCTTTTCTGATTTTCTTTTTATCTGATAATCAAAAAAATAAAAGGCTCCCCATGGTACGCACACTTTATCGTGTTATCGTGGAGAGCTGTTAACTCATTAAATCTATAATACACTTTATTTCAATAAAAAGCAATAAAATGTGACAATTTGGAGTCCTCTCCGGCGCTCCTGTATCCTGTATTTTGGATGAAAAGCAAAAAGTCGGAAAGCCTTAATTTAAAAGACTTTCCGACCCGCTAAAAACAGGGGATGAGAGAATCGAACTCCCACCAAAGGTTTTGGAGACCCCTATCATACCATTTGACCAATCCCCTACATCATCGTATCTTCAAAACCACATACATGTTGACAATCAACTGAATCTTTCTGACCATGCTTTTTGGTCAAGCCCTCACCCTATTAGTAGCAGTCAGCTCCATGTGTT
>FMEL01000038.1 GCA_900066355.1 uncultured Ruminococcus sp.
TTGCCTTTTTCGTCGGTCAGCGGAATATCCGATTTCCATTTCTTTGAATGGCTGATTTGATGAACAACTTCCTTAACCGTTCCTTGCAGTTTTTCATCTTTGCAACGCTTGCTCCATAGGATTTCTTTCTCCACCACAGGCAAAACCATAGCGTGAAGATGATAGTGGTAAACCTCTTTTCCAAGTTCCTCGGTTGCCGCTACATTGATTTCATCAGCGTGCATAACAGCCGATATGACATTATCAGCACCGAATTTTTCCTCGATAAAATGGAATGCTTCTTCGTAAAACTGCTTTGCATATTCGTAGCCGCCGTTACGCTCGAAGTACATTGTGTTCACATCAATCACAATCTCATTGAACAGCGTTGCGTCTTTCCTCAGCCCTCGAAGCGACACCATACCGTCAGTTTCCATCTGCTTTAATTGTTCCATATAGGTCGGGGCAAAAGGCTTTTTGAAATGCACATTATAGGGTATGCGTTCCTCAATC
>FMEL01000015.1 GCA_900066355.1 uncultured Ruminococcus sp.
GGTCCATCTCCCTCTATAAGATTTGAGTATGAAGATCCTGTACTGCTCAATGTTTTTGGTATGACAATTTCTGTTACTCCTTTATTTCCGCCTAAAATTGCTCTTCCTAAATATTCAATATTAGATGGCAGTTTTAATTCTGTCAGTTTTGTATATGCCAGCACACTTTCCCCAATTCTGGTCACTGTATCTGGTATTTTTATACTCGTCAAACTTGTTTGCGTAAATGCATAGCGAGAGATTCCTGTTACTGTATCTGGTATCTCTACAGATGTTAATGTACTATTTTTATGGAATAGATGTTCTGGAATCACCGTCATTCCAGACTCAATTACCGCTGTTTGCACATTACTCTCCGCAAACGGTCCATCTCCCTCTATAAGATTTGAGTATGAAGATCCTGTACTGCTCAATGTTTTTGGTATGACAATTTCTGTTACTCCTTTATTTCCAGATAATATACATCTTCCTAAACTGTTTAATTCAGCAGGTAACACTAAGGAATCCAAATTTGTGTCTGCGAATGCATAATCGCCAATAGAAGTAATACAATCTGGAATCAAGATTGCCGTAAGATATTTATTTCCTCTAAAAGCGCCCTCTCCAATTGCAACAACCGGATATCCATCAATTGTATCTGGTACTATAATAGCGGCTACTGAACCATAATATTTAGTGATTGTCGCAACATCTTCATCCTGCGCATTTTTAGATACTGTATAGTCATATCTTGGCTGAATTGTGCTTTCACTTCCTGTGCCTCCATCACTGTTATAAATTCCGGATGCATCACTAAAGTATCGTGAGTCTGAAGATGTATAATATTTTCTGTTACTGCTTCCTCTTGTACATGGATTTTTCAAAATTCCATCTTCATAATGATTTGCAATTCGTACCGGACTGTTATTTTCGTCCCATATTACAACAGTTTTGGATCCCAAATCCATTGATGCTATCTTCATAGTTATCCCGGCACTTGCATGAAGATATCCCCACGTATCCATACACACAGCCGGTTTCTTATCGTCCTCATAAGTCCATGCCTGCAATCCCATACGGGAACCAACTTTTCCCCATGCGCTCGCATCAATTCCCGGCAGTTCTGTTATTCCAACACTGGCTGTCAATGTCGCATCCAATTCAGCTCTTGCTGATATAGTAGGTTTCTTTTTTTTCTCAAAGTTATTCACAACAGTCGTTCCTTTTCCACGCCTGTAATGAACCCCTGCTGTAACTTTGCTTTTGTAACTCAGACTACATTGACCGGTCGCTTCAAGGGACACCGACAGTTTTGCAGTTCCAATTCCTCCGAATGGGATGTATACTAAATCAAGTGATTTCGGTAAGCCCAGACTTTCCCTGGCATCTCCTTTTACTGTTACAGTTACAGTTGGATCCGCATCCATAGCAACATATACTTCTTTTATTCCATTAACCTTATAATTAACCACAGGTGTAGGTATTGTTACATTAACAGTTGCAGATAATCCATCTCCTAACGTAAATGTTTTTGATCTTTTTATTGCTGTAAGATTCTTTGATCCGGCAAGACGTGGGTTACTGATCTCACGTCCATCCATATAATTTTTTTCAGCACTTCCGCCTTCAATCCAGGTCATAGTTCCTTCTCCCGCCTGGACTGCCTCTGTCAAATCAGCCTCTATTGTTCCCTGAACATCTAATTCATCTATAGAATTTTCATCTTCGGCATCACTGATTTGTACAACCAAACCGCTTCCATTGTTTTCAACTGCAACCGCCTTATAAATAATCGGAAGTCCATTTTGCCAAAGCGCAAATGTATCCCCATCTTTAAGACCATCCATATAATTAAATAATGTTACAAATTTTGCATTATTAAATTCATCAAACTGATATTCCGTTGTTTGTGGAATCTCAACCACTCCATCAGCAAACACAGCTTTATTTACATAATTCTCATCAATAACCTGTGAATTAAGATAATCCGCCGCATCTTTCCACATTATATTTTTTTCTGATAATGTCAGATTTTTCTGTGGCATAAATTTATTCTCTTCTAATTCTACCCATCCTTGATCTATAGCAACCTGCGCTGCATTAAAATACTCTGCTGCCTTTTCATCGTTTACATGTATAAACTCACTTTGATCATCAAAATCGTATGTACTTTCCGCATTTGCGGTATAACCCATACAGAGATTCATAGTATATACAGCAAATTCTCTCGTCACAGGATCTGCTGGCCTTACCTTCTCTCCAGCTTCAATATCTACAAGTCCAAATTCTGCAGCCGTCATAATATCCTGATAATATTCATCTTCAGAATCAATATCATTAAAATAATTGTCCGGATAATCATCCTGCTTTACAGTTATCCCAAACAGCTGAGTTAAATCATGCAGCCACTGTGCTCTTGTAATAGTTACCTCTGCTGCCTGTACTTTCGATGAAGTCAGTGTCATTATAAATACGCTGAAAACAATTACAATAAATCCAAATTTCTTTATTAAATCTTGTACTTTCTTCATACCCTTCTTCTCCATTTTGTAATTCACTATGTCAAATTATTTCTCTTAAAAATTTGAACCATCAGATATCTGATGGTTCAATATAATCCTTTCTCACAGCTAATTCTTTATTTCAAAGTCTTCACTCTGATAATTGCAGCCTTTCCTTTATAAACTTTTCTGCCTGATTTTATCATCGGCACTATTTTATAATAATAGGTCTTTTTTCTTTTCAGTTTTTTGTTTGTATATTTGACTGTGTTTTTATTAAGTTTCTTTATCAGTTTGTACCCTGAATTTTTCTTGGTGGAACGGTAAACTCTGTATCCGGTTACATTTTTCATTTTTTTCCACTGTAACGTTACAGAATTTCGAGTTCTTCTTTTTACTTTGACAGCCAGTGTCTTGTTGTTCTGAGATGTTGTTGGCTGTTTTTTCTGTACTGTTGAAGAGCTTACTTTTCCTGTATTTCCAGGCTTAACACTATCGGAAACTTTTTTCTCTTCTACATTGATAACGTTAAGCGGTGCATATGAATAATTTCCGGCTTTATCATATGCATATATGTGAGTTCTGTAAACGCCATATTCTCCATTATGGTCTGAACGTCTCACTGTAAAACTAAAAGTATTACCGGTCTGTATACCACGACATTTTGCATTACTCCACCAGTCTTTTACAATATCATCCTGTTCATTGACCGCAGTCCATGTCGGAAACTGTACCCTATCTATCTTATAATTATCTGTAGCCGTACATGTAACTGTATATCCTTCTGATGTAAGATTTGAAATTTTAACATTGCTGATTACAGGCTTTGTATTGTCCTGAATTGTAAAACTGGCTTTTCCACTGAAATAATACTGATTATTTGCATTTGCCCAGAGCTGATATGTATATGTTTCTCCTGATTGCAAACCACTTGGTCTTGCTTCACTTACTATATTTAATGTCTGATTAATAGTTGAATAATTCAGGCCGCAGTTTTCTCTGTGATCTACCACACATGTACCTGTGGAATCCCAGACATAAGCCCCTACCTGTGCCACTGTAGCTCTGCCCGGATTCTGAATATCTCCCGCAATTTCCGCATTCCATGTATCTGTCCAGTTGGTTCGAATATTGCTATAAGAAATTGTAGCTGATGAAGTAGAACCGAAGTCTGGTCTTATTGCACATTCCACCACTTGAAGTGGAAACCAGTTTTGTGTACAATATTTGTTATTTCCAACATTTTGTCCAACAGCATTAAAACCTACTGAATCTGCTGATGTAACGATTCCTACATGTCCATATGCTGAAGTTGAATAAGAACCGTGGCTATAACTTGGCTTCCATACAGCAATGTCTCCTGGCTGGTAATTTCCGTAAACTCTGATCCAACCACTAGGTAGATTATTACGTCTATATGCTTCCGCATTACCTCCTGGTGATGTAGTTCCTAAATATTGATAATAATAACAAATTAAATCAACACATTGTGCTCCATATTGTCCATCATAATCTAAAGCCTTTCCGAGCTGCGATTGTGCCCAGGCAACAGCTTCACTTTGGGTATGCGCCGAATATGCCATTATCTCAGCCGGTGCAAATCCTACATCCAATCCAGCTGCCTCAGCCCCCGTCAATGTCAGCAGACACACCATAATCATTGCCACCCAACGACTGATCTTCTTCATCCCATTTCCCCCTTGCATAGTGTATTTCCTTTAATTTACCACATCTTTCCCCTCATTTTTCGCCCTCGGCATAAACAGACATATTTGCATACATAATTAACAATTAATCCCAATTTCCCTGTTTATTGTTTCTGTTTTTTTGAACACATCAGACAATTTATATATAAACTTTTCTACAAAATGGGCTGAAACTGTGCTATAATATTTCTATTATTTGATCAGAGGTGCCTATATGTTAAAAATTGCCATATGCGAAGACAATTCTATTCACTGCAAACAAATCCACGACCTGACCTGTTCCTGTCTTCAGGCGGCATACGACGTTGATATTTATACTTCCGCGGATGATTTTCTTGCCCGGATCACTGATCAAAAATGTCCTTACCAGATCGTTCTGATGGACATTGAGCTTGATTCCGGAGATATGTCCGGTATTCATCTTGCCGAAAAGATCAATCTTTCCAATTCAGGAACCCAGATTATTTTTATCAGTCAGTATCTTCAGTACGCTTCTGCTGTTTATGAGACAAACCACGTTTATTTTGTCAGCAAACAGCAGATGGAAGAGTATCTTCCCAGGGCGCTCTCGGCTGCCTGTCGCAAGTTGTCCGAGCTTCACCGGCAGTATTTTTGTTTCAGTTATCTTTCCCGGGATTACCGCATTCCCCGTTCCGATATACTGTATATGGAACGCAAACTGCGAAATACCGAAATACATACAAAATCTCAGATTTACTATTGTCGCGACAAAATTCAGGATCTTATCGAACAACTACAGCCTGATTTCTGCATCTGTCACAAAAGCTTCGCGGTCAATATAAATGCCATACATACCTTAAGTCATGCCGGTATTGAGATTTCTGACGGCACGCGCCTTCCTGTAAGCCGTAACTGTTACCAGTCAACCAAAGATGCCTTTGCGCTGCTGCTACTAAAAAGTCAAAATGAGGATCTGTGATGTTAAAGAATCTGGCATTTACAATGCTCACTGCGGTATATTATTCCGTTATTCCTGTATATTGTTTTATGCAGCTTTTTTCCTGCACGGACAAATTCAAAATTTATATTCACGTTTTAGCATCCTTCTTTATTCTGTGGGCGCTTCAATTTATCAAGTTGTATGAGCATGCCTCCGAGGCAACGACTCTGTCGCAGTTATTTATCTTTCTTAATGTATTTTTCCTGTTCAGAGGACCGGTAAAACAAAAACTTCTGTCCTATTTTATCTTTCTTCTCACCGCCATATTGACCGAAATCCTGTCCATAAATATTTACATACAGATTTACAACCATTTCTTTCACCAGCCTGCATACACCGCCTCAAATATATATTCACTTTGCAGTTTCCACGAAAAGCTGATGATACAAATAATGATTTTTTCTTTTGGCTATTTGTTTTATAAAAATATTTTCTCGCTCTTAAAGAAGTGTATTAATTATTTAAAATTCTCTTTGTTACTGCTCATTACTCTGCCGATTATTCATCCCCTGATTACAACAGAATTTACGCAGTATTACAAATTCCAGCAGTGTTTTATCCCCGTTCTTCTGTATATTATTTGCTGCTGTATAACTTTCCCGTTGTTTATACATGGGCTTCATTTATTCAAAAAAGAGCAAATTGCTTTCAACCGGAATCTTCACAAAATGGAGTTGCTGAAACAGCAGATGGAAGTGTCGGAAGAAATGAAACAGGAATATGTCAAAATACGGAAGTGGAATCACGATATAGAAAATCATCTGCTTTCTCTGGAGTATCTCACACGCACCCGTAAAGCAGATGAAGCGGAAAGATACTGTTCTTCCGTATTACTTAACAGTTCGAAACCTGAGGAGCAGCCCTCTGCCTGCACACCCGTCAATCAGGAGGATTCTGTATTATGAGAAGAAAAATAACTTTCATTATTTCTTTAATCCTTTTTCAGATATTTTATCTTCTGTCACACTATACCGTACAATACCTGAATCTTTTTTTCTTACTGACATGTCTGTCCGCACTTATCGTCTGCTACAATCTGTACCGGCTCCTGATGCAGATTTTTATCGGTCAGAAAACAGAAGCGGAACTTAACCTGCTAAAGAAACAACAGGCTTTAAACGCCGAACACTTACAGTTAGTAAGACAGCAGGAAAACAACCTGCTCCAAACACAAAAGCAGTTTACCGAAACTCTGCAGACCGTTCAAACGCTTCTGCGCACCGGTGATTGTGAAAACGCCGAAAAACTCATTCATGATACGCTTGACACGTTTCAGCGTGACCGTTTTCATCCTTATTGTGAAGACAACCTCATTCTCGCGATTCTGGAATCGAAGCGGATGCTTGCAGAACAATCCGGTATTCATGTAGATTACCAAATTTTTCTTCCTGACAAATCAGTGATTCAGCCTTCAGATCTGAGCAGTGTTCTGTTTAATATACTGGATAATGCAATTGAAGCCTGCCGCTCCACTGCAGGTTTCGATAAACATCTGTCTCTGTCACTGACAACTTCAAAGGGCTTTCTCTCTATTCTTGTCAGGAATACAAAGGACCCTCAGACAGTATTCAACCACAGTACCACCAAGAAAAATTCTGTTCATCATGGATTAGGACTTTCTATCATTGAAGATATCTGTCGCAAATACGACGGAAGCTGGCAGTGGAACGACTGCGGAAACACTTTTGAATCCGTCATTCTTTTACGTTATTGCTGATACGAAGTAATTTTCTTTGAAGCAAAAAATCTCCGGAATCCCAATCTGTTTTCGCACAGATTAAAATTCCGGAGATTCTTTTTATTTATGAATTGTTGTCATGAGAAAAAGCTCTCTGCCACGCTCATATCAGCCACATAGCCGACACTTCCGGTCATGTAGATCGTATCGTCTTCTTTGATATCGATCTGGATTATACCGCCCGGCTGATTTACATTGATGCGGCTCTCTGTCAGGCCAAGTCTGTATGCCGCCATTGCTGCTGCGCAGCTTCCTGTACCGGAGGCTTTGGTATAGCCGGATCCTCTCTCCCAGATTTCAACATCAAGATTACCGCTGTCGATCCGTCTGCAGATCTGAAGATTCATTCTTTCAGGAAATTCGTCCGCATTCTCCACATACGGTCCGAGGTCTTTTGCAATCTCAGGGCTGACTTCATCCATAAAAATAATACAGTGCGGATTTCCGACAGTCAAACAGGTTGCCTTGTAATCTTTCTTATTAAAAGTGAAAGTTTCATTAATGACTTCACGGACTTCTCCGGTAACCGGAATCTCTCTGGAAATAAAAGATGCTTTGCCCATGTTCACACGAAATTCTGTTGCACGGCTGTTCAGACATTCTACCTCAACCGGACCGGACAGCGTTTCAATGCTGAACTTCTGCTCTTTCACATATTCATGATCAATCAGATATTTTGCAAAAATGCGGACACCGTTGCCACTGATTGCAGCTTCGCTTCCATCAGAATTATAGATATGGACACCCATTTTTCCGTTGATCTCGACCGGTCCGTAAAGCACACCGTCCGCGCCAAGTCCGAATCCTCTCTGACACAGGAGAGCAATCTTTTTTCCCTGAAGCTGTACACGGTTTTTATTTGGATCGAGTACCAGATAATCATTACCAAGTCCCTGATATTTAATCATTGTAATGCTGTTTTCCATGACGAAACCCTCTCTTTCACAATATACGCACCTTTTTCTACAGTATATAGTTTTGTTTTTACAATGTATATAGAATAAAATGCTTGTTATATTGCAAAAAATGCGTTCATCTCCCCTAAAAAGCAATTGGAAAATTCACCCCCTCAACTTCAGGACCATTTTACCTTCGCCTTCTTAACTGTCATGGTATAAACTTTATCACAGCGCAGACGAAACGGATATTTCTTTCTTGTGACAAGGCAAAGATTCCTGTCATGATGTGCACGCTGCATACTGCAGTCAAGCATTCTCCAGCTTTTTCCGTATTTCACTTCGCACCATCCATGAAGAGAAAGCGGTGCCGCCGGTCCTCGCGCAGTCACGCCTCCTACCGCTACACGGCTGTCATAACCGAGTACACGCGCAATATATGCCATCGTAGATGCATAATAATAGCAGTCTCCACGATGACGGCTAAACATATATCTCGCATAAGAAAACAGATTCTTTGCTTTCGGCGCACGATTTGTCATTCCGAAATACGGATAAGCCTGCAATGCCCTGTAGCAGGCTTTGAGACGTTTCGCCCTACTGTCTCCTGCTTTTGAATTTCTCATTACAAAATCAACTGCCTGGCGAATTTCTCTCGTGTTTACCTTTCGCCCGGTCTTATCCACATAATAATATCCTTTTGCCTTTGAACCCACGATTTTATTCGTGACCGGTTTGTTATTCTGATAAACTTTTCCATCGCGGATCGTGATCCTGGGCGCTGCCGGAACCGATACCGCCATACTCGTCACAAGCAACATAAACGTAAGCAAAACCCTTATGATTTTTTTGCTTAATTTTCTTCTCTTTTCCATTTCCATATCTCCCTGCCCAAAACAATATTTTCTAAATCTCATAATATAATATCACTTTTCTTTTTACAAGAAATTTCCTATAATTATAAAAACAGTTCCACGACAACATCATTATTCTTTCCCGGGAGGATTTCCATGGATTATTCACAGTACACACTAGAAAAAACAGGCTATCTCAAAGAAGAATTCCGTCTGTTCCACATTAATGACCGCACAGACCGGGAATTTTCTTATCATTATCATGACTTTCACAAGATCATCGTCTTTCTTTCCGGAAAAGTCACCTATCACATTGAGGGAAAAGCCTACCATCTCAAACCACGGGATATCCTTCTGGTCAGTCAGGGCGCGATCCACAAACCGGAAATTGATCCATCCGTTCCATATGAGCGTTACATTTTCTGGATTCGCAACGACCTTTCCATGCAGGAATTAAATACCTGTTTCCAGAAAGCAACTGACCACAGTTTTAACCTTGTCCGTATTGATTCTGCTGTTCAGGAACATCTCCGTGATCTTCTGCGTGAACTTGAAAATTCCATAAAAAATAAGGACTTTGGTGATGAAATACTCAGCAATGCTCTTTTTACGCAGTTTATGGTTTATGTCAATCGAATTTTTTTGCAGACCAGTGCAGTTCCTGACCGCAGATCTTATTCTTCTGATTCTCAGGTTGAACAGCTTCTGAAATATATCAACCGTAATCTAACCGAAGATCTCTCGATTGACCGGCTCTCTGAGAAGTTTTTTTTCAGCAAATATCATATGATGCGAAAATTCAAAAACGAGACCGGCTACACCATTCACAATTACATTACAAGCAAGCGTCTCCTTCTTGCACGTTCTCTGATAAATGAAGGGACTCCTGTCATGAAAGCCGCGCAAATGAGCGGTTTTAACGACTACACGACATTTGTACGCTCTTATAAAAAACAGTTCGGAAATGCCCCTTCTCATGTCTGATTCTGTCGATATATCTCGAACGATTTACCCGTCTATATACTTGAAGTCTGCCCATATCCAGTATATAATAAACGCTATTCAAAAAGTATGAACATTCATGGAGAAAAATTATGATAAGAATTGCAGTTTGCGAAGACGACTATGTCTACACCGAAATGATCCGATCGATTCTGCAGTCATGTATCACAGTACCTTACGAGGTAAAATTTTTTTCATCAGGTACTGAATTTTTGAATACACTTACTGATCACGGCTGCCCTTATACACTTGTAATTACAGATATCGATCTCGGAAGTCAATCCGTCAACGGAATTACCGTTGCCAAAAGAATCAATAAGATAAATGGCGATACACAGATTATTTTTGTCAGCCAGTATCTGGAATTTGCTTCTGACGTTTACGAAACTTCACATCTCTATTTCGTAAACAAGAAAAAACTCCTCGAATACCTGCCAAAAGCTTTGACAGCCGCCCACGAAAAATATGCTCTTCGTGGAGAACAGTACCTTTATTTTCAGTCTTCCTATAAAGAATATCAGGTTTCGCAGAACGATGTTCTTTATCTGGAACATATTGCCCGACAAACCTGCATTCATACAGCAACTCACGTTTATTCCGCAAATGAAAAGCTGCAGGATCTTCTGAATCGGATGGGTTCACAGTTCTGCTCCTGTCACAAAAGTTTTGCTGTAAATCTTTATCAGGTCCGGACACTCCATCATACCTACATCACCCTGCGAAACGGCGTTTCCGTCCCGGTCAGCCGTTCACGCTATCCTCATGTACGGGATGTTTTTGCCCGCCTGACAATGCACAACGGAAAGGAGAATTTCTATGGATGATCTTAAACAAAATATCCGCAAATGGAACCACGACATTCTGACTCATATGATTGGAATCACTTATCTCATGGACATGCAGCGATATCCGGAAGCCGAACGCTACTGCGAGAAAATTCTAAACAGTCTCTCCGCATTTTCTGAGACCTTCCGAACTCGCGCCACATTCCCTGATCCGGATAGTGTAAGTGAATCCCCTGTTTCAACCGATTATCTTCCTGATGGATTTATAGAATATCAGGAAAAACTTCCGGCCGAAATAACAGCGTTCCAGACGCTTCTTCAACAGAAAAAATACCCGGAAGCACATTACAAACTTCATCTTCTTACCACAGAATTTGACAACAGACGGCCTCAGCCCGTACCTGCAGATGATATTATTAAAAATATCGTAGATGAGGTCAGGAACTAGTATATTTCTGCTATTGAAATAAATTCACAATTTTTACCTTTCTTCCGGATTGCAGTATTGGCAAATAAATGCTATTATAAAAATCATTTTTTTCTTTGAGGTAAATATAAATGCAAAATCGGAACAAAGGATTTACACTTATAGAACTTATAGTTGTTGTTTCCATTCTTGCAGTTCTTGTCGGGCTGCTCGCCCCGGCTTATTCAAAATATATTGAACGAAGCCGGGAATCTGTTGATCTTGCAAATGTTCGCTCTGCATACGATGAACTGATGATAGAAGCTGCAACAGAAAATCAGACTACAACAAAAGTTGTACCACTGAAACAGAAAATAGCTGGCTGGCAGTCTATGAACACAGTATCAATTGGCGGTATTTCTCATACTAACGGCGAGGGGGACACCGAGCACTGGATAGGTGATCCGGTCAAGGGAGGAGTATGTGAAGTTTCTCTCACTGAAAATGGTGTTTTGTTTAACTGGAAAGGTGGAAGTGGGAACAGTACAGAAAAATATTTCTTTGATATTAACGAAGATCTGGATAAACCTCTCAGAGAAAGCGGGGTCCTTGACAAATTAATCAACGACAAAAATACATATTTTGAAATTGACTCTCGTTGTCCAAATTCCTCTATGCTTCCCTCCGTGCTTTCTAATATTAAAGAAGACAGTTTATTAAAAAATGGTACCTGGGCATATCTGGGAAGCGCCTCTGCTCCATCTAAGAGATATTTATTTTGGACTTCCGTAAATACAGATGCTGTGGGGCCAAATCAAAAAATCCCCGTTATAATGCGTACTGCGGATGGCAGATTTTATGTTTCTGAAACAACCACGGCTGTCCGAAATAATAATGGTTCCAAATATGTGACCATCGCAGAACATCTTACTGATGCCAAGCATCAGCAGCTTATCAATGCCGGTACAAAATATGATACTCTGAAAGACGCATATGATGCATATGCAAAACTGGTTACTGAAGGTAAATACCAAAATTATAAGGACACGCTCCCAAAATCATAATTAATATTTGCACCTTTTTTCTCAATATGATACAATTATTCTGTCAGGTGATGGCGAAGATGGCATTGCGTTTATTTGCAATGCCTTTCTTTATACCCGGATCCTGAATACAGGGAGAGAAAGAGAGGAAATCCTAATGAAAGAAAAGAAAAAAATGTCACTGGCCATGCAGATTTTTATCGCACTGGTCCTGGCGATCATTGCCGGCCTTCTGATGCAGAATTATGCCGACTTCGCCGAATCCTACATCAAACCTTTTGGTACGATTTTCCTGAATCTGATCAAATTTATTGTCGTTCCGATCGTATTGTTTTCCATCATGTGCGGTATCATTTCCATGAGTGATATCCGTAAAGTCGGTTCCATCGGATTAAAGACCGTTGTCTTTTATCTGTGTACCACTGCTTTTGCCGTTACTATCGGTCTGATCGGCGGAAACCTGTTCAAAAGCCTGTTTCCGGTCGTTGCAACTACTGACCTTACTTACGAGGCAGCCGAGGCAACTTCCTTCATGGACACACTGGTTAATATTTTTCCGTCCAACTTCATTTCACCAATGGTAGAAGCCAATATGCTTCAGGTTATTGTTATGGCTCTGATTCTTGGATTCGCCATCATTCTTGTCGGCGAAAAAAATGTCCGTGTTGTAAATGCTTTTAATGACCTCAATGACATCTTTATGAAATGTATGGAGATGATCCTGAAACTGTCCCCGATCGGTGTATTCTGCCTGCTGTGTCCTGTTATCGCAGCTAATGGCCCGGCCATCATCGGTTCTCTGACAATGGTTCTTCTCGCAGCATACATCTGCTACATCGTACATGCCATCGTTGTTTATTCTCTGACCGTACGTACGCTCGGAGGAATGAGCCCGGTGAAATTCTTCAAGGGTATGCTTCCGGCAATCATGTTTGCTTTTTCCAGTGCATCCTCTGTCGGAACACTTCCGATCAACCTTGAATGTACCGAAAAACTTGGTGCAAAACGTGAGATTGCCTCCTTCGTACTTCCACTTGGCGCCACGATCAATATGGATGGTACCGCAATCTATCAGGGTGTATGTGCGATCTTTATCGCATCCTGCTACGGCATTCAGCTGACACTGCCACAAATGCTGACAATCGTCCTTACCGCAACACTCGCTTCTATCGGAACTGCCGGTGTACCTGGAGCAGGTATGGTTATGCTTGCCATGGTTCTTACTTCTGTAGGACTTCCGGTCGATGGTATCGCACTTGTAGCCGGTGTAGACCGTATCTTCGATATGGGACGTACCACAGTAAATATCACCGGCGATGCAGCCTGCACAATGGTTGTTTCCAACCTCGAAGCAAAAAAAGAAGCTCGCAGAGCCGCAAAATAAAAAATTTTATTTGACATATCATCTTCTTTTGCTTACTATAGTATTAGTGAAAGGGAGTAGTTATCATCCTGCATGCAGGGTGAATCAATGATCGTCATCACGCCATAAGGCCGGTTATTGTTGTAATCAACGAGACTTTTACCCATCATTTTTTGATGTGGTAAAGGTCTCTTTTTTATTCCATGCCTTTATCACAGGAAAGGAGATCATATGGAATATCTGTTACTGATTATCGGTTTTGTACTATTAATTAAAGGTGCTGACTTCTTTGTGGATGGAAGTTCTTCGCTCGCCAGATTTCTCAAAATCCCCAGTGTCATCATCGGTCTCACAATTGTTGCCATGGGAACCAGTGCCCCGGAGGCTTCTGTCAGCATCAATGCTGCACTTGCCGGAAACAATGACATTGCCGTCAGCAATGTTATCGGCTCAAACATTTTTAACGGTCTTGTTGTTGTAGGTATTTGTGCATTTATTTCCGCATTTAAAACAAACAAAGATATTTTGAAACGGGATATGCCTGTAAATATTCTGATCACACTAATTCTCTGTATTATGATTGCTGACGGAAAGCTCAACAGAATCGAGGGATTTCTTCTTTTAGCCGGAATGATTTTTTATATTCTGAATATGATTCATGCCGCATTAAAAAGGAGAACTGAATGTTTTGAGGAACAAAACATCCCTCTTTATAAAGCTCTTATTTTTATCATCGGCGGACTTGCCGCTGTCATTCTGGGAGGTAATCTGGTAGTAAATAATGCAAGCCAAATTGCCGTGTCTTTCGGTGTAAGCCAAAATTTTATCGGCCTCACGATCGTTGCAATCGGTACATCGCTGCCAGAGCTTGTAACCTCCATCGTTGCCACACGAAAAGGTGACAGTGCACTTGCCCTGGGAAATGCAATTGGCTCAAATATATTTAATATTCTTTTTATCCTTGGTATATCAGCAGTGATTTCGCCACTCCATATTCTCTCAGAATCTATGATCGACTGTATAATTCTCCTCATCAGCGGAGTTCTGTTGATTATTTTTGCTTTTACAAAAAAATCCATGAGCCGAACAGAAGGGATAATCTGTGTACTGGCTTATGTCGGATATACAGCATATCTTTTTATCAGATAATATTTTTATTTCAGGCTCACATACAACAAAAATTTTGCAAACTACCACCACATAATTGCAATCTTTCAGATAAAATGTTATAATTATGGCATACAGATTTTTCTCTGTATGCCATTTTTACCCTTTAAATTCTTATATATTAAGGAGGCCTGAATTTCATGGAATTTCAGAAAGTACTTGAAACAAGAAGATCGGTTCGTAAATACGATCCGAATGTCTCTGTCACCAGAGAGCAGATGGAAGAACTGATTCGCGCCGCACAGGAAGCACCCTCATGGAAAAACTCCCAGACCGGCCGTTATTACTGTGTTTTATCCGAAGAAATCGCAGATAAGATCCGCGAAACCTGTCTTCCTCAGGCAAGAAATGCAGAAAAATCCAAACACGCAGCACTGATCATCAGCACCTTCGTACATAACTGCGCCGGTTTCCAAAAGGACGGCATTACACCGGAAAATGAAATCGGAAATGGATGGGGATGCTACGACCTTGGTCTGCAGAACTCAAACCTGATTCTCAAAGCTACCGATCTCGGACTTTCCACCCTGATTATGGGCCTCCGCGAATCTGACAAACTGCGCGAAATCCTCTCCATTCCGGAGACTGAATCCGTTGTAGCTGTCATCGCAGTCGGCAAAGCCACCGAAGAACCTACCCGCAAACCACGCAAATCCCTCGACGAAATCGCGAAATTCTTCTAAAAACAAAACACCCGCGCGACAGACAGACTCAGCGTGGCTTCCATGGTTCTGACTGCGCGTCCTACATACTGGCGCGTCGCGCGGTTCACCACCGGCGTAAACTATGGAGGCATTACATAAGGAAATAACTGACAACTCTAAATAACCAGCAGCTTTGAACAGGGACAGTCCCGACCGACTCAGCGTGGCTTCCGTTGTTCTGACTGCGCGATTCACATACTGGCGCGTCGCGCGGTTCACTACCGGCTGGATATAAACAAGAACACCCTCCATATATTGAATGAACAGGTAATTTACCGGATGCTTTTAGATACTGGCAAAATCCACTGCCTACGATGACTCATTCTCGAAGGATCTCCTGAGAGAATGTATAGTCATAGTTGGCAGTTAGTTCGCCAGATCGTTATCCGGTTACCTGTAAATCAATATATGGAGGGTGTTCTGTCTTTATATCTTTATCATGCCTTCATCAGTTTACGTCCACAACACTGTTTGTACTTCTTACCGCTTCCGCACGGACACGGATCATTCGGATAAACCTTGTCCTCTTTTCTCTGAACCGGTTTCTTAACCGAGGTATCATCCTTATTCGTTCCTGTAACCTTCGCTACCTGCTCACGCTCGATCTTCTGCTCTACATGAACATGATACAGCATACGAACCGTATCCTCCTGAATAGCGTCGATCATGTCATTGAACATCTTGAATGCTCTCGTCTTGTACTCAACAACCGGATCCTTCTGGCCATATCCGACAAGACCAATACCCTGACGAAGAAGTTCCATATCATCAATATGATCCATCCACTTGCTGTCGATAGATTTCAGAAGAACTACTCGTTCCAGCTCACGAAGCTGCTCTGCTTCCGGGAACTCAGCTTCCTTCATCTCATAAAGCTTCACTGCCTCTTCCTTCAGCTGCTGTTTGACCTCATCTTTTCTCTTACCCTGAATCTTCTCAGTCGTAAGAGGCTCGATCGGAATGATTGAAGTCATCATAGGATTGAACTCATCCAGATTCCAGTCAACAGACTCCACCTCATCGGAGAAGCACATATCTACTGTGCTGTCTACAATATCTGTAATCATCTTGTAGATGGTATCACGCATGTTCTCACCATCCAGCACCTGACGACGTTCTTTATAGATGATCTCACGCTGGTCATTGTTAACCTGGTCATAATCCAAAAGATTTTTACGAATACCGAAGTTGTTGAACTCAATCTTCTCCTGTGCTTTCTGGATTGCATTGGAAAGCATCTTATGCTCAATCTGCTCATTCTCGGCAACACCCAGAGAAGTGAAGACCTTCATCAGTCTCTCAGAACCGAACAGACGCATAAGGTCGTCCTCAAGAGAGATGTAGAAACGGGATTCACCCGGGTCTCCCTGACGTCCGGAACGTCCACGGAGCTGATTGTCAATACGTCTGGACTCATGACGCTCTGTACCGATGATCTTCAGACCGCCGGCCTCTCTTGCGACATCGTCCAGCTTGATATCGGTACCACGGCCTGCCATGTTGGTTGCGATCGTAACAGCACCTGCCTGACCAGCCTGTGCAACGATCTCAGCCTCAAGCTCATGGAACTTCGCATTCAGTACATTGTGCTGGATACCTTCACGGCGAAGCATTCTGCTGAGGAGTTCGGAAGTCTCGATTGTGATCGTACCGACCAGAACCGGCTGCTGTTTCGCATGGGCTTCCTTAACAGCCTCAACAACTGCATTGAATTTTTCTTTCTTTGTCATGTATACGGCATCTTCGAGGTCTTTACGCTGTACAGGTCTGTTGGTCGGAATCTCTACAACGTCCATTCCGTAGATATCACGGAACTCTTTTTCCTCGGTAAGAGCTGTACCGGTCATACCGCCCTTCTTGTCATATTTATTGAAGAAGTTCTGGAATGTAATGGTTGCAAGAGTTTTGCTCTCTCTCTTGACCTTAACATGCTCTTTTGCTTCGATTGCCTGATGAAGTCCGTCAGAGTAACGACGTCCCGGCATGATACGTCCGGTAAATTCATCAACGATCAGGATCTCATCATCTTTTACAACGTAATCCTGGTCTTTGTGCATCAGATTGTGTGCACGAAGTGCCAATGTAATGTTGTGCTGGATCTCAAGGTTTTCCGGATCAGCAAGGTTCTCGATATTAAAGAATTTCTCAACCTTCTTGACACCCTGTTCGGTAAGGTTGACAATCTTGTCTTTTTCATTTACAACGAAATCACCGGTCTCGACAACTTCTTCACCCATGATGGCAGCCATCTTTGTCATCTCATGGCTCGCTTCACCACGCTCAAGCTGCTGTGCAAGGATATCGCATACTTCATAAAGCTTCGTGGATTTGCCGCTCTGTCCGGAAATGATCAGAGGTGTACGTGCCTCGTCGATCAGGACGGAGTCGATCTCATCGATGATACAGTAGTGCAGATCTCTCTGTACCAGCTGTTCTTTATAGATAACCATGTTGTCACGAAGGTAATCAAATCCCAGTTCGTTGTTGGTTACGTAAGTAATGTCACATCCGTATGCTTCACGACGCTCTTCCGGTTTCATATCGTTGAGTACAACCCCAACAGTCAGACCAAGAAATTCATGAACCTTACCCATCCACTCAGCATCTCGTTTTGCCAGGTAGTCATTGACGGTTACGATGTGAACCCCCTTGCCTTCCAGTGCATTCAGATATGCCGGAAGTGTGGAAACAAGTGTCTTACCTTCACCTGTCTTCATCTCGGCGATACGTCCCTGATGAAGGATAATACCACCAATGATCTGTACACGGTAATGCTCCATACCAAGAACTCGCTTCGCGCCTTCACGTACTACGGCAAAAGCTTCCGGAAGAAGATCATCCAGTGTCTCGCCCTCGCTCAGACGTTTCTTGAATTCTCTGGTCTTGTCTCTCAGCTGTTCATCTGTTAATTTCTGCATTTCCGGACGAAGAGATTCAGTCTTCTCTACAAGCGGCATAATACGCTTTACTTCATGCTCACTTCGTGTCCCGAATACTTTTTGAAATAAATTCATATCAAACTCCTGTTTCTATATTTATTCTGATCACTTTTATATACGAAATCATCCGTATTTACTCTATTTAAGAAATCCCTACTATTTTACCACTTTCCACCGTATAAAACAATGAATATTTCTTAAATAAAATGTGTCCACCCCATTATCTGTCATAAAAACTTCTCTTTCTGTTTGTTATATCTAACTCATCCTTGTCAACCTACTTTCAATATGCTATGATAATCATCGAATCATTTGCCGTTTCTTATAAAACAGCATCATATTATCTGAAAGCTGAGGAGTTTTTATTTGAAGAAAAAAGAACTGATTTTCATCATCGGCATCGTTATTTTTGCCCTGATCCTCTGGGGCGGCATGTACTTTGTCCGTCGCGGACATTACGGAAGCGTACGTATCACCGTAAACGGAGAAGTATATGGTACTTATTCCCTTGCAAAGGATCAGGTGATCCAGATCAACGATACCAATGTATGTGAAATAAAAGACGGAGAGATCCACATGACAGACGCCAACTGTCCGGATCACCTCTGCATGAAACAAAAAGCGGTCGACAGTACAGGCGGTACAATCGTCTGCCTGCCAAATAAGGTTGTTATAGAGGGGGAAAAGGGGGAATCCTCTGAAGATGATTCCCCTGAGTTTGATACTGTTGTCTGAATATAAATACCTGTAACCGACCACCAGATCATAATCGTGGTTCTGCCGGTCAGTTACAGCCAGTCTACTAATAAAGGATGTCACATATGAATCAGAAAAAGCTTTCATATCTCGGCCTTTTTGCCGCAGTTGCGATTATTTTCGGCTACGTGGAATCACTGATTCCGTTCTTTGCCGGAATTCCCGGAATGAAGCTCGGTCTTGCCAATCTGGCGGTCCTCTTCATTCTCGAAAAATATACATGGAAAGAAGCTGCTCTTGTTTCCATCGTCCGTATCATCGTGATCGGATTTATGTTTGGAAACCTGTTCAGCATTCTCTACAGCCTTGCGGGCGCTGCACTCAGCCTCGCAGTTATGACTTTCATGAAGAAAAAATCCGGATTCAGCATCCTCGGCATCAGTGTTGCAGGAGGTGTTTCCCACAACATCGGTCAGCTCATCATCGCAGGTCTTATCACGATGACTTCCGGACTGATCTACTATGCACCGGCACTTTTGATCTCCGGTGTCATTACCGGACTTCTCATCGGAACGCTGACAAGCGAGGTACTGAAACGTATCCACTTCTAAACAATACTAAAAATGCAGAGTACTGATATCCACAATCAATACTCTGCATTTCTTTTTGAATTACTGCAACTCCTTAACTGTATAGGTATTCTTCATCAATTCAAAGCGTTCTTTCATCCCGGAAGTCAGGTAAATATTCTTATCCTCATCCACGAACACTGCATCTGCATTATATTTTTCCAGAAGTTTCAATGCATCATCCATTCCCAGTACAAAGCATGCGGTAGAAAGTCCATCCGCAAAAAGTCCGCTGTCACAGATGACTGTGACAGAATCCAGACCGTTCCACACCGGATATCCGGTCTTCGGATCAAGGATGTGATGATAGCGTTTCCCGTCTTCTATGAAATATTTCTCATAGTCTCCGGAGGTTGAAAGAAATTCCCCGTCATTCAATGTGATTGCACCGAGATAGTCCCCCTCCGGATCACGCGGATCAGTGAGCGCTACTTTCCAATCAGAACCATCCGGTTTTTCGCCATAAGCCATTACACTGCTGCCGCCGAGATTCAGAATCATTCCTGATACATCCGTCTGTGTTTTCAGAAAGTCCGAAACCACATCACACCCGATTCCCTTTCCGGTTGCACCGAGGTCAAGTGTTGCACCTTTTTCCAGTGTCACTTTATCTCCATCCAAAGAAGCTTTACCATAACCGACATCTTTCAGAAGTTCATCCAGTTCTGACTGTTCCGGCACATGCGGATTTTCTCCGGCAATATCCCAGAGACGTATGATCTTACCGATTGTCGGGTCAAATGCCCCGTCCGAATCCTGCGCAAGCTGAAAAATTTTCTCCAGATAGCCGGCAAGCTCATCCGATACTTCTACCGCCTCGCCGGACGCTGCATTCAGCTTCGCGATCTGCGAATCCTCATCCGTCCATGAAAGCAGATCCGTCTCAATCTCCCGGAGCCTGTCACCGATCATCGTATTCAGATCCTCCCCTGTTGTATACAAAGTCTCTGAAACCACGGTATCCATCGCAAAATCTGTATTTGTATATTTCTGCACCTCTGCATCTGCCATTACCGGCATCGCAGCCAGCATAAAACTGCTCATTCCACAGAGCAGACTGGTCGCAAACTTCTTTTTATTTCTCATTTTTCTCCGTTTCCCGGACCTTTACCGGTCCAATCTGTATATTTTTACGTGGACAGGTCACTTCACAGGCATGACAGCAGATACATTCTCCCGAAAGAGAGGTATCCCCGTCGATCTCCAGATGTGCCGGGCAGCGTTTTTTACAAAGTCCACATTTCGCCGGACATTTTTCACGGTTTCTGTGAAACAGCGCCGTCGGCAGTATCGGCATCATTGCAAAAACTGCGCCCATCGGACAAAGGAACTGACAGAAAAAACGCTCCTGCGTGCACATCCCGATCAGAATCAAAATAAGTAACGCAATTCCGATCTTATAGGAAGCATTCGGAAGTTTTCCTGCGGTCAGCATGGAAAAAACATCCCACGGACTCATGCCCTGAAGATTTGCATACCATCCGGTCAATATCGACAGCAGCAAAAAAGCCAGAAGAATGTATTTTACTTTCTGAAGTACTCTCACTACTTTTTCCGGATAACCATGGCGGCCTTTCTTGTGAAAAATCTTCTGCCGGATAAAAAGTGTCAGTTCATACATGGCGTCACCAAGTGAACCAAACGCGCAGGCATAACCGCAGAAGTGGCGTCCAAACAAAATCGTGATCACCAGAAGAACTCCCGTCACATCAAGAAAAGAGTTCCATGTGATCGGCTGGTGTGCGGCAAGTGCCTGAAAAACAGATTTTATTCCTGCAAATGCCGTGGAAAAAAGTGCCGGATAAAAAATGAAAAACACAAGCTGTATCGCAGCCCGGATCAGCCGGACCTTTCTCTGCCTCTTTTTCATTCGTTTTCCGCCTTTCCAATGGCATCAATAACAGCGTTGATAATACCGGTTGAACTGAATGTAGCGCCTGATACAGTATCCACATCTGTACTCTGTGCAGATATGATCGAGCTTATCACACTCTGTGCCTGAGAAAGATATGCAGAATCTTCCCCTGATGCACTTGTCACCTGAATGTCAGTGATCTCATCATCTTTCAGTGTTACCTGAACCTCGATCGCACCGCCGAATCCCTGTGCAGATCCGGTATAAGTACCGTCTTTGTAAAAGTTTTCAGAATCATCCGTACTTTCTGCATCTTCACTGTCTGCCGCGTCTTCTTTTGTTGCATTATCCTTTGCATCTGTCTTCGCCTGTGCTTTTGCAGTTTCCTGATTTTTAGCTGCTTCTTCGAGAGCAGCAAGCATTTCTTTCTGCTGTTCTTCAAGTGTGTCCACACGTTTCTTTAACTGTGTGATCTCCTGAGTTTCCTGTTCCTGTGTATCTTTTTTCTGCATAGAATTATAGCCTATTACAGCCGCCAGAATCAATAGAAGACACAAAACTCTCATACAAAAACTCTGGTATTTCATTCCATTTTCTCCTTTTGCGCTTAAAATATGACAACTTACTGCCGTTTTGCCTGACTGAGGGCATTTTGAAATGCCTGTATAATTCCATGTGAAGAATACGTGGATCCATTTACTGCATCAATGCCTTCAGCCGTCTGTTTTCCCATGATCTGACCATAAATCCCATTCCATGCATCTATAAAATAATCTTCATCATCCTCTGTGGAATACGATGCCGATGCGATCTGCCCTCCTGCAACAGTCACTGTTACTGTTACACTGCCCGGGCCATAATTCCCTTCTCCACTTCCAGTATAGGTTCCGTCTATGTATTTTCCGCTTGGAGTCTCTGTTGGTGCAACTGTCGGTGTCGGGGTCGGAGTTGCTGTCGGGTTCTCCTCCGGGGCAGGGATTGGTGTGGCCGTCGGGGTTACTGTCGGAACAGGACTCGGTATCGGGGTTGCTTCAGGTGCGGCCGTTGGTGTTACCGTAGCCTCCGGTGCCGGTGTCGGAGTTGCTGTTGGCTTTACTGTAATCTTCGCAGCTTCTATTGCATTTTGTGCTGCTCCGATAATCCCGTTTGACGAAAATGTTGCTCCGCTGACAGCATCTATTCCGTCAGCAGACTGATGTTCCAGAATCGCAGGCTGCAGAACCTTCCATGCTTTTCTGAAAAAGGATTTTGTGTCCGTATTTGTATTGCTTACTTCTGTAATCACTCCATCTTTAATAGTCAGTGAAATCGTCACAAATCCTGAATATCCACGTGCTTTGCCTGTATATGTTCCATCCTTGTACTTCACCTCAGCAGTCTCATCACCGGAAGCAGCCTGTGTCGGGCGTGGTTTTACTGTTGGGGTCACTGTCGGAGTCGGAGTTGTTTTTTTCTTCTTTGTTTTCTTCACAGGCTGTTTTTCCTTTCCTCCAGCCTTTGAAAGTGCATCCTGAACAGCCTGAATGATACCGTTCGAGGAATACGTGGCGCCGCTGACCGCATCTACATTTGGAGTCTGCCCTGCCAGCATTTTGCCAATGACACCTTTTGCAGATGCAAAGTAAGATGTGGTTTCGCCGGATGCATCTACTATATCGATTGCTGTAATTTTCCCACCTGAAACCGTAACCTGCACGGTAATTGTCCCGCCAAATCCTGTTCCGCTTCCCTGATAAGTTCCGTCTTTATATCCACTTTTCGGAACTTCTGTCGTCGGAGTCGTCGTACTGCCCTGACCTTCTGCCGAGGTTTTCTTCGACTCATCCGGCAATGCCTTCGCAGTACCTTTTTTGATGCCGCTCTTTTTTGCTTTTTTCTTTTTGGCTTTTGCGATTTCTTTTGTACCGCTGTCAGCTGAAGTATCCTCATCAAAATATGCTGTTTTCAACAATCCTGACAGTTCTCCGGCATCCCGTACTTCCGTATTTTCCGGCTCTTTCTGAATCCCGTCGGTTGCCTTTCCCTGTACCGCCGTAACTGCCACTGCCGCGATCACCGCCGCTGCCGGAAGGAGTTTGAGCAGATTTTTTTTATCATGCATAATTTTTCCGTCCTTTTTATTCTTGCTTTCTCCCTGTCTTTTTAACATACAAAGGCAGGGGCTGTCCGGAAACAACCCCCGTCTTTGTTATTGTTAACTATCGGTTATCTTACTTTACAGTTACTTTGAATTTCTTTGTAATTCCATTGCATTTTACTGTAATTGTTGCAGTACCTTTTTTCTTTGCTTTAACAACACCCTTGCTGCTGACTGTAGCGACTTTTTTATTGCTGCTCTTGAATGTTACTTTAGAAACCGGTGCTGCTTTTACTTTAATTGTAACCTTCTTGCCTTTTTTCAGTTTTGCAGAAGATTTTACAAGTTTCATAGTTGGTTTCTTAACTGTGATCTTAACAACCTGCTTGTAGTTTCCAACCTGAACTGTAATATTTACTTTTCCGGCTTTTTTCGCTTTTACAGTACCATTTGCACTTACAGTTGCTACCTTTGTGTTACTGGATCTGAATGTCGCATTTCCGGTTACCCCGTCTTTCACAACATTAATCTTTGTAGTAGTTTTTGATTTTGTGTAGATAACTGAACTGTCTGCTTTTGCTGTAATCGACGGGTTCTTAACCGTTACAGTGAATGTTGCGGAAACTTTTCCAAGTGTTGCCGTGATGGTTGCAGTTCCTGCATTTACAGCTTTTACATTACCTTTTGCATCTACTGTTGCCACTTTTGCATCACTGGATTTCCATGTAATATCACCTGTCAGATTTGTTGTCGCGCTCAGAGTAACGGCTGCACCACTGTAAAGTGTTGCTGATGTCTGATTCAGTTTGAATTCTGCTTTTACAAGGCTGTCGATTGCTTCTCTTAAGTGACCGATCTGCTCTTCAATTCCATACTGGGTCTGGTTTGCGATATTAGCCAGCATGTCTTCGCATTCTTCCAGCTCGTTTACAAGAGTATCCCAGCTGTCCGGTGTGTAGTCTGCCTCTTTAAGTGCTTTTGCTTCCGCAATAATATTTTTTAGTGGTGTGGAATCTGCATCGCCTGCCGGTTTTGCAATATTTTCGTCTGTTGCCTGGAACCTAAATGTATAATCGCTGTATCCCAGACCGTAAACGGTTACTTCCCAGTATCCTGTTCCGTCAGTATCTGCCGGAAGTTTGCAGCGTACAGAATCTGTCAGGCCAAGCTGAATACCGTGGAATTTGTGCATCCAGTTGTCTGCCGCAAATTTTGTACCATAGCTCTGAAGTGCATTGCTGTATGTATCGTCATCACCATAATATGTCCATTTTACAGCCTGCATTGCACCACCGAGACCGCCATAGTTACCTGTAAGGTCTACACGGAGGAATTCACCGTAGCTACCGCTTCCCGGCTTCATTTTAGTCGTAATGCCATCTGCTGTTTTCAGCGCTTCTCCCTTAAGGCCGGAAGTTGTTCCGTTTGCTCTTGCGCTGAATGTAAAGGTATCTCCGTCCTTTGTTGCTGTCTTAAGTCCGTTGGTATTTGCATTGACTTCTGCTGTTTCTTCATAAGCACTAAGGTTATTTTCAGCATAACCACCAAACAGTTTTTCGCCGTTTTCTACTACTTTAAATGCCTTCTTGAATGCATCATAATCTGCTGTTTTTACTTTTACCGGAATATATTTCAGGCCGGTTACTTTATACTCAGTGACATCTATACCGTTTATTTTTCCTTTGCTGCAGGAAACAGTGCTTCCGTCTGTAAGAATCATTGTTGTTTTGTCTTTCCATCCGGCAAGTGCATAGGTCTTTCCGTTCGCATCGTAAACAGTTGCCATTGTCTGGAAACTTCCTCTGTGGAGACCATGGTTTGCAGTTGCTCTTGTGACAGCATCAAAACCGCCCATATCGCTTTCACCACGTCTGTCTTTGTCCTCAGAAGCTGAAGTATTTGTTGCTTCGTATACACCTTCAGATGCCCAGTACTGTTCCCATGTAAGTCCTGCGTATACGTATTTGTATTCACCGGAATCCTGTGTAACGGTACCTGTAACATCATTAAATCCGGATGATGTCAGCTCTACATTGTAGCTTCCGCCATCACCTTTTGCAAATACTGCCGTATTATTAACCTTTGCATCAAAGTTGACTGCACCTGTATTCTCATTAAAAACTGTTTTGGCAATTTCACTGATGTTTGCTTTTTTTCCACCCAGTGCCTGTCCGTCGATTTTAATAGAAGTGATGTTTTTGATGTAATCTTTTGCTTCGTATATAGTGTCTCCATTCGGATCAATTTTTACCAGCTTATTGTCCTGAATGGCAAACTGAACTTTTGTTTCGTCAGCACTTAATACGACCTGGACTGTAATATCTTCATACGGTGCATCTGACTGATCTGTAAAAGTAAGAGTATAAGTTCCTACTCCAGTCGTGCTATTACTCCATGTATCACCATTTACCGTCAGTATCTTTTTGTCTTCATCGTATGTATATCCTGCATAAGCTCCCTGTTCAAGCTCATTGCCGTCGTATTTTACAGAAGAAAGTTTATAACTGGAAGTCTCCGGAACTTGATATGTCATCTGGACATTAGTTCTTCCATATCCTCTCTGATATACAACTTTTTCCTCCGGTCCGATAATTCCCTGGCCGTCTGCAAGTTTATATTTGCAGAGAAGATTTGTCGGAATAACAATATCCGCACCATCTTTTACAAGATAAGTAATTTTTTTAATTGTCTTTCCTTCCAGCCCCTTGCTGCGTTTTGCATCAATTGTGTTTTTATGTGGCTCCACAAAGCCATCTTTTACTGCAAATGCAATTTCGCCGGTTCTAAGCCACAGGTTCTGTGAATGCTCCATTGCATATTTTTCACCATCGGATGTCTCAAAAATAACACCCATCATGTTTGCAGTTGTTGGCTGATCTGGATTTTTATCTCCAAACTCTACGCTGACCTGATAATTTCCCCATACAGATGATGTTGAAATAGAAGAATCAACCGTCAGTGTCTTTGTCTCTGTAGTCATTGCAGTAAGTGTTCCGTTACCGTTCAAAACTTTATATTCGCCTGATTCCGGAGCAGTTTCACTTACATTCTTAAGACTTCCGATAATAGAAAGGAGCTGGTTGGAGCAGTTTTTGCCCTCTTTAATTGCTTCCTGTGCCTCTTTATAAAGGCTTGTCGGAACTGCAATATTTACATCCCTGATACCTTCCAGAGTCACACTTCCGTTTTCTGTGTTTTCTGTATAGTAAGAAGTCGCATATCTTTTAGATTTACTGTTTGTACAGCTTGTTACCGCATCGTACATGCCCTCTTCACGATATCCGGCTGCTGTAACAGGATCTGCTGCGTCCAGCTGCATTTCTGCATTCTGCTGTACATCATTCATCTCACCATAAAAGAAATCGGCATACGGAATGTTTGCTGTACCATATACAAACCCGCTTTCAACAGCATTACCATCTTCTGCAAAAGCTTCTGTCTCGCCTTCTGTGCCAAAAACATCTTCTGCATCGAAAAGTTCCTCTTCTGCTGTTTCTGCATCGTCTGCATTTTCGTCTGCATCTGCGATCGTAATATCTGTATCTGCCTCATCTTCTTCTGTATCTGCTATTTCCACATCTGCTTCTTCATCTTCTGCGCTTCCATCCAGAAGTACTTCTTCGTCAGAAAATTCTGCTGCAAAAGCTGCAGACGGCATACCAGTCATCGCTACTGTCGCACTGAGGATAACCGGTGCAATTTTTTTTAACAAATTTTTATTAGCCATCTTCTTCCTCCTCTTTCTTTTCCGTTAGTTTCTTCTAACCTATATTTTTATATCATAAAAAAAATTTCGTGTCCATATTTTCGTTAGGTTTTTCTAACTCAAAACCGACTTTTTTTCTCAATAATTTTGTTATTGATAATATTTTTCATATAAAAACAGTACGAAATACACTTGTTGTATTTATTTAACTTTTTCTTCATATATTTTCCTGCTGTTTTCATATGCAGATTGTGCGCAAAAAAAGAGACCTGCCGTTCCCCGCTAACAGGGAATGAAACAGATCTCTGTATGTCATTATTTTTCAGTTTTTATTCAGCTCATAATAAAAAATATACTGCTGCATGATACCTCGCACGCCATGATACCGACGATTCGGAAAACCTCTCCTGTAATGCTCGTCAAGCACCTGCCGAATATGGGTATCAACCGGAAATGCATCCATATGATGCAGTGCAAAAAGGCAAATGCAGTCTGCTACCTTTTCCCCCACGCCGCTCAGTTTCATAAGTTCCTGCTTCGCACGGCGGTAATAACGGAAGCGGTAGATTCGCTCCAGTGAAATCTCTCCGTCCAGAATACTCCGGGTTGTCTCCGCAATATAACGTGCCCGGTATCCCATTCCCAGTTTACGTAAATCTTCTTCAGATGCGCCCGCAAGCTGCTCCGGTGTCGGAAATGCGTAATATTCCTTTTCTCCGGAGGTTTTTTTCTCTCCGTAAGCCTCGCATAGTCTCTCCACACAGCCTCTGATCCGGGAGATGTTATTCTGCTGCGAGATCAAAAACGTGATGATCATTTCCCACAGATCCTGCTGCAGGATACGAATGCCGCTCCCACACTCAGCGGCTTCCACCAGATAAGTATCTCTGGGATTTATTTTTGCTATATAACTGCTGTAATCCGCATCAATGTCAAAATATGGCACCCAGTAACAGATAAACTCCATGTCACTGCAGTAAAAATTTACAATACTGCCTTCCTGTGTCATTTTCAGGTACTTATCGCCTGCGATCAGTTCATAGGTATTTTCTGCTGTTTCGTACATCCGGAAGCACTGTCCGGACTGGCAGATCTCTTTCAGGCTGAAATTATCCAGCTCTACTGTAATCATTTGTTTTCTCCGTTTCCCTTACATCTGATGGCGCACTACCCGGTACTCATCTCCGTTTCGGTAATACGGACATTCCTTGTATTCTGTGCTGATGAAACGATAGTATTCGTCCTCATCCAGGTTTACATCACAATAATAGCTCTCACTGTCCTCATCATACACATAATTCGCACAGTAATCGCAGCTCGTTGCCTTTCCGCTCAAAAGTCTTCCTCCATAAAACCGCTTTAGTCTCTTTTGAAAATATCGCGGGTATAAACTTTATCTTTGATGTCGTCCAGACACGCATCATATCTGTTGGCAATGACTGCCTGGCTCATCTCTTTAAACTTCGCAAGATCATTCACTACACGGCTTCCGAAAAATGTGCTGCCATCTTCCAGTGTCGGCTCATAAATAACAACCGTAGCCCCTTTTGCCTTGATACGCTTCATAACACCCTGAATAGAACTCTGACGGAAGTTGTCGGAATTGCTCTTCATGGTAAGTCTGTAAACACCGATCACGCATTCTTTTTCACAGTCTGCGCTGAAATCTCCACGATTATAATAATCATAATATCCTGCCATATGAAGTACACGGTCTGCAATAAAGTCCTTACGTGTACGGTTACTCTCTACGATTGCAGACATCATGTTCTGTGGTACATCTGCATAGTTTGCAAGAAGCTGCTTCGTATCTTTCGGAAGACAGTATCCGCCGTAGCCAAAGGACGGGTTGTTGTAATGGCTGCCGATTCGAGGATCCAGGCAGACACCATTGATGATTGCCTGTGTATCCAGCCCCTTCATCTCTGCATAAGTATCCAGCTCGTTAAAGTACGATACGCGAAGTGCCAGATAAGTGTTGGCAAAAAGCTTCACTGCCTCAGCCTCTGTAAATCCCATAAACAGTGTATCAATGTCTTCCTTAATTGCGCCCTGCCGGAGAAGTGCGGCAAATGTATGAGAAGCCTCTACAAGATGAGCATCGTCTTTGTCTGTACTGACGATGATTCTTGACGGATAAAGGTTATCATAAAGTGCCTTGGATTCTCTCAGGAATTCCGGGCTGAAAATAATATTGGAAGACTGATATTTCTTACGTACAGACTCGGTGTATCCAACCGGAATCGTGGATTTGATAACCATAATCGCATTCGGATTGACAGACATTACCAGCTCGATCACCGCCTCAACTGCGGATGTATCGAAGAAGTTTTTGCGGCTGTCATAATTAGTCGGTGCTGCAATGATAACAAAATCTGCATCTTTGTATGCGGATGCACCGTCTGTTGTTGCTGTAAGATTCAGTTCTTTTTCTGCAAGATATTTCTCAATATAATCATCCTGTATCGGGGATTTGCGGTGGTTGATCAGATCAACCTTCTCCGGTATGATGTCTACTGCATGTACTTCATTGTGCTGTGAAAGCAGAACCGCAAGTGATAAACCTACATATCCTGTACCTGCAACTGCTATTTTGTATGATTTCATAATTTCTCCCTCAGTCTCTTATATATATTTATTTCCAGATCTTCCACGGTGCCTCTCCGCTCTGCCAGAGCTCTTCCAGCATATTTTTCTCGCGCAAAGTGTCCATGCACTGCCAGAAGCCTTTGTGCTTATAGGCATTCAACTGTCCCATACGGGCCGCCTCCACAAGAGGGCCTTTTTCAAAAACAGTCTCATCACCCTCGATCAGATCAATGATCGACGGTTCCAGCACCATAAATCCGGCATTGATCCAGCCACCGTCTTCTTTTTTCTTTTCTCTGAAATTGGTGATTGTTCCATCATTTTCGATATCGAGAATACCAAAACGTCCGCCGGGCTGTGCTGCCGTAAGCGTTGCCATCTTTCCGTGCAATCTGTGATATTCCAGAAGTTCTTTTATATTGATATCAGCTACACCATCACCGTACGTCATCATAAATGTGTCTTCTTCAAGATATTCACGGACACGTCTGATACGTCCGCCGGTCATCGTATTCAGTCCGGTATCTACAATTGTCACCTTCCATGGCTCCAGCACATTGTTGTGCACAATCATTTTATTTTCCTGTGTGAAATCAAAGGTAATGTTGCTGTTGTGAAGATAATAGTCTGCAAACCATTCTTTAATGACATGCTGTTTATATCCACAGCAGATCACAAATTCATTAAATCCATAAGCAGAATACATCTTCATGATATGCCAGAGAATCGGTTTCTCCCCAATCTCGATCATAGGCTTTGGTTTTAGATGACTTTCTTCACTGATTCTGGTACCGAAGCCACCCGCTAAAATCACAACCTTCATATAGTTTCTCCAATCCGTTCGTTACATTGTACTCAATACTATTATTCTAATACAAAGCAATCAAAAAAGAAAGACCAACGTTCGCAGAAGCCAAAAGAAAGCCCCCACAGCTTCCGCCATGAGGGTTTCCTTTCATGAAAAGTGATTTATTTTACTGTGATCCTGATGTTGTATTTCTTGTTTCCGGACTTCACAGTAATGGTAGCTCTACCTTTTTTCTTCGCTTTGATCACACCGGATTTGCTGACAGTTACGATCTTCTTGTTGGAACTGGACCATGTAACCTTCTGCAAGCTTGTCACCGGTGTAAGTGCAGCTTTGAGTTTCAGACTCTGGCCACGTTTCAGCGTTGCTTTCTTTCCCTGATTCCTGCCGGTTGCTGCATTCGTAACCTTGATGGACTTCGTTGCAACTGCAGGCTTCTGAACTTTTACTTTGAAGCTTGCTTTCTTGCCGCTTGCAAGCTTTACCGTGATTGTTGCGCTCTTTCCTGCTTTGAGACCTTTAATCCTGCCATTCTTAACAGATACGACTTTCTTGTTGCTTGTCTTCCAGGAAACAACTCTGTCTCCCGCACCCATTGTAACTTTTACGGTAAAGGACTGTTTCACTTTCAGCGGGATCTTTCCTTTTACATTGAGGGCGATCGTTGCCGGAAGTTTCGCTACGGATGCAGTCTCTGTCTCACCGCATACGCTGCAGCTGCGCTGCTGAACACCTTCTGCAAGAACTGTGGCATTCTTCGTCACCTTCCATCTGCTCCAGTCATGACCGGGAGCACTCTCCAGTGTAGTACTTGTTTCACCATGAACTTTACATTTTCTTACAACTTTTCCGTCTGTAGTACAAGTCTCTGGAATCCGTTCACTTACTTCCCACTCGCAGGGAACATCCCCAACCTTGAGAATAACATCTTCTTTCAACGCTGCAACATAAATCTGATATGTATTACCAGCTTCCAGATATGCTTTCTCCGCACTGAGACATTTCTGTGTTTCGGAGTCTATAACATCTATATAAGCATTCGTTGCACTGAAAGAGTAATATCCAGACTTATCCGGGATGAATCTGCGAATTGTCTGGTTTCCCGGTGCAGTATCCAGTTTTTCTTCTGTACCAAACTCCATCTTCGGAACAGCATTCCAGTCAGCAGCCTCAAATTCTACATAAATCTGGCAATCGCCCATGCTTACCGGTACACGGCAGATTTCTTCATTTACCCATGTATAAGTGCCCTTCTGTTTAAAACTCATACCCTGCGAATCTGTCTGTCCGAAAGTAATCGTTTCATTATCACCATCTGCATAAGATGCAGTGATTTCCATTCCTTTGAGGGAAACCCATGCTCTGTCACCAGGCAGTAACTCGGTCTGTTCAGGACGTTTTGTCATCTCGATGGATTTCAGTGTTTTTACTTTTTTAAGATTCAATGAAACCGTCCTGCCGCTTTCACTGGAAACACCTACAATGTATTTTACACCCCTGGAAACTTTTACCTTTCCCCTTTCCATATTCCAATGATCGAAGCACGAATCAAGTTTTCCATTTTCATATTTATACCAGATTCTTCCAACTCCTTCTGAATCACCTGATGAATCTCCCACATTCCAGTCAAAATGATAATATCCGTCTTCTTCCGGACTAAAACTATACCATTTTTTCTGAAGTTCACCTGCTTCCAATTCATTCTCACCCATCTCCAGTGATCTAAGGCTGTCATAATTCAGCTTATTAACTGTCAGATCTGTATGCACATTTACTGAATTGTCGGAATCCTGTGCCTCTGGCTGTAACATAAAATAGATTCTGTACGTTCCGGCAGGAAGTACATTCCCTATCTCGTTCCAGTCAACCGAAGTTTCTTTTTCTCCGTTAACCGCACATGTTTCTGAATAAACTGCCTGCCCCTGCTTGTCATATACCGTATTTCCAAACTCTGCTCTGAGCGTATCTGTTGTGCCATCTTTATATGTCAGTGTAAGGAGACCCGGCATATCACTATACCGCCACAGATTATCAAGACCTTCTATCGCAGTCGTAGACTCTGCAGTATACTTAACAGACATAATCTCCGACTGTGTTTTGATTTTCATAATGGCATCTTCATTTGCATCACTGTTAAGACTGCCTCCATAAAAACCTATATAAGCAGTCTGCTGCGCTTCCTGATACCAGTTATTGCCATCATAAACAGAATAACTGTTTTTACCATCGTCTACATACACTCTATAGTTTGAATCACAGGTATCCATATAATAGTTTCCTGCTGTCGGAGCTTCAAAACTATAATAAGCAACACCCTGAAGAGGGCTCTCTGCTTCTGTATCCTCATTCAGATTTACAGGACCTTTATACAACGGAGAGTCACTCATCTGCTTTATACTGACTGTATATGGCTCACTTACAATATCTCCGCAGGTAAATTTCATTGTGTAAGTTCCCGCCGCCAGTCTGCTTCCAAGACCATATGTATTCCCATCGGCATCCTCTAATGTAACTGTGATCTCCGTACCATCTGTTGTATAACTATCCCCTAAACTAACCTCTTCATAGTTAAACTGGCATGTTCTTACGGCATCTCTTCCGCCTGTATATGTAACCTCCAGATCAGCAGATGTATAAAATGGGATTCCCGCAACACCATCCAAAAGAACATTCGTTGCCGATACAGACTTTACTTCATCATCCGGTACAGCAATCTCATCCCCCGCACTGAATACATCTTCCGGTGAAGATTCTTTCTGAATATCGATCCCGGTATCTTCACCCCCAGTATCCGCGGATTCCTGTGGTTCATCGGTAATTTCTATGCTTTCATCTTCGGATGAATTCTCTGAAAGCACCCCACCGTCTTCGGTTTCAGCGTCTGTTTCCACTGTAGCTTCGGATGGTTCGTCCGTAAGCTCAACGCCTTGTTCCTGCACGTCTTCAGAAGTAAAATCTGCTGCATTGACTATCATCGCAGTGCTGTCAATACTTGTTACAGACATAGCTACTGCCAGCAGCAATGCCAGTTTTTTCTTCTTCATGCATGTGCCCTCCTTATAGAAATTTTTATGTCGTAATTATATAATTTCACCCCGTCACTGTCTATGATTTTCCGCACTTTTTTCACATTCTTTCGACAAAATCAAAAAATGCTGCATTATTCCCAGATTTTTTATGTTCATAAACTTCAAGCTAAAGAAAGCCCCCACAGCTTCCGCCATGAGGGTTTCCTTTCATGAAAACTGATTTATTTTACTGTGATCTTAATGTTGTATTTCTTGTTTCCGGACTTCACAGTAATGGTTGCTTTACCTTTTTTCTTCGCTTTGATCACACCGGATTTGCTGACAGTTACGATCTTCTTGTTGGAAGTAGACCATGTAACCTTCTGTAAGCTTGTTATCGGTGTAAGTGCTGCTTTGAGTTTCAGACTCTGGCCACGTTTCAGCGTTGCTTTCTTGCCCTGATTCTTGCCGGTTGCTGTGTTTGTAACCTTGATGGACTTCGTTGCAACTGCAGGCTTCTGAACTTTTACCTTAAAGCTTGCTTTCTTACCGCTCGCAAGCTGAACGGTGATTGTTGCGCTCTTTCCTGCTTTGAGACCTTTGATCTTGCCATTCTTAACAGATACGACTTTCTTGTTGCTTGTCTTCCAGGAAACAATTCGGTCTCCCGCACCCATTGTAACTTTTACGGTAAAGGACTGTTTTACTTTCAGCGGAATCGTTCCTTTGACATTGAGAGCGATTGTTGCCGGAAGTTTCGCTATGGATGCTGTCTCTGTCTTACCGCATACGCTGCAGCTGCGCTGCTGAACACCTTCTGCAAGAACTGTGGCATTCTTCGTTACTTTCCATGCAGAGAAGCTGTGTGCCTTAGTTGCTTTGATGGAACGCTTTTCGACTGTTTTGCAGACGCCGCAAACGTGCTGCTGCTCACCATCAGCACAGGACGGCTTTTTGATTGTTGTCCATGCGCCCCATTCATGTCCGCGTGCACTGTCGATCATTGTAATTGTATCACCATGAGTTTTGCATTTCTTCACAACTTTTCCATCTTTTGTACAGGTTGCTTCAACTTCTTCAAGTACTTCCCACTGGCAGGCACCTGTAAGAACTTTTATGGTTGCAGTTTCCTTCGGATTTGTTACATAGATATAAACCCAGTAAGGTACATCCTTTTCCAGATAAGCGCGATCCTCAGTCAGACCTTCCTTCGCACTGGAGTCATAAAGCTGTATCCAGCAATTCTTGCCACTGAATGAATAATATCCAGATTCAGAAGGTACAAATCTACGAAATGCCATACCGTTGGCTGTTGCCACTACACTTTCTTCTTTTTCAGGTGTCAGTGCCGGAACATCATCCCAGCTTGCGGCCTCAAGATCAAAGGATGCCTTATAGCCACCCATCTCAACCATTACTCTGCACTTCTCATCATTTATCCACTCCATAGAATAAAGCTCGCAAGTCATTCCCTGTGAATCAGTTTTTCCATATACAATTTTTTCCACAGAGCCATCCGTATAAGTTGCATTAATTGTCATTCCATCAAGAGAAAAACGAAGAAAATCAGAATTTCCCGGAAGTACTGATGTCTGATCAGGTTTCTTTTCCACTTCAATGGATTTCAGAGTTTTTATTTTTTTAATCTGAAGAGTAGATGTACTTGCATCTTCATCATAATGCCAGTTAACCTGTACTACATAGGTTTGACCTTTTTGCAGATAGCAGCTTACTTTTCCGGCCCCTAAATATGTCTTGCTCATCTCGTTTTGCTCTAACTGCCATCGATTTTCGCTGCCGTTATAAGCACCGTCTATTGTATATATATTAACATCTAATGAATGGGTTCCGATCATCTTACTGTCAAACCGGTAGGTTCCTGTTTCTGATGGAGTAAATCTGTAATATTTCCTGTCTGTTTCATCTTTAAATGGCATCACCTCTTTATCAACTGCAAGCTCGTCAAAGGAATCCAGTGCCGGAATATTAATCGACTGCTGGCCGATCTCCTCCCAGTCACTCTCTCCTGTTCCAAGATACATGAAAGATATCTGATACTTAATTGCCTTTGAAGCATAACTGGTGGATTCGTCTTCCTTATGAGTCGTATTCCACTGATTTCCATACTCATCTGTGCCCCATAACCCTTCATAGATCTTGGATAATCCATCCTGATAGGTTATCTTTGTATTATAGAAGTCGTACAGATCATCAAACAGCGTACAGTCAGATGCCTGATATTCATCCTTCAAAACCAGTTCGATATTTTTGATTGTTTTTATTTCAACCTTCTGGAAAGATACTTTGAAGCTTCCTCTTATGCAATCCTCCGTATCCTCTTCCCGAAGTTCAAATGTATAGGTATATTTCTTTCCATTTTCAAGCTTCCAGGTTAATTCATCAGATGAAGTTGTTGTTATATTATCTCCATTATCATCACGGTATAAAGAAGTTGAAACATCGGCTTCATAATCACTGATATCTCTGATATCACTAATATCTACTCGATAATATCCATCTGCCGGAGGTGTAAATGTTGCAGATACAACATCTCCCTCATTTGCAACTGTTATCTCTTTTTCGGACATTCCATCTGTAAGCTCAAAATCCTTTGTCGTTTCTCCTGTCGGTTTGTCACCCGGATCTGGATCCGGAATCTCTTCAATTTTTTTGGACACTGTAATTGCGGTGTCAAAGTATGGCTGAAGCTTGATCACGCAGCTTTGTCCTGCTGCAAGATTCAATTCTTTATAAAGATTATATTCATACCAACACGCCTCTTCGGCATCATAAATATATGCTGTTCCTTCTATTCCCGCTTCGCCGGACAGCACATATGTTCCCGCCTTATCTGCTGTAAAGGTGTACAGTGCCTGATTCGTTGCTTTTACATTTGTTTCTTTATCCTTTTCTAATGGAGTAAACTCTGACATTTTGTCATTCAGTGAATTGACCGTAATGGTTATTTCTTTTCCTGTCAGATTTCCCTTTATATCACTCTCATTATCATCTGAATCTGTGTCTACGAGACATGGACGAATATTCCATGTACCCGGGTTCAGACTACTATAAAAGTAAAATCTGCTATATTCAACTTCACCAGCCAGACATCCTTCATATTCTATTTCATATCCATCGAATTTCTCGTTGTTTGAAACTTTTTTTGTAGTACCGTCACTGAAGGTTACTGTTGTTTCCAGTTTTACATCGCTGAAATCATCAATTTCTTCTATGTATTCTCTGTTCTCCAGCAGCTTTGTCTCAATCTTTACAGGCTTTGCAAGAAGCTTTGGTGTGACCTGCAGCTCCTGATAACGATCCTCTGCTGAAATTCCAAAATAATATGTAGTTTCGGCATTCAACGTTGCATATACAGAATACAGATTATCATAATAATTGCTCCAGCTATTTATCTGCGTATATGTACCGTCTTCATTTTTCGTTGCTAATTTTACGCTTCTTACTCCTGCGTTAAAATTCAGTTCATACTTGCCTGATTTCTCCGGTGTAAAGGAAACAATCATCCGAGAACCGCTATTTTTCACAATACCGGCATTGTCTGCTTTGAGGTCCACTGTAATTTCCGGTTCTACGACAGCAACCGGAATAGAAGCTACTTGGATTCTGTTATACAAAATCTTATAAAAATATTCTCCGGCCGGGAGATTTAATGTATCAACAGTATTATCGTCCGAATTTACAAGCATATATGACAGATCATTATCATAATCCTCATATCCCATGGAAACAGCCTTTGTTGTATCATTGTCAAAGACAACAGTTCCCTTGAATTTATCCAGACTGACATTATCAAATCCTGCTGTAAATGTCATCGGATTCGGTGAATAAACAAGATTCTTCATCTCAACAGCTACTGCTTCTTTGGTGATATTCAACGTAACAGGATTGTCCTCTGCAGACTTGATTCCTATAACATACTGTGTATCATTTTTCAGTTCAGAATTGCCATCCTCGATATCCCAATACATGTCGTATGGTACAGGTTTTCCATTCTCTATACGATACCATTTTCTGTCAAAGCCATCTGAATTTCCGTTTTCCTTTGCAAACTTCCACTGAAAATGATAATGTCCGTCTTTCCATGGTGTAAAGCGGTACCATTTATAACGTGATTCACTGACATCGATTGCATTGGAATCTTTTTTCAGTTCAGGTAAACTCATGAAGTCCAGAGCCTTCACAGTAAAGGTAGTTTCTGCTGTTATACCAGTTTCTGAACCATTGTTGTTATATAATGTAAATCTTACTTTATAGTTGCCAGCCGGAAATGGTCTGGCTTCATAATTCTCCTCATCATACCGTTCAAATTTAGTTTCTGACTTATCCGCATTAATCGTGTATACCTCATTGTGTATATTGTATCCGGATGCAAGCCATAAAATGCTATCCCAGGTTGGTACGATCTCTTCTGTTCCGCCTTCCTTATCTGTCAATATCAATCTGCCGGGCATATTTTCCCACGCAGTCGGATTCTCCAGGCCGTCTATCGCACTGTCTGAATCTGCTACATAAACCATGGATTCCATGTCAACTATCGGTTTTACTGTAACACTTACAGTTTCTTTATCACTGTCGGAATAGTTGCCGCCATAGAAGCACAGATAAAACCTGTCGTCCTTTTTCGAGCCAATCCAGGTCTGTCCTGCATCATAAACAGTTCCGTCACTATTTACTCTATAGACAGAAAAACTTGATTTACAATTTGTCATGTAATAATCACCATCTGCCGGTGCTGTAAAGCTATAGTAAGCCATGCCCTTGATTGGTGTACTTACCTCTGTCGTTTTATTCAGAGACAGACTTCCTTTATACAGAGGTGAGTTCGCGATATCTTCAATATCCCTGATTGTCACTGTATACGGAGCACTTTCTACTGATGCTTCCTCTTCCCCAGCATTCTTATACACAAATTTCATTGTATAAATGCCCGCATCAAGCGTTTTTCCCAGAGAATATTCCTGACCATCTTTTGTCAGAGAAACGCTTATTGAGCCTATATACCCGGAATCATCATATACTCTCACTTGACTATCATTATAGGATAATTGTGTTGAAATAACCGTATCATCTGCAGATTTAACTGTCAGATCTGCATACGTATAAAAAGCAGTCCCTGCAATACCCTCCGTCAAAACATTCGTGGCTTCTACACTTAATACCTTCTTTTGCACTATCTGCACATTAAATGTGCCTGTAACGTATTCACTATACATTTTTGTACGATAATAATAGGTTTTGCCTGCTTCTAAATTCTGTTTCAGACTGAAATTAACATCCTTGTTACCGTCATCGTTCTCAGCTATTCTGGTTCCTGCTGGATTAGTACCGTAAAATTCTACATACGTATCAAACCTTCCGGTAGAATAAATTTCATATCTTCCTGATTCTGCAGGGGTGAATTTAAACCAGACTGTTTTTCCTGCTTCATCAATATTGGCTTCATATTCTGTAGCCGGAGTCAGAGTCACTGCTGTAGCCGGACTTTCTCCGTCTTCTGTAGCAGGTTCTTCCCCTCCTTCATCATTCAGTACAGCGATCTCATCCTCCGCACTGAATACATCTTCCGGCGAAGTTTCTTCCTCTTCCTGAATATCGATCTCAGCGTCTTCGCCCTCGGTATCCGCGGATTCCTGTGGTTCATCGGTGATTTCTATGCTTTCATCTTCGGATGAATTATCTGAAATCACCCCCCCCGTCTTCGGTTTCAGCGTCTGTTTCTACTGCAGCTTCGGATGGTTCGTCCGTAAGCTCTACGCTTTGTTCCTGCACTTCTTCAGAAGTAAAATCTGCTGCATTGACCATCATCGCCGTGCTGTCAATACTTGTTACAGTCATAGCTACTGCCAGCAGCAATGCCAGTTTTTTCTTCTTCATGCATGTGCCCTCCTTATAAAATTTATGCTCTAATTATATCTCTCCTGTCTTGTCATTGTCCATATTTTTTCACATTTTCTTCACACTTTTTTGTGCATGTTGTTACTGTCTGCATAACACTGTTACACAATTTTTTCCATAAATACTGGTTCTGGCTCTTCCGGCATCGGAAATGCCCCTCACACCATTTTCCGTTGCTTTTCTCTCTGGTTCCAGAATATTTCAGACTATAACGCAAAAAAGCTCCACCCGGCGGTATTCAAAATTTCCAGATACCAGTCACGGATGGAGCCTTATGATTTCTTTATAAAATTTTATTTAGTGGCTGCTTTTGCTGCTTTTTCAGCCTTTTCTTCTGCCCAGAGTTTCTCAGCTACCGGCGCCCATTCTTCTGCATAATGTAGACATTTGCCGCAAAGATGCTCTGCTGTCTCATTAGACTGAAGGTCTGTGGAGTGTGCACCGGATTCTTTTACGATGCGCTGCAGAATCTCCGGATTTTCCAGCATCGGGCACGGACGAAGCATATTGTCATTGAACGGCTGGTTGTCATGATAAGCCATGAACAGCGGCTGTTTCAGGATCTCAAGGATCGTGTTTTCGTGGATGTTTCCATTAGAATAGTGGATAAATACGCATGGTTCTGCATCACCGTTTGCATTGATATGGAAGTAGTTTCTTCCACCGGCGATACATCCGCCTACGAACTCACCGTCATTCTGGAAGTCCATAGTGAAGATTCCAGGACCATGTTCCATGTTACGGATCTCTCTTACACGGTTCTTTACATAAATTCTCTGTTCCGGATTCAGGAGCAGATCAACGGATGCTGCATTTCCAACAGGCATGTAGTGGAAGTACAGTGCGTAACGGCATCCTTTTTCTACGAGCATCTGAATGAAGTCTTCGCTTGTAACGCTCTTGTAGTTGGCGCTTGTGTAGCAGATAGATGTACCGAATACAAGACCATGCTCTTTCAGGAGATCCATAGCATGCATAACTTTGTTGTATACACCTTCGCCACGACGCATATCATTGACATCCGGCTCACCCTCAACACTTAATGCAAGGAAGAGATTGCCGACTTCCTGCATCTGTTTGCAGAGTGCTTCATCAACAAGTGTACCATTTGTGTAAGCAAAGAATACACAGTCGTTATGTTTTCTGCAGAGTTCGATGATATCTTTCTTTCTTACCATCGGTTCTCCACCGGTCATCATATAGAAATAGATACCGAGCTCTTTACCCTGTGTGACGATGGAATCCATATCATCAAAGGAAAGATTCAGCTTGTTTCCGTATTCTGCTGCCCAACATCCTGTACAATGCAGGTTACATGCACTGGTAGGATCCATCAGAATGATCCACGGGATGTTGCATTTATGTATTTCTCTCATCTCGTGAATAGTCTTTGTTCCATTATAAAAAGCTTCAAATCCAAGGTTCATCAATGTTGTCTTCAGAACATTCGGATGAAGATCCTGTACCATAGATGTGATATAACGGTTCAATGTATATTCCGGATTACAGGCAACTTTTCTCAGGTAATCCCAGTTCACGCCCTTTCCGAAATCTTTTAAATACTTCTCAGCAGTATCGATCAGTCTTTCATAGGCTGCCTCAGGATTCTTGTGCACCTGATCAACCGCATAGTCAGCTACTCCTGCAAAAACTTTCTTTGCTGCTGCATGTTTAAGTTTGTTCATTGGTATTTCCTCCATCTCTGGCAATCATTATTTTTATTGTCTCCATTATATTCAGATTCTGTTTCTGTTTTCAATGGACAAAAAAGGGTCAGTGGTAAATTTCCCCACTGACCTCTTCTGTAGAATGAATTTTCTTTTATTTTACATAATAGACATAAGAATCTTTTCGCGGTGCTGCTTTCGGAGCCGGTCCGTCTGCAAATCCAAGTACACAGTGGCCGATTCCCTCATAATCCCCCTCAATTCCGAGTGATTTCAGGATTTCTTTGCCTTCTTCACTCTCAAACTCTTCTTTTGCTCTGTGGATCCAACAGCTTCCGATTCCCTGTGCTTCCGCCTCCAGCATCAGATTCCCCATAACAAGACTTCCGTCATAAAGATATGTAGGTCTGCTCTTGTCCGCAAGTACGATCAGTACGACCGGCGCACCATAAAAAGGATCCGTATTTGTACCCATAATCTTTGCGTTCATCGCGGAAAGTTTATCGCGGAGCTCCTTATTCGTCACCGCAACGATGATCGGGGACTGTTTTCCCATTCCGGTTGCTGCATAAGTTCCTGCTTCGATGATTTTTTCCAGTTTATCCTGCGGAACCATGTCACTCTTGTATTTACGGATACTTCTTCTGCTTTTGATTGTTTCCAGTACGTCACTCATGATAAATACCTCCTGATTTTTATAAATTTATTAATGTTTCAAAGGGAATTGTCCCCCCGAAAAGATCCAGTGCGCTTCCAACCGTCACATCCAGCCGGCCTTTGCCATATTTTCTGAGAAGTTCAAGGTCTTCCATACTTCCTACACCGCCTGCATAAGTTACAGGCCGATCTGTATATCCGGAAAGAAGTCTGGCAAGCTCTGTCTCAATTCCGTTTGCTTTGCCCTCGACATCCACTGCATGAACAAGAAACTCCGAGCAGTGGCTTCCCAATTCTTTCATCGTTTCAGGTGTTACCGGCACGTCTGTAAATTTCTGCCATCGATCTGTTACGATAAAATACTGACCGTCTTTTTGGCGGCAGCTCAAGTCAAGTACAAGATGCTCTGTTCCGACTGCATCCTCCATTTTCTGTAAGTTTTCCCAGGAAAGTCTTCCATCCTTGAATACATAAGAAGTCACGATCACATGGCTTGCTCCCGCTTCAAGATAATCTGCTGCATTGTCCGGACACACACCGCCACCAATCTGCAGTCCTTTCGGATAGGCTTTAAGGGCTTTTAAGGCCTGTACTCTTGTAGCTTCATAATATTCAGAGCCGACACTGTTCAATAAAATCACATGGCCGCCTTTCAAACCGGCTTTCTTATATAATTTGGCATAAAAAGCTGCATCCTGCTCTGCAACAAAATTTTCTTTTGCCTGATCTCCGGCATCTTTGAGACTTCCGCCGACAATCTGTTTGACCTTGCCGTTATGTATATCAATGCATGGACGAAATTTCATAATTCCTATACTCCCTGTCCGACAGAAGCAGGCCCCGGATTCGCTTTAGAACCCGGGCATCCCGTTTATCTGCGTATTTCATTTCTCTGATGCTATGATAATATGAAATCCAGTTTCATGCAAGTATTTTTACTTTATCAATTTACTATAATAAATCATTTTATTCCGTCAAGTCGATGGTTGATCACTCTCTTCCATCTACCACATCACCCACTGCATCTCCGACATCTTCCACTGCATCTCCGACGCCATCTCCAACAGCACGGACTCCGTCACCCAGATCCTGGGCAACTGTGCCTTCCTCTGCAGTTGTTCCGTCCACAGTTCCATTATCTGCATTTCCGGCACCTTCCGTACCTTCAGAGACGGTATCTCCATTGCCGATTCCCGCATCATCTGTCATATTCTCATTGTCCGTCGCATTGTTGTCTGCGTTATCTTTGGCATTGTTATTATTTTTATCATCTTTGTCTGCGTTCTGCTTCTCATCATCTGCAGTACTCTCCGTGTTCTCGGTATTCTCGTTTGTGGTATCGACCTCATCTGGTGCCGTACCATTATTTCCGCAGGCTGTAAACACACTGAGTGTCATAATAAGTAATACTCCTGTCAGAATCTGCTTTATTTTTTTCATTTCCGTCTTCTCCTTTACCGTGTTTTTTGCTTGTACTGATAATATGTACAAAATGGCAGAATCCTACTCTGGAAAAAACTGGTGTTTCATGGTAAACTTTAAAAAGATTTTTATATAAAAAAGGAGTATGACAAATGAAAAAGAAAAGAAACTTTTTGCTTCTGATTCTGGCTGTTTTGTTGATCGGACTCGGCGCAGGTTCGACCACCGTCTCTGCTTTTTCTCTTCCCAAGCTGCAAAACGCAGAGTCCGGACAGGTTGTACAGCGCGGACGCTACTACTATTATCGCTACACAGACAAAACCTATGCCAGAAATCAGTATTTGCGCATTAACAAAAGGCTCTGCTATTTCAATAAATCCGGCAAGCGCTGGCACGGATTCCACAAAATAAACGGTAAGAAATACTACTTCGGTACAAATGCACAGGGCTATCTTTACCGCAACCGTCTCTTCTCTTATAAGGGAAAATACTACTATGCCTCAAAAAATGGTTCCATCGTCACCGGATGGTATACTACAAAATCCGGAAAGACTTATTATTTTGATTCCACCGGAAAGGCTTATACAGGTCGCAAACGTATCAATAAAACCAACTACTATTTCGGAAAGAACGGTGCTCTGGATCACTCCGGGCTGAAATATAACCTCTCATCAGACTGTGCACTTCTCATCAATGCCGACACTGGCAAAGTGCTCTATAGCAAGAATGAAAATCTGCGTCATGCAAATGCAAGTACCACCAAGATCATGACCTGCATCCTTGCTCTCGAGAACAGCAGCCTGAATGATAAGGTAACCTTTTCCAGAAAAGCTGCTGCTGTTGAACCATCCAAGTTATATGCAAAAGCAGGCGAAACTTTCTATATGCGTGACCTTCTTTATTCATTGATGGTTCCTTCACACAATGATACCGCGATTGCGATTGCCGAACACATCAGTGGTTCCACTTCCGCTTTTGCCGAACTTATGAATGAAAAGGCCCGTGAACTCGGCTGTACGAATACACACTTCGTCACACCGAACGGTCTGGATGCCGGACTGAATCACTATACAACCGCATCGGATCTTGCAAACATCGCACACTATGCGCTCAAAAATCCGACATTCCGAAAACTTATCAACACTAAGCGTTATTCCTTCAAAAGTCTCAATACAAAGCGTAACTTCACTGTCGCAACAACGAATGCTCTCCTCGGAAAGCAGGCCGGTGTCATTGGTTTAAAAACCGGTGTAACTGACAAAGCCGGATATTGTTTCGTTGGTTTATGTCGTTCCCGTAAAGGAAACACCTACATCTCTGTCACATTGGGCGGACCTACTTCTGCCGCACGCTGGCGAGATTCCAAAATCCTGCTCACTTATGCATACAAAAAAGGCTGATACAGAGAACCTGCCACCGGCAGCTTCTCCTGCATACTCCGGCATATAAAAAGTCCCCCGAATCTATACCTGATAAAATATAGATCCGGGGGATTAATTTTTATGAAAATATATCAGCCTTCGATCACATCTGCCATATCATAGCGTCCTGCCGGTTTGCCAGCAATGTATTTCGCTGCTTCAATCGCACCCTTGCCGAAGATAGCTTTTGAGTATGCGGTATGCTTGAACTCAATCACTTCGTCCGTACCTGCAAAGATCACTTCATGTTCTCCGACGATCGTGCCGCCACGTACTGCAGAAATACCGATTTCTTTGTCATCTCTCTGCTGACGTCTCTGGCTTCTGTCATATACATAATGATACTGGTTATCCATTGCTTCATTCAGACTGTCTGCCAGTGCCAGAGCTGTTCCGCTCGGTGCATCCAGTTTCAGACGATGATGCTTCTCAACGATTTCCATATCAAATCCTGCAGTTGCAAGAACCTTCGCAGCATCCTGAATCAGCTTCATCAGAGTATTGATACCAAGAGACATATTTGCTGATTTGAGAACCGGAATCTTCTTTGCAGTATCTTCAACTTTTGCAAGCTGCTCGTCAGACAGACCTGTCGTACAGAGCACTACCGGAAGACTACGCTCTACACAGTAATCAAGGAGCGCATCTGCTGCTTTTGCAGAAGAAAAATCGATCAGAACATCTGCTTCTGTCTTACATTCGTGAATATCTGTAAATACCGGATAGCTGGTGTTTCCTTTGTCTGTGACATCGATTCCTGCCACGATCTCAGCATTCGTGTCTTTTTCTACGAGGTCTGAGATCACCTGTCCCATATGACCACAGCATCCGTGCATGATGATTTTTACCATAATTTATTGTCCTCCTGCGTATGTCTTTATGCCAGTTTGATACCGAAATCTTTCATTGCTTTGATCAGAGTTTCTTTGTTACTTTCTTCCATCTCGCAGAGTGGCATACGAAGAGGTCCTACATTCATTCCCATAAGGTTGAGTGCAGTCTTGACCGGAATCGGATTGACTTCGCAGAACAATGCATTGATCAGCGGAATTGCATCGATCTGGATCTTAGCAGCACCTGCAACATCACCTTCCATGAATTTCATAACCATATCATGTGTTTCCTTCGGAGCGACGTTGGAAAGTACGGAAATAACACCAAGGCCGCCAAGTGAAAGGATCGGCAGTACCTGATCGTCGTTTCCGGAATACAGTTCAAGATCTGCACCTGCAAGAGATACTGTCTTGGCAATCTGAGAAAGATCTCCGCTTGCAGCTTTCAGACCAACGATATTCTTGACATTCTTAACAAGTGCAGCTACAGTTGCCGGCTGGATGTTACATCCTGTACGGCTCGGTACGTTGTACATGATGATCGGTGTCTCCGGAACTGCATTTGCGATTGCAGTATAGTGAGCGATCAGACCTTTCTGTGTAGCTTTATTATAATAAGGAGTTACAACAAGCAGAGCGTCGGCTCCGTAGGATGCAGCCTCTTTGGACATCATGATTGCAGTCTCTGTACAGTTGGAACCTGTTCCTGCAATGACCGGCACACGTTTGTTTACCTTATCGATTGCAAATTTGATTGTCTTTAAATGCTCTCCGTGAGTCATCGTTGAAGATTCACCTGTAGTACCGCAGATAATGATTGCATCTGTGCTGTTTGCAATCTGGTACTCAAGCAGTTCCTCGAGTTTATCGTAGTTCACCTTTCCATCATCATACATAGGTGTAACGATTGCAACACCTGCACCTTTAAAAATTGCCATTAGAACTCCTCCTTCATTCTTCTGTAATTTATTGTATTCATTCGCCGTCAAGCGGATGAGTTTCTTCCGTATTTAATGTAGTGATCACATCTACGTAAGGTCTTAATTCCTCCGGAAAGTTCCAGCCCGTCATTACGATGTGCATGGATTCATCCTTCTGCTTCAGCATATCAATGATCCCATCCACTGTCGCAATCCCACAGTCCAGAAGCCCAAGAATCTCATCCAGTAACAGAAAATCACATTCCTGCGTCGCAATTACCTTACGTGCAAAATTAAGACCATTTAAAATGTTTGACTTCTCTTCAGCCTTTTCTTCCTCTGTCAGGTCTTCATAACAGCAGTCTCTCTTCTCAAAGCGAAAAATCTTGAAATCCAGATTGTCCACATCCTGCAGAAAATCAAGTGAATGTGTCTCTCTTCCTTTCAAAAACTGGATCACGATCACGCTTTTGCCCTGCGTTGCCACACGGAGGCTCTGACCGATTGCTAGTGCAGTCTTGCCCTTACCGTTTCCGCAGTACACTTCTGTTAATTCTTTTTCCATAATACTTCCTCTTAATGTTGATAAACACCGCCCATAAGGGCGGCACGCATATAATTCGCATTATTGGTTTTATCTTACCGCAGTTCAGCCAAAAAAGCAATACCTGAACTTCCCCGTCCAGATTCATCTCTTCTTTATACTTTCTAATCAATGTACTCCAGTTTACTTACAGATACTTCATAGGCGATCCGCCTCTCTGTCTGATTTTCCCCGGTACGTTTCATGTATTCGCGGCTCTGGATTCTTCCCCACAGAAGTACATGTCCTCCTACTGTGAAAGCCGAAGCATATCGCGCATTCCTGCCCCAGCAGATACATGGTATGTAATCCGACTTGCCATACGGACGGTTGACTGCAAGAAGCATATCCGCAATCTCTCTTCCGAGCGGGGTCCTTCTGTATACAGGCGGCTTGCAGATATAGCCATCCAGAAAGATCTGGTTCAGCGGAACCGTTTCCTCGTCCTCTTCCACAAATTTCAGTTCTCTTGCAAATACAGAAAGGACAAGCCGGTTATGTTTCTCTTCATGACGGTTGTACGAACGAAACTGTCCCTGAATCTCAATATACTCACCGGTGTAATCCTGCGTTACATCCAGAAGCCTTTCGGAAACCATGACCGGAATCCGGTCCTCGGAATCACTCAATCTGCGTACAAGGATTTCCATTGTATAAAAGCCCTCGCCAAAGACCTGATGACTGAATGTAAAGCCTGTATCAATTTTCCCCATGATTGATACCTGATTGTTTTCGATGATTTTGTCTGCCATAATGTTGTTCTCCTTCCTCTTTGGGTATTTTGTCTATACTAGACTATGAACACCCATGAAGGTTTAGAACCAAAACTTTAAAATAAAAAATTTTTTCAGGATTTCCTTGTAATCTGCGAAAAATGTGGTAAACTGAAATATCGTACTATGCAAAAAACACATTAATATAGAAGTAATTAAAGAAAGGATTTCGATTTTATGAATACCAAACGCGAAGACGTACGCAACGTTGCCATCATTGCACATGTCGATCATGGTAAAACTACTCTGGTAGACCAGTTACTGAAACAGAGCGGTGTATTCCGTGAAAACCAGGAAGTTCAGGAACGTGTCATGGACTCCAATGACATCGAGCGTGAACGTGGAATTACTATTTTATCTAAAAATACTGCTGTCCATTACAAAGGAGTCAAAATCAACATCATCGACACACCTGGACATGCTGATTTCGGTGGTGAGGTAGAGCGTGTTCTGAAAATGGTCGATGGCGTTATTCTTCTCGTAGACGCATTCGAGGGTGCTATGCCTCAGACCAAATTCGTACTTCGTAAAGCACTGGAGCTTGACCTTCACGTCATTGTCTGCATCAACAAAATCGACCGTCCGGAAGCACGTCCGGAAGAAGTTATTGATGAAGTTCTGGAACTTCTCATGGATCTGGAAGCATCTGATGAGCAGCTTGACTGCCCGTTCCTGTATGCATCTGCAAAAGCAGGCCATGCAGTTCTTGACCTTGCAGATACACCGGAAAACATGGCTCCGCTGTTTGAGACCATTCTGAAATATATCCCTGCACCGGAAGGTGATCCGGACGCTGACACACAGGTACTGATCAGCACCATCGACTACAACGAATATGTCGGACGTATCGGTGTCGGTAAAGTAGAAAACGGTAAGATTGCTGTCAACCAGGAGCTTACTCTTCTGAACCATCATGACCTTGACAAACGCAAAAAAGTCAAAATCAGCAAACTTTATGAATTTGACGGACTGAACAAAATCGAAGTAAAAGAAGCATCCATCGGTTCCATCGTAGCTGTATCCGGTATCGAAGATATCCATATCGGTGATACCCTCTGCGGCGGTGACAATCCGGAAGCAATCCCGTTCCAGAAGATCTCCGAACCTACTCTTTCCATGAACTTCATGGTAAATGACAGTCCTCTTGCAGGACAGGAAGGTAAATACATCACTTCCCGTCATCTTCGTGACCGTCTGTATCGTGAGCTGAATACAGATGTCAGCCTTCGTGTAGAAGACACAGATACTACCGAGTGCTTCAAAGTTTCCGGTCGTGGAGAACTTCATCTTTCCGTCCTGATCGAGAACATGCGCCGTGAAGGTTATGAATTTGCAGTAAGCAAGCCGGAAGTTCTGTATCATATCGATGAACGCGGTAAGAAGCTGGAACCAATGGAAATTGCTTATGTCGATGTTCCGGAAGAATTTTCCGGTACAGTTATCCAGAAGTTAAGTGAACGTAAAGGTGAACTTCAGGGAATGAGTACTGCCAGCGATGGCTCCGTACGTCTTGAGTTCCATATCCCGTCCCGTGGTCTGATCGGTTTCCGTGGTGAGTTCCTTACTTCTACCAAGGGTACCGGTATCCTGAATACCACATTTGACGGATATGCACCATACAAGGGAGATTTCCAGTATCGTAAGCAGGGATCTCTGATTGCATTCGAATCCGGTGAGGCAGTTGCTTACGGTTTGTTCTCCGCTCAGGATCGTGGAACACTCTTTGTAGGTCCTGGAGAAAAAGTATACAGCGGTATGGTTATCGGACAGAATGGTAAGGCCGAAGACATCGAGCTGAATGTCTGCAAAACCAAGCATCTGACTAATACACGTTCTTCCTCCGCTGATGAAGCTCTGAAGCTGACACCTCCGAGAGTTCTCAGTCTGGAGCAGGCAATTGAATTCATCGATCAGGATGAACTTCTTGAGGTAACACCGGAAAGTCTCCGTATCCGTAAGAGAATCCTTGATCCAAGAGAAAGAAAACGTGCTGCTTTCCGTAAACAGTAATTTCTCTGAGCAAAATCAAAAACAGTATTTTAGAGCGCATAAAACCCCATGAGCAATCTGCCCATGGGGTTTTCTTTCGTATATCTTATTTATTATTTACATTTTTATTAATGTACTCATTAATCTGTTTATTGATTTTATCACTGACAGAAGGCTTTGATTTCTTCTTCGTCTCTTCTTTTTTCTCATGAAATTCTTCATTGTATTCCTGCAGTATGTCTTCCCGCTGATTTCGTTCCAGTCCACGTGCAGTAAGCTTACGTACAATATCATAAATGACACCAAAGAGCGGAACCGCGATCACCATACCGACAATTCCCCAGAGACCTCCGAATAAAAGGATGGAAAACAATACCCAGAAACTGGATACACCCGTTGTATTTCCAAGAATCTTCGGTCCAATGATATTTCCATCAATCTGCTGCAGAATCACAATAAATATCAGGAAATACAGAGCATCCCACGGATGAGTTCCCAGAAGCAGTAATAATGCACATGGGATTGCCCCGATAAACGGCCCGAAAAATGGAATAATGTTCGTCACTCCGATCACAACACTGATAAATGCAGCGGATTCAAATCCCAGCAGAGTTGTTCCCGCAAAGCAGATCAGACCGATGATTGCAGAGTCAATGATCTTTCCGACAAAAAATCCATTAAACATCTTATCTGTATAACGAACCTCTTCTTCGATGATCTTTGCCCATTTATTCGGGAAAACACCATAAAGCAGAAGCTTCGCCTGTGCGCCAAAAAGCTTGCGGCTTGCAAGAAGATATACTGCGATCAGAAATCCAAGGAACATATTCTTGAATACGCTCAAAACCTCGATCAGCTGTACAGTAATATTGTTAATAATTCCCTGAATTGTCTGCATCATACTGGAATTGGCACTCAGAATATCATTCAGTCCACTTTCAATCTGAGATGAAAAATGATTAAAATAATTCTGCAATTCCGGCTGATCTTTCAGTAATTGATCGATCATACGGTTCGCATAGGAAACTCGTGCCGGAAGGATACGGATAAGCCTCACTGTACTGTCCCATACCTGCGGAAGGATCAGAATGATCAACAATACCACAACCGTTACAGCAAGAATAACCGCAATTGCAATAGACAGAAATTTCAGCCCCTTTTTCTTTTTCTCTGTCGCATTCGGAAACCATTTCAGAAAGCGTTCATCCATCCGGTTGCACATCGGTGCAAGGATATAGGCGATCAGTGCGCCGTACAGGAACGGTTTCAAAATGTTGAATACAACCCGGATACCTGCCGCAATATTTGCACTTTGACTCAGGATATATGCTGTTGCAAATCCAAATGCCAGAACGGCAGCGCCTGTGATACCAAGTTTCACGTATTTTGTGTTTTCATTATGTTTCAATAATCATGCCTCCTGAAGCTGTTGCTTTTTTCTTATATATAACTCCAAAAAGTCAGTATATAAGTACTCTGTTTATATTAACATTGTCATTGGTGTTTATTGTAACACCCATATCCTGCCACTTGCAATACATAGATTCTTAATTTTGTTACAATATATCTCCTGTTATTAAAGCAACAGCCCCGGCATCACGTTCCTGTAACGCCGGGGCTGTTGCTGCTTATAATATTTTTATGGAAAAAAGGAAGGCTTATCCTGCTTATTTACCGTAGTATGCTTTCAGATAGATTTCTTTCAACTCTGCAATCAGTGGATATCTCGGGTTTGCGCCGGTGCACTGGTCGTTGAAAGCCTGTTCGCTCATCTCATCCAGAGTCTCAAGGAAGTACTTTTCATCTACGTTGTAATCTTTGATCGTAGGTTTGATCTCGATGATCTTTTTGAGTTCTTCCAGTTTCTCCAGAAGTTTTTCAAATACTTCATTATCGTCTTTTCCTGTCAGCCCCACGAAACGTCCGATTTCAGCATAACGAGCCAGTGTCTTCGGATACTGATACTGTGGGAAAGTACCCATCTTGGTCGGAACTTCTTCTGCATTGTAACGCATAACATCTGTAAGTACCAGAGCATTTGCGATTCCGTGAGGAATGTGATGGAAAGCACCCAGTTTGTGAGCCAGAGAGTGATTTACTCCGAGGAATGCATTTGCAAATGCCATACCTGCCATGCAGGACGCGTTTGCCATGTGGTCTCTTGCCTCTACATCATTACCGTCTCTGTATGCTCTCGGCAGATAATCAAATACCAGTTTGATGGCACGAAGTGCAAGTCCGTCTGTGTAGTCAGATGCCATCATGGAAACATATGCCTCGATCGCATGTGTCATAACATCGATACCGGAAGCGCTTGTCAGTCCTTTCGGTGCGCTCATCATATTATCTGTATCGACGATTGCCATATCAGGCATCAGCTCATAGTCAGCCAGTGGCCATTTGATTCCTGTTTCTTTGTCTGTGATGATAGCAAAAGGTGTTACCTCGGAACCTGTACCGGAAGATGTCGGTACGGCAATGAAGTATGCTTTTTTACCCATTTTCGGGAATGTGTAAATTCTCTTACGGATATCCATGAAATCCATTGCCATGTCATCGAAATCTGCATCCGGATTTTCATAAAGAACCCACATGATCTTACCGGCATCCATTGCAGATCCACCACCCATAGCGATGATGCAGTCCGGCTCGAATGCACGCATTGCTGCAGCACCGGCTCTTGCAGAAGCAAGGGACGGATCTGGTTCTACATCAGAGAAGCATGTATGCACGATTCCCATCTCATCAAGTTTGTCTTCTATTTTCTTTGTATAACCGTTCTTGTAAAGGAAGGAGTCTGTAACGATGAAGCAACGTTTCTTGCCCATTACATTTTTCAGCTCATCCAGAGCAACCGGCAGGCAGCCTTTTTTGAAGTAAACTTTTTCCGGGGTTCTCATCCAGAGCATGTTCTCTCTCCTCTCAGCAACAGTTTTGATATTGATCAGGTGTTTTACACCAACATTTTCGGATACGGAGTTTCCTCCCCAGGAACCACAGCCAAGTGTCAGGGACGGAACAAGTTTGAAGTTGTAAAGGTCTCCGATGCCACCCTGAGAAGAAGGAGTATTGATCAGGATACGACAGGTCTTCATGGCTGCTGCATGTTTTGCCATTTTTTCTTTCTCATTTACATTGATGTAAAGGGAAGATGTATGTCCGTATCCGCCGTCAGCTACAAGCTGTTCTGCTTTTGCAATTGCTTCATCAAATGTTTTTGCTTTGTACATGGCAAGTACCGGAGACAGTTTCTCATGCGCAAATTCTTCACTGATGTCTACAGATTCTACTTCACCGATCAGGATCTTGGTTTCTGCAGGAACTTTTATACCTGCCATCTCAGCGATCGTAGCTGCTTTCTGTCCAACGATCTTTGCATTCAGTGCGCCGTTGATCAGAATTGTTTTTCTTACTTTTTCGATTTCGTCTTTCTTAAGGAAATAGCATCCTCTGTACTGGAACTCTTCTTTTACTGCTTTATATACACCTTCCAGAACTGTTACAGACTGTTCGGATGCACAGATCATACCATTGTCAAATGTTTTGGAGTGGATAATGGAGTTTACTGCAAGACGGATATCGGCAGTATCATCAATGATAACCGGTGTGTTTCCGGCTCCAACACCAAGTGCCGGTTTTCCGGAGGAATATGCTGCCTTAACCATTCCAGGACCGCCTGTTGCAAGGATGATGTCTGCTTCTTTCATTACCATGTTGGTAAGTTCCAGACTCGGTACGTCGATCCATCCGATGATGCCTTCCGGTGCGCCTGCTTTCACTGCTGCTTCAAGCACAACTTTTGCAGCTTCGATAGTGCTTCCTTTTGCACGCGGATGTGGGCTGATGATGATTGCATTTCTTGTCTTCAGCGCGATCAGAGTTTTGAAGATTGCGGTGGAAGTCGGGTTTGTAGTCGGGATAACTGCTGCGATCAGTCCGATCGGTTCTGCAATTTTCTTGATTCCGTAAACCGGATCTTCTTCGATCACACCACAGGTCTTTGTGTTTTTGTATGCATTGTAGATGTATTCAGATGCATAGTGATTTTTGATGACTTTATCTTCAACAATACCCATTCCTGTTTCTTCTACAGCTGCTTTTGCAAGCGGGATACGCGCTTTGTCAGCAGCAGTTGCAGCGGCTTTGAAGATCTTGTCTACCTGCTCCTGTGTGTAAGTGGCGAAAAGTTTTTGTGCTTCTTTCATCGCAGCGATCTTTGCTTCCAGTGCTTCCGGAGTGTCAATGATTGCCGGGATGTGGGTTTCTTTCTTTGCCATTTCTGAATCCTCCTGTTTTTCCTCTTATGATATGATCCTTATAATTTAGTCCGATAAACAATTCTGTTAATTGATTAACGTTAATTATTTATCAATGATTGATATGCGCTTATTATACGGGTTTGTTAATCATTTGTCAATCTGTAATTTGTTAAAATTTTAACCAAATTCTTTCATGTATCTTCTCTGTTTTTCTATAGATTCTACAAATCGGATTGTGAATCCGGGATATAAAGCATCGATTTCAGTATATATTTCATATCCGATGCCCATAGTCATTTTTGTCATATTTTTCCATCTGCTTTCATACATTAATTGATGGGAAACGAAAATAAGGAATCTGTGATTTTCCATCACTTTTCCTATTTTACGTTGATTTAACGCAAAACACTTACAGATTTATTACAGAAGGAGTATTTTCATGGGAACCTGCAATACATTACGAACGACTGAAACTTACACGACTGAAAATTTTACTTTGATACAGTTAGAGGAAGAAAGACAGAAATTGAAGAAAAAAGAACTTTTAAAAAACATGCTGACTGACGGGGAATTCAGCATCAAAGGACAATGTGCCATCAACCTTATGATGACCAAACTGGAAATTATCAATACTTTTTTACTGATGAAATATAACCGGAGCTTTATCCAGATGACGACAGGAAGGCTCAAAAGCTATGACAGCGTCTGCAAAAAAATGCAGAAAAAAGAATTGGATCTGAACTTCGCTCAGGCGTTGGAAAAAATCAATGACCTGATCGGCGTGCGCGCCGTTTGTTCTTATGTAGATGATATTTATAAAGTCGCGGAACTGATCGAGAAACAACAGGATATCCGTATCATCAAGACAAAGGATTATATCAAAGAGCCAAAGAAATCCGGCTATCAGAGTCTGCATTTGATTCTTGAGGTCGCTATGCCATTCCAGAATGAAAGCCAGTGGATCAAAGTCGAACTGCAGCTTCGCACAGCCGCCATGGATTACTGGGCAAATCTCGATCATCAGCTTCGCTATAAAAGAGGTCAGAAACAGGCCGCTGTCATCAACGAGGAATTACAGAGATGTGCTTCTGTAATCTCCGAACTGGACCAGAAAATGCTGGATATCCGCAAAAAAATCGATAGAATCTGATCAGCAGACGCACCACCGGCAATTTCTCTTGCATACTTTGGCATACAAAAAACGCAGGGGCATCGACATCATCGTCAGCTCCTGCGTCTGTTTTATTTCTGCCTGCTATATGGTTCGGACAGTCACTGACGTGCGCGCCCCTGTTTCTGCGTAGTTCCCGGCGTCACAAGTGCGATAAACGGATGCTCCTGATGGCTGGATTCACCTCTGACAGACTCAGCGCTCTGTTTGCCGTAATGGAGCGCGCACTGCTGAATATGGCGCTCTCTCGCCTATCAGCCATGAGTTTTCTCCCTCTTAATTTAGTTCAGACCGAATTCTGCTGCAAGTTTTTTAAATTCCGGCAGGGAATTCTGAATTGTATCATAGGATACACAATATGCCAGTCTCACATATCCCGGGCATGCAAAAGAGCTTCCCGGTACCATCAGAATGTTGTATTTCTTTCCGGCTTCACAGAACTGCTTTTCGTCTGCGACCGGAGATTTTACGAACAGATAAAAAGCTCCCTGCGGTTTGATACACTCGAAACCACATTCTTTCAGTCCATTGTAAAGTGCCAGACGGTTGCGATCATAAGCAGCAACATCCACCTCTGCGTTCACACATTTCTGGATGACTTTCTGCATCAGAGACGGTGCATTGACACTTCCGAGTACACGGTTGGCGATCGCTGCTGCCGTGATCACGGTCGCACTGTCCTCAAGCTCATCCGGGATAACCAGATAACCGATACGCTCGCCCGGAAGGGACAGAGATTTGCTGTAGGAATATCCTACAACTGTATTCTTATAATATTTTGTCAGATACGGAACTTCCACACCATCGTATGCCAGCTCTCTGTATGGCTCATCAGAGATCAGATAGATGACGGAACCAAATTCCTGCTGTTTCTTCTCAAGGATTGCAGCAAGCTCTTTAATCGTCTCTTCGGAATAAACAACACCCGTCGGGTTATGTGGCGTGTTTACGATCACAGCCCGGGTGTTGACATTGATCTTTTCTTCCAGTTCTTTCAGATTCGGCTGGAAAGTCTCAGTATTCGGAGAGATTTCCACAAGCTTGCCGTCATAGTTACGTACATATGCACCATATTCCAGGAAATACGGTGCAAAAACGATCACTTCCTCACCCGGATTCAGGATCGTCTTGAGGATGACATTCAGACCGCTGGCAGCGCCAACGGTCATAATCAGATTATGTGCAGAAAAAGCGGTTCCGAAGCGGCGGTTCAGAGACTGCGCAATAGTCTCTCTGACATCCTCAAAACCAGCATTGTTCATATATCCGTGAAGGACTGTCGGTTCTTCGTTATTTACGAGATCAATGATTGCCTCACGTACACAGTCCGGTGCCGGAACACTCGGATTTCCAAGACTGAAATCATATACTTTGTCTGCGCCGTATTTTGCACGGAGACGATTTCCTTCCTCGAACATCATGCGGATCGCTGAGTTGTTCTGGACAAAAGGTTTCATTTTTTCTGCTATCATAATTATGCCTCCTCTAATTTTGTTTCTTTTATATTATTTGCGATACCCACGGATTGTTCCGTGCTACACACTCTCACAATCCTACCCTGGTATCTTATTTCTTTTTGCTGTGCCCGAAGGAAATCCATCCGACAAGAACAAGCATTGCAACACCAATGATCATCCACGGAACCAGATAATTCATTCCTTTCGGCTGGAACATATCATAGTACCCTTTCAGGTAAATAACCGCAACAACTGCCGGAATCACCCAGAGCATGTAGTTTCTGATAAATTTCGGAAATTTCAGTCCTGATCCTGTGTTGGCTTCTTTGATAAAATTGTCCCATCCCCATCCATTCTTCGATGCACAGAAAATGACGAAAACTACAGAACCAAGCGGCAGGATATTATTGGAAATGATAAAGTCCTCAAGATCCATGATGTTGGTTCCTTCACCGAGAATCTGGATACCGGACCATGGTCCGAATCCGAGGATTGCCGGCATGGAAAGAATGATGATCAGTACAATATTAAACACAACTGCCTTGTTACGTTTCCATCCCCACAGATCCATTGCAAAGGACAGGATATTCTCAAATACAGCAATGACCGTAGACAGTGCCGCAAAAGACATAAACAGGAAGAACAAAGCTCCCCAAAGTCTTCCGCCTGCCATCTGGTTAAACACGTTTGGCAGTGTGATAAATACAAGTCCCGGACCTGCCCCCGGCTCTACACCAAATGCAAAACATGCCGGAATGATGATCAATCCAGCCATCAACGCTACAAATGTATCAAGGATCAGAATATTGACACTTTCGCCTGCAAGCGTACATTCCTTACCCATGTAGCTTCCGAAGATTTCCATCGCACCGATACCAATGCTTAATGTGAAGAATGCCTGAGAAAGTGCACCGAAGATCACATTTCCGAGACCTGCCTCACGGATGTTGTCAAGGTTTGGCACCAGATAAAATTTCACACCTTCCATTGCACCGTCAAGTGTCACAGAATGAACTGCCAGCACAACGATCAGTGCAAAAAGACAGATCATCATCACCTTCGTGATGCGCTCGATTCCGTTCTTAAGTCCAAGTGAACATACTCCAAATGCAAGAAGAACTGCTGCGATCATCCAGCCGGTCATAGTACCTGTCGATGTCATCAGATTGGAAAAGAACCCACTGACCTCATCAGAAGATGCTCCACTCAGCTTACCGGTTGCCATAACATAACAGTAATACATCATCCAGCCGGCGACCATGGTATAAAACATCATCAGCATATAGTTACCGATCATTCCCATATAACTGTATTTATGGAAATTGGCACCCTCCGGCTCCAGTTTGTGAAATGCTCTCGCTGTACTTAATCTGCTGCTTCGTCCTACAGCAAACTCGCTTACAAGGATCGGCAGACCCAGCAGCACCAGAAATACCAGATAGATCAGGATAAAAGCTGCCCCGCCATATTTTCCTGTCATATATGGAAATTTCCATACGTTTCCAAGCCCTACGGCACATCCTGCAGAAACCAGAATAAAACCAAGTCTTGATCCAAATGTTTCTCTTTCTTTCAAAAAATTTCCTCCTCTGTTTTGCCATAACATACTTTGATCGAAGTTGCTTTTTATTTCAATTCGTAACTGTTCAGTACCCTCACAGTTACGAGTCAAAATGCATTCCAAATCACCTTCGGTGATGGCATTTTGCCTTATAGGTCTCGGGATTTTGGCAAAAAACATGCCAAAACGCCTCGCGGGATACTACCTTCTGAATAGTTACTTCAATTCAATCTTTTTCATTATAACACAGGGACAGTCCAATGTGAACTGTCCCTGTCGGATATCAGGATTAACTTTTCTCTTACATAGCATATCACGTCATCCTGCGTATATTCTCTTTTATTTGCTGTACAGATAATTGCCGTTTGACGCATCATCAATACTAGACGCGTCAATCCATTTCGGCTCAAGCAGGACATTTTTTTCTACAGAAGCCGCCTGTGCCGGATCTGTAGACATAGCCTGTGCTGCAGCTATGATCGTCTGATATCCGATATCATATGGATCCTGTGATACGGTCCCAAGCTCCTGTCCGTCCGTGATTGCCTTCTGCTGTACGCTTGTCGCATCTACACCTACCATAACCGGTGTATTTTCTCCTTTATCCAGTCCAAGATACATATCCGCCACATCTTCATTGGTACAGAATACTCCGTCCAGATCCGGGTAACGCCTCAACACATCTGCCATTGCCTCTGACATATCTTTGACCTTATCGGTATATAATTCACTTACAATTGAAATTCCCTCATAATCTGCCAACGCTTCCTTAAATCCCTCGACACGTTTCTGTGAACTTTCGGTCTTTTCCTGCGCGGAAAATACTGCAATCTTGCCGTTTTCTCCGATTGCATCCACAATTTTTTCTGCCGCAAGTTTTCCTGCATATGCATTATCTGTGCCACGGAACGCTGCTACCAGCTCATCATCACTGACATTGGAATCAAAAACTACAACCGGAATGCCATTCTCACTGGCCGCCTCAAGCTGTGCCTGACAGGATTCAATATCTCCGGCTGACATGCACAAAACGGTAGGGTTCTCTGCAATTACCGCATCGAGCGTATTAACCTGAGTTTCAATATCCTGCTCATCCGAAGGCCCCTCGAAAGTCATAGAAATTTCATCATCGGATGAAAACTCATAGGCTTTATTAATATCCTTAACTGCATCTTCCATTCCCTGACGGACAAGTTTCCAGTATTCTCCATCTGTAGCCTTGCTCACAACTGCAATTCTGCTGCCTGCACCAAGTGTGATTGAAGTATCAATAGCAGCGACTCTGTCCTCCTCTGTAGTATCTGACTCTTCTATAATCTCTTTCTGGTCTTTATCACTTTCAGACAGTTCATCTTCGGCCTGCACATCTGAAATAAAATTACCAAAGCCGCCCATCTTACCACTCTCGCCTGCCGCTACGACTGCACCGGCAAGAAAAAGCACTGCAATAGCTGCTTTTTTCATTGTATTTTCCTCTTTTCTACTATAAATTTTACATCAATGCGATTCTTTTCTACATTATACACATTTTCATTTTTCCGTCTATAGATTTCATAGTTTTTTCATTTTTTCGAAGAAAATACGGCAATTTCACCATATTCTGATTCAGATATTTGGGAAACCTGCAAAACATTCTCCTTTCGGAGTTACCTGAAATTCCAGCTTCTTTCCTGTGACCGGATGTCGGAACACAAGATGACAGGAACATAGTCCCAGCGGAAGTCCTGAAGAATCCTCCGGATTATATTTTCGATCTCCGAGAAGCGACATTCCGGCATGTGCCATCTGTACCCTGATCTGATGATGGCGGCCTGTTCCCAGCTGTATCCTGACCAAAATTCTTTTACCGGTCAAAGTCCGCTCATCTGAAACTTCATTAAGTACTTCATAATCCAGAACTGCTTTTTTTGCTCCGTCAGTTTCTGGTGTAACTACTGCAGATGTATTTGTTTTTCCGTCTTTCTTCAGATAATCTTCCAGATGCCCCTGCACTTTCTCCACCTTCTGAGCTGTCACGGCAAGATACTCCTTCGTAACGCTTCCTGATGTAATCTGACCTGTCAGCCCTGCAGCTGCCTTTTTATTTTTTGCAAAAACAAGCACCCCTTCTACCGGCTGATCCAGACGATGAACGACTCCCAGATACGGCATTTTCCCGGGATTTTTTGCTACCAGATAATTTTTCAGAGTGCTTTCCATATCCGGCATCCCGATTCTCGCACTCTGCACAGCAATACCTGCCGCTTTGTGGCAGACAATGATTTCTTTATCCTCATATAAAATCATATTTTCTATATTATTCCACATAAAAAAACTCTCCCTTAGCGCTTACTGCACTTTCTATGGAGAGTATAACGTAAAATCTATCTTTATACAACAGTAAGACGGTCATCACTTTTTCTTATAATTTACTTCTCATAATCTAAAATGATGACCGTCTTAACAATCTTCGCTATTCAATTTTAATTAACCTCTTTGTTCTTTCAAAACTTATCGTCTTGTTTACTAATTGAAATCTTTGATACCTCTTTTAGTATACTTCATTCAATTATCTGTATTTAGTTTTTATATTTATTAATTATCTTTTTATCTGATATTGTGTCTTTTGGTTTCTTGTAATTTCCTGCTCACAAACGAGATGATTTTTATCATTCGGTTCATTTAGAAAGTTGATAGAGTTTAAATTATAATTTACGGATTATAATTTAATTTAGAAATATGAAAGTATCTTTTCCTTCTGATTAGAGCAACTCCAAACTTAACTTCTTAAATTTCGAACTGTTTTCATCGGGAATAAGACCCCATTAATTTCTGATGTAATATCTTTTGTGAGAAGATATTCTTCTGATGCAAAGCTTCGATTCATATAACTCACATCATCTGGATCTCAACTTTTAAAAATGTTTCTTTACACATTTCTAAAATTCTTTGTATCAGGTTCGTGACAGTTATTCAATATGAGTGATCGATTCTATATACCTGTAATACGTTTTGTATGATTCATTACTTTCGGAAAGGCCTGTTCGCCAGGTAATATTTTAAATATTTCTTTCGAATGTTCTGTAATGATCGGTATAAATAATGGATAATTTATGTATCAGGTCTTTCTTGCAGGAAACTCAATCTCTGTCACTTCTCATATTGATATGATGTGTGGCTAGTGTCCCAACGGTATCACCTTACCCTTTCTTTTCGATTTCATTCCTTTCATGTAACATTTATTTATACTATGAATTGAATGATTTTTTTATTTTGTTTGATTTGTTTTTCTCTTATTTTCTTTTGATGTCATTATAATAGCACCGTCCAATGTATTTGTCAACACATTTTTATATTTTTCTCATAATTATTATTTATTTCATTATTTGCAGTATATTTATATTGTGTATTTTTCGTATTATATATTATTTTCTGATAATTCATTCTGCTCCGTCTTTTCCTTCTCGTCCCCATACCGGTCACCCTTCTTTCCCCATACTAATAAACAGACAGGACACCATTCATACAGAAACCGCAAATACTCATGAGTACTGCGTTATGCGATACATGCTTAGCTTCTGCCACCAAGCTCGCTGTCTGAGCGTAAGCGAGTTCGAGCGACTGGCAGATTATAAGCGCATGTATCACATAGCAGACGCAATGGTATTTGCAGAGCTGTATGGATGGTGTCCTGTCGTCTTTATAGCAATATATATTATCCTCTGTTGTAATTGATCAGACAGCCTTTCAGGATGATCGCACGCTCATCGTCAGTCAGTTCACCCAGAGTTACCTGGAACTCTTTCAGTCCGTCTTCTTTTACTACATAAGCTGTGATACTGTCCGCTTTGTCTGCAACAGCTCCTCGAACCTCAGGGAAGAACAGGTAGTCCCCGTTCTCAAACGGAAGATCTCCCTGCGGGATCAGGAATGGAAGCATACCCCAGTTGATCAGGTTGGAGCGATAACGCTTTGTTGCGTATTCGTTGGCAATATTTGCCCATCCGCCAAGAACCTTCTGACAGGAAGCTGCCTGCTCACGCGCAGAACCATCACCAGGTTTTACTGCAAAGATCGTACTTCCGATACCGATGTTTTCTTTACTGATATCTGCAAACTGTTTCTTAATAGCTTCCATAACAGGCTTCAGTTCCGGTACTGCCTCTGCCGGACATTCTCCTGCCTCCAGAGCTTTCTGTGCTTTCTGGATTTCCTTTGCACGTCCAACGTATGCCGGATCTTTACGGGACAGAGTAAACTCAGCCAGTCCAAGCGGGTTGGAACGGAAGGAGGAAGTTTCACCTGACGGGATCAGCTCATCCGTTGTTGTAACCGGATCATGGATCTCAGATACAACTTTCAGCACAAGATTATCTGCCAGTGCAGGCATCTTCGGCCAGTCTTTGATGTTTGGTCCAAACTGGATCTCCACGCTCGGATCTGCAACACCCTTACTGTCAAAAATACGGTTCTCATAAATCGTCTTGTCGAAGAAGTATTTCTGATGTGTATAGTTTCCGTCAAATTCTTCTGCTGAAGTCAGGAAACCTTTGTTTGCTGCTGTTGCTGCGATAGATCTTGCATCCATAAGAGCAACAGAAGAAATCTGTCCGTTCTGAACCTTGGAGCCTTCACGGTTCGGGAAGTTTCTGGTCGTATGACGGATACTGAATGCGTTATTTGCCGGTGTATCACCTGCACCAAAGCACGGACCGCAAAATGCAGTCTTAACAACAGCACCTGTCGCAAGGAGGTCTGCAAGGACACCGTTTCTTGCAAGTTCCATGTATATCGGAGTACTTGCCGGATATACGCTGAGTGTAAATGCATCTGATCCGATGCTTGCGCCACGGAGGATATCCGCTGCCGCACAGATATTTTCGAAACCACCGCCTGCACATCCTGCGATGATTCCCTGCTCTACATAAAGCTTTCCGTCGATCACTTTGTCTTTCAGAGTGTATGGAACCTTACCATCAAGGCTGATCTGTGCTTTCTTCTCAACATCATCCAGAATATCATAAAGATTGGCTTTCAGTTCATCGATGGTATAAGTGTTGCTCGGATGGAACGGCATTGCGATCATTGGTTTGATCTCACTTAAGTCGACTTCCACGCAGCCGTCATAATAAGCTACTTTACCTGGTTTCAGTTCTTTGTAGTCTTCTTTTCTGCCATGGATCTCATAGAATTCTTCAATCTTTTCATCTGTCTGCCAGATAGAGGAAAGACATGTAGTCTCTGTTGTCATAACGTCCACACCGATACGGAAATCAGCGCTCAGTCCTGCAACACCAGGTCCCACGAATTCCATAACTTTATTCTTTACATAGCCGTTGGCGAATACTTTGCCGATGATTGCAAGTGCAACGTCCTGCGGTCCTACTCCCGGACGCGGTTCCCCTTTCAGATAGATTGCCACAACGCCCGGCATATTGATGTCATATGTCTGGGAAAGGAGCTGTTTTACAAGTTCTCCGCCACCTTCACCCATAGCCATGGTACCAAGCGCACCATAACGAGTATGGCTGTCTGAACCAAGAATCATCTTGCCGCCGCCTGCCAGCATTTCGCGTGCAAACTGATGGATAACAGCCTGATGAGGAGGTACATAAACTCCGCCATATTTCTTCGCACAGGTCAGGCCAAACATATGGTCGTCTTCATTGATCGTACCACCAACTGCACAAAGAGAGTTATGACAGTTTGTCAGTACATAAGGAACCGGGAATTTCTCGAGTCCTGATGCACGTGCTGTCTGAATAATACCAACAAAAGTGATATCGTGAGATGTCAGCTTATCAAATTTAATCTGGAGCTTTTCCATATTTCCGGAAGTATTGTGTGCTTCAAGAATTCCGTATGCCATTGTATTTCTGGCCGCTTCTTCTCTGGATACCGGCTGATTCATACTGCCTTCTTCAACGATGTCATGACCGTTTACCAGATAAACGCCACTGTCGTATAACTTCATTAACAACTCCTCCATTCATAAAAAATATGCATCCTGTATTTTGTGACGATGCAAAATGTATTTCTATTATACTTTATCCCACTAAAATCTGCAATGAATTTTCTTTACATATTTCTTTACTTATCTGCAAAGAATGGCTATACTGATTTAGAAAATATTTCTGACAGGAGGCAGCTATGTTTCGTTTATGGGGAAAAATGTGGGAAAGTAACCACTTAATAAAAGATATTGTAATAGATGATGATTCCGAAGATACCAGAACTCACAAGATTTTTCGTGCATTGCAGGAGATCTGCTATGAATTTGACCTGGAAAACCCGATCTGGCTTGACAACAATATTGCTGATTTTAAGCGTCATTCCAGAACCAGGTTTAACCAGGACAGTTTTATAGAACATATTTCTTTTGATTATCTCGAGATCCAGGTGATTGAAGAAGACTGATCATACGATCCACTTCTTCAATACCGGAATTTTCTTTATGATCACTACCGCCCCAAAACTCAGCGTAAAGATCAGTGCGATCACGATCGGTATTGCTATAAATGTATTACTGATCATCATACTGTCAATACCTGCTTTGTGGAGAAGTGATCTCACCAGCACATGGATAAGAAAGATTCCGAATGTGCAGCTTCCGACAAAACAGATCCTTTTTTCCTGCTTTTCATTCCATTTGATCTTTGAAACATGATTTTTGAAAAATAAAAATACAGAAATGCCCCACAGGAATGCCGCAATAGTATAATTCTCATAAAATTTCTGTACATCCGTTCCTGTCTGCTGTGCCCTGATATAACAGAGCAGGATGGCAGCACCTATTGAGAGGATTCCCAGTATGTAGATCAGTTTTTCGAGCTTTTTGGATACTCCATACTGATACAGATAGTGTCCTGCGATATAATATCCGACAAATCCGGTAACCATCTGCGGCTGCACGGTATTCAAAAGGTTCACCACATGTTCTCTGCATGGTATCGGAAAAGCTTTGACCGTATATGGTAAAAGCTTAAACAGCAGGTACAGGAGAATCATATACTCTTCCCATTGTTTCCCGTTCTTACTGTTTACAATCTCCCACAGCATCGGCGTAATGATAAGAAGTCCGATCAGCATCGGCAGATACCACAGATGAAAATAGGAATCTGATATCATAACCAGAAATCTTTTCAAAAAATATGCGGAGCCGAATTTCAGGCCTTCATTTACCAGACCGCGGTAAAACGCATAGAACACCTGCCAGAATACATATGCTACCGCAATCGGCAGAATATTGTGCATCCAGAGCTTCTTAAGATTCCATGTCCGCTTACGGTCAAGATACAGACAACCGCTGATCATCACAAAACACGCAACTGCAAAGCGGTTGATTCCATGGTAAAAATTAGTTACTGCCCATACAGATGTATTTACCGGCACATCACGAAAATGCTGCGAAGCCGCATGAATACCTATGACACCAATGCACGCAAAAATACGAAGCAGCTCTATCCAGATAATTCTTCTTTTGTTCATTTGTACCTCCAGATTTCTCTGTGTTTATTCCATAAATTCCCGTATGATCTCCCGCATGATTTCTTCTTCCTCAGGACTCAGCATTTTGCTGAAATGGCTCCCGGTAGCTGCTGTCTGCCGGATACTGGATGAGATCCGCTCAACCATTTCTTCCCTGAGAACCGGATCTGTTTTCTGCGCCGTCTGCTGCGGTTCGTATTTACGGGCTGTGGGTGGATTTTCCCTGCGCGATCGCGCCTGAAGGATATAATCCGCAAGGGAATTTGTCACCAGTTCTTCTTTGTACGAAAAGTCCAGCGCCTGACGCAAGATCAGAAGCGCAACCGGAACTGCCGTACCGATATACAGATACTGCAGCGGAAGTCCTCGCTCCGATCCAAGTTTCGTAACAAAAAAAAGCGACAGCCCCAGGCATGCTGTAGATAACAATGAAGGAATCCAGACCAGAAGATTCATTCTGTTCAGAAGCTTATCCCTTGTTTTCCACAGATTCAGCCATTTTTCTCTCAGGTTTGTTGTCGCTTTTGTCTTTCGCATGGTTCTTCTGTAAGTAAGGTGTACTGCCAGCATCCCTACTCCTCCTGCTGTTCCGAGAACAGCCATCAGATAGAGCAGTATATGCAGATCCATGATTCGTTCCAGCATAAGCCCTCCTTGTTTTACAGTCTGTGAACAGTTATCCGTTAAACACATTCTACACCTCTTAAGGCCCGTATGGAACAAAAATCGTTCGTCAAATTCCTGCAGAATCTTACATCTTTTCCAGTGCATCTACCACTTCTTCAAACTTCATAAAATGAGACGCTTTTACGAGAATCGTATCTCCTTTATGGACATATCCTCCAAGGTTCTTAAGAAGAGATTCTCTGTCTTTTTCGTAATGTACTTCGAAGTCCGGATCTGCTTTGCGTGCGGCTTCTGCAATATGTGAGGAAAGCTCTCCCACACAGATACAGACATCAATACCACATTTTGCAGCATGCTCTCCGACTTCTTCATGCAGAGAAATCTCATTCTCGCCAAGTTCTCCCATGTCTCCGAGGATTGCCACTCTTCTTCCCTCTCCATCATGAAGTACATCCAGAGAAGCTTTCATAGACATCGGGTTGGCATTGTAGCAGTCGTCAACAACAAGGAAATTCTCTGTCTCAATCATCTTGAAACGTCCACGGATCGTCTCCAGACTTTCAATACCTCTTTTGATCTCCTCGATCGTAAGTCCGTAGATTCTGCCGACAGCAGCTGCTGCAAGCGCATTGTAGACCATATGGATGCCCGGTGTCGGCACCAGTACATCAAAAGCATCTTCGCCCATATGAATGCGGCAGGAAACGCCTTTCAGCCCCCTGCTCACGATCTGGTCTGCATAAACATCACGCTTCGCATCCAAACCGAAAAATACCGGTTTCACACCATGATAGCCATCAACCGTTGCCAGCTTATCATCATCCCCGTTCAGTACAATATGGCCGCTCGGCTGCATGGACTGGAAGATTTCCGTCTTTGCTTTGAGAACTCCGTCTCTGTCGCCAAGATTTTCCAGATGACAGGTTCCGATATTTGTGATCACGCAGGTATCCGGTTTCGCGATCCGGGTAAGTCGTGTCATTTCTCCAAAATCACTGATGCCCATTTCCAGAACGGCAATCTGATCGTCTTCTCTCAGACGGAATACGGTCAGCGGCAGTCCGAGTTCATTATTAAAATTACCCTGTGTTTTGAGAGTACGGTATTTTTCTTTCAGTACAGATGCGATCACTTCTTTCGTGCTGGTCTTGCCAACGCTTCCGGTAATTCCGACTACCGGAAGCTGAAGCTGCTGCAGATAAAATTCTGCAATGTCTTTTACTGCCTGCAGAGAAGATGTAATCTGAATATAAGGATAATCTGCGTCCGAAAGTTCTCTCTCGGAAAGTGTCACAAGTGCACCCTTCGTCATGACATCCGGGATAAAACGATGTGCATCAACGCGCTCTCCCACGATTGGTACAAACAGACAGTCCTTCTCAATCTTACGGCTGTCTGTGGTAATTGCAGAAATCTCACGGTCGAGAAGCGCATCATCACCATGCCAGATTCCGTTGCACACCTCTGTAAGATTTCTTAAAGTAAGATTCTTCATTTAATTTTCCTCATTCGTACTTTTTTTTCATTGAAACTCTGATCAGTTCTTCGCACAGCGTCGGATAGTCCATACCAAGTACTGCGGCCTCCTGCGGGATCAGACTGGTAGGTGTCATGCCCGGAAGAGTGTTTGCCTCAAGGCAGTAGATTTTTTCATCTTTTGTTACGATGAAATCAAGACGGCCATAGCTTTCCATTTCAAGTGCGTGATAGCCTTCTACCGCATATTCCTGAAGACGTCTGGTCAGTTCTTCGGAAATCGGTGCCGGACAGGTTTCTTTCACTGCGCCCGGTTTGTATTTATTCTCATAGTCATAGAATCCCTGAACCGGAACGATCTGTACAACCGGATATGCTTTGCCGTCCACAACAGCAACAGTATACTCAGTACCCTCGACAAATTCTTCTACGACAACTTCATTTTCATAGGTAAATGCTCCATCCAGAGCTTTCGTATAATCAGCCTGATTATCTACGATATAAACACCAATGCTGGAACCGCCACAGCATGTCTTGACTACAACAGGGAAATCCAGGCCAAGCTCCTGCGGTGTCTCCACGCGGTCTTTTTTCTTCATGGCTTTGCCGCCCGGTGTCGGTACACCGCGCATCTGGAACATGGCTTTCGTAACACCTTTGTCCATCGCCATCGCACTGCTGAGATAGCCTGTTCCGGTGTACGGAATTCCCATCAGGTCAAATACCGCCTGCAGTCTTCCGTCCTCGCCGTTGGATCCATGCAGTCCGAGGAAAACAAAATCTGCTTTCTTACAAAGTTCCAGGACATTCGGTCCGAAAAATTCTTTCCTGCTCTTTTTTAACTCTTCGATATGCCGGTTAAAACTCCTGATATAGGAAACTGCCTCCTCTACATCATAGCTTTCCGGAAAAGGATCTGCCCAGTCTACATTCTCCAGTCCGCAAAAAACATCGACGAGAATTGCCTGATGATTTTTCTGACGCAGCGCACTGCAGATTCCTGTGCCGGATACGATTGAAACATCCCTTTCTGTACTTGTTCCCCCTGCTAATACAACAATTTTCATATTATCACCTCTCCTGAAACGCAAAAACCGCTGCAAAGATCCCTCTCAGAATCCCTGCAGCTCCTTTGCTGTACTGGTTACACTGTTTTGTCTTTTCACAGTTATGATCACTTATATATGACAACCGGTATTCCGGATTCTACTGTCTGATAAATTGCCTGTGCCTGTTCCTCAGGTACAGCTATGCAGCCTTCTATACCCGGCCACGAATCCGAAAATACGCTGGTTCCACTGCTTTCATCATCACTTCCGAAAGCTGCGATATCCGCATCATCTGAAAAGTCATATCCCGTTACATCCAGACCTGCTTTTCCATATATGCCGATTTTGTCTGTAAATGGCATCCAGAAATTTACTGTTTCACCAGCTCCGCCGCCGGGTACTGCGGAAGATTCTTTTTCTCCCAGTGCATATATGCCGGTCGGTGTGCTGCTGTCTGCCACCAGCCCGGTATCCACCACCGGACTTCCACTCTGATATAATACCATTCTTTGGGCACTTAGGTCAATTTCAATATAAGAATATCCTATATCATTTATCTTTCTGCTGGCTGCTTTCTGTTCATAAACCGGTTCCCGCACCTCGGTTTTTTTCTCTGTGATGTCTTTGTACAGTGCATTACTTTCTTTTTGCTGGTCGATCACCCACCCGTAATTTCCACCGGATACGGTGATATCTCTGTTATCATATGTAGAAAATGTCCGTTCTGTACCTGCCGTATCATATTTACCGGCAAGATCCGCCACATAAGCAGCTACTGCATCCTTACTCACGACCAGATTATCATTTTCATCTCTGCCAAGCATGCCCTTTATCACAGAACGATCTACCGTCTCTTTGCGGTCACTGAAATCATACGTTACCACAACATCGGTCAGATCATTCATCTGCTCACAGTCCTTAGTAAGATCCGATGCATATGCGGTCGGGTTGATATAGCAGCCATCTTCTTCCAGATCTGCAACCGTACGCCCCGTCTTAACCGCATCAGAAATATCTTCTGTCAGTTTTTCATAATCAATCTTTGTACCCTCAATCTCAGGAACGACTTCAAAACCGTCCTCCAGTTCTCTGATATAGGCATCTTCCGGTTCTACATTATTCTGAAGGCACTTCAGGCTGTCGATCTTCCGTTTAAACAGCTCTTCATCGTACGATACCGATGCCGGCAGTTCATAAGTCTGCTGCTGGCTGAATGCCAGGAACCAGATAAAACGATTCTGGTCATGCAAAAGCTTCCTGACACTTCCATCTGATGTATATTGGAGATTAATTTCCTCTGCTGTGATTCCTTCCTGGCCGTCTCCTCTTGTACGGACTGCAAGTACATAGACTGCAGTCTTTTGTTTCAGAAGATTTTCGGTCTCATCCTCCGTCATATAAGAACAGTTAAAACCATTCACCTGTGAACCGGGAAGAAAGTGACCGGTAAAATAGTATACACCAAAAAAGTAGGCGCCTGCGGTAAGCAGGAGCAGTACAATGATTAAACCAATCAGTAGTTTTCTTCCTTTGTCCATACTCTTGTTTTCTTCCGTCATGGCGCCTCCTTAACGTTCACGGCTATGAAATTTTATTGTTGCTGTTCAGGTCAGAGTTTATTCTGCCAGAAGTTTCTCTACGCTGGCAAGTTTTACGCAGACAACAAATACCTGTGCTGCTTTTTCCAGTTCATCAATTGGCGGGAATGACGGAGCAATACGGATATTGCTGTCTTTTGGGTCTTTGCCATATGGGTAGGTAGCTCCTGCTCCGGTCATTACGACACCGGCTTCTTTTGCCATTGCTACGATTTTCTTTGCGCATCCCTCCATGGATTCGAAGGAAATGAAGTAACCTCCTTTTGGAGTTGTCCATTCTCCGATTCCGAGTCCGCCGAGTTCTTTCTCGAGAGTTGCCTCTACCATCTCAAATTTTGGACGGAGGATTGCTGCATGCCTGCTCATGTGTGCATGCACACCGTCAAGATTCTTGAAGAATTTTACATGACGGAGCTGATTCAGTTTATCATGTCCGATGGTCTGTACTGTAATATATTTACGAATATCATCAAGGTTTGCTTTTGATGCAGCTAATGCAGCGATACCGGAACCCGGGAAGCTGATTTTGGAAGTTGAAGTAAATTTATAAACCATATCCGGATTGCCGGCTTTTGCACATTCATCCAGAATCTCAAGCAAGAAATCCTGTTCTTTTTCGTCATCATAAAGATGATGTACGCTGTACGCATTGTCCCAGTAGATACGGAAATCCGGTGCTGCCGGTTTCAGACGTGCAAAACGTTTTACGGTTTCTTCGGAATAGGTATATCCCTGCGGATTAGAGTATTTCGGTACACACCAGATACCTTTGATTGCCGGATCTTCGCTTACAAGTTTCTCAACCATATCCATATCCGGGCCTTCCGGTGACATCGGCACATTGATCATTTCGATACCGAAAAATTCTGTAATCTTGAAGTGGCGGTCATATCCCGGAACCGGACAGAGGAATTTTACTTTATCCAGTTTGCACCATGGAGTATTTCCCATAACACCATGCGTCATAGAACGTGATACAGTATCAAACATAACATTCAGGCTGGAGTTTCCGTAAATGATAATGTGTTCCGGATCTACTTCGGAAATCTCTCCGAGAAGACGTTTGGCTTCCGGAATACCATCCATAACACCATAGTTACGGCAGTCAACACCAGTCTCACATCTCAAGTCTGTACTGCTTGACAGAACATCCATCATATCCATGGAAATATTCAGCTGATCAACTGACGGCTTACCACGTGACATATCAAGGGCCAGTCCCTGTGCCTTAATTTCTGCATACTGCTGATCCAGCTCTTTCTTGAGAGCCTGAAGCTGTTCTTTACTCATCTCACTGTATTTCTGCATATTCGTCCTCCTCGTGCCGCTTCCAGAATCCTGTCCCGGCAAAAATTCTTTCATCTTTAAACCTTGTGTTTCTTATTTCTAATTATCCTGTATATTTTAGTATGGTAAAGTACCGCTTGTCAACCCCCGCTGCCTTTCTATTTACAAAAAATTTTCTCAAATCAAAGTGATAAAGTACGAATTAAGACGAATTTTATCAAAATAAACTGTCTACACGTTCAAAACCATATAGTTTTACTTGCAGAATTCCAGACTATCACCTATACTAAATAGACGGAAATATGTAGATAAATAAGTACTTAAAGAAAGGTTATTATAATATATGTGGATTGCAAATGACTGGAAAGAATACGAAGTAATTGACACTTCCTGCGGCGAGAAACTGGAGCGCTGGGGCAAATATACGCTGGTGCGCCCGGACCCGCAGGTTATCTGGGATACTCCGAAGGTAAGCCGTGGCTGGAAAAACATGAACGCCCACTATCACAGAAGCAAAAAAGGCGGCGGAGAATGGGAATTCTTTGATCTTCCGCAGCAGTGGGATCTTCATTACAAAGATCTGACTTTCCATCTGAAACCATTCAGTTTCAAACACACCGGACTTTTCCCGGAACAGGCAGTCAACTGGGACTGGTTTGGAGATAAGATCCGTAACGCAGGCCGTCCGGTCAAAGTTCTGAATCTTTTTGCCTACACGGGCGGTGCAACTCTGGCTGCTGCCGCTGCCGGCGCACATGTCACACATGTCGATGCTTCCAAGGGCATGGTCAACTGGGCAAAAGAAAATGCCGCCGCGTCCGGACTCTCCGAAGCTCCGATCCGCTGGCTGGTTGATGACTGTGTAAAATTTGTAGAGCGTGAAATCCGCCGCGGAAATCACTACGATGCGATCATTATGGACCCTCCATCTTACGGGCGTGGCCCGAAAGGTGAGATCTGGAAGATTGAGGAGGCAATTCATCCGCTCATCAAGCTGTGCGTGAAGCTTTTAAGCCCGAATCCACTGTTTTTCCTGATCAACTCCTATACGACAGGACTTGCACCGGCTGTGCTGACCTATATGCTTTCAACAGAACTTAAGGATTTCGACGGACATGTTGATTCTCAGGAAATCGGACTTCCTGTTACTTCAAACGGACTGGTGCTGCCATGCGGTGCATCCGGAAGATGGGAAGCAAAATAGAATATTTTAATTCTTCTGAAAATTAATAATTTTTCTCATTATTTTCTTGAATCTGTTGATATACAGAGATATAATACAGTTATCAAAAACGTATCAGGAGAGGTGAAAATAATGACGGAAGAACGCCCAAACGATACTCTTCCCTACACCTGTACTCCGGCCTATGACCGCAGCAACTGTGGGAATTGTGTCTGCGCCACCTGTTATGAACAGGAATTCTGCAACCGCTGCAGCTCCTGTGAAAATCTTTCCCGTAAGAAAGAATCCTGCAACAGTTATGAAGGCGCATATTGCTACTAACCAAAAAAGATACTGAACGCTTTTTAAATTGCGTCAGTATCTTTTTTATGTTCTTAAATTGTTTTCCGTTTTTTCGGGAAGGTCATGGTAATCTCGGTTCCTCTGCCGATCTCGCTAACCAGATCCAGGGTTCCTCCCAGGAAACCTACACCATGTTTTACAATAGAAAGACCGAGGCCGGTACCTCCGATTTCTTTGGAGTGGCTCTTGTCCACGCGATAGAATCTTTCAAATACGCGCTTCTGATCTTCTGCCGGGATTCCTATACCGTTATCTTTAACTCGAATCTCTACCTGTTTGCCCAGATCACGCAGATGAATGCTTACTGTACCGTCCTCTTTATTATATTTGATTCCATTATCGCAGAGATTATAAATGATTTCATCCAGAATCGGACGCACGCTGTACAGCATCGTTTTATCCCCGTCAATATAAAAATGAACGTTTTTCTTATCAGCAATCTCTTTCAGTCTGCCGCACACATCTCTGACAATCTGACACACATCCAAATCTTCCCAGTCATACGGAGTTTCTCCCTCATCAAGCTGAGATACCCGAATCGTATCTTCGATCAACGCGATCAGGCGCTGGGCTTCATCATAAATTCTGCCTGCAAATTTCTGTACATCTTCCTGTCTGACCATACCATTTCGGATGATCTCTGCAAAGCCGGATACTGCAGTCAGAGGCGTCATCAGCTCATGTGAAACATTTGCTGAAAATTCTCTGCGTAGCTGTTCGCGTTCCACCTTTTCTGTTTCGTTGATCAGCAGAAGTACTGCACCTACCACCCGTTGTTCTCTGGTAACAGGGTTCGCGATCATCTGAACGACTTCGCCGCCCAGACGCAGACGTACACTTCCGTGTTCTCCACGCAGAACCTGTTCGATCATAAAGCGGAATTCTTCACCACGGTTCAGCAAATAAACGCATTCCCCAATCTTTGGTTTCTGCATTTGAAACATTTTCCATGCACTGGAATTTCCCGACAGGATCATTGTATAACTGTCGATCACAAGGAGTCCTTCCTGCATATTTTCTGTAATGATCGTAAACTCTTCCTGATTTCGTCTGGCTGTTTCCAGCTGACTTCTGATCTGTCCGTTCTGCTTATATATCTTACTTAAAAGAGGCCCTACTTCTTCATAGATCTGATTTTCCTCCGGATGCTCAAGATCTACATTATTGATCGGCTCCACAATTTTATTTGCCATATGCATAGATACAAGACCGGCCAGTATCAGCATCACGACTGCAATACCGATCATCGGCGGTACCATCTCCATAAGAAGCACCCATACCGAGTACTGCGTACTGGAAACACGGAGTACGGTATTGTCTGAGAGGCGCAGTGCATAGTATATCGTCTTCTGTGACAGTGTTTTTGAATCACGTTCTGCACGTCCGCTTCCTGATTTCAGCGCTTCCTGAACTTCTTTACGGTCACTGTGATTTTCCATAGAAGAAGCATCTGCCTGATTATCATAAAGAACCGTTCCGTCCTCTGCGATATACGTAATACGGTCATTTTTTTCTTTAATCTGATTCAGATAATCCACGCCGTTCTGTTCTACTCCATATGCCAGATAAGTTGCCTCTTTTTTTAACTCTGTATCTATCTGTTTTCCGAAATGCTGATAAAGGATTGCCATCACACATGCAATCCCAAATATCAGCACAACCACTGCCACCAGTATATTTGATTTAAAAATTTTCTTTGTCACGTTATCAGCCTCCCATTTGGTGTTCATCGTTTCTGTGTTCGCCTGTAATCGCATACTCGACCCACTCAGCAATATTCACCGCATGATCTCCGATTCGTTCCATATATTTTGCAGTCATTAAAAGATCCAGTCCTGCTTTTGCATCCAGATTCTGGTACATCAGCTCTGCCAGTTCCTCTTTGATCTGATTAAATGCATCATCTACCTGATCATCATCATCGATTACTTTTCGGCAGAGTTCCAGATCACGTTTTACAAAGGCATCAACGCTTTCTGTGACCATGTTGACCGTCATTTCTGCCATCTTTCCGATAAGCGATGGAATTTCAACATGTTTTTCATCAATATACTTTGAAAGATCTGCAATATCTGCTGCCTGATCTCCGATTCGTTCCATATCAGAGATCATTTTCAGTGCTGCGGAAACCTCTCGTAAATCTCTTGCTACCGGCTGCTGGTGAAGCAGGATTCGCATACAGAGATTCTCGATCTCACGTTCTTTTGTATCAATTTCTCTGTCTGTCTCAAAAATTGCTTTGATACAATCCTCACCCCGAATTGCTTTATTAGAAAGAGAAATTGCCTTTTCACAGAAGCTTCCCATCGTAATGATCTGTACATGGAGTGCTTCAAGCTGCCGTTCGAAATGCGTTGCCATAATCAACCAAACCTCCCTGTAATATAGTCCTCTGTTCTCTTGTCTTTCGGCATGGAAAACAGAGTATCTGTATCGCTGAATTCTACAACTTCTCCCAGAAGGAAGAAGGCTGTTTTATCAGAAATTCGGGTCGCCTGCTGCATATTATGCGTAACGATCACGATCGTATATTTTCCTTTTAATTCCATTGCAAGCTCTTCGATTTTTGATGTAGAGATCGGGTCAAGTGCAGATGTCGGCTCATCCATCAGAAGCACTTCCGGCTCAACTGCCAGTGCTCTTGCAATGCAAAGTCTCTGCTGCTGTCCACCGGACATACCCAGCGCACTTTTCTTTAATCTGTCTTTTACTTCGTCCCAGATTGCTGCATCGCGAAGAGATTTTTCTACGATTTCATCCAGCTTTGCTTTGGAACGGATTCCATGTGTTCTCGGTCCGTAAGCAACATTATCATAAATACTCATCGGGAACGGATTTGGCTTCTGGAATACCATTCCGACTCTTTTTCGAAGAATATTTACATCCATGTCACCATAAATATCTTCTCCGTCAAGTTCTACCTTTCCGGTAATCTTACATCCCTCAACAAGGTCATTCATTCGGTTCAGAGACTTCAGAAGAGTTGATTTTCCACATCCACTCGGTCCGATAAAAGCGGTTATTTCTTTTTCCGGAATATGCATATTGATATCATGTAATGCATGAAAATTCCCGTAATAGAGATTCATATCTTCAATAGAAAGTTTAATATTATCACTCATGTTTCGTTATCCTTTCGCGATACGTTTTGCCACCATACCGGACAAACCGTTAATCAGTAATACAAATAACAGGATCACAACCGCAGTTGCAGATGCCTGATTCATGTGAAGTCCTTCACTGGAAAGTACATACATATGAAGTGCCAGTGTACGTCCGGAACCCATCAGATTCGGTACCTGTGCAACCGTTCCCGAAGTGTAAAGAAGAGCTGCCGTTTCACCGATGATACGTCCGATTGCAAGAATGATTCCTGCAAGGATTCCAGGTACTGCAGACGGAAGTACAATCGTAAAAATCGTCCTGAGTTTGCCTGCTCCCAGACCGAAGCTTGCTTCTCTGTAAGAATCCGGAACTGCTTTTAATGCTTCTTCTGCAGTTCTCATAATCACCGGAAGGACCATGATAACAAGGGTACATGCACCGGCCAGAAGTGACATTCCCCAGTGAAGTGCTGTTACGAAAAACAGCATACCAAACAGACCATATACGATAGACGGAATACCAGAGAGTGTCTCTGCCGTAATACGAATAACCTGTACCAATTTATTGCCTTTTTTTGCATATTCTACAAGATAAATTGCCGCGAAAATTCCGAGCGGTGCAGCAATCACAAGCGATAAAACTGTCATGATAAAGGTATTGATCAGTGATGGCATCAGCGATACATTTTCGGATGTATATTCCAGACTGAAAAGATCCGGTGTCAGATACGGGATACCTTTTACCAGGATATATGCTACCAGAAAAAGCAATACTGCAAAGGTAACTATTGCCGCCCCGATCGTAAGAAGGGCAAGTACTCCGGATCCCGGATGACGCAGATATGACCGGATGCGGTCTGCTGCGGATGTCTGATTTCTTTTTTTCATATTTTCCACCGTCGGTTCAACTACTGCTGTATTAGTTTGCATTCTCTGACCTCCTGTTCAGTAAAGAAAGACTCAGGTTGATGATCAGGATAAATACAAAAAGTACAACTCCTGTTGCAATCAGTGCTTCTCTGTGAAGTCCGGTTGCATAACCCATTTCAGTTACGATATTTGCTGTCATTGTACGAAGACCTTTGAGTAAACCTGCAGGCATTCTTGCCTGGTTTCCGGCTACCATGATCACCGCCATTGTCTCACCGATCGCACGACCGATTCCGAGAACTACAGCTGCCAGAATACCGGATTTTGCTGCCGGGAGCATAACCACAAAAATACTTCTTTCTTTTGTTGCCCCCAGTGCAAGTGAACCTTCATAATAGCTTTCCGGTACACTTCGAAGAGCGGATTCTGTTGGTCCGATAATTGTCGGCAGAATCATGATTCCCAGAAGAAGGGATGCTGCCAGCCAGCTTGTGCCGGTTCCTCCGAAGGTGTTTCGAATAAGCGGTACCATCAGTACAAGACCAAAGAAACCATAAACTATGGAAGGAACTCCTGCCATCAGCTCAATTCCGGATTTCAGCGGACGATAAATTTTCTGCGGACAGTAGCGTGCCATAAATACAGATGTAAGTAAGGCAATCGGTACACCCACCAGAATTGCGCCGCCTGTTACATAAATACTGGCAATGATCATCGGGAAAATTCCAAATTTGTCATTGGATGGTTTCCAGACTGTTCCGAGTAAGAATTTCAGCGGGCCGATCTTGGCAATCGCCGGAATTCCATTGGCAAACAGGAACAAGCAAATCAGAAATACTGCCAGGACTGAAGCACAGGCAGCCACCATAAAAACAATTTTCATGGCCTGTTCTTTAAATCTATTCATACAGGACTCTTCCTCTCTCATAATTATCATCGGATGCGCACCGCCGGCACGTCCCTGATATGTAATGCAGGACATACACGAAGCCCGGTGACCCGGGCTTCATCTTCTGTCGTTTTGTATCGGTCTTACTTATTTAGCCAGGTCTTCCCAGTCTGTTGTCTCACCTGTGAAGATTGCTTTTACCTGATCACTGGTCAGCTCATCAATATCATTGTCATTGTTTACCACAACTGCGATGCCATCTCTTGCAATTTCAGTTGCTGTAAGATTTTCAGTTGTTTCTTCATCTTTCAGTTCACGGGATGCCATACCGATGTCACAGATGCCTTCTGCTGCGGATGTGATACCTGTTGTGGAATCGCTCTGCTGTACTTCTACTGTGATCTTGCCGCCGTTTGCTTTTTCATATGCTTCTTTCAGTTTTTCCATAACCGGTGTTACGGAAGAAGAACCGGCTACAACGACTTTACCTTCTGCATCACTCTGCTCATATGCTTTAGCATCATCAGCTACTTTGATATATCCGTTGTCTTCTACGATCTGCTGTCCGTCAGAGCTCAGAATGTAGTTTTCGAAATCTTTTGCTGCATCGCTGAGTTTGTCAGTTGTTATGATATTAAATGGACGGGATACTTTGTATGTATCATTTGCTACGTTTTCTGCGGATGCTTCAGCACCGTCAATCTTTACTGCTTTTACTGTATCATTCAGGGAACCGAGGGAAATGTAACCGATTGCGTTCTCATCGCCTGCAACTGTTGTCATCATAACGGAAGTACTGTTTGTGATACTTGCATCTTCTGTTGTCATGTCGACTTTTTCATCACCCTGTTTTTCTTCGATTCCAAACAGTTCGATGAATGCTCCTCTTGTTCCGGATCCGTCTTCTCGTGAAATTACATCAATAGTTCCGCTTGCTGCGCTTGCAGTTGCTGCAAATGCGGTTGTTCCGATAAGTGCTGCTGTAACGATTGCTAAAAATTTTTTCTTCATGATAAATCTCCTCTTTATTGTTTTGCTATATTCAATTGTTTTCCTCATTGACAAGTGCAAGTATAAGAGGGAAAAGTAAAATGCATAATCATAACACTGTAAAATGTTTGTAAAAATGAATTTTTATTTTTGACAGCATAACGTAAAAAAGCTCCTCAGACAGCCTTGTTAATTGCCGTCCGGGAGCATTTATATGCTTTTTATTATTATATTCTGTTGTTGTATTTTATACCATACCGTTTACAGTTTTGTACTTGTAAAGCATCTCTGCATGATTCTGCTCTTCTACCTGAATGTCTGCAAGCAGTTTGCGCACACTACTGTCACCGAAAGCAAACACTTCTGAATTATATTCTCCGGAAACAAGCTTTTCTGTCGCAATACAGTCAGTTGCCAGAAAAGAATCCTGTTGTTTGTCCTCCGGCGAACTCATTGCAGTATAAGCAGCTTTCGGCTGATAGTCCCTGCCGTCACTGTCGTTACAGTTACACTGCGGAACTTCTCCGCGAAGTACACGATCCAAAGATTCGTAATGTTCTCTTTCTTTCTGCTGCAAAGTCTGGAAAAGATTTTTCAGTTCCGGATCTTTTGCCTGCTGTGCATATCTTCCGTATTTTTCAATACAGCTTTTTTCCTGTGTCTGTAAGTCCTGAATCGTTGTGCGTTCTTTTTCTTTTAATATCATCGTATCCGCTTCCTCTCTTTTTATTTGCAATACGGTGATAGTATCTGGAAAAAAACGGATTTTATGCATGACTCCGGAAATCTTTTTATAAGATATTTTTCAGTTCGGCAAGCTCGTAGATGATATGATCAGCTACTTTTCCACCATTATTTTGCTGAATGGCACTTTTATCCCCGGAGTGCACAAACCAGCATGTGGACATCCCGTAAGCCTGTCCGCCTTCAATGTCTGCGGTCAGGGAATCACCGATCATCATACATTCCGATGGCAGAACATCCTTAAATTCTTTCATGCAGCCGTCAAAAAACTGCCGGCCGGGCTTATCCGCCCCAACCTTCTCAGAGACAAAACAATGTGTAAAATATTTCAGCATATCTGCGCTTTTCAGACGGTTGATCTGCTGGTCATAAGGACCGTTGCTCGCTGCGCAGAGGCAATATTTCTTCTTATATAAATATTCAAGGATATCTTTCGCCCCCTCCACCGGGACTGCGCTTAAATGAAGAAGCCTGCGAAATTCTTTTTCCATCTCCACACCGTCCGCAGTGAGTCCGAGATGTCGAAGCACCGCCTGCCAGCGCACATAAAAGAGGTCGTCCATCGTCAGTTCCCCGAGTTCGATCCGACGCCAGATTTTATTATTTTCTTCTTTAAATACCGCAAACATTTCCGGACGGTACTTAAGTCCTGCTTTTTCAAAGCACAGATTCATCGCCCATGCCGCACCGGCATCAAAATCCAGCAGTGTATTGTCTATGTCCAGAAAGAGGACTTTTATCTTCTGATCCATGTAAATTCTCCTTTAGTTTTTGTAATCCCTCATCATTTTCCTGTTTAAATGCAGTGCTAAGCTTTTCCTATTCAAGAAATTCACAAAATCCCCAAACCCATGGTACAAAAAAACAGCATAACATGAAGTATTTTTAAGGTTCTGTAAAATATCTATCAAATCTCAGTAAATGCTATTGTTTTCTGAAAATTGGAGTGTTATACTTCACAACGTCGGCTGAGAGGTATTGATCGGGCCCTGAAGTATTTACTCAGCCCTAAGACACTTTTATTATATTACCTTTACTTCGAAGGAGTTTATTATTATGAAGAAAAAATTAATTGTCGGTATGTTATCACTTTGTTCTATTGCAACTGTATGTCCTTCTGTCTATGCTTCTACCGATCATTATGCAGACAGCAGCGTTATCGGAGCTGATTCCGAATGGGGCGACTGGCAGGCAAACTGGGAAGCTACAGCTACTGATTTCACAAAGGTTTCTCTTACCCCGGGTGCAGACGACACTCAGCTCAACTTTGCATGGTACAGTGAAAAAGGTGACAGCGCAGCTACTCCAATTGTACATTTCGGAACCGACAAAGATAATCTTGAAACATTTGAAGGTACTTCCGGTGATGTAGATCAGGAACTTACCGGTGACCAGGCTTACGAATACAACCATGTCACTGTAACCGGCCTTGAGCCAAACACAACCTACTACTACACAGTAGAGAAAAACGGTCAGCAGACAGATGTGTGTGAATATACAACTCAGAATACAGATTCCGTAAAAATCCTCTATGTCGGCGACCCGCAGATTGGTGCGTCCAAAGGTCAGACTCAGGATGGCGCAGAACTTACAAATGAATCCGGCACAGCCAACACTGCTGCTGAAAATGACGGATTTTCCTGGAATCGTACACTGAATACTGCTCTTTCCGAAAATTCAGATATTAATTTTGTCATCTCTGCAGGTGACCAGGTAAATAAAACAGGTGAAGCAAAAGAAGAAGAGTACGCTTCTTATCTGAGCGCCGATGCTCTGAAATCTCTTCCTGTAGCAACTACCATCGGTAACCACGATTCTCTGAATCCTGATTATTCCTACCATTTCAATAACCCGAACAATACAGAAAACGGTAAGACAGCAGCAGGCGGTGATTACTACTACAGCTATGGTGACGGACTCTTCATCGTTCTGAACACCAACAATTATAACGTTGCAGAACATCAGAACACCATCGAAGAAGCTGTAAAAGCTTATCCGGATGCAAAATGGCGTATCGTAACCATCCATCAGGATATTTATGGTTCCGGTCTTGACCACTCCGATACAGACGGTATGATTCTTCGTACTCAGCTGACTCCGGTGTTTGATGCAAACGATATCGATGTTGTTCTTCAGGGACACGACCATACATACAGCCGTTCCAAAATGCTCTATGGTGACGGTCAGACTCATGGAAAATATGAATTCAGCCTGAATGCTGACGGCACAGACTACGACTGGGATCACGCAACAAACGTGGATACAGGTGATCAGATTACTCTTTCCCCTGAAGAAGGCGATACCGATGCCGAAGCAGCTCTGGATGCTTTCCATGAAGATAACAACTGCTACACCATCGAAGATGTAGACGGTAACACTGTCACAGATCCACAGGGAATCCTTTATATGACAGCAAACTCCGCTTCCGGTTCCAAATACTATGAATTGCTTTCCACTCAGCAGGATTATATTGCTGCCCGCAGCCAGAACTGGCTTCCAAGTTACTCTGTAATTACAATGACTGCTGATTCCTTCTCCATCGATACCTACCAGATCACTGATGACGGTAAAGCAGAAGCAATTGATGATACCTTTACGATCCAGAAATCCGGTACAGATACATCTGCCGACACCACAGATGCTGCTGAAACGGAATCCGATACTTCTGCAAACTAAGGATTCTGAAATCCTATGACTCACACTGACTTTACCGGACTGCTTTCCAGAAAAAAAGTGGTCCGGTATCTTATTTATTTACTATTCGTCTGCGTGTTCGCTGTTTTTGTCTTCAAACTTAATCAGGTCGAAAAAACAGAACTGGTCGTCCGGACAGGTCAGACATTTGAAAAAGGAAAAGTTACAGAAATCCTTCAGGATAATCTTGATACCAACGGTACCCGTGTCGGTGAGCAGAAAGTACGTGTAAAAATGCTTACCGGCGCACGAAAAGGAGAGGAGCTGGATATCACCAGCAGCTCCGGCTACCTTTTCGGTGCTGCCTGCAAGATCGGAATGAAAGTTATTGTCATGCAGAGCGTTGCCGGTGAAACCACGATTGCCAGTGTCTATACACAGGATCGTGAATGGGTTATTTATATTTTTGCCCTGCTCTACCTTCTTGCACTGTGTATTATTGGCGGCAAACAGGGAATCAAGGGATGTCTCGGACTGGTCTTTACTTTTTTCTGTGTGATTTTTGTATATCTTCCGCTTGTATACCTGCGTTTTTCACCATTCTGGGCAGCTGTGTTTATCTGTTTCCTTACAACGCTGGTTACAATGTACCTGATCGGCGGGCCGACCAAAAAGACCTGCGCAGCAACTCTTGGTACACTGGCAGGTGTTGTACTTGCCGGTCTTTCTGCATGGTGCTTCAGTAAAGCATCCGGCATCTCCGGTTACAATGTCTCGGATATTGAAACACTTATGACACTCTGGAATACAAACCGTATTCAGGTCGGCGGACTTCTTTTTTCCGGTCTTCTGATCTCATGCCTTGGTGCAACTATGGATGTCGCTATGTCGATCAGCAGTGCCATTGATGAAATTTACAAACAGAACGCTTCTCTGAGCCGCAAAGAACTTTTTAAAGCAGGAATGCGAGTCGGAAGAGATATGATGGGTACAGACAGTAATACTTTGATTCTTGCTTTTGCCGGAAGCAGCGTCAGTACTCTTCTTCTGGATTATGCGTATGACCTGCCTTATCAGCAGATCATCAACTCCAACAACATAGGCATTGCCATCATGCAGGGACTTGCAGGAAGTTTTGGAATCGTTCTGTCCGTTCCGCTTACAGTACTGATCTGTGCGGTTCTGTTTCATAAACGTGAAACAGTAACTCAGTCATAATTTTTTACCGGTTGCACTTCTGTTCTTTTCTGCTAAAATAGACTTAACGGGTCAGGTTTTTCTGGCCCTTAATTCAATTTGCAGGGGGAATTAAAAATGAAAGAAAAAGGAAGTAGTTTTTCCGGCTCGATCGGTTTCGTTCTTGCCGCAGCCGGAAGCGCCGTGGGGGTGGGAAATATATGGCGCTTCCCATATCTCTGTGCGAAAGACGGCGGCGGTCTGTTCCTGCTGGTTTATCTGGTGCTGGTGCTTACCTTCGGATTCGTTCTGCTCACAACAGATGTTGCAATCGGACGAAAAACCAAGAAAAATGCACTCCGTGCGTTTGAAGCGCTCAATCCGAAATGGAAGTTTCTCGGTAAACTGACATTTCTTGTGCCAACATTGATCATGACATATTACTCTGTCATCGGCGGCTGGATCACGAAATATTTTGTTACCTATATTATCTCCGATGGAAAAGATGCCGCAGCTGACGGATATTTTACATCTTTTATCACCTCAGATATCGCACCGATCGTATTTATGCTGGTCTTTCTTGCTCTGACTGCATGGATCGTATATCGTGGCGTAGAAAAAGGAATCGAGCAGTTTTCAAAAATCATTATGCCCGGTCTGATTTTACTGATCCTGATCATCGCAATCTTTTCACTGACACTGACACATACCGATACAGACGGAAGTGTCCGTACAGGTCTGCAGGGACTTGCTTTTTATATAACGCCTGATTTCAGCGGTCTTACCGTAAAGCGCTTTCTTGAAATTCTTCTGGATGCCATGAGCCAGTTATTCTTTTCTCTGAGCGTTTCCATGGGTATCATGATCACTTATGGATCCTATGTCAAAAATGACGTCAATCTGAACAAGGCAACCAACCAGATTGAGATTTTTGATACAGGTGTTGCTTTTCTTGCAGGAATGATGATCATCCCGGCTGTATTCGTATTTCTCGGCACAGACGGCATGGCTTCCGGACCGAGCCTGATCTTTATCTCACTGCCCAAAGTCTTCGATGCCATGGGAGTCCTTGGCCGTCCTGTTGCAGTCGCGTTCTTCCTGATGATGGGCTTTGCGGCGCTGACATCCTGCGTTTCCGTCATGGAAACTCTGGTTGCTAACTGTATGGAACTTTACCATAAACCTCGTAAAAAAATGTGCGGTGCTGTCGGTATTTATTCTCTGGTCACTGCTGTCCTGATCTGTCTCGGATACAACAAACTGTATTTCGAACTGAAACTTCCAAATGGTTCCGTCGGGCAGCTTCTTGATGTCATGGACTACATCAGCAACAGCTTCCTGATGCCGTTTATTTCTCTGCTGACCAGTATTCTGATCGGCTGGGTGATCGGACCAGACTGGATCGTCGGTGAAGTAGAACGAAACGGCGAGCATTTCAAACGTGCCGGTCTGTACCGCTTCATGATCCGCTATGTCGTGCCGGTCGTAATGCTGATCCTGTTTCTTGTATCCACCGGATTCACAGATCTGATTTTCTGAAATCAGAGGACGCGCCACCGGTACCTCCTCGATATGCAATGCAAAAAGTCCCCCGGGCAATAAACCCGGAGGATTTTTTTATACTGTGATCTTGAACCAGTCTTTTTCTTCAAATTCAACAACTGTGCAGTCATTTGCGTATGTACATTCCGGAAGAATGATCATCGCATGAAGTTCGTCATTGTTAAGCGGAAGTGGACAGAGATGCCAGATTGCCGCATTGATTTTTACCATGTATCCTTTCGGCACGATAAATGCTTTCGTCAGTTCTGGAACAGGTGTACCGCCGGATGCCGGTGCAACATGAATGATCATATCATCATCCAGTGCCACAATGCCTTCCCATGTCGTTGTATGATATTCTGCCATTTTGACAATTCTGTCGTCCTTACGGACTGCGATCGGAGAAAATGCCATGCTGCCTACACAGGTTCCGGAAATGCGGTCCGGATAAAACTTATGGATTTCTCCTGACAGCGGATATCCCTCCGGTTCTGTCATATTGCAGAATGTGCCGTATGGTGCAAAATCTGCTGCGTTGATCTTGACTGCTTTTACTTCTCTCATTGGAAAAACCTCCTCTTGTTCTGTAAAAAATCCCCATTGATATTTCAATGCATTTAGTATAACACATTCCTTTATTTTTGTGCCAGTGTATGTTCGTATATTTCCCTGTCGTGGTCTTTAAATACATTGAAAATTACTTTTTTTACGCTGGTTTCTTTTTGTAAAAAATCTCTCACCGTCTGAACTGCAATCCCGGCTGCGCGTTCCTTTGGAAAGTGAAATTCGCCTGTCGAAATGCAGCAGAACGCTACGCTTTCGAGATGATTCTGTGCTGCAAGTTCGAGACAGGAACGATAACTTCCGGCAAGCAGTTCACAGTCTTTCTCCGTTACTCTGCCATAAATGATCGGGCCTACCGTATGCAGGACATAACGACACGGCAGATTATATGCGGCAGTGATCTTCGCCTGCCCTGTCGGTTCCTCATGCCCCTGTGCTTTCATCATCTGTGCACATTCATAGCGAAGCTGCGCACCTGCAAAGGTGTGGATGCAGTTGTCGATACATTTATGATTTGGCGCATAACATCCAGTCATTCCACTGTTCGCCGCATTGACGATCGCGTCACAGCGAAGCGTAGTAATATCACCCTGCCAGAGATAGATTCCCTGCTCGACCGGAGTGAGATCAGCAAGCTCTGTGATGCCTTTTTTCTCCGTCTCTTCTTTCAGATATTCGTCCTGAATCTTCAGAAATTCTCTGCTGAGTATCTTCGGTGCACGTACATTAAGAAGTCCTCGAAGGAGATCCTTCTGCCCCTGTGGATCTTTTGGGATCGAATAATTACAGTATTCTTTTTGCTCGTTTAATAACTCCTGGATCAGGTATCTTCTTCTCTCACTCTGGTTCATGATATCACCTCTTTGTTGTTATTTTGCTGCTGTTTTCTCCCGGAACTTCTACTGCACTATGAGAAAACCAGCTGTTTCAAAATTGACTTTCCGATTGTACCCTCCGGCATTTTTACCCCGAAATTCTCTGCAACAGATGCACCAATTACTGCAAATGTATCCTGATTCTCAATTGCACCGGTCTCTTTCATTTTCTTTGAATATGCAACAAACGGCACATATTCTCTTGTATGGTCAGTCCCGGTATATGTTGGGTCATTTCCATGGTCGGCAGTCAGAATAAGCAGATCATCCTCTCTCAGTTCATTCATAAGCGTCCCGAGACCTTTATCAAACTTCTCAATTTCATGTCCGTATCCTTCCGGATTTCTTCTATGTCCCCATAACGCATCAAAATCCACCAGATTGACAAAACAAAGTCCATGGAAATCCTCTTTGCAGATTTCAACTGTCTGCTGCATGCCATGTACAGAACTATCTGAATGATAAGTCTGTGTAATTCCCTCTCCGCAGAAAATATCATTGATCTTGCCTACCCCAATCACATCAAGACCTGCATCTTTTAATGCATTCAAAACCGTTCTTCCGGTCGGTTTGAGTGCATAATCATGACGGTTGCTGGTTCTTTTGAACTCGCCTTTTTTCTTTCCGACATACGGTCTCGCAATGACACGGCCAACTCTCCACTCATCTTTCATCGTCAGCTCTCTGGCAATTTCACAGCAACGATACAGATTTGCGAGGTCAAATGTCTCCTCATTTCCGCAAATCTGCATTACGGAATCTGCAGATGTGTAAACGATCATTGCGCCTGTATTGATTTCTTCTTCACCAAGTTCTTCGATAATTTCCGTACCACTTGCACTCTTGTTTCCAATGACACGCTTGCCGCATCTCTTTTCCAGTTCATCAATCAGTTCTTTTGGAAATCCTGTTTCTGTGAAAGTAATAAACGGCTTTTGTGTATAAATTCCCATCATTTCCCAGTGTCCGGTCATGGTATCTTTGCCGTTGCTGGCCTCACCAATCCGCATATAACGGCCAATCGGCTTCTCTATACCTTCCATAGAACCACCCTTATGCAGATTCAGCATCCCAAGTTTCTGAAGATTCGGAATATCCAGAGTTCCCATCTTATCCAGAATATGTCCAAATGTATCTACACCCTTATCACCAAATTTCTCAGAATCAGGCATTGCACCGATTCCAAGTGAATCCAGAACAATCACAAATACTCTCTTATAAGTTTCCATAAGCATTCCCTTCTGCATATTGTCACAAAATCATGCCACATTATCCGGTCCAAATCCAAGTGGAAGAAGTTCATTTAAGGTAAAGACATCATATTTATCTTTGCTGACAGCCAGAATAATCTTAAATGTTTTCGGATCACAAAACTCCATCATTACCTGTCTGCACACACCACACGGTGCCGCATACTCTGTCGGGATTCCATCCTTACCACCCACAATACAGATAGCTTCAAATTCTTTTATCCCTTCGCTGACTGCCTTAAAAAAAGCTGTTCTTTCAGCACAGTTTGTTGGCGTATAAGCTGCATTTTCAATGTTGCACCCTGTATAATATGTTCCATTCTTTGCCAGAAGTGCCGCACCTACATGAAAATGTGAATACGGTGCATAAGAATAATCCAACTGCCTAATCGCCAGATCGATCATTTCTTCAATCTGTTTTTTATCCATGATTCTGCCTGCCTTTCTGAGTCTCTCTGAACCATCCGGTTTTATTTTCTTTTTTCCTGTTCTTTATCTGCACGAATGAGTTCACGAATTGCCTCTACTGCAACTTTGATTGCTTTGTCCGTGTCATGCACTACCGGGTTTTCCAGTCCTAATTTTTCTCTTTCCTGATTGGCAATCACAAGAAAGCAGGCTCCTGCACGCACTCTTAAGTAATTTGCCACAACAAACAGTGCCGCAGATTCCATCTCAGAAGCAAGACAGCCAAGACGTTTCCATGCTTCCCATTTATTCATCAGTTCATAGCTGACCGGTTTTACTTCCGGTTCATGCTGGCCGTAAAATGAATCTTTAGACTGTACTACGCCTGTATGAAATTCACAGTGTTCTCTCTTTGCACCTTCCACAAGCGCGTTGATCACTTCCAGATTTGCCACTGCCGGAAATTCAATCGGAGCATACTCCTTACTGGTACCTTCCATACGGATAGCACCCGTTGCAACGACCACATCACCGCTCTTTACTTCCGGCTGCATTCCGCCACAGGTTCCGATGCGGACAAAGGTGTCTGCTCCGCATCGATAAAGCTCTTCCATTGCGATTGAAGCTGACGGGCCGCCGATACCGGTAGAAGTTACACTTACTTTTACGCCGTCCAGTGTTCCTGTATAAGTTACATATTCTCTGTTGTCTGCTACAAAAACCGGATCCTCAAAATACTGTGCGATCTTTTTGCAGCGTTTCGGGTCTCCCGGCAAAATTACGTAACGGCCAACCTCACCCTGACCTACCTGAATATGATACTGTTTACTTGCATCTTCAGAATAATTTTTCATGCTCATTTCCTCCTTTTGCGGTTGGTAAGAACAGATATTTACACTATATCTTAAGTATAAATGGCTTTTAAGGCTTTTTCAACCATTCCTTCAGAAAGAAAAAACGCTGCACGATTTTGATATGTACCCAGAATCCTGGACACATATTTATATGAACTAGGCTGAACACATGGATGCTATTCTGTATTGCACAGGTGGCATCC
>FMEL01000018.1 GCA_900066355.1 uncultured Ruminococcus sp.
GGAACCTTGGTCTAATTTCGTTACGAGCTTTGCGCTAGCTGCCGTCACCGAGCGCACTGTCTGAGCGCAGCGAGTTTGCGCGAATGACGGCTTATCAGCGCGCGAAGCGAGTAGAAATTTGGCCTTGTTCCAGTATCTGTCCTGTTCATAGAGGCTGCGTAAGTTCATATTATTATTTCAGATTACATATTTTTATTTCACGCAATTGAATAAGATATGTAAATTTGTAGTGAAATGCCAGGTAGCTGTGGGGATAGGCCACCAGTGTAGCCGTTCACTAATGTTTCACGTGAAACATTTCATGAATACAGCAGAATCTATAACAGGACGGATACGGGAACCTTGGTCTAATTTCGTTACGAGCTTTGCGCTAACTGCCGTCACCGAGCGCACTGTCTGAGCACAGCGAGTTTGCGCGAATGACGGCTTATCGGCGCGCGAAGCGAGTAGAAATTTGGCCTTGTTCCAGTATCCGTTCTGTTCATAGAGACTGCGTAAGTTCATATTATTATTTCAGATTACAGTTTTTTATTTCACGCAATTGAATAAGATATGGCATGTGTCAACAGTTTTGCTGTTCGGAATTATGTAAACCATTCTCATTATCTCTTCATTAGTCTTAGTGTCGCGTACATTTGTCTTTCCGTTTCTCCATTTTATCCTATTTATCCACATCTTTCCCCACTCCATTTTCTGTTTTCCTTCTCGCCCATCATTCCTGCCCTATCTATTCACGCATTTCCTAGCTTTCATGCATATCAATTAATAATTATTCATTTGAAATTCACCATTTTATACATCTACATTCGTCAAATCTACCACTCACATTACCATTTTCTACTTATGCTGATAATAAAAAACCGCCACCTGTGTCCGATCCCTCAACTGTAATTTATCCAGAATCGAACTCAGATAATTTCTGACCGTTCCCTCACTCAAATACAATTCCGCCGCTATCTCCTTATTACTGTTTCCGCCTGCAATCAACCGGATAATTTCCTTTTCCCTTTCATTGATTCCATGCGCTGCATAGTCAAAACCATCCTCATTTCTTATCAAATCGGGAATTTTTGACACAATTTCCACTCCAAAGACCGTCTGCCCCGAACAAACCGCCCGGAGTGCCGGCAAAATACTTGCATAATCCTGTTTCAAAAGATATCCCTTTGCTCCTATGCGGAGCGCTTTCACAATATATTCATCATCCAGAAAAGTTGTCAGGAGCAGTATATTTGCCGCAGGATACGCATATAAGATTTCCGTTGCTGCCTCCAGTCCATTCATATTCTTCATGCGAATATCCATCAGAAGCACATCCGGTTTATGCTCGCCATATAACCGTACAGCATCCCTTCCATCCAGTCCTGTTGCCACTACATCAACGTCCTCATTCACTTCCAGAATTGTCTTTAATGCCCCTGTAACCAGACAATCATCATCTACAATTACTATTTTCATTTTTAATCCTCATTTATCTTTATAAATTCCTTCTCGTTCTTTTCTTTTAGCCATCTGCACTCAGTTATTTTCTTTCTCTTTTGGCATTTCTTTCGGTATCATTGCAAAAATCCGAAATCCTTTTTCACCCTCAATCCGCAGTGTTCCATTTAATGCCTGCACGCGGTCCTGCATGTTTTTCAGTCCGATTCCTGTATTTTTATCCATATTTTCTGTACCTCCACGCCCATTATCTTCCACGCACAACTGGTACAATGCCGGATGTTCTCTCACAGTTATTTTTACATAAGTAGCGCCACTATATTTCATAATGTTAGAAAGAGCTTCTTTTACAACACAAGCATAGCAATATTTTATATTACTGTCCATTTTATCGGACGCATCATATTTTAATTCAACTTTGCAGTATTTAAAGTCCCGAATAATTCTCTTTAGTTCTTCCTGTAGATTAATTGCTTCATCATGTAGATCATGTACACTTGAACGAATACTGTCCATTGCAGAATTGAGAGAATCATCCAGTCCATCGAGCATCGGAGCCAGATTTTGATCCTTATTTACAGCCTTCACAGCCCCTGTAAGCAATATTGTACGCGAAAGTACATGTCCCACATTATCATGGATTTCTCTTGCAATCCTGTTTCTTTCACGGAGTGTCGCCGCATATATTTCATAGTTTTGTTTTTCTATCAAAGCTCTGTTTTTTTCTGCCAGAAGAAGTGTTTTTTCTTCTCCTTCATCTATCGTTTTTCGAAATTCCATATCCAATTTATCGTACTTTTCTGTTTTTCTTTCCAAAAGTACTGCAAGCAGACAGCCAAAGGCAAAATGAAGCGGCAATCCATTTTGCAACTGCATATTTCCCGTCAATAGTATTCCGCCTGTGATCACACCTGTCAATGCCGCCACCCAGATTTTCTCTTTAAGTAAAACATATTCCATCACCGAATAAAATACTACAAGTTCAGGTATAAAAAACGAAGTACCGGCAAACACCACACAACCCAGAATCTTTGTCAGTCTTCGTTCAAAAAAATATTCTCCACATAAAAGAACAACGGTGCAAAGCAGTACAAATATAAAACTCCTGTCCGCTTTTATCCATAGTAATGCTGTCATACCATATAGCAGCAATACTCCCATATCCTGAAAATATCCCATTTCTCTCCTCCTGTTGTTATAATAATATAACACATTCCATACCGCTCAAAGTGACAAATGTCATGTTTTTCTTGTGACATCTTACACTTGGTATTACAGGCATCTTATTTTATACTGTAGTTATCAGGTACAGATGCCTTCTCCCGAACGGCCTTTATCTTCCTGATATTACTACGTGAAAGTAATTATTTAACTGGAGGAATTTTTATGATCCATATAGAAAATCTGGTAAAAAGATATGGTGATCTGATCGCTCTCAATCACCTGAGCCTGGATATTCATGAAGGTGAGATTTTCGGTCTGCTCGGTCCGAACGGCTCTGGAAAAACAACCGCCATCAACTGCCTGCTTTCCCTTTTGAAATACGATAAAGGAATCATCGAGGTCTTCGGGCAGCCCATGGCGCCTGACAATTATCAGGCAAAACAGCAGATTGGAATCGTGCTGCAGAATGTCGCTGTGTTTGACGAGTTAACTGTATATGAAAACATAGATTATTTCTGTGGTCTGTATGTTTCTGATAAAAAGAAACGTAAAGAACTGGTCGATGATGCTGTCCGATTTGTCGGACTCGAAGATTATTGTAAAATGTATCCAAAGAAACTGTCCGGTGGTCTTCTCCGCAGGCTGAATATTGCCTGCGGAATTGCCCATAAACCGCGTCTCATAATCATGGACGAACCAACCGTAGCTGTCGACCCGCAAAGCCGTAACAAAATCCTTGAAGGCATCCAGAAGCTGAATGCGCAGGGTTCAACGATCATCTACACTTCACATTATATGGAGGAAGTTGAACAGATCTGCACGCGAATCGCGATCATGGATCACGGACGTGTCATTGCCTCCGGAACATCTGAAGAATTAAAGAAAATGATCAAGACCGGTGAAACCATCACCGTAGAAGCAATTTTTCTGGAAGAAAAGCATCTGCAGGACATCCGCAGTCTTCCTCATGTATTTGACCTGCACTATGAAAATCAGATTCTCATACTCCGTTGCACCGGTGCACAACATAATCTGATTCGTCTTCTGAATTATCTGCAAAGTCAGGATATCACCTTCGGAAGAGTATTTTCCGAGCTTCCGACGCTGAACGATGTTTTTCTGGAAATCACCGGAAAGCAGCTTCGTGATTAATAGTTTTTCAGGCATATACGCTCGGCATACCCAGTGTATATTTATGCATTATTTTGTATAATCAATAGTTACAGAAAGGATTTTTTATGCTGCATCTAATAAAATATAACATCCTGGTAAAACTCCGGAATTTTAATATGACTTTCTGGCCGCTTGTTTTTCCTCTGATACTCGGCACTTTTTTCTTTTTTGCTTTTGGAAATCTCAATGATGCCGATTTTGAGACCGTACAGGTGGCTCTGGTAAGAGAAACAACCGACAATCCATTATTTGATTTTTACCTTGATCAGGTGCAAAAAAGTGACTCAGATCTGATCAGCCTGCATGAAATGACAGAGCAAAAAGCTCTCGCGGCTCTGAAAAACAAAGAAATCTCCGGAATTTATTATGCCGGCATGACGCCCTCCCTGACAATCAACGCACACGGAATCCCGGAAAGTATCCTGCAGTCTATTCTGGAAAGTTATGATAACAGTCTGCACACCATACGGACGATTTTGAAAAAACATCCATCCGGGCTCCTGAACGGACTTACACAGATGATGGATACCCGTGATCTGGTTCAGGAGGTTTCCCTGGGTGGAAAAACAATTGACGGTACTTCGCAGTTTTTTTACGCTCTGATCGCAATGGCATGTCTCTACGGATGTTTTATCGGCTTCGGCTCTGCGATCACGTTACAGGCCAATTTAACGGCTCTGGCGGCAAGGCGCAGTGTCACTCCTACTCATAAGCTGAAATTGATCTTATCCGAACAGATTTCCTCTTTCCTGATCGGCTATGTAGATGTTATCATTCTGCTTATTTATCTGCGAAATATTTTGAAGCTTGACTTTCAGGGACAGATAGGAAAAATGCTTCTTATTTCTCTTTTCGGAAGTCTCATCGGTGTCTCTATGGGCCTGTTTATCGGCAGTCTCAGCAAAATAGGCGAAGGAATCAAAGTTGCTGTTATCCTTGCCATTTCCATGGTCTGCAGTTTTCTTTCCGGCCTGATGAACAGTTCGATGAAAGATACCGTAGAAAAACATTGCCCGATCATCAACCGCATCAATCCCGCTGCCCTTATCTCGGATGCTTTTTACTGCATCAATGTATATAATGATCCGGCACGCTATTACCGAAATGTACTTACACTGGCAGTCATGAGCGCCGCGCTTGTTTTTGCCTCATTTTTACTGATCAGGAGGAATCGATATGACAGTATTTAAGTGTTATATGAAAATATTAAAAAAGAATATCGGACTGGTCAGCATTTACCTGTTAATCTTCTTTTCGATAGCCATGGTTCTTCAGGCCTCCGCCAAAAAAGAGCATCTGGAAGATTTTGAAAAAACGCGGATTGACCTTGCCATTGCAGATCAGGATGACAGCACACTTTCTCACGCACTCACGAAATATCTCAAAACCATCCACAATGTATACAAGATTTCCGCAGAACCCACCGTAATGCAGGAGGAACTTTTTTACAGAAATGCAGAATATATTGTGCAGATTCCAAAAAATTTTTATGAAACCTGTATTGTAGATGAAAACCCGCTTTCTGTCACAAAAGTGCCCGGTTCTTATTCTTCTTTTTATGTGGATCAGCAGATAAATGCATGGCTGAATTCCATCCGGACTTATACTGCTGCCGGATTTTCACAGAAAGAAGCTGCCGCTGCTGCGCTTGAACAGTCTGTCTCGGAAGTTACCATGTATCAGGACGATGAAACAGCAATTGAGACACCGGGATATACGTATTATTTCCGCTATATTCCGTATCTTTTTCTGGCCGTATTGTGCTACTCCATGGGCTATATCCTTCTGGCATTCCGAAAAGAGGATATCCAGAAACGTATGCAGGCATCTGCCGTCTCTACCCACAGGCAGAATCTTGAAGGGCTTCTTGCAATGTTTACCATTGGATTCTCCCTCTGGCTGATTGTAGTCGCCGGTGCCGGTATTATGTATGGGAAAGAACTCCTGATTTCCAAAGTTCTGGGGTATTACCTGTTAAATACCTTCCTAATGCTGACAATTGCACTTTCACTGGCATATCTGATCGGCCTTTTTATGAAAAACAGCAACATGCTCAATGGAATCACCAACATCGTTTCCCTTGGTATATGTTTCCTCTCAGGTGTATTTGTGCCGATGAATATCATGAATAAAAAAGTCCTCAGGGTTGCACAGTTTCTTCCAGTTTACTGGTATGAAAACGTCAACGAGACCCTTTCCCGGTATCATGTCGTTTCCGGCAAAATTGCCGTTGATATCTGGAAATCCATGGGAATCGAAATCATGTTTACTCTTGCTTTGCTCGCACTGATCCTTGCTGTTTCCAAATACAAACGGCAGGGATAATCGCTTCTAATAGATTTCTGGCATCGGTACACAGATTACCCCCATTGCCGATGCTTAATGATTATCATTAACCAAGTCTCAATGAATGACTCGCAATTCTGATATATTCTTAAGTAGAACAAAGCCCACAGCAAATGCTGTGGGCTATCTATACTCTTGTCTTATGACATTTTACTGTATTAATTTCAGAAGAAAATTCCAACCTGCTCCAGGAACTGTTCCGGAGCTTCTACATGTGGGAAATGCTTCGTTTCTTTAAGTGTCGCAACCTCTACAGACGGATTGACATTCTGGTAAGCTTCTACGATCGCTTCACCATTATTTTCTGCTTCACCTTCTACGATATAAAGGCTGTTGTCAATCTCTTTGAGACCCCGGGTAATATCAATGTTCATATATTTTGAAGCTTTATTTGCATATACATTCTTTGCATAGCATCCGCCTCTGTGAGCAGCTTCATAATATGCATCCTGAAGTTCCCGATCCGGATGGAACGGATCAAATGCATAGTTCTCAATAAAGTCATCATTGACTGCACTTCTTGATACAACCATATGATAAACCAGTGTTCCGAATACCGGAATCTCCAGACATTTGCGCAGAAGCTTTTCTTTCCTGCCAGGCATCTGTTTCAGGCTGGTAAGGCTGACTGGATTCACCATCATGATCTTATTAAACAATGTCTTTTCATTATGGCATGCCATAACTACAAAGGAAGCGGAATATCCATTTACAATGACATCCGTTTTTTCTCCGATTACATTTTTAATAAAATCACAGATTGCCTGCACATAAACAAAATTTGTGTAAGTCATACCCGACTTTTCAGAACGTCCGCATCCCGGAAGATCCAGATTATATACTGTATGCTCCAGCGCAAGTTCATCCTCGATTCTGGTCCATTCATATCCGGAACCACCCGGAAGCATATCATGAATCAGAAGAATCGGGCTTCCTTTACCTTTTTTTGTATAATAAATATCGCCAAAACGCCAATGATAATAGTTTCTGACATCTGTATCCAGCATTTCCTTAAGACAGGCGGATGCTGCGATTACTTTATTTATAATATGGATAGTGGCAGTTGTTGTTGTAGCCAGTGCTGCAAGAGTAAGCAGTCGTTTACTGTGCTTGTTCATGTTCTACCTCCCTTTTTATCACCTGAATAGCTTTATTATACGCTAAAAAAAATATTTTTACAATCTATAACAGTGAAAGAAGTTTTTGTACATCTTCCATTCTGGTTGCCCAGCTGGTTGCAAATCTGACTACGGTATGGGAATCGTCAGCCTTTTCCCAGAAGCCGAACTGCACGTCCTTTTTCAGTTCTTCCATTCTGCTGTTTTCGAGTACGACAAACTGCTGATTTGTCGGTGAATCAATAAAAAACTGATATCCTTTTTTCTTTAAGCCTTCTTTCAGGACTGCTGCCGTCTCGATGGCATTTTTGCCGATTGCCAGATAGAGGTCATCTGTAAAAAGTGCATCAAACTGCACGCCAAGGAGTCTGCCTTTTGCAAGAAGTGCGCCATGCTGTTTTACACGTGTGAGAAAATGTTTTGGCATACATTTTCCGGTAAAGACAACCGCTTCACCACAAAGCAGTCCGGCTTTTGTTCCGCCGATATAAAATACATCACAAAGCCTGGCAATATCATGCAGTGTCACATCTGTCTCTTTACTGACAAGGCCATAAATCAGTCTTGCTCCGTCGAGAAAAAGCGGCAGCTTATATTTTCTGCACACGGAAGAAAGCTCTTCCAGTTCCTTTTTGCTGTATAAAGTTCCATATTCTGTCGGATGTGAAATATAGACCATTCCCGGAAATACCATATGCTCATGGTTATCATCTCCATAGAATGTTTCTACCAGTTCTTTAAGGTCTGATGCACAGATCTTACCGTTTTTTTCCGGAAGCTCCAGTACTTTATGTCCGGTAAATTCGATTGCACCGGCTTCGTGTGTGCTGACATGTCCCGTGTGAGCCGCTACAACGCCCTCATACGGTGCCAGCATGGTGTCAATGACAATCTGATTGGTCTGTGTACCGCCTGTCAGCAAATAGACTTCTGCGTCCTCACAGCCGCATGCTTTCTTTATCTTTTTCTTAGCTGTTTCACAGTAATGGTCCGTGCCATAACCGGAAAGCTGTTCCATATTGGTGTCAATCAGATGCTGAAGAACTTTTTCATGTGCACCTTCTGAATAGTCATTTACAAAATATAACATTTCTCGTTCCTCACTTGTAGTAATATCATATTCATTTTATCAAAAAAATCCCCCGCGGGCAACTCGCGGGGGAAGTATTCACCGATTTATCATATCCTGATAAGCGTCATTCAGTTCTTTTACGTTCATCTTATTTACCAGATAAACCTTATCTCCTACGACTGCTGCATAGAAGTTTGTATCATACTCATAATATTCTGCAGTAGTTTCATTTCCATCTGTATCTTGGAAGAGGAATGTATATGCTGCCTCACCATCCGGAGTATATTCCTCAGTAAGACGCTCCTGTGCAGTCATATTGATGAGTTTGTTGTAGAAGGTCGTAAATGCCGATTCATCGAGTTCTTCTCCGTCCAGCTCATATGAAGTCGTTGTAGTATCTGAAGTGGTTTCGTCAGAGGAATCTACATCAGCAGAACTCTCATCAGATGTCTCTGCACTGCTTTCATCTGTATTCTCTTCATCTGATGTATCTGTATCAGTATCGGACTCTTCTTCATCCTCAGCCTTAGCTGTCTCCCTTACAACGTCAACTGTGTGATCTCCGTCATCACTCTTTATTTCCAGTGAATCCAGATCATTCACGGATACATAATTTACGGTCAGGCTGTAAAAATCAGATATTGTACTGTCAAGGATATCTGTCAGGGAATCTTTGGTGATTGTGTATACTTCTTTGCTGTCATCTACTTTTACATAACGGTCATCACCGGTCTCATCTCCCACATAGATGGTAAGTGTCTTCTCAACCGTCCGGGTCTCCTGCTCATCCTCGGAAGAATCTTCTTCTGATGCATCAGCACTTTCTGCAGTATCAGAATCTGCATCTGTGTTTTCTTCTGAAGATTCTGTGCTCTCTTCGCTGTCAGCATCTTCTTCATCGCTTTCCACTGCTTCTTCCTCAGTGTATTTCACTGTAACTACAGCATACGGATCGTCAAATCCATATTTTGCATCATCCGTGCAGTTGTAATCTACGAATTTGTCATACGCAAGAGAACCAATTGCCGATGTCACATTTCCTGCTTTCGTTGTATCTGCCTTTTCTGTATCTTTTCCATCAGAGACATTCCAGAACAGATTATCTGCATCCTGCGTAAGTTCATATCCGTCTTCTTTGTCAACCTTTACATCTGTGATTGTTGCAGAAGTAACAGATGGGAATGTACCGCTCTCGGCAAAATCATATAATCCTCCCATAAAAGGCTCCAATGATGTACTTGCTACCAGATAGACATTCTTATCATCGTCCACCTTCTTCACGTAATACTGATTATTCGAAGATTCCATACCGACCTGAAGTGTTGTATCTCCATCTGCCGTTGTCAGTGTGATCGTATTCTGCGGATCATCCAGCTCATACTGACTCAAATCCTCAACATCCGAAATCTCCTGATCTGCAGTAAGGGAAGCAACTCCCTTAACTGCATCATCCACAGTATCCTGATTTACCGGAAAATCTGCATCTGATTTTTCTGTCCAGCTATCATCTTTTCTATCAAATTCTACATCTGCGTCATCTGCTTTAAAAGAAACTGCTGTCACCTCATCTGCTTTAAGGCTTATGAGATCAACGCTCTTATCCTCTTCCTCGGCCTCTTTTGCTTCCTGTGAAGAAACATAAGAATTCACACCGACATAAGCACCGCATGCCACACCAAGCACCACAACAGCAGAAACAAGTTTGACTGTTTTTTTCTTCATTATGCTTTTCTCCTTTTCAGCCATACCATAAATCCAATGACAAGGAAAATAACCGGGATAATTCCCATTACCATAATTTTCCAGAAGCTTACATCATAAGCAGTCAATGTCAGATAGGAAATCTGCAGGTTTTTGGACGGAATAGAGATGGTAGAAGTTTCATCAGAACTGCACATCCAGTTCAGAGAACTCATGATCATCTGTTCGTTTCCGCCGGATACCATCTGGTTGATCTGGCTGTCCATGAGATTGGAACTTGTATAATAAACAATCTGAGTTTCTTTGTCATCATCCAGAGTTTCTGTAATACTTACACCCAGATCAAACGGACCATCAATATCATCGTCGGTCTTGTCAATTGAACCACTGTTGACATCTACTTTTGAATATGCACTGTCGGAAGTAGTCAGAAGACTGTTGACTGTAACGGTGTCACGAAGATTGTCTGTCTGTTTGATTCCCTGTGCATATGGCATCAGAACATAATATCCTTTGGATGCAAAATCAGAAATTGCATCTGTGCTGTTGACCGTCGGTACCAGATAATAAGGCATCTGTGCATAATGCTGTGAATCGCCCTCGATCACGATACCATCTGTTCTTTCCACACCATAATTTGCAAGAACAGCATCAAAGTTTTCCATAGATTCTTCTGTATAATCAGAGAAGATCATAGCCTTTCCGCCATTTTCCAGATAATCAATAATTGCATCTTTTTCAGATTCGGAAATATCAGAAGTAGGTGCGTTGATCAGCAGGCATGCCGCATCATCCGGAACTTTTTCTTCTGTGATCAGATTCAGGGACTTAATGTCAATATTTGCCTTCTGGATATCCTCCTGAAGTGTGGAATCCAGTTCTTTTTCACCATGTCCGTCCAACGTATAAAGCACCGGAAGATCTTCTGATGTCACATAGGAAATTGCACTGTCAATCTGGCCTTCTCCATCAAATCCTGTCGTTGTAGACTGATAAGTATTGTAATCTATAGACGATTCATAAATACTGCTGTAATTTACCACTTTGCTTCTGTCACCACATACAACGATCAGGCTGTTTGCATCAACATCGTCACTTGTATATTCGGATGTAAATTTCGGGTTTACTACCGGATCTTTCTGTTCTACTTTAATATGATCTGACTCTTCACCATACTTTTCCAGAAGTTTCTTGATGGTCTCATCTTCGGAACCACTCTGAACCACCTGATATATAGTGATATCTTTGTCCAGTTTTTTCAGAAATTTCTTTGTATCATCACTGATGCTGTACAGTTTTTCGCTGCTGACATCAACCTCCGTATATTTTGTTGGAAGTGATCCGACGATCATATTGATAACAAGTACGATTACAATAAAAATGGCACTGATGACTACACTGTAGGACCCATTTTTGAGATACTTTTTATTCATGGAATCCTTGATCTTCTGCTTCAGAGGTTTCTTTTCTTTCTTTGGAGATTCATTTGCCGGATTCTCCTGATTTTCTGTCTTCTTTGCTTTAAATTTGTCTGTGAATTTCATTGTCTCCCACCTCCTTAATTCCAGCGTCTCTTGGCAATCGACTGTACGGTCAGGAATAAGCATACTGCGATTACAGACACGAAATACAGAATTCCTTTTACATCGAAAATTGCATTTGCAAAGTTGTCAAAATGACTGCTCAGGTTAAAAATGTCCAGTACTTTCTGGATTCCGCCTGAGAAAAAGCCGGAATTCACGACATAAACGATCACAAGTGCAATTTCTCCGACCACACAGACAACTGCAGAAATCAGGAAATTTTTGATCATGGTGTAGATTATGATTGCTGCTGCCAGAATCAGAAGTCCGAATGTAATGCATGTGGAAAGTGCTCCTTCGGAGAAGAAAGAGGAAATTCCGTTCATCATATAAAAGGCAAACAGAATGACAAAGGTCAGCACTGCCGCAATGACCTGACTTTCGGTAAGGGATGAAATAAACACACCGATAGCAAGGTTTGCACAGCCCAGAAGGAAAAATCCGAGGATTGCCGTATAAGCAGCTCCCAGAGATACCGTACCAAATTTTGTCATAAGTAATGGATAAAAGCACATGATCAGCATCGGAATCGCAAAGATCGTAACCAGTGCAAAATATTTGCCGATAACGATTTTTTCTACAGATACCGGTGCAGTAAGGAGCAGCTGATCTGTTTTCTGTTTACGTTCTTCTGCAAGAACTCTCATGGTAAGGATCGGTACACTGATCAGGAATACGAATGTCAGTGCACTCAATGTATATTCAAAACGTGGGTATGCCGCTCCGAGCTGATATGCGGAAAAATAAATACCAGTCAGAAGCAGGATAAAAAATATAAACAAATATCCGATCATGGATGTAAGATAACTTCTCAGCTCTCTTTTATATACTGCGATCATTTATCTTCCCCCTCCTTTTTGTCTGTTTCTCCATTCTGTGCTTCCAGGATTTTTTCAGCTTCCCCGGCACTGTTTACTTCCATCTTTTTATCTGAAGTCTTTGATTTTTTATCATCCTCAGTCAGTTCAAGGAAGATTTCCTCCAGGGATACTTTCCTGGACTGCATCTCAAGGATCGGACACTTCGCATCTGCCATTTTGAAGAATACTTCTTCACGGACATCACAGTCCTCATTTGTGGAAACAGTTACATTCCATGCATACTCTTCTTTTGCGTCGGCTGCAGTGACATTCTTCACACCCTCAATCTGTCCGAGTGCCGTGCAGATCTTGTCTTTCTCACCTTTTACGATCAGATTCAGGGTATTAGATCCTTCTGCAAGTTTTCCGAGGTTCTCCGGTGTATCACTGGCAACAAGTTTACCATGTGAAATGATCAGTACGTAATCGCATACGGCACTTACCTCTGAAAGAATATGGGAACTCAAAATCACCGTATGTTTTTCCTTAAGACTCTTGATCAGATCACGAATTTCAATGATCTGTTTCGGGTCAAGACCAACTGTAGGTTCGTCCAGAATGATCACTTCCGGATAACCTAAAATTGCCTGTGCAAGACCGACTCTCTGTCTGTAGCCTTTGGACAGATTTTTGATCAGACGGTTTTTCATGTCTGTGATTTTTACCATTTCCATGACCTCTGCAACCATGGATTTCTTTTTATCTTTTGGGATTTTTTTGAGATCAGCGACGAAATTCATATATTCCAGCACTGTCATATCGAAATAAAGAGGCGGCATTTCCGGCAGATAGCCGATACATTTTTTTGCCTGCTCCGGTTCGTCCAGTATATCATGACCGTCGATGGTTACCGTTCCCTCCGTAGATGCTATATAACCGGTAATCATGTTCATCGTCGTAGATTTACCAGCTCCGTTTGGCCCCAGAAAGCCGTAGATTTTGCCCTTCTCTATTTTAAAAGAAAGGTGGTCAACTGCTGTATGGTCTCCATAGCGTTTGACTAGATTGTTTACTTCAATCACAAGTCTCTCCTCCTTTTTCATTGACATAATCGTTTTATTATTTCTGTCTCTATACAAAATGAAAGACACCTCCAGGTGAAACAGAGATAGGGGGTACCTGGAAGTATCTTCCATTTAAGAGCCAGATCTTATGTCTGCTCTTGGGATATTCTATGAGAAAGTTGTGATAAAAATAGGATAAATCTGTGATGATTTTGTGAAAATAAATATTGCTGATTTTCCCCTACGCAAGTGGCTCTTTCAGTGGTGTTCCTGCCTTGCGCGGATAGCGTCCCGGTGTCGTTTTTATTTTCTCGATTACGACAAGAGAACGCTGGATTTCGGAATCAGGAAGGTTAAAATAAACTACATCCTGAATCTTGCCGCCGAGGATTTTTACTGCCTTTTCTGCCTGCTGCAGTTCTTCCTGCACCGTGCCGGATTTATAGGAAATGAAATGACCGCCGACCTTTACATAAGGAAGACAATACTCTGACAGCGTTGCCAGATTGGAAACAGCTCTGGATACGCACAGATCATACTGTTCACGATACACCTTGTTTTTTGCAAATTCTTCCGCACGTCCATGAATTGCCGTGATGTCTTCAAGCTTTAAGAGTGCAAATGTTTCCTCAAGAAAATTTACACGTTTTTTCAGTGAATCCAGAAGACATGCTTCCAGATGCGGAAATGCGATCTTGAGCGGAACACCCGGGAAACCGGCTCCTGTACCGATATCCATAATCCTGTTTATTTTGTTCATATCTACGGTCTTCACACATGCAAGGCTGTCCAGAAAGTGCTTTACCAGCACTTCCTGAAATTCTGTGATTCCGGTCAAATTCATGACTTTGTTTTTTTCAACCAGATATTCATAAAATGTAATAAACTGCTGTTTCTGCACCTCATTCAGGGTAATGCCAAGTTCCTCACATCCCTGTTCGAGTACCTTCAGATCATAAGCCAATATTTTTTTCCTCCTCTTTCTCAGGAATTTCTTCTGTACTGTTCAAGATATACCAGAAGTACAGAAATATCTGCCGGTGATACACCGGAAATACGGGATGCCTGTCCAATGGAAATCGGACGGTATGCTTCCAGTTTCTGTCTCGCTTCGATACGCAGACTTCCAACTTTTTCGTAATCAAGATCGTCCGGAATTTTCTTTGCTTCCAGTTTCTTAAACTGTTCTACCTGTTTGAGCTGGCGTTTGATATAGCCTTCATATTTCAGGTTGATCTCCACCTGCTGCTTCACATCCCACGGAAGCCCCGGTCTTTCCGGATCGATCGGTGCCAGATCTTCATAATTCAGTTCCGGTCTGCGGATCAGCTCGGCGATTGTTGTACCAGATTTCAGAAGTGTGCTGCCCTTTTCTTCCAGAAGTTTCTGCACCTGTGGTGTTCCGCCGATTGTTGTATGTTCAGTTCTGTCAATTTCTTTCTGGATGGCTTCTTCTTTTCGAAGAACTGCCTGATAAGTCTCCTCATCAATCAGCCCTACCTGATAACCTTTCTTACGAAGACGAAGATCTGCATTATCCTGTCTCAGAAGCAGTCGATATTCTGCACGGCTGGTCATCATTCGGTACGGCTCATGATTTTCTTTTGTTACAAGATCATCGATCAGTACGCCGATATAAGCCTCGGAACGATCCAATACAAGCTGCTCCTGACCTTTGATTTCCATTGCTGCATTGATTCCGGCAATCAAACCCTGTGCAGCAGCTTCCTCATATCCTGAACTTCCGTTAAACTGTCCGCCGCTGAACAGACCTTTGATTTTCTTAAACTCCAGTGTCGGATAAAGCTGACGCGGATTGATGCAGTCATATTCAATTGCATAGGCATTTTTTACGATTTTTGCATGCTCAAGGCCCGGAACAGAATGATACATAGCATCCTGTACATCCTCCGGAAGAGAGCTGGACATTCCGCCGATATACATTTCATTCGTATAAAGTCCTTCTGGTTCGATAAATACCTGGTGGCGGTTTTTATCTGCAAAACGAACGACTTTATCCTCGATGGACGGGCAGTATCTCGGTCCCGTTCCCTCGATCATTCCGGAATATAACGGGGAACGGTCCAGATTGTTACGGATAATCTCATGTGTTTTTTCATTTGTATAAGTCAGCCAGCAGGATTTCTGCGGAATCTGTACCGACTCCGGATCCGTAGAAAAGGAAAACGGCACAACCCTTTCGTCACCAAACTGTTCTTCCATCTTCGAATAATCAATAGTATTTCCTGCAATTCGCGCTGGTGTTCCTGTCTTGAAACGAAACATTTCGATTCCGAGAGATTTCAGGGAATCCGTCAGATAATTGGCTGCCTGCAGACCATTTGGGCCTGTATAATTGCTGACATCTCCGTAGATGCATCTTGCCTTCAGGTATGTTCCTGTACAGAGTACAACTGCCTGACAGTGATAAATGGCTCCGGAATACAGTTTTACACCTGTGATTTTTCCGTCTTCGACGATAAGTTCTGTTACTTCTCCCTGTTTGATGGTCAGATTTTCCTGATTTTCCAGAGTTTTTCGCATCTCTGTACTGTATGCCTGTTTATCTGCCTGCGCTCTTAAGGAATGCACGGCAGGACCTTTGGACTTATTCAACATTTTTGACTGAATAAATGTCTTGTCAATATTTTTACCCATTTCTCCACCGAGAGCATCCAGCTCTTTTACCAGATGACCCTTTGAGCTTCCGCCTACATTCGGGTTACACGGCATCAGTGCAATACTATCTACGCTTACCGTAAACATCACTGTATCAAGTCCCAGACGTGCACCGGCAAGTGCGGCTTCACATCCGGCATGTCCTGCACCTACTACTACGATATCACAGGTTTTTTCCAGTGTTTTATTCTCCATTATTATCTTCCCTTCTTACTTCCCTACACAGAATTTGCTGAATATTTCATTTACAAGATCTTCTCCCACTGACTCTCCTACGATGCGTCCAAGGCTTTCGTATGCACTCATCAGATCTATGGAGAAAAAGTCTTCTGCCATTCCCATGTTAATACTTTCTTTTACCAGCCTCAGACTTTCTTTCGCCTCTTCAAGTGCTGCTTTATGGCGGGCATTTGTAATATATACCTCATCATTAAAAGAAAGTTCTCCATGGAAAAACATACGCCTGATCTCATCTTCAAGCTGTCTGAGTCCTGTTTCTTCCACAACGGATACAGGAATGACAGGACTTCCTGTTTTTTCTTTTAATTCTTCAATACTCACTGCGGCTTCCAGATCGGTTTTATTGTAGATGACGATACTCTTTCGACCGGAAAGAAGTTCCATGATTTCTCTGTCGTTCTCATCAAGCGGAAGTGAAGAATCCACCACATAAAGGATCAGATCCGCATCCTCAGCCATCTGTTTTGCCCTGCCGACACCGATTTTTTCCACAATGTCTTCTGTCTCACGGATACCTGCAGTATCAATCATCCGAAGTGTAATACCGTTCAGTGAAATATATTCCTCAAGAATATCTCTGGTCGTTCCTGCGATTTCTGTAACGATTGCACGGTCTTCCCCTACAAGAAAATTAAGCAGCGATGATTTTCCCGCATTTGGTTTTCCAAGAATGACCGTCTTGATTCCTTCCTGGATCATTCTTCCGTCGTCAGCAGTTTTCAACAGGTCACTTATATTTTCACTCTCTTTTTCCACAATTTCAAGTAGTTCCTGTGGATACCCGGTAAGGTCAAAATGCTCCGGATCGTCAAGTGCTGTCTCAATATAAGCAATCTGATGTAGCAGTCTTGCACGGATCTCCCGGATTGCTTTCTGCACAGAACCCTTTAATTGCTCGACAGAGCTTTTCAGTGCCATTGAGTTTTTGGCCTGAATAACATCCATTACTGCCTCCGCCTGCGAAAGATCCAGCCTTCCGTTTAAGAATGCTCTTTTTGTAAATTCTCCCGGTTCTGCGATGATGGCACCGTTTTTCAGTACCGTCTCGAGAACCATCTTCATGGCATATACACCGCCATGACAATCTATTTCAACAGTGTCCTCACCTGTATATGTGTGAGGTCCTTTCATGATCATAACTAATACTTCATCTACGACTTCTTCCCCGTCATAGATAAAGCCATAATGTATCGTATGGCTTCCCACTTCACGAATATCTTTTTTGCCGTTTTTGGAACGGTAAATATTCGCAATCACATCCATTGCTTTTTCTCCGCTGATGCGGACGATGCCGATACCCGAAGCACTCATAGCTGTAGAAATTGCTGCAATTGTAGCGTCCATATTTCCTCCTGAAAAAGAAAGATGTTATTCAGGGTAAAAAGCACACGTCAAGCACGTGTTATTCACGCTTTCACCTAGAATAACATCTTTTAAAATCATATATTAGTATCTTTTTAATTTTACAACTACGTGACGGTAAGGTTCTTCACCCTCACTCACTGTCTCAACAAATTTGTTTCCCTGAAGTGCTGAGTGAATGATTCTTCTTTCGTAAGGATTCATCGGCTCAAGGACTACCGGTTTTCTTGTCTTTTTGACTTTGTAGGCAATTCCTCTTGCCAGATTTTCAAGTGTTTCTTTACGGCGTCTTCTGTAATCTTCGGTATCCAGTTTTACACGGATGTAATCGGATTTTCCTTTGTTTACAACAAGGCTTGTCAGATACTGGAGGGAATCCAGTGTCTGTCCTCTCTTACCGATGAGGATACCCATATCTTCGCCCTCGAAATCAACTTCCAGACAGCCGTCTGTTGTGTTGTATTTGGAAGTGATCGTTACTTCTCCGAGATCCATGGAAGCAAATACATCTTTCAGGAATACAAGTGCTCTCTCTTCGATATCTTTGATTTCTTCCGGATCTGTAATGATTTCTATTGCCTTTGCAGCTCTGACCGGTTTTTCTTTTGCAGGTCTTTCCTTCTGTTCTCTGACTGGTTTCTCTCTGGATACTTTTTCTTTGAACTGTTTTTCCCTGACCGGTTTCGGCTGTCTTTCTTCTTTTGCTTTTTCTGCAGAGGTCTCTTTTTTGGTTTCCGGTGCTTTGGAAACAGATTTCACTGCTGGTTTCTGTACCTCTTTCGCAGTTTCTTCTTTAAGTGCATCGATCTTAACAGAATCTATGATCTTTTCGATTTCTTTTTCTTCAGAACTTTCTTCCTTTTTGCAAGCTTTAATGATCGCCGGTTTGCTTCCGATTCCAAAAAATCCGGAGCTTCCTTCACTCACTACCTGAATATCAAGCTGATCACTGGATACACCCAGTTCAATACATGCCTTGGTAATTGCCTCATTCTTGGTTTTGGCTGAAAACTGCATATATTCACCCATGATAAAACCCCGCCTTCCCTGTTTTTTATTTATTTCTTCTTATTACGTGCATCAAAATCTCTTACCATATTTGCCTTGGCTGTGATACTTCCGGCTTTTGCGTGTGAAGCCTTTTCGTAAGCATCTTCCACCTTCTTCGCACGGCTGTTTTCATCTGTACCACTCATGCCCTTGTCAATTTTATTGATGTTTTTGACGCTCTGATGAGCCTGATTGGTGATCTTCTGAGGCGGAAGTCCTTCTTTTGCTCTCTTGGCTTCCATCTTTCTCATATTTTCATTTACCAGATCATCAATGTTCATCTTGTCCAGATGACGGTTGATCAGAAGCTGCTGGATACTTCTTACGACTGAACTGGCAATCCAGTAAATACCAAGACCTACCGGGAATGTGAAACAGAAGAATGCGGACATCAGTGGCATAACTGTGTTCATAGTCTTCATGGAGCTTGCCATTGCATTGTTGCCATCATTTCCGTTCTGCGTTGCTGCCTGCGGCATAAGCTTTAAGTTGAGCATCTGTGTTGCCCATGATAAAAGCGGAATTGCAAGTGCGGCAATGATAAGGATCAGAGATCCTGTCTTAATATAGCTCAGTGGCTGATCCGCAATGTTCAGTACACCAAAAGTCTGCATTTTCTGAATCTCACCAGCTGTTTTGCTGATCTGATCAGAAAATCCGGAAAACTGACTGATCTTCTGTAAGGATTCCCACTGAGATGGAGACAGCGCATACAGGAAATCTACGATAGAATCTGCATTTTCCGTAACCTGTCTTACTCGTGTCATCTTGTTATCTGTGATAAATTTATTAATGATATCTGTAAATCCGTCTATTGCAAGGATTTTTGTGCAGACACCGTTAAATACATTGTAAACACTTCCAACATAAGCCGGAATGTTCTGGATTACCTGATACAGGGCAAACAGAATCGGCATCTGGATTGCCAACTGAACACAGCTTCCTGTCGCAGATACACCATATTTCTGGTATACTGCCTGTGTTTCTTCCTGCATTTTCATCATGGAATCCTGATCTTTTTTTCCCTGGTATTTCTTCTGGATCTTCTGGATCTCAGGCTGCATGATCGCACTCAGCTTAGAGAATTTCTGCTGTTTGATCTGCAGAGGAGTCATACAAAGGTAAATCAGGATACTGAAAATAATAATACAAAGACCGATATTCTGAATTCCAACTGCATCCAGAACCTTGTAGATAGCATTCATGATCCAGCCCATCACTACTGCGATCTGACCAATGATCGGGGTACCACTCTTAGTAGCCAAAATCATACTTTCCAATTTTCTAGTTCCTCCTGGATTGTCTTATGAAGTATACCGTCCAAGCGGACAGCTTCTGCTCCATTTAAACTTATGGTACGGGATCATATCCTCCATGAGAAAAAGGATTACAACGTAATATTCTCCATACTGCAAGTAACCCTCCCTTAAACGCACCATATTTTTCGATTGCTTCCAAACCATATTGAGAACAGGTGGGAATATAAGGACACTTTGTTCTCTTCATCGGTGATATATATTTCTGATAGAGACGTATCAATTTAATAAGAAGTTTCTTCATTTACATCATCTCCTGCGATTCCATGCTTCCTCGCCAGATCCATAAATGCTTTCTCTATCTCATGATAGTTGGTACCATTTGCGGAGTTTCTGGCTATCACTACAATATCAAGATCCTTTTTAAATAAAGATTCATTTAAACGATAGCTTTCCCTTACCAGTCTGGTGATTCTGTGGCGGACCACACTATTCCCTACTTTTTTGCTTACTGATATTCCCAGACGATTCTTCATGTGCTGATTTGGCAACACGTACATCACCAGATACCGATTTGCTTTTGATGTTCCACGCTTATAAACCTGTTGAAAATCTCTGTTTTTCTTTAAGGACTCTGAGTATTTCATCGAATCCCCCTTCTTTTATTATAGAAGAAAAGACCACATAACTGCGGTCTTATATCTTAGGCTGATAACTGTTTTCTTCCTTTTAATCTTCTGGCAGCTAATACTTTACGGCCACCCTTTGTGCTCATACGAGCTCTGAATCCATGAACTTTAGCTCTGGATCTTTTCTTTGGCTGAAATGTCATTTTCATAGGTAAAGCACCTCCTTTATCTATTATACCTTATTCGTAATATTTTCATAGAACATCATTTCAATTATATTCATAACACCCCTGTTCGTCAAGCAAAAATCTTAAAAAATTCTACAAAATAAAGCTTTTTTTCAATTCTCAAAAGTACCCACATGCCAATGTGGAAAGTTATGGTTAACGTAAAGTTATCCACCATCTTGTGGATAACTTGTGGATAACTTCATTTTTTCCACTAAATCTATACCCAAAAGACGACTTAATTTTACACATAACCCTAAAAAAAGCCTTTATTTTACAATATTTTTTATGTGGACACAGTTATACACAATCCTCATATGCTTTTTTCCACAACGTTCAGACTTATGTAAACCTATGGGCATTTATCCACCATTTCCATGTTATACACATGTGGACAACGTGGAAAACTTCTCTGTTTTTCTTTGATTTTCCCCACTCAAACCCTTAAATAATCATTGCTAAACAAAAGAATTTATTATAATATATAAACGGATATTTATGTCTTTTGACCTATAATATATACTTTCAAAGAAACCGGGAGATAGAAACATGGATAAAGTTATTGAAAACTGGGATAAAATTCTGCAGACAGTCAAAGCAGATTATGATGTGGGCGACGTTGCCTTTAATACTTGGTTAAAACCACTGAAAGTCTACGATGTACGGGATCATGTGATCACGATTCTGGTACCATCAGAGCAGGTTGTTTTAATAAATCTTCTTAATAAAAAGTATAAACTTCTTCTTCAGGTTACGATCTGTGAAATAACCGGAATGGAAGAGTGTGAAGTCAAATTTATATCTCCTGACGAGGCCCCTAAAAAAGAAGTTTCTTCTTATGATAATGCATCCGCATCTACAGCAATGTCTGACATTGACCGCCGCTGCGAAGAAGCTCATCTGAATCCCAAATATATTTTTGATACCTTTATCGTCGGTAACAACAATAAATTTGCCCAGGCGGCAGCCCTTGCGGTTGCAGAATCTCCGGGAGATACCTACAATCCGCTTTTTATCTACGGAGGCGCCGGACTTGGCAAGACCCACCTTATGCATTCCATCGCTCATTACATTATTGAGCATGATGAAAACAGTAAGGTTCTGTATGTTACCAGCGAAGAATTTACAAATGAGCTGATCGAGACGATCCGTAACGGAAATAACTCCGCTATGTCCAAATTCCGCGAAAAATACAGAAATATCGATGTACTTCTTGTCGATGATATCCAGTTTATTATAGGAAAGGAATCTACACAGGAAGAATTTTTCCATACTTTCAACAGCCTTCACAGTGCAAAAAAGCAGATCATCATTTCCTCTGATAAACCGCCAAAAGATATGGAAATCCTCGAGGAACGTTTCCGTTCCAGGTTCGAATGGGGGCTGATTGCAGACATCACACTGCCTGATTATGAGACCCGAATGGCCATTCTTCACAAAAAAGAAGAAATGGAAGGCTATAACATCAGCGAAGAAGTCATCAAATACATTGCTACGAATATTAAATCCAACATTCGTGAGCTGGAAGGCGCATTTAATAAAGTAATGGCAAGTTCGAAGCTCGAAAAGAAAGAAGTTACCCTTGAACTGGCAGAACAGGCACTGAAAGATATCATTTCTCCGAATGAACAGAAAGTCATCACACCGGATTACATTATTTCCGTTGTTGCCGAACACTATCATGTGACTGTTGCCGACCTCTGCGGAAACAAAAGAAGCTCCAAGATCGTTATGCCGCGCCAGATTGCAATGTATCTGTGCCGCGATATTATTGATACTTCACTTAAAACAATCGGCAAAAATCTCGGTGACCGTGATCATACCACAGTTATGCACGGGATAGAGAAAATTGAAAACGAATTAAAGGTAAATGATAACCTCAGAAACTCGATCGAGACACTTAAGAAAAAAATTAATCCACAGGGTTAAATGACTTTTCCACATACATTTTCAAAGTTTGAAAGTACTTTTACACGAAGTTATACAGTGAAGAAATCCCCGTTTTTCAAGGTTTGAAAGACTTTTTCACATATTCACACCCCCCTAAGGCGGCTACGGCGGATTTCTTTATATATTTTTATTTATAAAGCAGATTCCGACACAGAAAGGAGTTATACACACATGAAAATCATCTGTTCCAAAAGTAATCTTTTAAAAAGCGTAAATATATCTTTGAAAGCTGTTCCTTCTAAGACTACAATGCCTATTCTCGAATGTATCCTTATGGATGCAACAACAAATCAGATTAAATTTACAACCAATGATATGGAACTCGGTATTGAGACAATTGTAGACGGACATATTGAAGAAAAAGGTATGGTTGCTCTTGATGCAAAAATCTTTTATGAAATCATCCGAAGACTTCCGGATAATGATGTAACCATCACAACTGACAGTAATTATGTTGCAACGATCACCTGTGAAAAAGCGAAGTTTACCATTCCAGGAAAGGCAGGTGAGGATTTTGCTTATCTTCCTGTTATTGAAAAAGATGAATCCCTTACTTTATCTCAGTTTACTTTGAAAGAGATGATCCGTCAGACGATCTTTTCTATTGCAGTGAATGAAAATAACCGTCTGATGACCGGAGAATTGTTCGAAATCAAAGATAACTGTCTGAAAATTATTTCTCTTGACGGTCACCGTATTTCTATCCGAAAGATGCCTCTTAAGAGAGAATATTCCGACCGTAAGATTGTCGTTCCTGGAAAGACACTCGGTGAAATAAGCAAAATTCTGTCCGGTGAGATCGATGACCAGGTAAATATTTATTTTACAAAAAACCACATTTTATTCGAGTTTGACCAGACCATCGTCGTATCCAGACTGATCGAAGGTGAATATTTCCGTATCGATCAGATGCTTTCCAGTGATTACGATACAAAAGTCAGTGTCAACAAAAAAGAATTTCTTGACTGTATCGACCGTGCAACCCTGCTTGTAAGAGAAGGTGACAAAAAGCCGATCGTTATTGAGATCACAGATGGCAGCATGGAACTCAAGATTGATTCTGCTATGGGATCCATGAATGAAGAAATTGATATTGAGAAATCCGGTAAAGACATCGTGATCGGATTCAACCCGAAATTCCTGATCGATGCTTTGAAAGTTATCGACGATGAAGTGATCAACATGTATCTGATGAATCCGAAAGCACCATGTTTTATCAGAGATGATGAAGAAAATTACACATATCTGATCCTGCCGGTCAACATCAGCCAGAATCAAAGCAGATAATGTAAGTGTTAATCAGTCAGGATAATAAGAGGTGAATGGATTTGGAAATCAAAATAAGAGATGAATTTATCAAACTTGGACAGGCTTTGAAACTTGCAGGAGTTGTTGAAGATGGTGTGGAAGCCAAATATGCGATTCAGGATGGTCTGGTTCAGGTAAACGGAGAAGTGGATGAGCGCAGAGGCCGCAAAGTTTATGCAGGCGATGTGATCACATATGAAAATCAGGAAATAAAAGTAATCAAATAATATGTATATCAAATCGTTAGAGCTTAAAAATTACAGGAATTATCAGAATCTGCAGCTTGACTTCGATAAAGGAACCAATATTTTTTACGGAGATAATGCACAGGGAAAGACCAATATTCTGGAGTCGGTGTATCTTTGTGGGACGACAAAATCTCACAGAGGAAGCAAGGACAAAGAGATCATCCGGTTCGGAGAAGAAGAATCTCACATTCGAATGATGATCCGGAAAGATGAGTTTTCTTACAAAATAGATATGCACCTCCGTAAAAATAAGGCGAAAGGCGTTGCAATCAACGGACTGCCGATCAAAAAAGCCAGAGAATTATTCGGTATTGTAAACCTTGTGTTTTTTTCACCGGAAGACCTGAACATTATAAAAAACGGTCCCGGTGAGAGAAGAAGGTTTATGGATTTGGAATTATGTCAACTTGATCAGATTTATCTGACAGATCTTGCCGGGTACAATCATATTGTGAACCAGAGAAACCGTCTTCTGAAGGATCTTTATATGAATCCTTCTCTGAAGGAAACGCTTGATATCTGGGATATGCAGATGCTGCAGTATGGCACAAAGATCATCAATAAGCGTAAAGATTTTGTCCGTGATCTGAATCAGGTAATACAGGATATTCACCATAATCTGACCGGAGGAATCGAACATCTGGAAGTTGTTTATGAGCCGAGTACGGAAGCAGAAGATTTTGAAAATGTTTTGAAGAAAAACAGGGAACGGGATATCCGAATGAAGATGACATCCGCGGGACCGCATCGAGATGATCTGAGTTTTGTGGTAAATGGGATCGATATACGAAAATACGGATCCCAGGGACAGCAGCGTACGGCAGCTCTGTCTTTGAAACTTTCAGAAATCTATCTCGTAAAAGAAAAAATCAAAGATACTCCGATACTTTTGCTGGATGATGTACTTTCAGAGTTGGACAGCAACAGGCAGACTTACCTTCTGGATTGTATTCATGATATTCAGACACTGATCACCTGTACCGGACTGGATGATTTTGTAAGTAACCAGTTTCATATCAACAAGGTTTTCAGGGTCATAAAGGGAGAAGTTTATAATCCGGTAAGCAGCTAAAGTATTTTGACAAGCAAGTATGCTTATGATACACTGGTTTTAACTATTGGAAAGTTGGTGAATACATTGGATAAAGAGGAATTTCGGATCAAACTTGAAGAAATAAATCGCCTTGTAGAAAAGAAAAATTATAAGGATGCCATGGAAGTTGTAGACAGTATTGACTGGCGTCGCGTGAAGAATGTCCGTACTTTATGTGTTGTAGGTGAGATTTACGCAGCGAATAAAAGATACGAGGACAGTAAGGAGATCTTTCTTCTTGCTTATCACAGAGCTCCTATTGGCAAAAATATTTTGTACCGCTTGATCGAAGTATCCCTCAGAATGAAGGATATTCAGGAAGCAGAAGAATTTTATGAAGAATTTCTGGAAATTGCCCCTAATGACAGTACCCGGTATATTCTGAATTATAAAATAAGCAAAGAAAAACAGGTTCCGCTTGATCAGCAGATCAGGATTCTGGAAGAATACAAAGAAAAAGAATTTACAGAAAGATGGTCCTATGAACTGGCAAAGCTGTATTATCAGAATGGTGATACAGAGAAATGTCTGGATCTCTGTAATGAGATGGTTCTCTGGTTCAGCGAAGGCAAATATGTCATGAAGGCACTGGATCTTAAGAACCGTATGGGTATGCTGACCGGAGCAGAAAAGGAAAAATACGACAAGCAGTTTATTCCGAATCTTACAACGGTAGAAGAAGCAGCTGAATTAAATACAGATAAAGACAGTCAGGAAATATCCGAAATCGAAAAAGCAGAGGATGAAGGTCCGGTTATTGAAAGCGTCCGCATTGATGAACGTGATGTAAACGGAGCAGAAAGCCTTCAGGAAAAAATATCCAAAGGCATCCGTGATATTTTCAACGGCAAGAAAAAAGAGGACAGCGAAGAGCTGACTGAGGAAGAATCTGAGACACCGGCAGAAGAAGTGCAGGAAGAAATGATCAAAGATATTTCTTCTGAGGAAGAGCCGACGAATGTTCCGGAGCTTGAGCCGGAAGACGCGGTGATCCATGCACCGAAAAATCCGGGACAGTCTGTATTCAGTGATATAGAAGAACGAATCGAAGAATTTACAGAAGAAGAGATTGAGCATGATCCGGAAGAAGATGCTCAGGAGGTTTCTGAAGAGAAGCAGAATGAGAAAGATGCTGCACCGGAAAAAGCGACAGAGTTTAAGATGCCGGAGCTTGAGATTCCGGAATCAATGAAGAATTTTGATGTGGATGCTTCTCTTGAGACAGAAATCCCGCAGGCACCGAATATCTGTCTTCCGGGAATGGATAAAGAAGATTCCGATAAAGAATTTGATTTTAATCTTGAAGATACAATTCTTGCGGCTGCAAGCGAACAGGGAATTGAGATTCCGAAAGAAACGATTCAGCCGAAAAAACCGGTCAAAGCACTGGAACCGGAAGAAGATCCGGATGATTTTATGACAGAAGAAGATCTTCAGAGTGCAGAAGATGAGTTTCTGAACGGTCCTGCAGGAAGAAATGCAGATGAGGATGATCTTGCAGAGACAGTTGAAATTCCGGTAAAAGAAGTAAAACATTCCAAGAAGGAAAAATCAGCGAAACTTCTTACACAGGAAGAAGAACTGGAGCAGTTCATTGATTCCATTCAGCCGGAAACTAACGCAGAGGACATCATTCCGCGTGATAAAAAAATGACTGAGGATGAAGAGAAACTGTTTACTTATTTTGCAAAAGTTCCGGGACTGAGAGAACAGATCGTTGAAGCTCTGTATGATGTACAGATAAATGCATCCGACAAGACCTCAAAAACCGGTAACGTGATCGTCATGGGTGGTCGTGAAACAGGAAAAACACGCCTGATTTCCGGGCTGATTCCTGCAATCTGTAAAGAACTCAATCTGGAAGCATCCAAGGTTGCATATGTGTTTGCTGATCAGATCAATGATAAGAATATTGCAGAGATTGTGAAGAAGATGTCCGGTGGTTTCCTTGTTATCGAAAATGCAAATCAGCTCACAAAAGAAACAGTCGAGCAGTTAAATAAAGCAATGGAATTCCGCACAGACGGACTGATCGTGATCATTGAAGATGAAAAAATCGGTATGCGTAAGCTGATCGCGAGATTCCCGAAATTTACATCTAAGTTTACATCTATGATCAATATTCCGGTATTCACCAATGATGAGCTTGTAAACTTTGCAAAAGTGTACACAAGAGAAAACGGATACATGATCGATCAGATGGGTATGCTTGCACTGTACAACCTGATCAGTACAAGCCAGAAAGAGGATCAGCCTATGAACATCGGTGCGGTCAAAGATATGATCGACAATGCAATTATGAAATCAAAAGGCGGTATCCGTAAACTGATATCCAAGAAAAAAGTAAATCAGGACGGATATAAAGTACTTTACGAAAAAGATTTTAATTAAAACAAACATATATCAGGAGGAAATTATGACCAGACCTTATCTCGGAAATCCCAAATATACCATTGAAGTTCTTCAAAAGTATGGATTTGTTTTCCAGAAAAGGTTTGGTCAGAATTTTCTGATCGATACACATGTTCTGGACAGAATCATACAGGCTTCTGAAATCACAAAAGATGATTTTGTACTGGAAATCGGACCGGGAATCGGAACGATGACCCAGTATCTTGCTGATTCTGCAAGAGAAGTAACTGCTGTAGAGATTGACGATGCACTGATTCCGATTCTGAAAGATACTTTGAAAGAATGGGATAATGTCAATGTGATCCACGGAGATATATTAAAGACCGATATTCGTAAGATCGCAGACGAGAAGAATCAGGGACGTCCGATCAAAGTTGTGGCAAACCTGCCGTATTACATTACGACACCGATCATTATGGGATTGTTTGAAAGTCATGTTCCGGTAGATTCTATCACAGTAATGGTTCAGAAAGAAGTTGCAGATCGTATGCAGACCGGACCGGGATCCAAAGATTACGGAGCTTTATCACTGGCAGTCCAGTATTATGCGAAACCGGAAATCGTGGCAAACGTTCCGCCGAACTGTTTCATGCCGAGACCGAAGGTCGGAAGTGCAGTGATCAGGCTGACACGACATCAGAATCCGCCTGTTACGGCAAAGGATGAAAAGCTGATGTTTCGTATCATCCGCGCTTCTTTTAACCAAAGGAGAAAGACACTCGCAAACGGCCTTAAGAATTCGCAGGAACTGAATTATACAAAAGAGCAGGTAGAAGCGGCAATCAGCGAGTGTGGACTTCCGTTAAATATTCGTGGAGAGACACTGACACTGGAGCAGTTTGCAAAACTGTCCGATATTTTTTCCGACATGAAATAAAATAATAAACAAGAGATAAATAAAAATAACTATAAAGGGCATCCGGTGGCTGGTCGGATGCCCTTTATAGTTATTTTATTTAATTTAAAAGGAAGGAGAGTTGATTACCTTTCAGTAATCAACATATGAAAAAGAAAATTTATAAAAATAATGTTGGCTGTATTATTTTTATGGTCTTAGTATATTCGGAAATTATGATGGAATCGTGTTTAAGTTATGAAAAAACGGTGAACGATTGTCGAAGCTTTTATGAATGAGCGTGGAAAAAAAGTGAAAAAGAATTTTACAGCAATGAGAAAAAGTGTGCTATAATGCAGAGCGTACCAAAAAAGGACAGTTGATTCAGGAGGTAATTAAAATGAAAATAAACAAATTAAGCGCAATTATTCTTGCAGGAGCTCTTACATGTACGACACCGGCAATGGTGTATGCAGATACAACATCTGATGCAGTAGACCAGGCGGTATCCGTACTGGAGAACAGTGGAGTAGATGATCTTCTTTCTGATCCGGATAAAGTAGTCGACATTATCGTTGCTGCAAAAGATGCAATCGGACAGGTTGATGTATCCGATGAAGAAATCAGCAGTGCTATTGATGTGGCAGCAAGCGGACTTGGTATTTCACTTACTGATTCTGAGAAATCTACACTGGTTCAATTATACAACAAATTCAAAAATATGAATCTTGACGAAAATGAGCTGAGAACCCAGATCACAAAGGTATATGATAAGCTCGAAAGCCTTGGAATTACGAAAGATGATGTCAAGGGTGTTATCGGAAAACTCATCGACATTGCAAAAAGCCTGCTTAACTAAGTAATAGTGAACATTATATAAAATAAACAAATGAAAAAATATATGTGAAACAAGAATATGTAGCAAATTTATAAAAAAAAATGAAATGAATCTTAAAAATTGTGCAAATACACGAAAGATTTACTACTTGTTCATAATATGTTCATAATTGATTGCTATGATAAGAACAGTTCGAAAGAGCTACACAAAACAGACGTTGTAATGTTCTTCATTACACATAAATTTTTTCATAATAATCGCCCCGGTAAACCACTGCTGGGGCACTCCTCGTTTATAAAGCCCTATTTTGGGGCTTTTTTTATTTTTAGTGTTATAATATAATAAAACAAAAAAGTAAAGGAGAACGGAATATCATGGCTGAATCAATGAAAGATTTTGAAAAAGAACTGGAAGAATCAATGAAAAAAATAGAAGAAGGCGATATTCTTACAGGAACTGTAATCAGTGTAGATGAAAAAGAAGTAATCCTTGATCTGAAATATTACGCAGAAGGTGTGATTCCGGTAGAAGATTACAGCAGAGAACCGGGATTCAATATCAAAGAAGAAGTACATGAAGGAGATGAAGTATCTGCGACAGTCGTACGCAAAGATGACGGACACGGTAATATCCTTCTTTCCAGAGTGGAAGCTTCTGACATTCTTGCATGGGACAAACTGGAAGAATTAAAGACATCCGGAGAAGTTCTTGATGTAGTAGTTAAAGGCATTACAAATGCAGGAGTAATTGCTTATGTAGAAGGTGTGCGGGGATTTATTCCGGCATCCAAACTTGCACTTGGATATGTAGAAGATACAGAAGAATATCTGAACAAACCGATTCAGGTTCAGGTCATTGATGTAGATAAAGACAGCAAGAAACTGATTCTTTCCGCAAAAGAAATTCTCAGAGCAAAAGCGGAAGAAGAAAGAAAAAATAAAGTTTCAAACCTCGAGATCGGACTGGTCACAGAAGGAACTGTAGAAAGTCTTCAGCCGTACGGTGCTTTTGTTGATCTTGGAAACGGACTTTCCGGACTGGTTCATATTTCCCAGATCTGTGAAAAACGAATCAAAAAACCATCCGAAGTTCTGGCAGTCGGCGACAAGGTAAAAGTTAAAGTAACTGCAATCAAAGACGGCAAGTTAAGTCTCAGCATCAAAGAAGCATCTGACATGATGGCAAAGGAAATCGAAGAAGAGGTCTATGAAGTACCGGATGCCGGACAGCAGGCAACCACTTCACTTGGTTCTCTTTTTGCAAATATTAAATTAGATTAAGAAACAGATATATTCAGAGGATTTTATTTTTATGAAAAAACAGGAAAAAATTTTTGTTATCGGACATAAGAACCCGGACACAGATTCTATCTGCTCAGCAATCGCTTACTGCGATATCAAAAACAGAACCACACAGGACAGCAAATATATTGCGAAGCGTGCGGGACAGATCAATGAAGAAACAGAATACGTACTGAACCGTTTTGGTGTGCAGCCACCGGGATATTTAAGCAATATCGGTACACAGGTAAAGGATATGGATATCCGTTTAAGTCCTGAGGCAAATAAGAGCATGTCTTTAAAAAATGCATGGGATTTGATGCAGGAAAACAGCATCGTTTCTCTTCCAATCAGAGAAAAAGACGGTACTCTGGAAGGTCTGATCACAATCGGTGATATTGCCAAAACTTACATGGATACGACTGACAGTTATCTTCTTTCCCGTGCGCGGACGCAGTATCAGAGAATTGCCGAGACTATCGGAGGAAAAGTGGTTGAAGGTAACGGACATGGTTATTTTATCCAGGGAAAGATCATGGTAGCAACCGCCAATCCGGATAAAATGAAAGAATATGTCGAAGAAAATGACATGATCATTATGGGAAACCGTGAAGAAGACCATCTGCAGGCAATTGAGCAGAATGTAAGCTGTATCATTGTCGGACTTGGAATTGAAGTGACTGAAAAGGTCCTGAAGCTGGCACATGAGAAAGATATCATCATCATTTCATCACCATATGATACCTTTACGATCTCGCGTCTTATTAATCAGAGTATTCCGGTGAAATATATTATGAAAACCGAAAGTCTCGTAACATTTAATACCGAAGATTTTACAGATGATATTCAGGATGTGATGATCAAACACCGTCATCGTGCATTTCCTGTCATTGACAAAAAAGGAAAATGTATCGGTACGATCTCACGTCGTAATTTCCTTGACATGCACAGGAAAAAAGTGGTTCTCGTAGACCATAATGAAAAAGATCAGGCTGTAGATAATATAGATAAGGCTGAGATTATGGAAATCATCGATCACCATAAACTTGGAACACTGCAGACGATGCAGCCGATCAGTTTCCGCAACCAGCCGGTTGGCTGTACCGGCACGATCATGTACCAGATGTATGGCGAACAGAAGCTCGAGATTCCACCCAAAATTGCGGGACTTCTCTGCGCAGCAATCATTTCTGATACCCTGATGTTCCGTTCACCGACCTGCACACTGCAGGATAAGATGGCGGCAGGAGCACTTGCACTGATTGCAGATATTTCCATTGAGGAATTTGCGAGAGAGATGTTCAAGGCAGGAAGCAACCTGAAAGATAAATCTCCTGAGGAAATTTTTTATCAGGATTACAAGAAATTTATCGCAGAGGGAGATGTCTGCTTCGGTGTGGGACAGATCAGTTCCATGGATGCAGATGAACTTAAAGAAATCAAAGAAAGACTGCTTCCGTTTATGGTCAGCGAATGTGGCAGACACGGAGTATCCAGAGTTTACTTTATGCTCACGAATATTATGGAACAGTCCACGGAACTTCTTTTCTATGGTGAGGGAAGTGAAGAGATGGCGGTAAATGCATTTAAAATGCAGCCGGAAAACGGCACGATTTATCTGAAAGGTGTGGTATCACGTAAGAAACAGCTGATTCCGCCACTGATGGAAGCCGCACAGATGAGCGGCAGCGATTACGTATAAACAGACGGAGGGCGAAAAATGACAAAGCAGACATGGAAACCGGGTAATATGCTGTATCCGCTTCCGGCCGTTATGGTGAGTGTTACAGACGGCAAAGGTGAAGATGATATTATAACGGTTGCATGGACAGGAACCATATGTACCAATCCTCCGATGGTTTATATTTCAGTAAGACCGGAGCGTTATTCTTATCACATGATAAAAGAAACCGGAGAGTTTGTAATTAATCTTACGACTGAGAAACTTGCTAAAGCAACAGATTTCTGTGGTGTCCGTTCAGGAAGAGATGTAGACAAATTCAAAGAGACAGGACTGACCCGCGAAAAGGCTGATATCGTGAGTGCACCGATGATTCAGGAGTCTCCTGTATCCATCGAGTGCAAAGTAAAAGAAATCAAAGAGCTTGGTTCCCATCATATGTTTCTGGCAGATGTAGTAGCTGTTCATGCAGACGAACACTATATGGACGAAAATAATCGTTTTGATCTGAATCTTGCAAAACCACTTGTTTATTCTCATGGGGAATATATGGGAACCGGAAAGCAGTTGGGAACGTTTGGATACAGCGTCAAAAAGAAGAAAAAAACGTCGCAAAAAGCATTCTCAAAGGGCCGCAAAGCCTGATTTTAAAAGAGATTGCAGAATTACAGTGTTTATGATAAAATATACGTTAAGCAATTTATAAAACGGGAGAAAACACTTTATGAATAATATAACATTGATTGGAATGCCGGGAGTTGGAAAAAGTACGATCGGTGTTGTGCTGGCAAAGGTGTTGGGGTATCAGTTCCTTGATTCAGATCTTCTCATTCAGAAACAGGAGCATCGGCGCCTGTGGCAGATTATCGAAGAAGAAGGATATGAGGGATTTCAGAATGTTGAAAACCGTGTAAATGCTTCCATAGAAGCAGAAAATACTGTAATTGCAACAGGTGGAAGTGTCGTCTACTGTGAAGAAGCTATGAAGCATCTGAAGTCTGTTGGAACAGTTGTTTATTTGAAATTATCTTTGAATTCTCTGGCAAAGCGCCTTGGAAATCTGAAGGGGCGCGGCGTTTTGCTGCGAGAAGGGCAGACTCTTGAGAGTCTGTATGAAGAAAGAACTCCGTTGTATGAAAAATATGCAGATATTGTGGTAGATCAGGAGGGGAAAGATCTGGAAGCAAGTCTGGAGCTTCTTTTGGAAACACTAAAAGAGAAAGCAAAGTAACTATTGTACAAGCAGGGGAGCAGAAGTGTACAGAAGAAATTTTTATTTACAAATAGCAAATATATGCTATAATACGAAATTGAGCTTTCGGGACAGGCGCCTGAAAGTGAGATAGAAATTTATTTCTGGCATTCGCTTCGGCTTACGGAGTGAAAATAATTATAGAGGTGTTTTATGGAACAGTATGTAATCAAAGGCGGCAATCCATTAGTGGGCGAAGTTGAAATAGGTGGCGCCAAAAATGCTGCACTTGCAATTCTTTCAGCAGCAATTATGACGGATGAAACAATCCTTATCGAAAATCTGCCGGACGTAAGAGACATAAATGTTTTGTTAGAAGCAATTGCCGGGATAGGGGCTCAGGTTGACAGAATCGACAGATCTACAGTCAAGATCAACGGATCTACAATTGCAGATATCAGTGTTGATTATGAATATATTAAAAAAATCCGTGCATCTTATTATCTGTTAGGTGCATTACTTGGTAAATACAAACATGCGGAAGTACCGCTTCCGGGCGGATGTAACATCGGAAGCCGTCCGATTGATCAGCATCTCAAGGGATTCCGTGCACTCGGTGCATCTGTAAAGATTCTCCATGGTGCAATCGTCGCAGAAACCGAAAACCTTCATGGAAGTCATATTTTCCTTGATGTTGTGTCCGTTGGAGCTACAATCAATATTATGATGGCAGCAGCAATGGCATCCGGACGTACGATCATCGAGAATGCAGCACGTGAGCCGCATGTCGTAGATGTCGCAAATTTCCTGAACAGTATGGGCGCCAACATTAAGGGGGCAGGTACTGATGTAATCCGTATCAAAGGTGTTGAGAAGCTTCATCGTACCGAATATTCTATTATTCCGGATCAGATCGAAGCAGGAACCTTTATGTTTGCAGCCGCTGCAACAGGCGGTGATGTAACCGTTAAGAATGTTATCCCGAAACATCTGGAAGCAACTACAGCAAAGCTTGAAGAAATCGGATGTGAGGTTGAGGAATTTGATGATGCAGTACGTGTTCGTGCAGGAAAGAGACTTCACCGCACACATGTAAAGACACTTCCTTATCCGGGATATCCTACTGATATGCAGCCACAGATCGCTGTGACACTTGCACTGGCCGAAGGTACAAGTATTGTTACAGAGAGTATTTTCGAAAACCGTTTCAAATACGCGGACGAGCTTTCCAGAATGGGAGCTAACATCAAGGTTGAAGGCAATTCCGCAATCATTGACGGCGTAAAGAAACTGACAGGAGCAAGAGTCAGTGCACCGGATCTTCGGGCCGGAGCAGCGCTTGTTATTGCCGGTCTTGCAGCAGACGGTATTACGGTTGTAGATGATATTGTATATATCCAGAGAGGATATGAGAATTTTGAGGAGAAACTGAGAAGCCTCGGTGCTGAGATCGAGAAGGTTTCCAGCGAGAAAGAAATCCAGAAATTCCGTCTTCGTGTTGGATGATAAAAATTGTCAAAAATTTAGCAGAGTTACTACTTGACATTTATATAAAATAAGTATATTGTAAGTTCTGCAATAACTTCATAAAGCGGCCTTTTATTCAGAGTGGTGGAGATACAAAGGATCTGAGAAGCCACGGCAACCCCTTTTTATGAGGAAGGTGCCAACCTGAGCGAGTCATCGAACAATAAGAGGATTGAAATTGAATTCAAGACAGTCCTATTGTTGGGGCTGTCTTTATTTTTGTTATACAGGCTGAAAAAGTCATAATGCCGTTCGTGCTTGCACGTATAGGCATTTGAATTTGAAAGCCGCCCAATCATGAGGAAGTAGCGATTTTTGAAAAAAATCTGCGGATTCCGAATGATTGTAGAATTACGAGAATTGCGAAGCAATGGAGTAATTCGTAGAACATAAATTTACTGATTATTTACAGAAAGAGGTTTAACAATGGAAAAAGAGAAAATTTTATTTACTTCTGAGTCAGTAACAGAAGGCCATCCGGACAAAATGTGCGACGCTATTTCTGATGCCATCCTTGATGCAATCATGAAAGAGGACCCGATGGGACGTGTTGCATGCGAGACAGCAACTACAACCGGTCTTGTACTTGTAATGGGTGAGATTACTACAAGTGCTTACGTTGATATCCAGAAAATTGTAAGAGATACCGTAAGAGAAATCGGTTATACCCGTGGCAAATATGGCTTTGATGCAGACACATGTGCAGTTATCACTGCAATTGATGAGCAGTCTGCAGATATCGCAATGGGTGTAGACAAAGCTCTGGAAGCTAAAATGGGTGAAGATGAGATTGATGCAATCGGTGCCGGAGATCAGGGTATGATGTTCGGATATGCTTCTAATGAGACAGAGGAGTATATGCCATATGCAATCAACATGGCCCATAAACTTGCACGTCAGCTTACAAAAGTTCGTAAAGACGGAACACTGCCATACTTAAGACCAGATGGAAAGACTCAGGTAACTGTAGAATACAGCGAAGAGGGCAAACCGATCCGTATCGATGCAGTGGTATGCTCTACACAGCATGATCCGGAAGTTACTCAGGAACAGATTCATGAAGATATTAAGAAATATGTTTTTGATGCCATCATTCCGGCAGACATGGTAGATGATGATACAAAATACTTTATCAATCCGACAGGACGTTTCGTAATCGGTGGACCTCACGGTGACAGTGGACTGACAGGACGTAAAATCATTGTTGATACTTATGGTGGAGCAGGACGTCACGGTGGCGGTGCTTTCTCCGGTAAGGACTGCACAAAGGTTGACCGTTCTGCCGCATATGCAGCTCGTTATGTTGCAAAAAATATTGTAGCAGCAGGACTGGCTGATAAATGCGAAATCCAGCTTTCTTACGCAATCGGAGTTGCAAGACCGACTTCCATCAATGTAAATACATTTGGAACAGGTAAAGTTTCTGATGGAAAACTTGTTGAGATTATCCGTGAGAATTTCGACCTTCGTCCGGCTGGAATCATTCGTATGCTTGACCTGAGAAGACCAATCTACAAACAGACGGCAGCTTATGGTCACTTTGGACGTACAGATGTGGATCTTCCATGGGAAAAAATGGACAAAGTAGAAGACCTCAAGAAATATCTTTAAGAGACAGAACAGTAATAAAGAACACACTCTTTTTACTGATTTAATAGAAAATTTAGAGATAAGAATATAGTGATATGATATAATGAACGCATATATATCGAACAAATGGTTCGTAATATGCGTTCATTTTTTTCATTGCATATCGAGGAGGCACCAGTGTGCGTCCGCTGATTATCTTAAGAGGTGAATAAATAATATGAAATTAAAAAGCAGAATTATCGTCGGATTTCTGATGATCATACTGATGCCGATGCTTTTGCTGGCGGCTACGCTGTTTGGAATTAGTGAGGCGCAGCACCACAATTCATCGAGCAGTGATACCGTGCAGGAAAGTGCATATGATATTACGATTGCGGATACCGAAAGCAGTCAGACAAGTATACAGATCATGACGAAGGACCTTTTTTTTACCGCGCTTGTGATATTGATTTTTACAAGTGTTTCCATCGGTCTCTGGATATACAGAAGTGTGGCAACTCCGCTGGTTAAATTACGAAAAGCGACGCAAAATATAAAAGAGGGCAATCTGGACTTTGTGCTGGAAGTAGACGGGACGGATGAATTTGCAGAATTGTGCCGGGACTTCGAGGAGATGAGACGGCGGCTGAAAGAGTCCGCAGAAGAAAAGGTTCTTCTCGATAAAGAAAATAAAGAACTAATCAGTAATATTTCCCATGACCTGAAGACCCCGATCACAGCCGTAAAGGGGTATGTAGAGGGAATCATGGACGGGGTTGCAGATACACCGGAAAAGATGGACCGCTATGTGCGCACCATTTACAACAAAACAAATGAGATGGATCATCTGATCAATGAGCTTACTTTTTACTCAAAGATTGATACCAACCGTATCCCATATACATTCAGCAAATTAAATGTTGATGATTATTTTTCAGACTGTGCGGAAGAAGTCGGACTGGAATTGGAGACGAGAGGCATTCAGCTTTATTATGCAAATTATGTCGAAAAGGATGTCCTTGTCATTGCTGACGGAGAGCAGATCCGGCGTGTGATCCATAATATCATCAGCAATGCGATCAAATATATGGATAAGCCAAAAGGAGTGATCCAGATCCGGGTAAAAGATGTCGGAGATTTTATACAGGTTGAGATAGAAGATAATGGTAAAGGTATTGCATCAAAAGATCTGACTTATATTTTTGACCGTTTTTACAGAACCGATGTTTCACGAAATTCTTCCAAAGGAGGAAGTGGAATCGGTCTTTCGATCGTTCGTAAGATTCTTGAAGACCATGGCGGTAAGGTATGGGCGACCAGCCGTGAGGGAATCGGAACGATTATGTACTTTGTTTTAAGAAAATACCAGGAGGTACCTATGAAATGAGCAAAATTCTGATCATTGAAGATGAAGAAGCAATTGCAGGTCTGGAGAAAGATTATCTGGAATTGTCAGGATTTGAAGTAGAAATAGCGAACAGAGGAGATGTGGGCCTTGAAAAAGCACTCAAAGAAGAATATGATCTGATTATTCTTGATCTGATGCTTCCGGAGGTGGACGGATTTGATATCTGCCGTCAGGTACGCCAGGAGAAAAATATTCCGATCATCATGGTCTCAGCAAAGAAAGATGACATTGATAAAATCCGTGGTCTGGGGCTTGGTGCAGATGACTACATGACGAAACCATTCAGTCCGAGTGAACTGGTTGCACGTGTAAAGGCACATATGGAGAGATATAACAGGCTGGTTGGTTCCGGGACAGTAAAGAACGACATTATCGAGATCCGCGGAATCAAGATTGACAAGACGGCGAGACGTATATGGGTAAATGGCGAAGAAAAGACTTTTACAACAAAGGAGTTTGATCTTCTGACATTTCTTGCTGAGAATCCTAACCGTGTATTTACAAAAGCGGAGCTGTTCCGTCAGATCTGGGACATGGAATCTGTAGGGGATATTGCAACTGTCACGGTTCATATCAAGAAAATCCGTGAAAAAATCGAATTCAATACGGCGAAGCCGCAATATATAGAAACTATCTGGGGTGTCGGCTATCGCTTCAAGGTATAATAATTATGGAAAAATTATATAAAAAACTCGAAAGATATGGTCAGTCGGATTATTATCCGTTTCATATGCCGGGACATAAGCGCAATCCGGATTCGGTCAGAGGTGATTTCCCTTTCGAGAGAGACATTACCGAAATAGAAGGTTTTGATAATCTTCATCATCCGGAAGACATTCTTCTTGAGGCACAGCAAAATGTCTCAAAGCTTTATGGAACAAAAGAAAGTTATTACAGTGTGAATGGAAGTACCGCAGCTCTGCTTGCGGCTGTTTCTGCTGCAGTTCCGAGAAAGGGACAGATACTTGTGGCAAGAAACTGTCATAAAGCAGTATATCATGCCATGTATCTGAGAGAGTTAAAACCAACTTATATTTATCCACAGATGGACATGAAGTGGTGGATAAACGGCGGAATTTTTCCGGACAAAGTGGAAAGATGTCTTGCGGAGAATCCCGAGATCAAAGCAGTATTGATTACTTCACCGACTTATGACGGAGTGGTTTCTGATGTTAAGGCAATTGCTGAGATTACGCACAAATATGAGATTCCGCTGATCGTTGACGAGGCACATGGAGCACATTTTCATTTCTCGAATTATTTTCCGACTTCAGCAGTGGAACTTGGAGCAGACCTTGTAATCCAGAGCTTTCACAAAACGCTTCCGGCTATGACGCAGACTGCAATTCTTCATAACTGCAGTGACAGAGTGGATGGAAGACTTATTCGGAGATTTATGGGAATCTATCAGACGAGCAGTCCGTCTTATATTCTTATGGCAAGTATCGATGCATGTATCGATACGATGACAGCAGAAGGACACGAAATGTTCCGTGAATTTACAAAAATGCTGGAGCGGACAAGAAAGAGGCTTTCGCAGTGCAGATATATCTGCCTGGCAGATCCGGAAAAGGATGTAAATGGTGTATTTGATTATGACCGTTCAAAACTGATTTTTTCTACGGTGAAATCTACACTGACAGGAGCGCAGTTGTATGATATCCTTCTGGAGAGATACCATATACAGATGGAGATGGAGAGTGAAACGTATGCTCTCGCACTTGCAGCAGTCGGAGACAGGGAAGAGGGATTTGAACGTCTTTGTCAGGCAATCGAGGAGATAGACAGGGAAGAAGAGCAAAAAGTGAAAAAGCTTGATCTGACAGGAATGGAAGAACGTAAAATGGATGCGAAGTCCATGTACTGTGTCCTGAATCAGGTGATTTCTGTTTCTGAGGCAATGGAAACGGAGAGCGAAAGCTGTATTCTGGAAGAATGTATCGGCAGGATATCGGCAGAGTTTGCTTATCTGTATCCGCCGGGAATTCCGCTTCTTACTCCTGGAGAGCAGATTACGGGACATTTTATCCGCAATATAAAAATATATACGGAAGAGGGACTGTATCTGCAGGGGCTCGAAGATTATACGAACCAGTCCATCCGTGTGGTAAAACAGACAACAAAGGAGCAATACGAAGAAACCAATGGGTAAGATTTTTTACATTATGGGAAAAAGTGCGTCAGGAAAAGACAAAATCTATTCCAGACTTGCAGGAAATAAAGAACTGAATCTCAAGAAGCTGATTCTCTACACGACCAGACCGGTAAGAGACGGAGAGGAAAACGGCAAACAGTATTATTTTACAGACGAAAAGAAACTTCAGGAATTTAAGACAGAAGGAAAAGTCATCGAAGCAAGAGCTTACAATACAGTATACGGTGTGTGGACTTATTTTACGGCAGATGATGGACAGATTGATCTTAAGAAAGGACATTATCTGGGAATCGGCACACTGGAATCCTATCAGAAAATGAGAAATTATTACGGGGAGTCAAATGTAGTTCCTGTTTATATCGAGGTAGAAGACGGTGAAAGACTGATACGTGCAGTCAAAAGGGAAAAAGAGCAGGAAACACCGAAATATGAGGAACTGTGCCGCAGATTTCTTGCAGATCAGGAAGATTTTTCCGAAGAGAAGATTAAGGAGGCCGGGATCAGCAGAAGATTCGAAAATGACGATCTTGATGTATGTGTCAGAAATATTACCGATTTTATAAATTATATGTCATAAACAAAAATAGTTTTGATTGGCTATTAAAGTATGATATAATGACAATATAACGAACAAAGATTCGTATACAGAAACTACAGACAAGAGAGGTGATTCTGAATGGTCAGTTTCAATAACATTATAGGGCATAAGGATATTGTAAAACATTTACAAAATGCAATTAAGACAGAAAAGATATCCCATTCATACATTTTTACGGGCAGACCGGGATCCGGCAAGAAGCTTATTGCAACGACGTATGCAATGACGCTGCAGTGTGAAGCTGGCGGAACTGAGCCATGTCAGAAGTGTGATTCCTGTAAGAAGGCACTGGGCAAGAATCATCCGGATATTATAATGGTCAACCATGAGAAACCGGGCACCATTTCCATTGACGAGATCCGTGAGCAGGTGATTCACGATGTCGCAGTGAAGCCGTATTGCAGTCCGCACAAGATTTATATTATCCCTGATGCGGAAATGATGACAGTACAGGCTCAGAATGCTCTGTTAAAAACAATCGAAGAACCGCCGGAATATGCAGTGATCATACTGCTGACCAGCAATATAGATGCACTTCTGCCTACGATTCAGTCAAGATGTGTACGTCTTGACCTGAAAGTAGTCGATGACAGCCTTGTTAAGAAATACCTGATGGAGAGACTGCATGTGCCGGATTATCAGGCAGAGATCGATGCATCTTTTGCACAGGGAAGTATCGGCAGAGCCAAAGATGCGGCTACGTCAGAGGAGTTTTCTGCCATGACAGAAAATGCCTTAAAGATACTGAAATATGTTAATACAATGGAAGTATATGAGCTTGCGGACGAGATCAAGTCTCTTTCGGGCGAAAAGCAGAATATAGGAGATTATCTGGATATTTTCCAGTTCTGGTTCAGAGATGTTCTGATGTTTAAGGCTACTCAGGAAGTTGACAACCTTGTATTTAAACAGGAAATTAATTATATAAAGGAACAGGCGAGCCAGCGCTCCTATGAAAATCTGGAAAAGATTCTGGAGGCACTCGAAAAGACAAAAGTCCGTCTTCGTGCAAATGTTAACTTCGAGCTTGCACTTGAATTACTGTTCCTGACGATCAGGGAGAGATAGAATGACAAAAATTGTTGGTATCAGATTTAGAAACGTGGGCAAGATTTATTATTTTGACCCGAAAAACTATAAAATGCAGATCGGCGATCATGTAATCGTTGAGACCGCGCGTGGAATCGAATTCGGACGAGTTGTTCTCGGACCGAAGGAAGTAGGAGAAAAGGAAGTAGTACATCCGCTGAAAGAAGTCCTCAGAGTTGCGACAGAAGCAGACGAAGAAAGAGAAAAACAGAATCGTCTGAAAGAAAAAGACGCGTTTAAGATCTGCCAGAAGAAGATCCGTGAACATGATCTGGAAATGAAACTGATCGATGCGGAGTATACTTTTGACAATAATAAAGTACTGTTTTATTTTACCGCCGACGGAAGAATCGATTTCCGCCAGCTGGTAAAGGATCTTGCATCTATTTTCAAGACCCGAATCGAACTTCGTCAGATCGGTGTACGTGATGAGACAAAGATTCTCGGTGGAATAGGTATCTGCGGAAGATGTCTCTGCTGTCATACGTACCTGTCAGAGTTTGCACCGGTATCGATCAAGATGGCGAAAGAGCAGAATCTTTCCCTGAATCAGACAAAGATTTCCGGTGTCTGTGGCAGACTGATGTGCTGCCTTAAGAACGAGCAGGAAACATACGAGGAACTCAATAAGAATCTTCCGGGAACAGGCGATACAGTCACACTTCCGGACGGACTGCAGGGAACCGTACACAGTGTCAACGTTCTCCGTCAGCGGGTAAAAGTTATCGTTGAGGTGAACGACGAAAAGGAAATTCAGGAATTTTCGGTAAATGAACTGAAATTCCGCCCACGGAAGAAAAAAGCAAAGGCTTTCGAAAGAGAAGGTAAAGAAACAAAAGAATCAGAACAAAAAGAAGGAGATTCCAAATCCCATGGAAAAAAATCCGCAGAGTGATCTTGTACAGCCGAATGAACGGATAGACGATCTTCAGAATGGTTTTTATGTGATTCAGAATCCTGAGAAATTCTGTTTTGGCATGGATGCGGTTCTTTTATCTGGTTTTGCAAACATAAGAAAAAATGAGACTGTACTTGATATGGGTACCGGTACAGGAATTATTCCGATTCTCCTGAAATCAAAAGGCAAAGGCGGTCATCTGACCGGGCTTGAGATTCAGGAGGAATGTGCGGATATGGCCAGACGCAGTGTGAGATACAACAGTCTGGAATCCGACATTGATATTATATGCGGAGATATTAAAGAGGCTGCTGCGACTTTTGGAGCAGCTTCTTTTGATGTAGTGACCAGCAATCCGCCGTATATGATCGGACAGCATGGAATCCAGAATCCCTATATGGCAAAAGCAATCGCACGTCATGAAATCCTGTGTACGCTGGAAGATGTGGTAAGTCAGGCGGCAAATGTATTAAAAGACAGAGGAAGGTTTTTTATGGTACATCGTCCATTCCGTCTTGCCGAGATTTTTCAGGTGCTGATGAAATACAAACTGGAACCAAAAAGAATGCAGCTCGTTTATCCATATGTTAATAAAGAACCGAACATGGTTCTTATCGAGGCGCGAAAAGGCTGTAATTCCAGAATTTCCGTAGAACCACCGCTGATCGTTTATGAGAAACCAGGTACATACACAAAAGAAATTCTTGAAATATATGAAATGATATAAAATTTACAGAAAGACATAAAAGAAAGGAGTTGCTTCGGATGAGCGGCAGACTTTATCTATGTGCGACACCTATCGGAAATCTTGAGGACATTACGCTTCGAGTACTCCGCACATTACAGGAAGTAGACCTGATCGCAGCAGAAGATACCAGAAACAGTATCAAGCTTCTGAACCACTTCGAAATAAAAACACCCATGACCAGTTATCATGAGTACAATAAAATAGAAAAAGCATACACACTGATAGAAAAAATGCAGAATGGGATGAATATTGCACTTATCACAGATGCGGGCACTCCGGGAATTTCTGATCCGGGAGAAGAACTGGCAGCAATGTGTTATGATGCGGGAATCGAAGTGACATCCCTGCCGGGACCGGCAGCCTGTATTACGGCACTTACTTTATCAGGACTTCCAACCCGTCGGTTTGCATTTGAGGCATTTCTCCCGATGGAAAAAAAGGAGCGCCGGGAAATTTTGAATGAACTGGTAAATGAAACAAGGACGATCATTATTTATGAAGCTCCGCACAAACTGGTGCGTACGCTGAAAGATTTGTACGAAACACTGGGCAATCGTCGGATGACACTTTGCCGGGAACTGACGAAGAAGCATGAAACTGCTTTTCGTACAACAATAGCAGACCTCATTGCACATTATGAAAATGAGAAGCCACTTGGTGAATGCGTTCTTGTAATTGAGGGCAAAAGCCGCCAGGAGCTCAAAGAAGAGGCAGTTGCTTCCTGGGAAGAAATATCAATAGAAGAACATATGGAGATTTATGAAAAACAGGGTATTTCTCGTAAAGATGCGATGAAACAGGTCGCAAAAGACCGTGGCGTCAGCAAGAGGGAAATTTACCAGTATCTGTTAAAATAACGACAGCAGCAGAAAAAGCTGCATAGCGGAGGAAAAGCATATGGAAAATAATTTACTGAAAGTCAGGATGTTTGGTGTTTTTTCACTGGAATTCAATGACAAAGAAGTAGTTTTGGACCGAAATGCAGTTTCCAAAACTATGCAGCTTTTGCAGTTGATACTATTGCATTCACAAGACGGCGGTATCTCTAAAGCTGCTCTGATCGAAGCTCTTTATGGAAGAGCGGAAGTTGAAAATAAAAACGGAAGCCTGAATAACACGATTTTCCGTCTTCGTAAACAGTTACAAAAAGCAGGTCTTCCGGAGAGCAACTATATTCAGATCAATGCAGGAATGTGCAGTTGGGATGAAAATGTTCCTGTTTCTGTAGATGTATGTCAGTTTCGGAAACTGATTCAGAATGGCAAAAAAGAAAAAAGAGAAGAGACGCGAATCAAAATCTGGAAGAAGGCATGGGAACTCTATAAAGGGGAACTTCTTCCGGATATGATTGGGGAGAATTGGGCAGCCGCAGAAAACGCAAGCTGCCGGGAACTCTATTTTTACTGCGTGGAAGAATTGTGTACGCGACTGCAAGATAAGGAACGTTACGAAGATATACATAAGATTTCACATCGGGCAGCAGAGATATATCCTTTTGATAACTGGCAGGCATGGGAAATCGACAGTCTGATCAGTATGTCAAGGTATAAAGAAGGTCTGGAAGTATATCGAAACACCGAAAAGCGTCTTATGGATGAACTGGGAATCGCACCGTCACCGCAACTTGTAGAACGTTTTCGATTTATGGGAGAGCGTGCTTCGCAGGCGGCGGGTGCAATTGAGGATATCAAGTACCGCCTTATGGAAAAAGAGAATGTGGCAGGAGCATATTATTGTTCTTATCCAAGTTTTGTAGATGTGTATCATGTATTCAGCAGGATGGTAGAACGAACGGGATTGTCTGTATTTATCATGCTCTGTACGTTGAATTACGAGAACAGAGAAGTTACGGAAGAAGAAGAACAGAAAATGTCGGCAGTGCTGTGTGAATCGATTCAGGAGTCCATCAGAAAAGGTGATTTTTATACAAAATATAATTCCAGACAATATCTGGTCATGCTGATTGAAATTGAGCAGGAGAGCTGCCAGAAGGTTTCCAAGAGAATCAATAAGCAGTTTATGAGTAAGATGGGTCAGAAGAGAAACCTGAAAGTCAATTATTATGTAGCATCCGTAGGTGAAGTCTGTCAAAATACCGAAAAAAAGTCTGATATTTTCGAATAGTTTCGAAACACAGCGTCCAGGAAAGAGATGAAGAAAGAGCCTGAATGATATAATAGAAAAAATCAATACAAAGAAATTATCTGTGATTGTATTTTTATATTTTATCAAAATGAAGGAGGGCGCTGTGGTTATGAAGAAAAGGGAACAACTATTAAGGAAAATCCTTACGCTGCTTCTCGTAGTTGTCATGCTTATGGCGGATTCATCTGTGACAGCATTTGCAGAGGTGATCGGAAATGTTGTTGAGAAGGGAAATAAAGTTGAAGTAGAGGAAAACACAGACAGTGATGTTTTTTCAGATGGAAGTGAGAAGGCCGTTTTAAGTACACAAAATACTACGAACGATACTTTTGGAACTGATTATTCTCTGGAGTATCTTCTGAACCAGTTTAATGTGGTTTCTTTTGGTAATGTGGAGATGAATGAAACTCACTGTATGGGAGCCGTTCTGATTCAGGGAAATTATTCAGGAAGTGGATACGGATTTTCTGATTCAGCTTATGTAAATACACCTTCTTATATAGGGGGATATGTCTCTTACAGTGGACCATGCAACAGCAGAAATGCACATGAGAATTTCCCACTTTATGTAGGCTCATCGAATACAGTATCTGATAATGGAAAAGCGCTGAACGGAAGAGGAGATTTTAACCAGGGTGGTCAGATATATACGACAGACAGCTATGTGGACTGGTCAGCACTGAAATCGGCAGTAACAGCAACTTCAGCACAGCTTGCAAACTACAGTGCAGAAACTTATGATATTACAGGTGACTGGCAGACTATTGAGATAAATACCGGCTCTAATGTGACATTGAATACACATGGAAGAAGAGTATTTATCAATATAAAAGGAAGCAGTACTGCAGCTACAGTTATTAATATTTTGGACAGTGGAACTGTTAGTAATTTTCCAAAAATCACAAATTTAACTGCAAAAGAAGATGAAAGCGGTATTCCAATCGCATTTAATCTGCCAAATGCAAGTGCGGTAAACATTGATTCAATTTCCACACCGGTATTCGGTCATGTGATTGCACCGAATGCGGAAATAAATATGCCAACCGGTAATTATAACGGATGCTTTATAGGAAATGGAATGTCCATCGGAGGAGAGGGACATCGCTGGCCATATGACGGCGGATCACTTATTCCGACATCCACAGGATTTACTGCAATTAAAACTGTCAACGGTGAAACTCCGACTGCAGATCAGGTATTTAATTTTAATCTGAGTGAATTTAAAGATAATGAGTGGAAGTCAAAAGAGACAAAGACCAACAATGGAAGTGTAATAAAGTTTAGTGATATTCAGTATTCAACAGATGACGAAATCGGAGACCACTGGTACCTTATTTCAGAAGATCAGACTCCGGTCGAAGGATATGAACTTTCAACAAAACAGTATCTTGTAAAAGTAAATGTTGCAAAAGAGTTACAGGGTTCCGATACAGTATACAGCAAAACGGTTACATACTATGCAGTATCTGAAGATATCGGAAACAGTCTGCCGGATGAAGATAGTCTCACAGCGTTAAGCGGGCAATCCGGATTTATATTTGACAATAAAACAGATACTACGCAGCCGACAGAAACATCTTATGAAATTCCGGTAACGAAAGTAATCACAGGTTATCCGGAGAATGGAACCGTAAACAGACAGTTTACATTCAGACTTTTCGGAGAAGAATATAAAGACGAAGTTACGGTAAACGGAGCAGAGACAAAGAGATTTAAACAGATCAAATTTAACAAGGCTGGTACCTATACCTACACAGTAGAAGAAAAAAATCTGTCAGAAGATGCAAAGGGATATACAAAGGATGACACAAAACATACAGTTGTCATCAAAGTAGACGAAGTCGATAAAGCACTTGAAGTGACAGAAGTTACAGTTGACGGAAAGGCAATCGACAAAGAGTTGGGTGTCACTTTTACGAATCATTACCAGGCAGCAGATACAGACTTTACTGTAAATGTAAAGAAGAGCATCGAAGGGCTCAGTACAGATAAGGCAAAAGGCCAGAGCTTCACCTTTGATCTTTATAAATCGGATGAAACATGGGCAACCGGAGATATAGCAGATGACACCGTAGAAGTAACGATCGGAGACGACGGAACAGGCAGCGGAAGCTTTGCACCGCGTAAATATGCAACGATACAGAGTGACAGTATCGATGGAGGTGCCGGTACATACTACTATGTAGTAAAAGAAGCTGATGCAGGCGAAAGATACGAAAAAAATACTACAGAATACCGCTATAAAGTTGTGGTAACAGATGATGGTTCCGGTGAACTGAAAAAAGAAGTATCTGTCTGGAAAAATGACGATGCCTGTCAGGACGAAACAGCAGAATACATAAACAAATACGTAGAAGAACCTACTTCTGTAAGTATCAGTAAAGTGGATATCAAAGATACAAGTAAAGTACTGGAAGGCGCAGAAATCCAGATTCTGGATGAGAATGGAACTGTTGTAAGAAACTGGATATCAGAAACTGTACCGCAGGAAATCAAAGATCTGAAAGCTGGTGTGAAATATACATTACATGAAAATCTTGCACCGACAGGATATGATCTTGCAGCAGATACCGTATTTGTGATCGGTGAAGACGGTAAGATTGACAAAGAACAGACTACGACGACAATCAATGAGGATGGAATCCTTCTCATTGAAGATAGCTTGTTGGAAAAAGCAAAAGCTTCTGTAGAAGTGACCAAGAGCCTGAAAGAAACTGACGGAAATCTCATGGCAATCGATCAGATATTTTATGTGGCATTGTATTCTGATGAAGCATGTGAACAGCGCGTTTCTGAGGTAAAAGAAATTGTATTTAAGAATAATTCTGTATCAAGTGTAAAATTCACAGATCTTGAAGTGAATCAGAAATATTATGTTGCTGAATGTGATGCAGAAGGAAAAGCTCAGACAAAGGGTGCACTTGCAGACGGAACAGTATATCAGGCAAGATTTAATGATGGCAATTCAGTGACTGTTACAGAACCGAATGGCACGCAGACGGTTTATTTTGATAATGTATTTGTGAAAAAACCAGATGGGTTTTATGTAGAGGGAAATCTGACGATCACGAAGAAACTGGTTGGTGCAGACGGAAATGCGAAAAAGGGCAATGAAACATTCTATGCCGGAATTTTTGCGGACGAAAATCATACAACACTTTCTGACAAAGTTTCACAGAATATAGTTCCGCTGAAACTGAATGATACATCAGAAGTAAGCAGTGTGATAAAAGTCGGTCTTGAGGATAATGAAACGACGACATTGTATATTGCCGAGACAGATGTAAACGGCAAACCTGTTGCCGGAACATCAGATTTTGCGTACAAAGTATCAGTCAGTGCGACTTCTGTAGTATTTGATTCTGTAAATACAGCAGCGTCAGTTGTTATCACAAATACAGAGCCGGAGAAAGAAAAAACAACAGAGGAAAAGGAAGAAAAAGAAGAACCCGAAAAGGAAACAACACAGAAGACAACGACCTCCCAGAAGACAAGTCAGGGCAGCAGTGCACAGACGAAATCTGTGACATATTCCACGACATCACCAAAGACAGGTGATGACACACCGATTGCATTATATGTGGTACTTCTTCTGGCAGCAGCTGCAGTGATTTTAACAGGAATAAAGAAACACAACAAAAACTTTAAAAACTAAAAAAGGAGGTCAGGTTATGAAAAATAATATAATAAAAAAACTGGCAGCAGTTTTCGTGACTGCCGCAATGATCGGAACAGGATTTTCGCTTGTTTCAGCAGCAGATGTAAGTGACATAGAAATTCAGTCTGAGGAAGCTGTTGAAGTCAGTGAAGAGCCGGTCATAGAGTTCGCAGAAGAGATTCCGGAGGAAGAAGTTACAGAGACCGAACCGGTTCAGGAAGAAACAGAAGTACAGCCGGAAGAAAATCAGGAGATTCAGGCAGATTCTTCGCAAACAGTTTATGATGAGGAAACAGGTGAAATATCCGGAGAAGATGTAGAAATCATATTTTCAGACGAATCCGAAGAATTAACAGTTCCGGAAGAACCAGCTATCAAAACAGATTTTCTTTATGAAAATGAAGAAGTTGTGATCACTGCCAAAGTATCTGAGGAAGCAGCACTTCCTGAGAATGCAGAAATCAAAGCAGAGAAGCTTATGCCGGGTGATCCGAGATATGAAGAAGCCAAAAAGGCATCTGTAGACAGTCTCGGTACAGCAGAAGATGCAGAATATACATTTTATGATATAACTTTTACTGTTGATGGAAATGAAGCAGAGCTTCCGAAGGGTGCAGCGGAGATCCAGATGAAATTTAAGAATGAAATCCCATTGGAAGAAAGTGACAAACAGAGCGCTTTACACATTTCCGAAACAGAAGATGGTACAGTCGCAGAGGATGTTACCGCAGAGAGTAACTCCGATGCAGTAAGTTCATCCGGTTTCAATTTTTAGACTATTCCAATGTTGGAAAGGGTCATGCAAAGATGCATGGCCTTTTTCTGTGTACGAAAAGAAATCCCTTTAAAACGGGGATTCGCGGTTGGAAAAAGAGCCATTTTGTGCTATAATAAATAAGTATTATTATGCCTATTTTTAAAATGACAGAGGCATCTGTCTGCAGATAAATATAGAATGACAGGAGGAAGCACATGGGCGGAGAGAATACAGAATACGGCGCGGACCAGATACAGATTCTGGAAGGTCTGGAAGCCGTTCGTAAAAGACCGGGTATGTACATTGGAAGTACATCCAGCAGGGGCCTGCATCATCTTGTATATGAGATCGTGGATAATGCGGTAGACGAAGCGTTGGCAGGATTTTGTACAGAAATTCAGGTAACGATCAATCCCGATAATTCCATTACAGTAGTAGATAACGGACGAGGTATTCCGGTTGGTATTAACCACAAAGCAGGAATACCGGCAGTAGAAGTTGTATTTACCATTCTTCATGCCGGCGGTAAATTCGGCGGTGGGGGATACAAGGTATCCGGTGGTCTTCACGGCGTAGGTGCATCAGTTGTTAATGCACTGTCTGAATGGCTGGAAGTCAGCATTTATCACGAGGGAAAAGAATACAAACAGCGTTATGAGAGAGGTCATACAATGTATCCTCTGAAGGTTGTAGGTGACTGTGAGGAAGGCAAGACCGGAACGACTGTAACATTCCTTCCGGATAAAGAAATCTTCGAAGAAACCGTTTATGATTACGATATTCTGAAACAGCGTCTCCGTGAGATGGCATTTCTTACCAAGGGACTGCGCATCGTTCTCAGGGATGAGCGTGAAGACTCCAAGAAAGAAAAAACATTCCACTACGAGGGCGGTATCCGCGAATTTGTAACCTACCTGAACAGAAGCAAGGAATCCCTTTATCCTGAAGTTATTTACTGTGAGGGAGAAAAGGATGGCGTGGCAGTAGAGGTTGCCATGCAGCATAATGATTCTTATACAGAAAACAGCTACGGATTTGTAAACAATATCAATACACCGGAAGGCGGTACACATATTGTCGGATTCCGTAATGCATTAACTAAGACATTTAATGATTACGCAAGAAAAAATAAACTGCTCAAAGACAGTGAACCGAACTTAAGCGGTGACGATATCCGTGAGGGACTTACCGCCATCGTAAGTGTCAAGATCGAGGAACCTCAGTTTGAAGGACAGACAAAGCAGAAACTTGGCAACAGTGAAGCGCGTGGAGCGGTTGACTATGTAGTCAGCAGACAGCTGGAGATATTCCTTGAGCAGAATCCGACTGTAGCAAAAGCAACTGTAGAGAAATCTGTTCTTGCACAGAGAGCAAGAGAGGCTGCACGTAAGGCCCGAGACCTTACCAGAAGAAAATCAGCTCTCGATGGAATGGCACTGCCGGGCAAACTTGCAGACTGTTCCGATAAAGACCCGAAAAACTGTGAGATTTACATCGTAGAGGGAGATTCCGCGGGCGGTTCTGCAAAGACTGCAAGAAACCGTGCGACACAGGCTATACTTCCGCTTCGAGGTAAAATCCTCAACGTAGAAAAAGCCCGTCTTGACAGAATTTACAGCAATGCAGAGATCAAGGCTATGATCACTGCATTTGGTACAGGTATCCATGATGACTTTGATATCAGTAAACTCCGTTATCACAAGATCATTATCATGACCGATGCCGATGTTGACGGTGCACATATTGCAACCCTGCTTCTGACATTCCTGTACAGATTTATGCCGGAACTGATCAAACAGGGTTATGTATATCTGGCACAGCCGCCACTGTACAAAGTAGAAAAAAATAAAAAAGTCTGGTATGCATACGATGATGCGGAACTGAACAGCATCCTTGAACAGATCGGACGTGACAATAATAATAAAATCCAGCGATACAAAGGACTTGGAGAGATGGATGCAGAGCAGCTCTGGGAGACAACCATGGATCCGGAGAAACGTATCCTCCTGCGTGTGACTATGGATGAGTCCGCAACATCAGAAATCGACCTGACATTTACCACTTTGATGGGTGATAAAGTTGAGCCGAGACGAGAATTTATCGAAGAAAATGCCCGTTTTGTAGAAAATCTGGATATCTAGGAGAATAAAGAATGGAAGACAATATTTTTGATAAAATCCATGAGGTGGATCTGCAGAAGACCATGGAAAAATCTTATATAGATTATGCCATGAGTGTTATTGCCTCCCGTGCCCTTCCGGACGTCAGAGATGGTCTGAAACCGGTACAGAGAAGGGTACTGTATTCCATGATAGAGCTGAACAACGGTCCGGATAAGCCACATCGTAAATGTGCCCGTATCGTCGGTGATACCATGGGTAAATATCACCCGCATGGAGACAGCTCTATTTATGGAGCTCTTGTAAATATGGCACAGGACTGGTCTACGAGATATCCACTGGTAGACGGTCATGGAAACTTTGGTTCCGTGGATGGTGACGGTGCAGCTGCGATGCGATATACAGAGGCTCGTCTGAGCAAGATTTCCATGGAAATGCTTGCGGATATCAATAAAGATACCGTAGACTTCCAGCCGAACTTTGATGAGACCGAGCGTGAGCCGGTAGTACTTCCGGCCCGTTATCCGAACCTTCTTGTAAATGGAACTTCCGGTATTGCGGTTGGTATGGCTACAAATATTCCACCTCACAATCTGAGAGAGGTTATCGGTGCAGTTGTCAAGATTATTGACAACATTATTGAAGAGGACAGAGATACTACGATCGAAGAACTCCTTGAGATCGTGAAAGGACCTGACTTCCCGACAGGTGCAACGATCCTCGGTACAAGAGGTATCGAAGAAGCTTATCGTACCGGCCGGGGCAAGATTCGTGTCCGTGCGGTGACAAATATCGAAACTTTACCAAACGGAAAATCACGTATCGTTGTGACTGAGCTTCCGTATCTGGTAAATAAAGCACGTCTGATCGAAAAAATCGCAGAGCTGGTACGTGAAAAGAAAATCGACGGAATTACCGACCTTAACGACCATTCCAGCCGTGAAGGTATGCGTATCTGTATCGATCTCCGCAAAGATGCCAATGCAAATGTAGTTCTGAACCAGCTGTACAAGCATACACAGCTTCAGGACACATTTGGTGTGATCATGCTTTGCCTGGTAGCCGTAAACGGAAGCCTTCAGCCGAAAGTCCTGACACTTCCGGAAATGCTGAAATACTACCTTGCGCATCAGGAAGACGTCGTTACAAGACGTACCAAATATGATCTGAATAAAGCGCAGGAACGTGCGCATATATTAGAAGGTCTGCTGAAAGCACTGGATAATATTGACGAAGTCATCCGTATTATCCGTAGTTCCAGAAGTGTGCAGGTTGCCAAACAGGAATTGATGGACAGATTTGAACTGACTGATGTTCAGGCACAGGCAATCGTAGACATGCGTCTTCGTGCTCTTACCGGTTTGGAAAGAGAGAAGCTGGAAGCAGAATATGCAGAATTAATGGAAAAAATCCGTAAATTAAAAGCAATTCTGGCAGACAGAAACACACTTCTTCGCGTGATCCGTGAAGAAATCCTTGCAATTTCCGAAAAATACGGTGACGACAGAAGAACAGCAATCGGATTTGACGCATATGACATTTCTATGGAAGACATGATTCCGAGAGAAAATACAGTCATCACAATGACAAAACTCGGTTACATCAAGCGAATGACCGTAGATAACTTCCGCAGCCAGAACCGTGGCGGCAGAGGAATCAAGGGAATGCAGACACTTGATGATGACTATATTGAAGAACTGATGATGACAACCACACATCATTATGTCATGTTCTTTACAAATACCGGCCGTGTATATCGACTGAAAGCATATGAGATTCCGGAAGCCGGAAGAACAGCCAGAGGTACGGCAATCATCAACCTGCTCCAGCTTATGCCGGGTGAACGTATCACTGCAGTTATCCCGATCAGTAAGTTTGAAGAGGGCCACTATCTGATGATGGCTACCAGAAAAGGTCTTGTAAAGAAAACTCCGATTCAGGATTATGCCAATGTCCGCAAGATCGGTCTGGCAGCAATATCACTTCGCGATGATGATGAACTGATCGAAGTAAAGGCTACAGATGACAAGAAAGATATCATTCTGGTAACAAAATACGGTCAGTGCATCCGCTTCAAAGAAAACGATGTCAGAAGTACCGGCCGTGTGTCTATGGGTGTACGCGGTATTAACCTGCTGGATGGCGATGAAGTTGTGGCAATGCAGCTTAACACACAGGGATATTATCTGCTCGTTGTATCCGAAAACGGTATGGGCAAGAGAACATCCATCAGTGAATTTACCTGTCAGAACCGTGGCGGTAAGGGTGTGAAGTGCTACAAGATCACCGAAAAGACAGGTAATGTTATCGGCGCCAAAGCAGTAAATGAAGAAAACGAAATTATGATGATTACTACAGAGGGTATTATTATCCGTCTGCAGTGTTCGGATATCTCAATCCTCGGAAGAATCACATCAGGAGTAAAACTGATCAATCTTTCTGAAGGAGTGACTGTTGCAAGTTTTGCAAAAGTACGTGAAAAAGACGAAGACAAAGCAGAGAAAGAAAGTTCTGAAGATACCGAAAATACAGAAGAAATTTCCGAAGATGCTACCATAGAAGAAAATCAGGACAGCACAGAGAAATAAAGGGGAAAGTAAATCATCATGGACAGTGAAAAAGCTGCAACAAATGTAAGAAAACGCTCCGGTGCTTCCGGGGCACATGCAAAAGCCGCAGCAGCCAAAAAAAGACAGCAGGCAAGACATAAAAACACCGCAAAAGGACGGTCTTCACGAAGAACATCAGGAAGGTCGGATATAGCAGCAGTGATTGCCAGACTTCCAAAGAAAGTTCTGGCAGCTGCGGCTGTACTGATCGTGCTGATCATTGTGATCGTATTTGCGGCAAGAGGATGCGGTGTCAGTCATAAGACACCGGAGAAAGTAGTCAGAACGCTTGTAGAGGCTTATACGTCAGGAAGCGAAAGCAAGGCAAAGAAATGCTACGGAGTTTCTAAAGCTGATGATAATCTGCAGCAGGAAATGGATGCTACAATAAATTATTACAAAGCTTTCGCTGCAGACAAGACAGAGATTACGCAGTGTGGCCAGATTTACCAGAATGGTAAGATTACATATATGTATGTGATCTATGATCTGGTACTTAAGAACGGTCAGAGTTATCCGTGTATCAGTACTTATATGGTGCAGAAAAAGGATGATGGCAAATATTATGTAATGACACCTTCGGAAATCACTGATGATATGAGCAAACAGGCTGCAACCAAATATGCAGAGTTTATGAATACACAGGCTTATAAGGATTACACAACCGCTTATGATAAATTCATTAAGAAAAATCCGGGATATGAAGAACAGATTGCGGCAAAACTTAAATAGAATCCTTTGAAGAGGCGGTGCGCGTAAATGAAAAGAATTATAATGATGGTGCTGAAAAACATTCTGTTTGTGCCGTGGGGCTGGTTTATGCTGAGCAAATACGCTGCAAACGTGGATAAGTATACAGAAGGCGAGAGATATGCACTTCTGAAAAAAATCGACCATAAGGCAAATGTGGGTGGAAATATTACCGTGAAGTCTTATGGAGTTGAAAACATTCCCAACGAAAATGGCTTTATGTTTTATCCGAATCATCAGGGATTATATGATGTGCTGGCCATTCTGGAAGCCTGCCCGACACCTTTTTCTGTAGTTGCAAAGAAAGAAGTGGGAAACGTACCGTTTTTACGACAGGTATTTGCCTGTATGAAAGCATATATTATGGACAGAGAAGATATCCGGCAGTCCATGCAGATAATCCTCAATGTCACAAAAGAAGTCAAAAACGGACGCAATTACCTGATTTTTGCAGAGGGAACCAGAAGCAAACATGGAAACCATCCACAGGAATTTAAGGGTGGAAGTTTTAAGGCGGCAATGAAGGCAAAATGCCCGATCGTGCCGGTGGCACTGATTGACACCTATAAAGCATTTGATACGGGATCGGCAGAACCATTGACGGTACAGGTGCATTTCCTGAAGCCAATGCATTATGAAGAGTATAAAGATATGAAATCCACAGAAATCGCAGCCGAAGTCAGAAAAAGAGTAGAAGCAACGATTCAGGAATATGGTGGATGGGACGAATAAAATTAAGATAGCAGGACAGCCGGGAGTAAAGCTCCCGGCTGTTTTCTGTATAAGGATGAGCCGCAGTTCAGGCATTTTCCTTATCGAGGGCCTGCTTCATGAGTGTGCAATCTTTACTGAACTTACAGTCTCCGTATTCGCAGCTTGAATCCAGAAGATGAAGGCCGTTCGGAAGTTGTTCAAATTCGCATATGACTGTCTGAGTCATGTCAAAATTTCTACAGTATCCGGTAAAAAACTCTTCTATAATCTCTGCCATAAAAATCCCTTCTTTCGCTTTATCAGAAATCTGTTTTCTTTTGAAAATCAGTCTAACACAGAAACTTCGAAAATCCAACAAAAACGCGGCAATAACAGTCTTGCGTGAATAGCTGTTTTTTGAACGTCAACTGTGTTTGACTTTATAATAAGTCTGCCCGTATAGTTAAAGTAGAGATTGAAGTAAAAAGTCCGGGCGACTGGCAGCAGATAAAAGAGAAGATTTGGAGGAAACAGGAATGGGCAGAAGTTATTGGATCTGGTATCCGGGAGATTTCGAATTATATCATGGAATGAAACAGAATTTCAGCCGTGTGGAGAGAGGCTTTGGCTGGCCGGCTTTCTGGAAAAGTGAAGGTTTCCGCAACAGAGTGGCTTTCCGTCGTACTTATCAGCTGGAAAAAGAAACTTCTTTTACCGTATATTCAAATGCCATCGGCCACGTACTGGTTGGCGATAAGAAATATCCGTTTGGAAAGAAAATCGTCTGTGGTCCGGGAGAAGTTGCGGTTGGAGTTCACACAGGCTGCATTGAAGCTTTTCCATGTATTTATGTGGAGGGAGAAGTAATCTGCTCAGATAAGGGATGGATTGTAGAAGATTATGATAAAGAACCACTGCCGGCCGGCAAAAGCAAATACTTTACAGAACCGAATCAGAATCCGACAGTCTGGGGATACAGCGAAAAAGTATATGAACCAGTCAGTGTAACAGAATATAATGGCGGAACACTGTATGAGTTTGAAACAGAACTGAATGCGGTTCTGGAAGCAGAGTTCAAAAACGGATACCAGCAGGTGCTGATCTGCTGTGGAGAGTCAAGGGAAGAAGCAATTGATCCGGTCCACTGCTATTATAGCTGGCAGCCGGACAAGGAGACAGGCAAGTGTCCGTGCTGTGCAGTAAGATTTGCATATATTCCTGACTGCAAGCCGGGTGAAGTTATCCTCAGGGCAAACCATCAGTATGTGGATATTCCGGTAAAAGCATCGTTTCATTGTGGAGAAGATCGATTAAATCAGATCTGGTCTGTAGCAGAGCATACATTCCGGCTTTGCAGCGGCATTTTCTTTATTGACGGAGTAAAACGTGATAAATGGATCTGGTCGGGTGATGCTTATCAGAGCTTTTTTGTAAACCGTTACCTGATGGCGGATGCGGATATTGACCAGAGAACAATTCTGGCACTCCGCGGTAACGACCCGATGACAAAACATATCAATACAATTGTAGATTATTCACTGCTGTGGTTACTCGGTGTAGATTATCATAATGAAGGATACGGTGACAGGAATTTTCTGGAACTTGTTTATCCGAAGATGGTTTCTCTTATGGGATTCTGCAATGGCAGACGCGATGAGCATGGTTTCCTGATCGGGAAAGAAAAAGACTGGGTATATATTGACTGGGCGGATATGGATAAAGACGGTCCGCTCTGTGCAGAGCAGATGCTTTACGCTGCCTGTTTTCGCGCAATGGCGGAAATCAGCGAACAGATTGATAAAGATGGAAGCGTTTACAGAGCAGAATATGAAAAACTGACTGCTGTCATCGAAAAATTCTTCTGGGATGAGGAAAAAGGTGCTTATATCGATTCCTTCACGTCCGGCAGACGAAATGTGACAAGACATGCAAACATTTTTGCAATTTTATTCTCAATTGCTGACGAAACGAAGCAGGAAAAAATCCTTAAAAATGTATTAGAAAATGATGAAATTCCGGCGATCACAACACCATATTTCAATTTCTTTGAACTGGATGTACTTTGTCGGATGGGAAAACTTACGGAAGTTCTGGACAAAATCCGTTCCTACTGGGGAGGTATGCTGGACCTTGGCGCAGTTACATTCTGGGAAGAATATGATCCGTCTGTACCGAAGGAAGAACAGTATGATATGTACGGTGATCACTTCGGAAAAAGCCTCTGCCATGCATGGGCGGCAAGCCCGATCTATTTCCTGGCAAAATATTTTGCCGGGCTGGATCTTGTAAACAAAGATGGTGTTACTTATATATTAAAACCGCAGATGCAGTATTTTACAGAGCTTGACTGCACACTTCCGGTGGGAAGCAATGGAGTTGTGCGTCTGGTCTGGGATGGAGAGATTTTGGAAATCACACCGAATGTAGATGGCGGAATTCTGGAACTAGGTGAACAGAAACTTTCTCTGGTAAGAGGAGAGACAAGAAGGGTGAAGATTTGAAATGAAAAAAATAGATTTTAATAAAAACTGGACATGTAAATGTCTTACCAGAGATGAAGAACCATATTCTGTGACTCTTCCGCATGACGCCATGCGGAGTGAGCCGCGAACAGAAGAAAGTTTGAGCGAAGGAAATTCCGGCTGGTATCTGGGCGGCGACTATGAATATACAAAACATGTTTTTGTACCGTCAGAGTACAGTGGCAAAAAGGTTCTCATCGAGTTTGAAAGTGTTTATCATAATGCAGAAGTTTATATTAATAGAAAGAAAGCTGCATACAGACCGTACGGATACACGAATTTTTATGTAGATACTGAAGGGCTTTTGAAATATGAAGCACAGAATGAAATCCGTGTGATCGCACGAAATTCCGATCAGCCAAACAGCCGCTGGTATTCAGGAACAGGAATCTACCGTCCGGTATACCTCTGGACAGGAGATAAAAAATATATCCCGGTAAACGGAATCAAAATTCACACAGTCAGTTATATGCCGGCTGTGATCGAGGTGGAGATTAAAACTTCCTGTCCGGGTATGTTAAATGTTGAAATTTTAGATAAAGAACACACTGTGCTTACAGAAAAAATCGAAAATACAGGAAAACCGTCCGTATTTCGTATGGAAATTCCGGATGCAAAGCTCTGGGACTGTGATCATCCGAATTTTTACACCCTGCGTGCGACATTTGGAGAAGATGTTGTCGAGGAAACATTTGGAATCCGACTTCTTGAATGGAACCCGGAAAATGGTCTTACGATCAACGGCAAAAGAGAAATTCTCCGTGGAGCCTGCGTGCATCATGATAACGGAGTACTTGGAGCATGTACCTATCCGGAGGCTGAGGAGAGAAGAGTTCGCATCCTCAAAGAAAACGGTTATAATGCAATTCGTTCTTCACATTATCCATGTTCTAAGGACTTGTTGGATGCCTGCGACCACCAGGGAATGCTGGTAATGGATGAGTATGTCGATGTCTGGTACATCCACAAGACAAAATATGATTATGTGGATTATCTTCAGGAATGGTGGCAGCAGGATCTTAAAGATATGGTAGAAAAAGACTATAACCATCCGTCTGTGATCATGTACTCTACCGGAAATGAAGTAGCAGAGACCGCACAGAAAAAAGGAATCGAGCTTACCGGAAAAATGACAGATCATCTTCACAAACTTGATCCATACAGACCGGTAACCTGCGGAATCAATATTTTCTTTAACTTCTTAAGTTCCATGGGAATGGGCGTTTACAGCGACGATAAAGCAGAAAAAAGTGCACAGTCGGCAAAACAGGAAGCTGAGAAAAAAGAAAAGAAGAAACCGGTAGGAAGTGAATTTTATAATACTCTTGCATGTCTGGTTGGAGATTATTTCATGAAGATTGGAGCAACACTTCCGCCATGTGACTGGAAAACAAAAGATGCTTTTGTAAACATGGACATTGCAGGATATAACTACGGACTTTTCCGCTACAGGCACGACCTGAAGAAATATCCACAGCGTCTGATCCTGGGTACAGAGACTTTCTGCAAAGACGCATACAGCTTCTGGGAGATTGCCAAAAAGAATAAACGAATCCTTGGGGATTTTGTCTGGTCAGGATGGGAATATATCGGAGAGACCGGAGACGGTGCCGCAGAATATGAGGATTACAAAGGCAAAATGCCACACACCAGAATGACCGGAAATAACGGACGAATCGACCTTCTCGGAAAACCTCGTGCGGAAGCAGCCTATACAAGAGTTGCTTTTGAACGCGAAACAGGTCCGTTTATTGCCGTAAAACCTGTTTATCAGAAAGAAAAGCTGAATCTGACAGGATGGGCACTTACAAAGGCTCTGGAGAGCTGGTCATGGAGAGGGTGTGCCGGAGAAAAAGCGGAGGTTGAAGTCTTTGCAAGGGCAGCAGAAGTGGAACTTCTGGTCAATGGAAAGAAAGTAGCCCGTGGAAAAGTAAAGAAATGCAGGTCAAAATTCCACATTCCATATGAAGATGGTGAGATTACTGCAATTTCCTATGATAAAAACGGCCACGAGATCAACCGTCAGACTCTTGTAACAGCGAATGCACAGACAATCCTTCATATCAAACCGGAGCAGGAAACAGTGCAACCCGGTAAATTGCTGTTTGTTCCAATGCAGTACGGAGACTTTATCGGGAACTGGAAACCGATGGAAAAACATCATCTCAAGGTTTCTGTTGAGAATGGAACACTTGAAGGTCTGGGAAGTGCCTGCTCCTATGTGGAAGGAAACTATGCACAGGATACCGTTGATACTTATTATGGTGAAGCGATGGCCGTGGTACGCGCCGGAGAAACTGATTCGGTAAAAATCACTGTCTGTGATGAAGAAAAGACATATACCCGTGAGATTCCGATTGTAGCATTAAAATAGAAAATTATAGGCAATATAAACAAAAACAAATATTATAATTTGTGCAAGATTTCCTGAAAAACTTTGCTTGTGAAAATTCAATAAAAAAATGCTCCCATTTACGGCTGAAAAAGTGCAGTCTGCGAAAAAAATGGGAGCGTTTTTTAAATTCATGTTAAATTTAGAACATAGAAATTGCGGAAGCACTTGAGCGATGAGGCTTACCCATATTTCAGGGAAAGAAAGGAGCTACAAACATGAGCAGAAAAAGAAATATCTGGCGTGGTCTGACTACTCTTACAGCGTCTCTTCTGACCGTTTCTGTTGCGGCAGGACCTGTAGTAGACAGTTATCGTACAGACATCGACAAATTTCTTGGTACAAAGAGCAGTGCGATGGTAACAGACAGTACAGATGAGGATCTGTATACATATAAGTCTGATTATTCCAGCACTACCGAACTTCTTGATTCCATCGAGGATCTCGGAGAACGTATGAGTGAGGAAGGAACTGTTCTGTTAAAAAACGAGAACAATGCACTTCCGCTGACAAAGGATGAGACACAAAAACTGTCTCTTCTCGGATTCTCCAGTTATTATCCGGTTCAGGGTGGTGACATGGGAAGTTCCCTGACCGAAAATGAGGGAACAGATGCAGATACCGTAGATTTTGTTGAAGCATTAGCTGCAAAGGGATTTGGCATCAATGAAGATCTTCAGAAGCTGTACAAGAGTCTGGAATCTGAATTTAAGACAGAGGTGAATATGTGGGGGAACATCATGGAGTACTACCACATTACAGCACCTGCAACAGATGGTGTATTTGCAAGTAAAGAGCCATCGCAGGAAAAAATGGACAGCGTAGACAGCCAGTGGAAAGAATCCATGGATGATTACAATGTCATGCTGGTAACGATCGGACGTTCTTCCACAGAGAACGGAACTTATCTTCCGGGTGTGGATGGCGTAGATGCATCCCAGAATCTGAATCAGACGGATCCGCTTGGATTAAGTGATGACGAACGTGACCTGATCAATGCTGCAGTCGAAGCAAAAGAAAACAACGGCGGTAAAGTCATTGTTATGCTGAACAATGCAAATGCAATGGAGATTGATGAAATCAAAAACAATGATGGTGTAGACGCAATCATGGAAGTTGGCCTTCCGGGAGGCTACGGCTTCTATGGGGTTGCAGATATTCTTTCAGGAGAAGCAAACCCGTCCGGTCATCTGACAGACACTTATGCCGTAACAAATGCCAGTTCACCGGCTGCACAGAACTTTGGCGACTACGAGTGGACAAATGCAGACCCGGCTGTAAATATCAATGCAGAGGAAGTAGAAGCAGAAGGTATTTACACAGGATATAAATATTATGAAACAAGATATGCGGATACTGTACTTGGACAGGGAAATGCAGATGCAACTGTAGGAAGTTCTACAGGAAAAGCATGGAACTATGATGATGAAGTATCTTATCCATTTGGATATGGCCTTTCCTATACAACATTTGAACAGACTCTTAAGAGCGTAGATGTAGATCTTTCTGACAGAACTGTAACTGCTGAGGTAGAAGTTAAGAATACCGGTGATGTTGCTGGTAAAGATGTTGTACAGCTTTATACTTCTGTTCCTTATACAGATTACGATGTAGAAAACAAAGTAGAAAAATCTGCTGTTCAGCTTCTGGACTATGAAAAAACAGATATGATCGAGCCGGGTGAAAGCCAGACTGTTACGATTACTGCTGATGCACAGGATATGGCAAGCTGGGACAGCACCTGCGATAACGAAGCGGGAACAACAGGTAACTGGATCCTTGACAACGGAACTTATTATTTCACTGTCGGAAATGGTGCACATGAGGCTGTAAATAATGTACTTGCTGCACAGAATCAGGATGTTGACGGAAACAAAGATAACGTGCAGACATGGGAACTTGGAGATTTTGACTCTTCTTCCTTCGCTGTAACCTTAAATGGTACACCGGTAGAAAATCAGCTTCAGGATGCTGACCTGAATAACTGGATGGAAGACACCGTTACTTATTTAAGCAGAAACGACTGGGAAGGAACCTGGCCGGAAACATACAAAGATCTGACAGCTACAGATGAGATGATCAGCACTATGGCTGATGATTACAGTGATATCGAAGCAAATGGAGATCCGTCCTCTGTAACATTTGGTGCAGACAACGGAATGACTTTAGCAAACCTCAAAGGTGTAGATGATATTACAGATGAGAGATGGGGCACTCTGATGGATCAGATCACTCTGGAAGAATGCCTGATCCGTACAGGGCTTGGCGGAACCAGCACAAAGGTTATCGAATCTATTACTTCTCCGGAAGCAATCCAGAACGACGGACCGAACGGATTTAACTCTTATCCGCTGGGACAGTATGCAAACTCAGATGATTCTACAGGAGATCCTTGTGTGATCGCAGAGGATGATCCGAACCGTGAGTACAAGATGGGTGTTATGGCGGTTGAAACTGTAATCGGCCAGACATTCAGCAAACAGCTTGCAGAAGAATGGGGTAAAGTAATCGGTAACTATTCTCTGTGGGCAAATACAGCAATCTGGTGGGGTGTTGGAACAAACCTTCATCGTACACCGTACAATGCACGTAACCATGAATATTTCTCAGAAGATGCAGTTCTGACAGCAGGTCAGGGTGCAGCAATCATCAAAGCCGGACATGAATACGGCGTACTGATCGCACCGAAACATCTGGCATTCAATGACACTGAGATCAACCGTACAGGTATTGCCGAGTTTATGACGGAGCAGGTTGCACGTGAAAACGAACTGCGTGGTATACAGTCCTGCATCGAGGATGCAAACGCACTTGCTGTAATGACTACATACAACCGTGTCGGCTGTGTGACAAGTAACGCACATACAGGACTTCTTCTGAATATCCTTCGTAAAGAATGGGGATTTAAAGGTCTGATGTCTGAGGACTTCATCCAGGATCCTACTTATACAAAGATCCGAATGGCTGTACACAATGGTGTAACCATGACATGTAACACAGGTGACAATACAATGGCAGCAGTAGAAAAAGTATGGCCATACTGGAGCGTAGAAAACGCAAGCCAGAGTGAAGAACTTCTGACAGACCTGAAACAGGCAATGCTGTATCAGAACTATGCACTTGCAAACTCAAATGCAATGGATGGTATGTCAACTACTACACATATTGAAAAACTGAACACATGGTATGATAACCTGATCACAGGTCTTCGTATCGGATTCGGTGTACTGACTGTACTCTGTGCGGCAATGTATCTGCTTGGACTGAAAAAGAAAGAGCAGTAAGGAGGAATAATAACTATGGCTGAAAAGAAAAAAATAGGTGCAGGACTGGTTCTAAGTGTGATTACTGCTCTTGTAACTGTCCTTGGACTGGTTCTGTATATGATGAACTGCAAAACAAATTATTTTATAAACAGTGGTGTTAATAATGCGGTTGTAGCCTGCCTGGCTGTCGCTGCAATTCTTGAGATCGTTATGATTGTGGCTTCTGTAAAAATGGGAGCAAAACCGGTTCTGGATATTATTCCGGTAGCGTGCGGCGTACTGACAGCGTATGCGCTGATCCAGTTTCTCGGCAGCAGAATCGCTGCAATCGGATCAATTATGACTTTTGAGAATAATGCCCAGAACATGGCGGATTTGAAGGGTGCAATCATCGGAATGATCGTATGCGCGGTTGCCATGATCTGTACAATTATTTCCTCCTTCTTCAAAGTGGTAAAGGATTAATTTTATGAGCAAGACAAATAATAAAGATTTCTGGAACGGTCCGCTGACCGGTTCCAGAATCAAATCAGATGATGTAAAACTTCCGGAGATGCTGATCGGATATTTTATCGGACCGTTTGGAGCGCTTCTGGCTTCCGGTATTTTTACAAGTATCCTTCAGAACTATTTTACGGATGTTCTGAAACTGAATCTTACATTTCTGACAACATTACAGCTTTTTTCGACCATTCTGATCGTGGCTGCAAACCTGATCGTAGGTCAGCTTATTGAACGTACAAGAACAATGGCAGGAAAGGCGAGACCGTGGATCCTTCTGTCTGCACTGACATTGTCTGTTGCTTCTGTACTGATGTTTGTAGTTCCTTTTGAAGGAACGGCGAAAATGGTATGGATCGCGATTGCCTACAACCTGTTTTATGCAGTGGCTTATCCGATCTATAATACTGCAAACTCCACACTGATTCCTGTATCTACAAGAGACAGTAAGCAGAGAGGAGCCCTGGCTTCTTTTACTAATGTAGCAGGACTTGCTGTTATGGGTGCCGGTTCTATGGTGTTCCCGATTCTGGTTTCATTCGCATTGAAAGAGAATCAGCATCTGTGGTTGGTAGCAATGACTGCAATCGCTATTTTCTCCGCGCTGACCATCTTCTTACAGTTCAAGTTCACACGTGAGCGTGTAACAGAAGAACAGATGTCTGAGGGCGATACAGAGGAGAAAACAGTTAAGACAGCTTCTCTGAAAGAACAGCTTTCTGCAGTTACCAGTGAAAAAATGTGGTGGATTGTGATGCTGTTCTATATGGGCTTCCAGTGGAGCGGTGCCATGAAGAATGGTTCCATGACTTATTTCTGTAAGTGGGTAATGGATAATACTTTCTTCGGTACAGCAGATGCCTGGGGCGCTTCACAGTCCCTTTTAAGTATCATGGGTGCAGTTCCGATGGCTGTGGCAGCAGTGGCAATCGTACCGCTCTGTAACAAATTCGGAAAACGTATCGTATGTATGACCGGCATGCTTCTTGGTGCAGTCGGTGGCGTGATCGCAATCATGGGTAACGGGCAGATTGTTCCTGTAGCAATCGGCGTAGCTCTTAAATGCCTTGGATCTGCTCCGGCATGTTACATGATTCTTGCCATGCTTGCAGACGTAATCGATCATATCGAATACAAAGCCGGAATCCGTACAGATGGACTTACAATGTCTATTTACAGTTCCATCATGGTAGCTGCGACTCCGGTATGTAACTCTATTTTCAGTGCAATCTTAAATGCCAGCGGATACGATCAGGCAGCAGACATTGCTCTTGGTACTGCAGCACAGACAGCAGCAGCACAGACAGCAATCTCTGTCGGATATATCTGGGTAGAGACGATCGCTTATGTAATCTGTGCAGTACTGATTTTCTTCTTCACTATAGAAAAGAATCTGCCGGAAGAACAGAAAGCAATCGCAGCAAGAAAGAATAAATAAAGAGTCGTAAAAGACTGGTGTAATGAGGCGGTCTTCTGGTATATATAAGGTTAGTAAGTACAAAACTGTGCCTTAAATATGCCGGAAGGCCGTCAGTCAGTTTATATCAGATGTGAAATGACTCCCACCTCTGTAGGTGGCGAGCAACAAATCAGTATCAGTGGTGGGAGTCAATCCCCCCATCTGATATAGCCTCCGGCAGGATTGCAGAGATGCGCAGAAGAAGTATGTCATGCATTGCATGACGCGCATCTCGCAACAAGAATGCCGAGGCATTCTTGAATAAAAAAAGAAGGAGGAGTCATTTGTGAATACAAGAAAATTAAAAACAATACTTTTTACAGCCCTCCTTCTGGTGTTATCCGGCCTGGTCGGATGCGGGCAGAAAAATGACTCAGAAGAAAATCTCTGTCATATTGTTCTGGAAGACGGTGAAGGCTACCATGTGACAGAACCAGCCAGAACAGTAGAAGCGGGGAGCAATGTGAACTTTACAGTTACGCTTGATAACAGCTGGCAGTTTCTGGGCACGGATTATCATGGAAAAGCTGACATAACAAAAGATAATGATGGCAAGACAGTGGAGCTTGTTCTGTACAAAGTAAAATATTCGGAGAGTGTCTGTATTCAGGCTGAGAAAGGAAAGTATGAGATTACTTATGATGCCAATGGAGGAAAAACACTGTCCGATAAAACGGATAAAGTGAAAAAGTATTATCGCGGAACGCATCAGAGAATCAATACTTCGATTGGAACAGACCTTTTTTACAGAGATGGCTATACACTGCTTGGCTGGAATACCCGTGCCGATGGAACCGGAGAGGCTGTGGGCCTTGGAAGCAGAGCTGCATGGAAAAAAGGGCTCGTGTTGTATGCACAGTGGGCTCCATGGTCAGCCGAGGAGAACTTTGTTTATAAAAAAGTATCGGGGTTTGCGGTGATAACAGGATATATAGGAAATGAACAGCAGATATGTGTTCCGCCAAATCTCGGAGGACTTCCTGTGCGGACGATCAGAGAGCAGGCTTTCGCAGATACTGACTGCAGGACGGTGATACTCTCTCCGGGAATTTATGAAATCGAAAAGTGGGCATTCAAAAACAGCCGGATGGAACAGATGTATTTGTATGATGATCTGATGAAAGTCAGTGATTATGCATTTCAGGACTGCGATATGCTGCGGACACTTCATATAAATGCAATCGAAGCACCGGCTTACAGCGGCAACTATTTTGATACATTTCAGGACAAATACGATCGTCTGTTGAGCCTGAAAGATAAAAAGAAAATCGTTCTGTTTTCCGGTTCTTCGACAAGATTCGGATATGACAGTGAGATGATCGACCGCGCTTTTCCGGATTATGAAGTGGTCAATATGGGGGTGTTTGCCTATTCACCGGCACTTCCTCAGCTTGAACTGATCCGCTCCTGTATGAAGGAGGGAGATATCCTTCTGGATTCGCCGGAATTTGATGCGGCAAATCGGCAGTTTTGTTATCAGAAGGAACTGGATTATGCAACATTTGCCATGATGGAGTCCAACTATGATGCATTTGCCGGGCTGGATCTCAGAGAATATACGCAGGTTTTTACTGCTTTCTCCGCATATCAGGCAGCAAGGGAAGATATGGAAAGAAAAAGTTATGATATTTGTGCTGCGGATTATGATGAGGATGGTCATGAAACAGAGGAATCCAGTTATAATGAGTACGGAGATTATGTGTTGTATCGGCCGAACTCCACAAAAGAAGGGCCGATTTACGGCCTTCCGGTAAATTATACGGTAAATGCATTTCCGCAGGATACTTATATCGATTCTATAAATGCGGAGTTTCAGAAATTTATGGATGAGGGAATAAAAGTTTATTTTACCTATTCACCCAGAAATAAATATGCACTTTCGAAGGAGAGTACAGAGGAAGAAAGAGCCCGTCTGCATGAATACTTTAAGAGTCAGTTACATATTCCGGTTATTTCCGAGCTTGAAGATTCTTTATATACGGGAATCTATCTGTATGGTACAGACAACCATTTATCTACAGAAGGTGCACAGATCAGGACGGAAAGAGTAATCCGTGATCTGAAAGAACAGCTTGCTAAGGAGGAAAAGGAATGAATTTTATATCTCTGACATTTGTTTTCCTTTTTCCAATCGTGTTGATTCTGTACTGGAAACTCCCGTGGAAATACAGAGAACTCTTTTTACTTGCAGTAAGCTATTTCTTCTATATAAAGGAGAGTTCCTGGGCAGGAGGACTGCTTCTTCTGACAACGGTGACTACCTATCTGGCAGGACTGGCCATAGAGAAAGGCAGACATAAAAAAGGCTGGCTTATTTTTACCGTAGCTGTATGTATAGGGCTTCTGATCGGATTGAAATATTCAGTTCCACCGGTAGGAATCTCGTTCTATACGTTTCAGACGATGGCATATGTGATCGATGTATACCGGGGAGAAATTGCAGCAGAAAAAAATCCACGCAGTTATGCCCTGTTTATTTCTTTTTTTCCACAGCTGGTTGCAGGCCCGATTGAGAGAGCGGGAAATCTTCTCGGCCAGCTAAAAGAAAAGCATACGAAGAGCCGGGCGGCTCTGGTAAACGGCGCCTGGCTGATACTCCGAGGTTTTTACAAAAAAGTTGTGGTGGCAGATTATCTGGCTGTCTATGTTGACAAAGTGTATTCTTCGCCGGAAAAGGCCGGCGGCATCGGTGCAGTCCTCGGAACCGTGTTTTTTGCAATTCAGATTTATTGTGATTTTTCAGGTTATACGGACATTGCGAGAGGGGCAGCCCGCATGATGGGAATTCGTCTTATGGAGAACTTCCGGCATCCTTACCGGGCAGTAAGTATACAGGATTTCTGGAGACGGTGGCATATCAGTCTGACACGCTGGTTTACGGATTATGTATATATTCCGCTTGGAGGAAACAGGAAAGGCTTTGTGAAGCAATGCAGGAATATATTGATTGTTTTTCTTCTGAGTGGATTCTGGCATGGAGCATCCTGGAATTTCGTCGTATGGGGAATGATCCACGGAATCTATATGACCGCAGCTCTGGTGATGACCCGAATAAGAAAGGGAAAAAGAACACTTCTTCCTCCGGTGGCAGGCTGGGTTGTGACACTGCTTCTTGTAAATGTTGCGTGGGTGTTTTTCAGGGCGCCTTCACTTGCCGGTGCGTGGCAGATCCTGAAACAGCCGTTTGTAAATCCACTGGGAGGCGGAATTTCTGAAACGATGTTTTTTCTTGGTATTCAGGGGACAGCAGCTTTGCGATTGATTTTTGTTGGACTTAGCTGGATGGTTCTGGAGCAGTTTTCGGAGGAAATCTATGAAAGATGCCAGACGAAGAGAGCTTTTTGTATGATGGCGGCAGTATTTGTTGTTATGGTGACTGTAGTTGAGTTTTCATGGCTTGGAATGATGGCATCCGGCGGTGAAAATACATTTATTTATTTCAGGTTTTAAATATGGATAAAAAATCAGTAAAACGTATGGTCATGGTTGCGCTTATGGTGCTTCTGACGGAACAGCTCTTCTTTCTGGTCTGCGGTTTTGGTCTGCCGGCGCAGTTTGGGGATACATTTATGGGAGAACTGAAAAGTAAATATGAGAGATTGAAAGAAACTCCGGGAAAGCGAATTGTGCTTGTCGGCGGCAGTGGTGTTGCTTTTGACTGTGACAGTGCCATGATCGATGAAATTTTTCCTTCGTATGAAGTGGTCAACTTTGGAATGTATGCAGGACTTGGAACAAAGGCGGTTATGGATCTTTCGAAGAGTTATATTCATGAGGGAGATATCGTAATTCTTTCTCCGGAACAAAGCAGGCAGACACTTTCGGATTATTTTAACGGAGAGTATATGTGGCAGGCTGCTGACGGAGCCTTCGGTATGCTTCGCAATATAAAAAGTGAGAACTTTGAAACAATGCTGGGAAATTTTCCGAAGTTTGCACTTCAGAAACTGAACTATGTGTTGAATGGGCAGCAGCCACAGACGGACAGTATATATCAGAAAAAATCATTTAATGTATATGGCGATATAGAACTGGATGAAGATCAGAAAAATATTCTTCCGAACGGCTATGATGTAAATCAGCCGGTGAATTTTACAGAAGATACCGTACAGCCGGAATTTCTGGAGTACATGAATGCATGGGCGAAGCGCATTGAGAAAAAGGGGGCTTCTGTCTGGTACAGATATTGTCCGGTGAATAAGCTGGCAGTGGAAGATACGGAAGCTGTGGCGATATACGATGCTTTTTTGCGGAAAAAACTTGAATTTCCGGTTATAGGAAATCCGGAAAACAGCCTGATGGATGCAGAGTGGTTTTTTGACACGAATTTCCATCTGAACAGTGCCGGAAAAGAAGTCAATACGGTGCAGCTGATCCGGGATATCAAAGCTATGCTGGGAGACAATCGGGAGGTAGCCGTAGAGCTTCCAAAGAAACCACAAAGGACATGGGAAGATGCATCTGAAAAAAGCAGAATATGGACAAAAGAGGACAGCCAGACATATTATGGAGAAGAAAACATCGTAATCCCGGAAGATGTAATGCAGATTGAAGATCATGCTTTTTCCGGGTGTACCGGACTGAAAACAATCATACTTTTGCAGAAAGATCCTTCCAGATGCATCGCAGGACAGCATCTTCTGGACGGCACCGGCGCGGAAATCCTCGTTCCACAGGGGACTTCTGACAGTTATAAACGAAATTATTTCTGGTCATCATATGCAGGAAAAATCAGAGAAAACACCAATCACGCAGAAAAATGAACAAACCACGTTCAAAAGAATGGTGATTTGAAAAAACGTGTTACAATGCAGCTATGATGATAAAAGTGAGACTATAAAATAAAAGATAAGAAATTGGAGGAAAAACATGAAAACAAAACAGGCTTTGAATCCATACATGCCAAGCTGGGAATATGTTCCGGATGCAGAACCGCATGTTGTTGGAGATCGGGTATATGTTTACGGTTCTCATGATATATTCAACGGACTGAATTTCTGTCTGGGTGATTATGTATGTTGGTCTGCGCCGGTAGATGATCTGGGCAACTGGCGTTATGAGGGCTGCATTTACAAAAGAGAACAGGATCCGGCAGCACCGAGAATCCGACTTACAAATGGCCTTGCAGCGCCGGATATGATACAGGGACCGGACGGAAGATTTTACCTGTATTATTTTATGGGCGGAACCAAGATGATTTCTGTAGCTGTATGTGATGAGCCGGCAGGAAAGTACGAATTCTATGGCTATGTAAAATACAGTGACGGCATCGCAATCGGTAAGAAAAATGAGCCGTTCCAATTTGATCCGGGTGTATTTATGGATGATGACGGAAAACTTTATCTGTACTCCGGTTTTGCACTGGCAGGAAATCCGATCCTTCTGGATGGTTCCAAGCCGACGGAGCATGGACCGATGTGTTTTGAACTTGATCCTTCGGACATGCTGACCGTACTGAATGGACCATCTTATATCGGTGTTGCCGGTGAAAAAGAGTCCATCGGTACTCCATATGAAGGACATGCTTTCCTTGAGGCAAGTTCCATGCGTAAGTTTAATGGTACATATTATTTTATTTACAGTACAATGAACAGCCATGAACTCTGCTATGCGACAAGTGACAGTCCGGTAAAGAAATTCCAGTATGGCGGAATCCTGGTAAGTAATGGCGACATAGGAATGGAAGGTGTCCCGGATGTAAAACATGCGAGAAATAACACCGGAAATACACACGGAAGTATTATTGAGCTGAATGGAAAATATTTTGTTTTCTATCACAGACACAGTAACCGTAAGCAGTCTTCACGTCAGGCTATGGCAGAAGAAATCCGTTTTGAAGACGGAAAATTTTATCAGGCAGAGATGACTTCCTGTGGATTAAACGGAGGCCCGCTGGAAGGAAAGGGGACTTATCCGTCATATATTGCATGTAATCTGTATGGAAAAAAAGGAACCCGTTTTTTAAGTATGATCAAACACCCGAAGAACGGAACTCCGTATCTGACACAGGATGGAAAAGACAGAGAATCCGGACCGGATCAGTATATTGCAAATATGTGTGATAGTGCACTGGCAGGGTTCAAATACTTTGATCTCAGTGAAACAAAAGAGATCAGCGTGGCAATAAAGGGGCGCGCGGAAGGTACATTGTATGTCCGTACCAGTGAAAACGGCGAAGCCGTTGCAACGATTACTGTCAGTCCATGTAAGGAACTGAAAGAGTTCTCATCTGCTGTCCATACTTCCGGAAACAGAGAGGCTTTGTTCTTTACTTTTGAAGGAAAAGGAAGTTTTGACTTTATTTCGTTTACTCTGAAATAAAAAGCCGAGATAAAAAATGGATTGTTTCCTGTGCTTTTTCTTGTTATACTACAAGTATCATTATATGAGAAGGCACGGGGGATGAACATGCTTCGTATTGCAACAGTGGAAGATGATGCGCATGATCTGGAAGCGTTGCGAACTCACCTGAATCGATACGAAAAAGAAAACGGACTGAAATTTCTGATTACGGAATTTCGGGATGGAGAAGACATCGTGACGGATTATTCCGCGGATTATGATCTTATTCTCATGGACATTGAGATGGCTTTTCTGAACGGAATGAAAGCCGCCGAAAAAATCCGCGAACTGGACAAGGACGTTGTTATTATATTTATAACCAATATGCCTCAGTATGCGATTCAGGGATATAAGGTAAATGCTCTGGATTACATGCTGAAGCCTATTTCGTATTTCTCTTTTTCGGAGAGTATGGGAAGAGCGCTTCACAGAGTAAAAGTACAGGAAAAAGAATTTATTACTATAGCGCTGAAAGGCGGCAAAAAGAAACTGGATATTGGACAGATCTGTTATGTGGAGGTGCAGGATCATCTTCTGATCTATCATACAACAGAGGGAAACTTTGTTACCAAGGGGACAATCAGGGATGCGGAGAGCCAGCTGGATGCAAAGCGTTTCTTCCGGTGTAACAGATGTTATCTGGTAAATCTGGAATATGTAGATAATTACATGGGAAGTGATGTCAGCGTCAACGGAGATATAATTCAGGTAAGCAGGAGCAGACGCAAACCATTCCTGGACGCATTAAATGAATATTTGAATGAGGTGGGCAAATGAACACAGCAGAGGTGCTAAATACACCAGGGTATTACTATGCCATAGCTTATGCTTTATCCGTATTTGTGATCACATGTACGAATGAAAGAAAAATCGGGAGATGGAAGCTGGCAGTAGTAAGCTGTGCTCAGTTTGCCCTCCTTTTATTTTTTATGACTGTGACAGATGGAGTAAGACAGGAATTGTTTGTTCCGTCGATGTTGCTGATAGTGTTGCTTCTTCTGGGATATATTTATATCTGTAATGATTTTTCGCTCAGAGAGGCGGGATTTTACTTTGTAAAGGCGTTTATCAACGGAGAGTTTGCGGCTTCTCTGTGCTGGCAGATATATTATTATCTGAGATATGTAAGAGGAATACAGGGAGAGCTTTTAAAATGGGTGGAACTGATTCTTGTTTATGCCGTGATCTTTACCATACTGGCATTGATGGAGTTGAATCTCAAAAAAGATCTTGAAGAGCTTCATATTACAAGAAGAGAATTACTGGTGGTCATTATCATTGCTGCCTCGGTATTTGCCATGAGTAATCTGAGTTATCTGGATCAGAATGGACTGTTCAGCGGAACCTTTGTTATGGATATTTTTATTATCCGTACACTCGTGGATTTAAGCGGGATTGCCGTACTGTATGCATATCATGTTCAGGTCAAAGAAATTCAGATCCGCTTTGAGAAAGACACACTTCATAATATTATGGAGATGCAGTACAAGAACTACCAGCTGTCAAAAGAAAATATTGATATGGTAAACCAGAAATATCATGACCTGAAGCATCAGATCAATCTTCTCAAGACTCAGGCTTATGTCGGAAAGTCTACAAGTTATCTGGAAAAAATGGAACGCGAGATAAGGGTATACGAGACTCAGAACAAGACCGGAAATCAGATACTGGATGCAGTGCTGACAAATAAGGCAATGATATGCCAGAACAAAGAAATAGAACTGAAGTTTATCGTAGACGGGGGAGCTCTGTCTTTTATGGAAGATATGGATGTGAGTGCATTGTTTGGAAATATGCTGGATAATGCGATTGAAAGTGCAGAAAAGCAGCAGGAGAAACAAAAACGTCTGATTTGGCTTTATGTGACAAAAGAGAAACAGTTTGTGCGCATCCGTACAGAAAACTACTGCGATGAAAAGATACGGTTCAAAAACGGAATGCCTGTAACGACCAAGAAAGACAGACGCCTCCATGGATATGGAATGAAGAGTATAAAAAGTACGGTTGAGAAGTACCACGGATCAGTCGTTGCTGCGCAGGAAAATAACTGGTTTGAGCTGAAAATACTGCTTCCTGCAGGAGCGTAAAGACAGTGAAAAAATATTAAAATAAATGCAAAAAAAGTGTTGACAATGTAAATAGTGTTATGTATAATTAACCATGCGTTTGGAAAAGACGCACTTCAAATTGCATAAGAGATTATGAATTCGGAGTCAGGAGAAGTACTCAAGAGGCCGAAGAGGTGCCCCTGCTAAGGGTATAGGTCGGGTGACCGGCGCGAGGGTTCAAATCCCTCCTTCTCCGTTTGAAGTTTTGAATTTTTGAAAAAATAAAAACTTCAAAAAAGTACTTGACATTCAGAAATGAATGTGATAAAGTAAACGAGTTGCTGATGCAACGACGAATCACAAAAAGTCATTTAAAAAGTTTGAAAAAACTTAAAAAAGTTCTTGACAAACAGAAATGACAGTGATAAAATAAATGAGCTGTCGAAAGACAGAGAACATTGATAACTAAACAGTGAAACACATACGATTCTCGAAAATTCTTTAACGAATCATCATTCAATAGAATGAACTTTTAAAAACAGT
>FMEL01000033.1 GCA_900066355.1 uncultured Ruminococcus sp.
AACTTCCGATTGAACAAAATCGCTGCGCGATGGCCTGCCAAGGCTGTGGCGCAGTTTTATTTTTATTAAAAAGCAGTGGAATTACTTTTCATAATCCGTTATTGTTAAGTTACCACACGAAACAACTGAACTAAGAAAGCTCCACTGCCTATGATAAGAATAACATTTTCCAGTCTCTTCCGCAATCGGAATTATGACGCTAACGCACCTCCGAATAGGTAGATGTAATTATTAACACTACTTATTCTGGAGGTTTTATTATGTATAAAGATATTTTTGAATCCATCCACAATGAAGCGGAAAAACGTAACCTGCGTGAAAGAACTATTCAACTGTATTGCTCTGATGTCCGTTACTTCCTTCGTTGGATTGGAAAAAATGTTTCTGATCTTACACTTGAAGATGCGGAAAGTTTTCTTACTGCCAAACGTCTGGAAGGAAGGTCTCCTGAAACTCACAATCACTATCGGTCTGCAATAAAGTTCTTATATAAAAAGGTGCTGAAGACTGTCTGGGATGATGACACTGTTCCAGCTATGAAAAGAGAGCGCAATCTTCCTGCTGTTCTGTCCCGCGCTGAAATAAATGCAATCATTGACGCCACTCCGAATCTGAAGCATAAAGCGATTATTGCAACTATGTATTCTTCCGGATTACGTGTATCAGAGGTTGTTCATCTTCATTATGATGACATTTCACGTACCAACATGACAATTCATGTTCGTGAAACCAAAGGCAGAATTGACAGGTATACAATTCTGTCTCAAAAAAATTTAGACCTTCTCACAGAGTATTGGTACAAATGTGGTCACCCTAAAGATATCCTTTTCCCAAGTTCCTGGTCCGGTGGATATCTTGATATAGCCAGTGTTAACCAGTTCTTTAAGAAAAGTGCTAAACTCGCCGGCATTAACCGTCATGTTTCCTCTCATGCGTGCCGTCATAGTTTTGCCAGCCACCTATTCGAAAGTGGCACAGATATAAAATATATCCAGTCACTTCTGGGACATGTTGATCCTCGCTCTACAGATGTTTACCTTCATGTGAGCAACAAAACACTTCTTGGAATCCGCAGCCCGTTCGACAACCCGGAAGGTGGTGAATCATGAGTAAGGATTGTACGATTCAGGATGTTTTTCATCGTTTTTATCCATCTTTTGAATCCACACATGATATTTCTCCCGCTCAGCGAAAGGCCGCTTACCACATCATGAATTGCAAAACCGGTGCCTTTGGTGTGAATGTAAGCGTATGCGAGGACTGCGGCTGCATATCAGTCCACTATAACTCCTGCCGTGACAGATGCTGTCCTATGTGTCAGGAGTTTCCAAAAGAAAAGTGGGTAGATGCACGGCGTGAGGATATCTTAGATGCTCCTTATTTCCATGTGGTTTTTACAGTTCCGGAAGAACTTAATCCCATTATCTACAGCAACCAGAAATTCTTATACACTGCTCTTTATCATGCGGCTTCAGATACTCTCAGTGAACTTGCTGCTGATTGTAAATATCTTGGGACTGATATCGGCTATATCTGTATCCTCCATACATGGGGAAGTACCATGAATTTTCATCCTCATATCCATGCGATTGTTCTTGGTGGAGGGCTGGATGTGAAAAATCATTGGAAAGACAACGGGAAAGAGTTTTTTCTTCCGATTAAGGTGATCTCCAAAATATTTCGTGGAAAATATATGGCTGAACTTAAGCAGCTCTGGGAAAATGACAGGCTTGAATTTCATGGATCGGCTGCACCTTACAAAAACTACTATACTTTCAAGGAATTGTTAAATACCTGCTATACAAAGGAATGGATTCCTTATTGCAAGAAACCATTTGACGGTGCCGAATCTGTCATCAGATACCTTGGAAAATACACCCACCGGATTGCTATCAGCAACTACCGTATCAAAGACATGACAGAATCTACAGTTACTTTTTCCGCTAAAGATTACAAAAGCCAAGGGCTTTGGAAAGAGATCACCATATCCGGCGAGGAATTTATCCGCCGATTTTTAATGCATGTTCCTCCAAAACGTTTTGTACGTATCAGGCACTATGGTCTTCTTTCATCCAGAAATAAGAAGAAAAAGATTACCCTATGCAGAAACATTCTTGGTTGCAAAAAATATATTTCCAAGCTGAAAGATATGGATGCACCTGCCATTATCCGTCTTCTTTATAATAAAGATATATGCAAGTGCTCTTCCTGTGGTGGTAAGATTATTCCTCTGCCTACAGAACAACATTTTATAAAACCAAAACCACATATGCTCTGTTAACGTATCATAACTGTATATTTTTTTAGCTTCCTTAGGGAGGCTTATTTCTGGTGTCATAATACAGGACTGAATTATAAATTCTATGTGTTTCTATGTGTACACGCTATCCTATTATAAATAGAGTGTCATAATTAAAAGTCCATATAGAGTTGACGCGCTTTGTTCAACCAGAAAAAATCGAAATTGATGCAAACGAAAGGGCAGTTAATGAAAAGTCTCCATACTGCTTTTTCGTTTGCACCACCTTCGATTCTTTCCTTAACGATTT
>FMEL01000024.1 GCA_900066355.1 uncultured Ruminococcus sp.
GTCAGACTGGCTACTTTTTCTTCTTCCTCCGGTTCGCTTCATAGCTTCATTCTTCATCTTATAAGCAAAAGCCTTTTCACTGAATGTTATCTGCTGCCTCTGTAAATTGGAATCCACCATATTAATTACTGCTTCATCATCTGACATGACTCTGATAATGACCGGCACCTTCCTGTAACCAAACTTTTCAGCAGCTGCCTTTCTTCTGTGTCCGGAGATAATCTCATAAACACCATCTGGAATCGGTCGTACAATCAGTGGATTTATGATTCCGTATTTCTCAACACTCGCACTGAGCCGAATCATTTCCTGATCCATCCGAACCTTAAATGGATGGTTCTTAAAGGTCCGCAGACGTTCCAGCTGAATCTCTATAATTTTTTCGCCATCTTCTGGAACTGATGCACTTCGTGTATCCACTGTATCCATATCTTTCCTCCATTTCTTATCTGCAACAGAAAAAGCCTGTCCAGATAGATTTCTTTTTGAAATCTGATCCAAACAGGCTTACTGTTGACCTTAGTTNTTTATTTCCAGCTATTATACCAGCAGTGCGTTTTATTAGACAGCGGCTAATAGGATTCTTTCCGTATTAGCTGATATTCCATTCCATTTTCCACTTGAAAAAACAAAAAAGCGGAAATTATATTAGAAATTTTTCTAATACATTCCGCTTTTAATAGGACGTCCCGTGCGGGAATCGAACCCACATCTAGTGCTTAGGAGGCACTTGTTCTATCCATTAAACTAACAGGACTAATACCGGATTTTTGGCTTAAAATCAAGGTTTTCAGCCATTTCAACGGCATTGGATTTTATGATTTAAAACTGACTTGCGTCAGCTGAATCAATCTTATATGATGAAATTTTTTGGTATGAAGCTATCGCCTTTTCCAAAAACGCATGTCCTCTTAATTGTGACATCACATAACAGAATCGAACTCAAATTCATTTTTCTGTTATACGCCGAGGCGATAACTCTGGTCACCGCTTAGGAGGCGAGTGCTCTATCCAGCTGAGCTATGACGACTCATGCCGCAAACCCTTGATTTTACTGGGTTTCTGGGATTTTTCCCTTCGGCCATATATAAGATTATCAACTCTTTTTCGAGTTGTCAATCTACAGATTTTTTTGATTTGGTAACATTAGAACGTTCCCCAATTTGGGGAATGCTTTATTGTCACCTTTGGCATTTTTCAGAATAGATTCGAACTGAAAGTTGTTTTTCATTTTTTCCCTTTGGGGAATGCCTCGGCTTTCTCTTAGGAAAGCTCCAACCAATTGGTTAATTCAAAGTAGTAATATTATTATTATGGAAATCTGAAAATAATTTTTCAAATACGGACATAACCGGTGGATGGACCTGCACCGACCTTTGCGATATACCCACTCTTAACTAAATCCGTCAGTGTTCTTTCCACGGTAACCTTACTTATGTCAGGGCATAGTTCCATAATTTCCTTCTTCGTTATCTTACCGACCTTATTATCAATCACCGCCTTAATTCTATCCGGCTTGGAAAGATTATGATACTTTAAATGTTCTACACGGTTTTCAAATTCATTGTATGCTTTCAGCATAATACCTAAATAATACTTAACAAAAGGCTCATAACTGTTTTCACCCTCATACCAACCGACAGAACTTGCTTGAAGAGCTTCATAATATGTTTCTTTTGTTTTTTCAATCAGCATTTCCATGCTGACATACTTTCCAACGATATATCCAGCCTTATAGAACAACAATAAAGTCAACAGACGGCTCATTCTACCATTTCCATCATTGAAAGGATGAATACACAGAAAATCCAGAATGAACATAGGGATTAAAATCAGTTTATCAATGAGATTTGTTTCCCATGCTTCAAGAAAATGAGCGCAAAGTTCGTCTATTGCTTCTGCAGTCTGAAAAGCTGGAACTGGAATAAAACGAGCTTTCTGGTGTCCCTCGGCATCGGTTTCTGCAATTACATTGTCTGAATTCTTATAAGTACCACCGATATTTCCTTGGGAATAAGAATATAAATCACGATGTAACTGTAAAATAATGTTTGGTCTTGGAGTGATATATTCATAACTTTCGTGAATCGTAGCCAGCACTTCACGGTAGCCGGCAATTTCCTGTTCAGACCGATTACGTGGCTCTGCTTTCTGACTTACCAATTCTTCCAAACGTTTATCACTTGTAAATATACCTTCAATTCGGTTAGATGCTCCCGTACTTTGAATTAAAGCAACTTCCAGAAGTGTTTTCAGTTCATCTATGTTTGCTTCCAGAAATAATTCCTGTTTACCTTTATGCTCATGAATACAGCCAACCATCTGAACAATTTCAGGTGTCAGCAACTTCGCAGGATTTGTAATATAATCAAAATTTTTCATTGAAATCTCCTTCATTTTGAATTTATCTCCATCATTTTAATGCTAAATGATGGAGATTTCAATAGATTTGATGGAGATAAATCTCCATATGCACAATAAATATACTCATTTGGATATAGAATTTATTACTTCATCGTCTTTGCCAGCGAATTGAGCAACGCCCGCATCTCTGGATTTGCCAATATTTTTGCCAGAAGTTCCGGATCGACTTCATCAGCAACAGTTGCATTATTATTTTCCTGTTGTACATGCATCTGTGGATCCAGATTCTTTTTCTCATAAAATGCTTCTTCAAAAAGCTCTGCATTTTTCCTTCTGTCATCATCCAGAATATGCGAGTACACATCCGTAACCCATCTAAATTAAGGAACTTATTCATATCAGGCTGCAAGTTTCTTACTGTTTTTTCGTCATCAAACATGCACAGTAAATCTCTTCCCATATATGCTTCCGATGGCGTGGCTCCAATCGCATCTATCATAGCCTGCGTAACGGGAATCTTCTCCAATTTATATGCTGGAAATTCCATTTCCAAAAGGTCACCATTTCTTTTTACGATTAAATCACCACTGAGTGTTGAAAATACGACCTTTAGATTTCTGCATTTTTCCTGAAATTAAGTGAAGAAAAAGAGCATATGGAATTGAATCCATACACTCTATGATTTCACAAACTTGAAGTTAATTTATAAAGGTCTTTGCAAATACACCATATCTACTAACTGTACTCCGCTCTCGTAGATTGGGTGATCGTAATTATCTGTAAAGAAATTTGATATAATATGTGAACGAACAAAACCACACTTTTCATAAAATGGTATTGTCAGTGGGCTATCGCCTGTTCCGACTTGCAGAATGGCGTATTGTTCTCTGTAATTATTAACAATAAACTCAATTAAGGCTCTTGCATAACCTTTCCCTTGATATTCTGGAACTGTCGCAATGTTCTTGATTTCAAGTATGTCATTTCCTTCATCAGTTATGACACATCGCACTTAACACCATTATCATCAAGTACATACATCTTGCCGTTATCAAGATAACGGTCAATCATATCTTCCTGCTCATCTGCTAATAGGAGCAAATCAAGATATTGTTTTTTATTCTCTTTAACTTCAATAATTTTCATCAATCGCACCTTCGAATCCCGATTTTTCAATCCGAATAATTTTAGTTTGCCGCTTCCCATTTTGCAATTGCCGAACGGACACATTCATTTTTTCTGCAAGCATTTCTTGTATAAACCCATTTGCACTTCGCAGTTGTTTTATTTTTTCTCCCATTGTCATATAATGCACCTACTTCCCCAGAATTTATTTTACCACGTATTCTTCTGTTCATCTGTCACCTGCATCGTATCCGTATTTACCAGATAAAAATCTACCAATTCGGTCTCGTAATTACCGTCTGGATATACTTTTTCTAACACCAGTTCTTCGCAAGAATTACCATCCGCATCCGTCTTCGCCCCGTTGTCATACAGACAATATTTTACATTTACCGTATTACCATCTTTTGTTTCCTGCGTTTCACTGACAATACCATAGACTTCTCCTTTTGCATTCGCAGTGTAACTGAAGGCCATATTTTGAAGTGCATTATTCTCCTGAAGATAATTATAAACCGCCAGCATCGCATTCTGAATCGTCAGACCATCATGCTGTCCTTCTGCCTCATAATCTTCTACCACATCTCCGTTCTGAGTATCTTCTGTCACTGGGAAATCCTCTGTATCCGCATCCGATGATTCTTCGTTATCTTCTTCAGCATCCATTATATCCGAAGAATCCGAAGACCACCACAGACCATCCATACTCTGCATAACAAATGGATTATTGGTTCGATATCTCCGCTCGCCGCCATAATCCTCCTGCACGGTTATATACGTATATTTGCTGTCATGACCAGTCACCGTCTCCTCTCCATCCATTCCGAACACTACACTCAGACCACTCATTCCAATAATCAAAAGTGTAAATATCGCAGCAGCTCCAAAAATGATTATTAATGCCACTCTGTTTTTACCAGGCTGTATGGATAATGCCTGGCAATTGTGTCTGTACAAGCTTACGATTCCCCAGATTAAAAGAATCGCCAGACCGATTGTAATAACAGCAATCGATATTTCTGCGAAACGATATCTCACTTCATATCCCATATCACGGTTTATACCATACCACAATCCGTAAAAGAAGGTACTATATGCAAGAATCAAAGTAATGACACTGATCCGTACCGGATGCTCTTTCTTATCTGGCACTGCCTTTTTCAGTGCTTCTGCCATCTGCACTGTATCTCTCTGCTCTATCCACTCAGCAAGCTCAGTTTCTGGCGGATATACACATTTAGTATCCGGAATCCCTGCATAACGCATCTGGCTCTCTTGAAGCCCTTCTGTATCTCCTGCCACTACTGCTGTAACCACTTTCAGGTAATAATACACCTTCAACTGTGCCGGATTAAATTTATCTATACAAATATCTTCCATCTCCTGTGTAGCCCGTTCATAATTGTCAAGAAGTATACTCATCCTTGCCATAACCAAAAGCATCTGATTCGCCACAGCAGGGTAACGTTGATATTGTTTCTCATATAAATACTGTGCATACTCATGTCGTTCTTCCAGTGTTAACCGGTAGGACTTCTTTCTACTCTGTGCCAGCATCGCGATTCGCATACCATAAGCCAATTCTAAAATCGCAATCAGTTGGCAGATAAATGCACCAAATCCCCAGATATCTGTTATACGATCCACATAGGTTACCAACACAATGCCTAGCATTGCCGGAATCACGATCAACCATTTTGCCCAATCTGATTTTCTCACACTAACACCCTCCTGAATAGTTTTTCTGAATATAGTATATTACCGCACACACCACTCAACCATATACGCATTTTTAATTCAACAAACTTTTGTTTATCTCGTTCTTAAGTTCATCTTTATTCTCGTATGTTCTCACTATCGGAATCGTACTCTGTCTGTTCTACATAATCTGCGGAACAGTCTCGTTTGTACGGATAAAAAATAAACTGAGCCACGGCTGTTCCAACACGAAATCAGCCGTGGCCTTATTTATATCATTTCACTCTTTTTTGAAATAGAACAACACCACAGCAACAACTCAAATCGACTTAAAATTCCAGACTATTCGCATTCAGCAAGAAATACTTCATTCCCATGATGACAAAACCTTCATCATTTCTCCAAGGCTTTTTGCTGCCATTTACAATGACGATCTTCTTGAAAGAGTCCGGGATATTACGCAGAGAATTGAACTCCTGCGTCTGTTTTTCTTCCGAAGTCATGTCATATGCAACCTGGATATAGTATCTCTGGTTTCCTTGATTCACCACAAAGTCAACCTCCAACTGCTTACGAACACGTTTGCCCTCTTTATCCTTATCGAAGATATCCACGACACCCACATCAACATTGTAGCCACGGATCAGCAGCTCGTTATAAACAATGTTCTCCATGATATGAGTAGGCTCCTGCTGTCTGAAATTCAGACGTGCATTTCTCAGTCCCAGATCAGTAAAGTAGTATTTCAGATTTACACCGATATATTTTCTGCCCTTAATATCGTATCGGCTTGCCTTGGAAATCAAAAAGGCATCTGTCAAATGGTCGATATGCTTGGAGATGGTTTTATTAGCATAAGTCATCTGGCGCTCACTGGCAAAGGTATTGGCAATCTTTGAAGGGTTGGTCGGTGCGCCGATTGCAGATGCAAGCACATCAACCAGAATCCCAATCTCATCCACGTTCTGAATCTTATTTCTTTCAATAACATCCTTCAGATAGACATTTGCAAAGATGTTCTTCAGATAGTCCGCTTTCTGTCGTTCGCTCTGGAAACTTACAATCTGCGGCAATCCTCCGTAGATCATGTAGTCATCCCAGGCATCATCATAATCGCCGTCATAGACAGAATAAAACTCTGCAAAGGAGAGAGGGTAGATTCTAATCTCATCACCTCTGCCACGGAATTCGGTCACAATGTCGCTGGACAGGAACTTGGAATTACTTCCGGTGACATACACATCAATATTGCTCATGCGGAGCAGGCTGTTCAGCACTTCCTCAAATCGTGGCATGAACTGCACTTCATCCAAAAGGAGATAATACTTCCCGTCGTCTTTCATGGCATCCTTGATGTACTTGAAGCATACTTTGGGATCTCTTAATTCCTCGTTCTCAATACCATCCAATGCAATTTCAATAATATGATCAACATCAACGCCGTTCTCCAGTAAGTATCTCTTAAAGATGGTAAACAGCAAAAAGGATTTTCCACATCTACGAATGCCGGTAATCACCTTTATCATTCCATTATCTTTTCGCTCGATCAGCTGCTGTAGGTAAGCGTCTCTTTTAATCTCCATTATTACGCTCCCCATTTCCGTGCATCTGCACACTTTTTAGTAATGAGATTCTATCACAGAACGACCTGAATTTCAATATGTATTCCCATTTTATGTGCATCTACACACTTTTATGTAATGTTGATAAATATATTTTCAGATTTTTTTGATTGCATTGTCTATAATCGACTACTCCAATCGTTATTATAGGTAGACAACAAAAAGAAGATGGTTCCGATGTTTCATTAAATATGTTCGTTAGTCTTTTACGCAAAGGATTCTATCTCCTCTGCGCCCTAATGCTTTTCGGATTCAGTTCAACAAACTTGAAATTGTCACTTTCCTGTACTTATAATTTTTCATCAAAGTGGTTGCATCATCTCAAGCCGTCTAATTCTGTAACCGTGCCATCTTCGTTTGGACGGTTAATACCCTCAAATGATGCTCATGTGCCATAAAGTAACACAAAAAAGCAATAGACAGCCTCCGCAATTCCGTAATGATTGATGCTTGACGGTCTCCTGAAAGTTCGCTATAATAACAACCGTAAAATTTGAGTGGACTTTTCCGGATTCGGTCATCTTTTTGCCACACAACTGTCTTGTGATAGTTGTGTGGCTTTTTTGTTGCCTGCATCTCGGAAATGTTGACAGAAGGATGATTTTTTATGGAAAACAACTTCTTATCTCTGATCAAGACGCGCCGCAGTGTAAGGGCTTATAAATCAGAGTTTGTCCCCTCCGAGGCTTTGGACGCTGTACTGGAAGCAGGGACTTACGCTCCTACCGGCGGAGGACATCAATCTCCAACCATCATTGCAATTACAGACCCCAAATATAGGAAGGAGATTGCAAAACTAAACGCAGAAGTGATGGGGAGCAACACAGACCCTTATTATGGCGCACCTGTCGTGATTTTGGTTCTGGCAGATGGCTCCGCAAGCACCTTTGTCGAGGATGGAAGCTGCGTCCTTGAAAATATGATGCTCGCTGCCCATGCCCTTGGCCTGGGAACCGTATGGGTACATCGGGAACGTGAGATTTTTGACAGTGAAAGCGGCAAGGCTCTCCTGCGGGAGTGGAAGCTACCGGAAACCTTGCGTGGCGTCGGGGCGATTGCATTGGGTTATCCAGCCCAGGGAAGCCGGCCAACCGCAGCACGCAAACAAAACTATATTATTCGGATTTAATGTCCTGCTGTCCGGCGCAGTTTTCCTGCGCCGGACAATTTATGGAAAGGAGGTAGAGTATGCAGACGAATAACAAAATGGCGGTTGCTCCTGTCGGAAAGCTCATCTGGCAAATGTCGCTGCCACCGCTGATCTCCATGTTTCTGCAATATTCCTATAATCTGATAGACAGCGCGTTTGTAGCGCGTCTGAGTGAGAATGCGTTGACGGCTGTTTCTCTGTCATTCCCGATTACAACCCTGATGAATGCAGCGTCCATCTGGATCGGTGTCGGTGTGAATGTATTGATTGCAGGGTATCTTGGGGAGAGAAAGCAAGATGAAGCAAATATCACCGTTACACACGGATTGTTACTGGCCTTTGGAATTGGGGCTTTGCTCAATCTTCTGTCATTACTGATTATGAAACCCTACTTTGGAGCATTCACCAATAATGAAGAAATTTATCAGTTGAGTATGGCCTATATGAGCGTATGTTCGTTCATGCAAATTCCTAACATGGCGCATATCGCAATCCAGAAGATGATACAGGCTACCGGGAACATGGTTGCTCCCATGTGCTTCCAGATTGCGGGAGTGGTCGTTAATTTTGTATTCGACCCACTCCTAATTTTTGGTATTGGTGTTTTTCCGTCTATGGGAATCCGTGGCGCTGCGGTGGCTACTGTTGCGGGCTATTTGTTATCCATGATTTTGGCATTTGCCTTGCTGCTGGGCAAAAAGCAGAAAGTGCGGATAAAGATCAAAGGATTTCATTTGCAAAAGTGGCTGATTGGCCGTATTTTCACCCTTGGACTGCCGTCTTTTATTATGAATGCCCTTAGTTCTTTTATGGTGACTTTTGTAAACTTTTTTCTGGTCGCCTATTCCGATACGGCAATCGCTTTCTTCGGTGCGTATTTTAAGGTGCAGCAGTTGATTGTCATGACGGTCAACGGGCTGATCCAGGGCTGTCTTCCTATTATGCGGTTTAACTACGGTGCGGGAAACAGAGATAGGCTGCACTCTGCTTTCCGCTACGGAACCGCTTTGGTCTCCGGTATGATGATACTGGGAACATTGACCGTCATCCTCTTTCCGGCGCAGCTTTTGGGATTATTTACGGCGTCGGAATCCATGCGCTCCTTTGGAATATCCGCTATGCGGATTATGGCGGTCAGCTACCTGTTCTGCGGATGGTCTACCATGATCTCCACCTATCTTCAGGCAACAGAACAGGTCTTTCCAAGTATGCTGATCCAGCTACTGCGTCAGTTTCTGCTGCTCATTTCATTCATGTGGGGTCTGGAAAAACTCCTGAAGATTACAGGGATCTGGCTGTCCTTCCCTGTCACAGAAACGGCAACATTCGTTCTGGCGCTTCTGATCTTCCGAGCAGGCAGAAAAACAGAAACGCTTTGCAGCGGTACAAAAACACAGTAAGAACAGGAAAAGGAGAGACGATATGGAAATACATATTAAAAAAGGGCTAGATGCTCTGCAAACAGAAACCGTATTTCGCCTTCTATCACAGACCGTATGGGCATGCAACAGAATCATTTCTATTTGTATTTACTACAAGGCAATAGCAAAGCCAGCCGAGCCAGTCAACGGTCAAGATGAACGGTGCCATACACGCCGCCGTTGACAGCCCCGCCCGCCTTTGCAGATTGACATCATTTACTGCTGTTTTGTCTTTGAACTGCTTGCTTAAATGCTCTATTTTCAGTTCCATGCTTACACTCCTTTCTTTTGCTTCGGCTGAACAATAAAAAGCCCTTGTTCGATAATCATTGTACCGAACAAAGGCTTTTCAATCTCAAAAATCACACGCTTAAATTCCTAAGTAATTCCTAAGATCACATTCTTATTTTCCTAAGCGGAAAGGGGTAATGTAATCACAAAGTCTGCCTATAAAATGCGTTTGGAAGCAATGAAAAGGCAAGCAGGCAGACCGAGCAAAGAAAATGGAGTCCCAGTGGGACACAATTCTATTGTGGGTAAATCAAGAGAGATTTTAGCTTCTGAGAGTCAGGACAGTAACACACAAATACAGCGTTATGTCCGCCTGACAAACCTTGTTCCCGAACTGCTTGAATTTGTTGACGAGGGGCGTATTAAAATGTGTCCTGCCGTAGAACTTTCCTATCTTGATGAAGATTGCCAGCGTGATGTGGTTGATGAAATCGACCTGAATGACGCTACCCCGTCACACGACCAGACAATCCGTATGCGAAAGTTATTCAACGAGGACAACCTTACAACAGAAGCAATCCACGCTGTTATGTCTGAGGAAAAGCCGAACCAAAAGGAAAAAATCGTGTTGAGGGGCGACAGAGTAAGACAGCTTATCCCGAAAAATATTCCCGTCAGTCAGACGGAGGATTTTGTCTACAAGGCATTGGAGCATTACAACAAGTTCTTCAACGATTGATAATATACATACGGTTCTTCATCAGGTTTTACAGATTGCTGTCGATGATGACTTTATCAGAAATAACCCGTCAGATAATGTGTTGAGAGAATTGAAAAAAGCACATTGTTTTCAGTCGGAAAAGCGTAGAGCGTTGACGAAACCGGAGCAGGAGCTATTTCTGAATTTCCTGAAAACCCACCCTGTATATGAACACTGATATCCGGTCTTTGCAGTAATGATAGGAACTGGACTTCGTGTGGGGGAAGTAACTGAATTGAGATGGTGTGATATTGATATGGAAAGTGGAATGATTGATGTTAATCATACTCTTGTATATTATGACCACAGAACCGAGGGAAGTAAAAGTGGCTGTTATTTCAATGTAAATACAACGAAGACTCCGGCGAGTATGAGGCAGGTTCCAATGCTCGGTTTTGTGAAAGAAGCATTTGAACATGAGAAACAGAAGCAGGAAGATTTAGGACTTCATTGCGAGGTCACGATTGACGGATGTACAGATTTTATTTTCATCAATCGTTTTGGTCAGGCACAGCACCAAGCCACACTCAACAAAGCAATCCGAAGAATTATCCGTGATTGCAATGATGAGCAGTTTTTGCACAGTGATGAACCTGATGTGTTACTTCCTCATTTTAGCTGCCACTCGCTTAGACATACATTTACAACAAGAATGTGTGAAGCTGGAGTAAATATAAAGGTCATTCAAGAAGCACTCGGACATTCAGATATTTCAACTACACTGAACATCTATGCTGATGTTACAAAAGAAATGAAAGCGGAAGAGTTCAAAGGATTGGATAGCTACTTCAAAGTATAATATTGGGTATAATATTGGACTTCACATACAGAGTGTTGTGTGTTCTTTTTTTCGTTGGATAAAAAGAGAAATGCTTGAATGGGATATCTTTATGTATCTTTAAACGCCCAAATTAGAAATATTACTCTTCTTCACTCTTCTTCAACTTCGAATAATAACTATCCGCAGTATAAAGCGCCGCCACCGGATTATGCCCCAATACACGGTCTTTCGTCACTGCTGTCGTAGTCAGTGCCTCGGAATATTTGTAAAACAGACTGTCATGCCCCACACAAAGTCCGACCACAACATTCAGGTCCGTCTTCGCCTTGTTCAGAAGCTTTGCCTGCAGGATCGGATTACACATATTCACACCGACACCTTCGCAGCATTCCGGGATGCCGACCGATGTCTTCTTCTGTGTTCCGGCTTTACAGCCGACACCATACACCTCAAAGCCATGTCTGCGCAGGATATCTGCCAGGATACGGCTTTCTTTCAACAATCCGACACAGGTTGCGATCCCGATCTTTTTCGCATTAATCTTCTTTGCAAAATCCATGATTTCTTCGACACGGGTATGTTTGCAGTAATTCTCATACTCTACTTCAGCTGCAGCGATTGTTACTTTGCGGTTCTCGTCTTCATTGTAGCATTCCATAGCTTCATTTAGAACTTCTTCATCCATGTGTGTTGTCAGACAGAAATCCGGATAGGTTTTATCCATTTTGCTGCAGTTTTTTACTGCGCAGTCGATACAGGACATGTCTTCTTTTTTCATTTTTTCATTCTCCTTTTGTATACCTTGGTATCTACAGAGGCCTGCCACTGGCAGATTCTCTAGATTAAGCTTTACTTTGTAAAATATCCTCTATTTACTTCATAATAACAAATACTTATACTACAGACAATGGTTTTCCGTTTTTATTTTCTTATTTTTTTTAGTTCTTTTCTATGAGAAACGTTCCCCGATTCAGGGGTGATTTGTCATGAATTGTCGATTCTGATTTTTGAAAAATTATTGAAAATTATCTTTTTAAACTTGAAGATATATAACAGTCTCTCTGATAGACCATCATCTTTGGATTTATACTATCATGTATGCGGAAAACGAGTAAACAGACAGATTAACATCGCTGCCTGTGTCAGCTTATCAGCCACCGGATCAAGTATTTTTCCTAAATTACTAATCCTATGGAATCTTCTTGCGATATATCCATCAGCAAGATCCGTAAGACCAGACAGCAATAAGATTTCACCAGCTAACAGAGGATTTTTCTTTACACAATAACTCCATATAATTACCGGAATCAGACAAAGCCGAAAAAAAGAAAGAAGATTAGGAACCGTAATAATTCTATTCAAATTTTCTTCCTGATTCACTTCACTCTGCATGTACGGTCATCTCACTTTCCTTTTTTTTAGACATAAACCAATAAAATATAACACAAAATGCTAAAGCAAACACAACACCAAAAACATTTTGAATCACTCTAAGACTAACCGCTCCTTGTAGTCCATAAGTCTCTGCAGCAATGGCTAAAGCACCAAATGTGTTAAATACTGCCTGCCAGCCATATTGTGCTGAAAATCCTACACCGATTCCACCAAGAATTCCTATATATGCATAGATTGACGAAGGAAGCAGAAAATATAATACTGTAAAACATATAACACCTGCAATATTTCCGACAATCCTTTTACGGACTCTGTAGCGCATATCTTCCATAAACGGCAAAATCGCGGACATGGCCGCAATACCAGCCCACATTGCACGTGGCATATTACAAAGTTCTGCAATGCAAAGGACAATCGGTACGCATAAAATCTGACATATCTGCCATTTTGTTCTGGAAGAAGTGAGATCAAATTCTTGTATCAGATTTTTCAGATTTCTTTTATAAGTTCTGTTTTTATGATTTCGATAAAATACGAAGCAGGTAAGTGCTGCACCTAAAGCCATTCCGACTAATCGCATCTGATAGCTTTTTCCCGTAACATCATAACCATATAGCAGCAGATACCCAAGAACCAATGTAGATTGATTAAACATGAATGGATTATGGCATCCGAACAGAATCAACACAGCCAGTGCCGCAATATTTAACAGCATTCCCAATACCGGTGAAAACTGATTTGCTAAATGCGGACATACAGTCATAATTACAAAGAACAAAGCCAAAAGCATCGTAGATTGTCCGGTGTGGATCCCCAGATCCGCATTTCTAAACACCATAAGACATAATAAGACTACTACACCTACAATGCTGTTCTCATTTCCAAATAGGATGCTGAAAATACTAACAAAGAAAAAACAAAATGCCAATGTAAGAGCTATCTTCACCAGATATACCCACATATGATATAATTTTTCTTTTAGTGTTTCACTCTTTTTCAACAGGTTTTTAGAACCTGCCTGATTTAACTGCAACTCCTGATAAAATGTCATATAAATCCTCCCATCTTCTAATTTATCTTAAAACTATATAATCTCATCTTTCTGCTTTGGCAGCTCTATAACAAATCTGCATCCACCATATTCACGGTTTTCTGCTTTGATTGTTCCTCCGGCACTATCTACAATCCGTTTTACAAGTGCAAGACCTAGGCCATTTCCTTCTGCTTTATGAGATCCATCTACCTGATAGAACTTGTCAAATATTCTGGATTTTACATCATCCTCTATTCCTGGTCCTTCATCTTCCAGAATGAACTTAACAGAATCCTGTTCTTGTTTCAGAAACATCGTAATTGTCCCCTTTGAAGGGCTGAACTTAATCGCATTATCCAAAAGATTTATCCAGATATGCATAAAAAGTCCTTCATTCCCAGTATATTTAACTTCCTCCAATTCTACCTGAAAACCAATTTCTTTTTCTGTCCATTTTGTTTCCAATGAAAGAAATGCCTGGCGGATCTGTTCATCCAGACGATATTCTGTTTTTTTCATTGGTATATTCTGATTCTCTAACTTGGATAACAGCAAAATATTACCAACCAATCCGGAAAGTCTTTGGGTGTTAAATAAGATTTTTTCTACATATTCCTCTTGATCCGGAGACAGTTCTTCTCCCTGAAGCAGCATTGTATATCCTTCAATGGCATTAATCGGGGTCTTAAACTCATGAGAAACATTAGATACAAAATCCATCTGCAGCACCTCTGTTGCACGAAGTTCTTTTGTCATAACATTAAAACTTTGATAAGATTCTCCAACTTCTGCTATACGGCTGTTCGTTTCCAAATGCTGTTCAAAATCTCCCTGAGAAACTTCCTTCATTGCTTTACTAAGTCTGGTAATTGGTTCCAGTAATTTTGCATTGATAAAGGAAGTGATCAGCCCTGCAATCAATGTATTGAAAATCAAAAGCCAGCCAAGCACAGGTATGCTGCCCGGCAGATTAAAAAAATGATTCAAAAAAGCAAATAATAAAGCAGATATGACTGTTGAAAATACAAGTGCCAGCCAGATTGCACCAGTCAGACAGGATCGGATCCGCAATCCTTTTTCTTTCTTTTGTTCCATTATTTTTTCACCACCTTGTATCCAATTCCACGCATTGTTACGATTTCAAAATCAGGGTTATCTTTAAAACGCTCTCTGATTCTTCCTATATGTACCTCTATCGTATGTGGGTCTGCCTCCGTCTCGTATCCCCATACTTCATCCATCAACTGTTGTTTTGTAAATGTTCTGCCTGGCGAAGCTGCAAGCTTATATAAAAGCAGGAATTCTTTTTTAGGCAAAACAAGACTTTCCTTATCAGTTGTAACCGTCATTGCATCATAATCAAACTCTGTTGAACCGATCACAATTTTGTGTTCATTCAGTATCTGTGCACGGCGAAGCAGTGCTCCGACTCTTAAAACCATTTCATTCACATTTACCGGTTTTACCATATAATCGTCACTTCCCGAAAGAAATCCCTGGCGCATATCATCAAAGGAACCTTTCGCAGTGATCATAAGCACTGGTATCTGATATCCTGCTGAACGAAGTTCTGACACCAGTTCATAGCCATCCATAACCGGCATCATAATATCAGAAATGATCAGATCAATATATTCCTTATCCAATACTTCTAATGCCTGTGCTCCATCCGATGCACTTTTGACTTGATATCCATTCTTCTCAAGCACTTTTTGGAATAGCTGGCTTAATTCTTTATCATCTTCTACAATCAATATTTGAAACACGTTTTCCTTCCTCCTTATTAAAACAGATACCTTGCCCATCCAAGCAGATGCTGTACCAAAAATATTTTTCTCTGACGTTTCTTTGTTAATTCGATTGGCTCTACATGATATGGATCATTATAAGTTCCGTCTTCTAATACCTGGCGGGACACTTTTTCATATTCCATCATGCCCTCTTCCAACTGTTTATTAATATCTTTACTGCGAATTACAAGCATCAGTTCCGTATCCAGATATGCACTTCTCATGTCCATATTAAAGGAACCGATTACAGACAGATCATCGTCAATCAGAATACTTTTTCCGTGGTATGAATAACCGCCTTCATATTCCCAGATATTAATTCCTGTACTTAATATTCTATTTCTGTTTTTCGCATAATCGGCAGCCCCAAATGGATTCCCATTATTCGCAACTGAATTTGTCATGATAGAAAAATCTGAAACGTTCTCTGCAATCTCCTCCCATGTATTATACATCATATCATTACAGATAATATATGGCGTGTGGATCTTCACACGATTTTTTGCATTTTTCATCAATTCTCCCAACTGATACCACACTACTGGTTCTTTGGAACCTGTGTGAATAGGATTTGACACTAATGTAATCTTTTCTGTCTCAAAAGTTTCGTCCGTATAATCGGTCTCGCAGATTCTTTCCTTATTCTCTTCAAAATATTTCTGATAGCTGTTCTGCAGCTCTAAAACTGCGTTCTTTACAGATTTTCTATTTGCCAGTTTTTTATTGTTATGAAAATAACCACTGTCTTCCTGATTCCATATGGTTTCAAAATACTCTGACAACTGGTTAACTGAATTTTCTTTCTCAGGTTCATCGCAAACCACTAACACGTCTCTGTCATAGTTCTTATGTCCCGGAAAATCACCCAGGAAATAATTGTATGTATTTCTTCCCCCAAGAATATATCTCTTTCCATCTGCAATCAAATATTTATCATGCATTCTACCCATCATTTTCCACGGTTTCAACGGATTGGCCTTATTATACAGTTTAATTTCAACATTCTCATGGGAAGATAATCCATAGAAATACGGATTTCCTTCCATATCAATCCAGCTCTCCATTCCATCTACTAACAGACGAATATGTACCCCTCTGTCTGCCGCATCATGCAGTGCTCCTAAAATCAATTTTCCACTTTCATCGGATTGAAATGCAAAAGTAGAAAGAATAATTTCCTTTTTTGCATTCTTGATCAAACGCACTCTTTGTAAAAGCGCTTCTGGATTCTTTTCTATGATTACTGCCCGTTCTGTATTTTCACTGCATTCGTTCCATGACTCATTTTTTGTTTCTTTTTTGGTTGTATTGGACACTTCCGGCTGCTTTTTATATGCAACGCAGATTCCGAGCAATTCATAAAAAGCCACACATAAAAAAATTGCCAGTATAACAAGAAGGATTTTACATATTTTATGCTTTTTCATTGTACATCACCTGATTCCTTTTTATTTCATACTTATACAATACAAAGTCAATCTCAATTTAACCTCAACAAGGTTTGTTTTTTTCATCCATGCAAAATCTTCTTTGTACAACAGACTGTTAGATATAGCAAAAACGGCCTTTCAAAAACAGTTAACTTCTAAATCAACTGTTTTTTGAAAGGTCGTTTCATCAGATTCTTATAGCAATCCAGCAAATAATCTCATAAATAATTGTCCCAGTCGCAAATATGCACTTCGTCCGGTTTGATATTGGTCTGTCACATCACGACATTCTCCCATCGTTCTTATCAGATCATTTTTTATTTCCACAACTGCCTGACAATCTGCCATAAAACAGCCGTTTTCAAAATGGTGATATAAACTTCGATAATCCAGATTAATTGTTCCACAAGTTGCCATACAGTCATCTGCCACACTCATTTTTGCATGACAGAAACCAGGAGTCCACTCATAAACACGAACACCATGTTTAACTAATCCATGATAAAAAGAACGAGTTATATTATAAATGAATTTTTTATCAGGGATACCAGGTGTGATAATTCTTACGTCTACCCCTCGCTTAGCAGCCAGACATAACGCATGCGTCATTTCATCTGTTATGATTAGATATGGAGTCATAAACCAACAATATTTTTCAGCTTTATTTATCATACTGATATAAACTTCTTCTCCTACTTGCTCATTATCCATAGGGCTGTCTGCATAAGGTTGAACAAACCCAGTTTGCTGTGCCGCATAATCATAGTGGAAAAGGTATTTACTAAAATCAGAATCATTAGCAGCCTTATCACTTACTGCATTCCACATTTCCAAAAATGTCACCGTAAGCGACTGAACAGCATCTCCTTCTAAACGAATACCTGTATCTTTCCACTGTCCATACGGGTGTGTGTAATTAAAATATTCGTTTGCTAGATTATATCCACCTGTAAATCCGACTTTTCCATCAATAACTGTTATTTTTCTATGATCACGATTGTTCAAAAACAGATTTAAACCTGGCATAAACGGATTGAATACACGGCAATGAATTCCTATTGCCTCCATCTTTTTCACAAAATCTGTGTTAATAAAGCCTATAGAACCCATATCATCGTAGAATACTCTAACTTCCACACCTGCTTTTACTCGCTCTTCCAGAACATCTTGAATCTTATGCCATGCTTCAGCGTCTTCTATCGCATGATATTCCATAAAGATAAACTTCTGTGCTTTCTCCAAATCCTTAATCTGTGCCTCTAATCCTTTCACTGCTTCATCAAAATACACAATATCCGTATTCTGATAGATTGGATACTGCGAATTTCTTTGTATGTAACTTGCTATATTTCCTGCTTTCGGAATTGTTTCTTTTATTCTGCTCAAACACTCCTGACTGTCCGGAAGCATTGGTAACAATTTGCTATCAATTTCTGCATATCGCTCACGCATTTTATGTGTGCCACCATTCAAACCAATCAACAAATACAGGCCTACACCCATAATTGGGAAGATTAGAATTAAGATGACCCAAGGCATTTTCATAGAAGAGGTCTTATCTGATGCGTACAATCCCAAAACCAAGATTCCACTCAAAATCCTTGTAAATAAATTTATGATTTCTGCATATTCATTCAAGCGTGTTACGATAGTAATAATAAAAATTACTTCCAGAAGAATGCAGACTATGGAAAAACACAGCCGTTTTACCCCATTTTTTGTTTTTGCTTTGCCCTCTAAAGTATCTTGCTTCATATATATTCCACCTTCCTACTTGCTCAGTTTTCTGCCTAAATTTCATGAAACATACCAATTTTGTCTTTTATTCTCTGCATTTCATTATCCGCTTCAATGATAGATCTTGCAGAATGAAGTAATTCTTCACTTATCTCATCATAACCAGGCATTTCTTCAATTCCTTTTTTATAGCGAAGTTGATGTTCCAATGTTGCCCAGAAATCCATACCATTGGTTCGGATCTGTAATTCTACACGCATAGGTGTTTTACCCTTAGCAAAAAATACTGGTATTTCAACAATCATATGATAGCTTCGATAACCATTTGGTTTTGGATTTTTTATATAATCTTTTATTTCAATAACTTTAATATCATCCTGTTGGGTAATCAAATCTGATATCATATAAATATCGTCAATAAACGCACAAACTATTCGAACGCCTGCTACATCATTTAAATATGTCTGTATATTTTCTGTTGTAAAATCATGTCCCATTTTCTGCAATTTATTGTAAATACTATTGGGCTTCTTAATCCTTGTTTTTATAAAAGAAATAGGATTTCGATTGTTCTCAACTGAAAATTCATCATCCAAAACCTCAAGTTTAGTTTGTATCTCCCGAATAGCACAACGATACATCATCATTAAATTATAAAATTTTGTAGCATTATTTAAAAACTGTAGTGATTCCGGACTGTTCATCCTGAGTTTTTTTACTTCATCTTTTGTCATGGAACTTTCCTTTCTACCTCATCCCTGATTTCAAAACATTATTTATTTTGATAGTTGATTCGTTCTCCTTGAATTACTGGATAACAAATCATTTTATCACTATCCAGATTTTCTACATGCATATCTACTGCACTGATCTGATGGTTTTCATAAGTATTGTAATAATAAATACCTTTTGTAACATTACAACACGACGTATACAATGTGATTTCATATTTTCCATCCGCTACTTCGCAACATCCTCGTTGCTGATCCACAGATCCGAGAATGTGGAAGAATTGGCTAACGCTTTCTTCCTCTGATTCACCTGAAATTGCATTTACCTTTGTAAAAGCTACACGTACAAAGCGTGATGAAGATGAGAGATCTCCCGGAAGACCTAATCCTCCCATACCTCTACTATATGCATCAAGAGCCAAATTTTCGCAGAAAGTATTTCTGGGCTGTTTAGGAGATAAATACATATAATTATTTAGTTGAAACATCTGCTGTGGAAATGGCGGATTATTCGTAAGCACTCCTACTGGATTATCATAAATATGCAAACCATCTGACATAGATTCTACCGTAATTGACTCATTCTCATCAGAAATGATCCAGTGTAATTGTGCTAATGGCAATTGCTCGCTGAAAGGAGTATTAACAATATTAATTCGTTCAAGAAGCTCGCGAACTTCAACTAAAGAAGAACACTGACTTAAAATCCACGGAATAAATTCAAACTGTGCAATATTTTCCACATCTGGCTTAATCGCGGCATAAACAGCATTTCCAACAAAATTCAGTCCTGCCATTGCCACTCCTTTTTCATTCATAGCATCATAATACAAAGGATAATCCTCTGCAACATGAGCCATTCCAATAATTGCATAATGATTTTTCATATCGCCAACATGGCGAAAATTAAACGCATAATTACGTGGTGTAATTACTATCTGATCACCATAAGAGAATTCATAATCAAGGGTTCGTCCAAAGTAAAAATCTTTTGTTTTATAAGTTGCTGCTGTACACATGATCGTTTATCCTCCTAAATAGATTGAAATATGTCAATGAGTTTTTTTCTTGAACAATAGTATAGCACAATCTTTTATTTTGTTCCAACTTCATACATGATCATAACATGTAAACTTTAAACTATTTTCCTAGATTATTTCTCCATCAGTTTTTCAAACCAGGTATATCAACGATCTTTCGCTTCTTAGGGCTGAGACTGTAATACGCCTCATCTTTATAACTGTCAAAAAATTCTTCAGTTCTTTCTGACACCAGCGGCTCTGCTGTACCACGGCCACCCAGATTAAGCTCTTCCAGTATCTCTTCTATACATTTTTGAAAATTATTCCTGTCTTCTTTATTCATTTTCGCCATGTATTCAGGTGAAATACCTGTAAAGCATCTTGCATAGCTACACCCTGATGCTCTACAAAAATTCTCTTCATTGTTAGCCAATTGTTCAGATAAGGGAAGAACCGGGTACAACCCAATTATGATGTATGCTGTAGTTACCTATGCAAATATGCGGGGAATACGTTCTGTTGACTGTATTGTTGATCTGTGTGAAAGAGACTATGCTTTTATCTGGCTGACGCGCGGACAAAAACCGAAACGTGATGCTTTTTATGACTTTAAAAACAGGAAGCTGACATCTGATGTCCTGGATGACCTGAATTACCAGTTTATGCGGCGGCTGCAGAAAGAAGGGCTGGTCACATTAAAAGAACTTTTTATTGACGGTACAAAGATAGAGGCAAATGCGAACCGTTATACTTTTGTATGGCGTGGAAGCATCAATTATCATCTGGCAGGACTTCTGGACTCTATCGACCAGCTTTTTGAAAAATATAATTCTTTTTTGCAGGAGAATGATTATGGAACAAAGTACGAGCTGGGAAATGCACAGATGTTTGTGATCGAAGGGATGGATAAAGTCCGGGAAGTGATCGAAAAGAACAGAAAACGAAAGCTTGTAAAACATAAAAAGCTTTCAAATAACCGTATTATAGAGATCGATAACTGTTCACCGCTTGAAATACGGAAACTCCAGAACAATCTCACGATGATCGCAGACAACGAGGGAATCGAATTCGTTTACGGAAAAGGAAAAAGAAAACCTGCACTTCAACAGCTGCATAAGGAACTGGAACAATGCGGAAAACGACTGATGGAATATAAAGAATGCTTTGAGATCATGGGAAAAAACAGAAACAGTTATTCCAAAACAGATCTGGAAGCGACTTTTATGCGTATGAAAGAAGATCACATGCTGAACGGACAGTTAAAGCCAGCATATAATGTTCAGATCGCGGTAGAGAATTATTATATCGTACATGGATATGTAAGCAGCGACCGCACCGATTATAATACCCTGATCCCGGTCCTTGAAAAACATAAGAATGCTTTCGGGAGTATTCTGGAAGAAGTAACTGCGGACAGCGGGTACTGTAGTGAAAAAAATCTGCTTTATTTAAAACGGAATGAAATATCCAGTTATATAAAACTGCAGGATCATGAAAAGCGAAAAACACGCGCTTATTCAGAAGATATCAGTAAATATTACAACATGAGGACAGGGATCTTTGAAGATGAACAGTTCTATATCTGCCATGACGGACGTGAACTGCGGCATCTCAGGACAGAGAGCAAAGAGCAGGATGGATATACACAGACCTTTGAGGTATATGGTTGTGCAGACTGCAGCGGATGTGAACATAAAGCGCGCTGTCTGTATAAGTATGATGCGGAGAAAGATGCCGAAAAGAACAAAGTCATGAAGATCAATGAACAATGGGAGGAACTGAAAGAAAGATCGCATGCCAATATCCAGAGTGAACGCGGGATCCTGAAACGCCAGACACATTCCATTCAGACGGAAGGACATTTTGGAGATATAAAGGAAAATGAGAACTTCCGGCGTTTTAATTACCGTTCGGCAGATAAGGTATATAAAGAATTCATGCTGTATGCTATTGGAAGAAATATAAATAAATATCATCGTTTTTTATACGAAAAACTAAGAAAATTTGAAGGAAAAACTGCCTAGAAAAAAATGCGGCTGAAAAAATCCAAACAAGGATTTTTTGCGGCCAAAAACAGAAAGTATTTATCAAAATAAAAATATCCTGAACAAGTTGCAGAGCCAGAAAGCTCTGTAACTGTCAGGATATTTTTGTTTGGTGCTGTCAGCTCTAAAAAACGTTATTTACCGACAGCTCCCTGTTTTGTTTTAATGATATTTATGCATCCGTACATAATAGCTGATGCATAAGATCACAGTGGCTCCGCTCCATGCTGCAATCTCTGCAAAGAAAATACCGTCCTGTCCGATAAAATGGGGAAGGATCAGTGCAGCACTGATACGCATGACAAATTCAGCCATACCACTTACCATAGGCATTAAGGTATCTCCCAGCCCCTGAAGTACAGATCTGTACACGTACAGGAAGTACAAAACCCAGAGCATGGCAGCCATAATAGAAAGGTATTTAAAAGCAATTGCCAATACCTGCTGTGTCTGCTGCGGTTCACCTGAGATGAAAAGTGAGAGAATATTTTTTCCAAATAAAAACATGGCAGCAGAAATGATCAGTGAGGTAAGCAGGGAAAGCAGCATACTGCTGCGGACGCCTTTTCTGATCCTGTCAATCTTTCCGGCTCCCAGATTCTGACCCACATAGGTAACGATGGCATATCCATAGGAAATAGCAGCCATTTCCAGCAGACCATAAAGCTTGTTTGTAGCTGTAAATCCTGCTACAAAAAGGAAACCGTAGCCATTGATCACATACTGGACTACCAGACCGCCCACACCGATGATGATATTCTGAAATACAACAGGAATACCAAGCTTCATCAGGCGGGCATTCATGCCGGAGGCAGGCATAAAATCTGCTCTGGTCAGATGAACGATATCAATTCTGCGTAAAATCAGGAAACAGTAAACAGCGGAGAAGCTCTGTGCAATCACAGTTGCGATTGCTGCTCCTGCCACACCCCATCCGAAGCCTGCCACAAAAAGGATGTCCAGTGAGACATTCAGCACAGATGCGATGATCATTGCGGTCAGCGGTGTTTTACTGTTTCCCATAGCCCTTAGAGCAGAGGCAAACATATTATAGGCTGCTGTGGCGGGGATCCCACAGAAAATGATGCGCAGATATAACAGAGACATTCCGATAATATTGGAAGGTGTATGCAGCCCTGTTAATACCAGCGAAGCAAATGACTGGCTGAGAATCAATACTCCGGCTGCGATGAAAGCGGTCAGCCGGTAACTGTGAGCCAGAGATTTACGCAGATTTTCGAAATCCTTTGCCCCATAATACTGGGAGAGTTGAATAGAAAATCCCTGAGTGAGTCCTGTGGATATTCCTGTGACAACCCACATCAGAAAGTCAACAGCACCCAGTGCGGCAAGAGCCTCCACACCTGCAACCTGACCAACAACCATGGTATCCACCATTGTATAAAGCTGCTGACAGATATTTCCCAGCATCAGGGGAATTGCAAAAAGAATGATCAACCGTCCCGGTGAACCGGAGGTCATATCCTGAATCTTGGTTTTCATTAGTATAAAAGTTCCTTTCCGGAGCATATTTGAAAAAGTTTAGAAATGATTATTCGAATATGCCCTGATATTTACATTGATAATTTTACATCATTAACGTGAAAAATGAAATATAATATATCATCAGAATGATATAAATTTATCAATACCTGCTATAAGCAGCATGTTGTTGAAATTATTATGCATAGCGCCTGAGAGGAGTTTTTGATTGCTATTTTTTAAAATACAGATATATAATAGAAGGCAAGTCTTTACGGAAGGAGACATGAATTATGCTGAAAAGATTCACTAAATATGTAACCCAGAGTGTTGCCGGAATGATCGGGATTTCCGTTTATGTTCTGGCAGATACTTTCTTTATATCTGTATAATCCATTTTCCAATTTTGTGTTGTGCTGATTCCAGTATAACTTCCATAAACACTCCGATCCACAGAAAGAACAGCAAGATACCACTGGCAACTGCAAGTAAAGCAAACCGCTCCCATTGTCTGTACCAGAGCAGTGTTCCAATCAGCATAAAACCCAGAATGAGATTGACAATCCCCTTGCCGATGCAGTAGATTTCAACTACGATCTTTACCAGTAAATGGGCAGTGGCTAATAATAACCACACCGGTAACAATAAAATTTTTCCTGCCATTCTTAAAACAATCATAAGTACCTCCTTCAGTTTGCGTACTGTGGCATGTCGTGATTTACCGCTGCTTTATAATAACTTCCAATCGTTGATGGTGCATTAAATAAAGCAGCCAGCAAATACTGTTTTATGTTTCTGACTTTCGTAGTATTTTTATCCATGCACTCCAGCACATACTCGATATGCGAATAATTCAGTTTCAGTAATTTTCCCTTCACAAAGCCTGCCGGATAATATTCGCCGGCGATCCGTATCATATCCTTTTCAGTTTGAACGGTCTCCAGAATCAACTGATATATTTCTTCTACCAGATCCTGCTCTCTGCTATATGTATGCAGTAAAACATCAAAATCAATATTTTTCTTTACCAGTTCAGCATAAGCATTGATTGTCTGTTCTTTTTGATCACATCGAATCCTATCGCCATCTGATTTGATATGATTCGATTTCATATTGCTCTGATTATTATAATTCATATAAGTCTTATTATATAGCGGTACCGTTTTTGGAACCTCTTGAAGTCCGTTATTGGGCACTTCTGAGGTATCTGTTTCGGCACCTCTGAGGTGCTTATTCATCACCTCAGGAGTTCCCCTTTCGATACTTCTATGTACCGCATCTTTTTCCTGTGAAGTTCCCATTTCATTACTTCTTTGACTACTCTGATGTGCCATAAAGCTCTTAACATATATAATGTTCGGCAATCCAAAGCCTCTCTTTTTCTTTTCAATCAGTCCAATTTTCTCCAATTCTGTGAGATAGTCCATTGCTTTTTTCTTAGAGAATCCCAAATCACTCTGTATCTCCGTAATCTGATAGATAATGTACACCTTGTTTTCTTCATCAAGCCATTTATTTTTCATTGAGAGTCCCATTCTGTCCAGAAGTACCGAGTAAAGGACTTTAGCTGATAAAGACAGTGTGGAAAATGCTTCATCTAATAATAATATTCTTGGAATCCGGATAAAACTGAACTGATCAGCCTGAGTGCCATAATAGTATTCAAAATTCATACTGTTATCTCACCTCTTTTCCATTGATCCAGAAGTTCCAGAATTACACTTTCCATATCTTCTGCCGTATATTTATCAGAGAAGAAATTTCTCAGTTTTTTCTCTGACAATATGATTTTCTGTTCCTGCTTCCTTCCAGGCTGGCTGTTTACCAGTATGGAAATCATTTTCGCCTGCGTCATCGGTCCTACTTCAAGTGCTGTGCGGAGTGCTGCTACCTGAACTGCTTTAACCGTACCATTTTCCTTGATGTATTCAAATAACCATGTTTGAATCTCTTTGTCAATATAGGAAATGTCAACCGCAACGGTAAAGGGCAGCCGCTTCTTGTCTACATAATCAAGTAATTCAGGAATTAATTCAGTCAAACGAATAAACCTCCTGATTGTATTTTTACTTTCCCCGGTTTCTTTTCCTATCAATTCTGCCGTTTCAAAATTCCGCCCAACTTGGGTGGAATTATTTTTTGATGGTCTTCCTGCCTGTCTTTTCATAGCATCCATTTTCATTTTATATGCAAATGCTTTTTCACTTGGAAGCAATTCTTCTCGTTGAATATTAGCATCTACCATTACTACTACTGCATCATCATCGTCCATATCCCGCACAATGGCCGGTATTGTTTCCAGTCCTGCTTTTATCGCTGCGTGCATTCTTCGATGCCCGGATATCATCTCATAGCTGTTATTCTTATCTGGCCTTACTAAAACAGGTGTCAGCACACCATTCTGTTTAATACTCTCTACCAGGTCATCCATCTTATCATCATCCAAAACTTTAAATGGATGATTTGCAAAGCTGTGTATTCTGCTAATTTCAATATCTGTTGCACTTTCTTCGCCGGGTACTCCCAGCAGTTCATCTATGCTAGGCATCTTTATTTTGTCTGCACTTTTACTCTTCATTTCTCAATATCTCCTCTGCAATCGTCTCATATGCTTTCGCCACTTTTCCATTCAAGCAATGGGAAAATATACTGACACCTTCTGCACTTGTTTCAGCTGCTTTCACTGACATAGGAATCACCGTGTCAAAAATCTCTATCTTTTCTCCATAAGCTTCACGCACTTTACCTGCCACATCTTTTGCATAGTTTGTTCGGAAATCTACCATTGTAAGAAGGATTCCTTCAAATACGAGCTGCCTGTTCAGCCGTTTTTTCACCATTGCAATCGTATGTATCAGTTGCTGAAGACCTTTCACCGGAAGGTAAGCCGCCTGTACTGGAATCAACACGGAATCCGCAGCAACCAGCGCATTGATTGTCATTAGTCCCAGACTTGGCATACAATCAATCAAGATATAGTCATACTCCGTTCTCGCAGCCTCAATATATTCCTTCATAATCAGCTCTCTGCTCATCACGTTCCCCATTGTTACTTCCAATGCAGATAATTCAATATTTGCCGGAAGAAGATCCACATTTTCTTTATGATGCAGAATGCCATCTGTGATCTCAAATTCTTTTTCATTGATGATAGCCATCATAATTGTGGCAAGTGTAGTTCCTATTTCGTCCGGTTCTACATAACCAAGACTTGCTGTAAGGCTCCCCTGTGGATCTGCATCAATCAGCAACACTTTCTTTCCCTGTCTGGCAAGTCCAATTCCAAGATTTACGGTTGTGGTGGTTTTTCCAACTCCACCTTTCTGGTTTGATATTGCGATTACTCTACACATAATTTTCCTCCTATTTTGCTGCCGTTTTCTGCGGTTTCCATTGGTTTAACATGCTCAGTATCTCTTCTTTCATTTCTGCCGGGGTATATGATTTTGGGAAATACCGATACAGTTGTTCGTTGTTAAACATCACTCTGGTAATTTCCCCTTTTTTGATCTCACCCATGATCTCTCTCATTTTTGTTCCCGTCAGCTTTTTCTCACGGCTTAATTTCTTCATTCTCTGTGCCTGGGAAATGGATGGGACTGCCTGTGTATACTCCATAGCATCTATAAATTTGTTCCTCTATCGTTAAATACGAAAGTTCCACAGCCGGGTTAAATGAAAGTTCACCGTTATCCAGCTTTTCCAGTAACTCAGGAATAAGATCCGTCAACTTCAGATACCGCTGTACCTGTTTTGCGCTGTCACCAAATTCTTCACCAATGATTTCTACTGTCTTTTTTCCTTTCAACGGGTAATCAGACTGGCTACTTTTTCTTCTTCCTCCGGTTCGCTTCATAGCTTCATTCTTCATCTTATAAGCAAAAGCCTTTTCACTGAATGTTATCTGCTGCCTCTGTAAATTGGAATCCACCATATTAATTACTGCTTCATCATCCGACATGACTCTGATAATGACCGGCACCTTCCTGTAACCAAACTTTTCAGCAGCTGCCTTTCTTCTGTG
>FMEL01000021.1 GCA_900066355.1 uncultured Ruminococcus sp.
ATACAAATCAACACATAATAATTTAAATTCGTAACTATAACGCATAAAAATACCCTCCTTACTGGTTTGTCCAGTAAAGAGGGTACATATCAAAGTGTGCGGCCGTTTTTTTGCACCATATGCAATAAACAGACCGCTATAGTGAATCACGCAAATACAAAACAGGTTGCATTTGTCACAGGGCTTCGGCTATAATACGAGAGAGCCGGATTACTGAGGAATAAATTCCGGCAGGAATCCACACATATCACTTTAACGAAAGCGAGAATAAATATGAGTATATTGAATGTTGAACATCTGACACATGGCTTTGGCGACAGAGCAATCTTCTCAGATGTTTCTTTCAGACTCCTGAAAGGAGAGCATATCGGACTTGTCGGCGCGAATGGCGAAGGTAAGTCTACTTTTATGAGTATTGTTACCGGAAAACTGATGCCGGATGAGGGCAAGGTAGAATGGGCCAAAAACGTCCGCGCAGGTTATCTCGATCAGCATGCGGTTCTGGAAAAAGGAATGACGATCCAGGAAGTGCTGAAATCTGCTTTTGACCCGCTCCTTCAGAAAGAACAGAGAATGAATGAAATCTGTGATCTTCTCGGAAGTGCGGATGAAGAAGAAATGAATGTCCTGATGGAAGAACTGGGAACAATTCAGGATGAACTGACATTACATGATTTTTATGTCATTGATTCCAAAGTCGAAGAAGTTGCAAGAGCACTCGGGCTTCTGGATCTGGGACTTGACCGTGATGTTACAGACCTGAGTGGCGGACAGAGAACAAAAGTTCTTCTCGGCAAACTTCTTTTGGAAAAACCGGATATCCTGCTTCTGGATGAGCCGACCAACTATCTTGATGAAGAACATATTGCGTGGCTGAAACGCTATCTTCTTGATTATGAAAACGCATTTATTCTGATCTCACATGACATCCCGTTTCTCAATGAGGTAGTAAATATCATCTATCATATGGAGAATCAGGAGCTGAACCGTTATGTCGGCGACTACGATCATTTCCAGGAAGTGTATGCAGTGAAGAAAGCACAGCTGGAAGCGGCATACCGTCGTCAGCAGCAGGAAATCAGCGAACTGAAAGATTTTGTTGCAAGAAATAAAGCGCGTGTTTCTACCAGAAACATGGCGATGTCCCGTCAGAAAAAGCTGGACAAGATGGATGTGATCGAGCTGGCAGCAGAAAAGCCGAAGCCGGAGTTTAATTTCCGTTATGGACGTACTCCGGGAAAAATGCTGTTTGAGACGCATGACCTTGTGATCGGCTATGATGAGCCACTGTCCAGACCATTAAATTTTACCATGGAGCGTGGACAGAAGATCGCACTGGTCGGAACAAACGGAATCGGAAAAACGACACTTTTAAAGAGCATTCTCGGATTGATCCCGGCACTCAAAGGAAACTGCGAACGAGGTGAAAATCTGGAACTTGGCTATTTCGAGCAGGAAGTAAAAGGCGACAATAAGACAACCTGTATCGAGGAACTCTGGCAGGAATTTCCGTCTTATACACAGTATGAGATCCGTTCAGCCCTTGCGAAATGCGGACTGACTACCAAACATATCGAGAGCCAGGTACGTGTCTTAAGTGGTGGTGAGCAGGCGAAAGTACGTCTGTGCAAGCTTGTAAACAGAGACACAAATGTTCTGCTTCTGGATGAGCCGACCAACCACCTTGATGTAGATGCAAAGGATGCGCTGAAAAGTGCACTTAAGGAATACAGGGGCAGTATCCTTCTGATCTGCCATGAACCGGAGTTTTATCAGGATGTGGTAAATGAGGTCTGGGATATGAGCAAGTGGACCACAAAAATCTTTTAAGTACGGGGAGGGTCTTTATGCATAAAGAAATCAACCACAGAATAAGGAAACATTTTAATGAGGGAATCTACAATGTTGCCAGATACACGGAAATCGTACTTTCCATTGTAATCCTGATCGTGATCGCACTGACGGGTATCCGGCTGATCTATACGATTACTGAAATTTCCGTTCTGGATATGGACATTGACTTTTTTACAGAGTTTCTTGCAAATGCACTGTCGCTTGTTGTGGGGGTGGAGTTTGTAAAAATGCTCTGCCGCCATTCTGCACAGACAGTTGTTGAGGTGCTGCTGTTTGCAACGGCAAGACAGATGGTAGTCGAGCATATGGATCCGGTGCAGACACTGATCGGTGTCATTGCCATTGCAATCCTGTTTGCTATCCGTAAATTCCTTATGACAGAGGACAGTGACATGGCACATGAACCATTTAAAAGAAACAAAGATGAGATAACAGAGAAAACAGAATGTAAATAAAAGTAAGGGCGGGATTATTTCCTGCCCTTACTCAATGTACTGTTATGATAATCAGAAGAGAAGGTAACATCACGTCCGAACCATGCCGGCGGTGTGTAGGAATTCGCTGCTTCTTCGGATGGAAATTCTACTTCTGCCAGAAGCAGTCCCTCATAATCTTCATGAAAAACGTCAAGCTCGATCGTCAGACCGTTTTTTTCCGGAATCAGATAACGTGTCTTGGAGATGACGAGACCGTCTGCCTTAGATTTCAGATGTTCATAGGCCTCCTGCGTCAGCGGAAGATTGTATTCCTCTCTGGCCATGAGGCCTTTTGATTTGTAAGTGAGAAAATAATCGTCATCCTGTCTGCGGATGCGAACGACAGGTGAAGTACAGAGATATCCCTGCTCGATCTTATGAAACGGATAAGATGCAAGATCCGCCGGAAGCTGTTCTTTTTCTATCAGATATTTTCTTTCGATTTCCATAGTAAAACTCCTTGATAAATTATGATATTTTCAGATTTAGTATATCCCTTTTGGACGTGAAATGCTATACTGAATGACAGAATGGCAATAAAACAACGGGCAGGCAGCAAAGCCAATATGTCAATAAGGGAGGAATTTTTTATGAGCAAAAAAGTATATATTTTTCTGGCAGACGGATTTGAAGACATTGAAGGACTGACTGTAGTCGATCTGATGCGCCGCGCACAGATCGATATAAAGACAGTTTCTATTAAGGACATCAGGGACATCACCACTTCTCACGGAATCCATATGCAGACAGACCTTGTTTTTAAAGAAACCGATTTTTCTGATGCGGACATGCTTGTAATCCCGGGTGGCATGCCGGGTACAAAATATCTCGGAGAATATCAGCCGCTCTGTGATCTCCTGACAGATTTTTATAAACAGGGCAAAAAGGTCGCAGCCATCTGTGCAGCACCGACCGTATTTGCCGCACTGGGCTTTCTTGAGGGCAGAAAAGCGACTGCATATCCATCTTGTATGGACGGATTAAAAGGAGCAGAGCGTTTGCTGGACAGTGTTGTCATCGACGGCAATGTTACAACGAGCCGCGGCCTCGGAACAGCGGTTGACTTCGCACTCAGCCTGATTGGACAGCTTCTTGGTGAAAAAACAGCGGATGAAATTGCGGAATCTGTGGTATATAGCCGAAAATAAAGGAAAAACAAGGCTTTTTCATAAAAAAATACTGGTGTTTTTAAAGACATTGTGCTATACTACGATAATGACTGTAATTGTATCTCATTATATGGAGATATAGTTGCCTGATGCCGCCAGAAGGCGCAGGAATAAAGGAAAAGTTAGAATATAAGTAACTGCAGAAGTACAGAACGGTTACAATATAAGAGATCTAACCTGAAAATTAAGGAGGAACAGGAAACATGAGTTTACAGGTGGAAAAACTGGAAAAAAACATGGCGAAACTGACAATCGAGGTTTCTGCTGAAGATTTAGAGAAAGCTATGCAGGCTGCATACCAGAAAGCAAAAGGAAGAATCACTCTTCCTGGCTTCCGTAAAGGTAAAGCACCGAGAAAAATGATCGAGCAGATGTACGGAAAAGGAATCTTCCTTGAAGACGCTGCAAACGCTCTTATTCCGGAGCACTACAGCAAAGCACTGGAAGAATGTGATCTTGAAATCGTTTCCCAGCCGGAAATCGATGTAACACAGGCTGAGCCAGGAAAAGCATTCATCTTCACAGCAGAAGTTGCTGTTAAACCGGAAGTTACTCTTGGTGAGTACAAAGGTGTAGAAGTTCCGAAGTCTGAGACAGAAGTAACAGACGAAGACGTTGATGCTGAGCTGAAGAAAGAGCAGGAGAAAAACTCCAGAACAGTTACAGTTGAAGACCGTGGAGCAGAAAACGGCGACATCACAACAATCGACTTCGAAGGATTTGTTGACGGAGAAGCATTTGAAGGCGGCAAAGGTACAGATTACCCGCTGACACTTGGTTCCAATTCTTTCATCCCGGGATTCGAAGATCAGCTCGTTGGCGCCAAAGCAGGTGACCACGTAGAAGTTAAGGTTACATTCCCGGAAGAATATCAGGCAAAAGAGCTTGCAGGCAAAGAAGCTGTATTCCAGTGTGACGTTAAGAAAGTAGAAGCAAAAGAGCTTCCGGAACTTGACGATGATTTCGCACAGGACGTTTCTGAATTTGACACTCTTGCAGAGTACAAAGAAGACGTTAAGAAAAACCTGACAGAAAAGAAAGAAAAAGCTGCACGTACTGCAAAAGAAAATGCAGCAGTAGATAAAGCAATCGAAAACGCTGAGATGGATATTCCGGACGCTATGCTGAATACACAGGTTCGTCAGATGCTGGATGATTTCTCCAGAAGAATGCAGTCTCAGGGACTTACCATGGAACAGTACTTCCAGTTTACAGGAATGACTCTTGACAAGATGCAGGAAGAAATGAAACCGCAGGCTCTCAAGAGAATCCAGACAAGACTTGTTCTTGAAAAGATCGCAGAAGTTGAAAACATTCAGCCAACAGAAGAAGAAGTTGAAGAAGAATTTAAGAAAATGGCTGATGCATACAAGATGGAAGTGGAGAAGATCAAAGAACTGCTTGGTGACCGCGAGTTAGAGCAGATGAAGAAAGATATGGCTGTACAGAAAGCCGTAACTCTCATTGCTGACGAAGCAAAGGAAGCCTGAGCAGACGTTAGATCCTGAACCACTGGAATCGACGAATGGAGGCATTTATATATGAGTTTAGTACCATATGTCATTGAACAGACAAGCAGAGGAGAAAGAAGCTATGACATTTACTCCCGTCTTCTGAAAGACCGCATTATCTTTCTTGGCGAGGAAGTAAATGATGTAAGTGCAAGCATTATCGTGGCACAGCTTCTGTTTCTTGAGGCAGAGGATCCGAGCAAGGATATTCAGTTATATATCAACAGCCCGGGTGGTTCTGTAACTGCAGGCATGGCTATTTATGATACCATGAAATACATTAAGTGTGATGTTTCTACAATCTGTCTCGGAATGGCAGCCAGCATGGGAGCATTCCTTCTGGCAGGCGGAACAAAGGGCAAGAGATATGCCCTGCCACACTCAACGATCATGATTCATCAGCCGTCAGGCGGAGCACAGGGTCAGGCAACCGAGATTCAGATCGTGGCTGATCACATTGCCCAGACGAAACGGACTTTGAATGAGATCCTGGCAGAAAACACAGGACAGCCTTACGAAGTAGTGGAAAAAGACACAGACCGCGATAATTATATGACTGCTGAAGAAGCAAAGGCATACGGACTGATCGATGGTGTTGTCGAGCATAAATAAAGCAGACAGAAGGAACCTCTTTTCAGGGGGTTCCTTTTGTGCCATATCAAACTGAAAGGAAACGAGAACTATTTATGGCAGAAAAAATGAGAGAAGGAAAAGTCAGATGCTCTTTTTGTCACAAATCTGAGGATCAGGTACGTAAGCTGATCGCAGGACCGGATGGTGTTTTTATCTGTGACGAATGCATTGGTATCTGCTCGGAAATTATGGAAGAGGAACTGGCTCAGTATGATACGGAGGATGTTTATGATTCAGACATCAACCTTTTAAAACCTGAGGAGATCCATAAGATTCTGGACGATTATGTCATTGGACAGGACGAAGCTAAGAAAGCTCTGTCTGTGGCTGTATATAATCATTACAAGAGAATTACAGCATCCAGAAATCTGGATGTGGAGTTACAGAAAAGCAACATTCTGATGCTTGGACCGACAGGATCCGGTAAGACACTGCTTGCGCAGACACTTGCCAGACTTCTGAATGTGCCTTTCGCAATCGCAGATGCAACCACACTTACCGAAGCAGGTTATGTTGGCGAAGATGTTGAGAACATTCTTCTGAAGATCATTCAGGCAGCAGATTATGATATCGAACGTGCGCAGTACGGTATCATCTACATCGATGAGATCGACAAGATCACACGTAAATCCGAGAACGCATCCATCACCAGAGATGTATCCGGTGAAGGTGTACAGCAGGCACTCCTGAAGATCCTTGAAGGTACAGTTGCAAGCGTTCCGCCGCAGGGTGGACGTAAACATCCGCATCAGGAGTTTATCCAGATTGATACCACCAACATCCTGTTTATCTGCGGTGGTGCATTTGACGGTATCGAAAAGACGATTGAAGCACGTCAGGACACCAAGTCCATCGGATTCGGTGCAGATGTTTCTGTACAGGAAGAAAGAAACATCGGAGAAGTCCTGAAGGACGTTATGCCGGAAGACTTTATCAAATATGGCCTGATTCCGGAGTTTATCGGTCGTGTTCCGATCGTAGTTACTTTAGATGGACTGGATGAGGAAGCACTGATCCGTATCCTTAAAGAGCCTAAGAACTCTCTGACCAGACAGTATCACAAATTATTCGAGCTGGATGGAGTAGAGCTTGAATTTGAGGAAGATGCCCTCAAAGAAGTAGCGAGAAAATCTCTGGAGCGTAAGACCGGTGCCAGAGGACTTCGTTCCATCATGGAGAAATCTCTGATGGATCTGATGTACCGTACTCCTTCCGACAATACGATATGTAAGTGCATCATCACAAAAGATGCAGTAGACGGAACCGGAGAACCGGAAGTGGTTCATGGAGAACAGCCTGCCATGCAGCAAAATACCACAAGAAGAAATTCCCGTTCCAGAAAGACAGGAAAGCCGGAGACGGCCTAAAGAAGGGATTGAAAATAGATGAAACAGCCAATCAGCATTCTTCCGGCAATCGCTCTGCGCGGCACAACGATCCTTCCGGAAATGATCGTTCACTTTGATGTGAGCAGAGAACGTTCAATCAAAGCAATAGAGGCGGCAATGCTTCATGATCAGAAGATTTTTCTGGTTACACAGAAAGATCCTGAGATGGAATCTCCGAAGTTATCAGATCTGTATAAGGTGGGAACTGTTGCCTACATCAAGCAGGTAGTAAAACTTCCGCAGGATCTGCTCAGAGTGCTGGTAGAAGGAATTGAACGTGCAGAACTTCTAAGTCTTGATCAGGAGGAGCCGTTTCTGAAAGCAGAGACGGCACTTTTTGAGCCTGACAGTACGAAATATACGAAATCTCTGAATGAAGCAATGTTCCGGAGTATTCAGGAACTCTTTCAGAGATATTGTATGGAAAGCGGAAAAATCAGCAAAGATCTGGCAGCAAAAATCCTGAACATTGAGGATATCGATCAGTTGATCACACAGGTCTCGGTAAATGTTCCGCTGAGTTATCAGAACAAACAGAAAATCCTTGAGGCAGTCAGCCTTGAAGATCGCTATGAGGTACTTGCTGCAATCCTCACAAATGAGATCGAAGTGTTCCAGGTCGGACACGATCTGCAGCGCAAGCTTAAATCCCGTGTGGATAAGAATCAGAGAGATTATATTCTGCGAGAGCAGCTTAAAGTCATCCGTGAGGAACTGGGAGAGGAAAGTACCAGTGATACCGCGGAAGAATACCGCCAAAAAGTTGGTGAACTTCAGGCTTCTCAGGAAGTTAAAGACAAACTGAACAAAGAAATTGACCGTTTTAAGAGCATGAACAGCAGTGCAGCAGAAAGCAGTGTGCTGAGCACTTATATCGAGACACTTCTTGCGCTTCCGTGGGATAAAAAGTCTGAAGATTCCACAGACTTAAAGAAGGCCTGGGAAATTCTCGAAGAAGGACATTACGGGCTCAAAGATGTCAAGGAACGCATCATGGAATTCCTTGCTGTCCGCAAGCTGACAGGTGGCGGCAAGAGCCCGATCCTCTGTCTTGTAGGCCCTCCGGGAACAGGTAAGACCTCCATCGCGAAGTCTGTAGCAGAGGCATTGAATAAAAAATACGTCCGCATCTGTCTCGGCGGTGTCCGTGATGAGGCGGAGATCCGCGGACACAGAAAGACTTATGTAGGTGCTATGCCGGGACGTATCACGGAAGCACTTTCACAGGCAGGTGTCAGCAATCCGCTGATGCTTCTTGATGAGATTGATAAGACAAGCAGTGACTATAAAGGTGATACTTCTGCAGCACTTCTCGAAGTGCTCGATCCGGAGCAGAACAACCGCTTCAATGACCATTATGTCGAGGTTCCTCAGGATCTTTCCGAAGTATTATTTATTGCGACCGCAAATGATATGGACAGTATTCCGAGACCACTTCTTGACCGTATGGAAGTCATCGAGATCTCAGGTTATACTGAAAACGAAAAAGAACACATTGCGAAAGAGCATCTGATCCCGAAACAGTTGGAAGTAAACGGTATTCCGAAAGGAGCACTGACGATCCAGCCGTCTGCACTTCGCAAGATTATCACACTCTACACCCGCGAGGCAGGTGTGCGTGGACTGGAGCGTAAGATCGGTCAGATCTGCCGTAAGGCGGCTCGTGAGATCATGGAAAATAACCAGAAGAAGATCACGGTCAAAGGCAAAAACCTTGAAGATTTTCTCGGTAAAGCCAGATATAGTTATCTGATGGCAAATAAGAAAGATGAAGTCGGAATTGCCAGAGGACTTGCATGGACACAGGTCGGCGGTGATACACTTCAGATCGAGGTCAATGTCATGCCGGGCAAGGGAGAACTTGTGCTTACCGGACAGCTCGGAGATGTCATGAAAGAATCTGCTCAGGCAGGTATTTCTTACATCCGTTCTGTAGCATCCGATTATGATATTTCGCCGGAATTTTTCCAGGAAAATGATATTCACGTACATATTCCGGAAGGGGCAGTTCCGAAGGACGGACCTTCTGCGGGTATTACCATGGCGACAGCTATGCTTTCTGCGATCATCGGAAGAGAAGTGCGCGCAGATGTAGCAATGACCGGTGAAATCACACTCCGTGGTCATGTACTTCCAATCGGTGGACTGAAAGAAAAACTTCTTGCAGCCAAATACGCCAAGATCAGGCAGGTACTTGTACCGAAACAGAACAAACCGGATATTCAGGAGATGGACGATGAGATCCTTGACGGTCTGAAAATCTCCTTTGTAGAAAATATGAATGAAGTGCTTCACGAGGCACTTGCGAATTGACAGAAGTAACTTGCAGAGACTTGAACAGTTATCGAAAGAGGACTTTATGGTTATAAAAAGCGCAGTTTTAGATATCGTATGCGGAATCACAAGTAAGATTCCGGATACCGGTTTGCCGGAAGTGGCTTTTGCCGGCAAATCCAACGTCGGCAAATCTTCACTGATTAATGGTCTGATGAACCGGAAGGCACTGGCGCGTACCAGTGCACAGCCGGGCAAGACACAGACGATCAATTTTTATAAGATCAATGATGAATTGGATCTGGTCGATCTTCCGGGATATGGATATGCCCGTGTAACACCGGCAGAAAAAGAAAAATGGGGAAAGATGATCGAGAATTATCTGCATACTTCCCGTAATCTCAAAGCCGTTTTTCTTCTGATCGATATCCGTCATGATCCGTCTGCAAATGACAGACAGATGTATGAATGGATTCTTCATAATGGCTATGAGCCGATAATTATTGCAACGAAACTGGATAAACTGAAACGCAGTCAGGTTCAGAAGAATCTGAAGGCGATAAGAGAAGGCCTTCAGTTAAGAAAAGGAACAACTGTGATTCCGTATTCTGCTGAGACAAAGCAGGGAAGAGATGAAATCTGGGAACTGATCGAATCTCTGACCGGTGGCGAACCTTCCGAGGAAGCCTGAAAGGACTAAAAAGATGGGAATCATCAAAGCGGCAAAACTTGCATTTGACTATTTGAGATATGATGAAGATGGAAATGTCGAAGATACGCAGAGAGCGGTTGACGGCGTTGACCTTGATATACAACCGGGTGAATTTGTTGCAGTGCTTGGACATAACGGCTCAGGCAAATCTACGTTTGCTAAGCACATCAATGCGTTGTTGCTCCCGACAGAGGGAACCATCTGGATCGACGGAATCGACACGGCGAAAGAGCCGGAACTCTGGAAGATACGGCAAAAAGCAGGTATGGTATTTCAGAATCCGGATAACCAGATCATTGGTACCGTGGTTGAGGAAGATGTGGGATTCGGACCGGAAAATATGGGGATATCTACAGGAGATATCTGGAAACGTGTGGATGAAAGCCTTGCAAAGACAGGAATGACTGCATATCGTCATCATTCACCGAATAAGCTTTCCGGTGGACAGAAGCAGCGTGTGGCGATCGCAGGTGTCATGGCGATGCGTCCGCAGTGTATCGTTCTGGATGAACCGACAGCCATGCTGGATCCGAACGGACGAAAAGAAGTACTGGAAGCAGTTCATCAGCTGAATCGTCAGGAAAATGTGACGGTCGTTCTGATCACACACTACATGGAAGAAGTGATCGATGCCGATCGTGTGGTTGTCATGGATGACGGTCATGTCGTGATGGAGGGAACTCCGAAGGAGATCTTTTCACAGGTGGAGACACTGAAGAAATATCGTCTGGATGTGCCGCAGGTAACGCTGCTTGCACATGAACTGAAACAGTCCGGTGTAGACATTCCGGATGGAATCCTTACTACGGAAGAGTTGGTAAATGCCTTATGTCAATAGAACTGAAAAACGTAACTTACACATACAGCCCGGGAACTTCTTATGAGATCCACGCACTGAAAGACATTAATCTGAACATTCCGGATGGACAGTTTATCGGTGTGATCGGACATACAGGAAGCGGGAAATCTACATTGATCCAGCATCTGAATGCATTGATTAAGCCGACTTCCGGCACAGTATCATACAATGGTGAGGATGTCTGGGCAGAAAACTACAACAGAAGAGCACTTCGAAGTGAAGTCGGACTTGTTTTCCAGTATCCGGAACATCAGCTTTTTGAGAGCGATGTTCTTTCGGATGTCTGCTATGGACCGATGAATCAGGGCAAAAGCAGAGAAGAAGCTGAGGAAGAAGCAAGAAAAGCACTTCTTCAGGTAGGCTTCAAAGAAAAAAAATTTGACAAATCTCCATTTGATCTGTCCGGCGGACAGAAAAAGCGTGTGGCGATCGCCGGTGTTCTTGCAATGAATCCGAAGATCCTGATTCTGGATGAGCCGACTGCAGGACTTGATCCGAAGGGAAGGGATGAGATCCTTGACCAGATTGCAGAACTTCATAAAGCCCGTGGAATCACGATCATTCTGGTTTCACATAGCATGGAAGACGTTGCGAAATACGTAGAACGTCTGATAGTGGTAAATCACGGTAAGATTGCATTTGACGATACTCCGAAAAAGGTTTTTGCGCATTACAAAGAGCTGGAAGAGATGGGACTTGCAGCACCGCAGATCACCTATATCATGCATGCTTTGAAAGAAAAAGGACTTCCGGTAGATCCTTCTGATACAACTATTGAGGAAGCGAGAGCGGATATCCTGCGTGCGCTTAAGGAAATGAACTCTCCTTTACTGAAAGGAGGGGTTCTGAATGATTAGAGATATTACAATCGGACAGTATTATCCGGCAAAGTCCCCGATCCATAAGCTGGATCCACGAACAAAACTTGCCGGTACACTGATTTTTATTATATCAGTATTTTTATTTCATACTGTAGTCGGATATGCGGTAGCAACCGTATTTCTGGCAGGAATGATATTGATTTCCACAGTTCCAGTGAAGTTTATCTTCAAGGGACTGAAAGCAATCTTTATGATCCTGCTGATCACAATGGTGTTTAATATTCTTCTGACACCGGGTGAGGCGATCGTTAGGCTTGGAATTTTCAAGATCACAAAAGAAGGTATTTCAATGGCAGTTCGCATGGCAATACGACTGATCTATCTGGTAATCGGCTCCTCGCTTATGACACTGACGACTACCCCGAATCAGCTGACCGACGGACTGGAAAAAAGCCTTCGTCCACTGAATAAGATCCATGTTCCGGTACATGAGATCGCAATGATGATGTCGATTGCACTTCGTTTTATTCCTATTCTTCTCGAAGAAACGGACAAGATCATGAAAGCACAGATCGCGCGAGGCGCAGATTTTGAAAACGGAAATCTGATCCAGAAAGTAAAAAACATGGTACCGCTTCTGGTGCCGCTGTTTATTTCTGCTTTCCGCCGTGCGAATGATCTTGCAATGGCGATGGAAGCACGGTGTTATCACGGGGGCGATAACCGTACCCAGATGAAACCGCTGAAATATAAGAAACGAGACCATATTGCATACCTGATCCTGTTTGCATATCTTGCAGTAGCGATCGGATTTCGTATGGCCGGTTTATAAATAAGGATGGTTCTTGCTGTAAAAGGCGGGAGCCATTTTTACCATAAATGGAGGATAAGATGAAAAGAGTTGGACTTGTAGTTGCCTATGACGGAACGAATTACAGTGGATGGCAGATTCAGGCAAACGGAATCACGATTCAGGGTGTGCTTAACGATACACTTTCTGACCTTCTCGGAGAAAAAATTGAGATCATGGGTGCAAGCCGTACCGACGCGGGTGTCCATGCACTCGGAAACGTAGCTGTGTTTGATACGAATACACGCATTCCGGGAGAAAAGATTTCCTATGCACTGAATCAGAGACTGCCGGAAGATATCCGTATTCAGTTATCAGAAGAAGTGGAACCGGATTTTCATCCGAGATACTGCGACAGTGAAAAAACATATGAATACCGGATACTGAACCGTAAATTCCCGGTGCCGACAGAGCGTTTGTATTCTTATTTTTATCATTATACACTTGATGTAGATAAGATGCGGGAAGCAACCTCTTATCTGATCGGACGACATGATTTTGCAAGTTTCTGTGGAACAGGTGCGCAGGTAAAATCCACAGTCCGTACCATTACAGGAATTGATGTGTGGAGAGACGGTGACATTGTGACGATTCGTGTAAAGGGAGAGGGATTTCTTTACAATATGGTTCGCATCATTGCCGGAACACTGATTCAGGTCGGAAACGGACAGTATCCGCCGGAACGTGTGAAAAAGATCCTCGATGCCTGCGACCGTTCTGTATCCGGACCGACCGCGCCGGCACACGGACTGACACTGATAGGAATTGAATTTTTTGACTGATGTAGATAAAAAATGTCGATTTTGATGATGTTTCACTTGACTAACAGAATATCTATATGATTAAATCAACAAGAATTAATCATATATACTATATGAGGGAGTAGTGGCGCATAGCGTGGCAAGTCAACATCCTGACCGTGTGGTCTGGCTTGTCTTAAATAACGAGACTCATGTATGGCAAAGTTACTGTTAAGTAACGTTTAGTTTGCTGTACATGGAGTCTCGTTTTTTTATGTAATAGGAAATTACTCCGTAATGTTCCTATTACATAAAAGTTCTTCTGGAATAAAGAAAGCCATCTGATCTCTCAAATAAAAACAGGAGGAGAATAATGAAAGATGCATTTATGATGTCTCGGGAAGAAATGCTTGCAAAGACCAGAACAGACAGTGAAAAAGGTCTGACACCGGAACAGGTAGAAAAATCCCGCAGCACCTATGGCACCAACTCTTTTGTGCGTCAGAACCATGAGTCTCTGGCAAAAAGAATCTGGGATGCATCCACCGAACCAATGCTGGTCATGCTGATCTTTGCTGCAATCATTACACTGGTAGTCAACATCACCCGCTATTTCACAGGTGGAGAATACAACTTCCTTGAGTGTGTCGGAATCTTTGCAGCCATCGCACTTTCGGTAGTAATTACGATTATCACAGAAGGAAAGAGTGCCAAAGCATTTGAAGCATTAAATAAAATCAACGAGGACACACTGATCAAGGTCATCCGTAACGGAGAACCACAGCTGGTCACCCAGAAAGAAATTGTAGTTGGTGATATTGTCATGGTTGAGACCGGTGACAAGATCGTTGCAGATGGACGACTTCTGGAAAGCAATGAACTGACGGTTGACGAATCTGCACTTACCGGAGAAAGTCTTCCTGTAAACAAAGACTCCGAGGCTGTCTGTCAGGAGACGACACCGGTTGCTGAGCGTGTAAATATGCTGTATTCAGGCTGTTTTGTATCTGCAGGAAACGGTCAGATGCTGGTTACAGGTGTCGGTAATAATACTGAGTTTGGTCAGATAGCACAGGAACTTTCCTCAATTGAGAAAACAACGACTCCGCTTCAGGAAAAACTCGACAAGCTCGGAAAACAGATTACGGTACTCGGTACTTCGGCAGCAGCCATCGTTTTTGCCATCGAAGTAATCCAGTTTGTAATGAACGGACAGTTAAATCTGGATACTGTATCAGATGCGTTTATTACAAGTATAGTCCTGATCGTTGCGGCTGTTCCGGAAGGACTTCCGACGATCGTAGCTGTTTCACTGGCACTGAATATTATCAAGATGTCCAGAGAAAACGCACTGGTGAAGAAGATGATCGCCTGTGAGACGATTGGGTGCGTCAATATCATTTGCTCTGATAAGACCGGTACACTTACCGAAAACAAGATGACCGTTCAGAAAATCTACACAAACGGTGAGCTGATCGAGCCGGAAGCGCTGAAAGACGAAATCCTTCTCAAAAACTATTGTATCAACAGCAATGCCAACATTTCCATGGAAAATGGAAACTGGTCTTTTATCGGAAATCCGACAGAATGTTCCTTGCTTGCAGCTGCTGCAAAAGCAGGTGTCGATTATCAGAAACTTCGCCATGAAGCAGATGTGGTACGTGTGTTTCCGTTCTCTTCACAGAACAAAGATATGAGTACCATGATCCGTGAAAACGGAAAAGATATTCTCTATGTAAAGGGAAATCCGGAAAAAATTATTTCACTCTGCAGTGGAATTTCTGATGAAGAAAAAGAAAAGAATTTCCGTCTGATGGAAGAATTTCAGAGCAAGGCGGGCCGTCTGCTTGCATTTGCACATAAAGAACTGGACGGATATCATGGAGAGGCACAGGAAGATGTAGAGCAGGACCTGATTTATGATGGATTTGTCGTAATTTCAGACCCGTTGAGTCCGGATGTTTATGAATCTATCCGCAACTGTCAGAGTGCAGGAATTGAAGTCAAAATGCTTACCGGTGACAACATCCGTACTGCAAGAGCAATTGCAAATGAACTGCATATGCTTGATGAGAATCACATCGCAGTGGAAGCTTCTGACATCGAAAAAATGACAGATGAAGAACTTAAAGAAGCACTCAAAAAGATTCAGGTTATTGCAAGAAGTACACCGCTTGTCAAGATGCGTGTAGTAAAGCTTCTGAAAGAACAGGGAAATGTCGTAGCAGTTACCGGTGACGGAATCAACGATGCACCGGCGATCAAACATGCCGATGTGGGTATTGCGATGGGAATCGCAGGAACAGATGTCACCAAAGAAGCCAGCGATATGGTGCTTCTGGATGATTCATTTTCTACGATTATCAAAGCAGTTCAGTGGGGGCGTGGAATTTATGAAAACTTCAAACGTTTCATTCAGTTCCAGCTTACTGTAAATGTTTCTTCTGTAGTCGTTGTTATCTGTTCGATACTTGCAGGATTCAGTGCACCGTTTACCGCACTGGAACTTCTGTGGATCAACATTATCATGGACGGACCGCCGGCACTGACACTTGGACTTGAGCCGATCCGACCGGATCTTCTGAAACACAAACCGACAAGAAGAAATGAAAACATTATTTCAAAGAAAATGCTGATTCGTATTTTCTTAAATGGCATTTATATTTCTGTGATCTTTATGCTTCAGCATTTCAAAAACTTCCTTGGCGCAGTACCGGAGGAAGAAGCAACTGTATTATTTACACTGTTTGTACTGTTCCAGTTGTTCAATGCATTCAACTGCCGTGAACTGGACGATACACCGATGTGTAAGAATCTTCTGAAAAACAAACTGATGCTCGGTGTATTCCTTCTGGTACTGATCCTGCAGATAATCATCACTCAGTTTGGTGCTGCTGTATTTGAAACAGTTCCTCTTTCTGTGGGAATGTGGGGAAAGATGCTCCTGACTGCTTTTACCGTTATCATTCTGAATGAAGTAGTAAAAGCAGTAAAGAGACTGTTTGGACGTAAATAAAGATAAGTAACTATATAGCTGAGAATAAATCAGAGACACTTATATGCAATGATCGTTACTGTGCCTTTGCCGGGGTAGCGCTTCATTGAATATCTTTTAGGGAAAGCTTCGATCAGTTCCGGAAGTTTGACATAACCGTAAGTACGTGCATCGAAATCCGGCTTCGCACGTTTGATATACTGACCGGCAGAACTTACATTGACATAACCGTCATCATCCTGGTATTTGTCCCAGGCGATACGAAGAAGCTTGTGAATTCCTTTGAGTTCTTTTGCTTCTTTTGCCTTACGGCGTTCTTCGGCAGTTCCCTGTGCGTTTTGCTTTGTGCCTCCTGACTGTTTCTGAACGGCGGCAGTCTGCGTATCCGTATCTTTGCTTAAGTTTTCAAGATAGACAAATTCATCACAGGCATTGCGGAAAGGTTCCGGCGTCTTTTTCTCACCGACTCCCATAACGAAGACTCCGGATTCACGAAGTTTGATCGCGAGAGGCGTGTAGTCACTGTCACTTGCGACAATGACAAAGGCATCGTAAATGCCGCTGTGGAGAAGATCAAGCGTATCAATAACGAGTGCCATGTCTGTCGCATTTTTGCCGGCAACATAGTCAAACTGCTGTTCCGCTTTGATCGCAAGACGTTTTAATTCATTTTCCCAGTTTTTGAGAGAACCTTTGCGCCAGTTACCGTAAGCACGTTTGACGACGATGCGGCCATTTGTTGAGATTTCCTGTATAACAGATTCCAGTTTGGAAAGCTGTGTATTATCAGCATCTATCAGCATTGCAATATTTTTGAGATTTTTCATAGAAATAAGTCTCCTCGTAATATGTAAACATTATTAATAAAACTATATCATTTTCTGAAATCTTTTTCCAGATGGATTCCGGGAAATCTGGATTTATTCACAGAAATGTGGTAAGATCGAGGGAATACAGACAGGGGGAATCTATATGATTACATTTTTGGCATCCCTTTTTATTAAGGATCGCCGCAATTACAATTCGCCGGAAGTCCGGCAGGCATATGGCATTTTAAGTGGTGCAGTCGGAATTGGACTGAATATTCTGCTTTTTCTTGGCAAATGGATTGCAGGAACGGTGAGTGGTTCTATTGCTATTACGGCAGATGCGTTTAACAACCTGTCGGATGCGGGCTCTTCGATCATTACGTTAATCGGTTTTCGGCTTTCCGGACAGGAGCCTGATCCGGAGCATCCATTCGGACATGGCAGGATGGAATATATTTCCGGACTTCTGGTATCGGTAGCAATACTTGTCATGGGATTCGAACTCATCTGGTCATCACTTGGTAAACTGCGTTCCCCGGAACCGATTGAGAGCAGTGCACTGGTATGTGTGATTCTGATCGCATCCATTCTTGTGAAAGTATATATGTTTTTTTATAATCGTTCACTGAGTAAAAAACTGGATAGTGCAGCAATGAAAGCAACATCTGTTGACAGTTTGAGCGACACTGTGGCAACGACACTTGTTCTGATCGCCACACTGATCAGCAAATATACGGGACTGCTTCTTGATGGCTGGTTCGGAATCCTGGTAGGATGCTTTATTCTTTATACAGGTGGTTCTACACTGAAAGAAACCATTGATCTTCTTATCGGACAGCCGCCGAAGCAGGAATTTATCGATGAAATCCGTGAAATTGTTCTGGGACATTCGATGGTTCATGGTGTACATGATCTGATCGTTCATGATTATGGTCCTGGACGTGTGATGATCTCACTTCACGCAGAAGTGGATGTGAACGGAAATATTCAGGATATTCACGAACAGATCGATCATATTGAACATGAACTGCAGGAAAAACTGCATTGTTCCGCAACGATCCATATGGATCCGATCGTGACAGATGATGAGGAAGTCCTTGCGATGAAGGCAAAAGTAGAAGAGATGGTACATTTTCTGGATGAATCCTTCAGTATGCATGACTTCCGAATGGTAAAAGGTTCGACCAGAACAAATCTGATCTTTGATGTGGAGGTTCCGAGAAAAACTTCCTATACAGACAACGAGATTGTGAACTGGCTGAAAGAGCGGATACACGAACTGCCGGGAAGCAAGTATTTCGCGGTGATACAGATCGATCATGAATACTATTGAGTAAAGAAATTGACAGATAAAAATAATCTGGTATAATTAAATAATCGAGATGTTATTTAGTGCGCTAACATGAGAAACCGCACCTTGAAAGGAAACGACAGAGAACTTCAAAGATGAAGATGGTTGTTGTTTCCTTTTTTGCTGCACGTGTATAGTGGAAGTGCCGGTAACATGTCCGCTGTTTTTATCAGGGCTCGAACGAGAGAGGAGAAAAGGAGAAACTAAATGGAAACAAAAGAAAAAAACACTGCAACACCGTATGACCTTGACGGTAAGCCACCGCTGAAACTTGCGATTCCGCTTGGATTACAGCATGTTCTGGCAATGTTTGTCGGCAACCTGACACCGCTTCTGATCATCACAGGAGTCTGTGGTATTGAATCAGGAAGTGCCCTGCAGGTAGCGCTTTTGCAGAATGCCATGCTGGTAGCAGGTATCGTTACATTGATTCAGATCTACACGATCGGACCTGTTGGTGGTAAACTTCCGATCGTTATGGGAACAAGTTCCGGATTTATCGGTGTCTGCAGAAGCGTGGCAGTTACGATGGGAAGCGGAGTTGCCGGTTATGGAGCAATTCTGGCAGCCAGCTTTATCGGTGGTCTGTTTGAAACTGTACTTGGAGGTTTCTTAAAGCCACTACGTAAATTTTTCCCTGCAGTTGTAACTGGTACAGTTGTACTGTCTATCGGACTTTCACTGATTTCTGTCGGAATCGGTTCTTTCGGCGGTGGAAGTACAGCACCGGATTATGGTTCCCTCGAAAATCTTTTTGTAGGTACTGTAGTTCTGATTGTAATCATAGCACTGAAACATGGCACAAAAGGATTCACCAGTTTTTCATCGATTTTGCTGGGTATTATTGTAGGGTATATTCTTGTATCCATCATGGCAATGGTGTTGCCGACTACTTTTACATACACCGATGAAACAGGTGCCGTCGTTGAAGCAACAAAGTCCTGGGTAGTCAACTGGAGTAAGGTGGCAGACGCATCCTGGTTTGCAATTCCGAAGATCATGCCGGTCAAATGGGTATTTGATGCAAAAGCAATTGTTCCGATCTGTATCATGTTTGTCGTTACCGCTGTTGAAACAGTTGGTGATATTTCCGGTATTACAGAAGGCGGTCTTGGACGTGAGGCTACTGACAAAGAGCTTTCCGGTGGTGTTATGTGTGATGGTCTCGGATCTTCTTTTGCGGCACTGCTTGGTGTTCTTCCGAATACTTCTTTTAGCCAGAACGTTGGTCTGGTTGCCATGAATAAGGTCGTGAACCGTTATTCAATCGGAATCGGCGGTATTTTCCTGATCGCATGTGGTCTGTTTCCGAAGCTTGCCGCTCTGATTTCCATTATGCCGCAGAGTGTTCTGGGCGGTGCAGCGGTTATGATGTTCTCATCAATCGTAATCAGTGGTATTCAGCTTATCACAAAATGGCCACTGTCTCCGAGAAATGTGACGATTGTGTCTGTTGCACTTGGTGTTGGCTATGGACTTGGCTCCAATTCAGCCGTACTTGCACAGCTTCCGGAAAGTATTAATCTGATCTTCGGTGGCTCCGGTATCGTGCCGGCCGCGCTGTTTGCGATCATTCTGAATATCATCCTTCCGAAAGATGAAAAGACGGAAGTGGAGATGGCAGAGGAGATACTGGCAAATGAAAAAGCAAAAGAGAAAAAGTAAATAAAAGAGAGTAGTTTATGAGAACGGGCAGGGATGAGTGTGAAAACTTGTGCCTGCCTTTTATATACAGAAAGCCTCGCAAGGTTTCCTGTATGGCTTTTGTATATAATTTGGCAGGGGAATGTTTCTCAGACATCCCTGCAGTGGAATCAAAAGGGGCAGTGAGATCGGTAGCGCGTACGCTGATTTGTGGTCAGATTCCACGAAATTTCATGTGAATCAGTCCGACGGCGTCAGTGAGTACCCATCCGATTGGAATTGCCATCCAGATACCAATCTCACCGATATAGTTGGAGAGGAGATAGACGAAGGCAACGCGTGTTCCCAGGGATATCACGGTCAGGATAACGGACATGCCGGGTTTTTTGACTGCGCGGTAATATCCGTACAGAAGAAAAAGGAATGGCGGAAACGGCCAGAAATACCAGAGGAATCGTAGAATTTCCAAGTGCCCGTAAAAGACAGGAAAAATAATTGTACAAAGATGTTGCAATGATTCCGGCAAAGATTACGAGCAGGTAGGACTTCATGCCATCCCAGACCTCGTCCGGCACACGCAGGAAGTGCAGGATCGGATCAATTCCTATAATGATTATATCATAAAAAAAGAATCTGGTAAGATTTGAGATTTACATTATTTAGCGTTTGAATATAAGAAAAATCAGAAAAATCTATATAATGTATACAATTTTAAAATATCAACAAATTTGAAAGCAAAAAAAAATAATATTTGGTTAATCTGTTTCTGTACTCAGTGCTATACTTCTAACCGTAAAAAGTAAACAGAACTTAACAAAACCTCCTTTCACAAAACAAAGTTGAAGGCTGCTAAGCATCAGATTTTTGGAGGAAAAGACAAATGAATACTTTAAAAGCTGAAAAAAGAAGCATGGACGTTAAGGCAAAAAGACTGAGAAGAGAAGGATACGTTACAGGTAATGTATTTGGTCGTGAGATCGAAGGTTCCATCCCGGTAAAAATGCTGAAGACGGAGGTTGACAAACTGTTAAAGACTGACCACAAAGGAAGTCAGGTTATGCTTGAGGTAGATGGTCAGACATACGATACACTGATTAAAGAGGTTGATTTTAACCCACTGGCAGGTAGAGTTGATGAGATTGATTTCCAGGCACTGGTAAGCAATGAAAAAGTACATTCTGTTGCTGAAATCGTGATTGTAAACCATGACAAAGTAGCAGATGGTGTTCTTCAGGAAAACATGGAAGAAGTAAATTATAAAGCTTATCCGTCAGCACTGGTTGACAAAGTAGAAGTCGATGTAGCCGGTCTGAAAGTCGGTGACACGATTCGTGTCAAAGATCTGAGCCTTGCAAAAGACAAAGATATCGACATTAAAGATGATCCGGAAGCTGTAGTACTGACAGTTGTTGCAGTTCATAACGGAGCAGTACCGGAAACAGAGACACCTGAGGAAGCAGAGACAGAAGAAGCAAAGTAATCTGCCTGATCAGAAACTCACACTAACAAAATATATGATAAAAGATCCCTCCTGTAGAGTTGGTTCACAGGAGGGATTTTTTGTTGCCATGCATCTGAAGGAAGCTGCCGGTGGCAGGTTCTGTAGGTGGGCCGGTAACTGCCCGATAGCCTGTCGATGGTTTAAAAACCTATAAAAGGAAATCAATGGAAGTTCCGAAAATGGATGGTTTGCTCCAGAGTTACACAAATGCAAGTCACCAGAACCAATTTTGTCGGAAAAAAAGAACGAATTTTTTCGTAACATTTTTCTTTCTCAAATGTTATATTGTTGAAAGAGGTAAAATGCCGGTGGGAGATGTGGGCAGAAAGGCAGTTGCCGGTGCAGAATTTCGGAAAGGGGGAAAACAGATGTGGATAATGAGTTTTTTATGAAGTTATATGGCGCATATCAAAAAGAATTATATCTGTATTTGTATTCCCTTTGCAGGAACCGGCATCAGGCAGAGGATCTGTTGCATGAGACATTTTTGAAAGCGCTTCTGGCGTTGCCGGACGGACATACAAATATGCGGGCATGGCTTTATATGGTTGCGAGGAATCTGTTTTATAATCAGCAGAAAAAGAAATCAAAAGAAATTCTGACAGAGGAACAAAACGTTGTTCCGGAAGAAAGCACAAATGGAGAGATGCTTGAAAACATCCTTGCCGAGGAAAGCAGGAGACTTCTTTATCAGTCGATTCAAAAGCTGGAAGTAAGAAAGCGTGAGATCATTCAGATGCAGTATTTTGGTGGAATGTCACAAAAAGAAATTGCTGTAATCTTACATATTACCCCGGAAAATGTCCGTGTGCTGGCATACCGGGCGAAAAAAGAACTGAAAAAATATCTTGAAAGCTATGAAATGGAAAATGTCTGATGAAGATATCTGAACAGATTTGGAGAAAAACAAAAATATCCGGAGAGGAGGAAATGAAATGACATATCGTGAGCTTTTGCAGTTATATAAACAGGGAAAGCTGGACATGGAGAAGAAAAAACAAGTGGAAGCGGAGATCGAAAAACAGGATGCGATCAGTGAATTTCTCTATGAAGAGGGAGATATACCTGATTTTTCTGATCTGGAGAATGGGGAAGACTGCTTTAATAATCTGGATGACAAAAATCAAAAGGCAGAATGGCAGGATAGTAAAATTGATGGCAACATAGAGAAACGACAGGGAAATCTGCAAAGTAAACGGGAAGATGACTTTAATGAGCAGTTCATGAAGGAAATCCGGCACTCTATCCGCAAGGCTTTTATCAAAATGGGAACAATTGTAGGGGCTGTTGTTTTGATATTTGTGCTCTGCGCAGTCTTTATCCTTCCGAAAGCAGTCTCAAAATTTTATTACGATCCAAACGAAGCAGCAGGAGCGTATGAAGGAATGACGACGACCAGAATGTCGCTGGATCTTTCCGTATATTCGGAATTGTATCTGCCGGGAAATTACCGTGATCAGGTAAATGCAGTTTCCAGAGGCTATGGCGAATACGATATCGTTATCCCGCAGACTTACACATGGACGGGAAAATTTACTTCCGTCAGCGGTCGACTGGTGCGAGGCAAACTTACTTTGTATGATAACAATATTTTGAGCCGTCCGGCGCTGATGTTTTACCTTCCGGGAGATGAGAATGCATGGGAAGCATGGGAAACAGATGAGAACGGAAAGGAAACAAAAGTGGATACAGAGGCTCGCAAACAGGAGAGTATTCAGTATTCAAAAGAAGAAATTTCCGGATACAACGATAATGACTGGTACACGGCATATGTTTCCATAAATGAACTTATGGACTACAAAGATTTTATCGACTGGTTTGAAAAAATTTCTGATAAGAAAGATCTGGAGTGGGGAAATCTCTGGTGTGCAGTTCACACAGAAGAAGAGGACGGTTACTGCGGTGAGCCAAACATTGGTTTCTGCCCGTATGCATCTGGTTCAGGCATGAGCTGGGACAAAGATAAATATCCATATCTGTCGCTTCTGGATAACGCAGATGCTTATAATGAGGCAGAGGTGACGGATGCAGATGCCATGCAGACACATTTTACCAGTATGCTTTCTTATATGCAGGATCATGATGACATCCTTTCCATGATGGGGCAGTCAACTGATTATCAGGAAGACTATCAGAATATGATTGATTATGTAAAGAAAAGCGGTCTGAAGATCCACGGCTTTGCAATCAGTACAAAGAAGAAGACTCTTCTTGAATTATATAAGGAAGATGTGGTATCTTATATTCAGACAACACCACAAAATTAGAGAAGAAATGCAGACATATACGTTGGTGTGTGTCTGCATTTCTGCATTTTAAGAGAAATAAGATGCAGAATACTTCATCTTTGTGGCTACCAGCAAAGATGTTTACAATAAGGGAGGGCGACACCATGGGAATTACAGAAATGTTGGATGAATTGAAAAGCAAAGCACGTCGTGACAAGAAGCTTCGGGCAGAACTTCTGGAAACAAGGAAAGATGCACAGCCTCTCAGTGCATTTTGTCGGAAATGCAGAGAACTGGGATATGAGATCTACGATATGGATCTGATCACTGCAGGTGAAGAATTTTATGCTACGATGCGCAGGAGCACCAATGGCGGTGGCGAGAACTCACCAATGCTTGAAGGCGAGGATGATTTTTACGAATTATTCTTTGCAGGACTGGAGTAAATTATGAATATATGTATCTATGGCGCTTCCAGTGCGCAGCTGGAGCAGATTTATTACGACAAAACAGAAGAACTCGGAAAAATGATGGCGAAGCGTGGACACGGGCTGGTGTTTGGCGGCGGCGCGACAGGAATGATGGGATCAGCGGCGCGTGGTGTGGATGTCGAAGGCGGTTATATTCTTGGTATTGCACCACGATTTTTTGATAAACCGGGTGTTCTGTATCAGAACTGCAGTGAATTTATTTTTACAGATACCATGCGCGAGCGCAAAAAACTTCTCGAGGAGCGCTCTGATGCAACAATCGTTACACCGGGCGGAATCGGAACCTATGAAGAATTTTTTGAGATCCTGACGCTTAAAAGTCTGCACAGACTGGATCGCCCGATCGTTCTCTACAATATCAACGGCTACTATGACGGAATGGAAGTTCTGCTGCGCCATACGGCTGATGAGAAATTCATGGATCCGTCCAATCTGAAACTCTGTGAATTTATGGATGATCCGGAGCAGATCTTGTCTTACATAGAAAATTACAGGTAACCGGTTAATGGGGATGAAAAAGAATACAACAGAAAGCAGGTAAAAAATGATCTGGAAAGAGCTAAACGACAATTTGGTTTTTCATAATTTAAAGGCATCCGACAATATAGAGGTACTGCAGCTCATGGGAGATGCCATGATACAGGAAGGGTATGGAGAAGAAGGGTTCACAGAGGCTGTTCTGAAAAGAGAAAAGGATTATCCGACAGGTCTGGATGTGAACGGGATTGGAGTGGCAATTCCACATACAGACGCAGAACATGTAAAAAAAGAAGGTCTTTCAATTGCAGTGCTGAATCCGCCAATTGAATTTGATGCAATGGGGGAGGAAGACTGCCGGATTCCGGTGAAAATCGTGATCATGTTTACTGTGGCCGGAAAAGATAAGCATATTGACCGACTGCTGCAGGTCCTTGATATGATCAAGGATGAAGAAATCCTGCAAGGACTGCTTGATGCGAAGAATAAAAAAGAAATCCGAACAGTAATACAAAAAAGAGAGAAGTCAGATATAAACTGACTGCATTAAATTTTACTTACCGAAGAGAGAGATTATTATGAAAAATCCGTTACATTATCAATTATCGGAATACGACTGTGGACCGACTTCCATGATGAATGCGCTTGCCTATCTGTTCGAGCGGGAGGAGATCCCTCCGGAGGCAGTCCGAAATACGATGCTTTACTGTCTGGACTGCCACAGCAAAGAAGGAATCCCAGGCAAAAGAGGCACTTCCAGAGCAGCGATGATGTTCCTCAGCAATTGGCTGAACGAATACGGAGACCTCGGCATCATGTCTGTGAGCAGTGAATATCTGTCAGGACGAAGCGTGTACATAGATGGAGAAAGTCGTATCAATCATGCGCTGAATCATGGGGGTGTGGCGGTAGTGCGTCTGTATCTTGAGGAAGAGCATTATGTTTTGATGACTGGAATACAGAATGAAAATATTCTTCTCTTCGATCCGTATTACTGGGATAAACCATATGAACAGAAAGATATTCTGATGGATGATAAACATCCTAAGGAATACAACCGCATAGTGCCGTTTAAGTACTTTAATCAGGAAAACAAAGAAACAATATACGCTCTCGGCCCGGTGGAGGAACGTGAGGCGGTTCTGATATTTAACGAAAAGACGAAGACCGTACCAGAGGAAGTAATTGAGTACTTTATTTAAGGAAGAACAAAGCGGACAAGTCCGCTTCAAACTCCCTGAATCCCTCAATCTTTGAGGGACTTGTTACGCTTTGCGCGCCAGATGCAGTCTGCTTCAGCAGACATGTTCCTCATGCATCTGGTCGCATCCTCGCGGAGCGTTTTTATGTAATAGGAACATTACGGAGTAATTTCCTATTACATAAAAAAGGATTTCCGAATCTATGGAGATGTGAATGAACCATAGAACGGGAATCCTTTTTAGGTTATTGACAAATTATTTATTTACCTGCAGCAACTGCGGTCTGACGTACATTTGGAATGGAAATCAGGATCGGGTAAAGGATGCAGGAAATAACAAGTCCGCCGACACCCTGAATGATGTTTGCAGGGATGCTGGCAGCAGCACCTGCTCCGTAGATGAAGAATTCACATACGAAATATCCGCCTGCAACGAGGATGATGTCTGCAACACCGCCAAGAATGACTGCAATGTAGCGGCTCTTCTGGTTTTTACCGACTTTCTGATAAAGAAGTCCGGCAGCAAGGGCAACAAGACCTTTTATCACGAAAGTGATCGGAACATAAATGAAATATCCGCCGATCAGGTCAGAAAGTGCAGATCCGATACCGCCTGCAAGGAAGCCCCAGACCGGTCCGAGAATTACACCGGAGAGGATCACGATAGCGTCCCCCGGGTGAATGTATCCGCTGGTTCCCGGAGTAGGGATGCGGATGGACATGGTTGCCACGCAGGAAAGTGCAGCAAACAAAGCTGCGAGAATTAATTTTTTCAGATTGTTATTCATAGTAAATGCGCCTCTTTTCTATTGGTGTAAATTCTATTTCATGCTGTCGCAGAAGAGTTTTTCCATGCTTGCTTTAAGTGGAACACCAAGTTTGGCGAGCGTTCCGTCCAGAGCTGCAAAGACTTCACGAACATTGTAGTAATCAGCATTGTTTCCCATATGTCCGATGCGGATGACTTTGCCTGCAAGTACATCAAAAGAACCTGCAAGCATGATGTTGTAGTCATTTTTAACACCATCAAGGATTGCTTTGGCGGTGGTTCCTTCCGGGACTTCAAATACAGTAACAGTGCTGGAAAAACCACTCTTAAGATAAAGGTTCAGACCGGCACCGGTGATTGCTTTGCGGGAAGCTTCGGCGATTTTTTCATGTCGTGTCAGGATGTCCGGGTCAGCTGCAATGTTGTCGATCGCGGCACGGAGTCCGTAGATATCACTGATCGGCATGGTGTACGGGAACCATTTTTCTTCATAATAATGTGCAAAAGTTGTCAGGTTTGCGTAGAAAGATGCAATTGGTGTCTTACGGTCTGCCATGGCTTTTTTTGCATCATCACTGATCACTACGAAGGTGAGTCCCGGAGGTGCGGAAACGACTTTCTGGGAACCGCCGCACATAATGTCAATCTGCCAGTCGGAGATACGCATCGGTTCGCCGAAAGAAGCAGATACGGAATCGACAACAGTCATGATGCCGTATTTCTTAAGAAGCGGACAGATTGCGGAAACATCGTTCAACATACCGCTTGGTGTATCTCCGTGGACAACGGTTGCGTATTTGTAATCATGATGTTCTTTGAGGAAGTTTTCGAGTTCCTGTACATCAAGTGTTTCACGGTAATCTCTGGAGTAGAGCTCCGGACATCCGCCGTACATGGAAACAAAATCTGCGAATCCTTTGCCGTAGATGCCGTTGTCCAGAACGAGGACACGGTCACCTGGTTCGGTCATGGACGCACAGGCGGCTTCCAGTCCGAGGATTCCCTCTCCGCCGAGGATGAGTGTTTCGTTGTCGGTGTGGAGAAGATGGCTGATTTTTTTGCAGGTTTCTTTATAAAATTCTACAAAGTTTTCGTCAAGATCAGGGTTGGTACATTCTCTGCTGCGGGCGAGACGCACGTTTTCGGCAACCTGTGTCGGGCCCGGTGTCATAATTTTATACATAAGATCAAGTCCTTTTTCTTATTATTTTTTTAATCCGGTGTAACTGTTCAGTACCTTCACAGTTACGAGCCAAAATGCATTCCAGATCACCTTTGGTGATGGCATTTTGACTTGTATGTCTCGGGATTTTGACATATACATGTCAAAACACCTCGCGGGATATTACTTAAATTTACGTAAACCGACTCTTTTAGCAGCAACGTTCAGAGGTGCGATCACAACAAGTGTGATGACTGCTGCAACACCAATCTGTACGAGATTTCCCGGAATGGAAGCAACCGGTGCAAGCGGATTACCGTAGATTACGACTTCCGCGATGTAGTATCCTGCAACTTTGATCACGCAGGCTGCGATGAGTGCGATCACATACCATTTGAAGTTCTGGTGTTGTTCGTCTTCGGTAAGTCTGCCTACGGTGAAGCCCATGAGAGCAACGATTACAAAAGTAAATGGAGCCCATAAAGTCCAGCCGGAAAGCAGGTCAAACAGTCCCATTCCGACACCACCTGCGATTGCGCCGGTCTTTTTACCGAAGATAATGGCGCCGATAAACAGCGGAACATTGCCGAGATGGATAAGTCCTCCGTTGGCTGCAATCGGAAGACGGACGTTGATGAATGCCGTAAAGATGTAAGTGAGAGCTACAAAGATAGCGGTCACGGTAAGAAACTGAACGGAAGAAGTAACCTCGCGCTCAGCAGCAGCTGTCTGTACGTTTGTGTTTGCCATGATACTTAACCTTCCTTTTTCCTATGTTTTTTGATTGGGTATACTTTACAACAGAACTGTGCATTAATAAAGAGGCAATTTAAAGAAAAAATAAGGGGACAGTTTGCGGCGACCAAATGTGAATGACCCTGTTGGTATTTGTACTTGTTTAGATCATCTATTTTCGGTGTACTTTTTGACTACCAGGATACTTGCTTTTGTTTAGACCATCTTTTTTCGACGAATTTATTGACTTTCGGAGTACTTACTTCTATTTAAACCATCTGTTTTACTCGGATTTTGTGGACTTTGTTTGTACTTACTGTTGCTGGAGTCATTGGTAGCCTGAGAATTCGTGGACTTGTTCTGGACTTGCTTTTTTGGTGGCCATTTTTGACACGAAAATTTGTTGGTTTAATTTGTATTTGGTTGTTTTGGAGCCATTGATAGACTGTGGATTTATAGTTGAGATGAACAGGACGACATGGTATGATAATCTAAGATCAAAACAGATTTTTATACAAAATGAAAATATGAAACAGATTACGGAGGAAAAACGTGAAAAAAATATTGTCTCCGATGGAAAAAATTCGATTTCCGGAAAGTGAAGAGCTTCCGGAGGGAGTGAAAGAAATCGACGTAAAGGACACATTCGGATATTGTACCGAACTTTATCCGGATGTTGAATATGCAGAGCACAGTGGCAGGAAGCTGCATCTTCAGATCATGACACCGCTCGTTTACGGAAAAGATCTGAAATGGCCGCTGATCGTATATGTACAGGGATCTTCCTGGCATAAGCAGAAATTGTTTCAGAGTCTTCCGACACTGGTCAGGATGTGCGAAAGAGGATATGCCGTGGCGATTGTGGAGCACAGAGAAAGCGAGCTGGCACCATTTCCTGCTCAGGTAATAGACACCAAAGCAGCAATTCGTTTTTTGCGGATGAATGGAGCACATTATGGAATCGATGTGAGCAAAGTGGTACTCTGGGGCGATTCAAGCGGAGCACATACAGCGCTGATGGCGGGAATTACCGGAGATGCGGAGTATCTTCCGGAAAAATATCCACAGGTAACAACAGAAGTGGACTGCATCATAGACTGGTTTGGACCGACAGATCTTGTGGCAGCATCACAGTATCCGTCTGCAATCGATCATGATTCAGCTAAAAGTCCGTCAGGAGTACTGATTGGCGGAAAAACTCTTCATGATCATCCAGAGGATGCTTATCCGGCAAATCCTGTGGTGCATCTGCACCGCAATCGAAAAACGCCGCCTGTTCTTATCATGCATGGTGGCAGTGACCCGCTGGTCCCGTTTAATCAGTCCTGTATTTTATATGAGGCTTTAAAACGGATGGATAAGGAAGTGGAGTTTGTCAAGCTTAGGAATGCCGGACATGGATGGGGAGGCTTTATGAGTGAGGCGGCACTGGATATAGTAGAAGAATTTATAAAGAAGAAAATTAATTAAAAATACAGGGAGAACGAAATGGAACAGGAAACACAGACACCACACAAACGAAGAGTACGATACAAGGGAAAATATCCGCGCAAATTTGAGGAAAAATATAAAGAGCTGAATCCGGAGAAATATAAGGATACGATCGAACATGTCATCAGTAAGGGAAATACTCCGGCAGGAATGCATATTTCCATCATGGTAAAGGAAATCCTTGATTTCCTGAAGATCCAGCCGGGCGAGACAGGATTTGATGCGACACTTGGCTATGGCGGACATACAAAAGCAATGATGGAATGCCTGCATGGTGAAGGTCATATGTATGCAACAGATGTGGATCCGGAGGAATCTGCAAAGACCCGTAAGCGTCTGGCAGAGCAGGGCTTTGGAGAGGACATTCTGACGGTCAAACTTCAGAATTTCTGTACGATCGATGAGATTGCAAAGGAAGCCGGTGGATTTGATTTTATTCTTGCAGATCTCGGGGTATCGTCCATGCAGATTGACAATCCGAAGCGTGGTTTTTCTTTCCGTGCAGACGGGCCGCTTGATCTTCGCCTGAATCAGGAAAAGGGGATCAGCGCGGCAGAGAGACTTGATACGATCGGCAGAGATGAACTTGCCGGAATGCTTTATGAAAATTCCGATGAGCCATATTGTGAGGAGATTGCAAAAGCAATTACAGACGAGATTCGCAGGGGAAATCGTGTAGATACTACGACAAAATTGCGTGAGATTATCGAGAAGACGCTTTCTTTTATTCCGGAAAAAGAGCGTAAAGATACCGTCCGCAAGACCTGCCAGAGAGTATTCCAGGCGCTTCGTATCGACGTAAACCGTGAGTTTGAGGTTCTGTATGAATTTATGGAAAAACTGCCGGATGCTCTCAAACCGGGCGGACGTGTGGCAATCCTGACGTTCCATTCAGGAGAAGACAAGCTTGTAAAGAAAGCACTTAAGGCCGGCTATAAAGCTGGAATCTATTCCGACTATGCCAAAGATGTGATTCGCCCGTCCGCGCAGGAATGTGCCCAGAACGGCAGAGCCAGATCTACGAAAATGCGTTGGGCGGTTAAGGCCTGAGTTCGTCTTATAGGAGAATATACATGAACAATTTACTATACCAGATCCACCGCCCGAGCGCCTCGGCATTTACCCACAGCGGAAAATTCCACGCAGATGATGTTTTTTCGGCGGCGTTATTATTATATCTGAACCCGGAAATTATGATCACACGTGGTAATCGTGTACCGGAAGACTTTGACGGGATCGTATTTGACATCGGAAGAGGACAATACGATCATCACCAGAAAGACAGCAGGATCCGTGAAAACGGTATTCCGTACGCGGCATTTGGTCTTTTATGGGAAGAGCTTGGTGCAGACATCCTTGGGGAAGAACTTGCGCAGAAATTCGACGAATCCTTCGTGCAGCCACTTGATAACAATGACAATACAGGTGAAAAGAACGAGCTTGCCACACTGATCGGCAATTTCAACCCGACATGGGACGCAGAAGGAAGCAATGACGAAGCATTTTTTCAGGCGGTAAGTGTTGCAGGGATGATTCTGGAAAATAAATTCGAACGTTTCAGAGGAAACGAACGCGCGGACAAACGTGTAGAAGAAATTTATGCCCACCATGAACAGGCAGTGCATGACAGAGAAAAACACAGAGATGATGCACGTATTCTGATTCTTCCGGAATTTGTGCCGTGCCAGAAATTTCTCTCCGAAACGGAAATTGCATTTGTGATCTTTCCGTCAAACAGAGGCGGCTATTGTATTCAGCCACAGAAAAAAGAATATTCCATGAATTATAAATGCAGTTTTCCGGTGGAGTGGCTTGGACTTGAAAACGAAGAACTGGCAGCAGTGACCGGATTAAAATCGGCGGGCTTTTGTCATAAAGGCGGCTTCCTTATGACAACAGGAGAACTTGCCGATGCTGTGCAGGCATGCCATATCAGCATGGAACAGTTTCATGAAAAACCGGTGATTGTAAACTTAGGCGGAACAGAAGAAGCGGATGAACTTCTCGGACAATTACCGGGATTATCATCCGCAAAAGTGGTACACTTCGGGTTTTCTGAGCTTCCTGAGCTTGAAATTCACGGAATCTATGGCGAGGTTGCACTGGAGAAGCAGGAGTGGAAAAGCCTGATCAAAGAACAGATAAGGAAAATTCTGAAATACAAACCAGAGGCAGTTTTTGTGGGAGAAAATCTGTTTGCCGCATATCCGATCGTGCATTCACTTCGAAAAAAACACATACCGGTACTGACACTGGTGCAAAAAGACGGGAAGAAACTGATCATGCGGATTCCGTCAGGATCATGAGGAATTTTACGGGGCAGCTTTAAGGCAATTACTGAATTTTTGGAAAAAATGAAACAGGTGCAGGTCATATCAAATTTATATGACTCGCACCTGTTTGCAGCATATCAGGGAAGTATTAACGTATTCTTTTCTTTATCAGCGGTCCGATGATCATGGCGATGATCATTTTTACCAGATCAGCCGGGATGAATGGGATTACGCAGACTGCAAGGGCCGCTTTGAAAGTGTAATTTGCGACCAGGCAGAACCATATGGTTCCGAAAAGGTAACATACGATGGTTCCGACGATCATGCCGATAAGCTGGATCCATGGTTTACGGCAGTTGTCGATTACCAGTCCGGCAATGACTGCCATTACGATAAATCCGATGATATATCCGCCTGTAGGACCTGCCAGTTTGGACGGACCGCCTGTGAATCCGGAGAATACCGGGAGACCGACGAGACCGAGCAGAAGGTAGATCAGATAGCTGATGGTTCCTTTTTTCCATCCGAGAAGATACAGGGACAAATAGATTGCCAGATTGGTGAATGAGATTGGAACCGGTCCGATGGGGATGGATAATGGGGCAAGAATGCAGGTGACCGCTGCCATCAGTGCGGTCATGGTTATTTCGTAGGTTTTGCTGCGGGGTGCAGTAATGCTTTGTGTCTGGTTCATGTCAAAAATTCTCCTTCTAAAGTTTGTCGGTTATGCGGATTCAATTTCATAAGTAAATCCGGCATCTGTGATAGTTTTCAGAGTATCTTCGATTCCCTGACCGCCTTCTGTCAGATAACCTGAGGCAAAGATAGAGTCAACTACACTGAGCAGTTTCTTTTCTTCCCCTTTGAAATATACTTCTCTTCCGGCGGCACAGCGGATATCTGCTTTTGGCACGAGAAGTCTTGCAAGACAGAGGACTTTCATGCAGTATTCGGTAGTCAGAACGGAGATATCGGCATCTCCAAGCGGAGTTCCTTTAATCGGCAGGAGGAAGTTGATTGGCAGTGCTTCCGGCTGGATTTCGCGGAGTTCAAGAAGCATGTCAACTACATCTTCTTTACTTTCGCCCATGCCAATGATGCCGCCGCTGCAGATTTCGAATCCAAGTCCCTGCAGCATGTGGATATTCTGTACTCGCTGCTCAAAGGTGTGTGTACTGCAGATATTATGGTAATAAGAACGGCTGCTGTTCAGGTTGTGATTTATTCGATCCAGGCCGGCTTCTTTGAGCATTCGGGCCTGTTTTTCTGTCAGAAAACCGATGGAGCAGCAGAGATGCGTTCCGTGTTCTTTCATCTTACGGATTCGGCGGGCAAGTTCTTCTATTTCTTTATCTGTAAATTTCATACCGCTCAGACCGATGCAGTGTCTGGATAAATGATAATCGTTTACAAAGTCATTATCCTGATACAGCTTATCTTCATCTACCCATTTGTATTTATCAATATCTGCGGTAGAGCGACATGACTGTGCGCAGTAAGCGCAATCCTGGGAACAGTTTCCGCTGCGGGCGTTAGTAAGAATATGAATACTTACACGATTTCCCTTATATTGATATCGTAAACTCTTCGCGCAATCAATCAGCGCATCCAGTTCTTCATCCGGAGTATTCAGGATTGCAATCGCATCCTCTCTGGAAAGAGCCGGTGTTTCTGTTTCATAAAATTCGGAATTCATAAATTTTCCTTTCATTTGTCACAGGCTCTCCCCACTGCCTTCAGGCATGTGGAAAAGCCCTTTGATTTTTGCTACGGGTATTACATTAACACATAAAAGCATGAAATGTCAACCGATTAATAATGATGGGTTTACAATCAGACCCAAATTACGTAGAACTACAATTTTTTTAATTAGCACTCACCTCCTGAATATTGATTTCACTAAACTGGAAAAATTAAAAAATTTACCCCGGCACTTTATCATGAAAAGGACGGAATCTGGGAGGGAGGCAGTACAAGCAGGTTTTCTCCGGTAATGATATTTAAACTTTGGGAAAAGTTTTCTGATAGCTGTCTGGAAGTATCTGAAAGTATGGAAGTTAATGGGAAGAGAACTTTTGGATATGATGAACCAATAATTTATAAGCGTGTATAATTAAATGAAATTATTTTAATTTATGTTATACTTGGAGTTAAGGAAAGAAAGCAAAAAAGGAATGAGAGTATGAAACGAATTGATTTTGAACACGGAACAATTACAGGAAATATTTTAGGCACGGCATTACCGATGCTGGTGGCACAGATATTGAGTCTTTTGTATAATATCGTGGATCGAATTTACATTGCCAGAATTCCGGAAGTCGGAACAACAGCACTTGGAGCGGTGGGCTTATGTTTTCCGATTATTGTGATTATCACAGCATTCAGTAACTTGTTCGGAAGTGGCGGTGCCCCTTTATTTTCCATTAACAGAGGAAAAGGGAATACAAAAAAAGCTGAAACAATTATGAATACATCATTTTCAATGATGTGCATTTGTGGAGTGGTATTGATGGTAATCGGCATGTTGTCTGCAAGTCCGATACTGGTATTATTTGGTGCATCAGAGGAAGGGTTATCTTATGCGTATCCATATATGATGATTTATCTGATAGGAACAGTGCCATCCATGATTGCAACAGGAATGAATCCATTTATTAATGCACAAGGTTATGCTACATCAGGCATGCTGTCTGTAACAATTGGAGCAGTTGCCAATTTAATTTTGGATCCATTATTTATATTTGGATTGCATTTAGGAATAAAAGGAGCTGCAATTGCAACGATTATTTCACAGACTTTATCAGCAGCATATGTATTTTATTTTTTAAGAAAGAAATCGGAGCTAAAAGTTCGAATGCTCTCCAAGGCAGAATGGAAAGTATGTGGAGCAGAGGCAAAAAATATCGTGAGTCTTGGTAGTGCAGGATTTATTATGCAGCTGACAAATAGTTTAGTAACAATATGTTGCAACAGTGTGCTGTCAGGTATCGGAGGGGATGTTTATATATCAGTGATGACAATTGTATCAAGCATCCGGCAGATGGTAGAGACACCGATTTATGCTATGAATGAAGGAACCTCTCCAATTTTAAGCTACAATTATGGAGCACAGCGTCCAAAACGTGTTAGAAAAGCAATTAGAGTAATGACCTGCATGATTCTTATTTATACGGCAGTCATGTGGAGTGTGATTATTCTTGCACCGGAATTTTTAATCGGAATTTTCAGTTCGGATAAAGAATTACTGGTAGATGCAGTAGAAGCATTGAAGTTGTATTTTGCAGCGTTTATATTTATGGATCTGCAATATATTGGACAGACGGTATTTAAATCATTAAATAAAAAGAAACAGGCAATCTTCTTTTCGTTACTTAGAAAAGTATTTATAGTCGTGCCATTAACATATTTGTTTCCATATACATTTCACATGGGAACAAGAGGCGTGTTTTTAGCAGAACCGATATCAAATGTAATTGGAGGAAGTTTGTGTTTTATTACAATGCTGGCAATTGTGATGCCGGAGTTAAAGAGAATGAAGGAGGAAAATTATGAGTGAGTTAGATATGTATGCAAATGCGTATAGGTGTGTTTTAGAGAATCTTAAGCAGTATCTATAAGGGATAGAGCTATTTGGGGACGGCAGGCAGATTAGCGATGATCAGATATATGATGCGTTCAGTTTACTAATAGGACTGATTCAGAAAGCAGAAACGGAAATTGTTCTGGTAGATGGATATGTGGATGTAGATAACTTAGAAAGAAGTTTGAGTACGTGTAAACGCATGGTAATAATATCTAAAAACAGAAGATACATTTTTAGTAAAAATCACTTTTGAAATAAACACGAAATGGTTTTATAATAAAAATAGCGGCGAGCAGTGTAGTGATGTGGGAAAGCAACGTATATGCTACTCGTTTTTATAAAATGAATCTGAGGAGGAACCATACATGCATGAGTATGAAATCTTTATTGAAGAAATAAATCCGTGTGGAGGAGAAAATACAGTAAAAAATCTTTGATTGAGGCAGAAGCAGACAGTCCGGAAGCTTATGTAAAGGAAAATGGAAGATTTCCGGTTTTGGAATCCACACATAATGAAAGCGGAGATGTTGTAATAGTAACAGGAGATAATCAAGGCTCTTTTGTACGTTATACTTTTACGGAATAAGAGGGCGTGACTGCAAGGAAAATTTTGTTTGACTTTTTGAAAAATGAATATCGCCATGAAAAAGTGTGTAGCGTGTCAGCGTAAGTCCAGCTTATATGACAAGGTGCGCACTTTTTTTGTGCCAAAAAGAAAGGAGTTAAAAAAATGGCGGAAAGCAACAAGATGAAGGAGATGCCGGTAAATAAGCTGATGGTCCAGATGGGAATCCCAATGATCCTATCTATGGCATTGCAGGCAGTCTATAACATTGTAGACAGTGCATTTGTGGGAAATATGAGAGTAGGCAGTGAAGCAGCACTAAATGCGTTGACACTGGTATTTCCGGTGCAGATGCTTATGGTGGCAGTGGGGATTGGAACCGGTGTAGGAACCAATGCACTTCTTGCAAGGACACTTGGACAGGGAAACAGTAAAAAAGCTGCAAAGGTGGCAGGAAACAGTCTGTTTCTGGGAGTGCTCATTTATGTGGTCTGTTTATTGTTTGGTATCTTTGGGGTGAAAGCATATATTTCATCACAGACAGTAGATACAGAAGTATTGGAGATGGGAGTCAGCTATCTGAGGATATGCTGCGTAATCTCTTTTGGTATTATTTTCTTTTCTTTATTTGAAAAGTTATTACAGGCAACAGGCCGTTCTCTTTATTCCACAATTGGCCAGGTGGTTGGAGCAGTTGTAAATATCATCCTTGATCCGATCATGATCTATGGTATTGGGTCTTGCCCGGAAATGGGAGTGAAAGGTGCAGCTTATGCAACTGTAATTGGTCAGGTAGCATCTGCAGTATTACTGCTTATCTTTCATATCAAATTCAATAAGGAATTCGAGCATGGGGCAAAATACATGAAGCCGGATGGTGGGATTATCAAGGAAATCTATGCAATCGGACTTCCGGCAATCATTGCACAGGCGCTGATGTCAATTATGGTTTATGTAATGAATCTGATCCTGAAATTCAGTCCATCAGCGCAGACAGCCTATGGATTATTTTATAAAGTTCAGCAGTTTGTACTGTTTCTCGCTTTTGGTCTGAGAGATGCGATCACTCCGATCATTGCATTTGCTTATGGAATGAGAAGCAAGAAGAGGATTCAGGCTGGAATCAAATATGGTCTGATCTATACAATTGTGCTAATGATTCTGGGAATTGCAATCACAGAGATTTTCCCCGGAGCATTTGCAACATTGTTTAATGCGGGACAGTCAAGAGAATATTTTATCGAAGCAATGAGAATAATCTCAGTCAGCTTTTTGTTTGCAGGTATCAATATTGCTTATCAGGGTATTTATCAGGCATTGGATGGTGGTATAGAGTCCCTTGCTATTTCGCTTTTGAGACAGTTCATTATTATACTGCCGCTGGCTGGAAATTTTTCCATGTTTGTCAGAAATGGACAGATGGGAGTTTCTCTGATCTGGTGGGCATTTCCGATTACTGAAATAATTTCATGCCTTGTAGGCTATATATTTTTAAAGAGAATCAGAAAAAATAAAGTAGATGTTTTGAACTAAGGAGAAATCAGAGATGGAAAAAAGAATCATTACAATCAGCAGAGAATTTGGAAGTGGCGGACGCTTTATCGGAGAAGAAGTAGCGAAGAAACTTGGAATTGCTTATTATGATAAAAATATCATTAATGAGATTGCAGAGAAGTCTGGTTTATCGCCGGAGTATGTTCAGAAGAATGCGGAATTATCTCCGAAAAAAGGTTTGTTTGCATATGCATTTGCCGGACGTGATATCACAGGAAAATCACTGGAAGACATCGTGTATGAGGCACAGAGAAAGGTTATTTTAGAACTGGCTGATAAGGAATCTTGCGTGATTATCGGAAGAAATGCAGATTATATTCTGAAGGATAGGGCTGATGTGCTGAATGTATTTATCCATGGGGATATGCCGGAAAAAATACAGCGAATTATGGGCTTATATAATGTAGAAGAGAAGGAAACTGTCAAAATGATGGCAGATACAGATAAAAGGCGTATGACGAATTATAATTTTTACACGGATCAGAAATGGGGAAAAGCGAGCAATTATACGCTGTGTCTGAACAGCTCACAGCTTGGATATGACAGATGTGAAGCAATAATTATGGAGTGTGCAAAATAAAAGTATGTAAAAAAAGCGATTGCACAGGAGTATGAAAAGTATAAAGCACAGCTGGAAAAGAGGGGAACAAACTTTATCTCTTACTTGAATAGAGGTTTCTGTTCCCCACGAATTTTGCCACTAACATAGGCAGCTTATTTTAACAATGAATCGGCCGCAGAAACCATACAGCAACGAGTAATGTCAGAGCTTCTGCCGCAGGAACGGCGAGCCATACTCCAGTCAAACCAAATTTCAAAGGCAGTACAATCAGAAATAAAAGTAATAGTAGGAATGAACGTAAAAATGTGATCAGACCGGAGAAATATCCTTTTCCATATGCCATCATTCGAATTGCAGCAAAAATATTAATTCCTGAAAATAGAAAACCGAGTCCATAAATTCTCATTCCGGACACTGCAATAGGAAATACAGGGCTGGATGTATCTGTGAAACAGGATACAGCAACTGGAGTAAGAAAGTAGGTCAGTGCATAAATGACGACTGGAGCTACTGCGAAAAAGCGATGAGCATAGCTTTCCAGTTTTCGGCAAATTCTTATTTTTCGGTCGCCATACGCATAACTCAGAGGTGGCGCTATGCCCATAGAAAAACCAAAGTAGACACCGATAAACAAAAACTGCAGATACATGATGATGGAAACTGCAGCGATACCGTCTTCACCGGCAAAGGAGAGTGCAGTGCGGTTAAATACGATGGTTGTAACTGCAATAGCAAGTTGATTGACAAATTCGGATGCACCATTTATCATACAATGCATGGCTTCCCGCAGGGATAAGTTATGCAAGGTAAATGAAAGATACTTTTGTTTATGGATAAAATAATAAATTCCCATAGAAAATGACAATACCAGTCCAAGAATTGTTGCCAGTGCAGCACCATAGATTCCCATTTGCATTTGTCCGACCAGAATATAGTCCAAAACGATATTCAAAATACCACCGGACAGTGCAGTTATAAAGCTATATGAGGGGGCACCATCCACTCGGATAAAATATGTAAACAGTTCCTTACCGATTACGACGGGAGTTGCCAAAAGCCACCAACGTGCGTATGTTTTACACCCTGCAATTGTCACGGGAGTTGCACCGAGTATGGTCAGAATTGCTGAGAGATTCGTAAGAATCATCAGGGAAACGAGGCATCCAAGCAAAATAGCTGCAAAAGAGCTGGCAGAAAAGGAGCGGTCTGCTTCCTGTTTTCTGTTTCCGCCAATGTGCAAAGCTGTGACAGCGCTGCCGCCGGTAGCAAATACAAGTGCAACTCCGGTCAATACATTTACAATAGGATAAACAATGTTAATAGAAGCCAGTGCATTGGTTCCGACATATGTAGAAACAAAAATACCATCAATAATGGTATAGACTGTGTTAAATAATGATGTTAGATATGTCGGAACAATAAATTTTAATAGTTTTGTGAATCGAACTTCTTTTTCAGAAGCAAAAATTAAAACATTTTCCATAAAAATTTCCTCCCTTGATGGAAGTATAAACCTTAAAGTAGCTTGAAGGTCAACGTGAAAAATAGTATAGTGGGTAAATAGTGGTAAGTTTTAAAATCAGGAAGGGAAGAATCATGGATAAAAAATTTCAAATTGGAGAAATAGCCCGTTTTTTTGATATGCCAGCATCTACCTTCAGGTATTGGGAGGAGAAGGGGCTTTTACGTCCCGGAAAAAAAACTGAAAATCAATATCGGGAATATGCAATTGAAGATTTAATGACCATTTCAGATGTTATTTTTTATAAAAATCTTGGGTTAGAGTTAAAGGAAATTCGTGGAATGGATGCCGCAACGCCTGAGCAGCATGGAAAATTATTTTCTGAGAAACTTTTAGAATTGGAACATCAACAAGAACTGCTTGCACGTCGGATGGAGAAATTACGCTATCATATGAAGGCGTTGAAGACATTGAAGGAATTGAAAACACAGGTATATCAAGAGTCTGATATTGATACAGATTGCATTGTATCTTTTGACTTGATTGAAAGGGACAAGCTGCGTCAGTATATTGAAAATCCATATCTTTATTCACGGGTGCAGCATACACAAACACTTCCACAGGAACAACGTGGGCTTACTATACCGGCGGAAATGAGTTCCTTATTTCCAAAATCGAGTATTCTTTGGCAAAAAAAGGCAAATCGGTATGTAACTTTTTTGCTTAGGGAAGAAGTGACAGAGGGGTTTCCTAATAACCTGCGCGAACACGTATCACGTATTCAGGAATCACACCGTACTGGTGCAATCATCAGCCGCTTTTTGCTCTGCGCTCAGGAAAACGGAAAGACATATGATTTCTATAAGACGTTTATAGAAATCATATGAAAGAGCAACATTTATAGCAACTGTGAAAGCACTGACCGGATACGAATGAGGTTAAGAAGACCGAAATTCAAAGCAAGATGGAGAGTTTCGGTCTTTGAATTATTTATATAAATTTCTCCACTGTTTTGACGGTTCCCGTTTACCACAGTCATCACAGGTCTGTGGCCAGTTGATTTTCCATTCAAAATATTCATCTCGGGTAATCTCGCCGGATTTTAGTTCTTCTTTTCTAAGTGTCCATTCTTTCAGAAAATCATTAAGAATCCTAAAGTTATGCAGTATGTGATGGGGTGCTGGATGTCCGGTGGACATCCGTTAAGCACCGACCGTAGCGGAGCGAAGACCACTCTGATGCGAAGATCACTATGAATATCTACAATCATATCGCAGAAATGTCTCATGTAGAAAATAAGATGTCAAAAATGAATCTGCCGGAAACTGTACCTGCTTTGTGTATTGCAAAAATGCCTATTTTACAGGCTTTCCGGGGCATCAGTCATTTTGTCTGGTATTGTAGAATAGCGTCAAATGAATTGCAAATGGTGTAAATTTGGTGTAAAAAATCAGAGAAAAAAGGAGAGTGCTAATAAAATGAAGCTGACTTATACAAATGTGAATGGATATCTGATTCCCAATCTCACCTATAAATCCGGTGAGCATCTGCTGGAAGTGGACAAGGCAGCCAGAGAACGGGAAGAGATTATCTTGAAAGAATTGATTTATGTTTAAATGAATGTGATGAGGTCGTGGAATGCGACCTCATTGTTGTATGAGAATATAAAATTGCAGTAGGCAGAACGGTCTAAAAAGGGTAAAATAGAAATATCAGTTTGAAATTTTGGATTTAAAAATTGCAATGTTATCACTGTTAACAGGAAGGAGGGATTTCTGATGAATAAAGCGTTTTATGGAGAAATTAAGAAAATACTTTCAGATGCAAGAAATAAAGTTTATCAGACTGCCAACTTTGCCATGGTGGAAGCTTACTGGCAGATTGGAAAGTCTATTGTTGAAGAACAAAACGGAGAAGAACGTGCAGAATATGGAACAGGCTCTTATTACACATTTACAAAAGTTTTTATTGGAATTAGGACGAGGATTTTCTTTTGTTGCCAGGCAAAAAAGAATTACGTTTGATGGACGCCATTTTAGAATAGATCTTGTTTTTTACAATTATATTTTAAAATGTTTTGTGCTTATTGACTTGAAGATTGGTGATTTGACACATCAGGATTTAGGACAGATGCAAATGTATGTGCATTATTATGAACGAGAATTGATGAACGAAGGAGATAATCCGCCGATTGGAATTGTGTTATGTGCAGATAAGAGTGATGCAGTTGTACGATATACATTGCCAGAAGGTGAAACACAGGTTTTTGCTTCAAAATATAAATTATATCTTCCTTCAGAAGAAGAATTACTGAAAGAGTTAAAAAGGGAATATCAGGCAATGGAAGCTGCACAACCAGACAAAGAATAGAAACTTTATTGGTTGATGGTGTTAAAAATGTGGATGAAAAAAAAGTTTTAGAAGTAGAAAATTAATATTACTCAAATATTGTTTTATCAAAATATAAACAAATATAAAATAATATGCACTTAACGAAGTCGAAAGGAGGTTCAGGACATGGGAAAAGTTATCGTAGTAGCGGTGGTAGCAGTAGTTGCAGTTGCAGCGGGCGTTGTGGTGAAGAATAGAAAGTAAAAATTTAAATGTGCATACACGTTTCAAGGTACTGGTATCTGATTAGATTAAATGGTAAGACAGTTGGTACGGTTGTGTTAGCGATTTTCGGAGCACTTCTTCTTGGTATCGGCTTTGAAAGGTTAATTGGAAATATTTTCAATCTGCCATTGCTTTGATGGCTCGTGGAGGCCAGCTTCCTTTTGAAGCTAATATAGGATCAATTAAAAATGTTTTTCCACCATAATATAAAAAATGGTGGCATTTCGTATTTGCTGAAGGTACATGAAAATGTTCTCCTGTTAAATGATATTTTGTAAGTTGTTTTCTATAGATATCCGCTGATAGTAGATATCTATGATATCCTGTAAAGTAATCGTATTCATTTTTTCTTCGGCAGTCTTTTGAATTTCATTATAAAATCCCTGCAAAGATAACTGAATGTTAATGCCAACGCCACATTCTGGATTGGTATGAGTATCTAAATGAAGCAATGGTTTATCACCCTCAACTGCTTTATAAATATCCAGCAATGTAATCTGATCTGCTGGTTTTGAAAGAGAAGGACGGGCATGTCCGGCTACACTGGTCATAAGTCCGGCTTTTTTTAGTTTTAACATAAGCTGGCGTACAAATCCAGGATTTGTATGGACACTTTCTGCAATTGAGGCACTGGAGAGAGATTTTTCCTTGTTGATGGCAATCAGAACCATCACATGAACAGTATCGCTTAATTTCGTTGAGTATTTCATGATAAGAAACTCCTTGTAGTATGATATAATGATTTTGGTTTCACGTTTTTGAGGCGAAAATATTTCTGGTTTGTCAAAAACATCCCAAGTTCTCAACAGCTCTTTTTAATGTGTTGAGAAACTGTACATATTTTTTATTTTGATGATTGTAAATAATATAATTACAACTATAATGAAATTTAAAGGAAAAGTCAACATAGTAATAAAACTTACGGAGGATTGTATAATATGCTGATTGTGGACAAATTAAAAGGAAATTTATATACCAGAATCAAAAAACATATGACTAAAAAAATGTATCACCTTTATTATCGTGAAAACAGGGAAGCTTCACAGTCTAAAGAAGAATATGAAGCAAATTTATTAAGAGCATACCGACATTTAGACGCATGCAGATTCAAAAATAAGGGATGGCCATGTCCAACATGCCCAAGTTGCTGTTTTTGTGGAAAAGATTATGAAACTATGACTGAGGTAATGGATTTTGCCCGGGAATGGATGAAAGAGAATCCGGACAAAGCCAGATTTATGAAACCACCCAAATTCTTGCATAAACATTGATTATTATATGATGCGATAAAATGTTCGCAAAGGAGAAGTTATGGAATACAAAAATCAAACAGAAAATCGTGCATTTCAGGAAATGCTGCTGGCAGCAGTAAAACGGTTACAAAATCGTTCCGGAGAGGAGATTGCTGCAAAAAGTGGGGCTGTTTTTCATAGCAGTCGAAATATGCTTGAGGTACAGAGTTTTCATGAAGTGATTGAAATTCAACTTCCTGAGTTTTATATTAACTCAGATATGGACGAATGGCATTATCTGACATTGCTGCATTATCTGGATATGGCCGATGGAACAGAAGGTTCACAGAAGCTCATTACTTTTGGTAACCTGAAAGATGGATTGATTCGAGGAACCAAGTTTGACCGGACCGCAGAGCAGAAACTGGAAAAGCTTTTGCAGGATAAAGATCCTGAGAAAATTCAGAAAGCATGTAAAAACCTGGGTGCAGAATTTACAGAGACAAAGGCGGATTTGTGTGCTGTTTTTCCAGTTCTGCCAAGATATCCGGTAACTTTAAAAATATGGTTTGCAGATGAAGAATTTCCTGTATCTGGCAAAATATTTCTTCAGGATCATGCCGATCATTATCTAAGTGTAGAAGATGCGGTAACAGTTGGAGAAATTTTGCTGCAAAAATTATCGGAAGC